>JBDVOA010000001.1:0-228989 GCA_039969355.1 Paracoccaceae bacterium
TAAGGATCGGCGCAAAAGTACGGCCCGTCGCATTCCCTCCAAATACTGCGACGGGCTTTTTGTGTCAGTGACTATTCGAATAACAAGACGTTTCCTATCCAAGCTCTCCCGCACCTTTGCTGAGAAACCAAGAGGTGCACCGCAACTCCTGCATTTGCAGCGTTCGCAGCCCATGGCGAAAATTTGGATGTTCCTTCCCTGCTGGCTCGGCGGGGCAACTGCGGACCTGCCCAATGGGATGCTATCCTCGACGATCTCAGCCTGTTTCATCCAAAACACCACACCTTGGGGCTTTGGCAGGATGACATTGGGATCATGGAGTTTGTCAGAACTCTACGGCGTGAGGCGATGAGTTGGGTGGAACGGCACGAAAGCCATCGACTCAGCTTCATGGAAAGCTAATATTTATTGGCACGCGTCGCGATCGGCCTCAATTTCGCAAACAAGGAAATCAGCGACGGCGCGCGCAGCCACGCCTTTTTGTACGCAGCACACAATCTCAAAGATTATATGACGCTTAACAATGTTGATTGGCCAAAGCACGGACCTCAAATCCGGTTTCCTGCAATTTATGAGTCGTTGGCCGAACCTCCGATCAAAAACCATAGCAGAGGCACAAAAAACGGAGCCACCAGCAAAAAAAGACCGTCTAATCGATCACATAGTCACTCAACTTCCGACGCCACAGAAACCGGTAATTGCAGTGTTGCCCTTTGAATGCCTCAGTGGCCAGAGCGACCACGGCCATTTTGTCGCTGGTATCAATCACGAACCCATCACTGAGCTATCAAAAGTGGACTGGCTGGCGGTGGTTTCCTCGAAGTCTACCAAACTTCTCAAAGATGCGGCACTGACGAGTGAGGAAATCGCTCAACGCCTGGGAGCTCACTACCTCTTGGAAGGCAGCGTGCGCTATGATGATCAGCGCGTTCGCGTCACCGCCAATCTTATTGATACGTCAAGCGGGCATAATCTGTGGGCCGACCGCTTGGACCGCCGAACAGAAGATGTAATATCGTTGCAAGAGGAAATCGCCTCAGCCGTCGTTGGACATATAGATTGGGAGCTGAGGTTTGAGTTGCGTGAGCAAGCCCGCCTGAAACGGGGTGAAATCAGTGTGTGGGACCGCGTTCAAAAAGCTTTGTGGCATCTATTCAAATTCTCGGATGAAGATACCAAGAAGGCAAAGGACATCTTGTCCAACACCATTGATTTGGTTCCGGACTATGCGCTCGCGCACGCAACCATGGCGCATGCCGAACTACGTAAACTGTTTTTTGTCCAAGTCGATGATAGGGAAAGTGCGAAGGAACGTGCTCTTTATCACGCTGAACGCTCGGTAACCCTTGATGAACAAAGTGGCTTTGCGCATGCCAGCCTCGCCCTCGTCTATTCTCTATTGAGCAAACATGATGCTGCGATATCCAAAGCCGAACTTGCTGTTAGTCTCAACCCAAGCTCCGCGAATTCCTATTTAGTACTTGGATTCGCGCGACTCGCAAATAGTCAGCCAAAGCTTGCGCTGCCCCATTTCGATTCAGCAACTCAGTTTGGTCTCTCTGGCCCATACTTCAAGGTCAAATTGTTAGCCAAGGCCTTCTGTCTTTATTTCCTTGAGGATATGGAACAAGCTGAAGCCTGCGCAAGAACAGCACTAGAGGGGAAGTCGGTCGGCCCGTTTGGTCATTATGTACTGGCCGTTATATTGAGACGGCAAAATCGAGTAGAAGAGGCACGGCGGATGGTAGCACACGGGCAGAATATTCAATCTACAATGACGCTTTCAAAAGTCAGGCTTGCCTTCGAGAACCTGCAGGAAAAAGACCTTTCCAGATTCATCGGAGATTTGAGCGATGCCGGTTTGCCAAATTAGCGGTCCGACATCGGCACTTTGCCGAAAGTAGCATGGAACTTTAAACCAGGATGTCGTCATGGCGGACATTTAGGCTTACTGCAGCGAATGGCCGCAAGGAGCCCACATTGACCAATGCTGCGTGCCCGGTAGAAGCCGCATTGATCATGATGCAACCAAATACTTGTTACAAAGAATAGCGCCCAGCATAGTATGAGTGCTCAATAAATAGGGTGGCTGCATGCAGTATCATTTAAATGGCTTTCGAACTGGTGATCCTGCGGTCTCTTTGCAGACGACATCGGCGACCAATCAAAACAACGTTGATGTTTTGATCATTGGCTGCGGCCCTGCTGGCCTGACATTGGCCGCCCAACTTGCCGCGTTTCCAGACATTACAACCCGGATCGCAGAGCGCAAGTTGGGGCCTCTTGAGGTTGGCCAAGCTGACGGTATCGCCTGTCGCTCAATCGAGATGTTTGAGGCCTTTGGCTTCGCCGAACGGGTTCTGAAAGAGGCGTATTGGGTCAACGAAGTCGCGTTCTGGCGCCCTGATTCCGATGGCAAAGGATTGTACCGTGCAGATCGTATTCAAGACGTAGAAGATGATTTGTCTGAGATGCCTCACGTCATTCTCAGTCAAGCACGCATCCATGACTTTTACCTGGATGTGATGCGGCAATCCTCGCATCGATTGGAGCCTGACTATGGCCGTGAACTGATCTCGCTAACCACGACCGAGGACGCGGATTACCCTGTCACCGCGACGCTCAAATGCTTGGATACAGATGGTAACATTGAAACGATCCGCGCACGCTATGTCGTTGGTTGTGACGGTGCGCGAAGCTCAGTGCGCAAATCTTTGGGTCACCGTCTCAGGGGCGATTCTGCGCGCCAGCTTTGGGGCGTCATGGATGTACTGGCAGTCACTGACTTTCCCGATATACGACTTAAAGCGGCCATCCAATCGCAAAGTCATGGCAGCATTCTGATCATTCCTCGCGAGGGCGGCTATATGGTCCGGATGTACATCGAGTTGGACGCGCTGCACGGCGATGAACGCGCCGTTGACCGCAACGTCTCGCCCGAGACCTTGATACAAAAGGCACGCGATATCCTATGCCCCTTCGACCTCGATGTGAAAGAAATTGCATGGTGGTCTGCTTATGAAATCGGCCAACGGTTGTGCGACGCATTCGATGATGTGCCCGATATCGAGCGGGACCATCGTGCGCCGCGCATTTTTATCGCGGGTGACGCATGCCACACGCATAGCCCGAAGGCCGGGCAAGGCATGAATGTTTCCATGGCGGATGCGTTCAATCTGGGCTGGAAGCTGGCCGCCGTTTTGCGCGGTCAGGTCGCGCCTGCGTTGCTCCACACGTATTCGCAAGAACGCCAAGCCAAAGCAAAGGAGTTGATAGATTTTGATCGGGACATGGCGCGACTGTTCAGCACAAAACTCAAGAATGCCGATGAAGTTGCGCAATTTCAGACATATTTCAAACGGCATGGCCGATACACCGCTGGCGTTGAGACACAATATGATCTGTCCATCATTACCGGAACAACAGAGCATCAGGCCCTTGCAACGGGAATGAAGGTCGGGATGAGGTTCCATTCTGCTCCGGTTATCCGGTTAAGCGATGCCAAACCGATGCAGCTGGGACATGTCTTAAAAGCTGATGGGCGTTGGCGAATATTTGCCTTTGCTGGTGAAGGTGATGTGGGACAAGCTGGAAGCGACATCGTAAAGCTTTGCGACTTTATCTCGAATCCTTCCAGCCAAATCGGAGCCTTTGCACGCTGGGGCGATGATATAGACAGCTTAATCGATGTCCGCGCGGTATTTCAAATGCCGCATCAGGACATGAAATTTGAATCCATGCCAAAACTTTTGCGACCAACCAAAGGCCCATACGGCTTGATCGACTACGAAAAAGTTTTCTGCCCAGATTGCAAAAATGGTAATGATATTTTTGATCAGCGAGGTCTCGATCGACGGCAAGGTGTTTTAATAGTTGTGCGCCCTGATCAATACATCGCCAAAGTGCAGCAGATGATAGACCATGAGGAACTTGGTTTATTTTTTGGCGGGCTTATCACATTAGACTAAGGTCAGGACTCATAAGCAATACTGACGGCAACGAGCCCAAATTGACTGATGCTACAATAGGCTTGAATGGCTGGTCATGCGCCTATCCTTGCATCGGTATCTTGAGCCAAATGGCGTGTTGATCTAAAAGCGTCAGGCAGTACTCGTCGAAACGACCGAACCTTCGGCAAGGGACCCGCAGTATGATCAGCTACGTCACCGTCGGTACCGACGACATCCAGCGCGCGAAGCGATTCTACTCGGCGTTCATGTCGGCTCTCGGCTACGGATTCGAGGAAGGACCAGAGGGTCTGAGCTATGTGCTCCCGCCGCAACCCGGGCAGCTTACCGTTTCGCCCGACTACTACGTCAAACCGACCTTCAACGGACGACCGGCATCGGCAGGGAACGGCGCAATGGTTGCTTTTTGTGTGCAAAGCCAGAAGCAGGTCCGTGACCTTCACGCCGCCGCGCTCGCTGCTGGCGGCCGCGACGAGGGCCAACCGGGTTTCCGCGACGCTTACGGCCCCCAATTCTACGTCGGCTATCTCCGCGACCCCCAAGGCAACAAGATCGCGCTGTTCTCCAGTAATTCGGATGAACCAGGACGAGATGGGTAACGCGCTAGGGGGCGGCGATTTGTGGCGGGCATGATCTTCGGCAAGCGGCTATTTGTGCCGACCTGATGAAAGTCTGCCCCGTCCCGCAAGTGAGTCATTGGCCAGCGGCGCAGCGAATGATCAGTTTGTCTTGGTAATGGTTCTGCCACATTATTTAAAAAACTAATGGCCATCGGAAACTAGCTTAGGATTCAAACGTTACACGTTTGACAGAATTCACGAAACACTCGACGGGCCGCCAAAGCCTTTCACGTCCTCGACATGTTACCGGAGCGTCGAGGGCTGGTCTTGGGTCGATGCGCTTTATTTCAGTGCGACAACTATGTCGACGGTCGGACTTGGGGATTTGTCCCCCCAGACAGATTTCGGAAAGCTATTTACTGTCATCTACATTTTCGTAGGTGTTGGTGTTTTTGTGGCATTATTCGCGCAATTTGCGCGAGCCATGCTGAAAGTTCATGACGATGGCAAATAAGTTAATGACGGTGGTTCTGAACGTCTGGTTCTAAAGTGATCCCGTGCGCATAACTTCAGCGATTGACGACAAGACGGCATCGGTTCCGGGCTTTTTTCCGATAGTGGCGTGGCGAACTGCCGGTCCATCCTCGAAATGCCCGAGTGAAGTTCGAACTGTTCGTGTACCCAAGACGGGCGGCGATGGAGCTAACAGAGTCTGCGGTCTCGGTTACCTTTTCGATGGCGCATCTTCGTCGAACTTCGTCCCTGATACGCGAAACGCTCATCCCTTCCTCCTTTAACAGGGATTGCAACTTCCAACTCGCCAAGCCCACACCCTTCGCAACGCCTTCAACACCCAGGTTGGGATCTGAAATATGTCGCTCGATCAACACGCTCACCCGCTCAGCAAGCGTTGTTTCCCGCGCATTCGTCACGCTTAATTCAGGAAGGTTATCCGCAGGTAAAATCGTCGGCATTTCCAACCCTAGATATGTAGATGGAAACCTGAGGATTAGACCGGGCCGGCCAGACAAAACGGATGTTGACGGCAGCAAATCCCGTGGAACAATCGATGTGTCCGGCAACACAGCAATGGTCCTTGCTGTTTCCCATTCATCTTGCGCCGCAGATTTTAGAAGCCCTACAAAAAACCCGGCTGCGACAGCATCTGCAAAAGACGCATCGTTGCTCGCACCTTTTGCTCGGACCAATCGCCATATCGCTACAGCCCCTTCGACTTCCAGTTTGTAGCTCACTGCGCGGCCTTGCTCGGACGACATCAAACTGAATTTCTGGAAAAAGTCGCCGACCGTCTTTGCGGAGCCCATCAAGGGCAGCAAGGGCGCCCATGCACCCATGGCCATTTGTTGACCGATACGGGCGCAAAGCAACGGATCTTCTGTATCAGCCGCAATCCAGCTCAAAAATCCGTAAACGCTGTTGGCAGGTACCGAGACTACAGGATCAAAAAGCGATGTCTCGTCGATGCCGATACGTGCGGCCAATTCTGATTTTTTTGCGCCACGCCGAAACAATTCTTCAAAGAATGGATGAAGAAATGCGACACTCAGGGTTGCTGGTAGAGAATCTTGCATGACCATTCAGATACCACAAAAACCAACAGCATCTGTCATTTCAATTGAAAATTGAGAATCTGTCCATCGAAATGAATGGTATCTTTGAACCGACCAGATGCATCTTCGCCTAACATCGGTCCCGGACCTTTAGGAGATTCTCTATGAAATCGGCCACATTCTTGTTTTCAATCACTCTTTCAACCTTGGCTGCGGGGTCTGCCGCGCTGGCCGAAAACTTCGATGTGGTCATTCTAAGCGGCCGCGTGATGGACCCGGAATCTGGGTTCGATCAGGTTGCAAATGTTGGAATCAATAATGGCTGGATCACTGAAATCACGACCGATCAAATCGAAGGCTCTGAAACTATCGATGCAACTGGCCATGTCGTTGCGCCTGGCTTCATTGATCTTGAGCAGCACGGGCTGAGCCCTTTTGGCATTAAACTGAATTTGCGCGACGGCGTAACAACGCAAATGGATTTTGAAGTTGGCGCCCTGAACATTTCCGAATGGTATGCGGAGCGGGAAGGCAACACGCAGGCAAACTTTGGCACCGTGGTCGGTCAGGAATTTGCGCGCATGCGGGTACACGATGGTCTGGCGCTCGAGGGTCCCAACGTTTCGATGCCTTTCTTCTTTGACTACCGCGCCGACGCCGCTGAGGATGGTGTTGATGGGTGGTCAGTTACTCGTAGTAATCTCGACCAGATGAATGAAGTTACTGCGATCCTGGATGAGGGTTTGCGGCAGGGTGCTTTGGGTGTCGGTTCTACCATTGGATATGCTCGCGAAGGCATTACCACTTATGAAATGTTCGAAGCTCAAAAAATTGCTGCAAAATATGACCGGTTGACCGCTGCGCACCACCGATTTCATCCCAGCGCTTCAACGCCAATCGAAACCGCGACAGGCGCAAACGAACTGTTAACAAACGCTATGGTTTTGGGGGCCTCACTTCAACTTCACCATACCAATGACTACGGCTGGTGGGAAATTGAAGAAAAGATGCAATTGGCGCGCGCTCGAGGTTATAATGTCTGGTCGACATGGTACCCTTGGACAGCGGGGTCTGGAAACTACGGCGCCTCTATTCTTGCACCCGACAACTGGGAAGATTCGATGGGTTATAAGTATGAGGAAACTATCTTTGATCCCCAGTTGGACCGCTATGTGACCAAGGAAGAATTCCTCGAATTTAAAGACTCCGAACCAGGACGCACCGCAATTGCCTTCAGCCCGCCGCGCGAGCAGTGGATCAAGGATTGGATCAAGGTCCCGAATTTTGTCATTTCGGGCGATGGCATGCCCGCACTGAATGAAAAGGGAGAGCGGCTCGAATGGGATGCCCCGTTTGACAACTATGCAGGTCACCCGCGTTCTGCTGGCTCGCACGCAATCCTGTTGCGTCTTGCGCGTGAGAACGATGTTCCTTTGATGTTTTCACTGGCGCAACTCAGCTATTGGGCAGCCAAACAGTTGGGTGACGCCGGAATAACTGCAATGGATGTGCGCGGACGGCTTCAGGAAGGGATGATTGCGGATATTACAATTTTCGACCCCGAGAATGTGACTGAAAACGCAACCTATTCCAAAGGCAAGAACGGTCTGGCCTCTACCGGCATTCCATATGTTCTGGTTCATGGCACAATTGTTGTCTCTGACAGCAAGGTTCTAAAGGACGTTAACCCCGGCCAAGCCATCCGTTATGCTGAGGAAGAGACGGGTCGTTTCGAGCCCTCAAATAAGCAGCAATGGCTAAGCACATTCACCATCGACACCGGTGGCGCCCGCCCAACGCTTTACGACGATATACTTGATGAACAGTCATCACTGGAACTTCCCCAATCCAACGGGCCAGTCGACTATCGCGTGGCCAAGGCCAAATTGCCAGCAACCAACTCACAAGACTGGTTCGCGCTACCCAATGCGATCGATGAATCAGAATTGTTCCTTTGCCCCATTCATGGTGTTTTAGAGGATAGGAATACAGCACAGCAGGACTGGGTGCAGGCCCTGATCGCCAACAATTCAAAGGCCTCAACTTTTGACCCGCTGATATCACCCGGCACCAGCGACAACTAAGGATAAATGTTTTGAAACACTGATCTATGATGTAAGTTTTCAGCCAGCAATTGGTACCAAAATCTATTGTCATGGGCACTGGAACTAAGGTCGGTCAGATTGAACAAAACAATGAATGTTATACGAACCATCACGGCTGTAGTTGCTTTTGTCGCGACGACAGTTCCGGCATTTGCCCAAGGTCTTGATGGCCCTTCTTCTGTACAGGGTGAGTTGGAGCCCGGTGATGGCTTGACGGACCCACAATACCGTTCGGATTTTCCCCGCAATGTCGCGCCGAGGTGGTTCACATGGAAAGATGGATTGGCCGAACAGGGGTTTCGGTTCAATCTTGATTATCTGGCACTCGGCCAATCTTCGAACGCGGACCTCGGCTCAGGCGAAGCGGCAAGTGGGATATTTCGATTCTACGGCAACTGGCAGGCAACCGAAAACGGGTCGCTGACATTCAAACTGGAACACCGCCACGCCTATACTGGTGTTGCGCCGCAGTTCCTGGGGTTGGATGGCGGCGCCTTGTCCATCACCGGCACTGCGTTTAATGACAACGGCGCGATGCTGACGAACCTGTTCTGGACCCAAAAGGCGGCAGATGGCTCATGGACACTGCAATTCGGGCAAATCGACGTCACCGATTTTCTGGACATTTATGGCGCAGTCAGCCCGTATTCAGCGTTCCAGAATCTGGCTTTCAACACAAATCCGACCATCAACACACCCAATCCAGGACTCGGAATCGCGGGAGGATTAAAGCTCGACAGCAACTTTTACGTCATCGGTAGCCTCGCCGATGCGAATGCCGATCCAACCTCGCCGGATCTGGAGGTTTTTTCGGATGGAAACCTCTTCAAAAGCCTCGAAGTCGGCTACACGAGTGGCCTTGACCGGATCTACTTCGACAACGTTCATCTGACACTCTGGCATGCCGATGCCGCCGATGACGGAAGCAGACCTGAAGACTACGGCGCATCTTTCTCGGCAGCATGGTTCATCGACAATAAGTGGATGCCGTTTCTGCGCGTGGGCGCCAGTGAAGGAACGGCAGCGCTTTATGACCGTTCGATCTCAACAGGCATCGCTTATTATGGCAGAAACACCGACGCGGCGGGTCTGGGCCTCAACTGGGCAGAGGCAAATGGGATTGATGGGAGCCAATTCAGTGCCGAGGCGTTCTATCGGTTTTCCATCTCACCCGGCCTGCAAATCACTCCGTCAATCCAGTACATTTCCAACCCGCTACTCAATCCCGGCCAGAGCGACATCGTCTTGTTGGGGTTGCGAACCCGGATTGTTTTTTAGTTTCACCTGACATGAAGTCTCATAACCACCAAGTCCATTGGGCATTCTCTGCTCTGACGCTTTGAAAAAGCCTTTTTTCAAGCATCTATGAAAACTGAAGAATGAAAGAGCGGACAATCGCATCTGTGTTTTGAATGCCCGCTAAGTGTCAAAAGTACCCTCGGTGGGTGCGCGATTGTCTATGTGAATGTCGCGGCATATCGGGGCGCGAAGAATTTGCTGAACGCCTTGACCTCGGGCCGGCGATAGGCGTCTGGCGCGATGAGCATCGTCATTGTCATGGACAACTCTTCTATGTCGTCAAAACACCTGATGAACGTCCCCTGACTGTCCGCCCATCGCGTGTGGATCAGACCCAATCCATGACCCGCCTTAATGGCGGCGTACATCAGGTCCAATTCGCTTAAGGTCTGCACGATTTGGTCTGTTGAAACGTACTTCATCAACCAATCATGTTGGCTTGCCGACGTTTCCCTGTCTCGGAACGTAACGAATTTGTGGCCCTCCAGATCGTCGAGCGACGCGGGCAATCCAAAATTGTCGACATAACTCTGCGTTCCATACAGGGTAAAATGATCGATGCCGATCTTGCGACAGACGAGATCCGGCTCTGGGGTGCTGTTTGAAACGCGAAACGCAATGTCAGCTTCGCCCGCAAACAGATCGTGGACCCTGGTGCCATGAACGAATTTGATCACGATATCAGGATGGGATGCCGCGAACGCACTCAAAATGTCCATCGTGGCATCCGAAAAATGTGAGGGCGAGGTGATGTGGACCGGTTTGGGTTGGGCCAGCTCTCTTGTTTTCATTGCCAAACTGTCGGCCCGCGTTTCCATGGCTTGCGCCAGCGGATAGAGGTCCCTCGCGTGGTCCGTCGGCTTGAATCCTCGCGTGTCGCGTTCAAAAAGCGTGAGCCCGGTCTCGTTTTCCAGAGCGTCAATGCGTCGGGCAACGGTGGGCTGTGCAACGCCCAACTTCCTTGACGCCGCCAATGTCGAGCCTTCGCGGAACACGGCGAGAAACACTCGAATATCTGACCAGTTTCGAAACTCGTTCTGCATTTTTGTAGAACAGCACAATGTCAATCAGGATACCAGATGCGTCTGCGGACCTGTAGATTTGGGTCAAAGGACGAACAGCAATAGGGAACCTTGCCATGACGGACATCTCGCTCGCCCACATATCCAGTCCAGAACGATTAAGAGGGTTCCTCACTCGGCTGTTGGGGCAGTCAAGATGTCCAGATACTGGACGTTATCCGCATGACGACGCTAGGGCTGAAAAGGATTTTGTTCTGGCGATGCTGAATCGAAACCCCGGCGCGTACCACAGCCCGTCGGACCTACCATTCATTGCACGCAGGTATCGTGGCAGATGATGAACCGTCAAAATCAACGTCTTTGTCAGATGCATGAGCGAGAGGGCGCAAGGTTGACTATCCGTTGAAGGAGGTTCTGCCGGCATCTTGTCCTACAAGGCAGTCTCCTCTGGTCACTGAGAACCAAAACCGACAAGAATGCTCCATGCCTTTTCCAGAACACGTCTTTCAACACACGCCCGCCCTTCGCGAATTAATCATCCGACCAGATGTCTCGGAGATGCGTTTCGGACAGGAGCGCTTCGCTGAACTGGATGAACAAGCCATGGCCGAGGGGTGGCCGCCGGGGTGGCGTATGGACCATGATGCCAGAGAGGCCAATCGGCGGGCGGTGCTGTCTGGTCGATGGACCCAGGATCTTTGGATTTTTGCATATGGGTCGCTGATCTGGGACCCGGCTGTTTACGTCGAAGAATACCGGCGTGGCGTGTTATCCGGCTGGCGCCGCAGATTTTGCATGCGGTTGGAAGGAGGGCGCGGCACCTACGCGCGACCCGGGCTTATGGCTGCTCTCGATCAGGGCGGGCAATGCGACGGCGTAGTCTTCAGGATCGCGGCAAAGCTGGTGGATCAAGAGACCAAATTCATGTGGCGCCGCGAAATGTTTGCGGGTGCTTATTGCCCTGTGTTTCTCGAAGTTGCCACACCTCAGGGGTCAGTGGACGCCTTGGTGTTCGTCATGGACCGGGCGAACCGCCGCTACATGCCAAATCTGACCGATGAAGAAGCGGCTCGGATAATCGCCGTGGCGGAGGGCGGGCTTGGCCCTAATTTCGATTATCTTCAGTCCTTGGTCAGACATTTGAATGAATTGGGCATCCAAGACGACGATATGAAAAGGTTGCATGCCCTTGCCCGCGCTCACCGAGAGTAGCTTGGGGATGCATTTGGCCGTGGTCCGAACGTATTGGCGTGGTCGCTCAGTTCCCCGATGCTGACTTCAAACATCTCAAATGCGAGATACACAAACGGCTGCAATGCGAAAACGGCGATGAAGCGCTTGGCAAGCTTGCCAAGGTCCGGTTTGGGTCGGCCGCGAAACCGGCCCAAACGTATATTAGTCATCCATGATGCTATGAGGCAGCCTTAAGTAGTCGCTCGCTAATGTCCCAAAGTGTTCCGGGCAATTGTCTTTGGTGGCCACCGCACTTTCTTGAAAACTCCCGGCTGATCGCAAGTAATATTGACATTTTTGGCATGTCCGCCATTCCCGACTTCAGCCTACTGTCGCCAACATCAAGAATTGTCCGTCGTCTGAGGTTTTGGTACCAAAGGCTGCTTGAATACTCGGATCTGAATAAGACCGTACGACGTGCGATCGATTAGTCTTTCAGTCCAGTTTGACGGAGCCCTGACAATAGTAACTCCCAATCTTCAGGATTGCGCCACATTGTTCTGAAACCATCGACAAGTTCGGCGCGGCTATTGTCGAGTGCAGTTATACCCCGACTGCCCAGTTCAGCGTTCCGGTTCTGGATAAAGATCTGCAATGCTGCTTTAGCCTCACTTTGTCGGCCTGAATGAGCGTAAGCAGAAACCAGAAAAGCGTCAGCTAAAGAATTAAGATTTGCCTCACCAATCAATACTCCAATTGCATCTTCATACCGACCAAGGAAAAAATATACCTGTCCCAGAATCCAACCCAGTGCCGGCGGGTGAAGCGGGTCGAGTCGCATCGCCTCGACAACCACCTCAAATGCCTTTTCAAGGCGCGACAGCAGCAGAAAACCGTACCCGCACCACGCCATGGATTCCGCTTCGTTGACTATTCTGGAGAGTGTTTTCTCAAATTGAGTGTTGGCTTGCTCCCACAGTTGAGCACACAGGTAAGCATATCCAAGTTGATCTTGGATATAGACGTCATTGTTGTCCAGCGCCGCACCCTTTCTCGCAATGTTCAGCGCTTTTTCGGGGGCATCCTGATCTGCCAGTCCAAGCCAGAGATCAACCACATAGGTATCAGCAAGATACATGTATGCACGCGCATAACCGCTGTCCAATTCGAGAACTTTCTCGAAATATTGCTTGGCACGGGCCGTATCCGTTGGATTCAAACCGTCGCGAAGTGCCTTTCCCTTCAAAAGCAACTCATAGGCTTTCATGTTTTCGTGGGTTTAGAGTTAATTCTTGAGGCTACATCATGTTGCACGCGCCCCGGCAGCACTGCGATAATGTTGCGAGCGACTTCATCCTGAACGGTGAAGATATCTTCGAGGTTACGATCAAAACGTTCCGCCCAAAGTTGCTTTCCGGTTTCCGCAACAATGAGCTGTGCGGTGATTCTGGCTCTGTTTCCGACTTTTCGAACACTACATTCTAGCAGATACTGAACGCCCAGCTTGGCTGCAATTTCGCCAACATTCATTTCCGAACCTCTGAACTGAAACGATGAATTGCGTGCAACCACAAGCAACGTCTTAAACCGCGACAGGCCCGTAGTGATGTCCTCTGATATGCCATCGCCAAAATACAGCTGATCAGGGTCGTTGCTCATATTTTCAAAAGGAAGCACTGCAACTGAGGGTTTTTCACTAGGCTCTTGGCTCGCTTTCTTTGTTTCTTTGAGTTGGGGAGGCCAGGAATAAAGGCGAACCGGATTGGCTATGTTTTTCAGGTCGTGTTGGCCTATATCCACGAAGCTATCGGTAATCCGCCGACCTACGCTTTCATGAACGATAGATGAAATGCAAATCCCTCCAGCAGGCGCGAGTGCTTCGAGACGCGCAGCGACATTTACGCCGTGCCCATAGATATCGCCGTCGTCCACGATGACGTCGCCCAAGTGAATTCCTATGCGCAAAACAAAACGCGAGGGATTGGTTTTGATCTGTTTTTGAACGTTCAAGCCGAACTGAACGGCATCTACAACCGATGGGAATTCCACTAGTGTACCGTCACCAACCAATTTGATGATGCGGCCGTTGTGCGCTTCTATGGCTGGGTCAAAAACTACTCTGCGATGCTCTTTGAGGTCAGCCAGAGTCGAGTCTTCATCCTCTCCCATCATGGCGGAGTATCCAACAACATCGGCGGCTAGTATCGCGGCTAGTTTTCGTTCCAACAGAGCCCCCTTGTGTGAGATGCATTAGGCACTGAAGATCCTCGATCTCACAAAGTGCAATTTTCCGCTATTGAAACAGACAAACCGCAGTTCTTATCCGACCGGCAGGTGGGCACAATTGGCTCGAGGCTGTCATCAGACGCCTACGGTCAGGGAGTTCTGGCTGATGTGGACCTCCTGGGTCAGCAGAGCGGACAGACCGGCCATTCGGTGTGTGGGCAGTTAATGGGCCGCTTTGGCCCTCGCCACGGTTCAAAACAGACGCTGAAACCCAGTTTCGGAGACCTACAGTCCCGGTGGCCATCTGGTTGGGCGCAAGTTGAACTCACATTTTTCTAGTTGGGTAGGGATGAAATGTAGGTGAGAATAGGAAGTTCACTATCGGGGGCATTATTGTGGATCGGAAATTGTTGAAAAAGATTGCAGTACTGGTATTGGTGTCATCTTTGCCGGCATATGCAGACGAGCCGACCAACCTATATTGGGGGGATACGCACCTTCATACAGGTCTGTCCTTTGATGCCTACACTTTTGGCACTATCGGCCGACCGGACACAGCCTATCGCTATGCCAAAGGTCAACCTGTTGTGCATCCGGTACTTCAGACAATGACGCGTATGGATCGCCCGCTCGATTTCCTGATTGTCGCCGACCATGCCGAAACATTGGGAACAGTTGCGCGCATTTTGGAGGGTGAAGCACCCGAGCTCGAGGAAACCCCAGCCGGATCATTTGTGCTGCGCGCTGCCGGAGAACGGACACAACACGAGTTGGACCAAGTTTATAACGGCCTGAACGCGGTTGGCAGCGGTTTGGTGAATGACACCGGGCTGGCGTTTGAGGATCTCGCCGATCTTCATGGCGAAGCTATTCGCCCAGCCTGGGGCGAAACGATAGAAGCGGCAGATGCGCACAATGAACCGGGCCAATTCACAGCCTTCATCGGTTGGGAATGGACGTCGCAGCCGGCCGGCGCTAATTTTCATCGCGTCGTCTTTATGCCGCAGGCGAGCGATGTCGCATCCCAATTCCTTCCATACTCGTCGTTGGAAAGTGACGACCCGGAAGACCTGTGGGTTTGGTTGGAAACTCAGGAACTTGCGACAGGGGCAGAGTTTCTGGCAATCCCACATGGACCCAACATCAGTGCAGGTTTGATGTTCGGCCCAAATCGCCGGAATGGTGAACCCATTGATGCGGCTTTTGCCGAAACCAAAAGCCGTTACGAACCGGCCATCGAAGTGACGCAAATCAAGGGTGACAGCGAGGCGCACCCCCTGTTTGCCCCCGATGACCAGTTTGCTGATTTCGAAACCTACAACTTCTTGTCCTCGCCAGAAGGCCTGACACCGGACCCGACGACAGGCGATTATGTGCGCTCGGGGCTGAGAAATGGGCTGGCGTTGGAAGTCAAAGTAGGCGTGAACCCCTACAAGATGGGCATGGCGGCAGGAACCGACAGCCATGTTGGAATTCCCGCAATTGAAGAAAGCAGTTTTGCAGGGAAGAGCGGCCATGATGCTCTGCCGTCTAAACGCGCAGGCCCCAGCGGTATCGGATCAGCGACGGGTTGGGATATGGGTGCTGCAGGATTTACCGCAGTTTGGGCCGAAGAAAACACACGGCGCGCTATCTTTGAAGCGTTTCGACGCAAAGAGATTTATGCATCAACCGGCCCGCGCATGCGTTTGCGGTTATTCGGCGGTTTTAACCTTTTGCCCGAGCACGCAGACCTACAACAATTTGCCGACAGCGGATACGCAAACGGAGTCCCCATGGGCGGGGACATTGTTGGGATATCAGGCGAAAATCCACCGTCGTTTACAGTCGCAGCGATGAAAGACCCAGACGGTGCAAATCTTGATCGCATTCAAATCATCAAAGGGTGGGTCAAACAAGACGGAACGACATCCGAAAAAGTGTATGACGTTGCTTTGTCGGGTGGACGGGCTGACGGCAGTGTTCCTGTTGGTAACACCGTCGATCTGGAGACAGCCAGATACACAAACTCAATTGGTGCCGCTGAACTATCCGCGTATTGGAGCGACCCCGACTTCAACGCGGATCAACTGTCTTTCTACTATGCCCGCGTTTTGGAAATTCCGACGCCTCGATACTCTCTATTTGATGCAATTGCGCTCGGAATTGATCCCGCTGACACAGGTAAGCCAGCGACACTTCAAGAACGCGCTTACAGCTCCCCCATTTGGTACTCGCCCAATTGATCTCGAAGCATTGCTCTTTACCTTGAAACAGGAACTTATCAAATTCCACCCACTTGTGCGTTCTGCAACACCGGTCAGATTGGGCTCAGAGCCGTCGTTCGCTGCGGTTGCAATCATTTTTGCCAAACCAATGGCAACTCTGGGCTCAAAGCGGTCGTTCTTCAGTTCCTGAAGTTCGGTTCTGTTGAATATCAGATTTCGGTCTATGTCACCTCCTGGCGCCGAGTTAACTTGTTCCACATATAGTTGCACAAGCCGACTCCAGGAGGCGGTCGGTTGGACCCGCAAGGTCATTGTAATGTCCATCGGTGCCGTCTAAATCCCGTACTGTCGAAAGAAGTCAGACTGTTCCTGCTCCTTGATGAGTGCATGCGGCTCGGAATCCTGAAGTCATCCGCAAGGCACCGAGGCTAGATCTGCCGCAAGAAAACCAGCTTTCTGGGATCTGCCGTGGTTTTCGTGGTATAAAAAAACATGACAGCAGAAGAGATCATCGCCGCCCTGAAACTAGCGCCGCATCCCGAAGGCGGGTTCTATCGACAGACCTGGGTAGCTGATGCGCCCCCGGGAGATCGCCCCGCAGGTACCGCGATCTATTTCCTTCTCAAGTCAGGTGCGCCCAGCCGCTGGCACAAAGTAGACGCAACCGAGATTTGGCATTTTCATGCTGGCGCACCGTTATGCCTGCGGATCGCCGAGACGGATCAGGGTCCGGCCACGATCCAGACGCTTGGTACTGATTTACTGGCAGGCCACTTGCCCCAAGGCATCGTGCCGGTTGACCATTGGCAATCCGCAGAGACCACTGGAGATTGGACATTGGTTAGCTGTACTGTCTCGCCCGCATTCTCATTCGAAGGCTTCACCCTTGCGCCACCCGGTTTCGATATTCCGGACTAAGGGATCGGTCCAACTTAATCACCTCGGCCCAGGTCACATATTTGATGGGTAAGCCTCGGGCATGAGAGCCGGTAAAGGTTCAAGAAAAACTTGTCCCCTCAAAACAAAGCGGAGACGCTGACATTGCTGACAGCATCTCCACAATACTCGTTACACTCGTTCAACACACACACGCAGCAAACTACTAAACCAAAGAAATCATTACTTGCCGCAATAGATATCTAATCTACTAATAGGGCATAAGTTTGTCTAATGGTAAAAAAAATGAACCTACTTGTGAAAAAATGACACCCGATTTCAGCGATTGTTTCCTGATACGCATTTATTGGTCTGACAGCCCTATTGTATCCACCCATTTGCCTCATTCGCGTCATGTTTGTTAGCTTCATTGATTCTCGAACTACAAGACACTCGCTCACACACTCGAAAGCGGATCAGCAGAATTACTGTTGGTCCGCTTTCTCGTTCCAGCGGTGTTAGTTCTACGGTAGATGTGCTGAAATCCGTCGATCTGATATCAACAACAATCACATTAGGCGCGAAAAATGACCGTTCCCGCTTCTGTTCAATTGAACTTTTCTGACCCGTTGGCTTTCTTGGGTGCTTTGCGCAATCCAGCGAGGCTCAGACATTACACAGATATCAGGCTCCGCTCGGCTAAGTCAGTTCCTCAGCACAACCGGAGCTGCAACGCTGCGCCTTCCAATTGACCGTAATATTCCGACGATTGAGCACTGCCAAACGAGCGACGTTTTCTGCACTACAGAATCAAAACGGCGCCACCTCTACCTGCCACGCGGGCCATGCCCGGCACTTGCCACTTACGGGCAGAGTTACAGGCGCCGCAAACCTCAGATAGCGCACATTTGGTTAATTTGTGCGATCAAGCACCGCTCGTGCAGCACGCAGCCCCGGTGCTTCCCCCCCCAGCCCGAGCCTCAGCATCGTCAATGACATCGCATCTTTCTGCGCAGTCGGATCAGCCAGGACGTCCAAAAGTGCTTTGGCGATGGCGTCTGGTTTACATTGATTGCCAAGGAACTCAGGCACGACACGTGTCTCCGAAACCAGATTGACCAGCGTAACTGTGTCAACCTGCAACATCCGGGTAACAAGCTGTCGCGACAGCCAGTTCATGTCATAGGCAATAACCATCGGAGTGCCCGCCGCCGCGAGTTCCAGTGATACTGTACCAGATGCGGCAAGGGCGAAGTCTGCGGCGCGGAAGGCTGCGTGCCTTTCGGCAGCTTCGGCTTCCGCAGTCTGTTCACGCGGATCAAGAATAACGGGAGCACCAGGCCAGTCGCTGGTCAGCTCTGCCACGAGCGCCGCTACCTGCCCAGCCGCTGGCAATACAATTCGCGTTTCTGGTCGCGCCGCCAGTACCGGCCTTAGTGACTCCGCAAAGATCGGCGCCAGCCGAGACACTTCACCACGCCGCGATCCTGGCAGAACTAGCAGACAGGGCGCATCACCGATTTCGTAGCGCTCGCGAAACGATAACGCGGCCTCATCTGTGGCGACCGGTTCAGCGACGACCGGGTGGCCAACAAAATCGCAGACCATGCCGGCAGCTTCCATATAGGGTGGCTCAAACGGGAAAAGCGCCAGTACGTGATCGATCATCTTTGCCATTTTGACGGCGCGTCCAGGGCGCCACGCCCACACTGTCGGAGCAACGTAATGTGCAGTTCGAATGCCCGGATTTGCCGCCTTAACCCGGCGCGCCAATCGAAGACAAAAATCTGGGCTATCGATGGTGACCAAGATATCTGGCGCCGTGTTCACAACCGCCGCCGCCGTCTCATTGATGCGGCGCATCAGCGACCGGTATTTAGGCAGGACCTCGGCAATGCCCATTACAGTTAATTCAGACATATCAAACCGACTGGTCAATCCCTGATCTTGCATCAAAGGGCCACCGACACCATCAAAGCTGACGTCAGGCTCAAGCGTGCGCAAACCTTGCATGAGCGCACCGCCTAGCTTGTCGCCGGAAGGTTCTCCTGCAATGATGAAAATATTCATCTAGTCGCCTTCCCGCGACCAAAGGATCAACCCCGCATCATCGCAAGTGCGTTTCACCTCATCGGGTTCCAGCATGATCACATCGCCAGCATCAATCACGATACCAGCCAGCCCCGCCGAAATCACAGATTGGACCGTTCGGGGCCCAATCGTCGGCAAATCGGTGCGCGTGTCCTGGCCCAGTTTGGGGCCTTTTACCAATACGGCCTGAGACCGCAACGGTGTCTCAGGAAGAGTCTTCAATAGAAAGTCAGTGCCGCCCAGACCTTCTATGCCCAGCACCTGCCCACCACCAACGACACAAGCCTGCCCCACATCCAGCGGTGCCAACGCGGCAAGCACGGCTGTCCCGCGCGCCGCATCCGCGCGCATCTGAGCATCAGGCCAATTTTTGCTCAATACCCCCGGCAGCGCGACCAGTTCGGGCACAAGGTCATGCGCCGCCCGAATGGTAAATCCATTTTTTTCGAACAACGTCATCGCGGCCCGCATGGCACCGTCATCACCGGCCTGTAACGCTTCTTTGAACAATGGAACCAGCGGCATTGTTTTTGCGTCTAGGGCAGTGGGATTGAATGTTAACCGATCTATGCCACCGCAAAAACAAACATCCGTTACACCGCGTTTCTCTAGGGTCTCCAACAACGTGCCGAGTGTCTCAAGCCTGAAAGTGATATCTGCAACAAGGTTATCCGGCGCATATCCATCAACTACACAGACTAGCGGCGTCTCATTTTGGGCGGCCGCCACCTGCCCCGGCAATGCGCCGCGACCTGCTACCAGCGCAAGCATCAGCTTGGCGTCAAGAACGACCGGTCAGTGTCGCCAAGCACAAATCTAACAATTTCGAGAACATATTCACTATCGGTGTCATCACCGAGCCGACGCGCCTTGTCCTGAAAAGTTCCTTCGCCCTGCGCCAGCATCTGAAATGCAGCGCGCAAGGCCGTGATATCTGAACGCGAAACCCCACTTCGCTTCAGGCCTACCAGATTAAGGCCATCCAGAGCGCCCCTTTGCGATTGTACCAAACCGTATGGGATGACGTCGTTTGTCACCATAGTAACCGCGCCAATGATCGCTCCGCGCCCAATTCTCACCCATTGGTGTACACCGGACAACCCACCGATGATAACGTCATGCTCGATCACACAATGGCCAGCAATTGCTGCTGAGTTTACGACGATCACTCGATCACCGATCTGGGCATCATGAGCAATGTGGCAACCTGCCATGAACAGACCATCATCGCCAATGCACGTGACTCCGCCACCGCCTTCGGTTCCGGCGTTCATCGTTACATGTTCCCGAATACGATTCCGTGCGCCGATCTCTAGACGGCTGACCTCGCCTTTGAATTTCAGATCCTGCGGGATCTCTCCGATCACCGCAAAGGAAAACACAACAGTACCATCGCCGATGCTGGTTTGCCCCGTGACGACAACATGGCTTTTCAGTTCGACACCCGCACCCAGCACTACCTGCGGACCCACAACGCAAAACGGGCCGATCACGCATCCAGGGCCGATCTGTGCACCGTCTTCAATGACGGCGCTAGGGTGGACTTTTGCCATCTCGATTACCCCTACAGATCCATCATTGCTGTAAATTCTGCCTCGGCAGCCACATCCCCTTCAACAGTAGCTACGCCGCTGAACTTCCAGACTTTGCCTCCCGGTTTGCCTCGCACAGTCTTCAGATGAATCGACAAGACATCCCCCGGAACTACTTTGCGGCGAAACTTACACTTGTCGATGGCCAAGAAAAATACCTTCATTTCCTTATCAGCCATATCAAGCGCGACCCCGACCATCACGGCAGACGTCTGGGCCATTGCTTCAACAATCGTGACGCCGGGCATAATCGGCAACCCGGGAAAATGACCCTGAAAATGGGGCTCGTTCATCGTGACATTCTTGATGCCGGTGGCTGAGGATGTACCGTCGATATCGATCACTTTGTCCACCAAAAGGAATGGATATCGATGTGGCAGAATACGCTGGATCAGTTGGATGTCCGCGCTCAAAAGTTGCGATGTCATAGAAGGCCTCTTACTTTCGAAAACCGTTATTGGAAGTGACTAGCAAGGGCAGCGCGAATGGGCAAGCGTCTGACGTGATCACTGTTTGGGCGACAGATCGCTACCATTGCCGATAGCTGCGTCCATTCGACGGATCGCATCATCTGTAACATCAATTGCATTGGCACTTAGAAACACACTGCGGCGTTCCAGCACGACCGCTGCACCAGTATCCCGCATCAAAACCTCAAGAATTGGACCTGCGGCATTGATGAATGCAGTCCTGCCTGCTTCATTTCTTTCAGCCAGGGCACGCGACTTGGTGTCCTGCGTCCGGCGCATGGTTTGCACTTTTTCGTCAAATGTATCTGCCAACGCCCGAAATGCTGCGGGATCCATACTGGCCCGCTTGTCGGTCAACGCCTTCTCCTCCGCAGTCAGGTCGGCTTCAATCTTGCGGTTTTCTTTTGCCAGGATCGCACCCTCCGCTTCGATTTCGCTCGCGACGCGCCGACCAAACGCTGACTGGGCAAAAAACCGATCTGACTCAATCGTCAGAATGGGACTGATGATGGTCCCAATATTCTGGCCCGCGGCGCGTTGCGGAGCCCATCCCGCCGCAAGCGCGACAATCACTGACAAACAAGTGGCGTAAAACCACCTCATCGCCGGCTAAAACCTTGTTGAGATAGTTAGGTCAAAGCTCTGCTCTTCATCAAATACTTCTTTGACGATAGCCTTAGAAAAGTTGAAGCGCAGTGGGCCAAGCGGCGTGTCCCAAAGAAGCGACACACCCAGCACATGTCGGAATGAGCCATCTTCACCAACGATGTTGCCGCCTGTCAAATCCACATCATCGAGATTCCACAGATTACCGACGTCATAGAAAAGGGCACCCCGCATGCCCACTTCTTCTGGCAATCCAAGTGGAAATTCAGCTTCAAACCGGGCCACTACATAGAGGTTCCCCCCCAGACCGTCTGACGCACCCGCCGAAAGATCCCGAGGCCCTATGCCACCGACTTCAAAACCGCGGATGATTTTAGTGTTGGTCAAAAACCGGTTGGTAATCAGGTTTTCGCCGCTGATCCAACTCAACACCCCACCTTCCAAAGTCGCCCGCAAAATGACCTCTTCGTTCAGGATTCTGGTCTGCGCAATTGCCTTACCTTTGGTTTTCACAAATTTGGAATCGCCACCAAGGCCAGCAAAATCCTGACCAAACTCGAACAGATACCCGGCATTCGGGTTCAGCCCGACTCGCCGCGAGTCGTAGGAATACAAATACCCAAGAGAACTAGCCCATTGATCGCCTGCAGCAATTTCATTGCCAATGACATTTCCGTTTACAGGTGGACTTCGCGCCTTTATCTCAAAGTTCTCAGCCTTGTAGTTAAGCCGTAGCCGGCCATTTTCGCTAATCGGGAAAGTCAGGCTTGGAGTGAATAGAATTGTGTTGGTATCGTATGTCGTCGCGCTGCTGCTGCCTTCGGAAAAATCAAGATTTAGCCCAAAGGCCACGTCACGGCCCAACGCCGCGGGCTCCACAAACCTAAATCCGTAACGCTCAGCTTCCTGTGCTGTCGACAGATCCAGACCAATGCGCTGGCCGCGTCCGAGAAAATTTCTTTCATCGAAACTGATCACAATGCCAAAGCCATCAGAGGACGAATAGGTACCACCAAACTGGAGCGATCCCGTTGGTTGTTCCTCTACATCCACATCAACAATAACCTGATCCGGCGTCGTGCCTTCACGAGCGTTCACTTCGGCATTTGCAAAATAGCCTAGTGCACGAATGCGTTCCGCGCTTTCGCGAATCTCTCTTGGATTGAACGGGTCACCTTCGACAATACGAAACTGACGCCGCACCACCTGATCCAGCGTCGTTGTATTACCTTCAATATCGATCCTCTCAACAAAAATCCGCGGCCCTTTGACCAAGCCAAATTCCACATTGAGTGTCAAATCACGGTCAATACGTGAAATCCTTGGTTCAATGCGCATGAAATCGACACCGTTCTTGATCGCCAGTCGTTCCATTCTCGCAATCGAGTTTTCGACCAGTGTCGGCGAATAGACCACGCCTGGTTTAATTCTCAGCGCATCAAGATATTCATCCGCGTCAACATTTGGCATCTCACTGACAACAGTAATCTCGCCGAATTTGAATTGCTGACCTTCCTGGACATTGAAAACAAGAAAGAAACCGTCACGTTCCTGCGACAGTTCGGCATTTACGCTGTTGATCCGAAAATCGACATAACCCCGAGACAGGTAGAAGTCCCGAAGCAGCTGTTTGTCGAACTCTATCCGGTCTTCGACCAACGTGTCCGAGCGGAACACGGCGCGCAAAAATCCGGCCTGCTTGGTGCCCAGTATCTGTCGCAACCGACGATCAGAGAACTTGCGGTTGCCAACAAAACTAAGGCGCTCGATTTCTACAACAGAGCCTTCCAGAATCTCAAAAACGAGATCAACACGATTGTCGTTCAGACGAATTATTTTGGGGTTTACGCGCGCAGCCAGACGGCCCTGCTGGGAATAGGCTTCGGCGATGTTGGCGGCATCTCGTTCAGCCTGGGCCGGGTTAAAGACCCGTCGCGGAGAGGATTCGACGATTTCCGTCAGCACCTTGTCCTTTAGCCGGCGATTTCCTTCAAAGTTAATGCGATTGATAGTCGGGTACTCGACGACGGTTATCACCAGCCTGCTGCCGCGAGGATCAACACTGACGGATTCAAACAAGCCGCTGTCTTCGATCCGCTGATACGCATCATTTAACTGGCCTGCGGTGATAGATTTTCCGCGCTCGATTCCCGCGTAGGTCAGAATCGCGGTATCTTCGATGCGTTTGTTGCCTTCAACTTCAACAGTTGAAAACTGATAATTCTGAGCCAGTGAGATGGTAGGGAAGCTTGCAAAAACCATTGTAATTGCAAAGAGAATCGCAAAAATGCGGGCATACAATATATAGCTCACCCTACCCCGCCCAACGCAGGATATACCCGCTGTGCACCCCAACCCCATTATCAAGAACCTATTCTTCCCTGTCAGATATTGCCGATCTGACTATCGGGATTGCAGCCCCTTGTCAAAAGCAACAAACGCAAAAACGCCAGGCATTTGCCCAGCGTCAGGATACTATCGCAATGGGGGGGTGATCAGCCGGTCAAAGGCTGCCGAGAAAAGCGCCGATCCAAAGGGCAGCCAGAATTGTCATCAGATACAGAATCCGATCCCAGTTCATGTCCATGAGCAGGCCAAGCCCGCGATATCCTTTATGCAGGGTTTGCATTGTTTTCCCTTATCTGACGTTTAACCGCGCGCATTTTGTACCCAATAATTGTGTCGAGAGATGGGCCAAATGTGGCGAGATTATGGCAAATACCCGTTTACGGGCAGAACAGATCGTTTCCCAAAGCAAATATCATAAGCGCCAGAACCAGCGAAATGCCCGCAGCCATCAGGATACGCAAGGCGCCATCGCTGGGCGGTTTACCCGCGACCGCCTCGTAGGCGTAAAACAACAAATGTCCGCCGTCCAATGCCGGTACGGGAAACAGGTTCAATAAGCCGACCGCAGTAGACAGGACCGCAATGAACCAGATGAAATTCTGCGCGCCCTGTGACGCCATTTCCCCCGAAACCTGCGCGATGCCAATCGGGCCGGACATGTTACAAGTGCTGATTGCGCCGGTCACCATATGCCATAGGCCGGACAGCGATCCTGTGATGATACGACCGGTCTGCAATACGCCGTCCCATAGAGCCTCCGCCAACCCGGGTGTGCTAGTAGCGGGTTCAAAGATCAAACCGCCAGCGATGCCAATCCGCCAATAGGTCTTGAACCCCCCTTCAGGCTGGGGTTCGTCAGTACGTTTCGGCTTTAGTGCAAAGTCAATAACCTCGCCATCTCGCCAGACTGTCAAAAGCAGCACTCGCCCATCAGAGGATTCGACGACTTCCTTAAGCTGTTCGAAAGCAAAGATCGGATTACCGTCGACGGCAGTGATCACGTCACCTCTTTCCATTTCGATATCAATCGCAGCGCTTTGCGGGGACAGGCCCGCAACGATAGGCGGCCACAAATACGGTCCCGTGACGACCCTTTCAGAGCCATCGCGTCGCACCAAATAGTCAAGATCCCGTGTCCTTGGAATTGCCGCTTCAAAAGCCTCGTATGAGGTCACTTCATCCTCAGCGGGTACGTCCTGCCCCCCTACTGACAGAATCTGATCACCGGTCCGCAGATCCTGAAACTGAGAGTCCGGTACCGCACGGACATCACCCACCACCCAAGGATCCTCTGCGATTCCATTGTTCAGCACAACAGCGGCAAAAACCAAGATCGACAAAACGAAATTGAACGCAGGACCCGCTGCGACGGTCAAGGTGCGCGCCCACAACGGCGCTCCGTGCATGGTGTGGCGCAACTCTTCCGGGGGGGTGGCTTCCATTGCTTCAACGTCTTTGCCTGATGCAGCGTTGGAATCGCCTTTGAATTTCACATATCCGCCAAATGGCAGCAGTGCGAACTGCCACTTTGTGCCGTGCCTATCGACGCGACTGAAGAGAACTGGTCCGAAACCGAGGCTGAAAACATCTGCTTCAATGCCCGTCCAGCGACCTACTATGTAATGACCATATTCATGGATCGCCACGATCACGGAAAGGGCCACAACAAATGCGATCAACGTCCAGATCACGCCGCCAAACTGCGGTATCAGCCCGATTACATCCACGTCTTACCCCTGCTCAATTCTTATTTGGTATCTTAACCGCTGATCTGCGCAATCACGGCATCCGTACGCTCTCTGGCCAAATGGTCGGTTTGAACGACGATATCAAGGGTCATAGTGGCATCAATAAGGCCCGATCGCGTGCAAAGCTCCGTCAGAACCCTTTCAACAACCTCTGCCATCTGAAGAAAGCCGATGCGTCCGGCAATAAAGGCGTCCAGTGCACGTTCTTTGGCACCATTAAACACCGCCCCAGCCAAACCACCTGTCGCCATTACGTCGTGCGCCAATCGAAGAGACGGATAACGCTTCTCATCCGGCTTTTTAAAAGAAAGCGTGCCTATCTCTGCCAAGTCAACGCGCTCCACCGGTAGATAACGACGGTCAGGCCAGTGAAGCGCATAGCCAATGGCATGGCGCATATCGGGTGCCCCCATGTGCGCCATCCAGCCACCGTCCTTATAAGCAACAATAGCGTGAACGATCTGCTCGGGTTGAATCAACACTTTGATTTGCTCTGGCTCCAGACCGAACAACTCCTTTGCTTCGATGACTTCCAGCGATTTATTGAACATGCTGGCGCTGTCGATGGTGATGCGCTGCCCCATGGCAAAATTCGGATGACACGATGCCTGCTGGACCGTTACATTCGCAAGTTGGTCAAGCGGCCAATCGCGAAATGCGCCCCCGGAAGAGGTAATTGTCACGTGCTCAACCGTACGTTTGTCTTCCCCGACAAGTGCCTGGAAAACTGCGGAATGCTCGCTGTCCACCGGTAACAATCTTGCACCGTGCTGGGCGGCTGTTCGCAGCATCAGGGGACCAGCACAAACCATCGATTCCTTGTTGGCCAATGCCAGTGTGCCGCCCTGCTGCAACACCGTTAGCCCCGGAGCCAGCCCTGCGGCCCCTACGATTGCAGACATCGCCCAATCAGTTGGGCGCGCGGCAGCCTCAATCAGGGCAGTAGAACCGGCAGCGGCCTCGACCCTCGACCCCTTCAGCGCATCCCTCAGATCGCCTAGCAGATCGTCGTGGGCCGTCACAGCGAACTCTGCGCCCAGAGCAATGGCATCCTGCGCCAGTTGCGTGATGTTTCGCCCTCCGGTCAGGGCGGCAACCCGGTAATTTCCTGGTGTCCGAGCGATCAGATCAATCGTGTTTTGCCCAACCGACCCGGTTGCACCAAAAATACTGACCCGCCGCATCAGCCTAACCCCGGCTGAAATCCAAATGCGATCCCAATGACAAACAAAACCACGGATGCGCCAAGCAATCCATCGCAACGATCCAAAACGCCACCATGCCCCGGGATCAGATTGCTACTGTCTTTGACATTCATTTTTCGCTTGATTGCACTTTCAGCGATGTCCCCCATCTGGGAGGCAAATGAAAGCACTATGGAAAGCACCACAATTTCAAGGCCTGCATCGGAATAACCCATGAAGATCAACCCGACTATAGCTGCCCCTACCCAGCCGGCCGCCGTGCCGGACCATGTTTTCTTGGGGCTGATGCTTGGCCAGAACTTTGGTCCACCGATTAAACGTCCGGCAAAGTATCCTGCAATATCAGTAACAACGACAACGACAACCAGCCAAAGTATCCAGATGAAACCCAGATCATCGCGTACTGTCATCATTTCATAACCGGCCAACAGGACCAGCAGGCCGTACACAAAGTATATCCCTTTGTGTTGTGCCAGTTGAAGGAGGCCGACCAACAGAGATGCCAGCAGAATGGGAATTGATATTTCGACCGGCAGATAGGGTGCCAGCATCATTGCTGCGCCCGATATTATGCCTGACTGCAGCGCGATGCGGGGGCTTTCCGGAGCAATCATGCGCACCAGCTCCCAAATCATGACGCCGCAAACCACTGCCACAAAAGCATGGAACATGTGGTGCCCCATCCACATTTCCCAGATGCCGACAACTACCATGATGGCGCCAGACGCAACCCGGGTCGCTAGATCATACCATTGACCAGAACTAGGTTTCTTGGTGCTCATGCAAGCACGGCGCCAAAACGTCGATCACGTCGGCCGTAGGACAGGCAAAGCTCTTTGTACTGGGCGGCGGTAAAGTCGGGCCAAAGTGTTTCTATGAATTCGTATTCCGCATAGGCTGACTGCCAAAGCAAAAAGTTCGAAATCCGCGCCTCGCCGCTGGTTCGGATCACGAGGTCCGGATCAGGCAGGACATAGGTATCCAGGTATTTCGGCAAGGTTTCTTCGTCAACATCTCCGGGCATAAGATGCCCATCGGCCACGTCCTGTGCCAACCGCTTGGTTGCCCGCGCGACCTCATCCCGGCTGCCGTAGTTGATCGCGATTGTCAGATGAACCAGATCGTTCTGCGCCGTCATCAATTCAAGCTCGTCCATCAGCGTGACTAGTTTTTGATCAAGCCGGACTCTGTCTCCGATAAAGCGAACCCGCACTTTCTCTTTCAACAGGGCTTTGGCTTCTTTGGTGATGTAGCGGCGGAACAGGCTCATCAGACCAGCAACTTCAACTTGCGTTCGCTTCCAGTTTTCCGTCGAAAACGCAAAGATAGTTACATATTTGACGCCAAGTTCGGGGCAAGCGTTGACAATCTCCCGAACGCGCCGGGCACCGGCATGGTGGCCAAACAATCTGGGACGACCCCGTGCCTGCGCCCATCGACCATTTCCATCCATGATAATTGCGACATGCCGCGGTCCGTTCGGGACCGTCGTTGCGGATTCTGTCGGTGGATCCTTGGGCATAATACGTTGCTAAACCTGCATAATTTCAGATTGCTTGTGATCCAACGCCCCGTCGATCTCTCCGATGAAGCGGTCTGTAATCTCCTGCACTTCAGATTCCCATATTTTCTGGTCATCCTCTGACATACCTGCTGACTTTGCCTTTTTGATCTGGTCCATACCGTCCCGGCGCACATTTCGGACCGAAACCCGCGCATTTTCGGCATATTGACCGGCAACTTTACTCAACTCACGGCGACGTTCCTCGTTCAACTCAGGAATGGGCAACATTATGATGGTTCCGTTCAATTGCGGATTGATGCCCAACCCGCTTTCGCGGATCGCCTTTTCCACCGCACCGACCATCGATTTGTCCCAGACGTTGATAGTCACCATACGCGACTCAGGCACGTTCACTGTCCCGACCTGATTAATCGGCGTACGCTGCCCGTAGGCCTCTACCATCACCGGTTCCAGCATCGAAGCGCTGGCACGCCCGGTGCGCAAACTCGCAAACTCAGTTTTCAAGGACGCCATAGCACCGTCCATCCGACGTTCAAGCCCATCCGTATCAATGTCCAGATCGTCTGACATTACTTTGCTCCCTCAGTTCCGGTTGCCCGCTCTATAACTTTAACCTTGCACTTTTGTATAGGTCCCGCGTCCGGCCAGAATGCCCTTGAAGCCGCCCGGCTCGTCCAGGGAAAAAACGATGATCGGCAGATTGTTGTCACGTGCGAGCGCAATCGCGCTGGCATCCATCACCCCCAGCCGCTTTTGAAGAACATCGTCATAGCTTACGTTATCAAAGCGCACTGCATCGGCATAGGTGTTTGGGTCCTTGTCGTATACGCCGTCAACTTTGGTGCCTTTAAAGATCGCCTGACAGGCCATCTCGTTGGCCCGCAATGTTGCTGCAGTATCGGTTGTAAAATATGGATTACCAGTACCGGCAGCGAAAATGCATACGCGTTGTTTTTCGAGGTGCCTAACTGCACGACGACGAATATAGGGTTCTGCGACTTCATTCATGGTGATCGCGCTGATGACACGGGTGTGTATGCCCAGTTCTTCAAGCGCCGATTGCATTGCAAGGGCATTCATGACCGTCGCGAGCATTCCCATGTAGTCAGCCGTGGTCCGCTCCATCCCCTGCGCGCTGCCCTGCAAGCCGCGGAAAATATTGCCGCCACCGATGACCATGCAAATCTCGACGCCCATGTCGTGAACCGTTTTGACCTCATGCGCGATCCGCTGGACGGTTGGCGGATGCAGCCCATATCCCTGATCCCCCATCAACGCTTCGCCCGAAATCTTCAGCATCACCCGCTGATATTTCGTGTCCTTAGGTTCAGGGGGGGCTGTGGTCATGTTGCGCTCCGGTGCAGCTAGGGGCTAGATTGCGCGCAAAATGTCTGAAAAAGAGCGCGGGTTCAATGCGTCAACCGAGGTAGGAAGCAAAGATGTGCAAATACTCCGGGAAAAACTGCGGGATTGAATGCGAGTCATGAATGATTTACCGATCATTCGCCCCGACGCCACGATTCTGATCGCGGGGGCAACGGCATCAGGCAAATCGGCTTTGGCCTTGCGCATCGCAGAGCAATACGGAGGCGTCATTGTGAACGCCGATGCTAGTCAGGTATTTGACTGCTGGCGGGTAGTGACTGCGCGACCTTCTGTTATTGATGAGAAACGCGCGCCACATTTGCTTTATGGTCATCTGCCCTACGACTCCCCCTATTCCACGGGGCACTGGCTGCGCGAACTGACCCCGCTGCTGAATGGCCCGGACCGACTCATTATTGTAGGGGGGACCGGTCTGAATTTCACGGCGCTGACAAAAGGATTGGCCGATATTCCCCTGGTTCCGAACCAGATTAGAGAAGATGGCAATACCCTTGCTCTATCTGAATTGATTGTGCAGACCGATCCCGCGACGCTGGCCCGAATTGACACTAACAATCGGGCGCGTGTTCAGCGTGCGTGGGAAGTTGAGCGCGCGACCGGGCGGCCATTGCACGACTGGCAAGACAACACTGGCCCGCCTCTGTTGCCGCTTGATGAGACCGTTCCCATTGTTGTTGATGTGCCAAAACCAACGCTGGACACCAGAATTGCCCAGCGCTTTGACATCATGATCGAAGAAGGCGCACTGGACGAAGTAAAGAAGATGCAATCCATGTATGATCCTCGCCTTCCGGCATTCAAGGCGATCGGTGTGCCCGATCTGATGGATCACCTGACAATAGGCACCTCGCTCGAGGTGGCTTGCAAGTCTGCCGTTACTGCAACCCGGCAGTTTGCCAAACGGCAACGCACATGGATGCGCTCAAAGATGCAGGACTGGCATTGGGTTTCGACTTGAACCATTCAATTCTCAACATCTGAGATTAATATATAGTTTATTTTGGCGCTAAATTTGATATATCGCGCCACATGGTCGATTTTTCAACAAACGTTACAGACAACACGGCGGTGATCAGCATTCGCACGCTGGCACACCTGACTCGCGGTGGCCAATGGCAGCTTGGCCTGATGCACGAAAGGTCTGAACACCTGTTTGTCTGGATCACGCGCGGTCAGGGACGGGCTTTGCTCGACGGGGCAAGACGGGGGCTCGGCACTCACAATGCGCTTTATATCCCGGCCGGAACGACTATGGCGATTGAACTGGGGCGGCAAAGCTCTGGGTTGGCGGTGGTCATCCCGGACGCTACAGAATTACGCCTGCCGGGTCAGGCGCATCACCTGCGCATTCGCGACGTTTCTGCACAATCAGAGGTCAATATGATCCTGGAAGGGATACAGCGCGAGCAAACGAACGGACGACCTCTGGTCGCCGAGGCGATTGAGGCCCAGACTGCACTGTTGTCGATATGGTTGCGCCGCCAACTGGGCTTGGAAGAACACATACCTGGCCGACCTAACGCGGCGACACGTCTCAGCCGGGCCTTTTGCCGTCGTATTTCAACCGACTTCCGCAGCGGCGCACCAATGGCCGACTACGCCCAGTCGCTTGGCGTCACGCCGACCCATCTAACGCGGGTTTGTCGCGCGAGTACTGGCAGAACAGCGGCTGACCTCCTGACCGAGCGCGTCTTATATGATGCACGCCACCTGCTGAGCACCGAGCAGGCCCAGATTCAGGACGTCGCCCGTTTTCTCGGCTTTGGCAGCGCAGCATATTTCACCAGATTTATTCAACACCATACCGGATGCTCGCCATCGGCCTTGCGAAAAGCTACTATCAAAAACGTTCCGTCGACGCAGACGGTACTTTCCAAAGTCGGGTAAAAAGTGTTGGCAATTACCCAGTTGTCGTTTTTGATCATCCTAAATGTCGGTTTTGTGACACCAAACGGCAAAACGGAATGTTGACCTAGCCGACAATCTAGTGCGGAATGACCGCGACGGGGAAATGCAATCAATGCGTATGACAACGCTTCAATAAGTCTACAGAACAGACATATTGCATGATTTCGTAAAATTGAGTGTGTCACAGGGAGAACAAGATGACGCAAACCACCCAAGTAGAACGTATCCATCCGGCTGCGGAAATGTATGCGCAGGAACAAAAGTCCGGTTTCATGGACCGCCGCGAGTTTTTGACGCGCGCGACCGCGCTCGGAGTCAGCACAGCGACAGCATACGGCATGTTGGGCCTTAGCGCCCCCGCGCGCGCTGCAGGCGACATCAAACGTGGCGGCACAATCCGCTATCAACAAGAAGTTCGTGCTCACAAGGACCCGCGCACTTACGACTGGACGCAGATTGCGGCGGTTGCTGCCGGTACTCTGGAACATCTGATTGAATACAACTCGGACGGCTCATTCCGTGGCATGCTTGTTGAAAGCTGGGAAGCCAATGACGATGCCACACAATACACACTGAACGTGCGCAAAGGCATCAAGTGGAACAATGGCGACGACTTCACTGCCGACGACGTCGCGCGCAACATCATAGGCTGGTGCGACAAGAGTGTTGAGGGTAACTCAATGGCAGCGCGGATGTCCTCGCTGGTTGACGAAGCAACCGGCAAGGCTTCGGAGGGCGCTGTAAAGGTTGTGGACAGCCATACTGTTCTGGTGACCGCGAACGCGCCTGATATCACGATCATTCCGGGCATGGCGGACTATCCAAGCCAGATCGTGCACAGTTCCTACAACCCAGATGCTGATCTCAGCACAATGGTCGGAACCGGACCAATGAAAATCATCCAGAACGATGTTGGCGTCAAAGCTGTCATCGAAAAATCCGATCATCCATGGTGGGGCGATACTGCCTTTCCCGAAGGCGGGTTCTATCTGGATCGGCTTGAATTCATTGACTACGGCACTGATCCCGCAGCATGGGTTTCAGCAGTAGAAAGTGATGAAGTTGACATCCTTTACGAAGTGACTGGCGACTATGTAGATATCATGAGCAGCTTGGGTCTTGTGGAAAGTGAAGTCGTCTCAGGTTCTACTATTGCAATTCGGACCAACCAACTGGCTGAAGTTGATGGGAAGAAACCCTACGCAGACAAGAAAGTGCGCCAAGCCATCCAAATGGCCGTCGACAACAACGTCGTTCTGGAACTTGGTCAATCTGGTCGGGGCTTGGTAGCCGGCAACATGCACGTCGGCCCGATCCATCCAGAGTTTGACCCAACTGTAGATCGTATTCCTTTTGACCCTGCACAAGCGAAAGCCCTTTTGGATGAAGCTGGAATGGCTGACTTCGAAATGGAAATCCATTCGATCGACGATGATTGGCGCAAAAACTCGACAGACGCCGTTGCTGCTCAGTTGCGTGATGCAGGTTTCAACGTAAAACGCACGATTCTACCAGGATCTACGTTCTGGAATGACTGGACCAAGTATCCGTTCAGTTCGACCAACTGGAACCACCGGCCGCTGGGTACGCAGATTCTTGGTCTTGCATATAAATCCGGAGAAGCATGGAACGAAGCGGGCTTTGCAAATGCCGAGTTTGACGGGCTGTTGGCAGAAGCGAACGCAATCGCCGATGTCCAAAAGCGTCGCGAAGTGATGGGCAAACTTCAGGCGATCATGGTTGAAGAAGGCGTGGTCATCCAGCCTTACTGGCGCTCACTCTACCGCCACTTCAAAGAAGGCATCGTAGGCGCTGATATGCACATCGCCTATCTGCCGCAAATCTATAAGTGGGGTTGGAAAGCCTAAATCAACAAAATCAGGCCGCACCCAAAAAGGTGCGGCCTTTTTTAACTGGCGCTGCAAAATGGCGCTAACAAACGGACGGGCAAGAAAAGGCCCGCCATAGCCTACCAACAGGGGCAATTATGGGACTGTTTATTTTACGACGCTTGGGTGTGATGATCATCACGGCACTCTGCCTGACGTTCATCGTATTCATTCTGACTAATCTCTCACCAAACCTAGAAAAACTTGCCAAGACTCAAGGCAACGCCCGGATGTCGGATGAAGCCGTGGAAAGCTGGTTGGGCAATCGGGGCTATCTTGACCCAATGCCGATCAAGTTTGGGCGATGGCTTGGTGTTGTCCCGGGGTGGACACATACCTCTGATGAAGGCGTCGAAACTGGGCGATGTTTCACTAGCGAGACACCGGTGGACGAGAGGTCATCCTATTGTGGTGTGCTGCAAGGAAATTGGGGGAAATCGACAGTCTTCAAGGAAAATGTGTCGGGCATCATTTCGACACGGCTTGGCCTTACCGGAAAACTGATGTTCTGGGTCATGGTTTTGATGATCCCCTCTGCGCTAATACTCGGTGTGCTGGCGGGTATGAAGGAAGGATCAAAAACCGACAGAACACTCTCCACATTTGCAATAACCACAACCGCGACGCCGGAATATGTATCCGGTGTTATTTTCATCGCGGTCTTCGCCTCTTCGGCTGTCGGCCTCAAATGGTTCAAGGGAACCGCGACATCAGCAATGGAAAGCGCAAATTTTGAGAACTTCTTTCTGCCGGTTCTCACCATCTCGCTTTACGGAATGGGATACATCGCGCGGATGACCCGTGCCTCAATGACCGAAGTCATGACAGCACAGTACATTCGCACTGCACGCCTTAAAGGCGTTTCCTTTCCGAACATCGTCATGAAACACGCCTTGCGCAATGCGCTGATCGCCCCATTCACGGTGATCATGCTGCAGTTCCCGTGGCTGTTGAACGGCGTAGTGATTGTCGAAACCCTGTTTAACTACAAGGGTTTTGGATGGGTGCTGGTACAAGCTGCCGGTAATAATGATATCGAGCTGCTTTTAGCAGTCTCGGTGGTTTCGGTCGTCGTGGTTCTGGTGACGCAGCTGATTTCTGATATCGGCTACGTTTACCTCAACCCACGCATCCGCATTTCTTAAGGGGGGCCGGAATTATGGAACCACTCAGCTGGGGCGAAATCATCATTCGTATCCTTTACCAATTCCTGCCGGTCTGGTTTGGGCTTGGTATTCTCTACTCACTTTCAATCGTGTTCAAGCGCAAGCTCGGACTCTATGGCAAGCTGTTCGACAGCCCAATCGGCATGATCGGCTTCGCCCTGGTTATGTTCTGGGTGTTCACTGGCATTTTCGGCGCGATGGATATGATCATCACGCATGACCCACTCAATCAGGTTTCCGGCATGAAAAACAAAGTGCCCGGAACACCCATGCGGGGCGCAGAAGAGGGTCAATATGCCTACTATCTATTGGGCGGCGACAATCTGGCGCGCGATGTATTCAGCCGGATGGTCAAAGGAGCCTGGGTCGTAGTGCAGATCGCGCCACTGGCAACCATGTTTGCCTTTATGGTCGGAATTACACTCGGGCTGCCTGCGGGGTATTACGGTGGTCGTCTTGACACGATCCTCAGTTTCCTTGCGAACCTGATCCTCGCCTTCCCTGTCATTCTGCTGTTCTATTTGCTGGTGACGCCGGAAATCGTCGCTACGGGCATTCCGTCTTATATGGCTGTATTCCTGTTCGTCTTTCCGCTGGTGTTCGTCGGCGTCCTGCTCAATTCGCGGTACTATACGCAACCGGGCTTTCGGACACCGCTGTTGATCGGAGTCCTGGGGACGATGGCATGGATCTATCTGTCGCTGATTTCCGAAGTTGGCTCCAAAATCTACGTTTTACCGGGGTTCCTTGATTTGTTTGACGTGCCAAGCGGCATCTTGGTTGTGTTTGTCTCGGTGGTCTTTGTGAATTCGCCAACGGTCTACAGGATCGTGCGCGGTCTCGCGATGGACATCAAGACACGCGACTATGTGGCAGCGGCGCAGACGCGCGGCGAAGGCCCATGGTACATCATGCTTTGGGAAATCCTGCCCAACGCACGGGGGCCGTTGATCGTCGATTTCTGTCTGCGGATTGGTTACACGACCATTCTGTTGGGTACTTTGGGCTTTTTCGGCCTTGGTCTTCCGCCTGAAAGCCCGGATTGGGGCAGTACGATCAACGAGGGCCGCAAATTGCTTTCGATCTATCTGCACCCTGCCCTACCACCGGCGTTTGCTCTGCTGACCATGGTTCTGGGGTTAAACCTGCTGGCTGATGGTCTGCGCGAAGAAAGCCTGCGCGACTAAGTGTTTCGAATGCGGGACCGAGGGCTCTCTGGTCCCGCGAAGTACAAAAAATGAAGATCAGGGCGACAGCCCAAGATCTGAATACTCCAACAGGGAGACTGCCAAATGGCAAAACCGAACTACGATGGACCCATCCTAGAGATTGACGAGCTGTCAATTTCGTTCTTCACCCGGTTGCGCGAAATCCCGGCTGTGATGGACTTTTCGGTGACTGTGCAACCGGGTGAAGCCGTAGGGCTTGTCGGAGAATCCGGTTGCGGCAAATCCACAGTTGCGCTGGGTGTGATGCAGGATTTGGGCAAGAACGGTAAAATCGTCGGCGGATCGATTAAATTCAAGGGCCGCGATCTGGGCGCGATGAGCGACGAGGAATTACGCGATATTCGTGGTTCTGAAATTGCGATGATCTATCAAGAGCCGATGGCATCTCTGAACCCTGCTATGAAAATCGGCAAACAACTGATGGAAGTTCCGATGATCCATCAGGGCATGGCCGAAAAGGATGCCTATGATCGCGCGTTGCAGGTGGTCACGGATGTGAAGCTTCCCGATCCCAAACGCATTCTCAATTCCTTTCCGCACCAGTTGTCTGGGGGCCAGCAGCAACGGATCGTCATCGCGATGGCATTGATGTCAGAACCGTCCCTGCTGATCCTTGACGAGCCCACGACCGCGCTTGATGTGACGGTTGAGGCCGCTGTGGTGGAGTTGGTCAAAGACCTCGGCAAAAAGTACGGCACTTCGATGCTGTTTATTTCGCACAACCTTGGTCTTGTTCTAGAAACCTGCGACCGAATTTGCGTCATGTACTCTGGTGAAGCGGTTGAGACCGGCAGCATTGAAGACGTGTTCGACAAGATGCAGCACCCCTATACACAAGCTCTATTTCGTTCCATCCCTCTGCCGGGTGCTGACAAAAATTCCCGCCCACTGATCGCTATTCCCGGAAATTTCCCCCTACCGCATGAACGCCCGCCTGGGTGTAACTTTGGCCCCCGCTGCGACTATTTTGAGGAAGGTCGGTGCGACAAGGGCGACATCAAGATGGGTGATGTGGTCGGGCAAGACAGACATACATCTCGCTGTGTAAAATTCAAAGAAATCGATTGGGATGCACCGCTGGAGTTGGCGGAGATCAAGGAAAAAGGCGAGATCGGGAAGGTTGTTCTTAAAATGGACAATCTCAAAAAATACTACGAAGTAGCGGCCAGCGCTCTATTCGGCGGTGGAGATAAAAAGGTAGTGAAAGCCAACGAAACGCTAAGTTTTGAGGCTCGCGAATCGGAGACGCTGGCCATTGTGGGCGAATCCGGGTGCGGAAAGTCGACCTTTGCCAAGGTCCTCATGGGGTTGGAAACAGCGACCGAAGGACAAATCTTGCTTGATAATCGTAACATTGAACAAACCGCCATTGAGCAACGCGACACGCAGACCGTTGCCGATATCCAGATGGTGTTCCAGAATCCGTTTGACACGCTGAACCCGTCGATGACTGTCGGGCGGCAGATCATCCGTGCGCTTGAAATCTTTGGATTTGGCAACAGCGACGGAGATCGCCGCAAACGCATGCTGGAGCTACTGGATCTGGTCAAACTGCCGCGCGAATTCGCGGATCGGATGCCACGCCAACTCTCGGGAGGACAGAAACAGCGCGTCGGCATCGCGCGTGCGTTCTCAGGCGGCGCACGCATTGTTGTGGCAGACGAACCCGTATCAGCGCTTGACGTGTCGGTGCAGGCCGCCGTCACCGATCTGCTGATGGAAATCCAGCGCGAGGAAAAAACCACGTTGCTGTTCATCAGCCACGATCTGTCGATTGTCCGTTACCTGTCAGACCGGGTCATGGTGATGTATCTGGGTCATGTTGTCGAACTTGGCTCCACTGATCAGGTTTTTGCACCACCATACCATCCCTACACCGAAGCATTGCTGTCTGCGGTGCCAATTGCGGATACGTCAGTAAAGAAGAAACACATTGTATTGGAAGGCGACATTCCTTCCGCAATGAACCCGCCTACGGGGTGCCCGTTCCAAACGCGGTGTCGCTGGAAGTCGAACGTGCCGGGTAATCTGTGCGAAAAAGAAGTGCCGCCCGTCCGCATTCTGGGTGACAATCATCAGGTCAAATGCCATCTTTCAGATGAAGATTTCAACGAGATGGAGCCCGTAATCGAAGTCGCTGCCGAGTAGCAAAGAACACGTCAAATCAAGAAAGGCATACCTCTGGATTTACCTTTCTTTTTTCGATCAATAGTCTGCTGATCTTCGACATGAACGAGGTCAGAATTGTCGAGGTTTAGTTGACAAATCGAATATTCAAATCCGCTGCTACTAGCATCGGGAACATAGGCAAGAACCATTTGTTTTTCGGCTACTCGTTCAGCACATTGACCCCAGCTAGACCGGCAAAACCGGATGACATAGTGAAAATAATACTGAGCTCAGCAATTTTCTGCGTTTTTGCAAACATCGCCGACGCGCAGCAAGATGTGGTTTATCGTTTAGAAAGCTTCTTGCTTGAGCTTGGCTATTCTCCCGGGGTCGTCGATAATACTGTCGATAGCACAACACATCAGGCTATCGCGCAGTATCAGCGCGACCGGGGGTTGCCGGTAACGGGCGGGATGTCACACGAGGAATATCTGGCCCTTGAGCGAGAAATCGTCCACACCCGCGGAGCAGCACAGAAACAACTCCCAAATTCAGCATCTCAGCAAGCCTCCAACCCACAGGGGCCGCCCCAGGCGACGACTCCCGATGATGTGTCAGGTGTCATCTATCATCGCTTAGCCAATTGCACTGGTGAGCGTGGAATGATGCTATACACCTATCAAATGGATGCCCACGACACCGGTTTTTCACAGATCAGCGACATTTGCTGGCACGCATCACAAGGGCTGTTGGAAGGTGTGGAACCAGAGGGCAATCTAACACTCGTGCAGTCTGATGACGGCTATGAAATCTTCGAAAATTTATCCACCGGGTCGGAGGGGTACCAACGGACCAGCGTGGACGTCACACGCACAAATAATCTCTATGCGGACGGCGACCCGACGGACTTGTCCGTATTGATTTCGCATCGACCAAGGACTGAGCAACGTGCACCAAGCAACGGCGCGATCCTCTACAGGGACGCAGGGTTTTTGATCACGTCCGCATTTTCGCCCCAGATCGCCCAAAGCCCTCTGGAAGTGAGAGTGGACATTCGCACCAATCACACCAGCAGGGACGTCTGCAGTTCCGGCGCCCCGTCCTATTCTACAGGAGAGCCAGGAAACATTGCTTTGGTCGGGACCATTGATTTGAGCAATCCGCAGGTTGCAAAGCTGCGGCCTCCACACGGCACAACAGGAAGGGCCGAGGGCACATTGACCTTGTCCTTCAGTGCTGCGGGAGAAGTACGGGGGAAGGTCTCGGTGCTTTTTGAGAACCCCAGAGTTGTGGGCCATGGGCCCTGCGAATGGCTGCGTGCCGAGGTGACTCTGGACGCTATTGTCGACACTACGTCAGGAGCAACAGGCGTTCAGTTCAATAGTCTTGGTGTTGGAAGAGGGCGGTATACTGATGTGAATGAGTCGACTTATCCGCTGTCGGCAAGCGGGTCAGTTCAGGGTTTTTTGCCGGGATCCTAAGCAACCTGTTAGCCGTACCCGGTTAGTTTGAGAACCATAGCCGGGTTAGTCTGGGCCAGCAGCAGCAACATCCCGCAGAAGTCAGATTCTTGTCAGAATGCTGTGGTTTATTGCTTGTCCACAGACGGCAAAATTCTGGTCTGCGCTGAATAGGTATGTTGAGACGGAGTTCCTAGGCTTTTGGGCCAACAACGATCGAAGAATCACGATGGCCATTCCAGAAACACGCGTACATCAGGTCAATGCTGTTCGATGAACCGATTTAGATATGATAGGCCGCGACCATGGCTACCGCATAGGCCATCGCGAAATCCAACGCCCCGGGGCGTATCCGACGTAATAAAAAACCAATGCACAGCAGCGGCAGGCTAAGGCCAACAAGACCAATGGCTAGTTGTTCAGCCTGTGGCAGCCCTTCGAAGCCTTTGAAATCGACGGTCCATGGCAACACGCCTGACATGATCAGTGCGTAGTACATCCCGGCACCGACACCAAATAAGCCACCCATCATGGTGGCAATCAGGTTAATACGGATTTTAGCAGATCGGCTGGTCGCTGCAGCGCCATTGCGAACCCTGTCAGCTGCCGGTCCCGGCGTGATATATGTCCCGGGACCCTTCTTGTTGATCCGAGCAATACGCTCATTGAAACTCGCGGTTGCGATAGCCATACCTAGTGCACCTCTTACTATGTATGACGAAGACGTTAACGCTCAAATCCGGCAGGAGTTTGTCACGAGGTAGGCATTCATCTGGGCAATGTCAGCTACCCCAAATGATACGAACATAGTTTTTTGTTTCTTTGTAAGGGGGGACGCCACCGTATTTCTTGACGGCTTCAGGTCCCGCGTTATACGCGGCGAGGGCCAGACGCCATGAACCGAACTCCCGATATTGTTCGGACAAATATCGGGCGCCGCCATCCAGGTTTTCGTAAGGATCCCGTGGGTTTACGCGCAGATAGCGCGCAGTACCCGGCATCAGCTGCGCAAGACCCAAAGCGCCTTTGTGAGATCTGGCCCTGGGGTTCCAGTTGCTTTCCTGCTGTACCAATCGAAGAAACAAATCCTCTGGCACGTTGTTGCGCCGCGCCGCATCGCGCGCCATTCCAAGATATTTTCCCCGGTATTTTCCGTTAAATTCCTGGGTCGTTCCCCATTTTGACGGCGTGTAGATTCTTGGCGGCTGAAGCCGTACCGAATTGTTGTATTGTTTGGCGGCCCGACTGTCCAAAACACGGGTCTGAGAACCAAACAGGGCCGCACGGCTTTTGGTCGAAAAAACATCGGCAAGTAGTCCCGTACTGCCGATTATGATTGCCATACCAGCGGCAGCTAACACCTTAAACATGTCCCTGATCCCGGTCGCCTGTTGTTGTGCGCAATATATAGCAAAACTCGACTGACGCTAGCCCATTGATTTTCTGATGTCCCGGACTGCGTTAACCGTGTTTAAACCATGTGACAGGAAGTGTAAGTTCAGCAAAGTAATTGCATGGGGGATTCGATAGCCCCCGTGCCAAACGAAAAAAACAGGGGCGTCTCACATGGCCGGTTCAGTCAACAAAGTTATTCTTATCGGCAATCTTGGCCGCGACCCCGAAGTGCGGTCGTTTCAGAACGGCGGCAAGGTTTGCAATCTGCGCATCGCCACATCCGAAACGTGGAAAGACAAAAACACTGGCGAACGCAGGGAACGGACGGAGTGGCATTCAGTAGCAATATTCAACGAAGGTCTGGTGCGTGTGGCGGAGCAATACTTGAAAAAAGGCTCCAAGGTCTACATCGAGGGCCAGCTACAAACCCGTAAGTGGCAGGATCAGTCAGGGGCAGATCGTTACTCGACAGAAGTAGTGCTTCAGGGCTTTGGCAGCACACTGACCATGTTGGACGGACGTGATGGCGGCGGCGGTGGTGGCGGCTCGTATGGCGGCGGACAGGGTGGTGGTTACGATAGTGGGCCTCAGGACAGCGGCTACGGCGGCGGACAGAGTGGCGGTGCCCCCTCTCGAGAAATCGATGACGAGATCCCTTTCTAGCAGTATCAGCACAGTTCAGCTGTTTTGGAAGCAGTTTACGCTCCCGCAGCAATGGTAACGGTGATAAGATTGGCTCGGTCTCACGCTTAAGCTATTCTATCGCCTCAGCGAGCATCCTGCGCCGGAAGATGCTGAAATTTGAATGAACGCAGTTGCCAGTCACCGGTCTTCCAAAGCGCAAGACCTCCCGCCCGACGGCATAGTGATAACGGCGCGGGCTGTAGCTTGCATCAAACACTGAGCCGGGGTAACGCCCTTGCTATGACCTTGCCATACCATACGCCCCTCACGCCTGATCAGCAGCACGCCTTTGGCATAGCCATCCCCCAAACGCTTGCCATTGCCGATCGTGTGCGTTTCGCCGAACTTGATGTGCTGAAGCATGTAAACAACAAGGCCTATATGACCTGGTTCGAAACGTTGCGGGTTGAATATTTCCGACTGTTTGCGTCACCTTATTACGCCTCTGACGCGCCAAAACCGCGCGTCGTAATTGGTCAGGGCACGGTGCACTATCTCAAGGAAATGCTCATGGGCGAGGATTATGTCGCCACCTGTCAGGTCAAAGCCTTTCGCAACACATCCTGCACGATGGAACAACAACTTTGGGCCGGCGATTTGCGCGCGACTTTTTCGTGTGTGTTGGTGACACTTTACCCGGACGGTTCTGGCCGCTATCCCCTGCCCGACGCCCTCCGTCAACGATTCATTACGGAAGACAATGCTCATTCATCCTGAGGCGATCATAATAGCACGCTGTTCTGCTGCAGCGGCGAAATTGTGCCGTCGCCCTATTCGGGATTTCTACTCTACTCTAGAGAATTATCTGGTCGGGACGGTAAGATTCGAACTTACGACCCCCTGTACCCAAAACAGGTGCGCTACCAGGCTGCGCCACGCCCCGAAACCAGAGCCTCTCCTTAGACTGACCCGTAAGATTTGAAAAGACCCATTTTTGCTTTTGGCTCGCTAGGTACAGTATAAAAACCAAAGCGAGACCAAGGACACTATATTTGGCGAAATCCAATTTCTAGTGGTCCAAACGACACTAGCACGGCCACGCAGGAGCACCGCCCTGAAAGGCAGGGTGGCGCATCTGACTGCCTTCTGAAATGCCCAAGGCTTCCGCCAGACCGCCATTGATCTCAAGTACCGCAATCTGATCACCTTCACCCGGCTTTGGCCTTAGATCGCCCGGTTGGGCTCGGTGATGGATGGTTTTTACAATCCCACTTGCATCAAGGAAAATCATGTCGAGCTCTATCAGTGTGTTTTTCATCCAGAACGACAATGGCTGCGGATATTCGTATATAAACAGCATGCCGGAGGATTGCGGCAGGCTTTCGCGGAACATCAAGCCGCGGGCCCGTTCCTCTGCTGTATCAGCTATTTCGACTGAAAAACGAGCTTGGCCCCAATCCCCGCGCAGAGTGACAGCGTGTTCGCTACATCCCGCGCCGACGGCCGTTCCCAAAAGGGTCAAACCAGCAACAAAAAAGATTTTACTGATCACGCGTCGGGCTTGCTAAGTGCAGCCTCCCAAGCAAACACCTCTGCCGCCATTCGACCGCGTTTGCCTTCGACAACGCGCAGGGCAAGCGCCTCACCGGGTTGCAAATCAGCCAAGCCAGATCGACGTAGCACTTCAACATGCAAAAATACATCTTCAGGTTGACTGAATACGTTTGCAAAGCCGAAACCTTTGCCCTTGTCGAACCATTTGACCCTTGCCGCAACCAAAGGAAGTCTGCGTACCGCCTCCAAATCAAGGTCGACAAAATCGGACAACGGCATGTCTTCATTGCCAACGGGGGGCTCAATGGACAACACTTCAACCGCCTGGACGCCACGGTTGGTATCCTGAACGCTAATAACAATCTTAGCAGCGTCGGCTACTGAACTTTGACCAAAGTTGCGCAGGACATTTACATGCAACAAAATATCGGGGCCGCCTGTTTCCGCAACGACGAACCCAAAACCCTTAACGGGGTCAAACCATTTGACAAGGCCAGTCACCTGACGCATATCGCCGTCTTCTTGATCACTCACTTTTTGGACCCCGTTCGCGCTTTGGCGATTTTTCTTTCACAGTCTTGCGCCAATTTTTAGCCCGATTTCAAGTCCAAAAAACAGTCTGGATTCAAACTGTTGCATTTCACGTTACGTGAAATTCAAGGGTTTAGGCGGGAAATCGCCCATTCAGAACTCGCATCTGCTCGTCTCCACACAAAACGGTCATGCAAACGATACGCCCCATCGGCCCAAAACTCAACCTCTAGAGGAGTAATTCGATATCCTCCCCAAAAGGGCGGACGGTCCGGATTAGCGCCCTTGGTCGCTGTTATCTTGGCAACTTTTGCCATCAGGGCCGCGCGTGAAGAAAGCGGCTTGGATTGATCGGATGCCCACGCCCCCAACCGGCTTTGCAGCGACCGAGACGCATAATAGGTGTCCGCCTGTGGGCCATCTTCTTTCGTAACCAAACCGCGGGCTCGAATTTGACGACGCAAACTTTTCCAATGAATTACGAACGCGGCCTTGCCAGCAGCATCGATTTCCTGTGCCTTGGCGCTGTTGTAGTTTGTGTAAAACACAAATGCGTTATCCTCGATAGCCTTCAGCAAAACCATCCGAGCGTTTGGCAAACCGTCGGAATCAACAGTCGACAATGCCATTGCATTGGCATCGTTCACTTCAGAGGTAACCGCCTCATCCAACCAATTCTGGGCGATTTCAAATGGATCGTCACCTGCGAACAGGCCGGTTCGTTTTTCCATTACTTGTATTTCCTTGTTCAACATTGAGGCCAATCCCTGCCTGCCTCTCAAAAGGCCACTCTTGAAGCAATCTGGTCAATCGCCTAAAGGACTCATTAACAATATACGAAAACGGCAAGGGGGCAGCTATGTCAAATAATCTGATGACCGGCAAGCGCGGGTTGATCATGGGACTGGCCAACGACAAATCCATTGCCTGGGGTATTGCACGGGCCTGTGCTGACGCGGGCGCGGAACTCGCATTTTCCTATCAGGGCGACGCGCTGAAGAAACGTGTGGACCCGCTAGCGGCCCAATTGGGCAGCGACATCGTGTTGCCATGTGATGTCGGTGACGAAGCATCAATGGATGCTCTGTTTGCTGATCTCAAAGAGAAATGGGGCCACATCGACTTCCTGGTACATGCGATTGGTTTCTCAGACAAAAATGAACTCCGCGGCCGATATGTCGACACAACCCGAAGCAATTTTCAACTGAGCATGGATATTTCGGTCTACTCGTTCACGGCCGTTGTTCAGCGAGCAGAAAAGATGATGCCAGCGGGTGGCTCCTGTCTGACACTGACATACTACGGCGCCGAAAAGGTCATGCCGCATTATAATGTCATGGGGGTCGCCAAGGCCGCACTTGAAGCGTCGGTGAAATACATGGCAGAGGATCTGGGCAAAGACGGTATTCGGGTAAATGCGATCTCTGCCGGTCCAATCAAGACCCTGGCCGCCTCCGGCATTGGCGATTTTCGCTATATTATGAAATGGAACGAATATAACTCGCCTTTGCGCCGCAACGTCACAACTGAAGACGTGGGAAAAGCCGCTTTATTTCTGTTGTCCGATCTTGGCTCGGGTACAACAGGCGAAAACCTGCATGTGGACGCCGGATACCATGTTGTTGGTATGAAAGCAGTGGACGCGCCGGACATGTCAAAAAGCTGAAATGCCCCCTGCTAGATCGAGGACCAATATGACAGAGCGACTGCCGCATGAAAAAGGCTTTCACATTAGTTGGGATCAAATTCACCGTGACAGCCGCGCACTCGCCTGGCGCCTTGATGGTCAGGGCCCCGGCGACGGCAGCTGGCGCGCAATCGTTGCTATCACCCGTGGCGGCATGGCCCCGGCGATGATCGTTGCGCGCGAGTTGGATATAAGAACCGTGGATACGATCAGCATAAAGTCATACGACCATCAAGCGCAGTCTGACGCGAAAGTGCTCAAGACTCCGGATCTCGATCTGATGCAGGACGGCACGGGCATTCTTATACTCGATGATCTGGTGGATAGCGGGAAAACACTCGAAGTGGTGCGGGACCAGTTCCCAAACGCTCATTTTGCAACCGTCTATGCAAAGCCTAAAGGAAGACCGATGGTCGATACGTTCATCACCGAGGTCAGTCAGGATACTTGGATTTTCTTTCCCTGGGACATGGCATTGCAATATGTCGAGCCCTACCGCGGCACTGACTAAGACATAAATAGCATTTGCTCCCACCCCAAGCAGAAAACGCGGCCCCCTTGCCGTAGATGGATCAGCCCAATGTCAATTGCGCGTACAGCAACAACGTTTTCCCCCCCTGTCATGGAGGCGCGGCGCTGGCTGCAAGGTGTGGAATTCCGGCCTGATCAACCCTTGATCAATGTCAGCCAAGCCGCACCAGTTGATCCGCCCCCTGATGTATTGCGTGAGAAGATGGCTGAGGTTGCCCTTCACGACGCAAGTGCACACCTTTATGGCCCGGTGCTGGGTCTGGATGGACTGCGTGTTGAATTGGCGACCCAAACGGCCGTCCATTATGGCGGAGGTATCACTGATGCAAACGTAGGGATCACGTCGGGCTGCAATCAAGCTTTTGCAGCTGCAATAATGTCGCTGACCAGTGAAGGTGACGAGGTCATACTACCCACACCTTGGTATTTTAATCATAAGATGTGGCTGGATATGGCCGGGGTCCGTAGTGTTCCGTTGCCCTGCGGGCCCGGTATGATCCCGGATCCCGAACAAGCGGCGTCCTTGATTGGTCCACGCACCCGCGCCATCGCCCTTGTCAGCCCCAATAATCCATGCGGCTCAGAATATCCCGCCGATATCTTGCGTGCCTTTTTCGATTTAGCGCGCACGCGCGGCATCGCACTGATCGTGGATGAGACCTATCGCGACTTTGACAGCCGCACTGGTGCGCCACACGATTTGTTTACTGATCCCAATTGGGACGACACTTTGATCCATCTCTATTCGTTCTCCAAGGCTTATCGGTTGACCGGCCACCGCGTTGGTGCATTGATCACGTCTCCTGCTCGCCTGGCGCAGGTCGAGAAGTTTCTGGATACTGTCGCGATCTGCCCCGGCCAGATTGGCCAGCACGCGGCACTTTGGGGAATGCAGAACCTCGCCCAATGGCTGGGGGGCGAACGCAGCGAAATTCTGGATCGGCGCGCCGCGATAAGCGAGAAATTCCCTGCGCTTGAGACCAAAGGCTGGCAGCTGCTGGGACTGGGTGCCTATTTCGCTTACGTGCAACACCCATTTGACATCTCGTCCAATGAACTTGCGCCGAGTTTAGTGCGCGAGGCTGGCATTCTGTTGTTGCCCGGCACCATGTTTACACCGGCAACTGATCCATCAGGGCCGCGGCAATTGCGCATCGCTTTTGCCAATCTTGATCGCGCAGGTGTAGGGACGCTGATTCATCGTCTGGAAAGCCTAACTATCTGATCCTTCCGGCCTTGCCCCTCTGGGTTGCCCATCGTAGACACAACGCCAGAAAACCAAGGGGGCATCATGGCCAAACGCGCGAGTCTGTCTAAAACCTTTGTATGGATCATATTGGGCCTGCTGATCCTTGGACTGGCCGGGTTCGGCGCAACCAACCTTTCCGGCACCATCCGTACCGTCGGTCAAGTCGGCGACAAGTATATCGATGTCGAAGATTACGGGCGGGCACTACAACAGGAAATTCAGGCCGCATCGGCGCAAACGGGCCAGCAACTCAGCTTTGCCCAGATACAGGCATTCGGACTTGACCGCGCAGTTTTGAACCGCCTCGTAACCACGCGCGCGTTGGACAACGAAGCCGCCCAGCTTGGCATATCCATCGGTGACAAGAATTTGAGCGAACAGATTGTGCAGATCCCCGCATTCACAGGTTTGGATGGGCAGTTCGACCGGGAGGGCTATCGTTTTGCCCTCGAACGGCAAGGCCTCAGTGAGGCTCAGTTCGAAGACCGCATGCGTGACGAAACCGCACGCACATTGATGCAGGCAGCAATCATTGACGGGGTCTCAATGCCGCCTGCATTCACAGATACACTAATTGGCTACTTTGGCGAACGCCGTAACTTTACCTGGGCAACTCTGGATCGCGATAGCCTTGAAGGCCCGCTTCCCAGTCCCACCGAGGAAGAAATTACCGCTCACTACAATGAGAACATTGATCGTTTTTCGCTGCCTGAAACCAAACAGATCAGTTATGTATGGCTGACCCCTGACATGATCATTGATCAGGTCGAGGTGGACGAAGACGCCCTGCGTAGTCTTTATTCCGAACGCGGGGATCAATATGACCAACCCGAGAGACGACTGGTAGAGCGCCTGGCCTTTTCGGACGAAACCGCAGCCAATGATGCCAAAGCGGCGCTGGAAGTATCCGGCACCACGTTCGAGGTATTGGTCAACGATCGAGGTCTGGAATTGTCCGATGTTGACCTGGGCGACGTCACCGAACAGGAACTGGAGGCTGCTGGCGGAGCTGTTTTTGCCGCCGAGGTTGGTGATATCGTCGGTCCTGTGCCGTCGCCGCTGGGTCCTGCTCTGTTTCGGGTCAATGGTGTCTTGCCAGCTATCAGCACCTCATTTGAAGATGCACGCGCCGATCTGCAGGTCGCACTTGCCGCCGACCGGGCCCGCCGCCTGATCGAGACTCAAGCGACATCGATTGACGATATGCTGGCAGGTGGTTCAACCTTGGAAGAGGTCGCAGCCGACACAGACATGGAACTTGGCAAGATTGATTGGTTTGCGAGCATTGGCGAAGGCATTGCGGCTTACGAATCCTTCGAAGAAGCTGCAACTTCACTTGCGGAAGATGATTTTGCTGAAGTCATTGCTCTGGATGATGGCGGCATGTTCGCGATGCAGTTGGACAACGTGTTGCCGCAACGCCCTGCCCCAATAGTTGATGTACGCAGCGACGTTGTTGCCGATTGGGAAGCCGCGCAGCTTTCTGCGAAGTTGCGCGCGCAGGCCGAAAACTTGCTGCCTCAGATCCGTGGCGGTGCAGATTTTGCTGATCTGGCTTTGGATGCCATCTCCGAGGAAAACCTGATCCGAAGTAATTTTGTCGCCGGAACGCCGCCCGAATTCATGACGCGGGTTTTTGAGATGAAACCAGGCGACGTCGAAATTGTCGACAGTGACGGTGCCGTTATCATTGTACATCTGGAATCGATTGCACCACCGGAAGAATCCGAGGAGATCACGGCGCTTTACGATGGGGTTCAGGAACAGACAAGCCAGGCGTTAGCCCAGGATATCTTCGAGATCTTTGCCCGCGACGTGCAGTTGCGCGGCCAACCACAAATCGATCAAAGAGCCATCAACGCGGTCAACGCCAATTTCCAACAGCAGTAAGGTCGTGAGATCATGGCGCTGACGCCCACCTACGAAACTTTCGCTACGGCATACGAGTCCGGGCGCAATCAGATCGTCTACACGCGCCTGGCGGCCGATCTCGACACGCCTGTTTCGCTGATGCTCAAGCTGACGGGCGCCCAGAAAGACGCGTTCATGCTGGAATCCGTGACTGGCGGCGAAGTGCGTGGGCGCTATTCGATTATCGGCATGAAACCTGACCTGGTCTGGCAGTGTATCGGCACTAAATCTGCGCTGAACCGTACCGCCCGATTTGATAGTGCCGCCTTTGTCGATCAGGACGGCGATCCGATGTCCAATCTGCGTGATCTGATCGCAGAAAGCAGGGTTGATTTGCCAAATGATCTGCCGCAGGCGGCAGCGGGCCTGTTTGGCTATCTTGGCTATGACATGGTGCGGCTGGTTGAGCATTTGCCCGACGTGAACCCTGACCCGATGGGATTGCCCGACGCGATTATGCTGCGTCCTTCGGTTGTAGCCGTGCTTGATGGTGTGAAGGGCGAGGTAACTGTGGTTTCACCCGCCTGGGTCAACGACGGCCAATCGGCCCGTGCAGCATATGCGCAGGCCGCTGAACGGGTTATGGACGCCGTCCGCGACCTGGAGCGCGCCATGCCGACCGAGGCGCGCGATTTGGGTGAATCAGTTCAGGCACCCCAGCCGGTGTCTAATTTTGCCAAGAAAGACTACTTGGCAGCCGTTGAGACGGCAAAGGAATATATCGCAGCCGGTGACATCTTTCAGGTGGTCCCGTCTCAGCGCTGGACCCAGGAATTTACCTATCCGCCATTCACTCTCTACCGTAGCTTGCGCCGTACAAACCCCTCGCCCTTTATGTTTTATTTCAATTTTGGCGGGTTTCAGGTCATCGGCGCCAGCCCTGAGATACTTGTGCGCGTTTTCGGTAACGAGGTGACGATACGACCCATCGCGGGGACCCGCCCGCGCGGGGCGACCCCTGAAGAAGACCGGGCGCTAGAGGCGGATCTTCTGGCAGACAAGAAGGAACTGGCCGAACATCTCATGTTACTTGATCTGGGGCGCAACGATACCGGTAGGGTTGCAAAGATTGGGTCAGTACGCCCGACCGAAAAATTCATCATTGAACGCTACAGTCACGTCATGCACATCGTTTCAAACGTTGTCGGAGAACTTGCTGACGGTTGTGATGCGCTTGACGCCTTTTTTGCGGGCATGCCAGCTGGTACCGTCTCAGGCGCGCCCAAGGTCCGTGCAATGGAAATTATTGACGAACTGGAACCGGAAAAGCGCGGCGTCTATGGCGGCGGTGTTGGCTACTTTAGTGCCGGGGGCGACATGGATATGTGCATCGCTCTGCGTACGGCAGTCGTGCAGGACAAGAAGTTGTATATTCAGGCAGGCGGCGGCGTCGTTTATGACAGCGACCCCGAAGCGGAATTTCAGGAAACGGTTCATAAATCCAACGCAATCCGCCGCGCGGCGGAAGATGCGGCGCGATTTGGTGGTGGCAACAATTAGAGTCGCCCGCATGCGGAGACCGTGTGATTCAGGCCGCAACGCGTGGCCATATCCACAGATTGACCTGCGCAGTGGGCCAACGAGCCACTACGGCATTGGTGCCTGCGCTGACACCAAAACTGGCAGATGCAGTCACAAAAACCACACATATAGTAGGTTCAGCAGCGAAATTAACCATATATCTACATGAATACATCTTCCCACGCTTGAATAGTTCATACTCTGTTAATAGATTCGCGTTGCAGCAGTCACTATGATCGAGTGAGAGAAAACTAGTTGGCCACTCTCGTTATATACGAAATCAATGTCGACCCGCTTGGGTCTACGAACGTGGTTGTTCTGAGTTCCTATACGGTCAACATTATCGACACAGACCCGGATCTGGAAGATCCCGACCAAAACGGCATGCCTCAACTGGACGTAACTGCCGTTCCGGGGTTCCGAGGCAATTCAACCAATTTTCAAACTTTCGAGACATACAGTGGCAACGTCGGTGGTCAGCCTGTAACTTTTACGCTGCTGCAATTTTCGGACCCCCAATACATTATCGCGACGTCTGGTACGATCAACGTTGGCGATACAATCGCGGGTACAAACAACACAATCGTCACTGCGCCGCCCAGTCCCTATAGCAGTCTGCCCGATTTTGTCTGTTTTGTGAGCGGATCGCTGGTTGAGACGCCAAACGGTCCTCAAAAAGTTGAAACGCTAAGCGCGGGGGACATGGTCTTTACCGCTGATGGTGAAGCGCGGCCTGTCAGATGGGTAGGACGACGGCATCTGAATGCGCGTGATCTCTACCATAACCCACATCTTCGCCCCATTGTTTTCAAGCCTCACTCGATTGGCGAAAATGTTCCTACTCAAGAGGTCAAGGTATCTCCACAGCACCGGATCGCACTCACGTCTTCCGCAACGGAATTGATGTTTGATGCGCCCGAGGTCTTGGTCCCAGCTCGTTTCCTGGTGAACGATGACAGTATTTGCGTCGACGATGAGGCCTCAGAAGTTGAGTATGTTCACCTTCTTTTCGACCAGCATGAGTTAGTCAACATCGCGGGACTATGGTCTGAATCCTTTTTTATTGGTGATGTGACGGCTCAGGCGCTGACCGAATCCACTCGGCGAGAAGTTTTGGAGTTATTTCCAGACCTTGACGGATGTATTAGCGCATTTGGAATAACCAAATTTCCGGTGCTAAAAGCCTATGAAGCACAGATCGTGCGGAATCGGTTGAACGCCTACAAAGCCAATCTGCAATGAAGTGCACAACATCCGTCAAGCCAAGCGCTACTGTGTGAAGAACAGCCTTCATCTGACGATTTCAGATGGCGCTTTCAGGTCGGCTAACTCCCCACTTCGATCGAAAAAGTCGACTTTACCTCGCTTTACGACTGATCCTGTTGCGCCGTCAGCACCGCTGATACCGGCGCGAGAGCGACGCGCCCGGCCCGGTCTTGCAAACCCCACAACAGCAAAGCTGAAATAGTATCGGGGCGCAGTCGGCCGACCATGATCACACCACCGTCCTGACCAGCCTTGAACGCCGCCTGATCCAGAAAACGACGGATCACATCTGGGTTTTGTCCTTCCCCGTCAAAATCCCGAAAGAGTGTCGCAGCGGGCACTCCACTGCGCGAAGCCAGTTTCTGAGCCGTATTCAATCCTTTTGGCTGTGTCACCAGCCCCAGTCCGGACGCCGACAGAATAGCTGCAATCTGATTGGACATCTCGCGGTTTCCCTGAACCCCGGTGTCGGTACCTTCCAGCACCGCAACGGCTTCGGGGATGGCGTTAAGTGCAACACCCATCGACACTTCCGTGTCGGTGGCGGAACTTCCTTTTGGCAGGTTTACCATCGCCATGACTTCAAAACCGTTGTCGCGATAACGCCGCATTTTTTCCGCTCCGTCGGGCAACCCGGAATCAACGGCAAAAGTGATCGGATACGGGAAATTGCTCAACGCTGCGGCGGCAGCGTTCCCGCTGGACAATCCAGTGCCATCATCCATCAGTACTATCGCCATCAGCGGCTTGGCATCTGTGTTTTCAAAAGGCACGGCAAAACGCTGGATTGGTTTCAACTCGGAGTCAAAAACAATCGTCGCGGCTTCTTCTTGCACATCGGCCTCCGCCGGTGGCTGAGTTGTCTGTACTGTTGGCAAGCGTTTTGTTTGAACTTTAGGAGCGAGCGTCGCCACCTTCTCGGGCTTCGCGGCGTTTGTGCCTGCCTCGCCGCCATTATCAGGCAACAATGTCGTGACCTGCGGCGCAGGGGTCGGCTCAGCAGCCGGTTTCGGCGTTGCCGGGTCCGTCTTATCCTGTTCGGATAACTGAGGTGCCTCAATTTCCTGCTGCGGTGCAGCAGCAACTTCTGGCACTTCCGGTTCGGGTAGAGGAAGTGGGTCCGCAGAGGCTGTTTCGACAGTTAGCGGGGTCTCGCCGTTGGGTTGCTCAAGGGCATCAGATGAGCGGGCCGACTGCACTTGAGCATCCGTTTGCGCATCGACAGTCTCCGGATTTGATTGACCAGCGGGATCACCCAGCCCCGAGGCACTGTTTCCAACCTGTGGCACCGGAGCCGGGCCGGTGTCCGCGCTTACTGCCGCCTCTCTGACTTCTTCGTCTGGCTTTTCCGGATTTGGAATGCTGGCCCGTTCAGCATCTGAACCGACTTCGATCTCCATCGCAGCTCTAGCGTCGTCAATCACCGGCGTCTCGGGTGCAACGGCCTCACTGCTGATAGTTGGCGCTGTTTCCACGACTGGTGCAGTGGGGGTCTCTGCTTCGGCAGGAATTTCTTTTGGCGCAGCTGCCACCTGCTGCGTTCCGTTCATTCTGTCACTCAGAACTGAAGCGGTACCCGCAACGCCAAACGACACCACGCCGCCCCAAAGTAAACCTCTAATGAATCCGCCTGCCACTGCGTCACCCTTTTTGTCGATAGGTCAGGTTGTACGGTCCGCCAACACTTGACGCTAGCCCGCAAGCCTGAACATGTATGTCACAAATCGTTATACCGCCATGCCTGTCGTGGCCTCCACCCCAAGTTTCGCAAAGTTTTGCCTATGCTACTGCTCATCGATAACTACGACAGTTTTACCTATAATCTCGTGCATTATCTCGGGGAATTGGGCGCCAATGTGGCAATTCATCGAAATGATGCAATTGATGTCCAGGAAGCCATGGCTATGAGCCCCGCGGGCATCGTCCTATCGCCCGGTCCCTGTGACCCGGATCAGGCTGGTATATGTCTTGCGCTAACACAAGCGGCGGCCGAAACCGGAACACCATTGCTGGGGGTCTGCCTTGGGCATCAGACCATTGGTCAGGCCTTTGGCGGACAGGTCGTGCGGTGTCATGAGATTGTGCATGGCAAGATGGGACAAATGAACCATTCAGGCACCGGAATCTTTGCTGGTCTGCCCAGCCCATTTTCCGCAACCCGGTATCATTCGCTGGTGGTCGATCGCGCCACCTTGCCAGAGACTTTGGCGATTACAGCAGAACTGGAGGATGGCACCATCATGGGGCTTCAGCACAAGGAACTACCCATTCATGGCGTACAATTTCACCCCGAATCCATTGCCTCCGAACATGGGCACGCTCTTTTCAAGAACTTCCTATCAAGCATGAAGGTCCCCGCATGAGTGACGCGCTGAAACCTTTGATTGACGCGGCCGCCGACCGCCCCCTTACCCGGGGCGAAGCTGAGGAGGCCTTTGGCATTCTGTTTGATGGCGAAGCCACGCCCGCCCAGATCGGCGGGTTTCTGATGGCCCTGCGCACACGCGGCGAAACGGTTGATGAATATGCCGCCGCCGCCGCTGTAATGCGCGCCAAATGTAACAGAGTACAGGCCCCGGCTGGTGCCATGGATATCGTGGGCACCGGCGGCGATGGCAAAGGCACGCTTAATATTTCGACCGCAACGGCCTTTGTCGTGGCAGGGGCTGGGGTAACGGTTGCCAAACACGGCAATCGTAATCTGAGTTCCAAATCCGGCGCGGCTGATGCACTGACCCAGATGGGCTTTAACGTAATGGTCGGCCCTGAGGTGGTCGAACGCGCCATTGCCGAAGCTGGCATCGGGTTCATGATGGCCCCGATGCACCATCCGGCAACTGCACATGTCATGCCCACCAGGGCTGAGCTAGGCACGCGCACTATATTTAATATTCTTGGCCCCCTGACCAACCCAGCGGGAGTGAAACGACAGCTCACTGGCGCCTTTTCGCGCGATCTGATCCGTCCCATGGCCGAAACATTAGGCCAGTTGGGGTCCGAACGCGCCTGGCTTGTGCATGGATCTGATGGCACGGATGAGCTCACCATTACTGGCGTCAGCTGGGTGGCGGCACTGGAGAAAGACGGAACAGTAAGTGACATCGAAGTACACCCAGAAGACGCAGGGCTGTCGGTGCATCCATTTGAAGCGATCATTGGCGGCACACCCGAAGAAAATGCGAGAGACTTCAAAGCCTTGCTTGAAGGCGCGCCCTCGGCATATCGCGATGCTGTGTTGTTGAATGCAGCGGCCGCGCTTGTTGTTTCGGATGTCGCTGACACCCTCTCATCGGGTGTCGATATGGCGGCTGAAAGCATTGACAGCGGTGCTGCAAAAGAAAAGCTCGCTCACGCGGCGCGCATCACCCAAGAGGCCACATGACCGAAACAATTCTCGATAAGATCAAAGCCTACAAGCTGGAAGAAATCGCCGCCGATATGCGTACCAAGCCCGTCGAGGCAGTTGAGGCGGAAGCAAATGCGGCCGCGCCGGTGCGCGGCTTTGCCAGTGCTTTGCACGCTGCAATTCGCGAAGGCTATGGATTGATAGCTGAAGTGAAGAAGGCGAGCCCGTCCAAAGGTCTGATCCGCGCAGATTTTGACCCGACCTCGCTCGCCAAGGCATATGCAGACGGCGGCGCGGCGTGCCTGTCGGTTCTAACAGACACGCCTTCGTTTCAAGGCGCCAAGGAATACCTGACAGAGGCCCGCGCTGCGTGCGAATTACCGCTATTGCGCAAAGATTTCATGTATGATCCCTATCAGGTTGCAGAGGCCCGCGCACTTGGGGCGGATTGTATCCTCATTATTCTTGCATCTGTTTCGGACACGCAGGCCGCTGAACTTGAAGCTGCCGCGATCGACTGGGATATGGACGCGTTGATCGAAGTTCATGACGCCGACGAGCTTGAACGGGCGAACCGTTTGAAGTCAAATCTAATCGGCATTAACAATCGAAATCTGAAGACGTTTGAAACGACGCTCGACACAACGCGCACATTATCAAAGCTAGCGCCCGCGGATGGGTTAATCATCTCGGAAAGCGGGCTGAACACACCAGAAGATCTGGCCGACATCGCACGTTACGGCGTGCGCAGCTTTCTGATCGGTGAAAGCCTGATGCGTCAGGATGATGTGACCTCGGCGACGCGGGCCCTGCTTGCCAACCCGCTGACTGCCGGAGGATTGTGATGCCCCTCAGCCATTTCGATGCCAAGGGGGCGGCCCATATGGTCGATGTTTCAGACAAGGCCATAACGGAACGTGTGGCCGTTGCTGAAGGTCACATTCGGACAGCGCCGGAAACATATGAAATCATTTCACAAGGCAGCGCAAAGAAGGGCGACGTATTAGGTGTGGCGCGCCTTGCCGGAATCATGGGTGCCAAAAAGACATTCGATCTTATTCCCCTGTGCCACCCCCTACCAATCACCAAGATTTCTCTTGATCTTGACCTTGATTCCGAGCTGCCCGGTGTGCGCATCAAGGCAACGGTTAAGACCAACGGTCAGACCGGCGTCGAGATGGAGGCGCTGAGTGCCGTCAGTATCGCCGCCCTGACGGTATATGATATGACAAAGGCAGTTGATAAAACCATGGAGATCGGCGGAATACGCGTCACATTCAAAGACGGCGGAAAATCCGGGCGGTTTGAAGCCAAATGATTTCGGTTGAGACGGCTCTTGATCAACTGCTAGCGCTTGTTCGTCCTCTTGATGTTGAGGCAATCCCGCTCATTTCCGCCGCTGGTCGTACCTTGTCTAGAGATGTACGCGCGCTGCGGGATCAGCCGCCTTTTGCGGCCTCATCAATGGATGGGTATGCCATTCGCGCGGACGAGGCACAGCCTGCGTCCATGTTCAAAGTCATGGGTGAATCAGCCGCCGGGCATGGTTGGAGCGGAACTGTCGGGCCAGGGCAAGCAGTGCGTATTTTCACCGGTGCACCAGTGCCCCACGGGGCAAATTTCATTGTAATTCAAGAAGATACAGAACGACGGGGTGATCTGATTACACTCAACCCTGATTTGGATAGCAAAGACAACATCCGGCCAGCTGGCATTGATTTTCGCGCTGGCGATGCGATGCACGCGCCTCGGGTGCTTGAACCGCAGGACGTGGCGCTGTTGGCATCCATGAATATTGCCAGTGTGCCGGTTCGACGCAAACCGATTGTCGCCGTGATGGCCACCGGGGACGAGCTTGTCATGCCCGGCGAAAAACCGGGACCCGACCAGATCATAGCGTCCAACAGCTTTGGTCTGCACGCGATGCTTGAAGCGCTTGGCGCAACCCCGCGCCTTTTGCCAATTGCACGCGACAACGAAAACTCACTAAAAACCGCATTCGACATGACCGAAGGTGCCGACCTCATTGTCACAATTGGTGGTGCATCCGTCGGGGATCACGATCTGGTAGGCGATGTGGCGCAAGACCTTGGACTTGAGCGGTCGTTCTACAAAGTAGCGATGCGCCCCGGAAAACCTTTGATGGCCGGGCGATTTGGAGCGGCCGCAATGATCGGGCTGCCCGGAAATCCGGTTTCCGCCATGGTGTGCGGCCATGTTTTTGTGGCTCCTATGATCCGGGCGATGTTGGGGCAGACCCTATACACAGCTGATCTGAAATCTGCACCTCTCGCTGCACCGCTCGGTCCCAACGGCCCGCGCACGCATTATATGCGAGCTGTGATGAAAGACGGTAAGATGACTGCCGCAGACCAACAGGACAGCTCTCTTTTGACGGTGTTGGCAGAATCCAACGCGCTGTTGGTCCGTGCGCCGCACGATCCAGCACGCGAAATCGGCGAAGTTGTTCAGTACTTGCCTATCTAAGGTCGATCTCAAGGTCAGCAATAGCCTACCTCAACGTCAGTAATCCGGCGTTGACACAAAACGGGAACATGCGTAGAACAAAAAGAAACAGACAAAACCGGAGGTAGCGCAATGCTGACTAAGAAGCAGTTGGATTTGCTCGAGTTTATTCAAAAAAGGGTGCAGCGCGACGGCGTGCCACCAAGTTTTGATGAAATGAAGGAAGCGCTGGATCTGCGATCCAAATCCGGCATTCATCGCTTGATTACAGCGCTTGAGGAACGCGGATTTATCCGTCGGCTCGCGCACCGGGCGCGCGCTATTGAAATCGTGAAGTTGCCGGAAAGTCTGGGTGGCGCGCCAACCACGGGATTTCAACCTCGGGTCATTCATGGCGATAAACCCGAAATCTCTCCCCCCGCAGCAGCGCGCTCGGTGTCTGGTGCAGCCTCCGTAGAGCTGCCGTTGGTTGGCCGGATCGCAGCCGGTGTGCCGATCGAAGCGATCAGCGAGGTTTCTCAGAATGTTGCAGTGCCCGGCCATATGCTTTCTGGTGCGGGCGACCACTATGCCCTTGAGGTCAAGGGCGATTCGATGATCGATGCCGGCATCAACAATGGCGACGTCGTGGTGATCCGCGAAACCAGTGCGGCGGATAATGGCGACATCGTTGTGGCATTGGTCGAAGACCATGAGGCAACGCTGAAACGGTTCATGCGCAAGGGCAACGCGATAGCGCTGGAGGCCGCAAACCCGGCTTATGAAACGCGCGTCTTTCCGGAAGACAAGGTCAAGGTACAGGGGCGTCTGGTCGGACTGATCCGGACTTACTGACGAATATCGCTGAACTCGCAAAATATTATGCGATCTATTTAGTTCGCTGCGTCGGCGGACCACTTGGAACTGCGTTTTGGACGCGTGTTCCATAAGCGAGACCCGGTCATATCTTTTGCGGTGACAATCCGCAGACCATCCTTGCCGTAGTAAAGCGCGACGCTTCCGGTCTGACGCAACCGATCCGGGCCAAAGAGTTGGCACGGGCCGCGATCAACTGGGGTGACGCTGACAACGATAATTTCGCCCGCTACACAATCGGCTGCTGCCATTGCTGCCTTTTTACCAATCAGATGTGTCAACGGGATCCCGCCAATACTAGTTGTTCTTGCGCGATCCACCCCTTCTTTCCAACGAATGGCAGCCTGTTCCTGACTTGCCCCGTCACCGTCATTTTCCAGCCAGTTGAGTGCGATGAAGCCCGCACCGCGGGGTTTACTGAGCGCACGGCCCTGCCCCGTCATGACACCGACGAGGCCTCCGGTGTCGGCGATTAATGCTACCGGGCGTTCGGATTGCACCCAAAGGACCAACGCAGCCAGCGCAGGTGCGACACCGATCCATCGTGCCCTGCCCTGCCACAGAATGACAAACAGCAATCCCAGCGCCATCAGCGGCAGTACTGCAACGTCCGGCCCCGAAACAAATCCTCTTGCACCCTCAAGTCCGGTGATCCAATGCGCCACTCCCAAAATCCAGCGCAGTCCCAGCCCCATCGCCCAAAGGCCAATGACCTCAAGCCCAATAGGGGCAAGACATAGCGCCAGGACAGCTGCGGGGATGACCAGCACGCCCATCAGTGGCACTGACAGCAGGTTCGCGATGAGGCCGTAATGTGAAATAGTGTTGAAGTGCGCCGCCCCAATTGGCGCTGTGGCCGCCCCGGCCACAGCAGAAGATATCACAACTGCTACAACTGGGCGGCACCACTTGGGACCAAGAGTGATCTGGCTGTCTCGCAGCCATCCGAACACTGCAACCAAGGCCGCTGTGGCGGCGAACGACATCTGAAAGCCGGGGCCCATCAACGCTTCGGGGCGCAAGCAAAGTACGATGAGTGCTGCAATGGCCACCGCGCGCAAGGAAAATGCCCGCCGTTCCAGCATGACCGCACACAACGCAACGGCCACCATGATGAACGCCCTTTCAGTCGATACATTACCCCCCGATAACGCCAGGTAAACGGCAGCAACCCCAAGCGCGAGGCCAGCCGCGATCTTTTTGGTTGGCAGGCGCAATGCAAGTGCGGGGATGAGGGCGAGCCCGATGCGGAGCGCCGCAAAGACAAAGCCTGCCAACAGTCCCATATGCAGGCCCGAAATGGCCAGAAGATGTGCCAGATTGCTGGCCCGCAATGCATCCAGCGCATCCTGAGAAATACCGCTGCGATCACCCGTAGTAACTGCTGCGGCAAAACCCCCAACATCGCCTGCCAAAACATCTTGCACCTGACTCGAAATCGCCATCCGCACGGCCAGAACCTTCAATCCGGTTTCATTGGTGTCTGGTGCGATAAGGGCGACAACGGGCACGCGTGTATACCCAACCGCTCCAAGGCTCTGGAACCATGCATGGCGCTGGAAATCAAAGCCTCCCGGTTCAACAGGGCCAGAGGGCGGGGCAAGATGCCCTGTTGTCATGATCCTGAGACCCGGCACAGGTTCGACACCTCTGATGTCTCCATGCAGGGACACGCGGACCTTCGCTGGTGTGCGGGTGGCAGAAACATCGCGCAATGCGACCTGATCAAGCGTCAAGCGCACCGCATCAGAGGCCGAACGATCGATCCCAACGATGCGCCCTTCAATCGGCCCATAATACCGCCATCCGATCACCGGATCGGTGAGGCTGTGGGCCCGCACCCCGGCAATGGAAAAACCCACAGCGATCAGCGATGTCGCCCACAGGAAAGGTGCCACAATTGCCGAGCCGCGCCAGGCAAGCAGGCCTGCCCCCAGGGCAATGCTAACAGAAATCACGTAAGCCCAGTAGTCAGGTTCAACGCGCAGCTTGAAATAGAATCCTATACCAATGGCCAGACCTACCGGTGCCCATGGTAACAAATGGCCTCTTTGATGCAGAACTGCCGCCTTAAGACCATTGACAGCGCCTGATAGAGGCATGGCTTTCCCTGTTTACGAAAGTGGATGACGCGCTGCGCCCAAGCTATGGGACCTTTGGTTACCGAAAGGTTAAGACTGCTCCGCCAACGAAAAGTCCAAACGCACCAGTGTTCTGACAGATCCGATCACCCTATCAGTAGACACCTACCGGGGCGCGAGAATTTGCCAGTTGTCCACCGGGTCGTTACGATCCTCGCATCCAATTATATCATTTTAACCGGAGCTCTTAACATGGCCGACAAAAAATCCGAAAAAGATCCATTTGCCTCGTCCGAAGTCAAGTTTTCAAAGGCGTTGGGAAAATGGAGCGATATTGCAGCACATACTCTGGTGGCTCAGGGCGCTTCAGATGTGGCGCAGGTAATTAGTAGGTTGAAGGAATTCATCTTCAAGCTCGTAAAATCCCTGTTCTCACGGCTGCGTCAGATTCTAGGGCAAATTGACCCGTTTGCGGCAGCAGGTGCGGTCGGGACATTCGTTTCTGCCGGAATAGAGGATCTGATGGACGGGTTAAACGAATTGCTTGATGACATTGGCAACCAGGCCGGTGCAGCGTCTGACGCAGCGATTGGTGCAGTACTGGGCATTGTTGAAGCCATCAAGAAGACGTTTCACCTTATCCTTGATGGTCTGAAACTTCCTGCGATCACCGGACCTGTTGAACTGTTGTTGGACCTCATCGACAACGTATTGGGCAACATCGCCGAACTTGTATCCCCCAACGCTGGCAAGACGGCCAAAACGCTGCGTACCAACATGTATGGGCAGCTTGCCGCAATCCGCAGCGCCGACGCGGCCCGATCAGGCCGGTCCAAACCGGATGAGCGCCGCGAAGACGACTAGGGAATACGGTTTGCCCTATAAAATGGGTATCTGCATAGATAATCAGCGAGCGATTATTCCGATTTGATCCTGCAATAGCGTTATGGTCTTTAAATGTCTTCGCGATAAAGGTAGTCAGAGGGCCGGATATGTAACGTGCGCGCGCGCTGGCTCATTGAAACTAAACACAAAACGGGCCATCGGCCTGGCTGAAAGGTCCACTGCACAATGCCTGAGCAAGTTGTCACCCGGTTCGCGCCATCCCCCACCGGTTTTCTGCATATCGGCGGTGCGCGTACTGCGCTGTTCAACTGGCTTTATGCGCGCGGTCGTGGCGGAAAATTCCTGTTGCGAATCGAAGACACAGATCGGGCAAGATCAACGCCTGAAGCAACAGCGGCTATTTTGCAGGGGCTGGACTGGCTGGGTTTGGATTACGATGGTGACGTAGTCAGCCAGTTTGACGGCGTCACCCGCCACGCCGAGGTGGCGCACGAATTGTTGGCGAAAGGGCGCGCCTACAAGTGCTTTGCCACCCAGCAAGAGATTGAGACCTTTCGTGAAGAAGCCCGTACCGCAGGTCAATCGACGCTGTTCCGCAGCCCGTGGCGAGATGCCGACCCGTCATCTTACCGCGACACGCCATTTGTGATCCGCATCAAGGCTCCACAAGATGGCACGACAATAATCAACGACGAGGTGCAGGGCGAGGTGACGATCCGCAACGACCAGTTGGATGACATGGTTCTTTTGCGGAGCGATGGTACCCCAGTATACATGCTCGCAGTCGTCGTAGATGACCACGACATGGGCGTGACCCACGTCATCCGGGGGGATGACCACCTCAACAATGCCGCCCGCCAGATGATGATATATGACGCGATGGAATGGCCCGTTCCGGTCTGGGCGCACATACCGCTTATTCATGGCCCGGATGGCAAGAAGCTCAGCAAACGGCATGGCGCATTGGGCGCGCAAGAATACCAGGTGATGGGGTATCCGGCTGCAGGCATGCGCAATTATCTGGCGCGCCTCGGGTGGAGCCACGGCAATGACGAATTCTTTACGGACGCGCAGGCCCTCGAATGGTTTGACTTGCAGGGGATCGGCAAAAGCCCGGCCCGATTTGACACAAAGAAGCTCGAAAACCTGAGCGGGCAGCATATTGCGGCAACCGACGACGCTGCACTGCAGCAAGAGCTGTGGAATTTTGTGCGTGTTTCCGGCCACTTGTCACCAACTGACGACCAAAAAGCGGGGATGGATCGCGCGATGTACTGCCTAAAGGACCGTGCGCGAACATTCCCCGAACTTATTGACAAAGCACACTTTATTTTGACATCACGACCAATCCTGCCGGATGATAAGGCGGCAAAGCATCTCGATACTGTATCCCGTAGTATACTGAGTGAATTGACGCCGCACTTGCAAAATGGTAGCTGGTCCAGAGACGAACTGGAGGAGGTCATGTCCCGTTTTGCGGAATCAAAGAGCATGACTTTCGGCAAACTGGCGGGTCCGCTGCGGGCGGCCCTTGCTGGACGCGCTGCAACTCCTTCAGTCTACGATATGATGCTGGTTCTCGGGCGTACTGAAACGCTGGCCCGACTGAACGACGCGTCTCATTCGTAGAACGGCCCTCTGCAGGTTCACACACCTGCGCTAAGGGGCACATACATTCACGAGGACCAGCGCTTGCTGCAGGTCCAGCCGCTGCGATATGGTCGATATATTGCCTGGCAGAAAAAGGGGACTGAAATGAACGACACGCCGAAATCTGCGACATTGGATGTCAACGGAAACGCTTATGAATTGCCGATATTTTCACCCACGGTAGGCCCAGATGTTGTCGATATTCGCAAGCTCTATGCGCAGGCAGGCGTATTCACTTATGACCCCGGCTTCACGTCGACGGCAAGCTGCGACAGCACAATAACCTTTATTGATGGTGACAAGGGGCAGTTGTTGCACCGCGGCTACCCCATCGATCAGCTGGCTAGCAAATCCCATTATTTGGAAGTCTGCTATCTGTTGCTTTATGGCGAATTGCCTTCCGCGAGCGATCTCGAGGATTTCGAGTTCAGGGTCACAAATCATACGATGCTGCACGAACAGATGATGTATTTTTTCCGGGGTTTTCGCCGCGATGCGCACCCCATGGCGGTTATGACCGGTGTGGTCGGCGCAATGTCGGCATTTTATCACGACAGCACCGATATCAGCGACGAATGGCAGCGCGAGGTTGCCTCTATTCGCCTGATCGCAAAAATGCCGACGATCGCCGCAATGGCATATAAGTTCACCATCGGCCAACCGTTCGTATATCCGCGAAACGATCTTGATTACGCGTCCAATTTCCTGCGTATGTGTTTTGCGGTGCCAGCCGAAGATTATGAGGTCAATCCAATCCTGTCGCGCGCAATGGACCGGATTTTCACACTACACGCAGATCACGAACAAAACGCGTCGACATCAACAGTGCGTCTCGCCTCGTCTTCGGGTGCCAATCCTTTTGCCTGTATCGCAGCTGGTATCGCTTGCCTATGGGGGCCAGCACACGGTGGGGCAAATCAGGCCTGCCTAGAAATGCTCAAGGAAATCGGAACGCCGGACCGCATCCCCGAATTCATCGCGAGGGCCAAAGACAAAAATGACTCTTTCCGCCTGATGGGCTTTGGTCACCGCGTGTACAAAAACTTTGATCCTCGTGCGACCGTGCTCAAACAGTCTGCGGACGAAGTTCTTGAACTGTTGGGGGTCGAGAATAATCCGACCCTTCAGGTCGCCAAGGAGCTCGAAGCGGCAGCGCTTGCCGACCCTTATTTTGCCGAGAAAAAACTGTTCCCCAATGTCGATTTCTATTCGGGGATCATCCTTGAGGCGATGGGTTTTCCGACATCGATGTTCACACCTATTTTTGCGGTGTCGCGTACGGTAGGGTGGATTTCACAGTGGAAGGAAATGATTGCGGATCCCCAAAACAAGATTGGCCGGCCCCGCCAGCTATATCTGGGTGAATCAGAACGCGATTATGTGGACATCGAGGACCGTTAAGGCACTCAAGTCTGCCCGTTTTGCGGATAAGTGACAGGCATGTTGTTGCTGAAGTAGCCAAGACGCATCATGTTGGGAGACTCCGTGTTTTCTACCGAGCTGATAATCTTGTCCGGTCAACGCCCGCTAAGGCGCGGCGGACGTCGCGCCGTATATGCGGTACCGGGCAAGCCAGAATTGTTGATCAAGGTCGATACGAAGGAGCACAACAAAAAACCGCTTCCGTTACTGAAAAGAGTGATCCGTTGGCTCTTTCCGCTGACCCACCATCGCGACAAGATCATCGAAGCGAAGTGCGAAATAGCCACTGCACTTAAGCTTGGCCCCAAGGCCGAGGAGTCCCCGCTTCCCAAATTTTTTGGCATTGCCGCGACTGACCTGGGCAGCGGGTCGGTCATCGAGAAGATTGTCGACCAGAACGGAAATATTGCCACCACTTTTTACGTTTTGTGCAAGAAAGGGATCATTACCGATCATCTGATTGGTCTTTTGAATGAACTTGTCGGCAAGATTTATGACCTGCACATTGATTGCAATGACATTCACGAAGGCAATATCGTTTTGGGATACCGCAATGGCAAAGAGGCTCTTTTTCTGATTGACGGGTACGGCGATCGCAACATCATCCCGCTTCGGGCCTGGGTCAGAATAATCAATAACAATCGCCTGGACAATCAATGCCAAAAGATGGCTGACAGCGCGAACTTCGTTTGGAACAAGGCTCAACGGAAGTTCTCTCTACCCTAGGCTTTCCTGGATCGGTAACAATCGCTGGCGACTGATGCAGCAGGAACACTCGATGTCGCCACGGCCAAGAAGACGCTGACCGCCTCGCTGTTGCATCGTCAATTTGTTGACCATCCAATTCAGCTCTAAGCCATGCAGGGAATCGCGAGTCCTGTTTTTGAAGTCCAATGCGACCTGACGCGGGATGCGCATGTCGGTTTCAGAGTTGCAGGGACTGACTTTTTTTCTAAGACTTGTCTGTGCAAAACGGAGAATGCTGCAATGAAAGAATTGCACGGTAGAACTGCCCTCGTGACGGGCATTGCGGATTCTGCTGAAAGGCGTCGAGGCGTCCAAAAACGAGGTCGAGGAGCGTATGGTGCAGCAAATCAAAGGGCTTGTTCTCCCACATGTTGGCCGGTTGCAGCAATTAAATGCAGATGACGACCGGACGCTCTCGCATCTGGAAATCGTTGAAAACAATCTCAAGAATATCACGTCTGCTTTTACCGGAAAATTGGCACAGGCACTTGAGGCGCTGACGCCAACCGAAGCTGAAATCGTCCAGCTGATCGTGCAGGGGCGCAGTACAAAAGAAATTGCCAAGACACTGTCACGCGGGACCAGCACCGTCGATTTTCACCGCAACAATATCCGTCAGAAACTGGGTTTGACACATAAGGGCAAGAACCTGCGGCAGCATCTGACCACCCTGCGTTAATATGGGGAAAGCCCCCATATAACCCCCATATAATTCTGGTGGGACAGTCTTCCCTTTGATCTCTACCCTTTTTGGCATGCCACCTGTCAGGTGGATGACCGAAACCGGGAGGATAGAACAGATGGATAAAAAAGACCTAAAACCAATCAAATTGAACGGCAAGAAAGATGCGTTGGCACCGGGATTGTCGCGACGCTCGTTTTTCATCGCCGCAGGTGCTGCCGGTGTTGGAAGCGCGGCGAGTCTGCTGACTTCCACATCTGCGCAGGCTCAATCCACAGACTGGACCCAACCGGGCAACAACAATCATGTCATCGAACTGCAAAATGCGGCCAGCTTTCCGGACGGCGCGGTGAACATTGACTACTTTGGGCATTGCTCGTTCAAAATCACCTCTCCCGGTGGTGCATCGGTCGTGGTTGACCCGTGGCGCGACGATCCATCAGGCGCTTGGGGACTGTGGTACAAATATAAATATCCGGAAATCGTGACAGACATCACGCTGTCAACGCACACTCACTTTGATCACGATGCCATCGACAGACCGGTTTCAACCATGGTGCTTGACCGTATGGTTGGCACATTCGAATTCGCGGACCTGAAGATAACCGGATTCGCTGACAAACACGTCTGCAAGGCACCGGGATATTATGACTGGACAAATGCACTTGCAGAATTTGGCGTCGAAGCCTGCGCGCCCAACAATGTTGGCCATATGGATATGGTGGTTTACCTGATCGAGACTGGTGGCATCCGAACGCTGATCTGGGGCGACAACCGGGCCGACCCCGGACCCGGTTTCTGGGAGGCTATCGGCCAGGTGGATGTCCTGACATTGCCAGTGGACGGATCAGAGCACATCCTCTCCTACGAACAGGGCAATGCGATTGTGGACAAGCTTAAGCCGAAAGTGATCATTCCGACGCACTATCTGAATGAAACCACGACATACACGCTGTCCACGTTGAGAAACGCGGATGAATGGGTCAAAAGCCAAAAAAGCTTCAGGATGCTCGACAGCGCCAACCTCGCCTTGAATGGGGCAGATGTTGCAGGGATGGACCGCGAGTTCATGTATTTTGGCAGCAACACACTGACGGCATAGACTTTGCGAAAGAACAAAGGGCCGATGCAGGTTCTTTGTTCACAGCCACTCTGCCGAACAACGGAAAGCGGCGGACTGAGCAAATGTGATTCAGACCAAAGCCATCAGCCGGGCCTTCTCTCCGACGTCATCTGATCGTGAAATGACAGCGGCCAATTCCTCTAATGAGGCAACGGAATGCCCGGCGCGAAAACTGTCGACATGCGGCAGCATTGCGCGGATGCCCTGAGCCTTAGGGGCAAATTCATCCCATCTTAACAGGGGGTTCAGCCAGATCAGACGCCGAGAGGACAGGTGAAGTCGCTCCATCGCGTTGCCCAGAACGTCCGGATCATCACGATCCAACCCGTCCGTGATTAGCAAGACAACGGCCCCCTGCCCCATGACCCGTCGCGACCAGTCCCGGTTGAAAGCCGTCAGGCACGACCCGATCCGCGTACCACCTTCCCAATCCTGCGCCTGCGCACCTGCAGCGGCCAGCGCCGCATCAACATCGCGTTGCGCCAGATGCCGGGTGATGTTGGTCAAACGGGTGCCAAAGGTGAACCCATGAACCTTGGCCCAGCCTGCGCCGCGGGCATTGGACACTGCATGCAGAAAGTGCAGAATCACGCGGGAATATTGGCTCATGGACCCGGAAATATCGCACAGCACAACGAGGTTAGGCCAGCGTGGTCGCGGTGCTGCGCGCCTTATGTCATGTAATTCACCACCCCGGCGCATCGCGGCCCGCATCGTCGCCGGACCATCAATGTGTGTCCCCAGAAAATTGGACATAAAGCGACGCGAAGCGATGGGTTTGACCGGCATGTTCAGCCGCGCCAGCATGCGTTTGGCTTCGGCCATTTCCTGCGTGCTCATCTGCTCGAAATCAAGTTGCCGCAGCCGTTCTTCGCTGGACATTGTCAAGCTGGCATCAACCTCAATTTCGGTGCCATCGTCTTCGTTCGGGTCTTGCACTTCCGGAATGTCCCGCTCCTGCCCGTCCAGCAATGCCTCTGCCGCGCGTTTTTCTGCTGCGTGTCCACTGCGTTCTTCCTGAACGCCGCGCACCGCAGGCATCAGCATCGCCATCATGTGTTCAAGATACCGGGGATCACGCCAATACAGCCGAAACACTTGGGCGAACACCAAACGATGTTCCGGCCGCGCGACAAAACAGGCTTGCAGCGTCCAGTAAAAATCCCGTTTTTCCGTGAAACCCGCCACTTCGACAGCACGGATTGCATCAATGATCCGACCCGTGCCGATGGGCAACCCCGCCTTGCGAAGTGCGCGTGCGAAATGGGTGATGTTGCCAGCCAGTTTGGGATTGTCCGGCAGATCAAGAGGCAGATGTTCGGCCATCAGGGTTCTTCGACGCGCGTGACCAATTCGTACTTGGATGTTCCCGCATGAATGAAGTCTCCGAATACAAGAACATAAGCCTTTGGTCCGTCTATATCCCACTGGCCCAGTCTGGCACCCGTCTTGACCCACCCGATCTGGTCACTCCGTTGCTCATCGGTGTCAAATACTTCACCACCTACTTGAGGACCGCTCACCGCGCGCAACGTAACAATCAGTCGCTGTCCAATGTGATCCGCTGTTGGAATGACATACCAGTCTTGTTGGCCTTTGCGAACCGATGCAGCCACGGTCGCACCGATCCTCAACTCGTTCGCGTCCTGAACGATATCGTTTGGTTCACTCTCTTGCGCGCCCGGTGTGTCTGGAAGGATCACGTGACCCGGCTTTTTCGGGGCCGGTTCAACTTGCCCGGGCGCTTCCGGACTTTCCTCTTCGGTTCCCGAGCGTTCCTTGACGAACATGGGTGATGCCATGAAAGCGGCCCCGATCAGGAACACCAGCAAACCTGCCGAAGAACTCTCAAATTTCAAACCAAAAAGCTCAATCCTTGCAGCGCTTCCCTCGGGCTTGGGCCGCATCAGCAAATAAAGCCCGGCGACCGCGAATAGCAGCCCCGCAGCCATTAATATGACCAACTTTATTCCGTCCAGAGCTTCAAATACCACTGTGTTTTTCCTCATTAATCTCCGGCTTGCGGGGCGTCACACCGGTTCCAGCGCGGCCCTGGCCTGATCCAATATGCGCTTGGCCTCGGACCCTTGGATCTTTTGAATATCGTCCTGATACTTCAACACCGCGCCCAGCGTATCGGCGATCACTTCCGGGCTGAGGTTAATTGTATCCAGCGCCAGCAGGCATTTGGCCCAGTCGATGGTTTCGGCGACGCCGGGTTTCTTGAACAGGTCCTCCGTGCGCAATTGCTGAACAAAGGCGACAACTTCGCGGCTAAGCGCTGCAGAAGCTTCTGGCGCGCGCGATTGCAGAATTTCGATTTCCCGCTCAAAATCAGGGTAATCGACCCAGTGGTACAGGCACCTGCGTTTCAACGCATCATGCACTTCCCGTGTGCGGTTTGAGGTCAGCACAACAATCGGCGGCTCAGGCGCTTTTATCGTGCCCAATTCCGGGATCGTGACCTGAAAATCGCTGAGCGCCTCAAGCAAAAAAGCTTCAAATGGTTCATCGGTGCGATCCAATTCGTCAATCAACAGAACCGGCGCGCCGTTCTCATCCGGTCGCATGGCCTCGAGCAAGGGGCGTTCGATCAGAAACTCGGTGCTGAACAATTCGTTCTGCAACGTGCCGCGATCCGTTTCGCCTGCTGCTTCGGCGGTGCGTATTGCGATCATCTGAGCCGGAAAATTCCATTCATAAACCGCGCTGGAAGCATCAAGCCCCTCGTAACACTGCAAACGGATAAGGCGCCGGTCCAGCCCCGCAGCAAGGGCTTTTGCAATTTCGGTCTTGCCGGTGCCGGCCTCACCTTCGAGGAAAAGCGGTCGCCCCAACCTGAGCGCCAGAAACACAACAACGCCCAGCGCCCTGCCGCACACATAGCCCTGACTGGATAGCATCGCCTGGACATCTTCGATGGTGGTTATTTGTGACATGTTCACCTTTCGCTTTGCGCGATAGGTACATCTTGTAGGGGTGCCGTCAAGAATATCGCCGCTCAGCGTTTTCAAACTGGCTGCGCGTGTGGCCCTGTGATAGCCACGCAAATATGACCCAAACACTGACAATTAAGCGGCCCGACGATTGGCATCTACACCTGCGCGACGGCGCCATGATGGCAGCGGTCCTGCCGCACTCTGCCCGACATTTTGGTCGTGCGATCATCATGCCCAATCTGGTGCCGCCCGTTGTGTGCGGCGCAGACGCGGCAGCCTATCGCGACCGGATATTGGCCGTTCTGCCGGAGGGCATGGCGTTTGAACCGCTGATGACACTCTACTTGACAGAAGATACAGATCCCGAAAACGTGGCCGCAGCGCATGCAAGTGGATTGATCACCGCAGTCAAGCTTTACCCCGCCGGGGCCACGACCAACTCAGCCAGCGGAGTGGCCAATTTCGATAATGTCCGCGCGGTGCTTGAGAAAATGGCTGAGATTGGCCTGCCCCTTTGCGTGCACGGCGAGGTCACGGACGCCGAGATCGATATCTTTGACCGCGAGGCCGTGTTTATCGAGCGTGTGCTTGATCCGATCCGGCAGGCAACGCCGGGGCTGCGCGTGGTGATGGAACATATAACGACCTCAAATGCTGTGGATTATGTGCAAAGTGCCTCGGATGATCTGGCCGCCACTGTGACGACCCATCATCTTGTGATCAACCGGAACCACATTCTGGCGGGCGGGATTAAACCGCACTACTATTGCCTTCCCGTCGCCAAACGCGAGGTGCACCGCGGCGCGCTTGTCACTGCTGCAACCTCGGGGGCCGCAAAGTTCTTTCTGGGTACTGACAGTGCACCCCATACGGACGCCAACAAGCTGTTGCCATGCGGCTGCGCGGGCTGTTTTACCGCGCCCAACACGATGTCCATTCTTGCGGAAGTTTTTGAACGCGAGAATATGCTTGGTCAGTTAGAGGCCTTCACGTCGCTGAATGGACCCAATTTTTACGGACTGCCGATCAACCAACAATCCATGACGCTCACCAAGGGTGATCCGGTCTCCTATCCCGATAGAATTGAAACTGGCGATGGCGAAGTAACCGTGTTTGACCCCGGTTTTGATCTCCATTGGCGAGTGACTTGACCGACAGCGCGCCCCAAATCGCTGCCAGAAGACACCAGAATTAAAAGAGGACCTGATATGATTCCAACGAGTTATCCGGACGCCGCAGAAATGGCGCGCCTGACCGCGCGTATGCTTCTCGAGATCAATGCGGTACATCTGAATGCGGATGAGCCTTTTATACTGTCCTCCGGTCTGCCCAGCCCGACTTACATCGATTGCCGCAAGCTGATTTCTTATCCGCGTATCCGCGCGACACTGATGGATTTCCTTACCATTACGGTGATGCGCAATGCCGGGTTTGAGGCCTTTGATAATATTGCCGGCGGTGAAACTGCGGGAATCCCGTTTGGCGCGCTGGTGGCTGAGCGTATGGCACTTCCCATGACCTATGTGCGCAAAAAGCCAAAAGGCTATGGTCGCAATGCGCGGATCGAAGGCGAAATGACTCTAGGTCAACGTGTATTGCTGGTTGAAGACCTGACGACCGATGGCGGATCAAAGCTGTCCTTTGTGGACGCGATTCGCGAAACCGGCGCGACGTGCAACCATACGGCAGTTATCTTTTACTATGGGATTTTTGACGGCACGATAAAAACACTGTCGGATCATGGTGTGACCCTGCATCACCTATGCACATGGTGGGACGTTCTGGCAGAAGCCAAATCGTCGGGAGCATTTGATGATTCGACGTTGCTTGAAGTCGAGAGTTTTCTGAATGCGCCTAGAGCATGGCAAGAGGCCCGCGCAAAAGGCTGATTGATATATTAATGATTTGAGCGCCTTGCCGATCCCGACACAATATCTTGGCGTTCTGATTATTATTATTGCTATATAGGGAAAAGGATCGGCATCCACAGGCTATCCACAAAAACATACAATTTGCGCGAATCTGCTCGCGGCGTCTAAGAGAACCCATCGGGGTCAGGGGCAAAAATGAACGAAATATCAAATATCGATGCAGGTCAGAGCGCGGCGCAGAGTCCCGAATCCCTGCCCCACTCAATCGAGGCAGAGCAGCAGCTTCTCGGGGCGATTCTGACCAATAACGATATCTATGATCGTGTCGCGTCGATCATTGGCCCGCAACATTTCTATGACCCAGTCCATGCTCGCATCTACGAGATTTCCGCCGCGCGGATTGCCAAAAATAACCTTGCCTCACCTGTGACGCTCAAAGCCTTCATGGAAGATGACGAAGGGTTGAAAGAACTTGGCGGCCCGGCATACCTGGCCCGACTCGCAGGGGCGGCGATCAGTGCTTTCGCAGTGCGTGATTATGCGCAGATGATCTATGATCTGGCGATCCGGCGCGATCTGATCGGACTGGGCCGCGATATCAGCGCCAAAGCCGCGCGGGTTGAAGTGGCTTCGGAACCAAAGGAACAGATCGTAGAAGCCGAACAACAGCTTTATCAGCTTGCTGAACAGGGGCAGACGGACAGCGGTTTTCAATCCTTTCTGCGTGCCGTCACTGATGCGGTTAATGTGGCCAATGCGGCCTATCAGCGTGAAGGTGGCCTAGCGGGCGTCTCAACTGGACTGGTTGATATGGACAAAAAACTGGGCGGGCTGCACAAATCCGACCTTCTGATCCTTGCGGGTCGCCCGTCGATGGGTAAAACGTCGCTTGCAACAAACGTCGCTTTCAATATCGCCAAGAGCTACAAGCGCGGATTGCGCCCGGACGGCACTGAGGGAGCCGTTGATGGTGGCGTTGTCGGCTTTTATTCCCTTGAAATGAGCGCCGAGCAGCTCGCCGCGCGGATCCTGTCAGAGGCATCAGAAGTGCCCAGTGAACAGATCCGCCGCGGTGATATGACTGAGGCCGAATTTCGGCGTTTTGTGGATGCAGCCAAGTCACTTGAGGCCTGCCCGCTTTACATCGACGACACGCCCGCCCTGCCAATCAGCCAATTAGCCGCCCGTGCCCGTCGCCTAAAACGGACTCATGGGTTGGATGTTTTGATTGTTGATTATCTTCAGCTTGTGCGCCCTGCTTCGGCCAAAGACAGCCGCGTCAACGAAGTTTCAGAGATCACCCAAGGTCTGAAGGCGATTGCCAAAGAGCTTGAAATTCCGGTCATTGCCCTTTCACAGCTGTCACGTCAGGTCGAAAACCGGGAAGACAAACGACCCCAACTCAGCGACTTGCGAGAATCCGGATCGATCGAGCAGGACGCCGATGTGGTGATGTTTGTGTTTCGCGAAGAATACTACAAAGAACGTGAAAAGCCCGGCGATCACGAGTTGGAAAAAATGGCAACTTGGCAGGATGAGATGGAACGGCTGCACGGCAAGGCAGAGGTCATCATCGGCAAGCAGCGCCACGGCCCCATCGGATCGATTGATCTGTCGTTTGAGGGGCGCTTTACCCGGTTTGGAAATCTCGTAAAACCGTGGCAGCAAAACGACAGTGATCGCGAGTTTTAAGCGGACCTAACCCAGCTTTCCCTCTTGACCCTGCGCACGCTGATGTCAAGAACGGCCCATGGCTACGGGTAAGCTTCATATCGACCTTGACGCGATTGTTTCGAACTGGCGCGCGCTGGACGCAATGACAACTTGCGAAACCGCTGCCGTCGTCAAGGCGGATGGTTACGGGCTTGGCGCGCGCGCCATTGTAAGTGCGTTGGCGCGCGCTGGTGCACGGCAGTTTTTTGTGGCCGCGGCAGAAGAAGGCGCTGTGGTTCGTCAGGAATTGGGTCCGGGACCTACGATCAGCGTGTTTTCCGGGCATATGGATGGCGACACCGAACTGATCCGCGATCATGCGCTGACACCGATGGTGAATTCCATTGACCAGATGGTGCGTCACGTTGAATCGCTGCCTGAAGCCCCATTCGGCATCCAGTTTGATACAGGAATGAACCGATTGGGCATGGAACCCGATGAATGGAGAATTCTGAAAGACCTGGCGCTGCCGTTAGGTCCAAAGCTGATCATGTCACATCTGGCCTGCGCCGACGAACCGGCACACGAAATGAATGCCCAGCAACTCGACGTGTTTCGCCAGATGACGCAGGGCCTCGACATTCCAATGTCACTGGCCGCGACCGGCGGGTTGTTGTTGGGAGAAGCGTACCACTTCAATCTGACCCGACCTGGTGTCGGCCTCTATGGCGGACTTCCCTTCGTCGACGCCATTCCTGTCGTCACACTCAACTTGCCGGTCATCCAGATCCGCGAGCTTAAGACCGGTGAAACAGTGGGTTACGGCAACACCTGGACTGCCACGCGCCCTTCCCGTATCGCCACCGTTGCAGCTGGTTATGCCGACGGACTAATCCGGGCGATGGGCCCAAGCGCAAGGCTATTTTCCGGCAACGCCGCCTGTCCGGTTGCGGGGCGAGTTTCGATGGACATGATCTGCGTTGATATCACAGAATTGCCCGACGCGCCGGAGGACTTGCAAGTTCTTGGAAATCACCAGTCTGTCGATGCGCTGGCGCAAGCGGCTGGCACTATTGGCTACGAAATACTGACTGCGCTTGGCCACCGTTACGCGCGACAGTATACCCCATGAGCCTTGCGTCCCTCCTTGCGGCTCTTGGTCGGGTTGTTCTGGGTATTCTAGCCGCCATCGGGCGGGTCTGCATCTTTGCCTTTTCCACGATCACCCATATTCTGCGTCCGCCCTACTATCCGCGCGAATTTGCCAGCTCGCTGTTACATGTAGGCTGGCTGTCGTTACCGGTTGTCGGACTTACGGCGATCTTCACCGGCGGGGCGCTCGCCCTGCAGATTTACGCCGGTGGCGCACGGTTTAACGCCGAGGCTGTCGTACCACAAATCGTGGCCATCGGTATGGTGCGCGAATTGGGGCCGGTTCTGGTGGGTTTGATGATCGCCGCACGCGTTACGTCATCGATTGCCGCCGAAATCGCCACGATGAAGGTTACCGAACAGATTGACGCGCTTGTCACTTTGTCGACCCACCCGATGAAATATCTGACAGCACCCCGAGTTTTGGCGGCCTTCATCACTGTTCCCCTGCTGGTGGGAGTGGGTGATATCATCGGCATATTTGGCGGATTTGCTGTCGGCACCGGGACTCTAGGTTTCAACTCAGCAACTTATCTCAAGAATACTGCCGATTTTCTTGAACCATTGGATATTATCTCGTCCTTGACCAAGGGTGCTGTCTTTGGGTTCATTGCAGCCGTGATGGGGTGTTACTACGGCATGAATTCCGGGCGCGGCGCGCAAGGTGTGGGAGGTGCCACCAAAGGTTCTGTCGAAGCTGCAGCTGTTCTGATCCTTGCTGCCAACTTTGTCCTCACGGGGATATTCTTTTCGGTATGATTAGAATGGAGAACATAAAGAAGTCGTTTGGAAGCAACGCTGTACTACGCGACTTTAACCTGCACATCCCGCGCGGCGAAAGCATGGTGATCATTGGCGGATCGGGCACTGGAAAATCTGTTGCTTTGAAATGCGTTCTCGGCCTCATAAAACCAGATGCCGGTACAATCACAGTAGATGGCCAGGACGCCGACAAAGGTGATCGCGACGCCTTTCTGGCCCGATTTGGCATGCTGTTTCAGGGCGGTGCGCTGTTTGATTCACTGCCCGTCTGGCAAAATGTGGCCTTCCGTCTATTGCGGGGCAGACTGAAACGACCACAGGTTGAGGCCCGCGAAATAGCGATCGAAAAGCTGCGCCGTGTAGGGCTGAAACCGGAAGTCGCGGACCTGTTCCCTTCCGAATTGTCAGGCGGCATGCAAAAACGGGTCGGGCTTGCCCGCGCTATTGCCGCAGAACCCGAAATCATTTTCTTTGATGAACCGACAACTGGCCTCGATCCGATCATGTCTGGCGTCATCAATGATCTGATCCGCGAAATCGTGGTTGAGATGGGCGCGACGGCCATGACCATTACCCACGATATGAGCTCGGTCCGCGTGATCGCCGACAAGGTCGCGATGCTGCACAACGGGGTGATTCAATGGACCGGCCCAGTGAGCAAGATGGACGCATCCGGCGATCCTTATATGGACCAGTTCATCTCTGGCAGCGCAGAAGGCCCCATCGAGGCTGTGCGATAGTCCAGCATGATCACGCTCAAGTTCTGCAATCTCGCTCTACTGGTCCTGTTTCCCGTCTCGTGGTTCGCGCCTCTAATGCGCGCTGGCCTGCTACCTCTGTTTGGCCTCAGCGAGGTTTCGGTGATGACCGGGCTGAAATCCTTATGGCAGTCCGATGTCTTTCTGGCATTGGTGGTCACGCTCTTTGCGCTCGTTGCGCCCTACATCAAGACCGTCGGTCTTGCCCTGATCCATTTCGATCTTATTGGCCCCAAGGTACTGCCAGCAGTGCAGGTCTTAGGAAAACTTGCCATGGCGGACATATTTCTGATTGCCCTCTATATCACCGTATCAAAGGGCATCGGCATTGGGCGGATCGAAACCGCCTGGGGTCTATACCTGTTTACGTTCTGCATTCTTGGATCGCTGGTGATTAGCTATTTCACCGAAAAAACCTTAACCCAGTCCCGGCAATGACAAGGACGACCACGAATTCTTAATCCTGACTGATTACGGGTTTGACCTGCATGCAGCGCTCGGGCACTACGCAACCATGGCAAAATCGAAAACTTTTTCCTGTACGGCATGCGGTGCGGTGTCAAACAAATGGTCGGGCCGTTGTGATGGGTGCGGCGATTGGAACACCATCGTTGAAGATACACCCCTGTCCGCCGGTCCGGCACGCACATCCCTGGGCGCCAAACGCGGGAATGCGGTCACGCTTACCGATCTCAGCACCCAAGAAGCGCCGCCACCACGCACACGCAGCGGTATGGATGAACTTGATCGCGTTCTGGGGGGCGGGCTTGTCCCCTCTTCTGCCATTCTGGTCGGGGGCGACCCGGGCATCGGCAAATCAACGTTGCTTTTACAGGCCGCCGCACGTTTTGCGAATGCAGGCCTAAAAACAATCTACATTTCCGGAGAAGAGGCCAGCGCGCAGATTCGGATGCGGGCCCAGCGGCTTGGCCTAGCAAATGCACCGGTCAAACTGGCCACGGAGACAAACCTTCGAGATATTCTCACCACGCTTGAGGCCGAGCGGCCACAGATGGCGGTTATCGATTCAATCCAGACGATGTGGGCAGATCAGGTTGAAAGCGCGCCGGGTTCGGTCAGTCAGGTCCGTGCTGCGGCACACGAATTGACCAGCTTCGCCAAGCGCAAAGGCGTTTCGGTGGTATTGGTGGGCCATGTGACAAAAGAGGGCCAGATCGCGGGACCGCGCGTTGTTGAGCATATGGTCGACACGGTGCTTTATTTTGAGGGCGAACGGGGACATCAATTCCGTATCCTGCGCGCCGTTAAGAACCGATTTGGCCCAGCGGACGAAATAGGTGTCTTTGAAATGACCGGCAAAGGGCTTGCCGAAGTCACCAATCCCTCTGCCCTGTTCCTGTCTGAACGTGGCGAATCTTCGCCCGGCTCGGTTGTGTTCGCGGGCATCGAGGGCACCCGGCCCATGCTTGTCGAACTCCAAGCGCTGGTTGCGCCCTCGCCCCATTCGCAGGCGCGTCGCACGGTCGTCGGCTGGGACAGCGGGCGTCTTGCCATGATCCTTGCTGTGCTTGAGGCGCGCTGCGGCATTCCTTTCGCGGGGTTGGATGTCTATCTCAATGTCGCGGGGGGGATGAAAATATCTGAACCCGCCGCCGATCTGGCCGTGGCTGCAGCTCTACTCAGTGCACGGGAAGACGTGGCATTGCCCGCAGAAACCGTAGTTTTTGGCGAAATAAGTCTGTCAGGCGCGCTGCGACCAGCTTCTCAGAGCGAAAACAGGTTGAAAGAGGCACAAAAACTTGGTTTCACGGCAGCCATCACTTCAAGTGGTGGCAAGGCCAGCGACACTGCGGGCCTGAACGTACAGAAAATGAGTGATCTGACAGGATTTGTCGGGGACATATTCGGCGCCGGTTAGCGCCAGAAGAGCAAAGAGGAACGGGCATGGAAGGTTTCACGCTTATTGATGGCGTAGTTGCAGTAGTGATCGTGCTGTCGGCCTTGTTGGCCTACGGACGCGGGCTGGTGCGCGAGCTTATGGCGATTGCGGGTTGGGTCGGTGCCGCGGTACTTGCCTTTATATTTGCGCCGCAGGTCGAACCTCTGATGCGCGAAATTCCGGTTCTGAAAGATGTGATCGGTGGCAACTGCGAATTGTCGATCATCGCCGCATTTGCAGCGGTCTTTGCCGGTTCACTGATTGTTGTTTCGCTATTTACACCGCTATTTTCTTCGGCAATCCAACGATCCGCTATCGGAGGTGTGGATCAGGCTCTTGGATTTCTGTTTGGTGTGGCCCGGGGTGTGCTGCTGGTTGCGATCGGATTCTTCGTGTATAGTACCGTATTTACCGGTCAGTCTTATCCGATGGTAGACGACAGCCGCTCAGCTCTGGTGTTTGGCAGTGTCAGCCAACAGATTGAGGATCGCAACCCAGAGCAGGCTCTGGGCTGGCTCACAGGTCAGTACGATGCGTTGATCAGTCACTGCGACCAGCCGGTTTAACGGCTGCAACCTCGCCTCATTTAGGGGCCGCCAGTCTCAATCTTTCCAAAGAATCGCCCTGATTGCGGGGCGAACGGTCATAGAATCGCCTTTGCATCTGGCCAACTTTAACGCGCTTAAGGGAGGCTTTTGGTTAACAATAAGTGACCGCGCGTTCTCAATTAACCCCAAATCACAGGTTGGGTGCCGTGATTGACCCGGCATTCGAAAAAGCTGACAGAATAAGCCGCAAAGATGTCGAAAAAACGGCAGATTTGCGTTGGCTGATGGATGGCAGAACAAATACACAGCCCAGCCAAAGGAAACTCACAATGTTACTCAATCACTCTGCCGACTTCGCCACATTTGAAAAAACCACCGTGATCAAATCAAAGGTCCCGCCGCTGCAAATGCCACCGCTCCGGGCCGCCGAAATTATCACCTCGATGGCCGCAAATACGCTGATTGAAACGTCCGCAGGATGGAAAGAAGCAGGTGACATCGCCGTCGGAGACTTGGTGCATACGCTTGACGGCGGTCTAGTACCCGTCGCCACGGCCAAGATCCGCACTCTGCCAATTTATTCAACCCAGCTCTGGTACATTCCAGAAGGTGTTTTTGACAATTGCGACAGCCTGCGTTTGACAGCTGGTCAGCATATCATGATCACCAGCACCGCTTGTGAAAGGCTTTTTGATGCGCCGGACGTACTGATACCAGTGAATGCGCTGGCCGGATATCGTGACATCTGCCCCTGCACGAGCCAGTCGGAAACCCGCGTCATCGAACTCGCCTTCGAAAAAGAGGAAATCATCTATGCGCAAAGCGGTTCATTGCTGATGTGCCCGGCCGCTGATGGCGAAACCGATGACTACTTTCGCACCCTTTCTTATGGGGAAACGCGTGCCCTGCTGACCCTGATCAACGGCGCGCATGTCGGGCCCGACCTCGCGGCACCGATGTTCGCTGCGGCTGCGTGAACACGGGTGTTTCAGTTTCCATACGGCACTGCGCGCAGGTGACACCTGTGCGCAGCCCCTTTCATTACGTAACATCACAGTTCTTTTTATGATCGTTTCGTGACATGAGGCCAACAAGACAGTAAGACACAGTCAAACATCTTGCCGGATTCGGAGCTGCCCCTCTTGTCAGACGCTTTACTGCCCGCCCATCCGTTCGAGCCTCACCCACTTGATGACGACAAATTACGCGAAGAATGCGGGATTTTCGGGGTTGTGGGCGTCAAAGATGCGGCCAACTTTGTGGCCCTCGGATTACACGCCCTGCAACACCGTGGGCAAGAAGCTGGCGGCATAGTAGTTCACGATACGGAACAAGGTTTCAATTCGGCGCGACGCTTCGGTTATGTGCGCGATAGTTTCACCTCACAAACGCTGATGAAAACGCTACCAGGTCCCATCGGCATCGGACATGTGCGTTATTCCACGGCAGGATCCAAGGGCCCCACGGCGATCCGAGATGTACAGCCTTTCTTTGGTGAGTTTGCGATGGGCGGCGCGGCGATTGCGCACAACGGCAATATCACAAACGCCGACTTGCTGCGCCGCGAACTGATCGAGCGCGGCTCGATTTTTCAAAGTTCCTCTGACAGCGAGTGCATCATTCATTTGATGGCGCGGTCCTTACAGCGCAACATCCCAGAGCGGATGGAAGATGCACTACGCCGAGTTGAGGGCGCGTTTTCGGTGGTTGCCATGACCCGCACTAAGCTGATCGGCGTACGTGATCCGCTGGGCGTGCGACCCTTGATGCTGGGCAAGCTTGGCGATGGTTGGGTTCTGAGCTCTGAAACCTGCGCGCTGGATATCATCGGTGCTGAATTCGTTCGCGAGATTGAGCCGGGCGAGATGGTCGTCGTAACCCACCACAACGGCGTCGAAAGCCACTTTCCGTTCCGCCCGCGGAAATCCCGGTTTTGCATTTTTGAACACGTTTATTTCAGCCGCCCTGATTCCATTCTGGGCGGTCGTTCAGTTTATGAAACCCGTGAAGCGATCGGTCGCGAACTGGCAAAGGAAAGTCCGGTTGAGGCTGATCTGGTCTGTCCCGTACCGGATTCAGGAACACCTGCAGCGATCGGTTATGCGCTGGAAAGTGGAATACCTTATGCAATGGGCATTATCCGCAACCAGTACATGGGCCGTACTTTTATCGAACCAACCGAGCAAATCCGCAACATGGGTGTACGCCTCAAACTGAACGTGAATCGCGCTTTGATCAAAGGCAAACGCGTCATTCTGGTGGATGATTCCGTTGTGCGCGGCACGACATCGCGCAAGATCAAGGAAATGATCCTGGATGCAGGCGCCGCAGAGGTGCATTTTCGGATCGCATCTCCGCCGACAGCATGGCCATGCTTTTATGGCGTAGACACTCCGCAGCGCGAAAAACTGCTGGCGGCTACGATGACCGAAGATGAGATGTGCGAACATCTATCCGTGGACAGCCTGAAGTTCATTTCGCTAGATGGGCTGTACCGCGCAGTTGGTGAGGCAAAGGGACGTGACCCCAAGCAGCCACAGTATTGTGATGCCTGTTTTTCCGGCGAATACCCCGTTGAACCCGCCGATATGATTAATAAAGGGTTCGAGTTGAAACCGGCAGCAGAATAAAGCTAAGTAGGCGAAGACAGGCTAGTACAAACACAATAAAAAAAATCCGCATCAGGCAGGACACTTAATGAACAAAATGACCGAACTTAACGTGCCGGCCGAGACCGCGCCAAAGACTGCGCGCGAGTGGGTAAAAATACTTGCCCACTACCGTGACCCTGATCCAGTAAGGTCGGTGTTTGAACTGGGCGTTAGTTTGCTGCCGTTTTTGGTTTTATGGGCTTTCGCGTGGTGGATGCTGCAGTATTCTATCCTCGCAGCCTTGGGCATTGCGCTGCTGAATGGCTTCTTTCTGGTTCGCATCTTCATTATTCAGCATGATTGTGGGCACGGCGGTTTTTTTAGGAACCGACACCTGAGTGACTGGACCGGTCGCGTCCTCGGTATCCTGACTCTTACGCCGTACAGCGTCTGGCGGCGCACCCATGCCTTGCATCATTCTGCCGCAGGCAACCTTTCCCATCGTGGATTTGGGGATGTGCACACCATGACCGTTTCAGAGTATCGCGCCAGCAGCTGGCTCAGCAAACTAGGCTATCGCGTTTACCGCAATCCATTCATTCTTTTTGGCCTTGGTCCGGCATGGGTTTTCATAATCCAGAACCGGTATCCATGGGGCCTGATGGACAAGTGGTCCTATTGGGTTAGCGCCATGAGTTCAAACTTCGTCATTGCCGCAGTATTGTGCCTGATTGTCTATTTTGGCGGGCTCATGCCGTTGTTGGTCATTTTTGTACCGACAATACTGGTGGCCGCGACTGCGGGCATGTGGTTGTTTTATGTCCAACATCAGTTCGAAGAGACTCATTGGGACCGTGATCCTGACTGGCAAATCCACGAAGCAGCCCTGCACGGTAGCTCGTATTATGTGATGCCAAAAGTTTTGCAATGGTTCAGCGGCAATATTGGCGTGCACCATGTGCATCATCTTTACAGCCGCATCCCTTTTTATCGGCTCACCGAAGTGCTGCGCGACCATGCGGAACTGGTTGAAACACAGCGTTTGACCATTCGTGAAAGCCTTAAAAGTGCGAAGTTGCACCTGTGGGATGAGCAAGAGCGTAAGCTGGTATCGTTCCGTACGGCCCGACTGGCCTATGCCACTGCCTGATCCCGTGACCAAACTGGCTATGATCACCGGCGCGTCGCGCGGGCTTGGTGCCGCACTGGCCGAAGCACTGTGCAATACTCACCATATTGTTGCGGTCGCCCGCACAACAGGCGGATTGGAAGAGCTTGACGATCGGATACAGGCCAAGGGCGGCACTGCCACATTGGCGCCAATGGACATTGGAAACGCTGATGCGATGGCAACCCTATGTCGCTCCATTCATGACCGGTGGGGGCATCTCGATCTTTGGGTACACTGCGCCATCCACGCAGCGCCACTGACGCCTGCCGCCCATCTAGACAGCAAAGACTGGGCTAAATCGGTAGCCATCAATGTAACGGCCACAGGCACGCTCATCCCATATGTAGCGCCGTTGTTGAAAGATACCGGTACCGCGCTTTTCCTGGATGATCCAAACGCGCAAGGCGGTAAGTTTTACGCGGCTTATGGGGCCACCAAGGCTGCGCAGATTGCACTGGCGCGGAGTTGGCAAGCCGAAACAGTCAGATTGGGCCCAAGGGTCCTGATTGCAACCCCTGCCGCGATGCCAACAGCGACCCGCGCGCGTTTTCATCCAGGTGAGGATCGCAGCAGACTGAGCACACCGGCAGCCGAGGCCACACGGCTAATCGCGTTGCTGGACTAAGATACAAACCGCTGAACGCGGTTGCGAAATGCGGCATTCAGGCCACCACGGCGACCAAAAAGCCAAAGCTTTGGTCTTTTTAGTCACATCGCTTGCCGCCCCTGTTCGGCTCGCCTATTGAATCTTGCACAGGCAACACAGGCGTTCTCATGCGTATTCTCATAACAAACGACGATGGTATCAATGCACCGGGCCTGAAAATCCTGCATGCCATCGCAAGCGACATCGCCGGACCTTCTGGCGAAGTCTGGACAGTTGCGCCCGCCTTTGAACAATCAGGTGTCGGCCATTGTATTTCCTATACGCACCCCATGATGATCGCAGAGCTTGCGCCACGCAGGTTCGCCGCAGAAGGCTCGCCCGCCGATTGCGTGTTGGCCGGTCTGCATGATGTCATGTCAGACGCCCCACCTGATCTGGTGCTATCCGGAGTAAACCGGGGCAATAATTCGGCAGAAAACACGTTGTATTCCGGAACCATCGGTGGCGCGATGGAGGCGGCGCTTCAAGGCCTGCCCGCAATCGCCTTGTCACAATACTATGGCCCGCAAAACAATACATTGGAGAATCCGTTCGAGGCAGCTGCAGTTCACGGTGCAGCGCTTGTGCGCGATATTCTGGACCATTCCCCCTGCGAAGGGGCCGATTATCGCCTGTTCTACAACGTCAATTTTCCGCCGGTTCCGGCAGCCTCGGTCAAAGGCACCCGGATCGTCGCACAGGGTTACCGCCGCGGCACAAATTTCACGACAGAGCCGCATAGTTCGCCATCGGGTCGGCGTTTCCTTTGGATCAAAGGGGGCAACCAGCAAACGCCTACCCTGCCAGACACGGACGCTGCAGTGAACCTGGCGGGGCACATATCAGTCACCCCGATGCGGGCTGATCTGACGGCCCATGATGCGATAGAAGCCCTGAAAGCTATCGAATGAACGACGAACTCGAAGATCAGGCGACTCGCAAGATGCAGTTTCTGTTTGCGCTGCGTTCAAAGGGCGTGACCGATGCGCGCGTGCTTACGGCAATGGAGCAGATTGATCGCGGGCCTTTCATTCGGGGTATTTTTACTGATCGTGCTTACGAAGACATGCCGCTGCCGATCGCCTGCGGACAAACCATCAGCCAACCATCAATTGTGGGACTTATGAGCCAGGCCATGCAACTATCGCAGCGCGACAAGGTACTGGAAGTTGGCACAGGGTCCGGCTATCAGGCGGCGATCCTCAGCAAGCTGGCGAGACGGGTATACACCGTCGATAGACACCGCCGCCTGGTGCGCGAGGCGCAAGAGATTTTTGACAAGCTTAGTCTCACCAATATTACTGCGTTTACGGCAGATGGTTCACATGGGTTGCCGGATCAGGCCCCGTTTGACCGGATCATAGTGACGGCCGCCGCAGAAGACCCGCCTGGGCCGCTGCTTGCGCAATTGAAAGTCGGGGGCATTATGGTGGTCCCTGTTGGCCAGTCTGATGCCGTTCAAAGCCTGATCCGGGTCCGACGACATGAAACCGGTTACGAATACGATGAGTTGCGCCCCGTGCGCTTTGTTCCCCTGCTTGAGGGGATTGGCAAAGATCGCTAAGATAGCGCCAATTCGTTCGCAAACCCAAAGCCTCGACCAAACAAGGGGCAACTGAGGAACTCGAGATGATCCACATGAACCCGACAACGCGGTCCGTTGTATCGGCCCGGTCGTTTGCAGTACGTCTTTCGCTTGGATGCGGCCTGCTTGCACTGATTGCAGCTTGCGACAAACCGCTGGATTTTGACCTGCGCGGATCGGAGGGTGGGTTTACGACCGCAAACGCAGCGCGCAACGCAACCGCGGATCGCCCGGCACCAGACGATCGCGGCGTAATCTCCTATCCAAACTATCAGGTCGCTGTCGCGCGGCAGGGCGACACGATAAATGCCGTAGCCGGGCGCGTCGGCACAGATCCGGTAAAACTGGCTGCGTTCAATGGCATCGCGGCTGATGCGCCGCTGCGCACCGGCGAAATCGTAGCACTGCCGAACCGCGTTGCCGAACCCTCGGCGGCAACTGGAGGGGTGGACATAACGGCATTGGCCAGCAATGCCATTGACGCTTCTTCCACTTCTTCGGTGCAGACAACTACCCTGAAACCGGCCACGAGCGTACCACAGACAACGCCGGAGAAAGAACCTGTGCGCCATCAGGTCCAGCGTGGCGAGACAGCATATACCATTGCGCGGCTCTATAGCGTGCCAGTCCAGAATCTAGCCGAATGGAATGGGCTTGGTAGCGATTTTGCTGTTCGCGAAGGTCAATTCCTGTTGATCCCCGTTGCGCGCCAAGCCCCGCCAAAACTGGCTGCCGCCACTCCGGCAGCCCCCGGTGCCGGTTCTTCCACGCCAACTCCACCCAGCGCAACAAAACCATTACCTGACGAAAAACCCGCACCAGCCGCAACACCGGCACCAAAACCCGATGTTGATGTAGGGCAAACAACCAGCGCGACAGCCGCAACGGCGATGGCGATGCCGGTACAGGGCAGCATCATTCGGGAATACTCCAAAGGCAAGAATGACGGTATCGACATTTCCGGTGCGTCTGGAAGCCCTGTCAAAGCGGCAGCAAACGGGACAGTTGCAGCGATCACGACGGATGAAAATCAAGTACCCATTGTCGTCGTGCGCCATCCCGACAACTTACTCACGGTCTATGCCAACATCACTGACATCGACGTAAAAAAAGGAGAAAAGGTCAAACGCGGCCAAACACTTGCCAAGCTGCGTTCCGGCAAGGATGCCTATGCACATTTTGAGGTTCGCAAGGGCTTCGACAGCGTCGATCCGATGCCTTACTTGCGCTAGCAATAAATGATCGGATGGACGACGCAACAGGTCGCCGGATAAGGACCCTACCCGATCAGAACACCCTGGCGTCCGGCCAGATCAATAAAAAATTGCCAGGCCACTCTGCCGGAACGCGCGCCGCGCGTTGCCTGCCATTCGATGGCTTCAGACCTCATCACGTCGGCTTCCAGTTGGACACCATAGGCCTGACAATACCCTTCAATCATCTCGAGATATTCGTCCTGCGTACAGCTATGAAATCCAAGCCAAAGCCCAAAGCGATCAGAAAGCGATACCTTCTCTTCCACGGCTTCTGACGGGTTTATTGCAGAGCCGCGTTCGTTCTCGATCATGTCGCGTGGCATAAGGTGGCGCCGGTTGGATGTCGCGTAGAACACTACATTGTGGGGGCGCCCCTCAATCCCTCCGTCCAGCACGGCCTTCAGGGACTTGTAATGCTGGTCGTCATGGCTGAACGAAAGGTCATCGCAAAAAAGAATGAACCGATGTTCTGATCCGCGCAGCAGTGCGAGCAGTCGACCCACGGACGGCAAATCTTCGCGTTGTAGTTCAACAATCTTGAGGTCCGCATGGGCAGCCTGAACACTGGCATGGATCGCTTTGACAAGGCTGGATTTTCCCATGCCGCGAGCACCCCAGAGCAGTGCATTATTTGCGGGCAGGCCGCGGGCAAATTGCTCGGTATTAGCGCGCAACGTATCGCGCGAACGATCAACGCCAATCAACAATGACAGATCAACTCGCGAAACTTCCGGGACCGGAATCAACCTGTCCGGCTCCACATGCCAGACAAAGGCGCTGGCGACAGCAAAGTCCGGAGGGTTCATCGGCGCAGGAGACATACGTTCCAGCGCCGCCGCGATCCGCTCAAGCGAGTCGCTCATGTCTTATTACCTGTTTCAATATCCGTGGCCGCTGAGTCATCAGCTTCTTCGTCGTCGTAATAGCCCTCCGCGCGCAGTTTTGCCTCGCGTTTGGTTTCAACCCGGCGCACAAGAAAAATTGAAATCTCATAGAGACCATAGACAACCACAAACAAGATCACTTGCGTGATTACATCGGGCGGGGTTACCAAAGCAGCCAGAACAAGAATGCCCACGACGGCGTATTTTCGCACATTTCCAAGGCCTTCAGCACTGACCAGACCAGCCTTGCCCATCAACGTCAGCAATACCGGCAATTGGAAACACAAACCAAAAGCGACGATGAACTTGATCGTAAGGCTTAGGTATTCCTGCGCCGACCCCTGAAATGCAATAGCCGCAATCCCGCTTTCATCCGCGGATTCGCCCACGATTGTTCCGGGTTGCTGAAAACCGAGAAAGAAGTTGAACGCAAGCGGCGTTACGACAAAAAACGCAAAGCTCGCGCCAAGGAAAAACATCACCGGCGAAGAGATCAGAAACGGAAGAAAGGCGTTCTTTTCTTGTTTATAGAGCCCCGGTGCCACGAACCGCCACAACTGGTAGCTGATATAGGGAAACGACAGGACAAAGCCTCCCAATAGCGAGATGGAGATAGCGACAAAGAAACCTTCCTGCAGTTTGATCAGGATCAGGCCGCAATCCATCTGTCCCCGCTCGGCCATCGCCGCGCACAGCGGATGAGTCAGAAAGTTGAACAGTGGGTTCCAGATCGTGAAGCAAATCACCATACCAATAATAAAGGCAATGACCGAGTGGATCAGCCGGGTGCGCAGTTCTGCCAGGTGTTCAATCAGCGGCGCGCTGCTGTCTTCGATTTCATCCGTGTTACTCATGCCTTGTCCTTAGGCGCGATTTTCTTTGCTGCCGGTTTGCGAGCCGCCGGTTTTTTTGTGGTTGCGGCCTTGGGCGCTGACTTTTTGCTGGCGCTGGGTTTGGCTGATGCTTTCTTCGCAGGCGCTTTCTTGACTGTGGTTGCCTTCTTTACGGCCGGTGCTGCGGCGTCGTTTTTCTTGGCAGGTTCCGCTTTGCGTGCTTCAACCCCGTCCTTTAGTTCTTCTGTTTCAGCTTTGCGCTTGGCGGCCAGTTTGCCGGTCTCGCTGTCTGGGTCAAAGTTGAACGATTTTGCGGCGTCCTTGACGCCGTCCATCGCTGTATTCAGGGGGTTGGTTGCCGCCTTGAGGCCGCTGGCCACGTCCTTTACACCGGACTCGTCCGCGGCCTGATTCATCGCGCTGGAAAACTCGCGTGCCATGCCCTTTGCCTTGCCGACAAAACGTCCGACATTGCGAAACAGCACCGGCAAATCTTTTGGCCCCACAACAATCAGCGCAACAACGCCAATGACGAGGAGTTCGGTCCAACCCAGATCGAACATGAGATCTAGACCTTGTCTTTATCAATCTCGGGTGTGACATCCTTGGCCACTTCGGCCGCATCCTCTTCCAGCTCTTTTGAGCCTTCGCTGATGCCTTTCTTGAATGACGTGATACCTTTGCCAACCTCACCCATCAGGGAACTTATCTTGCCACGGCCAAACAGCACCAGAACCACAACTGCAATCAGCAGGATGCCTGGCAGACCAATATTGTTTAACATTTCTTGTCTCCTTGTCTCATTCTCGAAGCACGTTTTTAGCGCACCTGATCGTCGCAAACCGTATTAGGGGCAGAGTAAGCCGGGGAAAAGCGCCAAATCAGGCACCCCCAGCTGAATTCACCGTTAATCGCCCCCTTGTGACGCGTTCCCAAACTCAACTGACAGGTTTATGTCAGTTGCTCTCTGTTAGGTCCAGTCCACGCATTCAATGAAAGGACCAATCATGCGCACTTTTCCATTTGCCACACTTACCACTTCACCGGTTTTTGCCCCCGCAGACGGCGCACAAAGTGTCGCCACCACACAGGCTGTGGCAGAGCTTGTGACATTTCGGCTGAACTCCGGTGTCTCAGATCTGGAGTTTGTCAGGGCGGCAGAGCGATCCTGCGGCTTTCTGAACGATACCGGCGGCGTATTGCGCCGCACCTTGTCAAAGGATGAAAACGGCCTCTGGACAGATTATATCACGTGGATGTCGATGGACATTGCGGTTTCAACTGCAGAAGTCGCAATGCAGCATCCCGATTTTGCACCGATGATGTCGATGATCGACCCAGAAACGGTGGAACTGCGCCATGCCCCAATCCTGATGCAGATGGACTAACGACAGCGTGGCTGGCACGTTAGCGGCATGCGCCGCACGGACCGCCTTTTTGACATCATCCAGATCCTGCGCGACGGGAACCTTCACCGCGCGCAGGAAATCGCGGATGCGCTCGAAGTATCAGTGCGCACGATCTATCGCGACATGGACACATTGACGGCCTCTGGCATTCCAGTTCAGGGCGAACGTGGCGTCGGCTATATGATCACGTCTCAGATCACTCTGCCTCCGCTGAATTTGACAACAGAAGAACTTGAGGCGCTCAACCTCGGTATGGCCATTGTTGCTGAGGCCGCTGACCCCGATCTCAAGGCGGCGGCGACGTCCCTGGCGGCCAAGGTCGATGCGGTTTTGCCCATCCAGACAATAGCTGAGGCGGATGCTTGGAAGTTTGCCGTCTATCCATTTGCGGATGCTGCGCGTGGCTTTGCCCATATGCCCGCACTACGCGCCGCCATTTCCGCTCGCCAAAAGCTGTACATCCAGTATCAAAGTATAGACGGTGCAGTCACGCAACGTACTGTGCGTCCGTTGCATATGGAGTATTGGGGGCGCGTTTGGACCTTAACAGTCTGGTGTGAATTACGCAGTGATTTCCGTGTGTTCCGCGTCGATCTTATACAAGAAGCAACCCCTCTCCCGGCCTTGTTTGTAGATGAGCCAGGCAAGCGATTGCAGGATTATCCCGCATCTCAGTCTAAGCTGAACTGAACACGAAACATTTGTCGCGCCGAATGGTCAGCCACATTGGCGTGCCCTCTCCAGGTAAGAAAACATTTGGCACTGTCGCTTTGAGCATCGATCCATCATGATCAAGCTGAAATTCCACCAGTGATTCATGTCCCAGAAACCGCGCGCGAATTACAGTCGCGCGAGCTGCGACACCCTGCGTCGGTGTCGGCGCCGGGCCTTTGCCAGCGCGATCAAAATCAATACTTAGGTGCTGCGGTCGAAAAACGATATCTACGTCAGTTCCATCAGGCACGCCTGGGGCAAGGAACCGGCCAAACACGGTTTGTGCCAATGCTCCGTTAACAGTAGATCGCAACACATTGGCATCACTAAAGAAAGATACAGCCTTTTGGTCCGAGGGGCGGGTATAAACATTATAGGGCGCGCCCTGCTGGACAATCTTGCCATCCCGCATCAGCGCTATTTCATCTGCCATTCGCATTGCCTCGTCCGGCTCGTGGGTTACCAGCAGCACGGCAGTGTCTTCTTCCTTAAGCAGACTTAATGTTTCATCTCGAATGCCATCACGCAATCTGTTGTCCAGACCGGAAAACGGTTCATCCATCAGCATGACCCGCGGGCGTGGCGCCAGTGCCCGGGCCAATGCGACCCTTTGCTGCTCTCCTCCCGATAGTTGATGGGGATAACCGTCAATGAACCGCAACAGATCGACGCGTTCCAGTAGTTCGACGACCCTTCCCCGCTTTGCGTCGGCTCTGCCCTTTAGGCCAAATCCGACATTTCCCGCCACGCTCAGATGTGGAAACAGGGCAAAATCCTGAAACATCAATCCAATTTCGCGCCGCTCCGGCGGAACGCGGAACACGGTATCGCAGATCAGGGATCCATCTACAAATATCTCGCCGCTGTCCTGCATCTCCACGCCAGCAATCATCCGAAGCGTCGTGGACTTCCCGCATCCCGACGGCCCCAACAGGCAGGTTACCTGACCCGGCATGATCTTCAGCGAGACATCATCAACGACTGCGCGACCATCAAAACGACGCACCAGATTGCGGATTTCAAGGCGGGGATTCGGCGTGGTCAAACGGGCCTCATTTTTACCCGATGAAAATCATCGGACTTTGGCAAATTCCCTATCAGCCCCCCGCACGCCCTGCAAGAGAACGCCCCCCAGCGATCACGGCGAAAAACCCAATGATCAGGACAGCGATGCAGATCATTAGCAATTGTTCGTATTTGTGACCCTCTGGAAGAAGTACAACAGCCCAGTCCATAGCGCGCAAAAAATACAACGCCGCCCCCGACAGCGCTGCCCCACAAGCGACAAGATAAGACCAAAGGGGCAGCGGTCTGCGCAACAACAATCCCCACACCAATACTGGAGTAAGAAACAGCGATGCAGTGCCGGATACGGCAACGGCGTCAAACAGGCTCTGATTGCCCCACAGGGTCAGAGCAGTGCCAACCGCGAGGAATACAACCATTGCAATGCGACCACCCGTCAAACTGCGCGTCGCCAACCCCAGTTCCACGACAACAAGTCGGGCGGCAGAGGACAGTGCGGAATCCAGTGTGCTGAGCGCAGAGACCAAAAGCGACAACAATAGCAGTACAAACACCCAATCAGGGAACATTTGGCTCCACGTGCCCAGCAGCTCTCCCTCATAAGATGCGCCGACTAGGCTGGCCTGAATGCCAAAGAAACCGAACGCGATGATGCAAAGCGTCGATATCCAGAAGGCATGCAGGAACGACCACTTCGTGGTGTGCGAATCCGCAAGGAACCCCCGGTCCATCATCACCGGATCATGGGCCGGATAAGAAAACACTTGGAGAAATGCGACGATCAACAGAACCCACCCGTTGTAGGCGCCAGAAACACCCGGAGCGTTGAGGACGGCCCCCAAATCAAAGGCCGGACTGCACACCAACCAGATCAGAGCAATACCGAACACCACAAGGAACAAAACCATTTGTACGACATCGGTGCGCAATGCCGCTGATAGGCCACCCCATGCCGCATAAGCCAGCCCCAGCCCGGCAACCAGCAGGATCGACAGGACGCGGGCGCCATCGATTTCTGGCAGAACGGCTGCGAAAATCAGGCCAACGACAAGCAAGTTCGCAAAAACTTCGGACAAGAGCCGCAACGCGATGACAACATTGTAACACCCGACGCCAAGGGCGCCAAACCGGTCGCGCAGCCAATCCTGCACGGATGTGGCACCCCCTCGGCGCATCTTCAGCACGATCAGCCCACCCGTCAGGAACGACAGGTAATAGGCCGCGTATGCCAACGTGCCTGCAATCCCGTAATAGTATCCCAGAATGGCGGCATTCAACAGAGATCGGGCAAATATCCACGTGGTCACCTGACTAAGCGCCAGCACCCAAAGCCCCGGGCTTAACCCCGTAAATCCGCTACCGTTGAAAAAACCTTCAATGTTGGCGCGGCGTGGTGCGGCCGCCAGACTGGCGATGGCAATCAGACCAAAAAGGCCGATAAGCAGGGTAGCTTGCATGAAGGGTTTCCTGAGCTCCGATGACAAATCGCCGGTATCAGCCCCTAGCCGATACCGCCAATCACAACCCCGGCAGGTCCCGATTTCGTGAACCCATTCGATTTATCGTGAAGGCAATAGTTCGAACGGCAATTCTGCAACGACGCGACCATTCACCTGAATCCCCAGTTGGTGCGGTCCGGGGTACAACTGGAATGTCGATGCCCCCCCTTTGAAGTAGTGGGATTTACGCATTTCGAGCGACTCATCGGAGGCAAGCACCGCCTGCTTCAGCTTGAACACCTTTTGCGACGTTTTGCCGCCCGCTCTGGTGAACTGAATCACGTAGTCCACCAACACTGGCGTCTTTGACTGAGCCGCGAGGGTCACATGGAAATCCATTGTGTCATCAATTTGGGTCGGTCCAGAGGTAATCTTGACATCTACGTCAACTTTAGCTTCCGGATCGTACCCAATCATCGTCAACGCCCCGGGGTGACCCTGTTTGATCAGAACACGCAATGCATGGCGGGTCATCCAGTCCAGTTCTCGTGCGTCTTGTGCTCCCTGGGCCTTCCATGCCTTGAGCCTGCCCAACATCACACCTGGTTCTTTTTTTGCGATATCATTCAGATGGTTAGAAACCGATCTTGTCACATATCGAGTCGGATCAGCATGGAGGATGTCAAGCAGTGGCAGTGCTTGCTGTGTGGTGATCGTTACGGCCTTGGCCCATGGTAAACGCGGTCTCGTCCCTTCGCTGACCAAACGGCGGACATGATAACTCTCATCACGCGCCCAGACCTTCAGGCGTGCCAGCGTTTCCTCGGGCCATCGATTTAGAAATGGCCGAATGTAGAATTCCATCGAAAACCGTTGTGTCGCTTCGTAAAGCAGATCAATCGCCCTCTCCCGATGGTCTTCCAACCCATGGCGAACTGCCAGAATGCCAGGTAAGGCATGAATGAACCGGCCAAAGTCATCATCGTTGAGGTTGGGATCCAGCCGCGGCGGCATGGCTGCCTCAAGCTGGTCCGCCATTTCCGGAAAATCTGAGGAAAGATGTGGCTCAAGGCAGTCCGCCATCCAGTCCAACCGTTCCATCAATTCTCTTTCGGGGAACCCAGCCAACGCCTGAGCCTGAAAGTGAGCCGAATCGAAACCTGGAACGCCAACCGCAAACTCGTCGGCAAGATCACTTAAACTTTCAGCATTAAACAAATGATCTTTAAGTGAAAAACCGGCCATCTAAAGGGTCGCGTTTGTGCTGCCACCGTCCAGAAGGATATTCTGACCCACTATGAATCCCGCATGTTGAGAGCATAGAAACGCGCAAGTTGCGCCAAATTCTGACCGTGTGCCGTACCTGCCGGCGGGAATGGTAGCGCAGCGCTCTGCGCGCGCTTCTTCGATAGTGATGCCTTTTGCCTTTACCACGCCGCCGTCCAGGGCAACAGCGCGATCGGTAGCATGAATGCCGGGCAACAGATTGTTGATATTGACGCCACTGCCCGCCACTTGACGTGCCGTGCCTGCGACATAGCCTGTCAGGCCGGCGCGCGCGGCATTGGACAGGCCAAGCACTGCAATGGGGGCTTTGACGGACTGTGACGTGATATTGACCACACGGCCCCAGCCACGGTCGATCATGCCCGGCAGGATCGCGGTCATCAAAGCGATCGGCGCCAACATGTTTGAATCAAGTGCTGCGACAAAATCGGACCGATCCCAATCTGACCACATACCCGGCGGCGGGCCACCTGCGTTGGTCACCAGAATATCGATGTCGCCCGCAGCCTCCAGCACGCTCGCGCGCCCTGCTTCGGTTGTGATATCTGCCGCAACCGTTGTCACATCAACCGCGTTTTGAGCCCTGATTGCAGCGGCGGACGCCTCAAGCGCGTCAGCGCCCCGGGCGTTCATCACCAGATGAACGCCGGCCTCCGCCAATGCTTCGGCGCATCCCAGTCCCAGCCCCTTGCTAGACGCGCAAACCAGCGCCCTTTTTCCGGCGATTCCCAGATCCATTTGTGACCTCCCGTTTTAGAATTTCCCCTTGGTTAACATCTATGCCGTAGATATATCTACCAAAACCGGACCGGTAGCCCATCTTGAAGGGTGGCAAAGGCCGCACACGCAGTACACAGGACTTTTGTATCTATAATGCCCTTTGATCGGCACGACCTTCCCGCGCACTTTGTGCCTGTTTATCGAGCCGGACAATTCTGCGTCACAGACGGGGCGAACCTAGGCGACACTCTGTCCGTTGCGAATGAAATCTTGTTGGGCGATTCCTATGCCCTCGATAACTCGGCAAGGCTTACACGGCTACGAATTCAGGCTGACTTCAACGACGGGTATCGGGTCGATGCATCTTCTTGCATCGGGACGCCCGGCAACGTTGTGCATCTGGATTGCGTAGTCACCCTGATGTCGCAGGATGGCGATACGACGGATGTATTTGTGCTGGTCGAAGTAGATTCATATGGTGACATCGCTGAGATTTACCTTCTTCCCATCGCAACCCTGACCAAAAAGATGAACTATGCCGTGGTCATTGTGGATAAGGAAACAGCACGCCAAAAACTGGCACAGGCCGCCTGTGTGTCGTTCACCAAAGGGACACGCATTACGACTGCTAGCGGCGCGCAGGTTGCAATCGAAAACCTCGGCGTAGGCGATCGGGTACTTACACGCGACGATGGCTATCAGGATATCCGCTGGATTGGCCAGAATACGGTGCGCGCGGTAGGACCCTTTGCACCCATTCGCATCACTGCCGGCACGTTCAGCAACGAACGCGACCTTGTGATCAGCCCGGACCACCGCGTGTTCTTACCTCAGCATCTTGATGAAGAATGGCTTGGTCGAGGCGGATTGAAAACCAAGGCGCGACTGCTTGTCAACGGGACTTCGGTTCAGGCGCAGCCGGGTGGATTCGTTGACTACTATCAACTGCTGTTTGACAGCCACCAGATGATCTTTGCCGAAGGGATCGCCGCAGAGTCCTTGCACATCGACCCCGTGACGCGATCTGCCCTGCCACAAAACATCAGTCACTTGCTGGGTTAGGATCAGTACCCCCGGCGTCGAGTATATTTCTCGACCCTGAAGTCTCAGATCCGACCGTGACCCCGAGGCAGTCCATTGTCCTGATTTTCTTGCGCTCGCTTCCTTCCCTGCCTATACGCGCGGATATGCTCGATATGCCTTCAAACCGCCCTGAATTACCGCCGGAAATTGCCCGCCGCCGGACCTTTGCCATCATTTCGCACCCGGATGCTGGCAAAACCACGCTAACCGAAAAGTTTTTGCTGTTTGGTGGTGCTATTCAAATGGCCGGGCAAGTCCGCGCAAAAGGCGAGGCCCGCCGCACCCGTTCCGACTATATGCAAATGGAGAAGGACCGGGGTATTTCGGTTTCGGCCTCTGCCATGTCATTTGATTTCAGGGACTACCGCTTCAATCTTGTCGACACCCCTGGTCACTCTGACTTTTCCGAAGATACTTATCGCACGCTCACCGCTGTGGACGCCGCAGTGATGGTGATTGACGGCGCCAAGGGCGTAGAAAGCCAGACCCAAAAGCTGTTTGAAGTATGTCGCCTGCGGGATCTTCCGATCCTGACCTTTTGTAACAAGATGGATCGAGAGAGCCGGGACGTATTTGAGATCATTGACGAAATACAGGAAAACCTGGCGATTGACGTGACGCCCGCCAGTTGGCCTATTGGTCTGGGGCGTGACTTTATTGGCTGCTATGATCTGCTGCGCGACCGTCTTGAGTTGATGGACCGCGCGGACCGAAACAAGGTCGCCGAAACCATCGAGATCAATGGTCTGGACGACCCCAAACTTTCTGAACATGTGCCAGCGGAGCTGTTTGATAAACTGGTCGAAGAACTGGAACTGGTGCGGGAATTGATGCCGCCTCTCGACCCGCAGGCCCTGTTGGACGGAACACTGACCCCGATTTGGTTTGGCTCTGCCATCAATTCTTTCGGCGTGCGCGAATTGATGGAGGGCATTGCCCGTTTTGGGCCGCAGCCGCAGATTCAATCGGCCGAACCACGCAAGATTTTACCCGAGGAAACAAAGGTTTCCGGCTTTGTCTTTAAGGTACAGGCAAACATGGATCCCAAGCACAGGGATCGTGTAGCGTTTGTCAGAATGGCCTCGGGTCATTTCAGACGTGGCATGAAGCTGACCCATGTACGATCCAAGAAAACGATGGCCATTGGCAACCCGGTGATGTTTCTGGCCTCAGACCGCGAACTTGCCGAAGAAGCTTGGGCAGGTGATATCATCGGCATTCCCAACCACGGACAATTGCGGATTGGCGATACATTGACGGAAGGCGAGAACCTGCGCGTGACGGGCATCCCGTCCTTTGCCCCGGAACTCTTGCAAACCTGCCGTGCTGGTGATCCTCTCAAATCGAAGCACCTGGAAAAGGCACTGATGCAGTTCTCCGAAGAAGGCGCGGCAAAAGTCTTTAATCCGGCATTTGGATCAGGATTCATCGTCGGTGTTGTGGGGCAGTTGCAATTCGAAGTACTCGCCAGTCGGATCGAACTGGAATACGGTCTGCCTGTGCGCTTTGATCAAAGCCAGTTCACCAGCGCACGTTGGGTGAACGGTACCACCCAAGCCATTGATAAATTTACCCAAGCCAACAAACAGCACATCGCCCATGATCACGACGGCGATACCGTTTATCTGACGCGTCTACAGTGGGATATCGACCGGGTTGAGCGGGACTATCCGGACATTCAATTGACAGCGACCAAAGCCATGATGGCCTAAGGAAGCGCGAGATGACAAAATGGGGTGTTGTCGCAACTGTCAAAGCCGCCCACACAGATGTGCTGAATTTTGCAGCCCATCATCTCGATTTGGGCGCGCATCGGCTTTACGTCTATCTGGATGGTCCCGCGCCAGAAACATACGCAACGTTAAAGGCACATCCAAAAATTCGCGTCACAGCCTGCGATGCAGTCTTTTGGCAAAAGAACGGCGGGTGGCGGCCCAAAAAGCACCAGGTGCGCCAGATCCGGAATGCGACACATGCCTATCAACGCAGGACCGAAGTTGATTGGTTTGCCCACATTGACGTAGATGAGTTTCTATGGCCCGCAGCCCCAATCGCCGACCTATTGAAGGCGCTGCCGCCCGACGTTCAGTGCGCGCGGACCTATCCAATCGAACTGCTCGCAGGCAGCAACGATGCCTACAAGGGACGCATCCCCGACAATGCAAATCGAGCAGCGATAGCGGCAGAGCTCTACCCCACATTTGGAGAGTATCTTAAGGGCGGTTTTCTAAGCCATGTGGCGGGCAAGCTATTTTACAGGACCGGAATTACCGATCTCGACGTCCGCATTCACAACATTTTTCAGGGTGAAACCATGAACCCCGGAGAAACCCTTTTGCCGCAAATCGAACTTTGCCATCACCACGCGACCAGTTGGGACAATTGGCGCTCGGCTTATCGATATCGTCTACGCAAAGGGGCATATCGCGCCGATCTTTCCCCTGCACATCGCAATACTATGACACTACACGGCCTGTTAAGCGCATTGGAGGCTGATGATAAGCAGGACGCGCTGCGAGACTTTTTTGACGAGGTAGCCGCCGACAGCCCTGATTTACGCGCCCGACTAGATGCGCATGGTCTATTGCGCATCTGCAATCTGGGGCTTGATACCAAACGATTGGCTCACTTCCCAGATGTCTGAGGAACTGACCGTAAACCGGTCAAACCAGTGCCAACACTCAGCATGGGTTTGACCCCGCTCTGCCTTTTTGTTAAGCGCAGCGCAGGGAACCAGAAATGTGAATAACCACGGGGCCATACGGGTCCGGTTCCAAACAGATGCGCGGGCCATGTCAGCGTCCGCAATACGCGGATATACATGACCAAATTTTCTGATCTGAACCTGAATCCCAAGGTATTAAAAGCCGTCCTCGAAGCCGGGTATGAAACGCCCACCCCCATTCAGGCTGGCGCAATTCCACCCGCATTGGAAGGCCGCGACGTATTGGGCATTGCCCAGACCGGAACCGGCAAAACTGCCGGCTTCGTCTTGCCAATGATCACATTGCTGGCGCGCGGGCGGGCACGTGCGCGCATGCCGCGGTCTCTGGTGCTATGCCCAACACGAGAACTCGCAGCGCAGGTGGCGGAAAACTTCGACACATACACCAAACACCTGAAACTAACCAAAGCACTGCTGATTGGTGGCGTATCGTTCAAAGAGCAGGACCTGCTGATAGATCGGGGCGTTGACGTGCTGATTGCCACACCGGGTCGTTTGCTGGATCATTTTGAGCGTGGCAAGCTGTTGTTGACAGGCGTACAGATCATGGTGGTGGACGAAGCTGACCGGATGCTCGACATGGGGTTCATTCCCGATATTGAACGCATCTTCAGCCTGACGCCCTTTACCCGCCAGACCCTGTTCTTTTCGGCCACGATGGCCCCTGAAATTGAGCGGATCACCAACACGTTCCTAAGCGCCCCCGAGCGCATTCAGGTAGCGCGCCAGGCCACCACGGGCGAGAATATTGAACAAGGTGTTCTGATGTTCAAGGGCAGCCGCAAGGATAGGGAACCAAGAGAAAAACGTGACGTTCTGCGCGCCCTAATTGACGCGGAAGGCGATAAATGTTCCAACGCGATCATCTTTTGCAACCGTAAGGTTGATGTCGACATTGTCGCCAAATCGCTCGCAAAACATGGCTATGACGCCGCCCCGATCCATGGCGATTTGGACCAGTCGCAACGAACACGCACGCTGGATGGATTTCGCGCAGGCACATTGCGCTTCCTGATCGCTTCGGATGTGGCCGCTCGGGGGCTTGATGTACCTGCGGTCAGCCATGTTTTTAATTTTGACGTCCCAAGTCATGCAGAAGACTACGTTCACCGCATCGGTCGCACGGGTCGCGCCGGTCGTGACGGCAAGGCAGTGATGATCTGCATTCCACGGGATGAGCGCAATCTTGGCGATATCGAGCGTTTGGTGCAAAAAGAGATTCCACGCTTGGAAGACCCACGCGGCGATGCAATTCCTGCTGCCGGTACGGACTCCGCAAAAGACGACAAGCCGGCTGAGCCCAAAAAACGCAGTCGCAGTCGCAAATCGTCCAAGGAAGATTCGATTCTCGAAGTATCTGGTTCAGAAGCTGAAGTATCGCCCGCCGCAAAGGAAGAAGAAGTCGACGACACCAAACGCACGGCCCGCAGCCGTGGCGGTCGGGGCCGAAAATCAGACCGTGAAGACAGGGCGCCGGCTGACGTAGAATACGAACTGCCAGGCTTCATCTCGATGAGTTTTGAAGAACGCACCCAAAGCGGATCTTCCTAGGGAAAGGCGCAAACGAAGCTTTCGCGCTCAACTCAGGCGACTAATCACCACGGTCACTTCGGGCTTCTTGCCAATCTCGTGTTGGCTGGTATTGCGAACAATCCGACGCAATTCTTCCTCCAGCTTGTCATCATCTGCCAGCGTCTTGGATTTGGCGCGGTTCATGAATTGGCTCAGGTCTTCTTCCAATACATCCACTAGGGGCGCATTACCTTTTCCAACTTCGGCGAGTCCTTTAAGCTCGCACCACGGATCGCCCAATGGTTCGTTTTCGTCGTCTACAATCACTGTGACTAGGACGTGCCCGTTCAACGCCATCCGGATACGATTGCGGATCACGCCATCCAGCGCGCCGACCTGTACCGAACCATCCAAGTAAGTCCGACCAGTTTCAATGTATTCGGCCACGGTGGGGGCATTTCCACTAAGGTCAATCATCATGCCATTCACCGCGACGACGCCCTGCAAGCCTTTGGCGGCGGCGATTTTGACATGCTCACGCAGATGCCGGTGTTCGCCGTGCATCGGGATCAGCATTTGCGGTTTGATAAGATCGTGCATCGCTTCAAGGTCGGGGCGATTGGCGTGACCGGACACATGGTAATGTCCGTCGGAATTCTCATCGACCACATCAACGCCCTTTTCGGAAAACGCATTGATGATGCGGATCACGCCGCGTTCATTGCCGGGGATGGTTTTTGACGAAAACAGGAACAGATCGCCTTCCTGCATCTCAATCCCTTGATATTTGCCGCGCGCGAGCTGCGCGCTTGCCGCCCGCCGCTCGCCCTGCGACCCGGTGACCAGCAACATCAGATTATCACGAGGGATCCCCCGCGCGTCTTCAGGGCTAACAACCTTTGGAAATCCGGTCAGGACACCGGTTTGCACCGATGCCTCGATCATGCGGTTCATTGCTCGGCCCAGAAGGACGATCGACCGCCCTGCTCGCTCTCCCGCTTCTGCCAGCGTTTTTACCCGCGCCACGTTAGAGGCAAACGTAGTGGCAACAACCATACCTTTGGCCGCGCTCACCAGTTCCTCTATTTCTGGTCCAACGGAAGTTTCCGACCGGCCCTCATGACGGGAAAATACATTGGTACTGTCACAGACCAGCGCCCTTACACCCGGCTTGGCAACCTCTGCCCACAGATCGGGGTCAAATGCCTCGCCCACAATCGGGGTTTTGTCGAGCTTGAAATCACCGGTGTGAATCACCCGCCCCTCCGGGCTGTCGATGACTAATCCGGAACTTTCGGGAATGGAATGCGAGATCGGCAGAAAGCCAACCTTGAAGGGTCCGGCGACAATCTGTTCGGGCCATGGCGACACGATCTGCACCGCTTCTTTTGGATGACCATAGTCCTCCATCTTGCGTTGCGCGATATTGGCGGTAAAGGGACGCGCATATATCGGCGCATCCAGCCTATCGTAAAAATGCGCCACGGCACCAACGTGGTCCTCGTGGGCGTGGGTTATAAAAATACCCTCGAGCCGGTCTGCATTTTCCTTTAACCAGGTCATATCCGGCAGGATCAGATCAACCCCCGGCGTGCTGTCCATATCGGGAAACGTGACACCAATATCAACCAGAATCAGCCGTTCCTTTCCGGGTTTTCCATAACCGTAGACATAGGCATTCATGCCAATTTCACCCGCCCCGCCAAGGGGAAGGTAAATCAAACGCTCGTTGCTCATATTTTAAGAATTATCCTTGTTATACTTATGTATAACGGTCAGCCCATGCATGGTCAGGTCGTCCTGAAAGGCATCAAACAGCGCCTCGGATTGCTGAAAAAGTGGGGCCAGACCGCCTGTTGAAATCACGCGCATTTCGCGGGCGCGTTCCGCCTTAATACGGGCACATATCTCACGAACCAGCCCAACGTAACCCCAAAACACACCTGATTGCATGCAGGTCACAGTATTGGTGCCGATGACGCTTTGCGGTTTTGAAATGTCAACGTGAGGGAGGGCCGCTGCCGCCTGATGTAATGCCTCAAGGCTGAGGTTTACGCCCGGTGCAATGACGCCACCGATATAAGCTCCATCGGTATCCACCACGTCAAAAGTGGTCGCGGTGCCAAAATCCACCATAATCAGATCACCGCCAAAAAGGTCAAACCCCGCAACCGTATTAACTAGGCGGTCGGGACCAACCTGCGTGCCCTCGTCCACCCGCACGTCAACGGGCAACAGACAGTCCGGCTTGCCCACCACAAAGGGTCGCGTGTCAAAATATCTGTCTGCCAGCACCCGCAGATTGAATACAACACGTGGTACGGTAGATGAGATGATCATATCGGTAATCGGCACATCGATATCATGCAGTCGCATCAGCGTCTTAAGCCAAACGTAGTATTGATCTGCCGTGCGCTGCCATTCGGTCGATGCGCGCCATGTGCCGATGAATGCCTCACCGTCCCAGATCGAAAACACGGTATTCGTGTTACCACAATCGATTGCCAATAGCATCTGTGCGCCCCTTCTCTAGAAATAAATCTCCGCCGCCGGAATCGAGGCCCGACCTTTTGTCGTGCGCAACACCAGATTACCGGCTACGTCCACCGTTTCAAAGGTCCCTGTGGTTTCCTGGGTGCCAGTGCGGGCGGTGATAACCTCGCCCAGCCTCGCCGCACGGCTTAACCACGTCGTCCGGGTCGGTTCAAAGCCGTAGGTCACAAAGCGCTCTTCATGAAAGGCGTAGGCCGAGGCAAGTTCGGTCAAGAAATCTTCTGTCCCGATGGCGGTCCCTGTTTCAGATAGCAATGAGACCGGGTGAACCGCACGTTCTTCGACATCATCAGGTCGTGGCGCCTGTGCCAGATTGACTCCAATACCGACGGCAAGGTATTCAGCCCCGCCCCCCTGGCCTGCGCTTTCCAGCAAGATGCCCGCCAGTTTCCCCCCGTTCAGCAATACGTCATTAGGCCATTTCAACGCCAACCCGTCGGCGCGCCCGGACACGGCAACCAATGCATCAAAAAGCGCCAAAGCGGCGACAAATGATCGAAGCGCGATCTGATCAATTGATCCCTGTGGTCGCATGACAAGCGTTGCAGCAAGGTTACCCTTTGGAGCAATCCAAGCACGCCCTCTCCGTCCGCGTGCCGCGCTTTGGTGATCTGCCAGTATCCATGTCGGCATTGTGAGGCCCGGCGCTATTCGTGCAGCCTCGTTCAGCGTGCTGTCAACCTCAGTCCGCCGGTGCAGCCCATATCCTGCGGGCCACTGGCTTGGCTTAGTTAACAAGCGTGGCAGCGGCGGCTGCAGCCGCGCTTTCTACGCCGAACATATTGATGATCCCCAGAACCATAATGACGGCAGAGGCCATCAGAAAACTCCACAGCACCGGAGAGGAACCTTGATCAAGCTCGTCACCACCCTCTTCGCCGAAATACATGTAGTACACGATGCGCAGGTAATAAAATGCACCTATGACTGATGCGACAACCCCGGCGACAGCCAGCCATGCAAGGTTCGCCTCATAGGCAGCACGCAGGACATACAACTTACCGAAAAATCCTAGCATCGGCGGCACGCCCGCCAATGAAAACAACAGAACCAGTAATGCAAGCGCCTTACCCGGTTCGCGTTTGGAATACATGTTCAGCGACGCAATATCCGTAACCGGCGCGCCATCCTTTTGCATCATCAGGATAAACGCAAACGTGCCGACATTCATTGTCACATAGATCGCCATATAGATCAGCATCGCCTGAACGCCCAGCACGGTACCAGCAGCCAGCCCCATTAGCGCATAACCCATATGAGCAATGGACGAATAGGCCATCAGCCGCTTGATGTTGGTCTGCCCGATGGCAGCTACCGCGCCAAGGAACATCGACAGGACTGAGAGCAGGGCAATTACCTGACTCCAGTCCGCCACAGCGCCACCAAATGCATCATGCAACACACGCGCAAAAAGGCCCATCGCGGCTACTTTCGGAGCGGTTGCGAAGAACGCGGTGATCGGCGTTGGCGAGCCTTCGTAGACGTCCGGTGTCCACATGTGAAACGGGACGGCGGATACTTTGAACGCCATTCCCGAGATCAGGAAAACAAGGCCAAACAATAGGCCCAATGAAACTTCTCCGTGAATTGCTGTCTGGACAATTCCGCTGAAGAGCGTCGTCCCCGCGTAGCCGTAGATGAGTGACGCACCATAAAGCAGGATACCGGACGAAAGTGCCCCAAGCACAAAGTATTTGAGGCCCGCCTCGGTGGATTTGGCAGAGTCCCGGCGCAGCGATGCCACGACGTAGAGCGCAAGGGATTGCAATTCCAAGCCCATATAAAGCGCCATGAGATCACCCGCGCTGACCATCATCATCATGCCAACGACGCTAAGCGCCACGAGCAGCGGGTATTCAAAGCGCAGCAGGCCACGGCGTTGCATGTATTCCTGACTCATCACCAGGACAGCAGCGGCTGACAACAGCAACGTGACCTTCGCAAACCGGCCAAATCCATCATCGATGAACATGCCGTTGAAAACCACAGTTGTGCCGGACCCAGCCATGCCGATCCAGATGCCCAGACCGGTCATCAAGGCCGCTGTCACCCAGACCAGCGTCGGTGCCATATCATCTTTGGATGAATAGACCGCACCCAGCAGGGCCAGCATCGCAAATACAGCCAGTATAATCTCTGGCAGGATGACGTTCAGATCAGCAGCAAGCATCGGCCAGCCTTCTCTTTCTTATCTTAGTTCGACGCGACCTGACTGGCGGTTTCCGCCGCAGCCAGAGCAGTATCGTAGTGGGAAACCAGCGCCTCAACCGAGGGGCCGGTGATATCAAGAACCAGCGCCGGATAAACGCCAAGCAGGATAGTCATCACGACAAGCGGCGCAAAGATCGCTTTCTCGCGGCGGGTCATGTCAGTGATGGATTTCAGGCTTTCCTTGATCAGGTCGCCCATGATCACCCGGCGATAAAGCCAGAGCGCATAGGCGGCTGAAAATATTACGCCGGTTGTGGCGACGGCCGCAACCCAAGTGTTGACCTGGAAAACGCCCATCAGTGTCAGGAATTCGCCGACAAACCCAGATGTGCCCGGCAAGCCAACGTTGGCCATCGTGAACAACATAAAGATCAGCGCATAAGCGGGCATACGATTCACAAGACCACCGTAGGCTTCGATTTCGCGGGTGTGCATGCGATCATAGATTACGCCAACACTTAAGAAGAGAGCGCCAGAGATGAACCCGTGGCTGATCATCTGGAAAATTGCGCCATCTACACCCTGCTGATTGGCTGCAAATATGCCCATGGTGACAAAGCCCATATGCGCAACCGAAGAATAGGCAATCAGCTTTTTCATGTCTTCCTGAACAAGCGCGACCAGCGACGTGTAGACAATCGCGATGGCCGACATCCACAGCACCAAAGGCGTCCAGATCTCGGAACCGACCGGGAACATCGGCAAACTAAAGCGCAAGAAACCATAGCCCCCCATCTTCAACAAGATCGCTGCAAGCACAACCGAACCCGCCGTCGGGGCCTGGACGTGGGCATCAGGTAACCAAGTATGCACCGGCCACATCGGCATTTTCACTGCGAACGAGGCAAAGAACGCCAGGAACATGAGTGACTGCAGACCACCCACCACATGCACGCCCAGCACATCCATGTCAGCAAAGGAAAACTGGTGGATCAGCAGTTGCTCAATATCCGTGGTGCCTGCATCGGCAAACATGCCAACCATTGCAACCAGCATCAGAACTGACCCAAGAAAGGTATAGAGAAAGAACTTGAAGCTTGCGTAGATACGCTCTTTTCCACCCCAGATGCCAATGATCAGGAACATCGGGATCAGACCAGCCTCAAAGAACAGGTAGAACAGCACCAGATCAAGCGCCATGAATACGCCGAGCATCAAGGTTTCCAGCAGAAGGAATGCGATCATGTATTCCTTGACGCGGGTTTCGACATTCCACGATGCGGCAATCGTCAACGGCATGATGAACGTCGTCAGCATCACAAACAGCACCGAGATGCCATCTACGCCCATTTTGTATTGGAGCCCCAATAGCCAATCTGCCTGTTCAACGAACTGAAATCCGGTATCACCTGGATCAAATTGCGACAGGATGCCAAGGCTGATCAGGAAGGTCGCACTGGTTGCGATCAGCGCCAGCCATTTAGCGTTGCGGTTCGCAGCAGCGTCATCGCCGCGCAGAAACACCAAAAGGATCAATGCCGCCACAGCCGGAATGAAAGTGACAATGGAAAGCAGATTATCCATTAGTGCGCTCCCCCGCCGAGTGACATCCAGGTGACCAGAACCGCGATGCCAATAACCATCGCGAAGGCATAAGTGAAGATATACCCGGACTGCGCCCGACCCGCGAGACGCGTGAAGAAAGGGATGATTCCCATGGCGATACCGTTCAGCGTGCCGTCAATCACATTGCCATCGCCGCGCTTCCACAGCAGCCGGCCAATGGCCTTGGCGGGACCAACAAAGATGATTTCGTAGAGTTCGTCAAAATACCACTTGTTCTTGAAGAACAGGTAGAGAGGACGCTGGCTTTCGGCCAGACGGCCCGGCAACGTGGGATTCCAGATGTAGAACCACATCGCCATGAGGAACCCGGCTGCCATTGCAATGAATGGGCTTACCTTGACCCACTTGGGCGCGGCATGCGCGTCCTCAAGCACGGTGTTATCCTTGCCGAAATAAAGCGCGCCGTCGCCCGGCTGACCGCCAAACGCGGCATGGTGTTCGTCGCCATGAGCGTCGCCGTGACCCTCGGCCTTGTCTTCGCCGTGATGCACGTCGGCAGTGCCATCAGCCACATGTTCGGCGTGGGTCTCATCTGTGTGACCCTCATCATGGCCTGCCTCTGCATGGGCTTCGTCCTGAAGCGGAATGCCGTAGAACTTGGCGACCTGATCGACGTGACCAAAGAAGCTGGGCTGCCAGACCATCCCGGCAACCACAGCACCAAAGCTCAGCACGCCTAACGGCACCAACATGGTCTTGGGCGACTCATGGGCATGGTCATGTGTGTGTTTGTCGCCGCGCGGTGCACCGTAAAACGTCAGGAACATCAGCCGCCAACTGTAGAAACTCGTCAACGCAGCAGCGATCACCAGCAACCAGAAGCCATAGCCTGAACCGGCAGCATAGGCACTTTCGATGATGGCGTCCTTGGAGAGGAAACCAGCGAACCCGATGTAGGTCAGCGGAATGCCAACCCCAGTGATGGCCAGCGTCCCGATCATCATCGCCCAGTACGTATAAGGGATCTTCTTACGCAACCCGCCGTAATTCGTCATGTCCTGCTCGTGATGCATCGCATGGATGACTGACCCGGCGCCAAGGAACAACAGCGCCTTAAAGAACGCATGTGTCAGCAGGTGGAACATTGCAGCGGAATACATGCCGACACCCGCAGCAACAAACATGTAGCCCAGCTGCGAACATGTGGAATAAGCGATCACCCGTTTGATATCGGTTTGCACCAGACCCACGGTTGCGGCAAAAAAAGCCGTTGTGGCACCGACCACTGTCACAAACATCAGCGCCTCAGGCGCGAATTCCATAAGCGGCGACATTCGGCATACCAGGAAAACGCCAGCAGTCACCATGGTGGCAGCGTGGATCAGGGCGGAAACTGGCGTCGGGCCTTCCATCGCATCGGGCAGCCACGTGTGTAAGAACAGCTGCGCTGACTTACCCATCGCACCTATGAACAGAAGGACCGCGATCAGATTGGCCGCGTTCCATTCACTCCAAAGGAACGACAATTGCGTTTCCGCAAGGGTGGGCGCATCGGCAAAGATATCGTCAAGATTGATGCTATCCACGAGAAAAAACAGCGCAAATATACCCAAGGCAAAGCCAAAGTCGCCTACACGATTGACCACAAACGCCTTTATTGCCGCAGCATTTGCACTTGGTTTGCGATAGTAGAAACCGATCAGCAGGTATGACGCAACGCCCACGCCCTCCCAACCAAAGAACATCTGAACAAGATTATTGGCCGTCACCAGCATCAGCATTGCAAAGGTAAAGAAGGAAAGATACGCAAAGAAACGCGGCTTATACGTTTCGCCCTCTCGCCACTGCGGGTCGTTGTCCATGTAACCAAAGCTGTAGAGATGGACGAGCGCTGACACGGTCGTAATCACGATCAGCATGATCGCCGTCAGACGATCCAGCCGGATGGCCCAGTCAGTACTCAGGCTGCCACTTTCGATCCAGCGCATGATCTGGATTTGCTCGGTCACACCGTCAAAACTAAAAAACACGATCCAGCTGAGCAGCATGGACAGGAACAGCAGGCCGGTCGACACCCAAAGTGCCGCTGTCTCGCCAATGAATTTCCAGCCAAAGCCGCAGATCAGACTACCGATCAGTGGGGCAAAGAGGATGATGGTTTCCATAAGTCTCTTAGCCCTTCATCACATTGACATCTTCAACCGCGATGGTGCCACGGTTGCGGAAGAAACAAACCAGTATGGCCAACCCAATGGCGGCCTCGGCAGCGGCGACGGTCAATACGAACATGGTAAACACTTGCCCGACCAGATCACCGGAATAATGGGAGAACGCTACAAGATTGATATTCACCGCAAGTAGCATCAACTCGATGCTCATTAGCAGAATAATCACATTTTTGCGGTTCAGAAACAGCCCGAAGATGCCGATGACAAACAGCATCGCTGCCACTGTCAGGTAATGTTCTAGTCCGATCATATCGTCCCTCGGTTCTTTTATTCTTAACGGCACACATAACCGTCAGGTCTTCGTTTTTACTCCGGATCTATGACCTAAAGGCCCTGCCCGGGTTTTACATCTTTCAATTCCATCGCGGCCGCCGGGTCGCGCATCATCTGCGCGACCACATCCTGACGTTTGACGTCGACCCGGTGGCGCAGCGTCAGCACGATGGCCCCAATCATCGCCACCAGCAGGATCAGTCCTGATAGCTGGAACAACAGGAAATATTGATCATAAAGGATTAGGCCCAGAGCTTCGGTATTGTGTTTGTCGGTCGGTGTAACCTGCGCCCGCAACCCTTCAGCAGCGGCGTTTGCGTCCCACGCACCAAAGGCGATGGCGAATTGCATCAACAGCACCAGCCCGATCAATAGGGCCAGTGGCATGTATTTGGCCATCTCGGCCTTAAGTTCGGCAAAATCCACGTCCAGCATCATGACAACAAACAGGAAAAGCACAGCAACCGCACCCACGTAGACGATGATCAGCAACATCGCGACAAATTCAGCGCCCAACAACACGAAAAGGCCGGCCGAGGACAAAAATGCCAGGATCAGCCACAGCACCGAATGCACCGGGTTCTTGCTGATCACCGTGAACAATCCCCCCGCGATGACGCAAATCGCAAACAGGTAAAAGGCAAACACAGTCATGATTTGTCGTCCTCCTTCATCACGTCTTGGGCAATCTCAAGCGCGCGGTTCATCGCTGGAAGACCGGCGAACATCGACATCTGGCCAATCGTTTCGACAATCTCTTGTTTCTTGGCACCGGCTTCGATCGCGTGGCGCACGGTCTGGCGCACGGCTGGTTCAACCTGTGCACCTTGCATCGTTAACCCTGCCAGCGTCAGCAGCAACCGCGTTTTGGCGTCCAGCCCGTCTTCGTTTACCGCATTGCCAAACATCGCTTCCATGACCTCCTTGGGCATGGTCGGCCACAGCGCCTCGAACCCTTTGGGCGAAAACGACTCGAGCGCAGGGTTCATCGCCTTCGCCATGTCCTGCGCCTGCTTCATCATTGCCTCGAAGGGGTTGACGGGATCGGTCATCGGTAGGGCGCATCCAGTTCAAGGTTGTGGGCTATCTCGGATTCCCAACGGTCGCCGTTCTCGAGCAGTTTCGCCTTGTCGTAAAACAACTCTTCTCGCGTCTCGGTGGCGAATTCAAAATTCGGGCCTTCGACGATGGCATCGACCGGACATGCCTCCTGACAGAAGCCACAATAAATGCATTTGGTCATGTCGATGTCATAACGTGTCGTGCGGCGGCTGCCGTCTTCGCGGGGCTCCGCATCAATCGTGATCGCCTGCGCCGGGCAGATCGCCTCGCACAGCTTGCAGGCGATGCAGCGTTCTTCGCCGTTGGGATAACGGCGCAGTGCGTGTTCGCCACGAAAGCGCGGCGACAGGTACCCTTTTTCATGCGGATAATTCAGCGTCGCTTTGGGGCGAAAGAAATACTTCATCCCCAATTTGAATCCCTGAAAGAAATCTTGCAGCAGAAAGTATTTTGCCGCGCGTGTATAGTCGATCTGTGTCATAGCGCCTTCAATCTTTGTGCGGTCTCAAGGAATGCAGTTTGCAACTGCGACACATCAAGCGTTTTTGTTGTTGTGTCAAAATTTATTGCTTTCAGAAGACGGTCTGAAAAAACGTCAACAAATTGGTTCCGCAGTTCGGGCTTGGCCGCGTCAAACAATTCTCCAAATTGCGGAGCATTCAAAGCTATGTTTCCAAGAAAAAAGTCAAAGTCGTCGGCGGTAAATTCTTCTAACTTTGCTTCGCTTCCCATTCTGAATAGGCCAACAACAGTTTCATAAAAAGAAGCCGCCTTCATTTCGTTCATCGAGATGAAGTACTGAGACAATTGGTCAAGTTCGTCTGTTGCCATCATGCCCCCACCGTCCAGCGGGCGAAGGCGCCGCCGAACCAGTCAAACTTGGCTGCAAATGCAACAAACGCCACCCAGAACAGCGAGAACGGCAGGAATACTTTCCAGCCAAGCCGCATCAACTGATCGTAGCGGTAGCGTGGAGTGATAGCCTTAACCATCGAGAAAAAGAAGAACACGACGCCCATCTTTACGATCATCCAGAAGATGCCATCCGGCAGGCCGGGTATCGGAGACAGCCATCCGCCAAAGAACAGCAGCGAAATCAGTGCGCACATCAGCACCACGGCCACAAGTTCGCCGATCATGAACAGCAGGAACGGCGTGGATGAATATTCAACCTGATAACCGGCGACGAGTTCTGATTCAGCCTCTGGAAGATCAAACGGCGGGCGATTGGTTTCTGCCAGAGCCGAGATAAAGAACAGGATTAGCATCGGGAAATGTGGCAACCAATACCAGTTCAGGAACCCGTAAGAGCCGCTTTGCGCCTCAACAATGGCGCCGAAATTCATGGAGCCAGTCGAAATGATCACACCGATGATGATCAGGCCAATGCTAACCTCATACGAAATCATTTGCGCGGCTGAGCGTAGTGATCCAAGGAACGGGTATTTAGAGTTTGAAGCCCATCCCCCCATGATCACACCATAGACCTCAAGCGAAGAGACCGCCATGACGTACAGGATCGCCACGTTGATGTCGGAAATGACCCAACCGTCATTGAACGGGATCACCGCCCACGCGATCAGCGCCATCACCAAAGACACAAGCGGCGCCAGCAGGAAAACGACCTTGTCGGCACCCGCCGGGAAAACCACCTCTTTGACGATGTATTTGAGGAAATCGGCAAAACTTTGCAGCAGGCCAAAGAAACCCACAACATTAGGTCCTCGCCGCATCTGCACTGCGGCCCAGATCTTGCGGTCCGCGTACATCAGAAAGGCAAGGGCAACCAACAGCGGGATCACCAACAGGAATATCTGCGCAATAATCAGAAGACCGATGCCGGTATAGGTTGTGGAAAAGAATTCAGCCATAAGTCCTCACACCGTGGGTATCCCTATTTCCGCGCACTGAGCTGCCGTAACTTCGGCATCAATTGTCCGGTTGCCAGCAGGCAATGTTGGCGAGATTGTGTAAACAGCATCTGCGGCCCACACGCCACCCTCCTCTTGCACATTTGTGCGTAAATGACGCGCAAATCCGTATCCTCGGATCAGCGTATATTGTGCGGCAGCACATTTTGCGTAATCCGAAATGTCTTCCGGGCCGCGCGCACCGGTCATCGCAACCTTGAAACGCACCAGATCAGTATCCAGTAGCTGCGTGTCGACACCGCGATAATCCGGGGCAAAGACGATGTCTTCCGCCACCACCTCTTGCTGTTCACATGCGGAGACTCCGCCCGCAAGCAGGATCGCTACAGGAGATATGCCCCGCATTTTGCGCATCATTCAGCCGCAATCTTTCCGGTGCCGCGCCCTTTTGCCCCGGCAGAAAGCTCCGCCATCAGTTCGGAGGCCCGCGCGATCGGGTTGGTCAGATAAAAGTCTGAGATCGCATAGCGGAACACCGCCTTACCCAATTTCCCGGCCGCAAGTGGTTGCCAGTCGTTTTCCGGCACCTCATCAATTTGTCCAAGATGGGGAACTTCGCCGACAAGTGCGCTGCGCAACTGAGCCAGTGAATCGTATGGCAATTGCGAGCCAACTTCCGCGCTTAGCGCTCGCAGGATCGCCCAGTTTTCCTTGGCCTCTCCCGGTGCAAACCCGGCACGCTGCGCCAGTTGAGGCCGCCCTTCGGTGTTCACAAACAGACCTTGTTCTTCAGTATAGGCAGCGCCCGGCAGGATGATGTCGGCACGGTGCGCGCCCCGGTCACCGTGCGAACCCTGATAGATCACCAAGGGCCCTTCGGCGATATCAACCTCGTCGGCGCCCAGATTGTATACCACTTCGGCGTCCTTAAGCGCCGCGTCGATGCCGCCCTCGGTTACGGCGCCCACGTCCATAGCACCCACACGTCCAGCAGCGGTGTGCAAAACAAGGACCTTTCCATTGGTGCGTTCCGCCGCCTGCATCACATGGCCCAAGACCGCCGCGCCGTCCGCTTCCTGCAACGCGCCCGTGCCGACAACCATGACGGATGGTTTTTCTATGACATCCTTGCCTTCGTATTTTGACAGGGAACCCAGCGCCTCGCGATCGTCGCCCATATGGAAGGTATCATAGGTCAGGTCTTCTGACGGCCCGATCACACCAACCTCAGCGCCAGCAACCCAGGCCTTGCGGATACGGGCATTCATTACGGGCGACTCAACCCGCGGATTGGTACCGACCAACTGAATAAAGGCTGCAGTATCAAGATCTTCAATGCGCGCCGTGCCAACGTAACCGGATCGGTTTCCTGCTGGCAGCTTTGCGCCATCTGTACGGCATTCGACGGCCCCATCCTGTCCTTCAACAAGTTGCTTCAGCGCATATGTGGCTTCGACCGGAGCAAGGTCACCTACCAGACCAGCGAGTTTTTTGGCGCTTTTGATCGCATCTGCCGCTTTGGACAATGCTTCGGGCCAAGTTGCCGGGCGCAGCTTGCCGTTTTCACGAATATAGGGGCGATCAAGCCGCTGGCGGCGTAACCCATCCCAAACGAACCGTGTCTTGTCGGAAATCCATTCTTCATTTACGCCATCATGATTGCGCGGCAGGAACCGCATGACTTCGCGCCCTTTTGTGTCGACCCGAATGTTGGATCCAAGCGCGTCCATAACGTCAATGCTCTCGGTCTTGCTCAGCTCCCACGGGCGGGCTGTAAAAGCGTAGGGTTTGGACACCAGTGCGCCGACTGGGCACAGATCAATGATGTTGCCCTGCATGTTGGATTCCAATGTCTCGCCCAGATAGGACGTAATCTCAGCATCCTCTCCGCGACCGGTCTGACCCATCTGAGTGATCCCAGCGACTTCGGTGGTGAAACGGACGCACCGCGTGCAGGAAATGCACCGGGTCATGTGGGTTTCAACCAAAGGCCCCAGATCAAGGTCCTCGGTCGCGCGTTTGGGTTCGCGATAGCGGGAAAAATCAACCCCATAGGCCATCGCCTGATCCTGCAGATCACATTCACCGCCCTGATCGCAGATCGGGCAGTCAAGCGGGTGGTTTATCAACAGGAATTCCATAACCCCTTCGCGGGCCTTCTTGACCATGGGCGAGTTGGTCTTGATCACCGGCGGCTGGCCCTCGGGGCCAGGGCGCAAGTCTCTGACCTGCATTGCACAGGATGCTGCCGGTTTGGGCGGTCCCCCCACAACTTCGACGAGGCACATACGGCAATTGCCGGCAATGGTCAGCCGCTCATGATAGCAGAACCGAGGGATTTCAACGCCCGCCTCTTCGCAGGCCTGAATCAGGGTCAGCGCCCCGTCCACTTCGATATCAGTTCCATCGATGTTGATCTTGCGGAGGTCAGACATGGTCTAATTCGCCTTCAAAAGCGCGCCAATCGCGCTGGATTTCGCAATTTCTGAACGCCCAAACGTGCAGAAGGTTTCGGGATTATTCTTTACGACGCCCTCGGATTCCAGATACCGATAGCCTTTGGCTCGCATCCGATCCTTTTCGGTATCAGACTCTACGTAGGCGCGGATTTCGCTATCTGAGTAACCCAGTTGGTTGGCGCGTTTGCGCAGCTTGAAAAGCATACGATAGCCTTTCAGCCAGCGGCCCTCAATTCTGTCACACTGCTTGCCGACTTCGTTTGCAACAGCCACTGTGAACAGCATATTCTCGATCTCGGGCACATCGCGCATCGAAGGCTTGGCCTCTGCCGTACCTGCCAGTATTGCGACTGCTGTAGTGATGATAAATTTCAGATGCATTTGTTACCTCCGGGTCTGCACTTACGGTCTGGCAAAACGCCATGTCCATTCGTGCAGATGGAAGTCATGGTAGATGATATGCAATAACAACGCTTTGTCAGGTGCTTGCATTCGGCGCTATAGGCGCTCTTCTGGTCCTTATTCACTATCATCCGTCGCACATCCCGCGCAGCAACAAAGTATCGCCGTCAATATTGAGATTGGCCAACTCCGCGTCCGGTCCAGCGACCCAGGTTGTGTCAGACAGTCCAAAATTTTCAACGCAGTATTTGGTCGCTTCGTGCCTGCCTGCGGCGCGGGCACCGTCCAATGAGGCAGAGACCGGCGACACGTTGATCTGAAACTGGGCCAGATCGTCATTGAGTTTGGAAACCTTGGTCTTGTAATATTGACCGTCAAACGCGATCTGATTCTTGCGTTTGTTGCAACTTGCGATCAGGGCCACGGCTAGCAAACTGATTACTAAGATACGCATCGTTCTACTCCGCCGCAACCGTGTTGCACCCATGGGTGCGCCACGCCGTGGCCTGTTCAAGATAAGACCAGCCAAACGCTTCGTCGCTGTCCCCACGGGACTGTCGATGAGATAGTTTATCAAGCGCTTGTTCCAGAGTCGGGCGATGGCCCGCGGGCACCCACCACATCACAAAATGCATCTCGCCCAACACTTCAAACCATTCTTTACGGCGCTCATAGAACTGTTTGTGGACCGTGCCCCACACAAAAGTCTCGAGTGTTTCTACGCTTTCCCAAACCGTCAGGTTGCTGACATATTGCGGGTCGTCGCCAATTGCATTCTCAGTATTGCCAGTGCCCGGTTCACCCGAGCCCTCCATCATCCAGACAAATCCCGGCATACGCTTGCCCAGCCCATTGATCCGGTCAAGGTTTTCCATGAACTCGGCAACGCGCGGATCATCGGTCGGCGCAAGAAGGCGCCCGACGTTCAACTCTGCAAGGTGGTAGGATTGTTTCGACACTTAACTCATATCCTCAAAATACCGCGAAGATTGCTAAAATTGCAAGAATGACGCAGCAGGCCCAACCCAATACATAGAGCAACGTCCGGGGACCTTGCTGTGGTTTACCAATGCCCCTGATATGAACGAAAGCCATGATAATCCGGCTGACCAAAAACAGGGCCGCCAGCAGGTTCACCCAGAATGGACTGGCTCCGGCGAGAATGGCGGCAATGGTAACGGCCGTGAACAAACCAGCCATCTCTACTGCATTCTGATGGGCACGGCACATGCGATAGGTGAGATTACTGTAATCTTCCTTGGGCATCGCCCCGGGTTCCATCTGCTCATTTGCTTTGCGAGCGGCAGAGATCGGACTCAGAATTAGCCCTATCAGTGCAAATGCAGCGACCGAGACTATCGCGTGCCCGTATTCAGCAAACTGTTCCATATTTTCTCTCCTTTGCCTTTGGGTTTAGCGCGCCGGTGCCAACAACGCGGCCAGTGCGGTGTTCTTTGCGGCTTCCTGATCGGCTGCAGTGCAAAGATCGCTTTGACCAACTGTCACTCCATAATCGCTTTGAAACTCACGTGTCAGAACGCTTGTCATGACATCAACACCACCGCTTTGGGTCCTTGCCGCCGTCGAGCCGCGCCCTTCTTTGTTTCGCTTTTCGTTCACCTTTGAATAGAGTCCGCTGTCAAATCGATAGCGTGGGCAGGATTTTCCAATCTGCTGTGCCAGACGTGCCGTCCCAGCATAATCGGGCAGTGGCAAAGCATATAGCTTCTGCACCGCAGGGTCGGATAGCGACCGCGCGGGTCGCGAGTTGGCATCACAGGCCGCCAGCCCTGCGCAAAAGGCCACGGCGCATACCGCCCTGACTGAATGGTTCAACGCCGATGCCCGCAGGCCGGATATTGCATCCAATCTAATCATTCTGCTGCCACCGCGGATACGCGACCGGTGCGCTTGTGTTTGATCCGATCTTCGATCTCGTCACGGAAATGGCGGATGAGGCCCTGAATGGGCCAGGCCGCAGCATCGCCGAGCGCACAGATTGTGTGGCCCTCGACCTGCTTGGTTACGTCAAGCAGCATGTCGATTTCCTCGACTTCGGCCTCGCCCGTCACCAAACGGTCCATCACCCGCATCATCCAACCGGTACCTTCGCGGCAGGGCGTGCACTGACCACAGCTTTCATGCTTGTAGAACTTCGAAAGCCGCCAGATCGCCTTAATCACATCTGTCGAATTGTCCATCACGATCACCGCCGCCGTTCCAAGACCCGACCGCTGCTCGCGCAGATAGTCAAAATCCATGATCGCGTCTTTCATGTCTTTTCCTGGGATCATCGGCACCGATGATCCTCCCGGAATGACAGCCTTGAGATTATCCCAGCCGCCACGAATACCACCACAATGGGTTTCGATCAGGTCTTCAAAGGTGATCGACATCGCCTCTTCGACAACGCAGGGGTTGTTGACATGTCCGGATATGGCGAACAGCTTGGTCCCGGCATTGTTGGGCCTACCGAACGACGAAAACCACTCCGGACCACGCCGCAGTATGGTGGGCACAACCGCGATGCTCTCAACGTTGTTCACCGTTGTCGGGCATCCATAAAGACCTGCGCCCGCCGGAAACGGCGGCTTCATGCGCGGCATGCCTTTCTTGCCCTCAAGGCTTTCCAGCAAGGCAGTTTCTTCACCGCAGATGTAGGCCCCTGCACCATGGTGTAAGTAGAGGTCGAAATCATACCCCGATCCGCAGGCATTCTTACCAATCAAGCCAGCGTCGTACGCCTCATCAATGGCGATCTGCAGCGCCTCTTTCTCCCGGATGTATTCGCCGCGGATATAAATGTAGCAGGCATTGGCCTGCATTGCGAAGGACGCAATCAAACAACCTTCTACCAGCGTATGCGGGTCATGGCGCATGATTTCGCGATCTTTACACGTGCCCGGCTCGGATTCATCTGCATTCACCACCAGATAGGCCGGACGTCCGTCACTTTCCTTGGGCATGAACGACCATTTCAAACCTGTAGGAAAACCTGCGCCTCCCCGTCCGCGAAGACCGCTGTCTTTCGTGTTCTGAATGATCCAGTCGCGACCCTTCTTCAGAATGTCGGCAGTACCGTCCCAGTGCCCTCGCGCCTGCGCGCCCTTGAGCGTGCGGTCGTGCATCCCGTAGATATTTGTAAAGATGCGGTCCTGATCTTTTAACATGTGGACTACCCTTGGTTGTCGCGGCGCGCTCGGCGCATTTGATAAATATTGACCATCGCCCAGATCAGCGCGGCCAGAGCAGCAAAGTCGAACAGAAAGGCATACCGCACCGGAAGTCCGATGGACGAGCCAATCATCTGCGCGCCCAGCCAGAGTACAATGGAACCAGCAATGACGAGCGCCACGATGCGGCCCTTGCGGGCAATTGCCGCGTCCTTTGTGATATTGGGATCAGCGTTCAAACAGAAATGTCCCCGTTATGACTTTTTGCTGCGTTTTGAAAACTCGGTTTCGCCACCCTTGGCCAGAACCTTGGCCTGTTTGATCCAGTCGTCACGTTCGATCCGACCCTTGAATTTCAGACGTTCGTCAACCCAGGCGATTTCCTTTTTGCGCCACCCGGCGATTTGGTCAAAGTGAAAAACACCCAGGTCGTTCAACGTCGCCTCCAGCTTAGGTCCGACGCCTTTGAGAAGCTTGAGGTTGTCCGCACCACCGACACGTGCCTCTGTCAGCATCGCGGGTTTTCCATCAGCAGAAACTGGTGCCTTGGCCGGTGCTGCCTTGGACGAAGCTTTCGTGGCAGGTGGTCTTTTGGCCACAGTCTTTTTGGCAGGTGCAGCTTTGGGCTTTGTTTCCCTTGTTTCCGCTTGCACGTCCGGTTCCACAGCCGTGGCTGCAGCATCAGGTGTTGCCGTTGTTTCCGGTGCTGCTGCGGGCTTGGGCGCTTCAGCGGTCGTGGTAGAAGACAAGGCCTCCTGGGACATTACCGAAGATTTCACCATCGGAGTTTCAACGACAGAGGTGCATTTGATATTGCTCAGAACGAGCCCAGCCACCACAGCGATGACAATTCCGATAACGAGTGACGTAAAGAACCCATAGACCATCAACCATAGCAACACTGCAATCACCGCTCCCGCGATTATTGAGTATTGCCACCACTTACGTTTACATTCGCTCATTGCAGAAATTTGATCCATGTCGTCCCCCTATTGGTCACGATTTGCAACTCATTTATAAACACCATCTTTTTTGGCGCGTTTGGAAAATTCAGTCTCGGCGCCAGAAGCGAGCAGCTTTGCCTGTTCGATCCATCCGTCTCGACTGGCGCGGCCCTTGAAGCCATCCAAGTTCTGATCAACCCATGCCAATTCGTCGGCTGACCATTTGGCCACCTGATCAAAATGGTAAAACCCCATGCCGTTCAGCATATTTTCCATCTTGGGCCCAACCCCTTTGATCATCTTGAGATCATCTGCGCCGGACTTACGCGGCGCTTTCAGTACGCGTGGTTTCTTTCCGACGCTCGCGGTTTTTGCGGTTTCGGCCTTCGCCGCCGTCGCTTTGTTGGCGGTGGGTTTTTTAACGGCGGCCTTCTTGGCCGGTGCTTTCTTGGCAGGCGCTTTCTTCGCGGGCACTGATTTTGCAGTCTTGCCCAGCCACGGTGTGATCAAAGGCACCTCGGTTCCGTCAATCCGCTTTATGGTATCGCCAATATCAACGGCTAGCTGGGCGCTGATATTGTATTTGGTCTTAACGCTTTCATACTCGGTCAGACTGGTCAGCCCGCTCAGCGGCTCCGCCGCATAACGCCCGTTCTGCGGGCCCGGCACCGGCACTTTTCCGGCGGCCATCTCGTCAATAAGTTCGCCCATACGTGCGGCAGTCAGGTCTTCGTAATAGTCCTTGCCGATCTGCGCCATTGGCGCGTTCGAGCAAGAGCCAAGGCATTCGACCTCTTCCCAGCTGAACTTGCCATCATCCGACAGCATGTGCGCCTTGGGCGCGATCTTATCCTTGCACACGGCCACTAGATCTTCAGCGCCGCAAATCATGCAGGATGTGGTGCCGCAAACCTGAATATGCGCAACAGAACCAACAGGTTGCAGTTGAAACATAAAGTAGAACGAGGCAACTTCGAGACCCCTGATATAGGCCAATCCCAGCATATCACTCACATGCTCAATCGCCGGACGGGTCAACCACCCCTCCTGCTCTTGCGCACGCCACAACAGTGGAATGATCGCACTGGCCTGACGGCCCTCGGGATATTTGGTGATCTGCCCTTCGGCCCATGCCTGATTGGCGGGCGTGAAAGCAAAGCTATCGGGTTGTTCCTGGTGTAGGCGGCGTAGCATTAGTACTCAGTCCTCAAAAAATCTTTCCTACAAGCGCGAATAAGAGAAACACGGAAATCAGAACCTTCCTTATTCGTAGTCATAGAATCGCATTCATTGCCTGCTATGCAGCGAGCGATGTTCCGGTGAAGATTTCGCAGTTCGTCATTTTCAGGTGATAAGATAGACAAGGCATTCTCACCGAAGACAATCAGCGCAGTCTGAAAATCCACTCGCCCCTCGTCATACATTGCTGCAACTCTTAGCTTTTGACTATCAGAAACACCGGGCAAATTAGATGCTTGCTCTGAGATAGTCTCATACCGCACCGCAATTCGCGCGCACAATTCAGCAACATCAAACGATTGTGCGGCAAAAGCGCCGGACGACGCCACTATCAATGGAAAAGCGAAGTGCAAAGCCCTCACCGATCAATCTCCCCAAACACCACGTCCATAGAGCCGATGATCGCGGCGACGTCGGCGAGTTGGTGTCCTGTGGCCATGAAATCCATCGCCTGCAAATGCAGGAAGCCCGGCGCGCGGAGTTTGGCGCGGTAGGGTTTGTTGGTGCCGTCCGCCACAAGGTAGACGCCGAATTCACCCTTCGGGGCCTCAACAGCGCAATAGACTTCGCCAGCGGGGACGTGGAAGCCTTCGGTGTAAAGCTTGAAATGGTGGATCAGACTTTCCATCGAGGTTTTCATGTCGCTGCGCGACGGCGGTGTGACTTTGCCGCGCGACAAAACATCGCCCGGTTCATCGCGCAGTTTGGCGATGGCTTGTTTGATGATGCTAACCGACTGACGCATCTCTTCCATGCGCACCAGATAGCGATCATAACAGTCGCCGTTCTTGCCAACCGGCACCTGAAAATCAAACTCATCGTAGCATTCATAGGGCTGGCTGCGTCGCAAATCCCATGCCATACCCGACCCGCGCACCATGACTCCGGAAAAACCCCAGTCCAGCGCGTCCTGTTCGCTGATGATGCCGATATCCACATTGCGCTGCTTGAAAATCCGGTTTTCAGTCAGCAGCCCGTCGATGTCATCCATGACAGCCGGAAATTCGTGGGCCCATGTCTCGATGTCATTCAGCAAATCGTCGGGCAGGTCCTGATGCACCCCACCGGGGCGGAAATAGGCGGCGTGCAGACGCGCACCGCAGGCCCGCTCGTAAAAGATCATCAGTTTTTCACGCTCTTCAAAACCCCAGAGCGGCGGCGTCAGCGCCCCCACGTCCATGGCTTGGGTCGTCACGTTCAGCAGGTGGTTCAGCACACGACCGATCTCGGAATAAAGCACGCGGATCAGGCTGGCACGGCGCGGCACTGGCGTCTTGGTCAGCTTTTCAATTGCCAGACACCAGGCGTGTTCCTGATTCATCGGCGCGACATAATCCAACCGGTCGAAATAGGGCAGGTTCTGCAGATACGTGCGGCTTTCCATCAGCTTTTCGGTGCCACGGTGCAACAGCCCGATGTGCGGATCACACCGCTCCACGATTTCACCGTCAAGTTCCAGCACAAGGCGCAGAACCCCGTGAGCCGCCGGGTGCTGCGGGCCAAAGTTAATGTTGAAATTACGGATTTTCTGTTCACCGGTCTGGGCGTCCGTCGATCCATCATCATACGTGTTTACGCGGATATCACCGTCCATCATGCATCCCCTTGTGGCGCAAACATCGCAAATACCTCGGCTTCCGTCATCATCGCGGTTTCATTCGCGAGATCATAATTGCCCGGCTTGCGGTCGACAAAAATCTGGGTGTCCAGCTTGAACTGGCTTGGGTCTTCAAAGGCCTGCATTGATACGTTCTGGTTTTGCCCGTCCTGAGTCTGCCAAACCAGCGACGATCCGCAGTCTTTGCAGAAAATACGTTCGCCCCAGTCACTGCCTTTGTAGGACCCAAGGGGTGCGCCCTTGTCAAATACGACTGACGAACCACACGCCACCGCCAAATACATACCGCCGGACCATTTGCGACACATCCCGCAATGGCATGCCCCAGCCGTCATCGCCGTCGGCGTGGCGGTAAACTGACAGGCCCCGCACATACAGGCACCTTTCAATTCGGATCCTTGGTCGCTCATGCCTTGGGCTCCTCATTCTTTTCGTCGCCCGGCAAGATATACTCAGCGCCTTCCCATGGCGACATGAAGTCAAACTGGCGGTATTCCTGAACCAGAGACACCGGTTCGTAGACCACGCGTTTCTGCGCCTCGTCATAGCGCACTTCGGTATAGCCTGTAGTGGGAAAATCCTTGCGCAGCGGATAGCCGCGAAAACCGTAGTCTGTCAGAATGCGCCGCAAATCAGGGTGCCCCGAAAACAGGATTCCAAACATATCGAAAACTTCGCGTTCAAACCAGTTCGCACTTGGATGCACGTCAATGATCGAAGGCACCATGTCTTCCTGACGAATGCTGACCCGTAGTCGGATGCGATGGTTCTGATACATGGAAAGGAGATGATAGACGACATCAAATCGCTTCGGTCGCTGAGGATAATCAACGCCAGTTATGTCCACCAGAGTCGAGAACTTACAGGTGCTGTCAGACTTCAGAAATTCGACAAACCCCACGATATTGGCGGGTGCGACATCGATGTTCAATTCGCCCTCGGTTACATCCCAGGCCAGCACACAATCGCTGCGCTTCAGCTCAATGTGCGTTCCAAGTTCGTTCAGAGCGTCATTCATGATCTGGTCCTGTCTGGCAGCGGCTTATCGGACAATGGTACCGGTCCGGCGAATTTTGCGTTGCAACTGCATGATGCCATATAGCAGCGCTTCGGCCGTGGGCGGACAGCCCGGGACGTAAACATCAACCGGAACGATGCGATCACATCCGCGCACAACGGAATAGGAATAGTGGTAGTACCCGCCGCCATTGGCACAGGATCCCATTGAAATAACGTAGCGCGGTTCGGGCATCTGGTCATAGACCTTGCGCAGCGCAGGGGCCATCTTGTTGGTCAGTGTACCGGCGACAATCATCAGGTCCGACTGGCGCGGACTGGCGCGCGGCGCAGTTCCAAACCGTTCCAGATCATAGCGCGGCATTGAGGTGTGCATCATCTCAACTGCGCAGCAGGCTAGACCGAAGGTCATCCAGTGCAGGCTTCCGGTACGTGCCCAATTCACCATGTCTGCCATCGATGTGAGCAGAAAACCCTTGTCCTGCAGATCAGCATTCAGCGCCTGCGTGGACGTATCCATGTCAACTCCAGCCGTATTGGGCCCCAAGGCTACTCCCATTCGAGCGCTCCTTTTTTCCACTCATAGGCAAAGCCGATTGTCAGGACACCCAGAAAAACCATCATCGACCAGAACGCGGCCATGCTGCCGTCTTTGAACGCTACAGCCCACGGGAACAGAAAGGCGATTTCAAGGTCAAAAATGATGAACAGGATCGACACCAGATAAAACCGAACATCAAATTTCATCCGCGCGTCGTCAAATGCGTTGAACCCGCATTCATAGGCCGACACTTTTTCGGGGTCTGGATTGCGAACAGCAATGACAACGGCGGCGAGGATCAGAACCAGCCCCAACCCAATCGCAATAGCCAGAAATACCAGTATGGGAAGATATTCCCTCAACAATTCGTCCACTGGGCAGCTCCTATTTTTGCGCGCGGGGCACATGTCCATCGGCAAAGATGACTGCAATCGGGTTTACCCCCCGGTTGGAGCCGGGTCAACCAAGGCGATCCGCAATTTATACAGCTAATTTGCGGCGCGCTTGCCCAAGCTGGCACAGATGCCACGAAACCGGATTTCATTCAGGATCGCAATCGAGAGCGAACCGCCTCAACCCGCAGTTCGCTGGCCGCATTTTATATAGAATGGCGCCCCACATGGCGCGCTCATCTCTTAAACAAACACCTGTTTTGCAAGGGCCCGGTTCATTCTGTCACCCAAGCAGCCTTGCGTTTGTCAAAAAACGCGTCCACCCCTTCGGTAGATTCTTCACTCGCCCAACGTTCCGTCAACGCATTGATCGTAATCTCAATCGTGCCCTCATCAATACGCGGGCCCAAGCGGCGCGCCAAAGCTTTGGCGGAAGCCACAGCACCGGGAGCACAGGACAGATAGGGCACAACTTCCGCCTCGACCGTGTCCATCAGCGCCTCTGCTGGCACGCATTTTGCCAGCAGGCCCAAATCAACAGCCTCATCCGCACCAAAAATTCGTGCTGACATAAAAACCCGCCGCGCGCGACCTTCTCCCATGCGCGATACCACATAAGGTCCGATTGTCGCCGGGATCAGTCCCAGCCGGGTTTCAGTAAGACCCATTTTGATATGATCCACCCCGATCGCCACGTCGCAAACCGAGGCAAGGCCAACCCCGCCGCCAAAGGCATTGCCCTGCAACGCGCCGATCATCGGTTTGGGCATGGTGTTAAGTGACTGCAAAGCATAAGCCAGTTTGGCCGCCTCGCGTCCCCTCGTCTCAATATCCGCAGCCATCTGTTCGCGCATCCACCCCAGATCACCACCGGCGCAAAACGATTTGCCGACCCCCGTCAGTACAACCGCGCGCACAGCATCATCGGCGCCCAGCTGGGCCGCCGCCTGCTTCAGATCTGCGAGCATCTGCCCAGACATGGCATTGTGCTTTTTGGGGCGATTTAAAAGCAGCGTTGCGACACCGCGCTTGTCCACCTCAATTTTGATTGTTTCGAACATGATCGACTCTAACCGCGTATTGCCCGCGACATTTTCGCAGCTTCATGCAGCACCTTGAGATCAAGGCCCGTCTCATAGCCCAGCCCGTGCAAATGCCCCACCACCTCTTCCGTCGCAACATTGCCCGCCGCACCAGGCGCAAACGGACATCCGCCAAGGCCACCGACTGCAGCATCAAAGGTTCGCAATCCCAACGATAATGACGCGTCGATATTGTCCAGCGCTCGCCCTCCGGTATCGTGATAATGACCCGCCAGACGATGCATTGGCACCACCTCGCGCACCGCCAGCAGCATCTTTGCAATGCTGTCGGGTGTTCCTGCCCCGATCGTGTCTCCCAAAGACACCTCATAGCAACCCATCGCAAACAACGTACTGGCGACCTCGGCCACTTTTGCTGGGTCAACCTTGCCATCATAAGGGCAATCCGTAACGCAGGACACATAGCCCCGCACCGGAATGTCAATATGGCGCGCAGCGGCAACCACAGGCGCAAATCGGTCGAGCGATTCAGCAATGCTGGCATTGATATTGGCCTTAGAAAACCCTTCCGAGGCGGACCCAAATACCGCAATCTCATCTGCCTTGGCCGCAACCGCATCGTCAAACCCGCGCATATTCGGCGTGAGAGCGGTATACGAAACGCCGGGAACACGGGTCAGGCCCGCAAGAACGTCACCACTGCCCGCCATTTGCGGCACTTTTTTGGGGCTCACAAAGCTGGCCACTTCAATCCGCGAGAACCCTGCCGGGCCAAGGCAATCGATCAGCGCGATTTTTTCCGCTACCGGGATATCGCGCTTTTCGTTCTGCAAGCCATCCCGTGGGCCGACTTCGAAGATCTCTACTTGTTTGTGCATGAGTTGCCTTTCCTGAACGTCCGCTTCAGCCTGCGCTTCTCACGTCTGGATGTCCATGACCCGGTTTAAGCTGCCGGCACCGGATAAAACGACTTTGTATAAAACTCCTGTTTCCCGTCACGCGCACGGGCCGCGATGTAGCCGGGGCGCTGTTTCAGACGCGCGCAATATGCCTGCAATCGGGGGTATGGATCGAATTTCACGTAATAAGGTGCCGCAAAAATATTGAACCCCATCATCATGTCCGCCGCAGAAAACCCCGATGGCAGCAAGTAATCCTGCCCTTCCAACATCCCATCAAGGGCTTTCAAGGTGCCGGCCAGTCGCGCCGTGTTTAGTTTGATAACAGTTGGCGACGCCATCGACGGGTCACGCAAGAAGATGTGATTGATGTTCAATTGCTCGGCAATGCTGGCCATGGTTTCGGCAAAACCAAGACACTCGAGATACCGGATGCGTTCCGGGTCCCCCACGTCACGGCCAAACCCGTGGTCGGGTCGGGTTTCGCAAAGGTATTGAATAATGGCCCCGCTCTCGAAAAGGCTCTGACCATCGATTTCCAACCCCGGTACCCGTGTTGCAGGGGAAATTCTGGCAAATTCGGGCGTGCGTAACGATCCGTCGCGGATCTGGTACTCCACCACTTCGAAGTCCAGCCCCATTTCTTGCAACACCCACAAGACGCGGAAAGATCGGGAAAATGGCACATGATGCAATCTAATCAATGTCTTATCCTTCTTCCTTCAACTTTACAAGAGCCGCGCCAGCTTCGATCTGCTCACCTTCAATCACAAGAACATCCGCCACCACGCCGTCTCGTTCAGCCAGCAAAGCATGTTCCATCTTCATCGCTTCCAGAACCGCCAGCCTGTCACCCTTGACAACATTCTCGCCGGCCCGCGCAAACACGGCCTTCACTAATCCAGGCATCGGTGCTTCGATAATGTTGCCATTCCCTTGGGCAGCAGCCGCACGATCCAACGGATCAACAATGCGATAAGTGATGCCGTAAGCATCAAACACAGTGACGGTATCGGTGCCAAGATGAACTTGCGGGGCCACCTGCCCATCAATTTGCCACTGCCCAGCGACCCGCTCCGCGAAGATGTCTGCGCCGGCAACGGCCCAACGTTGACGATCTGGCCCCTCGGCGCGCATCACAACCTCAAATTCTTCTCCGTTGCGGCTAAGGGTGATCGTCCGCGCCAATGGTTCCCAGAGTGTAAACCCTGCCTCGGGCTGATTTCTTTCAACGCCCGCGACGGCCATCGCTGCGGCCACCGCATGCTGTGGCTCTGGCACAATCGGCGCGGTCAAGTCATCGATGTCGCGTGCAATCAGCCCTGTATCGACATCTCCGGCGACGAACTCTTTGTGCGACGCCAATGCGCCCAAAAAGGCCAGATTTGTCACCGTCCCCGCCACTTCGGTCTGAGACAGCGCCTTGCGTAATCGGGCCAATGCAACGGCGCGCGTCGGCCCAAAGGTGATCACCTTGGCAATCATCGGATCATAAAACGGGCTGATCGCATCCCCCGCACGCACACCACTGTCGGCGCGCGCAGTCGCGGGAAACTGCAAATGCTGCAAAGTGCCCGTTGAGGGCAGAAAACCTGCGGGGACATCCTCGGCATATAGGCGCGCTTCAAATGCGTGACCGTTTAGCGCCAACTGACCCTGCTCCTTTGGCAAGGCTTCGCCTGCAGCAACGCGCAACTGCCATTCGACCAGATCGACGCCGGTGATCGCCTCGGTCACGGGGTGTTCAACCTGCAGCCGCGTGTTCATCTCCATAAAATAGAACCGGTCACTACGAAGGCCTTCGCTTGCATCCACGATGAATTCGACGGTCCCTGCACCCTTATATCCAATCGCCGCTGCCGCACGGACCGCAGCACCACCCATTTCGTCACGCATTTCCTGAGTCATGCCAGGAGCTGGCGCTTCTTCTATCACCTTTTGATGACGGCGTTGCAGCGAACAATCCCGCTCAAATAAATGCACGGCGCGCTTTCCATCACCAAACACCTGCACCTCAATATGGCGCGGCTTTGAGACATATTTCTCGATCAATACCGTGTCGTTCCCAAAAGCTGTCAGGGCTTCGCTCTGAGCACTTTTTAAAGCGTCCTCAAAATCAGCCGGTTCTTCGACCAGCCGCATGCCCTTGCCGCCGCCTCCTGCCACTGCCTTGATCAAAACCGGATAGCCGATTTCCTCTGCGCGTGCCGGCAGCTTAGTCTGATCGGCACCGTGGTAACCCGGCACAACCGGGACACCAGCCTTTTCCATCACGACCTTAGCCGCGTCTTTCAAACCCATTGCGCGGATCGCGTCGGCATCCGGTCCGATAAACACCAACCCAGCGGCCTGTATCAGTTCTACGAATTCGGGATTCTCAGACAAAAAGCCGTAACCAGGATGAATGGCCTGCGCACCCCGGTCAAGTGCCGCCTCGACGATCACGTCCCCGCGCAGATAACTGTCCTTTGGTGCCGCACCACCGATGTGAACGGCTTCATTCGCCATCTGAACATGTTTGGAGCCTGCATCCACATCGGAAAACACAGCAACGCAGCGCACACCCATTGCCTGCGCAGTTTCGATGACGCGGCACGCGATCTCTCCCCGGTTGGCGATCAGAATCGTGTCAAACATCGCCAACTCCCAAGTCCTCGATCATTCGAAACTTTTCACAGATCAGCTCCATCTTGGGGTCAAAACCACCATTGCGCTCAAAATAGGAGGCATGCGCTACCCGCCAGTCTTTCAGGGTGTCATTCTCTCCTTCGGCAAGTGCAAAATCCGCATCCACATCGCAATACCGCCGAGTCATAACTTCAATTGTTTCAACAACGACTGCCGGGTGCCCATCCCAATCTAAAGCGATATCGCGTCGGCCGACCACTGGAAGCGCCTCACCGCCCACTTGGAAATCGCGCAGTGCGCCGCAGGTCGCGGTCTTTGTTCCTGCACGCACCAGCGCCAGCAATTCATCGCACAGAAATCTACTGTCACCGAAACAAAAAGTCTCGGCACCGGGATAACGTTGCTTTACTTCGTCAAGTGTCATCTGGCCTCCGTATTACGAGGGACGGCTTTTCCATATATTATTGACATTTGGCTCACATCCGGAACACGCCAAAGCGTGTTTCAGCGATCGGGGCGTTCAGCGCGGCGCGCAATGAAAGTGCCAGTACGTCACGTGATTTGCGAGGATCTATTATGCCGTCGTCCCACAAACGGGCGCTTGCATAAAGCGGGTGAGACTGTTCCTCGAACATATCAATAGTCGGTTGTTTAAATGCGGCTTCCTCCTCAGCCGACCAGCGTCCGCCGCCCCGCTCAATCGCATCACGTTTCACTGTTGCCAGCACTCCGGCGGCCTGCGGCCCACCCATGACGGAAATGCGTGAACTGGGCCAGGACCACATGAACCGTGGCTTATAAGCTCTTCCAGACATTCCATAATTTCCGGCACCAAAACTTCCACCAACAACCATGGTGATTTTCGGCACCGATGTAGTTGCGACAGCAGTAACCATTTTGGCACCATGACGTGCTATGCCCTCATTTTCGTATTTTCGCCCGACCATAAATCCAGTGATGTTCTGCAGAAAAACCAATGGAATTTTGCGTTGGCTGCAAAGCTCAACAAAATGCGCACCCTTTTGCGCGGACTCAGAAAACAATACGCCGTTGTTGGCGATGATCCCAACTGGACAGCCTTTGATATGGGCAAAACCGGTGACAAGTGTTTCGCCGAAGCGAGGTTTGAATTCGTCAAATCGCGATCCATCTACTACGCGCGCGATAACTTCGCGGATGTCATAGGGCGTGCGAAGGTCGGCAGGCACAACGCCAAGGATCTCAGCTGGATCATAGGCAGGCTCCTCCGGGGTCTGCCAATTTACATCCGATGGTGTGGCGCGGTTGAGCGAACCCACGGTCTGCCGCGCCAGCGCAAGCGCGTGCGCGTCATCCTCGGCCAGATAATCGGCCACGCCCGACAGGCGGGTGTGTACGTCACCTCCGCCCAGATCTTCTGCCGAGACAACCTCGCCCGTAGCGGCCTTAACCAAGGGCGGGCCCGCCAGAAAGATTGTGCCCTGATCTTTTACAATGATCGTCACATCGGACATGGCTGGCACGTAGGCCCCCCCTGCCGTGCACGATCCCATTACAACAGCGATCTGCGGAATACCCTTGGCTGACATTTGCGCCTGATTGTAGAAAATCCGGCCAAAATGGTCGCGATCCGGAAACACCTCATCCTGATTGGGCAGGTTGGCCCCACCGGAATCGACCAGGTAAATGCAAGGAAGGTGGTTTTCTTCAGCAATTTCCTGTGCCCTCAGATGCTTTTTAACAGTCATCGGGTAATAGGTCCCGCCTTTGACCGTCGCATCATTGCAGACAATCATGACGTCTTGACCTTGAACTTGTCCGACACCCGCAATCACACCAGCACACGGGGCGGCACCATCATAAAGCCCATGTGCTGCCGTTGCACCGACCTCAAGAAACGGGCTGGCGGGGTCCAGCATGTTCGCCACACGCTCACGCGGTAACATTTTTCCTCGACTGACATGGCGATCCCGTGATTTTGGGCCGCCGCCCGCTGCCGCTACCGCTGCTGCATCGCTTACAATGTTTAACGCTTTTAGGTGCAACGCCACGTTCTTTTGAAATTCATCTGAGGATGGTAATGCCCGGGTTATCAGCTTCATCTATCCCTCAGTTTCCTGCGCGGCTCGCGCTTTGAGTTCCTTGCGAATAATCTTGCCGGTTACCGTCATCGGCAATGTATCCAAAAAAGTAATTTCTCTGGGGTATGAATAAGTTGCAAGGTTTTCCTTAACATGCTTTTGCAGCGACGCTATCACTGTTTCACTGGCATCGTTGTCGTCCTTTAAGACCACGTAGGCCTTTACGATCTCGGTGCGCAGCGCATCTGGTTTGCCGACAACACCAACAGTTGCAACGGCATCATGCCGCAACAGGCAGTCTTCAATCTCAGCCGGGCCAATGCGATATCCCGCGCTCGTAATTACGTCATCTTCGCGCCCGACAAAACGCAGATAGTCGTCCTCCCAGATGCCTTTGTCACCAGTCAACATCCAGTCGCCTAGAAATTTGTCTGCAGTCGCGTCCGGGCGCTTCCAGTATTCCAGCATCATCGAGGGCGACCCGCGTCGCACCGCGATGTCCCCTTCTTCCTTGGTCGGGATCCCGGACTTATCAAGCACCGCCAGATCATGACCGGGCACCTGCTTTCCGATGCAACCCGGTCTGGGGGGGACTGTTGCACCGCACCCTGAAACGATCATGTTGCATTCGGTTTGGCCATAAAATTCGTTGATTGTCACGCCAAACGCCCTCTGCCCCCACGCAAGCATCTCCGCACCCAGTGGTTCGCCGCCGGACGCGACACTGCGCAATCCTGGGATTTTGACTTCGTCCGCCTTGAGCATGCGTAGCGCAGTGGGAGGAAAAAACACATTACGCACAAAACCGCGCGATATGATGTCCTGACAATCCGCAGCACTGAATTTACCCATCCGCGCTGCTACGACCGGTACGCCCAGCGCCAACCCTGGCATCAGCACATCAAACAGTCCACCAATCCATGCCCAGTCGGCTGGTGTCCATAGGCAATCCCCATCCTGTCCCAGCCCGTCATGGCTGATCGCGACGCCCGGCAGATGGCCCGACAAGACGCGATGGGCGTGCAATGCGCCTTTGGGCGCCCCTGTTGTGCCGCTAGTGTAGATCAACACGGCCGGATCTTCTGCTGCGGTATCGGCAAAGGGACTCGGTGCCGCATCCAGCGTCAACGCTTCAGGTACGAAAGCCGGCACTCCCAGTGCGCCAACCATGCCCAAGCCATCGTGATCGGTAATGATCATTGACAAACGTGCGTCCTCGACCCGTGCACTCAGCGCATCCAACTTGAAGAGTTTGAACAAAGGCACTGAAATCGCGCCAATTTTCCATGTCGCAAGATGAGCAGCCGCAGTCCAAGGTTCCTGACTGCGCAGCACGCCAACGCGATCCCCGGGCCGAACCTTGGATTTCATATGCGACGCCAACGCATCAACCATTGCAGTCAAATCACCATAGCTGACGTCGCGCCGTATCGGCCCTGTGAGGTCAACAATAGCGAGAGAATCTGACGGTTGCGTCAGGCATTGCGCCGCCATGTTCAGTCGATCCGGCACGCTCCGATTGGAGTCGGCATCAGTCCAGTCGCGCATCACGCTCATCGCAGTACGTACCTTTCCCAACAAGCCAAAACCGCGCCAATGACGGTTCGCTTGCCGCGGACGTGCACCGCCAAGCTGATCATTCTCCTAACCAAAGCTCGTCAAGCGCCAGTGCCTGTTCTCCGGTCATTTGCATCAGGCACCGTATCGTTGCCGGGCCCCCGCCTGTACCGCCTCCCCATTGCGCACGGGCATATTCACATGTGGCATCCCGAAACGGAATCCAAGCGCGCTGCATGTCGCGCAATGGTGTCGCCAGCGGTGGTGCGAACCCACCGATCCGCGTATTCTCGGCATCCATTGCCGCGGCGCGTTCCTGATATCGGCTGTAGGCACCGTTCAGAATCTGATCCCAGAACTGGAACTCACGGTCCAGACACCCCCCCATCCCAACGGTGGTTTCGCCGCCGGGTGTCGCTTGTATGCAAGCGTCTGCCGACCGACCGATGCACCCCATCCGGGGCAATCGATCGCTGGTAGTTGCCAGACAATTCCACGTTGCATCATTGTCATAGACTAGTTCCTGGGCTTGTGCTTGTGCTTGTGCCGGTTGCGAAACCAGAAGCGCCAGCATGATCGCCAGTAACTTCAAACCATCGCTCCCATCATTTCACGACCAATCAGCATGCGCCTGATTTCCGAGGTGCCAGCACCTATTTCCATCAGCTTGGCGTCTCTAAAGAGCCGCCCGACAGGGGCATCATTCAAAAATCCTGCGCCACCAAGCGCCTGAACTGCCTGATGAGCCTGCTTCATCGCCTCCTCACTGGCATAAAGGCAGCAGGCCGCTGCGTCCTGACGTGTCACGGTCCCGAGATCACAGGCCTTCGCCACCTCGTAAACATAAGCTCTCGCTGAGTTCATTGCCGTATACATGTCAGCGATCTTGCCTTGCATCAGCTGGAAATCCCCGATCGGTTTGCCAAATTGCTTGCGGGTCACCAGATAAGGCATGACCTCGTCCAGACAGGCAGCCATGATCCCAGTTCCGATGCCCGCCAGAACAACCCGCTCATAATCCAGCCCAGACATGAGAACCGCGACGCCGCGCCCCTCTTCGCCAAGCACATTTTCAAAAGGCACCTCCACCTCATCAAATATTAGTTCAGCCGTATTTGATCCCCGCATCCCTAGCTTGTCAAAATGCGGGCTGGTGCTGAAACCCGCCGTATCCTTTTCAATCAAAAAGGCTGTGATTCCTTTGGCACCCGCATCTGGGTTTGTCTTTGCATAAACCACAAGTGTATCCGCATCAGGACCATTGGTAATCCAATATTTATTTCCGCTAAGACGGAAATGATCGTTGCGTTTTTCCGCCCTCAGCTTCATCGAAACCACATCCGATCCCGCACCTGCCTCTGACATCGCCAGTGCTCCGACGTGCTCGCCCGAGATCAGACCTGGCAGATATTTTTTCTTCTGTTCCATTGTGCCGTTCAACTTGATCTGATTGACGCAAAGGTTGGAATGGGCACCATAGGACAGCGAAACCGACGCGCTCGCGCGGGCAATCTCTTCCACTGCAATGACATGTGCGAGGTAAGACAACCCGGCACCGCCGAACTCTTCATCGACGGTAATGCCAAGCAGCCCCAATTCACCCATCTCGCGCCATAGTTCAGTTGGAAACTGATTTTCGCGATCAATTTGGGCCGCCATGGGCTTTACACGTTCCTGCGCCCAGCGATGCACCATATCACGCAATGCATTCACATCTTCGCCCAGATCAAACTGCAATACCGCGTTGAACATGCGTCACACACCTCAATAGTTTATTGAACGCTTGTTCAAATAATAGAGCGCTCCTCATTCCCGGTCAAGCAACTCGTGCGCGATGGGAAAATCCGACCACGGCAATACCCCAACGAAGAATGAATTACGCCTGTCAGCGCGCTCTGTCTTACAATACTCTAAGGATAAACCGGCAGATGATCAGGAACTTTTTGCCTGGAAAACTGCCCCAACCTCCGCCCGAATGATACGGGCAATCAGAGCGCAATCCTCCAGCGAAAACGTAAGCGGAATGCGCATGTCCACAACGCCCCGCAATATCCGGTCACTGGCAGGCATCGGTTCACTTGGTGCATAGCGCCAGCTGTCATATCGCGAAGTGAAAGCCACCGGTTCCGATGCGCCAAACCATTTGAGATCCACTCCACGCGCATCACAGCGCCTCAAGACCTCACCAATGGCGCCCCCTGCCCAGTCGAGCAACAGAAACTGGATCGAGGAGCCCACAGGCTGCGCCGCACCGTGCCGTTCAACCACCTTAAGACCGGGTGTGCCACGTAAACCCGCCTCGATCAGATCATAACGCGCTTTCCATTCCGTGCATTGCTCTGCCAGTTTATGCAACTGCGGTCGCAGAATGGCGGCGCGCAAATTGTCCATCCGGCCCGAGATGTTCGGAGTGTCATATTTGATTTGTTCGAACGCGACTGGGTCAGGCGCGGCCAGATGCCGCTCATAGTGCATATAGGAACCCGACATCATCACGGCCTTTGCCGCAAGCATTGGGTCATCTGTCACCAAAAAACCGCCTTCGCCGGAATTGACATGCTTATAGGTCTGGCACGAATAGCATCCGATCGCGCCATGGCGCCCGGACGGCACCCCCTTAAACGCCGCACCCATCGTGTGGGCACAATCCTCAATCACGGTAATGCCAGCCGCTGCACAGATTTCCATCAGCCGGTCCATGTCGCATATGTGCCCGCGCATGTGGCTCAGCAGCAGGAACCTTGACTGGTCTGCCTTGGCTTCCAAATCCTCTAGGTCAATCGTTAGGCTTTCGGTAACCCCAACAAAAACCGGCACCGCCCCCAGAGATGCAATTGCGCCGGGGACTGGGGCAAGCGTAAAGGCGTTAGACAGCACTTTGTCTCCGGCGCGCACCCCACAGGCCCGCAAAGCCGTCGCCATCGCATAGCCTCCAGAGGCGACCGCAAGCGCGTATTTGGCCCCCGTCAGTGCTGCAAACTCTTGCTCAAGCAGGGCGGTTTCGCTCAACTCGCCCTCGACGACATTGTAGCGGTGCAGCCGACCGTGGCGCATGACGGCAATCGCCGCCTCGATCCCCTCTTCGGAGATCGATTGCTGCTGTGTGAAACTGCCAGTGAAAACTTCGCTCATGGCGCGAATGTGTGCCGTGTCGTTGATAGGGTCAATGGCCAAAGCACCAGAATTCGAAACTTCAAAGCCCGTCTTCGAATGCGATGATCTCTTTCGTGAACAACCGCAGGCACACCTTTTCTTCGCGTCAGATCTTCATCCAATCAACCCGCGCACTAGTTCTGGCAGTTCGCCGAACGACGACAGCATTGCATCAGGTTGTAGCGCGGCCATGTCTCCGCCTGCGGGTCCGAATGTAACCAGCACCGATGGTACACCTGCTGCCCGCGCGGTATTGTGATCGGTGTCGCTGTCTCCGACCAGAAGGCATTGCGCTGGATCGCCCCCCGCCCTGCGCGCTGCCTCGCGCAGCGGTTCCGGATCAGGCTTACGCACCTTCAACGTATCGGCCCCAATCATGGATCCGAATTTATCCCGAACACCTAATCGACGCAGCAACAGATCTGCCAGTGCTTCAGGTTTGTTAGTACAAATGCCAACGCCATATCCGTTCGAGGACAACACTTCGACAGCTTCCATTGCGCCCGGGTACAAAGTCGTATGCACGTCGATGGCTTGGGCGTATGCTGCAAGAAGTTTGGGATAATAGTGATCCAACGTTGCTTTGTCGCGTTTTTGATCTAGCCGGGCCAACCCCAGCGTGAGCATCGCGCGGCCGCCCCGCAGAGCGGTCCCGGCATCCTCGTCAGGGTCCAGCATCGCGCCGACCCCCATGTCGACGAAACACGTGTTGGCTGCAGCAATCAGGTCTCCGCTTGTATCCGCCAATGTCCCGTCAAGATCAAAAATGACCGTTCTCATAACCACCCCTCTATGCCGCCAATCGGCGTTTTTTTGCTGCGCCTTATTGCAGGCCGCAATTTTGTTTGATGTGCCTCGGCCTTGCACACTGTCTGCAACCGGATAAAACGAGCGCGATATGAATACAAAGAGAAAACAAAAATGAGTATCGCATTGGTCATCCTTGCTGCAGGTCAGGGAACACGGATGAAATCGGATCTGCCAAAGGTTCTGCACCCGATTGCCGGGGCACCGATGTTGGTCCACGCCATGCGGGGGGGCAGTTCTGTCTCTCCGGAGAAAGTTGTCATCGTCGCCGGTCACGGTGCCGATCAGGTCAACGAGCTGGTCAAACAGCATAGTGAAACCGCAGAGGTCGTCCTGCAAACAGAGCAATTGGGTACTGCACATGCTGTCGCACAGGCCCGCCCCGCCTTGGACGACTTTCACGGGGACGTCATTGTCCTTTATGGCGATACCCCATTCATTCAACCCGAGACACTTGAACGCATTGTCGAGGCACGTGCCACTCATGATCTTGTTGTGCTAGGCTTTGAAGCCGCAGACCCTGAACGATATGGTCGTTTGATCATGCAAGGCGAAACTCTGGAACGCATCGTCGAATTCAAGGAAGCAACCGCGCCGGAGCGCGCCATCCGTCTGTGCAACAGCGGTGTGGTCGCAGGTGACGCTGCGACGATGTTTGATCTCATTGATGCCATTGGTAATGATAATGCTGCGGGCGAATACTATCTGACCGATACCGTCGCGATTGCTCGCCACAAAGGGTTGAGCACAACGGTCGTGACTTGCGATGAGGCTGAGACATTGGGCGTGAACTCACGCGCGCAACTGGCGCAGGCCAATGCCGCCTTTCAGACCCGCGCCCGGTCGGCAACGATAGAGGACGGCGTCACCCTGATGGCCCCAGAAACCGTTTATTTCGCATATGACACAGTGATTGGCCGCGACGCGGTTATTGAACCAAACGTGGTCTTTGCACCCGGCGTCACCGTTGAATCCGGCGCACACATTCGCGCATTTAGTCATCTTGAGGGATGCCACATTTCACGCGGTGCAGTCGTAGGTCCCTACGCTCGTCTACGCCCCGGCACCGAACTGTCTGAAGACACTCGTGTGGGCAACTTCGTCGAGATTAAGAATGCCAAGATAGCCGAGGGCGCAAAGGTCAATCATCTGTCATACATTGGCGATGCCACTGTGGGCACGCGCAGTAACATCGGTGCGGGCACGATCACCTGCAATTATGATGGCGTGATGAAGCACCAAACCAATATCGGCCAAAAAGCCTTTATCGGCTCCAACACCATGCTTATAGCCCCAGTAACAGTTGGCGACAACGCCATGACAGCAAGTGGTTCAGTCATTACCAAAGATGTAGAAGCCGACGCTCTCGCCCTGGCGCGGGCCCCGCAAGTGAATAAACCAGGGATGGCGAAAAAGCTCTTTGATATTCTGATATCCAAGAAAAAACAACGTGATAAGAGGTAATCCTGATGTGTGGTATCGTAGGCGTTCTTGGCAGCCATGAAGTTGCTCCCATCCTCGTCGAAGCGCTAAAGCGCCTTGAGTATCGTGGCTATGACAGCGCCGGGATAGCCACCGTCAATCAAGGCATTCTGGATCGACGGCGCGCGGTTGGAAAACTAGTCAATCTGTCCGATGAACTGGTGCATCGCCCGCTTGCCGGAAAATCAGGCATTGGTCACACACGGTGGGCAACGCATGGTGCACCGACTGTCGGTAATGCGCATCCGCACAAGGCAAAGGACGTCGCCGTCGTTCACAACGGAATCATCGAAAACTTTCGCGACTTGAGAGCGGAGCTCGCCGACCATGGCGTCGGGTTTGACACTGAAACGGATACTGAAACTGTCGCTTTGATGACTCAGTATTACCTGGACGCGGGTGCATCCCCCGTCCAAGCCGCCAACCAATGCCTCGACAAATTGCGGGGGGCCTTTGCGCTCGCTTTTCTGTTTCAAGGCCAGGACGATCTCATCGTTGCCGCACGCAAAGGTTCTCCGTTGGCAATCGGACATGGTGACGGGGAGATGTTTGTCGGGTCAGACGCGATTGCCCTGTCGCCCATGACCGACCGGATCACCTATCTTGAGGAAGGGGACCGGGCGATTGTTACCCGTTCGGTTTTGGAAGTCCGCGATGCCAGCGGGAACTTGGCCAATAGACCCGTCAAAACTATCCGAATTGAAAGCACCCGGATCGACAAGGGCGGCCACAAGCATTTCATGGCCAAGGAAATTGCCGAGCAGCCCAACGTGATCGCTCAGGCACTGCAGCATTACCTGTCCGAACGCGCGGATGAAATTGTTCTGCCAGAACCGGGACTGGACTTCGCAAGTACCGATCGATTGACAATGGTAGCCTGCGGCACCGCCTCTTACGCCTGTCTGACAGCCAAATACTGGTTTGAGCAGTTGGCAGGCCTGCCCGCTGAAGTCGATGTCGCGTCAGAGTTCCGCTATCGCGAACCCCCGATTACCGAACGCACCGTGGCTGTCTTTGTCAGTCAGTCCGGTGAAACGGCGGACACACTTGCCGCGCTGCGGTACTGCGAAGGCAAGGCTGACAAGATCGTATCGGTCGTGAATGTGTCCGAAAGCTCTATTGCGCGCGAAAGTGATCTTGCGCTGCCGATCCTCGCTGGGGTCGAGGTTGGTGTGGCGTCTACCAAGGCATTCACCTGCCAGTTAGTTGTGTTACTGATGCTGGCGCTGAAAGCGGCGGTGGATCGCGGCAGGATGACACCAGAGTCACTCGCGGATCATCTCTCGGAATTGCGCGGATTACCCGGCATTTTGAACATTGCGCTGGATAACCCAAATTCGACCAAGCGCGCCGCACGCCATCTTTCTGAGGCGCGCGACGTCCTTTTTCTGGGGCGCGGACGCATGTTCCCTCTTGCATTGGAAGGTGCGTTAAAGCTCAAAGAGATCAGTTATATACACGCAGAAGCTTATGCGTCCGGCGAGCTCAAGCATGGACCTATCGCTCTGATTGACAAGAAGGTGCCGGTGGTGATCATGGCGCCGCGCGATGATCTGTTCGAAAAGACCGTATCGAACATGCAGGAAGTGATGGCACGCAAGGGTAAAGTGATTCTGATCTCGGACGCCGCAGGTCTAGCGGAGGCAGGTGAAGGAGTGTTTGCTAAGATCCAAATGCCCGAGGTTTCGGCGATTTTGACACCGATACTCTATGCGTTGCCCGCACAATTACTGGCCTATCACACGGCGGTCGCCAAGGGCACTGACGTGGACCAGCCGCGCAATCTGGCAAAATCCGTGACCGTGGAATGATGGGAGACTTTGCAAAATTGTGTACTTATTATTAATTCTAAAGTTACAACTACATGTTTATAAGTTGTTTTTTTAACTCATCTATGAAAATTTCGCTTAAAATTGCTTCATAAGTCTTCTGGCCTAACGTTTTTGTAACTTCCGGATAAATCCTAGCGGGCCTTGCAGCGAATTCGATCCCGTCGTTTGACGATCTGCCTCAGCCCGGCTCAAGCTGCCATCACCGTTGTCGTCGTCACGTCTCAGTACCTGATCGGCACCACTGGATCCAATGGCAGAAGCAAGCTCGCCACGGCACAGTATGCCATCGGTATCGGAACCGACTTGACTGTAGGAATTGTCCTGCGCAAGTGCGCGCATTCGACTGATGCAGTTTGTACGGATCTCGGATACGAACACCAGGCCAAATCTGTTGCACTAGAACCGAACCGTCTCGTGGCCAACGTCAAACCCGCGCTCATGCAGTAGGTCTTCGACATTGCGACGCCACAGTGAAAATCGAACGTACATCATCTCCGCTAGGCGGATGATCTCAGGGCTCACCTTGAATTAGCGATTTGGACTATGTTTTGTCATCCACTGAGGGTACGAGACCACCCTGCCCGACTCAAGCCGGTTTTTGTCTGGCAGCGCCGCTCCAGCCGTTCACGCGACTTGTTTAGCACATCGTCCACGCTCCATGAGCGCCATTACCGCGAGTTCGGTTTCGCCATTGTCCACATGGCAGTCACTGGGGACCGACGCAGCGCATGGCCGTAAGGACCTCATTTTGCATGATTCTGCGGTTTGCATGGATGGCCGCTGGCGGCACAATGCAGCCATCAACCGGGCTCAACGGCCACCAATCCCTCAACAAAACATTGTAGCGAATTGTTCCCTAAGTACCTTTTTTTGAACCTTACCCATCGTGTTGCGTGGCAGCTCTGGCAAAACAATGAGCTTTTGGGGTAGTTTGAAACGCGCCAATGAAGTTCCAATCGACGCCTTAATGCCGTCCAGATCCAGATTTTGATCTGGCTGTGCTATCAGGACACCCACAACGCTTTCGCCAAAATCTGGATGGGGCACGCCAATGACTGCGCTTTCCTGAACGCCACTCTGGACATCCAACAGCAGTTCGATTTCCTTTGGGTAGATGTTATAACCACCTGAAATAATTAAGTCTTTATTACGACCAACAATCCTCAGATAGCCGTCCGTATCAATCTGACCTAGATCGCCGGTGATAAAAAATCCGTCGGGGCGCAATTCTGCAGCAGTTTTTTCGGGCATCTGCCAATAGCCCTGAAATACGTTCGGTCCGCGAACTTCGATTTCGCCAATTTCCCCTTGTGGAAGGGACGCCCCAGTTTGGCTGTCGATTATCTTTAGTTCCACGCCGGGCAAGGGAAATCCAACTGTTCCTGCGCGACGCTCACCGTCATAGGGATTGGAGGTAATCATATTCGTTTCTGTCATGCCGTAGCGCTCCAGAATGCGGTGACCTGTGCGCGCTTCAAACTGAATATGGGTATCCGCAAGAAGGGGAGCGCTGCCGGACACAAACAGTCGCATATGCTCGGCGAGATCGTTGGTGAACCTAGCGTCCCCAAGAAGGCGGGTGTAGAACGTCGGAACACCCATCATCATCGTGGCTTGCGGCAATGCGTTGATCATCTGGTCGAGGTCGAACTTCGGCAAGAAAATCATCTGGCTACCTGCAAGCAAAGAAACATTGCTCGCGACAAACAGGCCGTGGGTGTGAAAAATCGGGAGCGCGTGCAACAAAACATCAGCAGACGTTATACGCCATTCAGTTTGCAGCGTTTCTGCGTTGGACAACAGGTTTCCCTGGCTCAGCATCGCGCCTTTTGACCGCCCAGTCGTGCCGGAGGTATACAGGAAGGCCGCAAGATCATCCTCACCGCGCGCCACGGTTTGGAAGTCCGTTGGAAATGACGCCGCCCTTTGCGCAAATGTGCCCGAGCCATTGGCATTCAGCGTTTCCAAATGGGCCTGACATCGCTTGGCAATCGGTTCCAAATCGCTGCACCTGTTGTCGTCTGCCAAAACTATACCGGCGCTAGAGTTCTCGACGAAATAGGCAACTTCGTCTGCTGTGTAAGCCGTATTCAAGGGGAGAAAGACCAAACCGGCTTGGGCGCAGGCCGCATAGACAGCCAAGGCTTGCGGTGACTTGGCAACCTGAATGGCCACGCGATCACCCGGCACAAGGCCCATGTCCGTGAACAGCCCGGCGTATTGGGCAGCCGTTTTCAGGAAGCCTGCATAGGTCAGCACTCCCTCCCCCGGCACTTGCAGGAATACCGCATCGCTTTGGAGATGTTGCCCAAAAAGCGCGTCATAAAGCGGATTTGCCATGATCTGGATCCTTTGATCGTGGGTTAAACCGCGCCGCTCAACGCGCGCACATCAGGCGAGGCGGTAACGGTTTTGTCAGTTACAAATTTTTCGTGATTGTTCGTGATCTGGGACAAGTCATAGAGGTAGTTCACCATTGCGCCACCGGATTGGCGCATACCCTTCTCAGAGACATCCGCGCCCGCGTGAACGGCATGGACTGCCGCCCCATTCCCCAAATGGAAACGCGCCACCGGATCCAGAGGCAACGTGTCATCGTGCTTTGCTTCCAGAAGGTAGTGCGCGGCCTTGCTCTCCAATGATGCAGTGTCCAAAGATCGGTTTTTGACCGTTTCAAGCCATTTGTTCAGCCCCGGTATCGGGGACAGAGTGACAAATGTCCGAAGACCCGTCAGGTGACGAGAAAGATCTGCGGCTACTTGCTTGATCAGCAAATTCCCAAAAGAAATGCCAGCTAGCCCTGATTGACAATTCGAGATCGAATAGAAAACGGCCGTATCGGCCTCATCGGCTTCAATGGGGTCGCGCCCATCGGCCAGTAAAGTCTGGATTGAGTTTGGGACACCTTGGGTCAAGGCAACCTCGACAAAGATCAGAGGTTCATCCGGCATGGCAGGGTGGAAGAAGGCAAAACACCGACGATCAGAGGGTTGCAGGCGGCGGCGCAGATCGTCCCAGCTGTCGATGGTATGCACCGCCTCGTAGGCAATGATTTTTTCTAGCACTTCGGCCGGACTGGACCAATTGATCGGTTGCAAGACAAGAAATCCGCGATTGAACCAGGAGGCAAACAAGTGCTGGAAATCGACGTCCAGCGGCTCAAGCTTCGGGTCGTCGCGCATCATCTGCAAGAGATCCCGACGCATCGACACCAAACGCTCCGTCCCGCCGGGAACCTGATTGAGACGCCTCAACAATTCCTGCCGATTGGGTTCACTTGCCCGAGCATAGGCGCTGTAACTGCGCTTTGACGGGGCCTCTTTGTAGAGCTTCAGGCTCTCGACCACTTCAACGGGGTCAATTTCCAAGTCCTGCATCATGAACGTAAAAAATGCATGCTTGCCGTCGACCTCGGCGCAACCGTATAGATCAAGGATCAGGCGTGCCAGCGTCACGCCAGAAACCTCCCCCTGCGCGCCCAGAAGATCCAACGCCAGTTCCGCAATGCCACGCCCTTCAGCTTCAGAGGAAACCGCGCGGGCAAACCGACGCTCAAATACCGTTGAAAACAAATCGGAAAAATAGCTCATACCGCCGTCCCCATGATCGCATTCGGCAACCATGTTGCAAGCCCCGGAAAGATGCACAGCAAGATAATTGCAACGACCATGCATGCCACATAAGGCAATGACCCCAACAGGATCGTCTTCAGTGAGATATCAGGTGCAATGCCGTTGATTACATAGAGGTTGAGGCCAACTGGCGGGGAAATCAGACCAATTTCCATATTGATAGTGAGGACGACCGCGAACCAAATCGGATCAAAGCCTGCGGTTGTGATGATGGGTAACAGGATGGGCGCTGCCATCAGGATCACGGCGACCGGTGGCAAGAAGAAACCCGCGATTAGCAGAAAGATATTCACGGCCCCCATCAAAACCCACGGGTTCACGTCCAGTGTCCCGATCCATGCAGCAATGGATTGCGTGATGAACAGACTAGACAGCATGTAGGAAAACACCCCGGCTGCCGCGATGATGAACAAGATCATCACGCTTTCCTTGGTGCTGTCGCGCAGAACAACCCAAAGGTCCTTGGGGTTCCAAAGCTTGTAGATCACCATAGCAATCATCAAACACAACAGCGCGCCCACAGCCGCCGTCTCAGAGGGTGTCGCAATCCCGCCGTACATCGCATAAAGCACACCGACGATGATGAAGAGAAAGGGCAGGACGCGTGGCAAAATATCGAATTTCTCTTTCCAAGTGTAATTGCCTTTCGCCAACAACTCCCGATCTCCGGACGCCCATGTGGCGTAAAGCGACCACGCCATAAACAGGGCCACCAGCATCGAACCCGGGAATACACCTGCAAGGAACAGACGGCCAATTGATTGCTCAGTCGCGATACCGTAGACGATCATCGTCACGGACGGTGGGATAAGAATACCAAGTGTGCCGCCCGCCGCGATAGATCCCGCCGCAACACCATCAGGGTAGCCACGTTTGCGCATTTCGGGGATGCCCATTTTGCCGATGGCGGCACAGGTCGCAGGGCTGGACCCTGACATCGCCGCAAACAGCGCGCAGGCACCGAGATTGGATATCACAAGACCACCGGGCACGCGGGTCAGCCACCGCTCCAATGCCTCGTAAAGGTCAGCGCCTGCGCGGGTGGAGGCAATTGACGCGCCCATGATGATGAACATCGGGATCGATAACAGAGCGAAATTGTCGAGCTTGCCAAACAAGATTTCCGGCAACAGTTCCAGCGACCGCATCCCGTCAAAGATCATGATGAAACCGGTTGAGACAATCAAAAGCCCAATCGCGACAGAGACACCCGAGAACAAAACCAGAATAGTACAGACTGCGACAACCGCGCCAAGGGAGAGCGGATCCATTATGCGTCCTCCAAACCGAAAGGCTTTTCTATTTTTAGAAGGACCGCGACCAAGTCTGCGATGAGTTGCAACAAAAACAGCGCAAAGCCGACGGGCAAAGCCAAATAAGGTATCCACAGTCGGACGCCCCATACGGTGTCGGACTTCCAGTTACGCTCCCACGTGAGGTGCCAGAATTCATAGCTGTACCACAGCATGATGGCGACCATGGCAATCGACAAGGACAACGTGAACATCGCGAGGACGAAGCGTGCTCTCGGCCTTAGAGCCAGTGGGATCAGGTCCACATTCACGTGACCACGCAGGCGCTGCACATAAGGCAGACCAATCAATGTGGCACCAATGGCGAGGTAAATGACCGCCTCAGTTTGCCACACCGTCGACGCGTTCAGCACAAAGCGGACGAAGATCATTTGACATGTGATTGCGATTGCCGCCACAATCATCGCAGCCGAGCACCAGCCCGCAAGTGTAGAGAGTGCAGCCACGAGATTCAAAAACGGGTTATTCCCGGTTTTTGCAACCGCGACAGAACTTTGGCGCGCCATAGCGATGTCCTTGGATAGATTTGGTGGTGGACAAGGGCCGCAATTTTGCGCAGCCCTTCACAGCAAAGTTTATTGGACAGCCAGCGCCTTATCCAGCAGCTCTTGACCGCCTTCAACTTCAGACACGAAGTTGGCGTAAGAGGTTTCTTGGGCCAATGCGCGCCATGCCTCAAAGTCATCAGCCGACATGTGAGCGATTTCGACGCCGGCATCCCGGAACACTTGCTCGGACGCTGCATCCTGCTTCTTTGCCTCTTCCAAATAGAACGCTTGCGCCTTTGCAGACGCCTCCATCAAGGCTTTCTGCTGATCGGCATTCAAGCCATCAAATCTCGATTTATTCATCAAAAGCGGCTGATACATAAACCAAAGTGCGACATCGCCCGCAGGTGTGTAGCAGCTGACTTGCTCATAAATCCTGTAAGAGACGAAAGACGAAGACGACGTGTTAGCCGCGTTCAGAACGCCGGTTTGCATCGCGTTGTAAATCTCAGATGACGCCATGCCCGTGATCGACGCTCCTGCACCCGCAAGCATTTGTTCAAACGCCTTACCGGCCGCACGGGTCTGCAACCCTTTCACATCTTCTGGCTTTGTAATGCACTTGTCTTTGCCGACAAAACCACCGGCCAAATAGCCATGGACCAGAACCATCACGTCATCATCTGCCATCTTTTCTTCGAGGGCTGCCATGAAGGGCGACGCGCTCAGACGGGCGGCGTGATCGTGGTTTTTGACCATACCCGGCATTAGCGTGAGATTATACGCGGGTTGTTGACCACCTGCATAGCTAAGGGGAAAAACGGTCATGTCCAACTGGCCACGGCTGAGCGGGCGATATTGTTCGCGCGGCTTGAATAGCGACTTTGATCCAAAAATCTGTATTTCAAGATCGACACCTGCAGCGGCGACGTTATCAGCGACCATCTGAGCGACCTGATGGCGCACGTCTTTGTTCGACCATTGGTGCGACAAACGCAGTGTCTCTGCGCTCGCTGCCGATCCAATTGCAAGGCATGCCGCCATTGCTGTGGCCGTGAATTTTGCGAATTTCATAGTTTCCTCCCTAGGTGTGAGTCAACTTCATAAGCTGACACAATGATTTAAAAGCTTCCACGGTTCGCATAACAAGTCAACATTATTGTATACAATAAATCACCGATTGCATTTTTTAAACTGATGATGATAAAGTCTCTCGATGGACATTAAGCGCGCAAACAAAATCGCTGATACGCTAGAGCAACACGTTTTCGCTGGTGAATTTCAGGACGGTGAGCGGCTGGACGAACTCAAACTTGCCGAGCAGTTTGATGTATCCCGCACCCCCATCCGCGAGGCGTTGCAAGTTTTGGTGGCGTCAGGATTAGCGGAACAAATCCCCCGACGCGGTGTTTTTATCAGGCAACCCGGGCCCATTGAATTGATGGAAATGTTTGAGACAATGGCCGAGATGGAAAGCATTTGTGGTCGCTTGGCTGCGACCCGTATGACCGATCTTGAGCTGGCAAAATTGGAGGCAGCGAATGACCGATGCCGACAAGCGGTCGAGGAAACGGACTATGATAGCTACTATGCCGAGAATGAGACATTTCACCAAATTATCTATCGAGGTGCGGCCAATAGTTTCTTAGAAAAGCAAACCCTCCAGATTCAAAATCGTCTTAAAGCATATCGCAGAACTCAACTTCAATTTCGGGGCAGGTTAACTCAATCCTTGAATGAGCACTCACAGATTTTGATGGCCCTGAAAGACGGAGACGCAGAGAAAGCGGCAGCGGCCCTACGAAGTCACGTCGCTGTTCAGGGAGAGAAATTTCACCAGCTAGTGGCTAATCTTAACCGCTGAACACTATTGGGTGTATTTTGTCTCGACATCGTTGGATGTTCGCGATCTGACAAAAGCCGTACTTGGTACAAGCGCAGCGATATGCCACTTCTCTAATCGGGCGTTTGGGTCAAATTCATTTCATTGTTTTATTCCCCTCTTGTTGTGCTCGATGTCTCTCAACCGGGTCACACTTCTCTTCCCAGTTATTGGTGGCCCGGTTCAATTGGACCGCAGCGAGCATTTTTAGCGTCATCTACAGATCTCGCCCGGTGAGGGACGATTCCGTTAATGCTTATTGGAAAGGCTGTTAGATCATGCATTGCCCTCCATTTGACTTTTACGGAACTCGGTATTGTCAGCCCACATGCGATGCATGACGATGGCAAGCTTTCAAGCGATAGCGACAACAGCGAGACGTCGGCCTTTTAGACGCATCAGGTGCAGGCCCCACCTCTTGATCACTGAACTTGCAACTGATCGCATCATCATCGCATTGGCAGCAGTATGACCTTGTCGTTAAGCGGGAGATTCCGCTGGAGCCAAGATAGTCATTCCGACTTTGTCGGCGACTGCCATGATCGCTGGAATGTCCGGTGGCCCGTCAGACAATGGAACGTCTGTCGTTCCGTCTGACATTGCTTCACCTGCCTGAGTGAAGAACGCGTCGTGCATAGCGCCAGGAGAATTAACGCACAACAAGCGGCCCGGTCTTTGTCCAATGCATGTAAATGCGTGAACTGTACCCTCCGGTATTTTAACAAAGTCGCCACCGCCCACTTTCATGGTCTCACCATCCACAAAAAACTCAAACTCTCCTTCAAGCACAAGGAAGCTTTCGTCTTCGCCGGCGTGGTGATTGGGTGGAGCGCCTGCTCCTGGCGCCGTCTTGATCTCGACAATTGTGTATCGATCTCCAGTTTCGTCTGGAAACGCGTGGAATGTCAGAAGATTGCCAAGAAGGTGATATATACGAGGACGAGACAGCGTCATCTTAACGACTCCCTTTACTTCAGTTGATGTACCATTATGATACACATATCTACTCATGAGACAAGTGTATCATTACGAAAGAGAAGCATTGGCACCTCGAACTAACCAGAAGAACAGGACAAGAGAAGCACTGCTCGAGGCAACGCGCGAGCTAATGTCCGAGGGGAATGAGCTCACCCTGGCGAAAGTCGCGGAACGCGCGAAAACCAGCCGCGCAACGGTCTATCGATACTTCTCTGATCCAAGTGTGTTGGCCCTGGATGCGACCTTGGACATCGAAGTGAAGCCAACGTCTGTGTTACTGGAGGGTCTCGATGATGTTCGAGGTCGCGTACATGCTGTTGCGCGTTACTACCTGGAATTTTCGCGAGATCACGAAGCCTACTTTCGCCAGTTCCTGGCCGAGTCCTTGAAGGCCTCATTGCAAGAAGGGACAGTCAAAATGCGTGGCGCCAGAAGAGTGACCGCGTTTAGCGAAGCGCTCGAACCCGTCCGCTCATCTATGAAGCATGGGGAATACGAAGACCTGACAAAGCGGTTGTCCATGACCACGGGCATGGAACAGTTCATCATACTCGAAGACATCCTGCGCGTGGATCACGAGGCTGGCTATCTACTTCAGGAAGGTCTTGTGGACGCTTTGCTCGATCAATACCTGCCCAAAGATTGAAGATTGACGGCATACGGCTGCTTGTCCGTCCAGTGATCGTCTAGCGCGACCAATAAGAACGACGGCTGCCAAGACAGCCCCAGGTGTGATGAACTCATTTGCCATATTCATTACAACAGACCGTGGTCGTCGGCCTGATGGCCCGTGAGGCGGCACATGTAGATTTTGCGAAGCAACGCATCTCAATAACCCGGGAGTTAAACCATGACTGACCTGCAATTTCCGTTAAACGCGACCTATCTCAGCGTTAAGGAAGTCGCAAACCTGTCCACGTCTGCCCTAAAACCGCCCGGCGTTTGATCGCGGCCAAGCGCTTGCCTGCAACACAGCTTGGTCGCGACAGGACGTTGTAAGAACTGATCCAGAATCACTGACCGTGGCGCGCAGAAATGCTAACTTAGCCTAAATCTTCAAGGCGTGTAATAATGGAGCTCGTTTTGAAGTAGCAAAAAGGAGAGCGTTTTGCCATCAGGCGAAGCTACGAAACTAGATTGCCGTGCTCAAGCTAGCTTCTTTTTCTAAGTTCCGTTGGTACAACATCGCGCGACCACCTCGGTCATCACCCCTATCGCACCTAACCTGGTCACCCTCGTTAATGCTCTTCGCAAATGTCGAAAAACCTCGGCTGATCAACTGATCTGAGAGAGAAATTTACTCAGCAGGTAGTGTTACCGCTGTTTGCTATCCACCATCCGCCACAAAACCTGCCTTTTTGATTGCTGAAATCGCACAGGCCTCATCGTTATCGGAGATATCACCGGTGATGCCAACTGCGCCTATAATGGCGCCATCCTGTTTAATCAGAACACCACCAGCCACCGGGACAAGCGAGCCATCTGACAAGGCATTCATTGCCTGGATGAAAAACGGTTCAACCTTTGCTCTTTCATACAAAGCACGTGATCCCAACCCCATCAGGACCGCGCCCCGGGCCTTGCCCTGGGCAATTTCTGGTCTCAGCGCGCTGGTGCCATCCTCACGGGCCAGCGCCAACAGGCAACCGCCTGCGTCCATTACGGCAATCGTCAAGGGCTTCAATTTCTTGTCCTTACGCCAGCTTAGGCAATCGCTGATGATGCTTTGGGCTTGCTCGAGAGTCAGAGGCATTGGCTGATCCTTTTGATTGGTCGAGTCACGAGGCGATAGCTGCCTGTGATTGAATGAGCACCTCAATCTGCGCTGGGTCATAACCCATTTCGCCCAGTACCTCGCGGGTGTGTTGGCCCAGAATTGGGGCGGCATCGGCAACCTGCGCAGGTGTACGGCTGAACTTTACCGGATGTCCGATTGATTTGACTTTACCCGCGACCGCATGATCCACCTCGACAATCATGTCGCGAGCCAGCGCCTGCGGATCGGCATGCATTTGCAAAATATCATTGACCGGCCCGGCGGGCAGATGCGCGGCTTCCATGCGCATCAGCCAATTCTGCGTCGTGTCCCGCACCAGATAGGTGTTCAGTATCTCGATCAGTGCCGGCAAATTGCGCGCACGCTGCGCGTTGGAGGCGAACCGATGATCTTTGTTCAGTTCGGGGGCTGCGATGACGTCAAGAAACCGCAACCAGTTGCTTTGATTCGCAGCACCTACATTGATCCAGCCATCGCTGGTCTGAAATGCCTGATACGGAGCATTTATCGGATGGGCAGAGCCAAGCGGTTCCGGTTTCTCTCCAGTGGCGAAGGCAATCGCGGATTGCCAGTAGGTCTGTGTAATGGCTGCCTCAAACAGGGACGTATCCACCTTTTGCCCTAGCCCGGTCTGCAACATATTGGCATAAGCCGCAGATATGCCCATGGCCCCGATGATTCCGGCGTTGATATCGGATATGGGAGCGGCCACTTTGACCGGAGGGCGTCCCGGCCCCTCTCCTGTAATCGACATCAAGCCTGACATGCCCTGCGCAATCAGGTCGAACCCACCGCGGTCGGCATAAGGGCCCGTGCGACCGAAGCCCGAAATTTCGCAATAGATAAGGCGGGGATTGGCTTTGGCCAATTCTTCGTAGGACAAGCCCAATTTTCCCATCGTGCCTTTGCGGTAATTCTCGATCACCACATCCGCCTCGGCCAGCAGTTTGCGCAGGATGTCGACGGCCGTTGCGTTTTTGAGGTTTAAGGAGATACCACGCTTGTTTCTGTTCATCATCATGTATGCGGCGGATTCGCCCTCGATCTCGGGTGGCAAAAAGCGGCGGCTGTCATCGCCTGTCGGCTTTTCCACCTTAATGACGTCAGCCCCCATATCAGCCAGCATCAAGCCACAAACAGGCCCGGCCATGATATGTGCAAGTTCAATAACACGCATGCCTTTGAGCGGCCCTGTCCTGTCGGTCATTTGCCTGTCCAAACGGGTTTGGTTTTGCCCAGGAATGCCTCCATTCCGATGCGGAAATCGTCGCTCATGTAGCAAGATGTGATAAGATCGGCGTCTTCCACTTTCATCGCCGCACGGTTGCGACGCTGCGCCTCTTTGGTGGCACGTAGGGTGAGGGGGGCCATCCCAGCTACCCTTGCGGCGAGTTCGTCAGCACGGGCCAATAACCTATCTTCGTCAGGTAACACTTCGCTGATCAAACCAATCTGCAATGCCTCCTCCGCACCAATCAAACGGGCTGTAAAGATGATCTCGCGTACACGGCCTGCCCCAATTAATTCGGACAGCCGCGCCAGATTGCCGGCGGCAAGGCAATTACCTAGCGTGCGGGCAATCGGAAAACCGAATTTCAGGCTGGCCGAGGCAATACGGATATCACAGGCCGCCGCAATTGATCCGCCTCCACCCGTACAGGCCCCGTGAACCGCCGCAATAGTAGGCACCGGACAGCGTTCTACAGCTTCAAACACTGCGTCTATCTGATGTTCATAGTCCAGCGCGTCCTGTGATGTTTCAAAGGCACGAAATTGCGTCATGTCTGTGCCAGCGGCAAAGGCCTTGCCCCCTGCCCCTGCGATCACCACGGCGCGCACTGTCCCGTCCTTGGGCATGTCTCTGCACAATTGCGCCAGCCGTTCATACATCCCGAATGTCAGCGCATTGCGCGCCTGAGGGCGGTTGAAGGTGATCCACAGGATGTCATTGCGGACCTCATCGGCAATCTCGGGAGTCTGCTCATTCATCGGTAGAAGTACTCCACTAGGAACATCGGTACGGACGGCACGTAAGTGCACAACATAAGCACTGCCAAGAGTACCCCAACGAACCAGATATTGACCTTGGAAACCTCCCATATGTTGGCGCGCGCGACCGAACAGGCGGTGATCAGCACTGAAGCGACAGGCGGTGTTTGTTGTCCGATGGCAAGGTTCAGCGTGACCACCAGACCAAAGTGCACCGGATCAATGCCCGCCGCCGTGATGAGCGGGATCACAATCGGGATCACCAGAATGATTGCGGCGGCGGAATGCAGAAAGAATCCCACGATTAGGAAAAAGAAGTTCAGGATCAGCAGGATCATCCATTGCTGATCGGTGATAGACAGGATGCCTTCGGCCAGTTGTTGCGGGATCTGCGCGCGGGTCAGGAAACCACCCATCAGCACCGATGCTGCCACCAAAAGCATGACCACGGCTGTCTGGATACCGCCATCCAGCATTGCGCTGCGCAAGTGCCGCACATCAAGGTTACCATACCAGGTAGAGACCACAATTGCCGCCAGAACCGCAAGGCCCGCCGCTTCGGTCGCCGTGACATAGCCGCCAAAGATACCGCCCAGAATGATCACGGGCAAGGTAAACGCAGGCAAGGCATCCATGAACGTCTCACGCAGGCGTGGCAGGTTGAACGCCGCTTCGGTGGGAAAATTGTAACGTTTGGCAAACAAATAAGCGACCATCATGAGCCCTCCGGCCCCAAGTAGCCCCGGAACGACACCCGCGACAAACAATTGCTCGACAGACGTATTTGCAGAGGCCGCGTAGAGGATCATCGGAATCGACGGCGGAATGATTATCGCAAGCGATGCGGAGGATGACGTCACCGCAGCGGAGAATTCCTTGGAATAGCCGCGCTTTTTCATCTGCGGGATCAGAATGGAACCCATCGCCGCTACATCCGCGACCGCTGAGCCGGAGATTTCGGCGAAAAACAGCGACACCCCGATGTTGACCATGGCAAGCCCACCCCGGATGAACCCGATGATCGCGGTCACGAAGTTGATCAGCCGGTCGGTAATCCCTCCCGCGTTCATGATTGCTCCGGCAAGTACAAACATGGGGATTGCGATCAGCGAAAACTTGGTCGACCCGTCGTACATATCCAATGCGATGGTGACGAGGCTATCCGGCCCTTCGGTGACCAGAAGGCCCAGAACACCAGACATTGCCAATGCAACAGCGATTGGCATGTTTATGCAAATCATGATCAGCATCGCAACGAAAATGGCGGCCATCAACATCAGGCGCGATCCTTGTTCTTTTCAAGTTCGGTTTCGACTTCTTCTTCAATTTCCGCATGTTCGAGTGAAATACCGGCAGCTGTCAGCTTCAAAAATCCGGGCAAGCTGAGCATCTGACACAGCATGAACAGGATCGCGCCAATCGGTATGATGGATTGCGTGAACTGAATTGGTACCCATGTCAGGGAAATCAACGTGTCGCCCGCAAGGACTTCAAGGACTTGAAGACCGGCACGTGCCATGAGGAAAAAGAAGATCAGCACAATCGCCTCGCCTAAAAGCAATACGGCGATACGCAGTTTTTGAGGCATGGCCAGCAACACTGAGTCAAAGCCGATATGGCGACGGTGCAAGGCGGCCAACGCTGATCCGTAATAGGTGATCCAGGCCAGCATGATGGCGGCGACCTCATCATACCAGGAAAAGCTTTGCCCCAGCAGGCGGGCAATCACGGCCATGGTCACAATCAATGTCAGCAATATCATCAGGCTGATCGTGATCCATTCAAGCACCTTGCTCAGCATCCGGTTGATACGGGACAGGGTCGGGTAGGCAGCATGTTCCATGTGGGTCAGACCTGTAGGATACCGGATTACACGCCCCATGAACCGCGGATGCGTGCCGTTGTGGGTTTTGGAGTCAGGCAGCAGGAAACTTACCTGCCGCCTGCTATCCGGTCAGCTAGCGTTGCCAAGACCAAGAACGGTGTCGATCATATCTTGACCGCCCTCGACCTCATCCGCAAACTGCTTGTAGATCGGCTTGGAGGCTTCGATGAAAGCGTCCTTATCGGCAGTATTAACTGCAACACCTGCATCCTCGATCACTTTCAAAAGGCTTGCTTCCAGCTCCGCTGCTTTCTCGTAGGTAAAATCCTGCGTCTGATTGGCACAATCAGTCAGGCCTGCCTGCATTTCGGCGTCGAGCCCGTCGAATTTCTTTTTCGACATCAGGATATACGCAGGCGTATAGACATGGCCGGTCACAGACAGGTACTTTTGCACTTCCTGGAACTTGGCCGATGCGATCTGCGCATAAGGGTTTTCCTGCCCGTCGATCACGCCCGTTTGCAGCGCGGTAAAGACGTCTGAGAAGGCCATAGGCGTCGGGTTGGCCCCATACTCCTGGAACATCTTCAAGCGCCAAACACCGTTTGGTGTGCGCAGTTTTATGCCCTCCAGGTCGGCAGGCACGTTGATCGGGCGCGTGTTGTTGGTGATGTTGCGAAAACCGTTCTCGGCCAAACCGACGATGTGATAGTCGTTGTCATTGGCCGCAGCCTGAAACTTGTCCATCATCGCGTTTTGAACGCGGCGCATGTGGTCACGATCCTTGATGATGTAGGGCATCTCAAAAATACCAAAAGTATCGTCCACCGAGGACATCACCGATGACGGCAATGAGAAATCGACCTGTCCCAACTTGAGCTTTTGCAGCAGTTCTTTGTCCTTGCCCAGTTGTGACGATCCAAAGGTCTGCACCTCGACTGCGTCGCCCATGGCGCCGTTCACGCAGGCGGCAAAGTTATCAACCGACGCCTCAAACAGGGATCCCGGATTGCCCACGTGGCCAAATTTCAAAGTCATATCCGCAGCGTAAGCACCGGTCGCCATACCGACGGCTGTCGTCGCTGCAAGCAGTTTTGCGATAATCTTCATGACGTTCTCCTCCCAGAGATTGGATTTTTCTAGTATTATTGCCCCATTTTCGAGGTCATTTTTTAGCTCAGCAATGCCATTGCCGCCTGAACTCCGCCTGTCTCATGCGGGATGTTTGCCTGTTTCAAGCCCATTTCGACACCGGCCAACGTCGCGACGAGCATCAGATCATTAAAATCGCCCAGATGCCCGATGCGGAAGACTTTATCAGCGACTTTCGAAAGGCCATTGCCCAAAGATATATCGTATTCTTTGAGTGTCGTGGCGCGGAATGCATCCGCGCTGTGCCCCTCGGGCAGTTTCACTGCCGTCAGAACGCCGCTTTCCTGGCCCTGTGTCGCACAGAGCACCTCAAGCCCCCATGTGCGCACGGCCGCCCGCGCTGCTGCACCGTGCCGTGCGTGGCGGGCAAATACGTTTTCCAGCCCCTCTTCGTGCAGCATGTCCACGGCTTCGTTTAACCCGTACAGAAGGTTGGTCGCAGGCGTATATGGGAAGTAACCGGTCTTGTTCGGCCCCACCATTTCGGCCCAGTCCCAGTAGGACCGTTGCAGCGTGGCGGATTTATGTGCAGCCATTGCCTTGGCGCTGGCTGCATTAAAGGACAGGCCCGGCGGCAACATCAGCCCTTTTTGGGAGCCTGATACAGTGACGTCTACGCCCCATTCATCGTGCTGGTAGTCCAATGATGCAAGGCCAGAAATGGTATCGACCATCAAAAGAGCCGGGTGCCCTGCCCGATCAATCGCCTTGCGTACCTCATCGATGGGTGAAACTGAACCGGTCGACGTCTCATTGTGAACCACACAGACCGCTTTGATTTGATGGGCTTTGTCTTCGGCGAGATGGGACTCAATCTGGGCAGGGTCCGCCCCACTTCGCCAATCGCCTTCGATAAACTCCGGCTTCAGTCCCAGCTTTTCGGCCAGCTTCTTCCATAAGGTTGAAAAGTGCCCGGTTTCAAACATCAGCACCCGATCTCCGGGGGACAATGTGTTGACCAATGCCGCTTCCCAAGCGCCGGTGCCGGAGGCGGGATAGATGAACACGTTTTCCTTGGTCTTGAAAATCGTCTTAATACCGTCCAGCGCCTTCATACCAACTTTCGCAAAATCCGGGCCCCGGTGATCGATTGTCTGTTGCCCGATCGCGCTCAGGATGCGGTCGGGCACAGCGCTGGGGCCAGGGATTTGCAGGAAATGACGGCCAGCTTTTCTCATGATGGAATGTCTCACAATTGGGTGCGCAATGGACCAGCAGGGCAGCGTAGATCGTCCAAATTCGCTTTTTGGTTGCTGCAACGTAATTTTGAATTCATAATTAAGTCAACCGAATTGTTTGCGCCGCAAGGACGCTGGATCGCATATGTCTGACCTATTCGACGCTCTTAAGACCCGCGTGCAGGGCGACCTCATGTTCGACAGTTTTTCGCGGGGTCGCTATGCCACGGATGCCTCCCTCTATCAGATGATGCCGCTGGGGGTGCTTTCTCCGAAGTCCGAAGATGACATCCGTGCCGCCATCGACATCGCCGGCGAACAGGGCCTGCCGATGCTGGCGCGTGGCGGGGGTACGTCACAATGCGGGCAGACCGTGAACGAAGCACTGGTGCTGGATAACACGCAGCATTTCAACGATATTCTTGAATTGGATATCGAAGGACAACGCTGTGTTGTGCGCCCCGGCATTGTACTGGACGAACTCAACCGCGCGCTCAAACCCCACGGGCTTTGGTTTCCCGTCGATGTCTCAACCGCATCGCGCGCGACTATCGGCGGGATGACAGGCAACAACTCCTGTGGTGGTAAATCCCTGCGCTACGGTATGATGCGAGACAGTGTTCTATCGATTGACGCCTTTCTGGCAGATGGTAGCAAGTATCACTTCGGTCCCGTTGGGGCCGCCGCTTCGCCACCATTGCAAGCGCTGACCGACGATCTTCTGAGGTTGGGAACGCGGGAATCGGCGGAAATTGACGCCCGATTCCCCAAGGTTATGCGCCGGGTGGGTGGCTATAACATTGACGCTCTAGTACCCAAGAACACCCCCAACAACCTTGCGCATCTTTTGGTGGGTTCTGAAGGAACACTTGCTTATTCGACGGCGATTGAACTGAAGCTTTGGCCGATCCTTTCGCAAAAGGTGCTGGGCGTCTGCCATTTCCCGACCTTCCATCATGCAATGGATGCCACACAGCATCTGGTCAAGTTGAACCCGCAGGGGGTTGAGCTTGTGGATGCCACGATGATCGCTTTGGCACGTGATATCCCGATGTTCCGCCAGACCATTGAGGAGTTTGTGACCGGTAAACCTGATGCCTTGCTGCTGGTCGAATTTGCCGAAGAAGACCAGGATCTGCATGCCCAAAAGCTGCGTCAACTTGACGAGATGATGGGCGATCTTGGGTTCTCATGGTCCGGCAGCGGCAAGAACTGGGGCGGCATGACACCGGTGTCAGACCCGTCAATGCAGGCGCGTATTGCGGATTTGCGCAGTTCAGGCCTGAACATCATGATGTCCATGAAAAGCGACGGTAAACCAGTGTCCTTTGTAGAAGACTGCGCTGTGGAACTGCCCGACCTTGCCGCCTATACTGCTGGCCTGACCGAGATTTTCGAGCGTCACGGCACACGAGGCACTTGGTATGCCCATGCCTCGGTCGGGTGCTTACATGTGCGTCCGATCCTGAACCTCAAGCTGGATCAGGATGTCAAGACCATGCGTGCGATTGCCGAGGAATGCTTTGATCTGGTGGCACGGTACAAGGGCTCCCATTCGGGCGAACACGGTGACGGGCTTGTCCGCTCCCAATTCCATGAAAAGATGTTTGGGGCCCGCATGGTTGCGAGCTTCGGCGAAGTCAAAAAGCGGTTTGATCCTAACGGCCTGTTCAACCCCGGCAAGATTGTCGATGCACCCAAGATGGATGACCGTCGTCTTTTCCGCTATAGCCCCGACTACGAAGTGGCAGAGTTTCGGACCGGGCTTGACTGGTCCGACTGGACCGGCAGCGCAGGTGGTTTTCAAGGCGCAGTTGAGATGTGCAACAACAATGGGGCCTGTCGCAAGCTCAAGGGCGGGGTCATGTGCCCCTCCTTCCGGGTGACTCGCAAGGAACAGGACCTCACGCGCGGCCGGGCGAATACGCTGCGGCTGGCGATTTCGGGTCAATTGGGGCCGGAAGCGCTGACCTCTGATCAGATGGCTGACACGATGAAACTGTGTGTGTCTTGCAAAGGTTGCAAACGCGAATGTCCCACGGGCGTGGACATGGCGCGAATGAAGATCGAAGTACAAGCTGCCCGCATGCGCAAAACCGGGCTGCGCCTGCATGACCGTCTGACCGCTTTCCTGCCGCGCTATGCCCCTTGGGCAGCGCGCTTCACCTTTCTGGCAAACCTGCGCAACACGGTTCCGGGACTGGCAAAGCTGACCGAACGGCTGACTGGCTTCACCGCGACGCGCATGCTGCCGACATGGCACAAGCACCCGTTTAAAGACAACGAAGCGCCCTGCCAAGACAACCCCAAAGCAGTCGCCTTCGCTGATTGCTTCAACCGCTACTTTGAACCTGAAAACCTGCGCGCCGCGCTCAAAGTGCTGGCAGCGTCAGATGTGCCGGTGCATCTGGCCCAAGCCCCAAAGGGTGAACGCCCGCTATGCTGTGGACGTACGTTTCTGTCTGTCGGTTTGTTAGATGAGGCAAAGGTGGAAGCGCAGCGAATGGTTGACGCCCTGTTACCCTTCGCAAGACAGGGGCTGCCCATCATTGGGTTGGAACCCAGTTGCCTGCTGACTCTGCGCGATGAAATCCCGGCACTTTTACCCGGTGAAGACACCGCACAGCTTGCCACCAAGGCACGCATGCTGGAAGAATACATCGCCGATCAGGAAGGCAACCCGGACTTTCAACTGCCACTGACTTCCCCTGCCCCAAAGGTCCTGTTGCATGGGCACTGCCATCAAAAGGCGATGGGCGTCATGTCCAGCATTGAGAAAACCCTATCCTTGTTGCCTGGTACACAGGTCGAATTCGTTGAAACTAGCTGCTGTGGCATGGCAGGTGCATTTGGGTATAGTGCCGAGACCCACGAAACATCCCGCGCGATGGCAGAGTTGGATCTGGCCCCAGCGATCAGAAATGCCGACACAGAAACATTAATCGTGGCAGATGGCACATCCTGTCGGCACCAAGTAGCGGACATGACCGCGCGCAAACCTATCCACATGGCGCGACTGCTCGAAATGGCCCTGAAAAAATGAGATTACATTCCCAATGATGCAAGCACCAAATCCTCATGCAATCACCCGCAAATCGTTACACCACGAGCTGGTGGACCGGCTTCAGACATTGATTATCAATGCGGAACTGGAACCCGGCTCCAAGGTACCGGAAAAACTGCTGTGTGACCAATTTGGGGTCTCACGCACGCCGCTGCGTGAGGCACTCAAGGTGCTTGCATCAGACGGCCTGGTCCGGCTTGAGCCAAATCGTGGCGCCTGGGTGACCCGAGTCACGATTGAGGAAGTTGAAGAGGTCTTTCCAGTTCTGGGCGCATTGGAGGCCCTGTCGGGCGAACTGGCTTGCAAGCATATCAGCGATGACGAAATTGCCGCGATCAGCGATTTGCACGAACAGATGATGCAAAGCTACAAAGTCCGTGATCTGGGCGCTTACTTCAGCATCAACCAGAAAATTCATCGAGCCATTCTGCTTGCCGCACGGAACGGGACGTTAGCGACGTCCTGTCAGGCCCTGTCACTGCGCATGCAGCGGGCCCGATATCTGGCCAATATGACGCAAGGACGGTGGCAAGAAGCTGTGCATGAACACGAGCGTATCTTGGAATTTCTTGCCGCACGTGATGGTCCTAACTTGGCGCGAACTCTGATGGATCACATGAACTCTAAACGCCTGTCGGTCTTACGTTGGCTTCAGTCGGGCGGAGCAACTACAGATTGAGAGTTTCCGGTACCTCCGTACCTCGGTTGGCCGCTATTGGAAGTGCTGGCAATCTGCTTTGCGCTCGGGGAAAGTCTAAGCCGCGCAAAGCGTCGATGCAGGCCGACTACTTCGCATCGATCACATGTTACTTAAGCGCAAAAACCCGTTTTCGGGTGGGTGAGATCATTGCCATGGCAACCGGAACGGAATTCTCTAAGCCACTCCGGCCACCTGTCGTCGCAACTGGATCACACGACTTTAACCGTCAGCGTCCCTACGCCCTCGATTGCCGCTTCCATCACGTCTCCCCGCTCGATGGCATTCACACCCGCTGGCGTCCCTGCCATGATCACATCTCCGGCCTGAAGCTCAAAGTACTCCGACAAGTAGGCGATCATCTCAGGCACCTTCCAGATCATCTGGTTCAGGTCACCCTCTTGCCTCGTGTCGCCGTTGACCTTCAGCACAACGCTGCCCTGATCCGGGTGGCCGACCTCTGAGACCGGCTTCAATGGGCCTACCGGCCCGGAGCGCTCAAAGGCTTTGCCGATTTCCCAAGGCCGACCCATTTTCTTGGCTTCTCCCTGCAAATCGCGACGTGTCATGTCCAGCGATACGCCATAGCCCCAGACGTGGTCGAGGGCGCTCTCGAGCGGGATATTGGTGCCGCCGGATTTCAGACCAACCAGCAACTCGATCTCGTGATGCACGTCCGCGCTGTGCGGCGGATAAGGGAATTCGCCCGAAGCATCGAGGTTGTTGGGGTTCTTTTGAAAGAAGAAGGGCGGCTCGCGGTTCGGATCATGCCCCATTTCGACTGCATGCGCGGCGAAATTGCGGCCGATGCAATAGACCCGCCTGACGGGGAAAGTTCCACCTGCCGTGGTCGGGATAGCATGTATTTCGGGGGCGGGGATGACGTGGTTCGACATGTGCTTCCTCATTTTGCACCCGACTGTAGGCGCGTTTGGTTTCCAGAGGCGTTTCAAACAAGCTGGTTGACGCGTTGCAAATTGCCACCACGAAAAACCAATTGGGACTAACGCCAGAGTTGAGCCTTGTTTTTCTTCTGCATTGAGCGGGAATTAAACCAACCATTTTGAAAATTGGTTGGATCGAAGGTTGGAGATTTGAACGCCTGCAGGAATACTTTCGGGCATCACGCGGGAATACACGGATTCAAGGTGTTGGGACATCATGCGCGCAGCCAGATCGTCGTCGCCGGAGACGATGGCAGTGACAACAGCATCATGTTCGGCAAAGCTGGAATACCCTTCCGCAGGCTTGAGGGTCGCGCGTGGCTGACCCCAGACTATGGAGCGACGGACGGAGTTGAGAGTCTCGAAGAAGTATTGAAACAACTGGTTGTGCGTGGCACGGGCAATCGCATGGTGTAGATTGTTGTCCCATGCTTCGTATGTGCGCCAGTCCTCGGCCGCCCGACAACGCGCGGCGCACAGCTTCAATTGCTCACGATCCGACCGATTTGCGTGGTTCGCGGCCAAACGGCACAATTCCGGTTCGATGGCAAAGCGAACTGCCACCACCTGCTCCGGCTTGATCTGATCCCGTAGATAGGTGACGTCCGCCAAATTCAACACTGGTCGGGATCCAACGAAGGTGCCCCGGCCGACATGCCGCCAAATGCGCCCTTGCGCTTCGAGTTCCGCCAGGGCACCGCGCAGTTTGTTTCGGGTCGTGCCGAGCATTTTGCACAATTGTCGCTCGGGAGGTACACGATCGTTGTGTCGGTAACCCGACGTGTCGAACAAGTCCCTCAACTGTTGAGCCAGGTCTTGTGATGTTGGCACGATTCCACCCAATCCCACTATTGGTTGATTGAATTGACGCTACGGCGAGTAATAATATTGCGCAAGGAAATAAATATTTGGCGACCATTACTGCAAAGCACTGTTTTGCTCAAAGGGAGGACTACCGTTTGAAACTGGCCACTGTTTCTGTGGATGGCGAGTCCACAACTGTCGTTGTGCTAAAAACCGCAGCAATGCTGAACATTGCTGCGGCAGCAACGGCTTCTTCAGATCCGGGGGCCGAGGGCCTCAAATCCGGCTCAATGCAAGATATCATCGCAGGCGGGGAACTCGCTCTGCAGGCGCTTCAAGCATTGGTGGTCAGAGCAGAAGCGAGTGAACTGACCGAATGCGTGCACGTCAGAAGTGATGCTGATCTGCAAGCGCCAATCCCGGTGCCGAAGAAAAACGTATTCTGCGTCGGGCGCAACTATGCCGAACATATCGCCGAGGGCGAAAAAGCGCAAAACGTCAAAATCGGAGTAACGGAGCACCCAGTATTCTTCACCAAGCCGCCTACCTCGATCGTACCGCCTGGAGGCGATGTGTTGATCTTCCCCACAATCTCGGAGGCAGTTGATTACGAAGTCGAACTGGCGGTCGTGATAGGTAATCCGGGACGGAATATCGCTAAGGCGGATGCGTACAAACATATTTTCGGCTACACGATCCTGAATGATATCACCGCCCGCGACGTTCAACGTCGCCATGGTGGCCAATATTTCAAGGGCAAGGGATTAGATGGGTCTTGCCCGCTCGGTCCATGGATCGTCACGGCAGATGCGATCAGCAATCCCCACAATTTGTCTATCGGGTTGACCGTAAATGGTGAGAAACGTCAGGACGGCAACACGTCGGATATGATTTTTGACATCCCTACTCTGATCGCCTCATTATCGGAAGGTCTGACACTTGAAGCGGGTGACATCATCGCGACGGGAACGCCCTCCGGTGTCGGCTACGCCATGGAACCTCCGGTTTTCCTCAAGTCCGGAGACACGGTGGTTTGCAATGTTTCGGAAATCGGCACGCTCACAAACACAGTGCGCGCTGTCTAAATGCCCGCTTTCGCTGCTGCGTGCGGCGGACGGGCGAACATACTCCAGGGAGGAGAAATACCATGATGAACAGAAGAACATTCACAAAATCGATGCTCTCGGCAATTCCGGCGACAGGTTTGCTCGGCACAACTGCCTTCGCTCAAGCGCTGCGCGATATCACATTCGTGCAACCAAGCCCTTCGGCGATCAATTCGTTTCCTGTCTTCGTCGCCATTGGCGAGGGATATTTCGAGGAAGAAGGTCTGAACGTCACAGTTGAGGCCATCAACGGGTCTGGCGCTGTGCTTCAGGCACTGTCAGCAGGTCAGGCCCAGTTCGGGCGGCCCGGTCCAGGCCCACTGATCGCTGCGCGCTCGCGTGGTGTGGACGCCGTCCATATCTACAATGTTGCGGCCCGCAGTAACTTTGGCGTCGCGGTGCAGGAAGGTTCCGACATTCAGGATATCGAAGGGCTGCGCGGTAAGGTGATTGGCACGGGTACGGCAGATGGAGCCGAAGTGGGCTTTGCCCGCAACGTGATGTCCAGTGCCGGCATGATCGCCGGAGAGGACTTTGAGTTCCTGACGGTTGGCGACGGCGGTCCTGCAACTGCAGCCTTCCTCAATGGCGAAATCGACGCCTATTCCGCCTCGACCGCTGATACTGCGATCTTGAACCAGCGCGGCATGGCGGTGCGTGATATTACGCCTGCCGAGTTTGGGCGGTTCTTCGGCAATGGCATTGCAACTATGGGCGACACCATTCGCGATGACCGCGCACTGGTGGAAGGTTGGAGTCGGGCATTTGCGCGCGGTCACGCATTCGCACTCGACGATGCCAACCGCGAAACAGTTCTAGCTCACTTGGCAACCGGAAACCCGCAGGAAGGTGAGGATAAGGAATTCCAATCCGCACTCTTTGATGCGGTGCGCTCCAAAACCATTCCAACCGATATGGCCAACGGCCTGGGCTGGTACCCGGCTGAGGTTTGGCAAGAGTGGGAAGACGCGCTCGTCGCAGGAGGTGAAATTTCAGGCCCGCTCGACGATCTGAGTGTCGCATGGACCAATGAGTTCGCGGCTATCGGCAACTCGGCTATCGGCGGATGAACACAGGGCTAGCCTCTGTCACAACCGGCGCGTCCTCGGGCGCGCCGGTTTACGAGTTAACTAATGTCAGCAAAACCTACGCGCGCAACCGCGTCGTGGCGCTTCAAGACGTTAGCCTGACCCTCAGCAAAGGCAGTTTTTCGTCCGTCATCGGATCGAGTGGTTGCGGGAAATCGACGCTGCTCAAGATCATGGCGGGGCTCATCCCGCCGACCAAGGGCCGTGTCATATTGCAAGACCAACCAGTCAAAGGAGCGCGCCGGGACATTGGTATGATGTTCCAGCAGGCGACACTGTTTCCGTGGAAAACAGCGGTGGAAAACATCGTTCTTCCCATCGAGATCCGCGATGGAAAAGCTGCGGCTAAGAAAGCTTTCGACAAAGCCCATGACTTACTTGATGTCGTCGGCTTAAAAGGTTTCGAGAACGTATATCCCAATGAGCTCTCGGGGGGCATGGCGCAACGCGCGTCGATCTGCAGGATGCTAATCACCGAACCTGCGGTTCTGCTACTGGATGAACCCTTCAGTGCACTGGACGAGTTGTCACGGGACATGATGAATATGGAACTACAACGGATCTGCCGTGAACAGGATGCAACCGCGTTTCTGGTCACCCACTCGATTCAGGAAGCAGTGATCCTATCCGATGATATCTACGTAATGAAACCACGTCCCGGCCGGGTGGCCGAGATCATAGAAGTCGACCTGCCGCGACCCCGTACGCTTGACATGATGACGACGCCGAAATTCGGAGCAATCGTCGATCATATCCGGGGCCTTTTGGATAAGGGAGAAGACATGTGAGCGATGCTCGAACAGACCTGCCCAAGGACACGGCAGAAGACACAATTTGGGTTGAGGAAATCTCCCTGATCGACTCGATCCCTCGGGGCGTGGCGATGACGTTCGTTTTTGCGATCTTCATCGGGATTTGGCAACTTGTGACTGGCCTAGGAATGGTCTCTCCGATCATCTTACCCACTCCTTGGGAAACCCTTGAGGACATGATTTTCGTTGGTAAGAACCTGCTCACCGGCGGTTACTTGCTGGAAGCGCTCTGGATCACCATTCTGGAGGTTATTTACGGCTTTGCGCTAGCGATCACGATGGGCTTCTCGCTTGGCGTTCTGGTGGGCGAAACGGCGTTCGGTGAGAAGGCGGTCATGCCTTACCTAGTGGCCATCGATACGATGCCAAAGGTGGCTTTTGCGCCGCTTTTTGTCGCCTGGCTAGGATTTGGCATTGAATCCAAAGTGGCGCTTGCCGCGTTCATTGCGACATTTCCGATCGTCGTCGGCACCGCTGCCGGACTGCATGCCGCCGATGAAAATGCGCGAATGCTGTTCAAGACGATGGGTGCAAGCCGAATGCAGACGCTAATCAAGATGAAGCTGCCGACCGGGTTGCCGCAGATCTTCACCGGTCTCAAGATCGGCGCCGTCGGCGTGATGGCTGGAGCGATCACAGGCGAATTTCTCGGTGGTGGACGCGGCTTTGGTGAGCAGATCCGGGTGGCGGCTTCACAACTTAACACGCCGCGGGTGTTTTCGTTGATCCTGTACCTCAGCCTTGTAGGTCTCGCGCTATATGCTCTGGTGACACTCACCCAGCGCAAGGTTGTATTCTGGCACAAAGAACGGGTGGGCGTTACCGATGGGTGACGAAAACAACATTTCCGCAGATGCGCTGCGCTCATTCGTGACACAGGCGCTTGGATCTCGGGGAGTGCCAGAAGTGGACGCGACCAAAGTCGCAACCCTCATGGTCGAGGCCGATATCTTCGGCTATGACACGCACGGCGTTTTTCGCTTGCGGCAATACCTCGCGCGCTTGGCCGGGGGCGGATGCAATCCCACCCCCGAAGTCAGGATCGCTCACGAAACCGTCGCGACTGCAGTCATTGATGGCGACAACGGTCTGGGTCATCTCGCCATGGCCACAGCCCGTGATCTGGCCATGGAAAAGGCGCGTACCGCTGGCATCGGTTGGGTAGGTGTACGACGGGGCAACCACGCAGGGCCGCTCGCACTTTATGTGCGTCCGCAGGCCGAAGCCGGGTTGATTGGCATAGCTGCCGCCGTGGGCAGCGCCAATCACGTGCCGCCCTATGGCGGAACTGATTTGTTGCTGGGAACCAACCCGATTGCCTTTTCCGCCCCATCCAACGAGGCCGATCCATTTGTGTTCGACATGGCTACCACGGTGGCCGCGATGGGCAAGATCAAGACCTTGCTCCAGCAAGGCAAACAGATGCCAGAGGGATGGATGGTGGGGCGCGATGGCGCGCCGTTGACAGATCCCGCGCGTAAATCCGAAGGTTTCCTATTGCCCATCGGCGGGCCGAAGGGGTTCGGCTTGTCCGTCGCAATCGGGTTGATGGCGGGGGTTCTGAATGGCGCCGCTTTTGGATCAGATGTGGTCGATTTCACAAATGACACGACATCCGCCACAAATACCGGGCAATTCGTTATGGCACTCGACCCCGCTGCGTTTGGCATTGGCGAAGGATTTGGCAAAGAAGCGTCCCGCATCTTTGATGAAATGCGTGCCTCTGAGCCGCTGCCCGGGCATGATCCAGTACGCCTGCCGGGGGACGGGAAGTCGTCCGCGGCCGAAGCTCGGCGCAAGAACGGTCTACAGCTCAAACCGGCGCTGCGTCGCGACCTGAACGCGCTTGCTGATGAATGCACACTCGCCGCACCATTTCCGGATCTTGCCATTGGTTGATGGGAGTTGACCTGACACGATTTTGCGTCGCCCCAATTGTTCGTTTAGGAGCGACAAGGATTCAAACTCTCGGAACGTATGAATCCATGAAAGCTAATTAGAATAGTGCACCCATCCCATCAGTTTCCACCCCTCAATTGGATTCATTGATAGGCTTCCCGCATCGACGATCATGCAGGTATCAGCCCATCGTTGTCATCGCCAAGGACTTCAAGTGTAAGCTTGCCAGAAAAATTCACCCTAACCCGATAAATATGAAGTGGGGGATTCTTTGGGGGATTATAAAATAAATTATTCAAAATTACTGTATTAAAACAATAGCTTAAATAAAATTAGTGGCGGAGACGAAGGGATTCGAACCCTCGAGACCCTTCCGGGCCTACTCCCTTAGCAGGGGAGCGCCTTCGACCACTCGGCCACATCTCCGTCGACGCGTTTAGCAGTCAACATCCCTGCGAAACAAGGCCAAAATGCCGCGCCAACGTATTTCTTTAAGTGGCGAAAAACATGCCGACCGGCAGAACGTGGCAGGAACACGCAGACCACTCTGTCCTAATCTAGGCATAGTCTTAGATTCTATCAGCCGTCAATCGCTCCCTACCCAGGATTTTCGATCTTAACCAAGACAAAGTCAAACTGACATTTGCAATCTAAAGACAGGTAAACCGGAAAGCCGACTCTTGGATAGGATTAGTATCATCGCCTTAGTTAATGCAGCTATCGCGGTATTTGTTTCTTGGCGTACGATAGCGGGTGGAAGTTGCCAGACATTGAAAGGCTGGACGAGAATCAATAGCGGCGAAGCTGGCCAATATTTGGCCGGCATATGAATGACCGCTTCGGGCTTTGAACGGAACTACGCCGGATTTTGGTGAGTGTCTGCTGTGTTCCGGTAAGCGGTCATTGAAAATCGAAATTTTGGAATTTCCAGCCCGAACGCCTGCTTTTACCAGCAGGGGACGTTCGTGAAAAACCGGCGAATGCCTCAGTTGCGGTCGAAGCCGCCGTAAGCTGCACTGCAGTCAGTGTGGTCGGAGTGAACGACCACTTCGCGAACAAAGCGGTCACTGCCAATTCAGGCCACTAACGCACAAATCATCCTACAGCGGTTATGCCCAGCCGAGTTGCTTTAACGAATGAACGTCATTCCATATCTTGGTCATGTGCCGAATTTTGTCGCCGTCGAACGACATCGCATAGACGTAATCGGCCGCAACCTTTTTTCCAGTTGCTGGCACCGGCCCATCTACTGAGTGGGTTCCGTGAAACACGGCAAATGCAGTGACGACGCCATGATCTGCATCAGTCGAGAATGACTTTAGCTCGTAATGACCATCTGGGACGGGTGTCAACAAACCCTTCATCCAATCCGCATAACCCTCCAGCGTAGTTACGTCAGCTAACGCATCAGCCTGAGCCGAGAATGTAGCGCCATCATGGCAATAGCCTTTGCACCCTTCCCAACCCTTACCAGTCTCGCAAGCCTCAAAAAATTCTCGTGCGGTCGTTTCTATTGACATAGTATCTCCCCCAAGGAAGTTTATTACTTCATTCAGCTTTTCGACAGAGCAGTGTGGCGAGTGTACACTAAAGTCGGCCGGATGCCAAAAAACCACAGCCTACACATTGCCAATGTGCCGATGGGAACGGTGCCATGCTGGATTTTGCAAAGAGCACATGGGGCTCTGAACTGCCATCTGAGCGTTTCCGCCGTATGACTGCCTTGCGGTGCTAAGCGGCCTTTGCCTTATGGCTTCGCATTTGTGGTTCACCACCAACCCGACATCAAAGGGATGCCTCTGGAGCTTTTTTCGTTCTGACTAAGCCATCTCGTCTGAGCGGTTGGATTGGGAAATTTGCATTCAGCACATCCTGATCGATCTGCGCCATTATGGGCAGAAGGGATCGACGCCGAAATCATCGAACGGCACCAAACCCAAATTGCACCAACAATAGCCGAAGTCAAAATATTTCAGTAAGGGATGGCATGAAGAAACCGCATGCAGTCCAAAATAGAACAGCTTAGTTCATAATGCCCTTTCTTATTAACTCGATTATCGGGGCGCCCTCCTCCGCCGAGGAAGTACCACCGTGGTGCTAGCAGGCTAATTCGAACCAGTCTCAGTTTGTCCCTAGATTCCCGAACGATGTCGACCAAAGCTGGCGCCACTCGGCGCGAACGACGTCGCGCTTGGTTGTTATTTTCCAGCAAAAAAGTCCCTTGTCATAGAAAAATCATAACAAACTGATGGTGCAGGACTAATGGGGCCTGACCCTAGTCGAAAACGATCTTTGGAAAGTAGAAACTGACGCACCAATTGGGCATATCCACGATCTCAGAGATTCGCAGATCACCACAAACCGACGCGAGCATATAAGCTTCCACAGAAGACATACCCGTTTCAGCGGATACACGGTCGACACATTGGCTGACGGCATCTTTCGCGGCCTGCATCAGATCCTCGCCGATCCCGGTAGTTACCCAATAGCCTTTCTTATCGAAGTGCGAGCTCACCGGCCCGGATGTCTCAAACCGGGGAAAGGCGAAATTTACCCCTTTGATGAGGTCCACTCCGATTTCGACATCCATCGGGCTTTCGATGGCAGTGCCGCATATCTCGCCATCGCCTTGGGCGGCATGTGTGTCGCCCAGTGAAAGTAGCCCGCCTGCCACTTCGACCGGGAGGTAAAGCGTGGTGCCGACCGCATTGTCGCGGATGTCGAGGTTGCCGCCCACCCGGCGTGGCGGCACCACCGAGTGATGCCCGGCCTCTGCCAGCGCCAGCCCGATCGTACCGACGAAGGGCTTCAGCGGTACGCGACCACCTGGCCCGAACACCGAAGGTTGCGAGAGGTTGGTGTCATAGTTCCAGATGTGCAGCGCCGGGTCCGGAAAATCGTCGGCCAATAGGCCGAAACCCGGAATATTTGCCGTCCAGCCCCAGCTCGATGGGTGAAACGCCCGAAATGTGATTGCCACTGCATCGCCCGGTTCTGCCCCCTCAACAAAGATTGGTCCGGTAACAGGATTGACGCCGTCAAAGTCGAGCGCGATGAGATCATCGAGCCCACTGCCACTGTTGAGCTGCCCTCCCGAGGCATCAATCGTCTCAACCGCGATTGTTTCACCGGGCTTGACGCTCAAGACAGGATCGAGAGAGTTATCCCACCCCAAGTGGTGGTTATGCTTGTGAATCGTATGATTGCAACTCATGTCATGTCCTCCTTGCGCCGATTGCGCAGCAAAATATCTTCCGCCTCACGATTGCCCATGAAACCATCGGGCTTGAATGCCATCACCACGACGATGACCACGCCGAGAAGTAGCCCCGACAACCCCAGCATCTGCGGAAACTTGACCCCCAGTACCGTCGGGCCGGTTTCCATCACCCTTACTATTTCTAGGCCAAGCGAAATCATCAACGTCCCGATCACAGCACCCGTCACACTGCGCAGGCCACCAAGGATCAGCATGGCCACCGTCAAAAACACATAGTTAAAATAGAAAGGCCGCGCAGAAATCGTCCCGAGGTAAAAGGCATAGGCAATGCCCGCCGCGGCGAAGAAAAAAGTGGACACGACCCACGCAATCAACCGTGTCCGGCGCACATCCACTCCCATCGCCATCGCGCCAATCTCATCATCTGCAACGGCCCGCAAATTGAGGCCGAAGCGGCTTTCTCGAAAAAGCCGCGCCGCAATTATCGCGAGGATCACCAGAAACGTGATGTGACCAAGCCCGAAGACCCTGGGAATTCCGAAGAATGCCTGATTGCCTTTGAAGATGTCAGTGCGGTGCAAGAATATCGAATGAACGATCACCAAAATGGCAATCGACACGATTGTGATCGATACGCCCGTCAAACGCGACATAAATAACCCCGTGAGCCAACCGATCACACCAGTGATCGCGAGAGCCGTCAGCGCCGCGGAAATTGGGTGAAGTTCAAAGGCGTTGATCCCCCAGGGCGCATCGGGCAAGGAAATCGCTTTCATCGCCGCAGGTGTGACGCAGATGGCCGCGACATAGGCTGCAATCCCCATGAACGCAGCATGACTGAACGTGGCGTAGTTGCCGTTTCCCATGAATATCTGAAGGCCGATCACTACGATGACATTTACGAAGGCCGCATAGAGAATGCGAGCCTGATAGCTTTCGCCCCACAAGGCGTAGGAACCAACGATCATTAGGATCAGAAGGGAAAGCAAAGCCGCACCGATGAGGCCACGACGCTGGCTCCTGTTGAGAATTCCACCCATCAGACCTTGTCGCCTTTCTCGGTCGTCGGGGTCAGGATCCCGTCGGGCCGCCAGAACAGCAGAAGCGCTACCACAAGAAACACCGCTGCCTGAGCCAGCCCACCGGCGCTCTGTGGCAATAGCACAAGCACCCCGACCTCAAGAAACCCGAGGATAAATCCGCCAAGCACCGCGCCGGGAAGGCTTCCAAAGCCGCCCAATACGCAGGCGATAAATGCGGTCAGGACAGGGTCAAAGCCCATGTGAGGTGTCACGCTTCCTCGTCGTGCCATGATAAAGATGCACGCCAAGCCGGCCAGTAGCCCGGAAATCGCAAAGGCTGTGGCGACGACCCGGTTTGCACGGATTCCGCAAAGACGCACCATCAGGAAATCCCGAGACGCTGCCCGCATCGCAATGCCGAGGTTGGACCGTTTCAAGAACAGGCCCAAGCCGATGATGGCCAGCACGGTCGCAAGCGTTTCGTAGACTTGCAGCGACGAAACCTGAATCGGACCGACATTAAAGGTCTTGGCCAGGAAGATAAACTGCTGTGCTGGGATCGGACGCGGTGAGCCGAGTAGCAAGTAGAGGTTTTGCAGAATGATCGAGACGCCAAAGGCCGTCAACAGCCCGGTCGTGATATTGGCATTCCGGACAGTTCGAAACGCCACCCGCTCGAGCGCCACGGATATCGCGACACAGGCGATCAGGACAAAGGCCATAAGGAAAATCGGGCTGGCCGTCATGACCGTGCCGATGACCGCCAGAGAATAGCCACCAAATGCAATCACTTCTCCATGCGCGAAATTCACCAACCCCATGATCGAAAAAACAATGGCCAATCCTAGCGCGATGAGCGCGTATTCGGCACCGAAGCTAAGCGCGTTGAGTAATTGTTGAGCCGCATAATCCATCAGCCGTGCACTCCGGTCAGTTCGTTCATAAGATCGGACCCGTCACCGAAGTCCGCGCCGTCCCCCTCCCGGGTGATGACTCCGTTTGCCAGCACGTAGATATGATCCGACACTTTGATCGCCGCGCCCACATTCTGCTCGACCAGCAGGATCGTCATGCCGGATCTACGTAGATCCTCGATCAGGTCGAATATCTGGGCGATGATCTTCGGAGCCAGACCCAGCGAAGGCTCGTCCAGCAGCAGAATCTTCGGATTGCCAAGGAGCGAGCGCGCGATGGTAAGCATCTGTTGTTCGCCACCTGAAAGCGTGCCTGCGCTTTGGTGGCGACGCTCGCCGAGGATCGGAAAGCGACTTAGCCACTCTTCCGTTTCGCGCTCCACCGCGTCACGGTCTTTCCGGGTAGCAGCGCCCATTGAAAGGTTCTCCAGAACCGAGAGATTTGAAAAGATCCTCCGCCCCTCCGGGGCGAGGGATATGCCAGCTCGAAACCGGTCCTCCACAATCATTTCCGCCAGATCCTGGCCATCGAGGGTAATACGTCCGCTATACTGCGCCGTTCCGGCGACGGCCGCCAAGGTCGAGCTTTTGCCGGCGCCATTTGGCCCCAGAAGCGCGACACAGCCCCCTTGCCCGACCGTAAGGTCGATGCCATGAACCGCCTCGATCGGGCCATAATTTACTCGTAGCCCGGAAATTTCAAGCATCTGATCCCTCCAGTTGGTTGGATGCGCACCGCCTTCGAGGCAGGGCGCACACGTTTTTAAGTGTCAGATCACGGCCATTCAGGCACGTTGTTAGGCGCTTTGAGGCTGAGCAAAACACGCTCACCGTTTTTAAAGCCGATCACAGGAATCTCGCGCAGTGCGTAGCTAGTTGTGTCCTTGAACGAGATTGAATCCACGCTCATCACCGGGATGCTGTCGGCGGCACGGATCGCATCGCGCACAGCGGCCGGATCAGTCGTTCCGGCGGCCTCTACGCCATAGGCGACGATCTGGACCGTGTCGGCCCCTAGTGCCGGAAACAGGCCGTTAACCGGCATGTCAATTTCGGCGCAGGCCTGTTGGAATTCGTCGATCTTCGAGCCGCCTTGGCTGGGTGCCAGCGTGCCGAAGAACACACGATCAAGGAGCGAGGCGTCCTCTTGAGCCAGCGCATCGAGCGAGGGATCGTCAAAGCCGTCGGACCCAACGACCCAGGCATCAAGGCCGGCGGCCCGCATTTGGCGGATCAGGACTGCGATGTCTGGAACGCCCCAGGAAATATAGACAGCGTCCGGTGCAGGATCGAGCGCGCGCAACTCAGCAATCTGCGGGCTCCAATCGGTTGTGCCGCCAGTGTAGTTGAGCGAGGTCTGAACCGTTCCGCCGCCCGCTTCAATCACCTCGCCGAACCAAACTGGCGTTGCTGCTGACCAGGAACCGCCTTCATCAGAGGTGAAGAGAACTACATTCCGGACACCCTGCAAAAGCGCCCAATCGGCCGCCGCCGCGGCCGTGTAAGGATCGGGCGAAACGTTGGTGAGGAAATTGTCAACGATGCCAGTATGCATCTCGACTTGAGTCGACTGGGCCTGAACGATGGAAACGCCCTGGCCGCCCGCGATTTGTGCTACCGGGATCATCGTGTCGGAAAACGGGATCGTGCCAATCGCCGTCAGGCCTTCTCCGAGGAACCGTTCGACTGCCGAAATCGCGGCCTGACTATCGGATCCAACATCCTGAACCAGTAACTCGATCTGACGCCCGCCTACCCCGCCGTCAGCATTGATCATTGCCGCCATGCATTCGGCGCCGTCAACCTCGTTATAGGGGGCAAAATCGCCGGTCAGCGGCACAGCGAATGCGATCTTGATGACATCATCCTGCGCGAGGGCAGGAAGTGCCACCAAAGTAGAAGTTATCGCCGCCAGCGCGAAACGTTTTTTGGGATAGTCCATTTTTCTCTCCTGTCAGTTGATTTCGCCGTGCCCCAGATAGGCACGGATGACCTCGTCGTTCTTGGTGACGTCGCGGGGCAGACCGGAGGCCACAAGCCTACCCATATTCATGACTGTCAGCATTTCTGATGCAGACATGATGAATTTCAGATCATGATCGATCAAAAGAATCGAACAGCGGTGGCGTTCGCGCAACCACGACAGATTAACGAACAACTCTTCGGTTTCTTCTGCATTCATTCCGGCTGCGGGTTCGTCCAGCATTAATAGCTTTGGGCGCAAAGACAGAGCTCGGATGATCTCGAGCCGCCGCATATGGCCGTAAGGCAGGGAATCCGGTGTCTGATCAAGGACTCCGCGCAATCCAAACTTGTCAATCGCATCGTCGATCAGGCGTTTATCGGATCGATCTCGTGCATGCCCTTCGGCAACTTCGATATTGCGCCCTGCCGTCAGATTTCGAAACAGGCGAAGGTTCTGAAATGTGCGCGCGGCACCCTTTCGGGCCCGGGTTTCCGGCGGCAGATGGTGGATGTCCTCCCCGTCTAGCGTGATCCGACCGCCACTGAGCGTAAGAAACCCCGAGATCAGGTTGATCATCGTTGTCTTTCCCGCGCCGTTGGGTCCGATCAACCCGTGGATTTCATCTGTGGCCACAGTGAATGAAACGTCGTCAACAGCCTGAACGCCACCGAAATGTTTAGAAGCATTTTCGACCGCGAGCATCAATAGGCCTCGCCGTAACGGGCGCATTTTGCATTGTCGTCCATCCCATCCAAACAGGCCATCTCGCCACGTTTGTGGGCACAATAAACTGATTTGAATTCGGGTCCGAACCAACGGCTTGTGGTTTCTGACGCTTCAAAGACCTCGAGCGCGGAACCAAGGTTTTGTGGCAGCCGCGTCAGCCCAGCCTTTGTCAGCCGCTCCGACGACCACAGGCTAACATCATCCTGCGTCACCGCAGGCGGTTCAATCTTACCGCGTATTCCCTCAACGCCCGCAAAGATGATCGCGGCCAGGGCCAGATGCGGGCTAGCAGCCGCGTCACAGGCCCGTACCTCGAAATTGAACCGACGTGCCATCTCTGCATCTGAATCGCCAGTAACCGGACATATCCGTACAGCGGCTTCGCGATCACGGTAGCCAAGATTATTATAGGCCGCCGACCAGCGATGCGGCGTCAACCGCAAATAGCTCACATCCGACGGCGCAAGGATCGCGATGATCTGATCGAGATGAGCGAGAATTCCGCCAATGAAATGTCGGGCGGCATCGCTCAGGCCATGTTCGTCTTTGGCGTTCCACGTCGCGGGCGCGCCGGCCTTATCGCGAAAGCTAAGGTGCACATGCACACCGTTGCCAACGTTCGTGGGATCAAGGATCGGTGCGAAGCTGGCACGGAGCCCATGCATCTCTGCAGCCTCCGACGTCAACATCCGCAAGATGGCTGCGTCATCAGCAATCCTAACCCCAGTGGCCGGGGCATTTGTCACTTCGTATTGGGTCGGCCCATATTCCTTCATGAAGGTATCCGGGCGCACGCCTGCCTGCCGCATCATAGCGATCAACGTCTCCGCCATATCCTGACCGGTCCGAAACCCACGGAAGGAATAGGCATCGCCATCGCGCGCTGCGAAGTTTGTGAGCTTGAATTCATGCTCAAACGCACCGTAGAGGATAAGACCGGCTACGGCATCGAGTTCAGCAAGCGCGCGCTTTAGAATGGACCGTGTGCAGAGTTCCCATGGCGCGCCTTCCAACCCGCCGATATCACCTAGCGAGAAATCAAGCGCTGGTCTGTTGCCCTTAGCCGGCAACTGGAACCGCGTTTCCGCGTCCGGAACGAGTATGAGATCGCCCAACGCGCCATAAGGCGATTCCGCCAAAACTTCAAAACAGGTGATCTGCACGTTTGTCGGCGTCCATCCCACTCCCTGAACCAAGCGAGATGCCCATTCAGACGTGGGAAACGCTTTTCCACGCAAAATCCCGGCAAGATCCGTCGTGCCGACAAAAGCCAGCGGTTCGTTCAGTATGTCGCTCAAGATTTGGTCTCCGTTTCGGCCGACATCCGAAGGCGATCCCAGGCCTCGATCCGATTTTTTGTGCGATCCCAGTCCTTCTCGGCCAGCGGCACCAGCAGCGCTTCAATGAGGATGAAAGCGGCGGAATAGCTGTCCCACAGTGTTCCGCTGTCTGTCGGAACGCATATCAGTTCCCGTGCCCCCTTGGCCGCCGGGCTAATCCACGTGTCAGTCACCACAATACTTTGCGCTCCACGACCCCGCACCAGCTTTGCGAGCATTGTTAAACGCGGGTCATAGCGCCGGAAATCGAGGATCAGCACAACATCGCGCGACCGCAGCCGAAGAAGGTATTCCGGCCAGACTTCGCTGTCCTGCGGAATATGATGAACATCACTGCGGATTTGTTGCAAATGGCGCAGGAAGAACCCAGCGATTGCGTCGCTCATCCGACCACCGATGACAAATATCCGGCGGCGCGGGTCGCTTAGAAGATCGACGATTCTGTCAAATTGCTCGCGCGGCAGGCGATGGGCCAACTCTTCGGTCAATGCCATAGCACTGCTGAAATATCGCGAGACAAGGTCACCCGATGCTGTTGGCTGACTTTGTCTTAATTCGATGGGCGAGGATTGCGCATCGCGCAGTTCTTTGAGCGCATGTTGCTGAAATTCCTGCAAGCCTCGATAACCCATCTTTGCAACAAATCGCGAGACTGAGGGCGCCGAGACGTTTGAAATATCTGACAATTCATGGATCGGCCGCAGCGCGGCAAAGGGATAGTCCGCCAGAATGACAGCATGAAGCTGGCGTTCGCTCCGAGTGAAACCGGCCGATTTCTCTGCCATCACATCCCGGAGACTTTGACCATTATGACTATGCTCCCCCATAGGCTGCACCCTAACGCGCAAGAAAATTCTATGTCAACTCTTGCATTTTGATCAATATTGAACCTTTAGTTTCAATCATGGAACCCTGTGAGAAACTCCGATCACTTGGCCGGTTGCCCAAATTTTGGGCGTATCTTGCCTGAGCGACACAAATTGCTTGACCCTTCGCGCGATCCACCCGCAGTGGAAACGGTCGCCGCGACCTCACGCCCGGATATTTTGCTGGTTTGCGAACATGCGGGAAGAGCCATTCCGAACGCGTTGGGCGATCTTGGGATCGCAGAGCAAGAGATGAATCGGCATATCGCCTATGATATCGGTGCCGAATGGGTGGCGCGCGATCTGGCGGCCAGAACAGGTGCCGCTCTGATATTGCAACGTTATTCGCGCCTCGTGATAGACTGCAACCGCCCCCCTTTGGGCATTCAGTCCATTCCAGAGATTAGCGACGGGACGCCTATCCCGGCCAACAAACGCCTGACGGACGATGAAAAAAATGCACGCGTCTCCGAGATTTTCCAACCCTATGCCGACGCCGTGAGGGATCTCGTCAGGCAACACAGGCTAACGGCCGCATTTTCGATCCACAGTTTTACTCCGAGCTTCAACGGTCAGCATCGACCATGGCATCTGGGATTCTGCGCCCGCGCGGAGCCGACCTTGGGCAATATGGCAAGCCGTCTTGCTAAATACGATCCTGCCCTGACGATTGCCACCAACCAACCCTATCAGATCGACGATGAGACAGATTGGTTTATCCCCTTTGTGGCCGAACCGGCCGGACTGCGCCATGCTCTGATAGAGATCCGCAACGACCAGATAGCCTACCGGGAAGGCGCATCGCTCTGGGCGACGCACCTATCCCTCATCCTGACGGAGGCCCCATGACCCTGACCCGAAATCTGTCCCTGATCCCCGAGCAATCCGCGCTCCTGATCATTGATGTCCAGAATTTTTCCACCAAAAGAGAAGGAGGCGAGTTCGGCCATATGTCCGATGACGAGTTCGAAGCGGCTGCCGGGCCGTTCATGCGTCGCATCTGGTCTGAAACAATCCCGAACATCCGCCGCCTGCAGGATCTCTTTCGGGCGACAGGCGGCGAAGTCATTTTCACTAATATCGAAAGTCTTACCAAGGACGGACGTGATAGATCGCTCGACTACAAGATAACCGGGTTCAACGTGCCCAAAGGTTCCCATGACGCGCAAACCGTCGACGAGATCGCGCCGATCGACGATGAGATCGTCATCCCCAAAACATCATCATCTGTCTTCATCTCGACCAACATCGATTATGTTTTGCGCAATCTTGGGATACGTCAGGTGACGATTGTCGGGTTGGTCACCGACCAATGCGTCGAAAGCGCAATACGAGATGCCTGCGACATGGGATATCTCGTCACGCAGGTGACGGACGCTTGCATGACTTACACCGAAGAACGTCAGTCTGCGTCGATCAATGCCATCAAGGGCTATTGCCGCCAACTTTCGACAGACGACCTTGTCAGTGAACTGTCAGCCTAGTGCTCCAATTGGAGTTGCCGAATAAATTCGACTCGGTCTCAGTATGACTCCGAATGCAGAACCTTACTGCCCGGCTGGAAAAACCGGCAATGTCAGTGCCCCGCCAGAATGAGTTGCCACTAGTTTCCTACAAGGGGTGCTGTCAACCACACTCACGTGGCCTTCACAACGATACCCCAAGGCCAAATGTTCGCGGGATTTCAAAGCTACGCATACGTCCGGTCGACTAAAGATGCTGAAGAAGCGTCATTCATGAATTCGGCAAAAACGGCATGTTTACTGATGATTGCGGCTACATCCAAAGCGGCCGTATAAACCGAACAACTAAGCTGTTTTGTTCAGTCACCCAAAGCTTGAAGCCGAGCTCAAGAAGCAGAACTTCTAGATCTCGACTGCCATTCCGTGGACGAAAACCTTAGTTGCATCAAAATAAGGATCCGCCAAAGCTTTGACTATGCAAAGTGAGACGACAGCATTCGCCCCCAACTCGATGGCTTGTTCCCGGAGCATCAAAATGGCGTCTGCCTGCTCGGTCGCTTCCATCACAGATACAAGGCCTAACTCTCGTTTTACTGACAAATTTCGCTTTTCTGTAATCAAGATATTGGTAGCCATGATTTTTGCCTCCATATCGGATCCAAAGCTCGGAACCCAATCATGAAATAAAATAGGTTCAAACCCATTGTCTTTGATTTTTGGCCACACCTTTATCATTTTGAGCCAATCAATTATCCCTCTCAAGGAAGAAGACACCCACTATTGAGAGCGTCCGGACATGGAAATTGACAATGAATGGCTACGGCATTTTGCCAAAGAATTTGAAAGCCGTGTAGCGAACACCGACGTTGTGGATAATCTGCTTAAGGAAGTTGGCTTGGCGCGCAGTGATCTGGCCGCTTCAAACAAGCGCGTTGATCCGGTCAAGGAGGGCCACTTCTTTCGTGCGGCCTGTGACGAACTAAAGGACCTTTCATTTGCAGCTGAAGCAGGTTCCAAATTCGAAAATCCGACCCACATTCTTGGTTACATCACCAAATGTTCTGAGACCCTGAGAGAGGCGATAAAAAACGCGACGCGCTACGCGGTTCTGGTAGATGAAACGCTCAACCATTCTTTAAAGATGTCGGGAAATTATGCCTCAATGGAGGTCGATTATGCAGATGGGTCTTTTGCCAAGTTCCACAGGCGCATTGAATTTGCAGTCTTCGGGGCGATCTCGCGGATGCGGGCTTTGACTGGCGTCAATTTCTATCCACTTGAAATACGCTTTCAGCACCCGCTTCGAACGGCAAGTGATCGAATTCGCCAACTTGCAGGTTGCCCCGTCCATTTTGGCACTGAGAGAACCGAGATCATTCTTTCTCACTCTTGCCTTGAGTTGCCTATACTAACGTTTGACCCAAACCTTAGGAAGCACCTGACTGAATATGGCGAAAAGCTCCTTAACGAACGCCCCAATCACAACGGCGGCCTGCGAGGGAAAATCGAAGGCGTCGTGTTAAGCGGCTTGCCGGGCCGAATAGTGTCTGCAGAAGAGGTTGCATCCAGTTTGGGATTGAGCAGGCGCTCCCTCGCCCGGCGGCTCAATGAAGAGGGGCTGAGTTTCCGGGAGATCGTGGACCATATCAGATGTGATCTTGCCCAAACCTATCTCAAAGGCGGGTTCACCATAGGCGAGATCGCGTTTTATTTGGATTATGCAGGTCAGGCCGCTTTCGCTACGGCGTTCAAAAGATGGACAGGCACTACCCCCCGCGCTTTCCAGCTTCAAAACACTTCTGCTTGATCGCAACGGTGATCCGAAATGTGTTCCAATTGATTGTCCTACGCGTGTTCTGAACGCGGTCGAAAAAGGTTGAGCAAACTTTACATCAAGCTGATGGAATTTTCGGGGGGCAGGCCACATCTCTTCACGCTCCAACGCCGAAGCGCAAGTCTTGCTACACCGAGGCTGCTTCGGTGACCGCCCGAACTGTTTAAGCTGTTAATATCGGCGCAAGCGCATTTGGCGCAACCCTGAGTTCTGTTTAGCCAGTAATTGAAAAAGAGAGCCTATCTCCTGAATCAAGCGAAGAATCCGATGAGGGGAAGTGAGATATCCACACAGGACAATCGCGAAATTATTTACAATCGCGACAAGATGCCCTTGCTTATACTGATACCAAGGAATATGAGACCTCAATCCGGCAACACTCGCTATGAGGGAGTCATGGGGCGGATCACCACTAGGGCCTGTATCGATTATTCCGACATATGACAGTTACATTTTCTGCAGAACACGAGAGACAAATGCGCGGGCGTGGAGTGGCTTTCGTCATCATGTCCGCCATTGCGTTTAGCCTCGCAGGAATATTGACTAAGGCGATCCAGAGTGACATTTGGGTCATCGGCAGTTGGCGTGGATTTGTCGGCGGCTTATTGATCGTCGGCTATGTTTACATCCGGGGAAAACGACGATCTGAGGCGTCGCCATTTAGACTGGGGTGGCGCGGGTGGGTGTTGGCAAGTCTGATCGCAGGTGCGGGTCTTGCGTTTGTTGCCGCCTTCAAACTGACCTATGTTGCAAATGTTGCCGTCGTCGTTGCTGCAGTTCCTTTCGTGACGGCATTGATTGAGTGGGTTTTCTTGCGTCAAAAGGTCCAAAGCGCCACTTTTGTAGCAATAGTGCTAAGCGTTATTGGTGTTCTTATTATGGTTGGCGGCAGCTTAGGCTCGATCAACCTACTAGGTGACTCGCTAGCTGTATTGATGATATTGTTGCAAGGGCTTGCCATGGTTCTGGTGCGTGTCTTCAAGGATACCCCCGTGGTTTTTGCTGTCGCAGTTGCCGGATTTCAGGTGTGCGTCATTGGCTTGATTTTCAGCGATCCATTTGATGTCAGTTATCAGGATGCGATATTGCTTACAGCATTTGGCTTGTCGTTTGCTACAGCGGCAATTCTACTGACCGAAGGTCTCAAGTTGATCAGCGCTACAGAAGCCGGGTTGCTTGGCACAGCTGAGGTTCCGATCGCGATATTTCTGGCGTGGGTAATACTGGCTGAAGTGCCGCCAAATACCAGTTTCGTTGGTGGGTCGCTGATAATGGCCGCCGTGATTTGGAACACCCTGAGGGCCCCTCAGAAAAATTGATGCTTTATGGCGAATTACGATGCCAATGGATGGAAGAGCTATCCACACTAACAGTTTACCGCACTTGCTGACAAATGCGTATTCCGTAACTCGCAAAGCAATCTGCGCCTGAATCGCGGGCAAAAGGAGAGGAAGTACAGTAACATCCATCACAAGCGCGATGCTTGCAGCGATAGATCCGAATATTGATCGATCGGATTACACAAGACGACGACACAGACCTGGAGTAAGCCAAGCTTATTTTTTGAATGTGCGACGGTATTGCTGAAATTCGTCAATCGATTAAGAGAACCGAGTGCCGGATCAACCCTTTGAATCAATCGATGTCAGAGACATACTAATTGACGAAACCTGACCTGTATTTCGAAGAGGTTGCACGTCCCTCGCGGTCATATTTTTGATGTCGCTGGCATTCATGCTTACCAAATATTCTTCATTTGTAACTAATTGATCTGGCCCAATCCACTTGCCGGGTTCACAGTGACTGTAGCCATAGCGAAGATGGGCGCCTTTGGCCGCCAGTTGTTTTGGGACGAAGGCAAAAACAAAGTCGGGGTTCCAAGCTTGATGCAGTATTTCGAAAAGCAAACGTGACAGGGAACTTGTCGCTCCTTGGCTACGTGGCCCACCTAGTCCGCGTGACGGTAGCCAGAAATCTCCGTGATAGCCAACGGAGCCTGTAACTGATTTGAGCGCTTCTGGGCCCTGAAAGAATGTCAGATCGGGATCTGGAGTCGTATCAGGTACAATATACTTATGGCGATGCATATCTAAATGCTTGCCAAGGGAAATGCCGGAAAGGTCCAGCAACCGCGCAGCCTGCGTGTGCACCAATTCGTTAGCTTCATTGAAACCGCAAATCCAAAAGCCGTTTGTTTCATCAATAAACGAACTGCCTGCATCGAAGACCGGACACAAATCGCCGCGATCCGTGCATGAGTTCCGATAAGAACGGTAAAGGGAAAAATCATCACCCACCTCGACCCGCATACCTGCGACTTCGAGATCTCTGATGATGCCCGATACGTTCATGGCCATATCAACAAGAAATTTTACTGTCATTTCAAACCCCCGGTCAGGCTGTCCCCGGCCTGAAGTTCACATTAGCATAATAAAAACATGGTTGAGTACAATTCTTGCGGCAATAACCGAATTTATTGTTCGTTTCGGTGTTTACATGTGACTTTATAACAACTTAACGGGAAATCTCGGGTAGGTTATCCATGATCAGATCTGCGGACAACTGCGGTCTAACGGCATCTTCCACCGCCTCAATCTCGATCTTTTCTGTTAGTGCGGCAAGAACGATCAGGCCTGGGGTCCCATCGGGAAACACACCACCCAGAAGCAATCTCTGGAAAGTTACAGGTTGAAGCTCGCCCCCATCTTTTTGTAGGTGGGCAAAAATGTGATCTAGGCGAACGCCGCCTTCGTCGTAAATTCTAGAATAGGCGCCTAAACTAAATTCATTATATTCGTCGCCAACATTGTCGTCACTTATTAGTTTGCCAATCGCGCTCCTCGACCAGGCCCAACCAAACCAGCGTGCGTATGCCGATTCCTTTCCAACATGAACAAAAACCCAACCTAACGGTCCCTTCCGAAATAGCACCATATAGGGCCAAATATCATCCATCGCCTTATGTTCAATTTGCGTCTCAGCATTTCCCCAACCAACAAAAGCCTTCTTCATGACTGGCAGACCCTCGAAAGCAATTTGAGAGACTGGGTGTTGTTGAGAGTGGTATACCCTTCCGTCGCTGTCAGTATACTGGAGTTTCTGCAGCCCACTCGAAGAGTTCATCTTCAATGACGATTGTCCCGCCCAAGTATCAAAGTGGAGGAGCAAAGATTTTGCACCATCCAGGGATTCTTTGCCAAATGGTGTCAGCTGGTATTGCCGATCTGTAACTAAAAAAAGAGGTTCGCCCTTGATCCTCTCCAAATCGGTAAGATGCCGCCGAACAGTTTGGCGGGTCGCCCCGAGTTCCAGACATGTCCTGGAAAGGTTCAAGTTGCGACTCATGCAAACAAATGCACGCAGCATGGCAACAGTAACGCCACTGGTACTCTTGGTTTGATACAAAGCGACTCCTAAAGGTTGGCATCGTAATGAATTAAGAAAATCAAAAAACTCTTAGATCAGGACCATCGCAGACAAGATCGAAGAAAAGAAGGCAATACTGCAGTATTTCCAAGGAATTTACTACCATCACACCGCAATGTGACATCCGCTTGGTACCGGTGATTTCACTAAAAAAGTTGAGTTCTCAGGTCTTAACGATCTGATCTTCACGCTCTTCTGAGATCTTACCCGTCTGGTAGCAGAAACCCAATTATCGACATTTTTTAGACAATTTTTTTTGAAACCTTCTAGGGGTACAGGAGTTGCCATGAATCTTACCAGTTTACTTGATCGTTCACTCATGTTTTCCAGTCCGCCACCGGGTTCAGTAAATGTCCGCATAGGGCAAACCGTCGAAGGGCCGGGGGGACGTTGGGTGCCATGCGCAACCGAGATATCTGTTGGCGTTTACTATTCGGGCCTCTTTGAGGTTGGGCCAGGTCGGAGGCAAGTGTGCGCCGCAAACCATCCCTTACCATGCGCTGATGAGGCGCTTTCGCGCGCGATTGAACTCGCTTCCTCTGCTGCAGCCTAAAAAGCGATAGCTAAAGGATCGACTAGGTGAGCATCCTTTTGGGAGTTTGACACAGGCATCGGTAGGTCTCATCGCGACGTTGCAGACTTGAATGGCAATAGTTGGCATAGTGATCGCTTTGAGGTTTTTTGCCAAAATTCACGAGAGCCGAACTGATTTATTCATAGCTCGTATCCTTCTGCCGTTTCCTGCCAAGCGTTCATCCGATGATTCAATCAGCGGCCCACCGCCGCCCGGGAAGGAAGTCTTAGCTACCTGACCTTTTGCGAGAGGAGCTGTTGAACGAAGAATGGTTCGATAGTTCGGATGACGCCCGCTAGAAGCTGGCGCCATGGCGATATGATTACAACCAAGTCAGGCGACACTCATCGTTGGACAATCAAACACCCGCCGAAGCGCGACGTGCGCCTGAGCTATTTGAGGGCTCCGCGCAGGCCGCGGTTGCCCAAACTGAAACCGAGGAATACAAAATCGAAACCTGCAAACTCTCGTTATTAATAAGGGAGCCTTGGGGGCAAGTCAGATGAACATAGGATTTTCGTAGCGACGTCTTGCCGAAGTATGAACCGGATCACCCAAACTTGAAAAGTTTGCTGTGCGGATCGTGGCGCGGTTTTTGAGTTCAGCACTACGGCGGGCGCTGGCTTGTTCAATAGTGCACTGGATCGTCAAGCGGAGGCGAGGCGCGCAATTTCGTCCGCAATAAGTTTTGCTTCGGTCAAATCAGTAAATTGCGTCTTGTGAACAACCGTACGTCCGCCGTTATTCTGAGGGGCAGCGCCACATTGGTATTGTTGCGGACCTATCTCAAATACCTGCGGAACCCAGGAACCTCCATCGTCTTGTTTGGCTCCCCCGGCGTAAACCAAAACGGACCGCAATGGTTTGCACTCATAGTCCATATTCAAAATCATCGACTGCACCCTTAGTTGAAATGGCTAAAAAGCTTTGTTGCAAGCATCATGCGATCTGATCAAAAAGAGCATAGGCTGCGCAATACACAAAGGCAGAGACGACACAATATTCTATAGCCTCAAGAACACTTTCCCAGAATTTCGGGGAGTGTCCTTTTCGAACGGCAAAAGGATCATAGCTGCCATATTTGTCGATTTCATGCATGTTCTATACCTGTACTTCTCTTCACTACTCGACACTTTACCAACAACTTAAACACTCGTTACGCAAAAAATTATACTCGTTACCATTACAAACTAGATTTTAGTACTCGTTACTAACTCGGACACGCCGAGAACTCGTCGATGGGACCTATTTGAGCCAAAGAACGATTCTGAACAATTCCCTATAATTTTAACTTGATGTGGCGATTTTTCATGCGGCACTGGATGATTTATCACCCATTTGTTTTGCCAGTGAAATCTTCCCGCTTTCGCAAGGTGAACTTTGGCGCGGGGCGCAGCGTACAACCGCATTTGTTGATGTAATAGAATTCAGGAGCCAAACAGACGACAAAACAAGTACCGTTCTGTAGTTCAGAACTATTTTGACAAGCGACAGCTTCTGACTACCTTATACCCCGAGATCGGCCACTCAGTTGAAATTTGACCTGTTGGTATTTTTGAAATTTCCGCTACCGGGATGCGTTTCAAGCTCGATCTGCTGCGTCGCCGCAAAGCAGCTTCGAGCCCCAAGCGGAACTTGCTTCAAAAGGTGCAATGTTCAAAGATGGCGTATTAATATGAGACGCCTCGAAACCGATTGGGCGTACTTTCGATCATGCAAGTACTTTTAATTTGAGCGTAGTTCAACCGCTGAGCCAGGGGGCACATGGAATATTACAACATCGACGTCTATGAGCGGCGCGTGACCACTTCGTCACCCAAAGCACAATTGTGGTTCAATCGGGGGCTGATCTGGACCAATGCCTATTTTCACGATGAGGCGGTGGCCTGCTATCACCGCGCGCTCGAGGCCGATCCGCGATGCGCGATGGCCTATTGGGGCGTCGCTTACGCAGCAGGCCCGAACTACAATATGCCGTGGGAGCGGCGGGATGCGAAGATGCGCAATGATACCGCGAAATCCTGCTTTTCAGCAACACGCGAGGCGCTTGCGTTAATCGATAAGGTAACGCCATTTGAACGCGCGATGATAGAAGCATTGCCTTCTAGATTTCCTCAGCCAGAGCCAGGAGATTTCGACGTAATGCGGGGATGGAACGACGACTTCGCGAATGCAATGCGCAATGTGTACAAAGCGTTTCCGGGTGATCTCGACGTCGCGTGCATTTTTGTCGAGGCAATCATGAACCGAACTCCATGGAAAATGTGGGACCAAGCCACCGGATCTGTAGCGGCCGGAGCCGGTACAACAGAGGCGCAACGCGTACTCGAAGGAATGTTCGATCAATACGTTGATGCATGGACCCATCCAGGCCTCCTTCATCTGTACGTGCATCTGATGGAAATGTCGCCGACTCCGGAAAAGGCACTGAAGGCAGGTGACGCCTTGCGAGAACTGGTGCCGGATGCCGGGCATTTGATGCACATGCCTACTCACATTGATGTTCAGTGCGGATACTATCAAGATGTCTTTCGCTGGAATTGGGAGGCCACCCAGGTTGATCGCAAGGCGTTAGAGAGCATGGGCGTTTACACGCTCTATACCGGATACCGTATCCACAACTACCATTTCGCTGTCTACGGAGCGATGTTCCTCGGCCAGTATGAGCCGGCGATGCGTGCGGCTCGGGAACTGGTGGACGTCACGCCGGAAGAATTGCTTAGGGTCGAATCGCCACCGTTTGCCACATTTTTTGAAAGTTATTTTGCCCTCTGGGTTCACGTCATGATCCGTTTCGGAAAATGGCACGAACTTGTCGCCGAGCCGCTTCCCGACGACACAGGGTTATGGGCGAACCTGACTGCAACACTACACTATGCCAAAGGAGTAGCCCATGCCGCTCTGGGTGACGTGCAGGAAGCGGAAGCCCAGCAGACCAAATTTCTAGCTGCACGTGACGCCATGCCTGAGGATCGCCGACTACACAACGTTTTGTGCCTAGACCAATTGACCGTCGCTAAGGCGATGCTGGAGGGGGAGATTGAGTACCGTAAAGGCAACTACGACCTTGCCTTTAAGAATCTACGTGACGCCGTCAAACTTGAAGACGGGCTTCCTTATGATGAGCCTTGGGGGTGGATGCAACCGACACGCCATGCGCTTGGAGCACTTCTCCTTGAACAGGGTCACGTGAAAGAAGCAGAAATGGTTTATCGAGAAGACCTTGGTCTAGGGGGCAATCTGAGCCGAGCGCAAATCCACCCGGATAATGTCTGGAGCCTGAGAGGACTCAACGATTGTTTGAGTGCGCGAGGAATAGAAGATAGCCTAGAAGCTCGCCTGATCAGACAGAAACTTGAGCTCGCCGAGGCGCGTGCAGATGGCGAAGTCGGCGCATCCTGTTTCTGCGCACAAGCAGCCCAATAGAAAGTGCGAGGCCAACTCTTAGGCAATAAATCTCAAGCAATAGAGTACCGATTTCAGATTTGTCCGTGACTCGGAACAAGAGGACATGAAGCTCGCTGCGACTGAAACGAAAGGCCGCTTGTCGATTTCAAGTGTTGCTAATGGCTTCGATCGATATTGCTGCCGCAAGTGCGAACGTAAATGCCGAAGCACTCCCCTCTTTAGATGCAAAGATAAAACGTTGGGAATTGTTCCTCCGGCTTTAGGGTCAGGTCTCGACGTTTGGCGCGGTTCTACATAGGTAAGAAATGGACCGCAAAAAGGACATTAGCCTGCCTCAGAATAGGCCAGTTGCCCTCTCATTTTTCATCAACGAAAGATTGGATAACCAAACCTATGACAATTCCCACATGCCTCCTCAGAGGACTGCTAAGCTTAATTTGCTTTTTGATCGCATTTTTTGTAATGGATTACGGTTTTCTGTCAGCCTGGGCACTCTATCTGGCAATTGAAATGAGTACTATTATGTGGGTCAAAGGCTGGGCGTTGCTGACAATCAAGTCTCGTGAAGCCGAAATCCAAATCGACTGAACCTACCAATGGAATTATTGTCCACGTGTTCCTACGTCAGGCTGGAGCTTTGACGCAGTCAATGAGCTCACGCCGACAGAATTGACTGGCTCGCGGCGAGCAACAATCATCAGGCCTCTGTCCTCAAGCGGTTTTTGAAGCCCCTGGCCTTCGTCCGTAGAATTATTCAAAAAAGTCTAACCTAAGGACTCTCATAGGCTGTTATTGCCTTGTAAAGTCGCAGTGCATCAGCGCGTCGCAAGGTGCTCAAACAAAAGCGCAACAGCTTCAGCACCTGGATCGTTGTGACCGGCCAGATTCTCGGCTGAGACATAGCTGGCCCTTCCGGCTTTTGCTTGCGTGATACCTGACGTTGCGTCTGCGCCACGTCTCGCCGCTTTGGCCGCTGCTTCCAACCCTCGTGGCAAAGCTTCTAGCGCTGGCATTAATGCATCAATCATCGTGCGGTCACCGGGTACTGCGCCGCCAACATTTTGAATGCGGTCCAACCCTGCCCTCAGCGCCGTAACGGTGTTGCCGCTTTCGGCGGCATCTCCTGCGGCGGCAAAGAAAATCGCCAGAAGTACCCCAGAAGACCCCCCCATCGATTGACTTAGTTCGCTGCCGATACTGCGGAAAAGCTGAGGCATATCCGCTAGCGGAAGACGGTCAAGGGCACCCATCAGAGCGACCGCCGCTGTTGCAACGGTTGAGCCAGTATCGCCGTCTCCTGATTTTGCATCCAACCCGTTCAACACCGATTCCGCATCCTTTAATGCGCTGCATCCGGACTCGATTGTTGCCCGGACAGCGGCATTTTCTGATGCTCCGTAGGTTATTGGCGCCATGCCTTCGGGCATTGGCAAAACTTCAATTTCGGACACTTGCTGACACCCAGGCCAGGCTATGGGTCCGACTGAAGATTTCATCGCATCGAGCCGCTCTGCGTTTACTGGCAATAGCGACAAGGAAAACCCGTGCATATCAAGTGACGTCATCAGCGACGCAGGCCCGACGACATGCGTGATCCGAGCGCCGATCCGGGATCTACACAGCTCTTCTGTCAACACCGACATCTCAAGTGGAGTCGCACCACCAAGGTTGTTCAAGAGCGCCACATGGTCGCCATCGCCTAAACCCATTGCCAATCGATCCACCACCATTTCCATCGCGCGGCGTGCACCTTCAAACTCGACCTGCTCAACACCCGGTTCGCCGTGGATTCCAAGGCCTAGTTCTGCTTTACCGCGCCCAATCCGATCCTCTTTCGCAGAGCCGGGAACCGTGCAGGTGTCAATCGACATCCCTATGGAGCTAACGTCGCCTATCACTTGGTTCGCCACAGTTGTGACGCTATCCAAATCGCCGCCACTCTCCGCCAATGCTCCGGCAATCTTGTGCACAAACAACGTTCCGGCCACGCCGCGCGGCTGTGCGATGTCCGGCAGAGCAACATCATCATCCACAACCACCATTGATACCTTGCGCCCCAACTCGCGCGCCCTTTCTGCCGCCAAGCCAAAGTTCAGACGGTCCCCGGTGTAGTTCTTGACGATCAACAGGCAGCCTGGGTCTCCTGTTACAGCCAGAATACCGGCCAGCACCGCATCAGCAGAAGGTGAAGCAAACACGTCACCGCACACCGCAGCAGTCAGCATGCCTTTGCCGACAAAGCCCGCATGCGCCGGTTCGTGACCGGATCCTCCACCCGACACCAGAGCAACTTTCGTCTTATCCCAGTCCGAGCGCACAACTACTTTGATGTGTGGATAACCGTCGAGCCGTGCCAATTTGCCTTTGGCAATTCGCAATGCACCGTCTATCGCTTCGGTCACTAGCGCGTCGCGGGTATTTATGAACTGAGCCACATTTTATCTCCATAGTCCTGTATCTGTCGCGATGCATGTTGAGTAAACTCGCAAACGAACGCAAGTATTGGCCGAATTGGGGTGAAAATGGTGCAGATGGCAGTTGCATCGGCCGAACCGACCATCTGGATCGGCACCGGTTGGAAAATGAATAAAACCCTCGCTTAGGCACGTGCCTTTGCCGATACCCTCTCTTCCGAGAACGGAAGCATCAACCCTCGCGTTCAGCGCTTCGTTCCGCCGCCGCACACACTGTTGCGCGAAGTCTGCGCGTGGCTGTCGCACCTAGACGTAATTGTCGGTGCTCAAAACATGCATTGGCAGGACGAGGGTCCCTGGACGGGGGAAATCTCGGCCCCGATGCTTCTTGACTGCGGCGTAAACTTTGTTGAGCTTGGCCATTCAGAGCGCCGCACTCATTTTGTCGAAACAGATCACACCATCAGGATGAAGGTGTCCGCTGCTCTGAAGCATGGGCTTACTCCGCTGATCTGTGTCGGAGAAAAGGCCGGGCAAATCAACCAGGCCGATGCAGTCTTGGAGCAACAAGTGCGATCTGCGCTGGTGCATGCACCACGGGGGAGCGAGCTACTCATCGCATACGAACCCGCCTGGGCCATTGGTAAAGAGGGCGTCGCTGCAGAACCTGAATACGCTGACGCACGCCAAGCGCGAATCAAATCAGTCGCCGAAGACATGCTCGAAATTTCAACACCCAGTCTCTACGGCGGTAGTGTCGATGCTGACAATTGCGCCCAATTCATAGGGCAACCCGCTGTTGATGGGCTATTCATCGGACGGGCGGCTTGGCCCATGACACGTACTCTGCCGAGCGCGCCGCGCTTTCAAATAACGCGCAAGTGCTGACGATGGGTGCGCGTGTCATCGGTCCGGAACTTGCTAAATCAGTCGTCGACGCGTGGCTGGCACAGCGGTTCGACCCAAAAGGCCGGTCAGCCGAGAACGTCAGAGCTATTAACGCGCTCGAGCAACCGTAGTCAGTCGCGGACAAGCGAATTGGCCATGGACCGCAGCATCAGTGCCGCCGAGACAGCGCCGGGATCCTTGTGACCGATTGAGCGTGCTCCAAGACGCGCAGCACGTCCCATCCTAGCCTCAAGCCCTGTTGTGGCATCCGCCCCCGTTTCCGCAGCATCGGCGGCTAACGAGAAAACCTCCACTGCCGTTTTACCTGTCGCTTGTGTTGCCGCGTCTGCCGCTGGTTGCCACGCATCCAACATCGTCTTGTCGCCAACATTTGCCTTTCCACGCGCTGCAATTCCTTCGGCCATTGCTACTACAAGGCGCGAGGCGTCTCCGTCTTCGAGCCGGTCCTTTCCTTTTACCGCCATGCCGGCCCGCATAAATGCTGTCGCATAGAGGGGGCCCGAGGATGCACCTACGGCATTCAGGAATGCCTTGGCGGACTCATTAAAAACATCCGTTGTTGTGGCCCCATCCATTGCAGCCACGGCCTCACGGACGGCGCCGAATCCCCCAGCCATGGCGATACCGTGGTCGGCATCGCCGATTTTTCCATCCAAAGCACAGAGATCATCGCGGGCCGCATCCATCGCGTCCGCAACCGTCATCATCATCTTCCTTATGTCATCGCCTGTCATCCCTCAGACCACCCGAAACATGGCACAATGACAGGGACGATCGATCAAGCGTTGAAGCTCGTCGTCCAGATGCATGCACGTCACTGAGGCACCCGCCATCTCAAGCGAGGTGCAATAGTTTCCGACCCAGGTGGCATGGGTTTCCAAACCCGCCCCTGCCAGACGCGCTTGGACGCGGCGGTTCATGATATAAAGCTCCATTAGCGGAGTCGCGCCGAGGCCATTGACCAAAACGGCCACGCGATCTCCACTTTTCGCGTCCATCTCCTCGAATATTCGGTCTATCATTTCGTCAACGATCACATCTGCCGGTTTTAAGGGCCCACGCGCGATACCGGGTTCACCGTGAATTCCCATGCCGATTTCCATTTCGCCTCTCGGCAGATCGAAATTCCACCGGCGGGTTTGCGGTAATGAACACGGCGATAGCGCAACTCCCATCGTATAAGTGCGTGAATTTGCGTGCCGTGCAACGCGCTCAACATCGTCGAGGCTCATCATCTCATCTGCTGCCGCACCCGCTGCCTTGAAGATGAAGAAGTTCCCAGCAACCCCCCGACGAGCCTCGATCTTGTCGCGGGGGGCTGAGGCGACGTCATCCGTCGTCAGAACTGTCCTCACTTCGATATCGTCCATCGCCGCCATTTCGGCTGCCATGTCGAAATTCATAACATCACCGGCATAGTTGCCATACATGAACAGAACTCCGGCACCGCCATTAACCTCTTGAACACAGGCCAAAGCAGGATCTGGTGGGGGAGACGCAAAAACATTCCCGATTGCGGCCGCATCGGCCAGACCCTGTCCAACGAACCCGACGAAAGTGGGCTCGTGCCCTGAACCGCCACCTATCATAAGGCCCACCTTGCCGGGCCTCGGCCCATTCTGCGCAATAATTGCCCGGCCAGACACCTCAGACACCCGCAATGTGTCTGAGTGCGCCAGCAAAATACCTTCCAGCATCTCGTCAACGGCATCATTGCCGTCGTTGATAATCTTCTGAGTCTGCACCGGCATGACCTCCCATATTCACTCTATAAAATCCTAGGTTTGCGAAGGGGTCAATTGGGCGGCACCACGCCTTTCGACAATATGATGTTGCCATACAATCGGGTTTCCGCAGTCTGCACGACACAATATGCCTTCCTTGCCTCCACATAAAATGCATGGCGCTCCACACCGCGCACTTTGGCTGGTTTATCAGCGGTGTCGTCGATTATCGTCTGGAATTCTGCCACGATGTCTGGAACAGTCCCTGGGTCGCCAACGACTTGCATAGTACGGGCGGGTGCATCGACATACGAATCAAGTGGCATCACCGTCAGGATCGCTTTCAGCGCCTCTGTGGCATCGATCCCGGCCAGCCGTTCGATTCGCTCCCCGCAACTCTCGGCCGGGAAATTTGCATCTGTGATCACCAACTCATCGCCATGTCCCATCGCCTTAAGGTGACGTAACAAATCAGGTGTTAGGATATTTGGAATTCCAATCAGCATTTTATTTCCCTTTTCTTAAGGCCGAGACACCGCAGTCTGCAAAAATGATTGACGTACATCATTATATACCTCAGTCTTTTCGGCAAGGGGAGGATGAATGAGCCGCGTTACTGCACAGGATGTAGCGAAGGAAGCTGGCGTGAGCCTTGCGACTGTCGATCGTGTATTGAACAACCGCAAGGGCGTTCGGGACGCGACGATCCAGCGTGTGACCACCGCCATGGATCGCCTGAACTTTGTCAGAGATCAAGCCGCCGCCAATCTTGCCCGCAGACGCTCCTACAAGTTCACCTTTATCGTACCGGCCGGTGAAACTGCTTTTTTTAGTGACATTCGTGCCGAAATCGAAACCGCAATGTTGAGCGCAATGAAAGATCGAATTGACATCAATATGGTAGCGGTCCCCCCTCTGGATCCGCGCGCCATCGTGGATGCAATCGAGCAATTGGGGGACGATATCGGCAATGGCCTGGCACTGGTAGCAGTTGAAAGCCAGATTGTGCGCGACGCCATCGACAAGCTGCGTCAACGAGGCGTCCGAGTGGTTTCCTTCATATCAGATATACCAAATTCGCGCCGGGAACGCTTTGTCGGAATCGACAATGTAGCGGCGGGCCGAGTCGCCGCGAGCCTATTGAAGCGCTTTATTGCTCCGCGGTCAGGCGATGTTGCCGTGGTCGCAGGTTCCGGCACATTGCGAGATCATGTTGAACGGCGCATGGGTTTTGAGCAGGTGATGCGCGCCGAATGCTCTAACCTGAACGTACTGCCCTGGATCGAGGGTGAGGAACTGGCAGGGATTGTCGAAGAGAAACTCTCCCACCTGCTTGCTAAAAACAATGACATTGTCGGGCTCTATAGCCTTGGTGGTGGAACTCGCGGCGTCATAGACGCCATCGAATCGGCCAGTCAGGACCTAAGCGTTGTCACATCCGAAGTGTCAGAGCACACGCGTGCTGCGCTGATTTCCGGAACGGTCGATGCCGTGCTGGTACAGGATTCCAGTCATGAGGTACGCAGCGCAATTCGCGTACTCAAAGCACTGGCCGACGACGGTCCGATAAACGAAAAACAGGAACGCATCCGTATTGAGGTTTTTGTGCGCGACAACCTTCCTTAGGCGGCAAGACCACGAGAAACCGGGAGAAATATGAAATGAAGACTATCAAAGGACCCGCACTGTTTCTGGCACAATTCGCCGGAGACGAGGCCCCGTTCAATTCCTGGGGCGGCATCACCAAGTGGGCGTCTGAATGCGGCTACAAAGGCGTGCAGGTGCCCAGCTGGGACGCACGGATATTCGACCTGGCTAAAGCGGCTGAGTCAAAGGACTATTGCGATGAATTCAAAGGTGTCGCAGCCGATAACGGCGTCGAGGTAACCGAACTATCAACACATTTGCAAGGCCAGTTGGTCGCCGTACACCCCGCCTATGACGAGGCATTCGACGGGTTCGCAGCACCTGAGGTGCACGGCAATCCCAAGGCGCGCCAGGAATGGGCCGTCGATCAGGTAAGAATGGCCCTCAGCGCTTCGAAGAACTTGGGAATAACCGAGCACGCCACATTCTCTGGTGCGCTGGCCTGGCCCTATGTTTACCCATGGCCTCAGCGCCCGGCGGGACTTATTGAGACCGCTTTTGACGAACTGGCGAAGCGCTGGCGACCAATCCTTGATCATGCCGAGGATTGCGGGGTCGATGTCTGCTACGAGATCCACCCGGGCGAGGATCTGCACGATGGCGTCACCTACGAAATGTTTCTTGAGCGCACCGGTAACCATGACCGCGCCTGCATGTTGTACGACCCCTCGCATTATGTCCTTCAGTGTCTGGATTACTTAGACAACATCGACATCTACAGCGACCGCATCCGGATGTTCCATGTAAAGGATGCCGAGTTCAATCCAACAGGTCGGCAGGGGGTTTATTCCGGCTATCAGAACTGGGTCGATCGCGCCGGGCGATTCAGGAGCCTGGGTGATGGGCAAGTGGATTTCGGTGCAGTGTTTTCAAAGCTGTCGGCAATCGACTTTGATGGCTGGGCCGTCGTGGAATGGGAATGCTGTCTGAAGCACCCCGAAGACGGTGCGCGTGAAGGCGCAGAATTCGTCAAAGACCACATCATCCGTGTGACCGAAACGGCATTCGACGATTTCGCGGATGGCGGTACGGATGAGGCCGCCAATCGCAGAATGTTAGGGATTGATTAATGGCCAGCCGCATTAGATTGGGAATGGTCGGGGGCGGCAACGACGCCTTTATCGGAGGCGTTCACCGGATCGCATCGCGCATCGATGACAACTTCGAACTTGTGGCCGGCGCTTTGTCCTCAACACCCGAGAAATCGCGCGCAAGTGGTGAGGCGTTGGGCCTGCCTCGCGTCTATGATGATTTCAAACAGATGGCGATACGCGAAGCACGTCGGAAAAACGGGATTGAAGCGGTCGCCATTGTGACTCCGAACCACATGCACTACCCCGCTGCGCGCGAATTCCTGAAGCGCGGTATCCACGTTATCTGCGACAAGCCACTGACAAGCACGCTACCCGAAGCCAAAAAACTAGTGAAAGCTGCAGAATCTTCGGATGCGCTTTTTTTTCTGACGCACAATTATACCGGCTATCCCATGGCCCGTGAGGCCCGCGAAATGGTGGCGGCAGGGGAGATCGGCGAAATCAGGGTGGTTCAGGTGGAATATGCTCAGGATTGGCTGACCATTCATCAGGACTTCAAACAGGCTGAGTGGAGAACAGATCCCGAACGGTCGGGAGCCGGTGGTGCGACCGGCGACATCGGTACACATGCCTACAACATCGCGTGTTTCGTGACTGGGTTGACGCTCAACGAACTGGCCGCTGATCTAGACAGTTTCGTGGACGGACGGCAAGTGGACGACAACGGCCATGTTATGCTGCGTTTTCAGGGCGGTGCCAAGGGTATGCTGTGGTGCAGCCAAGTCGCACCGGGGAACGAAAACGCTTTGCGCCTTCGCGTCTTTGGCGAAAAAGGTGGGTTGGAATGGGCGCAGGAGGATCCGAACTACCTGTGGCACACGCCATTTGGCGAGCCAAAGCGCCTGATTACCCGTAATGGCGCTGGCGCGGGCGATGCCGCCGGTCGTGTCAGCCGCGTTCCCCCTGGCCATCCCGAAGGCTATCTCGAGGGCTTTGCCAACATCTACTCGGAAGCTGCAGAGGCAATCCGAGCCAGTCAGGCTGGCCAGGTACTATCGGAAGACGTCATTTACCCGACAGTTCATGATGGTTTGAAAGGCGTCCAATTTGTTGATGCCTGTGTCCGATCTTCCAGACGCGGGGGGGTTTGGGTCAATGTCTAACCTGAAGGTCGATACGCTTCACCGGAACTTCGGCTCTGTTTCGGCGTTGGACGGCATGTCATTCGACGTTGCCGAGGGCGAGTTCTTCTGCCTTCTCGGGCCGTCCTCTTCGGGCAAGACAACCACGCTGCGCGCCATAGCCGGGCTGGAGGAATTGGCAGGCGGTTCGGTGCATTTTTCGGGTCAGGATGTAACGAACGCTCAGGTGCAGGGCCGCGGCATGTCGATGATTTTCCAGACCTTTGCGCTGTATCCACATCTCAGTGTCGAGGCTAATCTTGCGCACCCGTTGCGTCGGTCCGGTGCCAGTTCCGCGGAAGTGAAAAAGCGCGTCGGCGAAGTGGCAGAACTCCTTCGTGTAACCCACACATTGAAACGGAAACCGACAACACTTTCAGGCGGCGAGCAGCAGCGCGTCGCTATCGGCCGTGCTATTGTTGGGCGGCCGAAGCTCCTTTTGCTGGACGAACCGCTGACAAATCTCGACGCAAAACTGCGCCACGAAATGCGGGCAGAATTCAAGCGATTGCACCGGGAGTTGGGCACGACCATGCTTTACGCCACGCCTGACCAGCTCGAAGCTCTGACCATGGGAGAACGCGTTGGTGTGATCCGCGACGGAAAGGTGGTAGCCATCGGCACGCCTCGCGCGCTTTATGCGGCGCCACCGGATACTTATGTGGCACGGATGGTCGGTTCACCTCCGATCAATTTCCTGACCGCCACGGCCAGCGGCGATAACAGTATCGAATTGCCGTTTCTGGGCGCTCCCGTTGCCGCGCCCGGCGTGGCCAATGGCCGCTCTGTGACGCTGGGGCTGCGACCGCATGACATCGCTCTTTCAGGTCAAGGACCCGTCCAACCAGCGAAATTCGCCGCGAAGATCAAATTGACCGAGCCCCTAGGCGATGTCACGGTGATTGACGTAACTGCACGCGACACTGCGATGAAGATGGTCCTGCGTGAGGAAGTGGCCGTCAAATTCAAGGTTGGTGACGACATCGAAGTCGCCTTTGATCCCACAGATCTGCACATATTCGACACGACAACCGGAACCCGATTGGCCACCGGTCAGGAGCAATAAAAAAATGAAACCAACAAACAACAACCAAGTTCAACCAATCAACAAGTGGAGGAAGACAATGATGACGCGAAACTTACTCACCGGAGTGATGGGGGCTTCTATGCTGGCCGCCGGGCTTACCGGCTCGCCTGCCATTTCAGGTGACATAACGATCACAATGGCCGCCCCGGACTGGCCGCCAACACGGTTCATGAAAGAGCACTTCGATAACACCTATACTTCGCCAGCTGGTCATACGACGACGTTGGACATGGACTTCATTCCATGGCCCAGCTTTTACGAACGGGTTGCTGCCTCGCTGACGTCGGGCGAGCAGAAATACCAAATGATTGTCACCGACAGTCAGTGGCTTGGTGCCTTTGTCGAGGGCGGGTACTATATGAACCTAACCGACAGGATCAAAGCCGACCCTGAGTTGACGGCGATCCTGCAAGACCTGCACCCAGCCCTAGTATCGGCCTATTCAACCTACCCGCACAAAACTCGGGCTCAGCTTGAAGAAATGGCTTCTGTCCCGGCAGATGGGGTCAACTACTATGGCTTCCCGCAATTCCCGGACACCTATGTCACCTATTACCGGCAGGATATTTTCTGCCACGAGGGCGAGATGAAGGCGTTCATGGACAAATACGGCACGAACCTGCCTTGTTCCTACGAAGACTGGCAGGACACTGACTGGGCGAAGTGGGGTCAGATCGGCGAATTCTTCCAGCGCGCCAAAGGTGAAATGCTGGCTGGCGAAACTCTGGACGACGACTTTTATGGCATCGCTTATCAGGCCGGCAAAGGCTATGACTTCTCGTCGATGCAGGTTAATGCCTTCGTCTGGCAGCAGGGCGGCGACATCTGGGACGAATCCAAAATGCCCGAAGCACAGGCTGAAGGTGTGGTGAACTCTGATGCGGCCGTAGCGGCCTTTGACGAATACCTGTCCTACCTGCAGTACATGCCGCCAGTGGCGCAAACCGGTCAGATGGACATCTTCGTGATCCAGGACCTTTACATGCAAGGCAAGGTTGGCGCGATCATCGACTGGGTCGGTCTCGGTGAACCTGTGCTGGATCCCAGCGCTTCGAAGGTGCACGACAAGTCGGCCTTTGGCCCTGCTCCGGGCTCCCGGCAGGCCGATGGCTCGATCGACCGCACCGGCAACATCGGTGGTCAGCCCTTCGTTCTGACAACCTGGAATAGCGACGAGGTGGTCGACGAAGCACTGAACGTTGTGAAGTGGTGGCTAAACTCGGACACCCAGCTTGAGGCCGTGAAGAACGGTGGTCAGTCGGGGCTGATGAGCGTCATGGCCGATCCGACCTACAACGATCTGCGTCCTTGGAACCGAGCCCATGTCGAAATGATCGATTGGCAAAAAGACGTCTGGCACATCCCGGAGTTCTTCGAACTGCTGACCCAGCAACAAGAGGAGTTTGACAAGGCGATCACCGGCCAGATTACCGCCAAGGAAGCGCTCGATTCTGTGGCAGCGTTCCAGCAGGAACTGCTGGAAGACGGCGACTATATCCAGTGATGGAAAACAACCTCGGGGGGCTGGCATGTGCTGGCCCTCTGAATCGACAGTCTTTTTCATGATCAACGGGACAATACTTGATGTCTAATACAGCATCACAGGGCGGCGGGTTTGGCGCGTGGCTCTTCGATCCAAAGCGCCGGGGCGCACTTCTTGTAGCACCGGCTATCATCATCCTGTTTGTGATGAATATATTCCCGCTGATGTGGTCCTTCGGCCTTAGCTTTTTCAATTACAAGGCTTCCTCGCTTAAGGTGCCGAGCTTCAAGGGTCTGTCGAATTACGAACGCGTCCTGACCGATGAAAAGGTTTGGGAACGGTTCCAGACCACGGCTGTCATCGTCAGTTCCTCGGTCATCATGCAACTTGTGGTCGGGTTTCTTCTGGCACTGATGTTCGCCAAGGCCTTTCCTCTGCGGCGCATCGTCCTGATGCTGGTCTTAACGCCGATGATGCTTTCGTTTGTCTCGGTGGGCGTCTTTTTCAAGCTATTCTACGAACCGACATTCGGTATTGTCAGCTACGTAATGAATATATTCACGACGGACAAGTTCGTGATGCTCGGATCACCTGCGGGCGCCATTGCCGGAATCGTCATTGCAGACGCTTGGATGTGGTCACCCTTTGTGATGCTCCTGGTGCTTGCTGGCCTCGTGTCTGTGCCCAAGTATCTTTATGAGGCCGCAGAAATCGACCGGGCGTCCAGTTGGCGCATCTTTTGGACAATCACTTTCCCATATATCAAATCACTCTTGCTGCTGGCCGTTTTGTTCCGCACCATCGAGACATTCAAGCTTTTTGACATCGTCTACATCATAACCGAAGGCGGACCAGGCAGTAGGACGGAAACCATTGCCGTATTCCTTTATCGAAATGCATTCCAATTCTTTCAGACCAGCCGTTCGGCAGCCTTGGCCTATATAGTTTTGTTCATCGTGATCGTCCTGACAAACCTCTATCTGTACGCCGTCAATCGACGTGAAGAGGAGGTGACATAATGGCCCGCAGACACCGAGAGATTGGCAAGGCCGGCTGGGGATATACTGCAGTTACTAGTGTGGTCGGCTGTATCTATTTCTTTCCCGTCTTCTGGATCATACTGACTGCCTTCAAGACAAGGACAGATGCACTGGCGGTGCCGCCGAAGCTGTTCTTCACGCCGACTTTTGAGAACTTTCAGTCGGTCTTTTTTCGTGCCTCAATCACGACTGGGAACAGTCAAGCAACGGATATGGGCCTTTATTTCTTCAACTCGATTTTCATAGCCTTCTCCTCTGTAGGATTGGCATTAGTCGTCGGGACGCTGGCGGCATATGCGTTTAGCCGTTATCCACTGAAAGGTAACGACACCTATTTGTTCATCATCCTGACAACTCGAATGATGCCTCCCATCGTGGTGATCATACCGATCTTTCTCATGTTCCGACTATCGGGCCTCGCGGGCAGCTATTGGGGTATCATTCTGCTTTACACGGCGTTCAACATCCCGTTCTCGGTCTGGCTCGTGAAGTCCTTTTTCGATGAGTTGAACCCGGAAATCGAGGACGCCGCCCGGATGGATGGCGCATCCGAAAAACGGGTCTTCTTCGGATTCTGCATCCCGCAAATTCTCGCGGGCCTGTCCGCAACTTTCGTTTTCGGCCTTATACTGACCTGGAACGAATTCTTGTTTGCGTTATTGCTCACGGGCGTCGAGAGCCGAACCGTCCCGGTGGCGATGGCCAGGACACTTGGTGGTGAGGTCGGTGTGGATTACGGATTGCTCGCTGCCATCGTGACGCTGTTTCTGATCCCAATCTTCTTTGTGACTTTCCTGCTGCAAAACCAACTCTTGCGCGGCGTTACGTTCGGTACGGTGAAGAAATGACAATCCAGCTTACCAATCTCACCAAGCGTTTCGGGACCCTCACAGCTGTCGATGCGATCGATCTTGATGTCGACAATGGCGAGGTCTTGTGCCTGCTCGGCCCGTCTGGATGTGGAAAAACCACGACTTTGCGTATGATCGCCGGGCTTGAATTCGCGACCGAAGGTGATGTGATCCTTGGCGGCAAACGCGTGAATGAGCTTGCTCCCCGCGAACGCAACATCGCGATGTCGTTCCAGTTCTATGCGCTCTACCCGTCGCTCAGCGTCGCTGATAATCTGGCTTATCCATTGTATGCAGAAGATCTTTCGCGCGCCGAAATTGACAAGCGGGTGGCTCAAGTATCCAGCACTTTGCAGCTCGACAGCATTCTTAACCGCACGCCGGGGCAGCTTGCGGAAGGAGAGAAACAACGCGTCGCAGTGGGTCGCTCGATCATCCGCGACCCGATCTGCTTTTTATTTGACGAGCCCTTGTCCCGCCTCGACGTCCAGCTTCGCGAAGAGATGCGCGGCGAGATCAAAGAGGTCCTACAAGACCTGTCGCGCCCAACCGTGATTGTAACCCATGACCAGTTGGAGGCCCTGACAATGGCAGACCGCATCGCGGTGATGCGCGATGGCAGGATCGAGCAGGTAGACACGCCCCACAATGTCTTCACCAAGCCTGCGAACCTGTTCGTCGCCGGTTTCATCGGAACACCGCAAATGAACCTCCTACCCGCTACATTGATTTCCGCTGAACCGGATGGCACGGCGGAATTTGCGGTCGAAGGCGGGCAGACGATGACAATTCAGGCCGACCCGCGTGTGGCAGAGCTTCAGCCAAACACAAAAGTGACTTTGGGGATCCGGCCCCGAAACTTTGAAATTACACATGAATCCGTCGCGGACGGGCTATCAACAAAGATCGATATTGTCGAACCAATGGGGGCCGAGACTCTGGCGCATTTGCACGACGGCCTGCACGATCTCCGTGTCGTAACCGATTGGCGCGTATCTTTGACCGAGGGTGACCAAGTTCACACAAGATTTCCCCCCGGCGCGACGCATATCTTTACTGAGGATGGGGAGGCCCTGAGATCATGACCGCCACTCAAGCCAAAATTCTGGAACGTCTGATCATCGGGCTTTGCATTCTCTCGATCATTTGCATCTTTCAGCCCTACTCAATCACGCTGTTTTCCATTGGATGCGTCAGCGTCGTTGTAGGCGCACTTGCCTTCAACCTTGTGCCATTCTGTCGGGAAGGTACTGAGTGGCGAACTATCGCCAGGGTTTCGATTATCATTCTGATCGTCCTCGCTGTCGCCGCTGCACTTGGGGTGGGCACCGCGTTCCTTTACGTGGACTACCTGGCGACGCTCCGATGAGCGCCTTCGACGTTTCGGTCGTTGGCCTTTACATCCTCGACATCCTGGGCCGGCCGGTGATCGCGATCCCCGACGGTGGCAACGTCGATTTCATAGACGAAATCCGGCTGACCGTTGCGGGCACTGCTGGCGGTACCGTGATCGATCTGGCGAAACTTGGCCTGAGTTGTCAGGCGGTCGGTGCTGTCGGATCGGACGAGAAAGCCGACTTCGTTATCAACCGGATGCAGCAGTTCGATATCGATTGCCGCCACATGACGCGGCTCGACGGCGTCGAAACCTCGGCCACGATCTTGAATGTGCGCCCGAACGGCGAGCGCCCCGCCCTACATTGCCGGGGAGCGTCCGATCATTTCGAAGTGACGGACGACATGCTGACTGGCGTTCTGAATTGCCGCTTCTTCCACTTGGGCGGCACTGGCCTTTTGGCGAAGATCGATGGTGAACCCTCGGCGATCCTACTGAAAGCCGCGCAAGAATCCGGGTGTGTCACGACCTGGGATTTAGTCGGCGCAGGGCCGGACACCTGGCAGTTTGTCGAACCGCTCTTGCCTCATATCGACTATTTCATACCCTCCATCGAAGAGGCTGAAATCCTCTCGGGTGTCAAAGGTATCGAAGAAAATATTCAGTTTTTCCAGTCTCGCGGTGTAAAATGCCCCGTCCTGACGCTTGGGTCCGAAGGATCGATGATCGCCATGGGGGATGAGCGAATTCATGTCGGAGTCTACGATATCGACGTTGTTGACACGACGGGCTGCGGCGACGCATTTACGGCTGGCTTCATCGCCGGACTGGCCGACGGCCGTTCGCTTGAGGAGTGCGCCCATCTGGGAACAGCCTCTGCATCTCTGGTGGCGAGTGGGCTTGGGTCTGATGCTGGCATTGTGGACCGGGCGCAGGTCGAGGCCGAAATGGCCTGCTGGCGAGCATGACCGCCTGTGTCACAGGAACCTTCGATACCAAGGGCGTCGAGCTCAATTATATCGCTGACCTGATTCGCGAGGCCGGATTGCCGGTTCGTACAGTCGATTTGGGAACCACCGGTACTGGCCTTGCAGATATTCCAGCCGCAGAGATTGCCGCGCACCATCCAAATGGCGCCCAATCGGTGATGGGGCAGTCCGACCGTGGCATGGCGGTCTCGGCCATGGCCGCCGCGTTCGAAAATTATGTTCGCCAGGCTGATTGGATTGACGGGATGATTGGTGCCGGTGGATCAGGTGGCACCTCCTTGGTCGCGCCCGCCATGCGTGCGCTGCAAGTGGGCGTACCGAAAGTATTGGTGTCGACTGTAGCAAGCGGCAATGTCGCACCTTATGTCGGCCCTTCCGATATCGCGATGATGTATTCAGTCACGGATGTACAAGGGTTAAACCGCATCTCGCGTCGCGTGCTTGGGAATGCGGCTCATGCGCTTATCGGTATGATGCAACGTAAAGTTCCCGAAGCCGCGACCAAAACCGCCATCGGTCTGACCATGTTCGGGGTCACGACGACCTGCGTCAGCCATATCGCCGAGGCGCTTTCATCAGAAACCGACCCATTGGTTTTTCATGCAACAGGCACTGGCGGGCAATCTATGGAAAAGCTCATCGATAGCGGCCTGATCGAGGCGGCGATCGATCTTACAACGACAGAGGTCGCCGACATGCTGGTCGGCGGCGTGTTTCCGGCTACCGAAGACCGAATGGGTTCCGTTATCCGGACCGGCGTTCCCTATGTCGGCTCCCTTGGCGCGCTTGATATGGTGAACTTTGGCGCGCGTGCAACTGTACCGGACCGATTCGCGGATCGGCAGTTTCACGTCCACAATCCCCAAGTCACGCTGATGCGAACAACCCCGGAGGAAAACGACAGGTTTGCCGCATGGATCGCAAATCGCCTCAACCAAATGACCGGGCCCGTCCGGTTCCTGATCCCAGAGGGCGGTGTTTCCGCGCTGGACGCCGAGGGCCAGCCTTTCCACGATCCTGACGCATTCGCCGCTCTGCAGTCCCGACTGAACACGGACGTAATTCAGACGCAACACCGGAAGCTGATTTCAGTCCCAGCCAACCTAAACACGATCGAGTTTGCAACCGCGGCATTGACCGCCTTCAAAGAGATTTCCCAATGACACTATCGCGCCTTGAAATCCTCACTTGCCTGCGCAAGAAAATCGAGGCCGGACGGCCCATTATCGGCGGCGGTGCCGGCACGGGCCTTTCCGCTCGGTGTGAGGAAGCAGGTGGGGTGGACCTGATTGTCATTTACAATTCGGGTCGTTATCGCATGGCCGGGCGTGGGTCTCTGGCCGGGCTGCTGGCCTATGGCAACGCAAACGAAATCGTCGTCGACATGGCGAAGGAAGTTTTGCCCGTCGTTAAAAACGTCCCAGTACTGGCAGGTGTCAATGGCACCGACCCTTTCATGATGCGCGACAAATTTCTCGACGATCTGACCGCGCTCGGATTCTCTGGCATCCAGAACTTTCCCACGGTCGGGCTGATCGACGGTACCTTCCGCGCCAACCTCGAAGAAACTGGTATGGGTTACGAGCTTGAAGTCGACCTGATCCGTGCTGCTGCGAATAAGGGCATGTTTACAACTCCTTACGTTTTCAGTCCGGATGAAGCCGCGCGGATGGCAAGTGCCGGGGCGGACATCATCGTGGCCCATATGGGGTTGACGACAGGCGGTGACATCGGCGCGGAATCCGCCTTGAAACTGGAAGAGTGCCCCGCACTGATCGATGACATTGCAACGGCCGCACGGGCTGTAAAATCCGATGTGATTGTGCTTTGCCACGGCGGACCGATTTCCATGCCGGATGACGCAGACTATGTCCTGCGCAATTGCAAAGACTGTCAGGGCTTTTATGGCGCCAGCTCGATGGAGCGATTGCCGAGCGAACAGGCACTTGTGGCCCAAATGCAGGCATTTACCCGCATCGGAGGAAAACAATGACCGGAAAATTCATGATGGCAGCAAAGACCCCGGCCGAGGTTCTTGATTGGGGACAGCTGCGATGGATGAGCCATCCACCCTCCACCGGTGCAGGCCAATTAACCGTGATCGAGGTGAACATCTGTCCCGGACAGGGGCATAACTTCCACAAGCATCCCGATCAGGAGGAAGTGATTTACTGCATCTCTGGTAGAGTCGAACAATGGCTGGACCGCGAGAAGAGGATATTCGGTCCGGGCGACTCTGTATTTATCGGCGCGGACGTGGTGCACGCCTCGTTCAATGTCGGCGAAGAAGAAGCGCAACTGCTGGCCATTCTTGGCCCCTGCGTCGGCGAACTGGGCTATGAATTGGTTGATCTTGCGGATCAAGCGCCGTGGAAGTCGCTGCGATAGTCAGGTTTAGGTGCAGCTCGCGCCCGGCTTGGTAAGGGAGAAATCCAACCGGGCGCGCCAAAGGATCAGCTTGCGGCTTCCCAGTGTCCGGTCTTGCCGGATTTCAGAACTGCATCGGTCACCAGATCAGTCTGGTGTGCATCGGCAAATGTTGGCGCTGCCGCCTTTCCGTCCAAACCGTTAATGAAATCTGCCGCCTGGTGCACAAAACTCTCGGCATAACCGACGTGAAGTCCCGGCACCCACCATTTGTCCATATAGGGATGCTCACCATCCGTAACGTGGATCGAGCGCCAGCCGCGTTCCGTCCCCTCATCGCTGTGATCGAACATGGACAGCCTTGTAAGGTCGTGCAGATCCCAGGCCAGCGACGCATGTTCGCCGTTGATCTCAAAAGTGTAGAGCGCCTTGTGCCCTCGCGCGTATCGCGTCGCCTCAAATAATCCCAATGACCCGTTTCCAAATCGCGCCATGAAGGCGCTGGCATCATCGATCCCGACCGGTTCTAACTGACCGGTAATATTGTGCGGACGCTCCTTGACAAATGTCTCGGTCATCGCGGTCACTGTGTCGATCCCACCATTCAGCCACATCGCAGTGTCGATGCAATGCGCCAACAGATCACCGGTGACCCCAGAGCCGGCAACATCTACATCAAGGCGCCAAAGCGCTTCGCCGCCTTGAGGTATGTCTTCGGCAATGGTCCAGTCCTGCAGGAATTGCGCACGATAATGGTAAATGCGGCCCAACTTGCCAGAGTCGATCAGGTGCTTTGCATGGGTCACCGCTGGAATCCGGCGGTAATTGTACCATACCATGTTTGGTACTCCGGCTTTTTCAACCGCCGCAACCATCTCTGACGATTCCGCAGCAGTCCTTCCCAGCGGTTTTTCGCACATCACCATCTTGCCGGCCTCTGCTGCAGCGATGGCGATATCGTGATGTACATTGTTTGGTGCCGCGATGTCGATCAGGTCGATGTCGTCGCGGTCGATTAGGGCACGCCAGTCGCTTTCGACCGAGCCATACCCCCAGTTGGACGCAAATTCCTCTGCCCGTTCCGTGTTCCGGGCAGCGACAGCGGTCAGTTCCGGCTCGCGGCCGAGATCAAAGAACTTTGGTGCCTGTGAAAACGCGTTTGAATGGGTCCGGCCCATAAAGCCGTAACCAACCATGCCGATACGGAGTTTATCTTTGGCCATTTTATTCACTCCATCCATGCGCATCCCGCACCTTGATCATGGCTGCAAGAATGTCATTCCAGGTTTGTTGATCCTCCAAAACGGAATTTGGGAACATACAGCCGTCCCAGCAAATATGGCGCATGGCTTTGGTCGCTGTTCCGTCCCGATTATTGAGCCAGAAACCTGCGTGTTTGACGATGTCCAGCTTGCCGTTTGAATCCGTTGCCAAACAATGTCGGCCAGTTTTATCATGGCTGCCTTGACCGTGAACCGTACCATCGTTCTGTGCAACGTGGAAATCGATCGTCCAAGGCCGCAAAGCATCGGTTACCTTGCGTAGTGCGTCATCGAGGGCGTCCGAATCGTCAAGTTGTTCCGGCGTAATTAGCTGATGCTCGGGCGCGTTGTAACCGAGAGTGTAGAGCATTGAGTGAGCCATGTCGGCCTGGAAGCCAAGCGTATTTGGGCGGTCAACGGCCTCCAACAGATCTAACATGTCCCTCCAGGAATGCATGCCCCCCCAGCATATCTCGCCTTCTGCAGCCAACCGCTCGCCATGATCCTCCGCAATGTCACAGGCCTGACGCAGCGTTTCAGCCATCTTTGCGGTGTTGCCAACCGGGTCCTCGGCCCATTCACTGACGCCGGTTGCTGTGTCGACACGAACCACGCCGCTTTTTCGTATTCCAAGATCCCGCAAACGACTCATGATGCCGCAAGCCTTTCGAACTGCTTCAAGAAATGCGGTGCGTCCCTCAGCTTCGTCCATTGCCGATCCGCCGCCGACTGGAGGCCAGACCGGCGCTACAGCTGATCCCACAGCCAGCCCCCTGCCCCCAATATTATCGGCAAGCGCCTTGATCCCGTCGTCGTCCACATCAATCGACGTGTGTGGATCGGCGAGAAACAGGTCAACGCCATCAAATTTGACCCCATTTACCTCTGCCGCCTGTGTCATGTCCAACATCTTGTCCAGATCGATTGGCGGCTCATCCTCACCTTTACCGACAAGTCCCGGCCACATCGCGTTGTGCAATTTAGGATATGAGTTCTTTTCCATAGCTTCCCCCGAATGAACTGATTCTGACCCAGAATCTCATACCCTGATCACATTGCAATGATTTTTTTGACGTACGCCCCTCATTTCTGTTCTATGACGACGCACCTTTCGGGTATAGACTGAGCGTTAGTATCTTTTAGGGAGACGCTACGATGAAAATTGGTTTCTGCATGCTTCTTTGGACAACATCCGTTGGCGAAGAGCACAAGGGGCTCTTGGAGGACATTAAGGCAACTGGCTATGACGGGATTGAAGTGCCTGTATTTGCAGGCACGCCGGAGGACTACGCCGCCATAGGCCGGATGCTGGATGAACTAGAACTGGGGCGCACAGCGATCTCTGTGATACCGACGCCCGACATGCATATCCTGAGTGAGGATGCGGCCGACCGACAGCGTGGCGAGGACTATCTTAAATGGCTCGTTGACTGCGCCGCGGCACTCCGGGCCGACGGGATCGGTGGACCGCTGCACCAGACGCTCGGCCATTTTTCGGGAGAGGGTACAACAAAATCCGAGTTCGACCGAGCCCGCGAGGTGCATACAAAAGTCGGCGATTATGCGCAGGCAAATGGACAAGTCATTGCCCTGGAAGCCGTGAACCGGTTTGAAACCTACTTTGCCAACACGCAGGACGATATTTGCGCTTATACCCGCTCGCTTGGACATCCAGCGATCCAGTCAATGTACGATACATTCCACGCCAATCTGGAAGAAAAAGACCCGGTTGACGCCTTTACTCGCAATGCCGGCGACATCACGCACGTCCACATCAGCGAAAACGATCGCGGTGTTCCGGGACGTGGCCATGTCCCTTGGACAGAGACCTTCAGGGCAATAAAGGCGTCGGGTTATGATCGCTGGCTGACAATCGAGGCCTTTGGTCGGGGCCTGCCGGAACTGGCAGCCGCGACGCGCGTCTGGCGGGATTTCGCTGAATCGCCCGAGGCATACTACAAGGAAGGGTATCGTTGCATTCGCGATGGCTGGGACGCAGCATGACTGACTTCAGCGGTCAGGTCGCTATCGTTACGGGTGGTGCACAAGGAATCGGAGGTGCTGTCGCCGACAAGCTTAGTGCGGGCGGGGCCCAAGTTGCAGTTTGGGATATGGACAACGCTCTTGCAAAAAAGAAAGCCAAGGCTTTGGGCGATGCGTGCTTTGCAGTGAAGGTGGATGTCGCCAGTTGGGACAGCGTCGCGGCTGCAACCGAGATCACTTTAGAGCGCACCGGTCGCGTCGATATGCTGGTAAATTCGGCAGGGATCGCCGGAATGAACGCGACGGTTGAGGACTACCCTGTCGATCACTTTTCAGAGATCGTCCAGATCAATCTGATAGGAACATTCCACGTCAATAAGGCAGTGGTACCTGCGATGCGCAAGCAGAAATACGGACGTATCGTTAACATTGCCTCGGTCGCAGGCAAAGAGGGCAACCCGAACGCTAGTGCCTATTCTGCATCGAAAGCTGGTGTGATCGGCCTGACCAAGTCGCTAGGCAAGGAACTTGCTGACGTTGACATCGCCGTCAATTGCGTGACGCCGGCCGCTGCGCGCACCCGGATCTTCGACCAAATGAAACAGGAGCACATTGATTACATGCTGTCGAAAATTCCGCGCGGGCGCTTCCTCGAACTTGACGAAGCTGCGGCGATGATCACTTGGCTTTGCAGCGCCGAGAACTCATTCACTACCGCTGGTGTGTTCGATCTGTCCGGAGGCCGCGCCACATATTGAAGGATTCGATGTAGGGTTATGACGAAGTCGCCGCGATGCGGGAGTGACTGCACGAGATCACCGCTCCCAGTTCCGGCTTACCACGCGGCGCGCTGACTCAGGCGCTGAGAATGCGACCTACTTTCCACTCTTGCCAGGAAGGTTTGCAAAACTAAGCCGTGTGGGCTTGGCAATGGCATAGCATCTTTTTAACGCATCCACCTGTTCAGCGCATCAATGCAAGTTTCAACGATTACTTCCACTGTTGTCTCTGCGGATTGCGGCTTCACAAGAGCCCGGGCTCTGGGGCAGGCACTGGCGCCATTTTCCCTTTGCCTTAACGCTTGACGTGTCATAGCTGCCATCCGAACCCTGCATTGTGCGGGTCCGCAATTCGTAGGTCCGCCCGTCAAGGACAATAGTGCCTCTTGTTTCATTGGTCACTGTTCCGCAGGCGCTAAGCACAAGACCAGTAGCGAACAACAGTATTATGAGCTTCATGTCGTTAATCCTATCGCGAGTGCTGTCAGAGCAAGCCTTGTTGAGCCATGATCGACGAGTATTTAGAGTCATGGTAAGTCGAAACGCGCCCCATTCAAGTATTAACATAGCAACCCGGAGATCATCCGTCGGTTGCGACAGATGAAACCGACTTGGGAACTATCTAAAGTTCTTTCCCTTTACAGAGCCGCAGTGCGCTTTGCTACTTTGCCATCAATAAGACGTGTCGAGATCTCACTCGGCTATTCAACTCTTTGCCGCAATTGATAGATAAAAGTTTCGGCAATCCCAGGGGTCCTAAATGGAAATTTCCGTCAAACTTGCTTGAATTGGCTGAAGACATAGATGTGCCAAAAAGATTCGTTGAGGCGCTCCGAACTATCAAGCATCGGACCTCGGCTGTACCCGCAGAAACCCCTTGAATCATAGTTTAAATCCGCATTGTGGAACGCCTCTTTGGTCTAGTGGCATGATCGACCACAGAGGTTCCGCAAATATCCAATAACGAAGCAGTTCCCTAGAAACTGACGCCCAAACCCAGTGCAACACCATTATAATCTTCACCAAACACGTAATACACTACTGCGCGTGCCCTCGATACTATGCCGATCTTTGTGCCTGAAGTGTCGAGTTCCAAGCCGGTACCGAGACGTGCGAGCCAATCAATATCAAGAACCTTTCCTTGGTCTCCGGAGTAATCCGTAATGCTGGCCTCCCAGACTGAACGGACTGGTTTGCCTAACATTTGCCAATTCCCTATTGGGATACGGGCACGCGTCCAGAGCGAGGTCGAGACTGCTGTGGCTTGCGCGTTGAGGTCGGCATCACCGAATATGGATTGTAGCTCTAGATGAGTGTGCCTGATCCTGACGTCAATGTCGCCATTGCGAGATTTCTTTTCATAGTTCAGCAAAAGTGATCCGCCATATCCGCCAGTCGACATGCTACCGTCGACCAGAAAATCAAGATCATCGTCTGCCCGACGAGAAACAAGTCCGGCCAAAATCGACGAGTCACTGGCAATATGGCCTAGCGATAGATTTGCAATTGGTCGAAACGACCAATGATCGGTTAACCTGAAATCATATCCAACTCCTCCGGTTGCAGAAACACCATTCCACTGGACTGGAGCGACCTGACTTGCGGTCGGCCTTTCCACGATGAGGAGAGGATCATATCTCTGAAAACCAAGGTATCCTTCGAGATAAATTGGAATGCTCGGACTGACACGGAATCCACCACCAAACTGACCCGCGAAGAATGCGTTTTCATCCGAGCCATTTTTCTTCAGAGACAGCGCAGAGGCGGTTTCATTCGGTACTGCAACTAATCCAAAGGTTGCGAGGGCCTGATCTGCAAAACGACTGCCACCATCGCCGATCCTTATGTTCTGAGCTCCACTTGGCGAGGCAAGACACATCCACACTGCCAGAACAACGAAACAACAAAACACACGTTTAATTAGGCAGTTAAACGCAAGCCCGAGTGCGGTCGAAATAGTGATTTTAATTGTGCGCATTCGCAAAGCCATCTCGCCATCGAAATGTTCAGTCATAGTTCATTTGCATGGCCGTTACGCCATCACCCTAATTCACCTATGGTTGGCCGTGCTCCCGTTTCGTCTTGGTAAGGCAGAATTATATGACAGGCAGCAGAGGTTTTATATTGTAGCTTAGAGAGGTCAAGGTCAGGTAGAATAGTGAAGCTTATTAATGTTGGCAGTTGAGAAAAATCAACATAGTTGCCGAATTTACAGTCCAGTTGACGCGTTTTCCTCGGGTCTTGTGGCGCAAATGATCTGGGTTCTGGTCTGATTGACATGCTTTGGGCGGAATAGCGCAGCCGCTTTCCTTCTGGTTTTTTCACCCTATGTTTGGTTGGAGATTGTGCCGACACCTCCCGTCGGCCTGTATCGCTAATGTGAATACACGGGCTTTTGAGTGGTCTTTTGAAAATAGTTAACGACTGCTAGCATGATTGCGAATTGAAGCGGCGGAAATATATTGAGTTATCTGACCATCATTTATACATCCGCGGCTGCAATCAGCGGGTTACTTGGCCTGCTTCATGGCAGTGTGTGGCTACGTGACAGATTGCAGACCAGTTTCTTGCTAGCATCGGTTATGGCGTTTGGTGCGGGCGCAGTGGCATGGCTGGAGCTTTCTATGGCTCTTGCAACCAGTCCGGAAGCCTATCAACGCGCCATCACTCTATCGTCCTATCCGGTGTGCGCCATCGTCATCCCGCTTGTTTGGTTTATTCGTTTGAGATTGCAAGCCGGTCGCACATGGTTGGCAATCTTGATTTCAGCACTTTGGCTTACTGGAGTTTTGCTAGAATTTTTGGCACCCGGGTATTTCATGGCCAGTTTGGTAGAACTTGAAATGCATTCGACCCAATGGGGGGAAACCTATGCAGTCGGCGTCCTGACTTCGCCATGGACTAAATCGATACTGTTTGATTTACCGACACCGTTGATCGCAATTTTTGTTGCGGATGCCAGTATTCAAGCTTACCGGCGGGGGGCACGTCGAGATGCCTTGGTATTCGGAGGTGCGACCTTTTTCTTTATTGTGGTTGCTGGTTTCCACGCTGTGCTCGTTGACATCGGAGCAGTTCAAACGCCCTATATGATCAGCGTCGCTTTTGTGGCTATTGCCATTGCGTTGGGGTTTGGATTAACAGACGATGTTGCGCGCACTGCTGCAGCCACACGTAGCCTTAAACTGCAGCGACGTCGCTGGCGAGCGCTGCTTGACGGCGTGCAACTTGCAGCAATTCGGTCCGACAGCAATGGTCATATCGCTTATATTAATGGTTTTCTTGAAAAGTTGCTGGGGCAAACTCACGATGAAGTCGTCGGTAAGGAAGTGCTAGAACTAGCCCCGCCTGATCGACGAAGTGAATTAAGCGATTTATTGGATGATGCCAAATCTGATGAATTGGCTGCCCGTACCACGGGCGCACTCATTACAGCCCAGAATGAAGTTCGGGAATTCGTCTGGTTCAATGTCCGATTGACGGACTCTGCTGGCGCGTTTGACGGGTTTGTAAGTATCGGAGAAGATGTAACTGATGCCCTTCGGACGCGACAAGAACTCCTCAGCGCTCGACAGGACATGGAAAGGCTTTCACGCATTCTGACACTCGGCGAACTGGCCACAACACTCGCGCACGAGATGAGCCAACCAATCGGCGCCGTTATGAGTAATGTACAAGCTGCAGGCATGCTACGCAAACAAAGTGCAACTCCAAGAGACGAGATGGATGAGATCCTTGATGACATATTGTACGACACGCGTCGGGCTGCGAAAATTATGACGCATATCAGGGGCTTTGCGTTTGACAAAGCGCCGGTAGTTGAATGGTTCAAGCTAGAAGAGGCGATCGAAGAGATAACCGATATTCTGAGGGTCGATGCTGCCACAAAGAAAGTTAAGGTTGCTCTCTGCCCTCCCAACAGTTTGATCACTATTTGCGCTTCCCGCATCGAGCTGCAGCAAATCTTGATGAACCTCTCAATGAACAGTTTACAGGCATTGGCTGGATCAAAAGACTTTAAAAAGCAGATTCAAATCACGTGGCAACAGATAAATTCTGAAGTAGAAATTTGCGTGGAAGATAACGGACCTGGATTGCCAGATGGTGACTCATCAAGCCTTTTTGAGCTGTTTTCAACAAACAAAACGGAGGGAATAGGGATTGGCCTCGCAATTTCACGCCGCATCGCCGAGCGACATCGTGGAACCATTGAGGCATCCCAAAGTTCCATGGGCGGAGCGCAGTTCAAATTGAAGCTCCCCATAAGCCAAGAGGAAAGTCACATTGCGGCGCAATGATGAGCAAGACAGTCAACCGCTTATCTTTATTGTAGATGACGACGCTTCTATGTGCGGAGCACTCGCAAGAACGATCCGGTTATTGGGCTATCGTGTCGAAAGTTTTACGAGCCCCGTCGAATTTCTGACGAGGGGCGCGTTCGAAGAAGCGAGTTGTTTAATTACCGATCTCATCATGCCTGATATGACCGGACTGGAATTGCAGAAACGACTCCTGCAAAATGCCACACCTGTCGCAACTATTTTCCTAAGCGGACATGCTGACGTACCTTCGACTGTCCAGGCGATGCGGGATGGTGCCTTGGATTTCCTTGAGAAACCGGTTGATGCCGGTCTCTTGGAAAAGTTACTTGCGGAGGGTGTTCGTCATGCCAAACAAGAAACTGAAGCGCGAGCCTTGTCTGCAGTCGCACATGAGCGATTTGAGAGCCTGACAGAGCGGCAGCGCGAGGTTTTCGATGGTGTGGTCGCGGGAGAGCCTAACAAAACGATCGCACATCGGATGGGAATCTCTGAACGAACCGTCAAGGCCCATCGCCAAGTTATGATGGAAAAAATGGCTGCTGGGTCCGTTGCCGACCTTGCTTTTCTGGCAATGGATCTAGGTCGTCAGTCAAGCTCTTGACGACATTTCGTATTTGGCTTGATGAAATGCTACGGTCTTTCAGGTAGCAATTAACCCTGTCTAATTCGACAAGATCGAAAAGCTTGCCCCGATTATGGGACTTTCTTTCTGCTTATTCTGACGGCGTGCTGCCGCTGTTCAGGATTGAACAACTTCCTTGAAAAGGACGCTACATTCAAACAATCGTCAGGTTTCACTTAGAGCAAGGCGACATGTTGCCAGTCGGGCTGGTTCTTACAGCGCGGACCTGTATTACCGGCGGCTAATTGTCATATCCACTATCAAATGGTTTGATCCGGGGTTTGAATGCTTGCGTCTGAAACGGGCAAGACCCGCCCATGGCGTGAGATCAATACCACAGTTGTAGTCTCTCCCAGAATCTTGGATAGTTCTATGTCACATGTTCTGGTCAGCTTATCGACTGTCTTTGAATCGATCGGTTCAAGCGGGTCAAAATACAATTGCGCCTGAAATAACCTCCCGAGCCTTATAGCTGAAAAATCAATCAACTGCCCGCCTATGTCATTGACAATGGCTTGAACCGTGTTTCGGGCAGACGAGAGTTCGGTATCTGCCACACTGACTCCGGCCAATTCACTTAGGCCCTTCATAAATTCTAAATAATAGCGACCGACCACAAATGCACACAGCAGCAGAACAACAATTGAATCACCAATCGGGGTGACCCAATACAACGGACCGTTCTTTAAGAGAGGTAGGAGAGACAATCCTAGCCCCGCGGCTAGTGTTAAAATGCCATCAAAAAAGGCGGCCTGGGCTTCGAGGCGGAGTAGATCGCTTTGTTTGCCTGTCGATTTCCATGCGAAGTGATGGTTCGCAGCGATGCCGAAGCACACGACACAAATAACAGCAAAATAAATCACGATCGTGCCATACCTAAGCTCAGGCAGTTCGCCACCCGATGCATAATCGATAATATTCAGAATTGCCGCGCCAAAGGCAAATGCCACAAGAGCCATTAAAGAAAGTGCACGAAACGTCGTGTATATCGACTCATTTGCCGCGTAACCAAGAGGCCGTCGTTCGTCAGGAAGATTCCTTATTGATGCGTTCACACGCGCCGCAAACACCGCTGCCGTGAACCCCACAAGAGAAAACAACCCGTCCACCAACAACGCTTGCGAATGTGACACCCACGCCGCCAACACGCCTGCCAATCCCATGAAGAAATTGCCCCATTTGCCAATGAATAGCGCGCGGCGTTCCTTCTGGGCCCAGGAATCTTCGACTTTGGTCGCAGTCTCATTCATCAGATCCAACCTCTGCTTTTAACCATCCTAGCAGGTCAGATGGTGTCTGCGTCTACGCTCGACCTGCTAGGCAACGGAAAAGCTAAGTTCTGCGATCCGAATTACCCCTTGGGAAAAAGAAGTTGGAACGTGAAACCGACCGACCATTCAGGGGCCGACGCCGGTCGTTCCACGTTATAATATGCCTCGGCGCGGATGTTTACTGGCTGATTCCCCAATTTTGTAACCCTGCCTATACCACCGCCAACTGGCAGCAGCAGTTTGTCACCTGATGCGCCTTCCCAGTTATAGGTGATGACCATGTCACTGATCAGGTACCAACCATTATCGAGGTTATAGTTGATAAAAGGCTCGAAAAGGGTTTGGTTGACGTCTGCTCGGTCGCTTTCCCCGGCGAACGACCATAAATGCCTGACCAATCCACCATAGGTACCCCAGCTAGGCTGCGCCAGAGCAACGCCCGTTAGACCTCCGCTCCACTTACCTGAACCCAATCTGTCGTCTGTGGCCGTGGGTACTGTAATTGACGGCCCAAATCCAAGAATCCAGCCGTTCACCGGCTCGGCGGGACTGAAAAACAACGAGTAGTTGATGTCACCCAAGCCGGTCGCGCGCCCTGGCTGTGTGGGATCTCCAATTCCGGGGTTACCGGGAAGACCGGCGACACCACCGGGCGCATCGTAAAGCGGGATCAGGAACCGGTTGACCAGGTTCCAGTTCCCAACTGACACCGGAATCACGGGATTGATGCTCAAGACGTTGGCTTTGCCGTTCGGAGCACCATTGTCGAAGGTGAACTTGAAAGGCAAACTGACCAATGAACTGATCGGATTTTGTACAGCGGCCCCAAGTTCGGATTGCGCTGCGACAGATGTAGACAGACCGAAACTCAGCGCCATTGCTGCAAAAAACCTGAAAATTGGTTTTCCCTCTATTCGACGCCTCGTACTCGGTCGGGCCCGAGGCAACCCAGATAAATAATATGAACGATTCATTTATGACTCCTTTGTTGGCACTGAGAGTATTGGCACCGAGATGTTTAGTCGAGAGGACTGCATTCACGATTTCAAGAATTACCCGGCGCGAAGGTTCGCACCGGGTACGATTTTACATGGTCAGTTCGCCGAGGCCTGAGACATCGCGGCAATAGCGTCTTCAACATTGAACTTGGCCGGTTTCTGCCGTGGTGGATAGTCTGCTAGTGTTTCTAGAAACCCTTTGACGATGACCTGGCTGGGGACCAGCGTGTATAGTTGGCGAATACGCCAGTTGTCATAGCCATTTGCGTTCAAGTCGGCGCGTTCCCAGGGATCCATGCGCAGGTTGAACACTTTTGGCAGTCGGAGGCTAACAAAAGGTTCGCCCCAAAGTGCAAATTTCTTGGCACGCTGTTCCATGAACACCATTTTCCAATCGTTGCGACGCAAACCGACCAGCTGGCCGGCGTCGTTCCAATAGAAATACTCCTCACGCCCCGAGTTTTCTGCCTCACCAGTGAGCAAGGGCAGCAGGTTTACGCCATCAAGATGTACCTTGTATTCGGTACCGTTGATGTCGTGACCCTCCAGCAGCTTTTCTTTGATGTCCGGTTCACCCACGGCCGCCATGATGGTTGGCACCCAATCCAGATGTGCGGCCATTTCAATGGTTTTTTGACCTTCCGGAATCTTGCCGGGCCACCGAACACCTGCAGGAACGCGATAGCCACCTTCCCAGTTGGTGTTCTTTTCACCGCGGAAAGGCGTGTTGCCGCCGTCCGGCCACGCGTTGAAATGCGGACCGTTGTCAGTGGAATAAATAACAATGGTATTATCGGCGATATCCAGTTCGTCCAGCAGATCGAGCATCTGCCCTATGTGACCGTCATGTTCCATCATGCCGTCCGCATAAAGCCCTTTGCCTGTGGCACCCTTGTATTCATCGCGTAAATGCGTCCAAAGGTGCATTCTGGAAGAATTTACCCACGCAAACCACGGAGTGCCTTCGGCAGTGTTTTTGCGGATGAATTCCTCGGCACGATCAGTGAATTCGTCATCAGCTGTTTCCATACGTTTCCGAGTCAAAGGACCGGTATCTTCGCACACTTGCATGCCGATTGCGCCAAAGCGGGGATCATCCTCATCTCCTGCTGCATCGGTAGCCTTGCAATCCAGAACGCCGCGCGGACCGAATTCGGCACGGAACTCAGGATCCTTGGGATAAAGGTACTCCTCAGGTTCCTCTTCGGCATTCAGGTGATAGAGATTGCCATAAAACTCATCAAACCCATGCACCGTTGGTAAGTATTCGTTGCGATCGCCTAGGTGGTTCTTGCCAAACTGACCAGTTGCATACCCATGAGGTTTCAGCAGTGTGGCAAGCGTCGGGTCTTCCTTCTGCAGACCTAATTCAGCTCCGGGCAAACCGACTTTCAGCAATCCAGTTCGGATCGGCGATTGCCCCGTGATGATGGCCGAGCGACCGGCTGTGCAGCTTTGTTCAGCGTAGTAGTCGATGAATTTCATGCCGCCATTCAGGATACGGTCGATATTTGGCGTCTCGTAGCCGACTATCCCTTCGCCATATGCACTGACGTTGGTCAGGCCAACGTCATCTGACAAGAGCAATAGAATGTTGGGTTTGTCCTGAGCCCAGGCAGGGACCACCAGACAGGCCGCCGCGAGTGCTGAAGTATACATTGTTAGTAGACTCACGTTTTTGTCCTCTACTGATTAATGTTGGCCGAAAAGTGGATAGAAGTGTGTCCGGGTCGATTCTCGGCTTCAAGATGCAGTGCCATCGCATCACGCAGAGCTTCCAAAAGCCGGTCGTATTCGAACGGTTTACGCAGGCACGGTTGCTTTGAAATTTCATTTGCCCGAGCAAGCAGGTTTTCGTCATCCGTTGCTGAAACAAAAATCAAAGGAGGCTCCGTGCCGGATTCAAAGAGCTTCTTTGGAATATCCAAGCCGACGTCGCTTCCCAGAATGATGTCGATGACCAAGCAAACGCCCTGTGGGAGTGGCATGTCAGAACGCAAGTCTTCCAAAGACTTAAAACCATGTGCTTTTAGGCCGGCGGACTTCAGGAGACGCAGCAGAGCTTTGAGAAAACTCTCGTCATCGTCTACTGCATAAACCACCTCTGGAAGCCCTCCCATGTTGAATCACCACTCCCAAATTTAGTCGGATTTTGAATTGATATGGGATTTTTGCCTATTGTACTTTCGGGAGGGTCAGTGTTGGAGGTTCATCCGATATACGACAGTGACTACCTTTCCCGGTTACAATGCCATTTGGAAAAGTCTCGCGCAGATTGTGATTCTTCGGCCCTCCCGAAAGTACAATTGGCAACCTCGGGCGACGCGAGCATCATTAACAAAAATTAACTGTGTCCGTCCACGTTCCGACGGTCGGCAATGCAAGATAGGAGGGAAATAGCCATGAAGCGCATCAAACTCGCAGGAATATCTGTGTCGATTATTCTTGTCCTGACAACAGCCGCTGTTGCTGAAGAATACTGGTTGAAAGACACAGCCCAGAATTGCGAAATCTGGAGCGATCAACCCCTTGCAGAAAACGACGTAATCACGTGGTCGGGCGGTTGTATCAATGGCAGAACCGACGGCTTGGGCATTCTGACATGGAATAACAATGGAGTTCTCCAAACGCGTTACGATGGCGAAATGGTCGGCGGCAAGATGAATGGAAAAGGCACCCTTGTTGAAAAGGCCGAATCTAGCAGTGAATACGATGTCGTCACTGGTGTGTTCACGAACGGAGAGATGAACGGTCCGATCATATTCAAGAGCGCGGAAAATGCCATTTTCATAGGACAGTTCAAAAACGGATTGATGGACGGCCGCGTTCTTTTGGTCGAGTCCGACGGCGGCAGTTTTGAAGGGATGTTCGTGAACGGTGCGGCTCAGGGGCCGGGTAAAACGATCTCAGCTGACGGAGAGGTCTACACTGGTTCGTTTCAGGATAACGAACGCCATGGGCGGGGTTCATTGGTTTTGGCCGATGGTGGACGCTATGTTGGGCAGTTTGCTATGGGCGCGATGACGGGTGAAGGTCGTTTTCTGGATTCATCGGGAGATACTTATTCCGGCAGCTTTAAAAACAGCAGTCCAGATGGACCCGGTGTGTTCGTATCAGTCGAGGGTGATACATATCAAGGTGTGTTCAAAATGGGCGAACTGGACGGTCAAGTTCTAGTTACCCTGGCAGATGGCACACAGAGCGTCGAGAACTGGAAAGACGGGGAGAAGTTAGAATGACACATGGCGTAATCGGACTACTGAAGCGAACCACGTCAATCACCGCAGTTGTGCTTGTGGTGTGCTCCTTGGGCGGCACTGTCGGCCCCCGGAAGGCCGAGGCAGGAATTCTTGCTGGTGCTCTGGGAGGGGCTGTGGTTGGCGGATTGATCGGAGGGAAAAAGGGTGCCCAAACGGGGGCAATTGTTGGCGGCATTGCGGGTGCAATTCGGCGATAGCGCCCTTTGCCTGATACCACCCAGCTAACGCTTAAAAATTACTGGCTGCGCTGAAACTGAGTGGACTGAGGCATTGTCGCATCGTAGCAACAATCGGGTCACCTATGAGTAGCTGTCCTAGAATGAGAGAATTGCGTTGCGACCCCCTCTGAATCCTCTCGGCGATAGATCAGGAAACGCTTTTGGGCTTCATGAGGTAAGAACTAGTATTTGTAATCTTGAAGTCGACCTCGATAGATTTCAGCAGTTGGCGTTCTGCGAATACAGAACAAAAAGAAAAAGGCTGCCCGCACTTTGAAATCACAGGAGCAGAAGAGTTAGGACCACAAGTTTAACCTGACAACCGGTGGTGCCTGTTCAAGATCTTCTTGTATACACCATTCATGTGTTAGACTTGGGTCAAAATTGTACTGAGAAAGAGGGTGATGATGACGCGATATTTGGCTATTTCTGCAATTTGCATTTTGGCAACGGGAGCAGGCGCTCAGGAATTGTCGGATTGGGGAGAGTCTGGACGATGGAAAATCCGGATTGACGCCGCCAACGGCCACGGCTGCTTGATGGAAACGCCGCTAGAAGATGGGTCTGTTTTTCAATTCGGGAATGAACCAGACCGCAAAGGCGGGTTTTTTGCGGTCTACAATCCAGAATGGACCGACATCAAGGATGGAATGGAAACTACGGTAAAATTCGATTTTGACGAGAAACGTTTTTCAGGTGAGGCAATCGGCGACGTGAGCGACGATCGTTTTGGCGCAAGGGCTTTTTTTGACAATCCCAATGTGCAGATCGAATTCGCCAAAAACACGGTGATGACAATCCTTGGCGGTTTGGGGCGGACGCTTGAAGTCGACCTGAGTGGAACCACCAAGGCGCTTGCGGAAATCGAGAAATGCCAGTCGGAGCAATCGAAGTAACGAACAATAAAACCGCTACTCAGCACAATTGGCCCAACGTCACGTTATTGGATCTGACCTATGTCCGGTTTGCATGGCGTGCGCTGGGACGATGCGCTGGCGGTCCTATCCTTGGATTCAGGTTCCTTTTTTTTGCTCGAAAAGAGGCCGAGTTTGAGAGTCTTCTTTACGCCAGCCGGCACCTCAGACTTCGCCCTCCTGTTCCCGCCGGGTGTCAGATTCAGTTTTGGGCTCTTCAAGCTGCCGGTCACTTCTATAGGCCATGCGCTGCGTGCCAGCGGACGACCAACAGGTCTAGGCTCCGCACGCAGCGCGATCGTCTCGTTCTTCCAATCCAGATTCCCTCCAATGACCATCTGTACCCGGGACGTCTCAATCACCGTAGACCCGGTCGAGACCCTGCCAGATTTTATGTTAAGCGGCGCCACGGCACAGACAATATTAGTATAACCCTGATTAAGCTCGGCCGAGAACAGCCATGGAAAAACCCCAAGTCCGGCGAGTTCGAGCAGACTCGATGCTACTGTCCCCTTAGACATTGAGATGGTCACCGCCCCTGCCATCGAATCAATGAAGGTTTTTGCCGATTTGCGATTGCCAGTGACATTAAAACTGGCACGCAGTTTGCCGTGAGCATCCAGTGAAACACCAGCAGTTTTCAGGATTGTTGCGAGGTCCCAGCCACCTGTCGAACCAGACACAGTCACGAATTGGGGGCTATTCAGAAAATCCATGGCCGCACTTACACTAAATGACCCACCACCATAGCCAAATTCCAGAGGACCGAACTGCCCTTGAGCATCTTTGACGACGAAATTGCTTTTAACGTTAGAAACTCCGGCCTGCCCCTCGATTTTCCTAATGTCGATTCCGACTTCCATGTCCAGTTTTGTAAAGGTCTCAACGGCGTTAAGAAGATCTGTTGGCTTGGTTGCTTCATCCGGACCAACGCCCAGGACAAGCGGCTCGTCCTCTATTTCTATGACCAGAGCCTCCTCAATTTTGTCATCAAGCGGCTCAGATTCTTCTTTGGGTAAAACGAGCGGGGCTTCAATTTTCTTAGCCTTGCCAGCGCCAGATTGCTCTTTCGCCAAAGAGGATATCTCAGCTGCGCTCGCGACAGCATTCTTTAGATCATCAATTCGGAGCAAATCACTACTGATCAAGCCGCGAACGAGAGGGGCACCGTCGATCAGCCGACTCTCAAATTCTGCAAGCAGCTGTGAGCGCTCGGCCGTCAAAGAAGTTGAGAGGTTGAATTCTTCGCCCTGTCGTTCACCCGAGATCGAGAAAGCCATATTACCAACATCGACAGGTGTTAGATTCAGCGCAGTCAAAAAGGATTTTCCATCCGGAACTGCGAGGTTCAGTTCAAACTCTAATCCTTCTAGATCGGCCACATCGTCGACCTGCATTTTCGTATCAAGCGACCAAAGATCGGTGTCTTCCGTATAAGCGCTAAGTTTTGTCAGACTTAAATTTCCTGAAGCATCCGTGACTGCAAAGTCGGCTTTTGCTTTTCCAAAAGCCGCAGCGTCGTCTGTATCGAAATCCGGCAAGAGCAGCGTGGCAGAGGCTGCAAGTGTTCCATCAAATTCGACGCCTTTCAGTTGCAAAACGTCCTGTAAATCACCCTTTGCAACAACATATGGGGCGTCCAATGGTCCTAATTGCACTGAGATGTCCCGCATACTGAGCTGGCCCGCTTCAGACCGCACAATTCGACCAATTGAGATCGGTCCGACTTCACTCAGATCCTGCTCAAATGCGTTTGTTTCGAACGTGAGATTCTCAAACTTTATCCGATCATCACGACTGATGATCTGCGTTGTAATCCCGGTAAGCTCCAACTCTGATAGCTTGTGCGCCCGCGCCGGGGGTTGCCCCTGAGGGAAAAGCCTGGCGTTGATAGCAAGATCAAAACCAGTCGCGTCCAGAAGGTTATCCACACTGCCGCTGGCCTCAAAAAGCTCTCCCTCTGACAGCTGTATATCGGTTTGAAAGTTAGTTATTTTCAGCGTTCCAACCTGATGTTCGATATCGGCCGAAAGGCGGCCGTTTCCCTCCAAAACGCGGTCGAGTTTGAGAATATCCAAAATTTCTCCAAACTCACCGGTGTCCAGATGCAGCGCTCCCGAAAAACCACCACCGGACTCCTTAGGGGCCGGAACGCCGTCAATGTTCAACGTAGTTGGACCAATAAGCGTGGTGATCTTGAATGGGTTTTTTCGCGGAAAGTCGCCTTCGATCGAAAAAGGTTCTCCGTTCAACAGACCCTCGCTGTTCAAAGCGACACGCTTGCCAGCGTCCAACTGATCTAACTCTAGGTGCTGCAAATCAAAGTCAAAGGAAAACCCGGATCGTTCATTGCTGACTAACAATCCAATGTTCGAGAATGACACCGTCTTGTCATTCAGGAAATCCAGAATGCCAGAGTTGTTTTCCTCTGAATCTGTGTCGGTGGTTTCTGTTGAGGCTTCGTCTGACGCAGGTGACTGAACCGGTATCCAGCTTCGCGAGCCATCTTCCATGGCGAGAATATTCACCTGAAGGCCATCAACGATCAGATTGTCCAGACTTATGGCTCCATTCCAAAGCGCCACTAGGTCCACATCCAGTTCCAACGCCTCAAGCTGGGCCAGGTTAACATTGTCAATTGTTTCGCTGGGTATCTCCACACCAGATACATAGAGACGGCTAACAGGCCCCAGATTAACAGCAACATCTTCATTAATAATCAACGTCTGACCAATTTGATCGGACAAAACATCTGCCACAAATGAACGCCTCAGTTCTGCAAAGGGTGATGTTGAAAGGAACACCCACGCGGCAATGAATAGGATGATCGATATCCCGATCACCCAACCAATCAGGATTGTCAGCCGCCTACGCAAATCGAGCACATGAATTTGTCACATCACCCTCCCGAATACTAAACCATTGTACACTTCACCAATCTTACAAGCCGCGACCATAGTGCTCCATTGCTCTAAGGACTGTACTAGGTAGCTGATCAGAGTCGGTTACGTCCTCAGAAGCAAAAATCATGACGACTCCTTTCTCTGGATTTGGTGCGCCAGGCAAAAATACAGTCTGTTTTGCGTCGCTCTTGTCGCCATTGATCCGAAATCCGTATCTCTCGCCACCTGCCATTCGAACAGTCACCGGGAAAAGGGATTGCTCTACATCGGCCTCAGACACCAGCAAACCAGAAATCTTGGTTTTGATAAATCTGTAACCGGGGATAATTCCAGACATAACATCGTCGATTTTTTCTGAATATTTTGAAATGGCAGCCAGTCTGGCGAGCAGCCCAGCAAGGAAGCATGCAAGGAGGATGGTCGCCCAGGCGATGGTGTTAGCAATCGCGATTCCAACGAAATCATCAGGTTGTAGCAGTTCACTGATCGGTTCAGTGATCATCAGGGCCAGGTCCAAGAGTTCTTGCGCTACCAGCAGCAGAACACCAAAAGGAATTAAAAAGAAAATTCCGCCGACCAAAGTCGTTTTTATCATATTCATATTGGCATTCTTCCGTCCTTTGTTGATGGGAAACGCGACTTCTCAGCCCGATTTGACCTCGAACCGCTATGATTATCCCTCGACCGGTCGCCAGTACCTTCAGAAAAACCTTAAATCGAATTACACCTCAAGGCTATTGTACTTTGGTGACAGATTGGTCCTGACGGAGTGTGAATTTCCTGATCTCTCATTTGGTAAAGTTTGGGGATAGAAACCATCCGGAGATTAGTGGAGTGCAAGCCTTCAATGTCGATACAGGTGGTGCTGGCCAACTAGGTGGTACGTATCGCCTGGGCTTTTATTGCCCACGGATACCAACACACAGCCATTCGCTGCGCAGAGCATGAACTTTCAAAGAGCGGGCCCTGCTCTCATTCGCACTGACCCGGGCAACTTGCGCACTTAGCTCAAACCCGACTTAATTGGATGCTGACCCAGACCTCATCCACGATAAAGGAAGATGTAGGCAGCAAACAGAACAGCGCTCAAATACCCAGAGGGGTAAATCCACTTGATTACGTAGTTGTCGATCTTTCGAGCGAGGTCTTCCCGTCCGCCCAGTTTTATACGTCTAAGCGCAACATTTATGACGATGACCCCACCAGTAACAATGAACATAAACTGCAAGATCGCATCCAGAAATGTGAGATAGCCAAGCTTGGGAAGGCTGTCGGAAATGATCCAGTTGAAACCGACAAAAACCAGCAAGTTTGCCCCGGAGATCTCGATCCGTCTTCTGTATTCGTCGAGGAAAAACGTGGCCCAGGAAACAATTACTAATACCAGCATCGGAATAAAGATTCGGGTCATGTAATAAAGGATGTGCCGCCGTCCCTCGAAGCCGAGCGTAATGCGTGAGCTTTCTAGGCCGCTAAGGCCCTTGGTGGTGGAAACCTCCATATTTGCGTTCTCTAGAATCCATTCTTCTTCGCCAAGTAAGTCACTCAGCCCCCAATCTTCTTCCATCGGAATGAACTCGATGTACTCGATGGGCAGGTTTGAAACGATTTCGACATAGAATTTCTGCCTGTCGAACGGATAACGGGTAAAGTTGAAGAGCGGCGCTTGCAACGTCATAGTGGACTGCTCGAAAACTGCTGCTGAGCCATCCGACTGCACCACAGCAAGCGCGTCGTTCACCCAGCGGTTCCCTTGTTGGTTCTTGATTATGAAACTTGGAGCAAGGGCGCTCACTGCGTTCGCCCGATCGAAGAGCGACCCGATCGACATGATAATAAAATCGCGACCTTCTTTTGCTTCGTCGAAACCTAGAGAAGGGTCTTTCCACCTGATACGTGTAGTGACCACAGCACTGAAATTCTCAGCCTTTTGATCGACGTCGGTGATCTGATTGATTTCTATGCCGACTTCTGCCTGCAATGGTTCATCTGGCACACGCAGGTTGTTCCTGTCCTTTAAATTGGACAGCGGTTGTGATCCGGCAGAGTTCGCCGATGCGCAAAACACGATTGCCAAAGCTGCCAGGAACCGAGTTATGGCAAAAGACGTCGAACAGATACTTGGAAAAATAGTCATGCCCTTAACGACGGTTCCATGACGCTAAAAGTTTCGACATTCTGATCATGTGCCCCCCCAAGCCTCATTGCCTTACTACAGGCTTGTCCCCTTGAGCCTCGAACGAGTTCGATAAACTGACAAGAGACTTTCCTTTTGGCACGCTGAGTATGTCTAGTACATGCCATTAGCGTCAATATGTGCATTTCGCATCACCAAGTTTCCGTCACCGCCGACGCACATTGAATGAAACGCAGTTCATCGGTCAGTGATTTCCTGGGCCAATGATTGCAGCCTCAGACAGAATGAACCGCTCGGGAGAAGATAAAAAAACTGACAATGTGCCAACGCCGCTTGAAACACTAAAAACAAGCTGCATAATCAATCACGCAAACGAACCAGAACCACTAAATCTCAAACTGCTCTAAATACACACTTCATTCGACGACAGACGGCGGGCAATAACCACACCGAAGGCCCACAATATCTTGGGCGGGAATATCTTGTTACCATGGCCGCGCCCATTCCGCTGGGAGATGTAGAGGAAATCGGCAACGCTGCCCTGTTCTTCGTTTCTGATATCGCCGCCTACATTACTTGTCAGCAAATCATCGTGGATGGCGGGCAGATATTGCCGGTATCGCTGGAAGCGATGGACGAAATCTGAAGACCTGCGAAGGAAAGCACCATGGCCGGAACCGACATGCCGCTGGAAAAGTTGCTCGGCCATCTCCACAAGCTCGCTAATCAATCGCTGAGCTTGTGGCATATACCCGATGGTGCCACCGCCCGATTGATCAATGTATCGGAAAACGCAACCTATCTAGTCGAGGCTTTAGGTGGGTACAAATCCATCCTGCGAGTGCACCGAGAAAACTATCACTCGCACCGTGCCATCGAATGTGAACTCACTTGGCTGGAGGCGTTGGATCATGAGAAGGTCGTCACTACGCCGCGTTATTATGTCGGTCGCAACGGCGACCCGATCCAGGAAGGCAAAGTCGAGGGACTTGCCGATCCGCGCTATATGGTACTATTCCATTTCGTCGAAGGCGCAGCCCCAGAAGAAAGTGGTGATATGACGGGCGGGTACGAGACTCTCGGTTCTATCGCTGCACGTTGTCACGAACATGTCCTACGCTGGCAAAAGCCCAATGATTTCCAACGCCTGACATGGGATATGAATGCCGTTTTTGGGCAAACGCCGACATGGGGCGACTGGCGGGACGCGCCTGAGGTGAATGACACGGTTCGTCTGACGCTTGAAAAAGTCGAGGCCACGACCCGAGCGCGGCTGCAAGCCTTCGGAAAACCCCTGGACCGGTTTAACCTGATTCATGCCGATATGCGGCTTGCGAACCTTCTAGTCGACAACAGCGTTACCCGCCTAATCGACTTCGACGATTGTGGCATGGGCTGGTTTCTTTACGATTTCGCCGCCGCCATCAGCTTTATTGAAGATGATCCGCGCATTCCCGGTTTGAAGGCGGCTTGGGTACGCGGCTATCGGTCAGTCCGCGGATTGAGCGCCGAAGATGAAGCCGAGATGGATACGTTCGTCATGTTGCGCCGCATGGCGCTTCTGGCTTGGATCGGCAGCCATATCGAAGCGCCCGAACCACAAGAATTGGCCCCTGGCTTCGCCGCCGCCACCGCGAGGTTAGGGCAGACCTGGATGGACAAGGTCGGCTCAGCGTAATCGCACGGCGCATCTCCGGCCCCAACCTGATCTTGTCGCCGCCTCTGATCCCGACCAGAGACGAGGCAAATACCATCCTGTCGGCGCTTGACGCCGGTTTTGCAGCTGCATAAGGATTCGAACTATGTCTAGTGACTACGTGACTCTCCTTGGCACAAAGGGCGGCCCAGCCATCCGTACCGGCTCCTCAATGCCAACCTCCAATCTCATTTGTCTAAATGGTCAGCAGTTTGTGGTCGATTGCGGTTTGGGGGTGACCAAAGGGTTGGTCGATCAGGGAATGCTGCTCAAGGATCTGTCGCATATCTTCGTCACTCACATGCATTCCGATCACTATCTGGAACTGGGGCCACTGCTCCACACCGCATGGACGGCTGGCCTCAAAAGCCCCGTGGATATCTATGGGCCCAATGGAATTGACGTCTATTGGAGCGGGTTTCTGGCTTCCATGAAGGCTGATATCGACTTGCGGATCGAGGATGAAGGCCGCCCCGACCTGCGCGATCTCGTCTTGATACACGTGCTCGATGCGGGTCGCGTGATGACGTGTGCCGGCGTTACGGTTTCGGCCATACGTACTGAACACCCGCCGCTGGTCGATTGTTTTGCCTTATCTTTCAGAACTGACCGAGCTCATGTCGTCTTTTCCGGTGACACAGCGCCAATTGCCGCGCTGGAGGAATTTGCCCGAGGGGCTGATGTGCTGATCCATGAAGCGATGCTGGAGACCGCCCTGCCCGCTTTGATGGCGCGCATTGGAAATGGATCAGACAAGTTGATGGCTCATTGGCTGCGGTCTCACACTTTTGCGCATGACGCGGCCAAAACTGCCACAAACGCTGACGTAAAACGCTTGGCGTTGTCGCACCTGATCCCCTCGGATGATCCCGATTACAGTGAACAAGACTGGCAGGACGCGGTCGCCAGTTATTGGGATGGTCCACTTATCATTGGCCAAGACGGCGTCAGGATTGATTTGTAACGCTACGCTGCGCCACGCAACTGCTGGAAGATCGCGCGTGCCTGATGGGCATCAATGTGTTAACGTTTTACGACGGTCCAGTGCATATCGTGGAAGGAGAAAGCGCGTGATTATTGGACGCTCAGGGGTGTAAGACCCTTGATTGCTTCAATAATGTCCCGCATGCGGCCTCGGCTATTGACTGTCATGCACGGCATGGTCACGTTCATCTCAGCGAACTGCGTAGTGTTTGCGTTGAAGGTGGTCTAGCAGGAGAATTCCCGTTGCTGTTGCGTTCACTCCGTTTCACCATCGCCGTCATGATCATTGTCACCGTGTCGGGACCTCTCCCAACCCAAGCGGTCGCGCAAACCACGGACATACCGGCCTGGCTGCAGACACATGTCGGTACGGACGATGGCCAGATCACCTCGGTTGTCCTGCAGAGGGCGCGTGCGCTTTACCAGAAAACGCTCCGCAAAGGCGTGATCGGGAATCCCTGCTACATGGCCATGGATGCAACACGCCCAAGCACCTCGCCCGGTGGCAATTCCGGGCGCCGTTTCTACGTCATTTGCGAGTCCAAAAAAGTGTTTAGCGCGGTCTCGTCAGGCTATGGAAACGGGCGGAAATTGCACCGCGCGAATTTCTCGAATGGTCGGCAATGCGCAAAGAACTTCTCCAACGCGGAAGGGTCGAAGCTGACCATGGGCGGGTCCTACCTCACGGCCGAATCGAGGACGTCTTTCAAGGGTTATTACAACCAGTCGGGCAAACGGACCCCGTTCTATCGCACCTTCCTGTTGTTTGACGGGGAAGGCGACACAAAAAACGCCAGGGAGCGAGCCATCGGCGGGCATGAAGCCGTTTTCCTGAGGCAGCAGTGCCGCTTCAAGAACCCGTCCAGCCCGCATGCCGACAAAGAGGGTTATGTGCCTTACGGAAACCTGGTGAACTACACCGGTGGTCGCAGTAATGGCTGCACGACCTGGTCACCACCTGAGTCCAGGAAAATCCTGTCGCTGGTGGAAGGAAACCCGACGACGCTCTACATCTATCCTGAATCCGGCGACATCAACGCTGTCGCGAATGCGGTGAAGAAAGGAAGATCCCTGGCAGGCGCCGGGCTCTACTGGAACGATGCATGTCTGCAGGCGATCGGCGCCCCCAATTTCTGGCCCAAACGAACTCTCCAACCAGTCATCAATAGGTGGAGGCGGTCCCTGCCGAAACAGCCGCCGAGGGTGCTACCGATCTGCAGCTGAAGTTGACTTGAGTGGTTGTATCCGGCTCACGATCGTAAATTGGCCCACAGCGATGCGACGCCACAGATGCTGTGCTACGTTGCAAGCCATGGAACGACGCTGCCAATGCCTGCGAAAACCATGTGCTCATGAAGTGACTAAATATGCTGCCCCCTGATTAGGGGAACGCTTCGTACTAGTTAATGGGGCGGCAATGCGGCAATCCTTCGAACAAGCACCGGTGAGAAATGGGTGTGCCAGCCACATTCTTTCCACATAAATGATCAGCAAGGACACCTGATTTACATCGAGAGGCGCTTTGCCTGGGCCTAAACTGGAAGTATTGC
>JBDVOA010000002.1:0-23687 GCA_039969355.1 Paracoccaceae bacterium
TAAGGATCGGCGCAAAAGTACGGCCCGTCGCATTCCCTCCAAATACTGCGACGGGCTTTTTGTGTCAGTGACTATTCGAATAACAAGACGTTTCCTATCCAAGCTCTCCCGCACCTTTGCTGAGAAACCAAGAGGTGCACCCTCAATTGAGTTGCGCGCACAGATTTCTCTAACCATGCCGAACGCTTCCGGCATATCTTGAGCAGCACCGGCCAGAAAGCCCGCCAGATCCTCACTCAACACATGATACACGCCACCGGATGCAGTGTAGTGTGTCTCGATTCCCGAATGACATTGAATGAACAAATCGTTGAAGTCTAATGACATCAATTCGAAAAAGCTCGTTCCTGCCTGAGTTACTAGTTCCGAGAAATACTCCGTTCCAAGCTGCACAGCGTCTCGATTGTTGAGAATAGTTGGCTCCTCACCCACTTCACCATCCTCACGGCTTCACCCGAACCACCTGTTAGATGATCCGCCCAACGTTCCATCAGCGCACTCCTCTGTTCCAGAAAGTCATTCCGGGCATAGGTACGTTCAACAATGCCACCAACACGGTGAGCCAGCGCGGTTTAGCATTGATATTTTCAGCGGTCAGAGGGGCAGTTGCGGCGCTTGGCATGTCCGCTTCCAACGACTTCATTTAAAGAAGAAAAAGAGGCATCGGATTAAAACGACGCCCCTCGGGCCGAATGTCACACGCTGAAACACATAGTTTCGGGTGATTAAGCCTGCTATGCGGACAAAGTGTGAATTCGCTGCGTTTGCGCCATTTACCGCTTTCGGACCTGCCCAAACACGCATTGGCTAAGACGAAATGGAAAATTGGACCTAAACCTTCTTTTCACCTGGAAACAATCCAACATTGCAACGCCCTATTGCTGACGTTTTCTCCGTATAGGCTGCATTTATATGAAAGAGAAATAGCGAAACCATGCCCGCTCCATATTTTTCAGAGATACGATACCTAGGAGCCGGTACCACCGATTTTGTCGAGGTTGCTGTTGATGCTGGCACGGATGTTTCCAACTTCTTTGTCACCGTATATCGTCAGAATGGGTCCATTCGAAGCAGCGACACCCTCGATGGTTTGAGCTTCACCACGGTTGCGGGAAGAGACGTTTATGTCATCGAACGTGCTGGCCCTTCTAACTTTAATGGCATTAGCACGACGCAGGCTGTTTCACTTTCTGACGGCGGAACTGTTCATAGCTTCGTTTCATTCAGCGATACTGCGGCTACAGTCACGGCGACGACGGGTCCAGCGAATGGCCTTACGTCGACAGAGATCGGCGTTGCAGGCGCAGGGACATCACTAGAGACGATTGACTATGGTGCGAGTTATTACACGCAAACTACTCCCAATTCAGGAACCATCCCGTGTTTAACCAACGGCACACTTGTGCAAACGGAACATGGCAACATGTTGGTTGACGAACTCGGCGCTGGCATGCGGCTGAAAACGATGGATGGGACTTTTAAGCCAGTGCGCAAATTGCTGAGCGAAAGCGTCACGGCCCAGCAAATGCGCGCCAACGCCAAGCTCTACCCGATCCGCATTTGCGCCCACACGCTTGGAAATGGTCTACCAAAACGCGATCTATTGGTTTCGCGCCAGCATCGCATGTTGGTGGAATCGCGGATTGTGAAGCGGATGTTTGGGCAAGACGGCGTTTTGATCCCCGCTGTTAAATTGCTTACCCTACCCGGTGTCTACATTGATCGCAGCCTTGAAAGCGTAACCTATTTCCATCTGCTTTTAGATGAACATGAAGTGATCTATGCCGAGGGAGCTCCAACCGAAAGCCTGCTATTGGGGGCTGAAACGCTTAAAGCATTGTCCGATGAGGTGCTTGAGGAAATTCGTGCGTTGTTCCCCGAGGTTTTGTGCGCTGCGAGTGATCAAAGTCCCGCTAGATTGATCCCGCGCAACAAACAACAGAAGAACCTGATCGCGCGTCACGTAAAAAATGACGTCGCGGCTTTGAATGAGATTGGCGCGCGTTAAGCGGTATGGTTGATCATTCTACCACCTCAATTCCCACACAAGCTGAGCAACACAACGTCCATTAAGCAATGTTCGCAGTTGCCAGAGCAAATGAAAACAACTCAAAGCTCAGCAAACGCTTGGGCGTTTCCGCTTTTCCCTAAACTGTATCAACTAGACGACGGTTAACTTGATACACTGCGATTACCCAAAGCCGACCTTCGTGCACCTCGCAGCATGGTCAAAGTGGGCTCCAAGCGGCCATTCGCTGCGGGAAGCACGAAAGTCTGCTCTGCGGGACTTTCCTGCCGTTGGCGTGATGCGCAATCTTGGCGCTTTCGGCCCACTGCCGACATTCGCGAGCGTGTTAAGTAGGTTTTCCAGCTTCTTCAAGGCGGACCTTCGTCAATCCAGCAGCATTCTATTTCCGAGAGCACGGCCTTTTTTATGGGACTAAGAAATTCATTGAGCCTAGGGTTGGAAAAATCGATTTTGCGTTAGGAGCTCAGCAATGAAGTTAGGCCGCGTTGAAAGCGCATTGATTTTCACATTTGCCTTTTGTTTGTCTGCGCAAGCCCAATCGGCACACGAAGCGCCGCTTTGCGAGGCCGCAAAAACCAACCGAGTTGTGGAGATGGTTTACGACAAGGACGTCAGCAAAGGATGCCTTCCTCGTCTTGTAGATGTACACCAAGTCGCAATCGGCAATAACGGCAAGATGTACATGCACGGCTGGCAAACTCGTGGCTGTACCAAGGGCAGCGATTATGCGTCCGAACGGATTTTCAGATTTGATAAAATCAAGTCAGTTGAGGTTATTGTTGGCGTATTCAATAAAAAATCTCAATCCATCAAGAGTGAAGGATGGGATGGCTGCATCGGTTCAAATTGCTTTATCAAGCAGAATATCTGCGAATAGTCCTTAATTCGTTAGCGTTTTGTCCATGATCTCTTAGGGTCCAACTCAGGAATTCATTTATAGAAATTGATGGCTCAAAGTGGATGCTGCAACTTCGTGCAAATTGGGAGACACAAATTGCATCTTGCTGGTTCGCCTTTGAATGCTTCTACGGACCCGATTACCTTGTTAGCGCAACGGACCCGGACATTTCTCTGCCAAATTGCCGGACATACCACGATCTCAAGATTACGATGACGGAAGCTGGCTTGCAGCGATCGACACCAAGGGCGAAACGACATTTCATTACGAATAGAACTGGACGTCCAAAGCGCTATTGGAACTGTTAATCGACCTCGTACTCGCGGATTTCATCCAAGTACAGCCTATCGCTCTGATCCTTGAACTTTGACTTGTTTTGCTCAAGCGCCTCAAACTTATCCAAAATACTTCGATAGATGATGAGATGGGCCTGATTTTGAAGATTGTCCGCATCGATCTGGTCCATCTCAACCTCGTTTTCGAGAAAAAATTCCAAAAGGCTGAGAAGCTCGGTTTTGTCAATTTGGTCTATGGGAAGGTTCTTCTGCTGCCTCACGCTCCAGAATTGAGCCGTACCATTTTCAATTCGTAATATTTTCATAACCCGCTTTTCTCTCGTCGTAGGCGTCTTTACCTGCTTCTAACGCATATAAGAACGTATCTCGTGTATCGATACTTGAGCCATCAACCGCGTAGAGCCTCGGGTTTGAAGGGTACCCCGAATAGATGGGCCAGTTTGCTTTTCCATCGACCAACTCTTTCGCAGTACAGAGGATGTAGTCTGGTCGAATGTCCGTCGTGGCAATCAGCTACTACGCGGTGTCGTTGGCGGCCTATCTTCTTTACCCGCTCGCGGATGTAACAGGTCTGAGCAAGAATGAACTGACGGCCTACGCCACTTTGCCTGTTATCGCTGTTGTCTGGTTCTTGATCCGTCGAATTCGCGCCAGGATGAAATAGTTCTCTCCGTGGATCAACGGCCAATCCCAATAATCTTGCTCGCAGTCAACTGGTACTATCGCTAATCGAACCCTATTCCATCGAAACATCTGCCGCGATTAAATCAAGAGGACAATCTATCCGAGATTTCACACTTAAATTTGGGGCACTGACACAGGCTTTTCCAATAAGTTTGGCAGGTATTTCCGCCATTCGTGCGGTGCCCAGCGTGTGCCCATTGCGCACAGCGAGTCTGCCAAGAGATTGCAAAAATGAATCCGATGTGACCTCTTTTTCATTTGTGTCAAACTGGTGGAGCGAAACCTAAGATCAATTGCCGCAGGCCTATGGCCGCTCCGCCCATGATGCAAAGCAGAGTGACTGGTGCGCTGTACGCCAGAACGGAAAAGGCGGAGAGCCCTTGCCCGACGCTGCAGCCAACAGCGATGACAGCCCCCATTCCCATCAGAGCGGCTCCCAGGATCTGGCGGCGCAGTTCGCGCGGATCATCACAGGCTTCCCATCGAAAGTGACCTTTGATTAAACTACCAATCAGGGCTCCCAAAAGGACCCCAACGACCGAACCAGTGCCAAAACTGATCGTATTGCCGGAGGACGTCATGACATAGAGTACAGTCTCGCCTATGGGTGCGGAGAACGTGTGGCTGACAACTGGTGTTGCGTCGAAGCCGTTGCTGGCGACCCATTGCGTTCCGGCCCAACCCGACACAATCGCCAGACCGGCGACAGCACCCCAAATAATGTGGCTGACTGAGTTGCGCAGGCTCCGATTCAGTACGGTCAACACCAATATGAAGCCCCCGATCACGATCCCGGTCATATTCAGAGGTAGCCCCGTGAGCTCTGCTGCGGCATGCGCAAGCGTTGGAAAGCTTGTTGATTGCTCTGCGCCCCCGAATACGAAGATTCGTAAAGCGGAGAGCGGTCCACCCAGCGTCACATAAGCAGAAATGCCCATAATTAATACAATCAAGAGAGAGCGGAGATCTCCTCCGCCAACCCGCGCTAACGCGCCGTAACCACAATTTCCCGCCAAAGCCATTCCGTAACCAAACACCAGCCCTCCGAAGATACTGGCCAGAGGATTCCAATCTCTGGAGAGATAAAGCGTCTGCTGTAAATCAAGCAGCCCACCGGCGGACAGAGCGAACGTCCCAATGACAGCGACACCAATGGCGATGCCCCACATCCGCAAACGAAGAGTGTTTTCGCCGTAAAAGAGATCTTCGATGGCGCCAAGCGTACAAAACCGACCTATGCGTGCGGCAAGCCCAAGAAGAATGCCACCTATCAGGCCGACAAAGGCTACCTGCACAGGTTCTGGAAACGCATCAAGCATCGTCGCGGCCCACCAAATATTTCGCTACCAGATGAGGTAGTCGGTTCACTTTTCGCGGCAGAACAAATCGTAGACAACTTCCATGATCTGTTTTGGCCGGTCGTCGGCAAGGCTGTAGTAAATGGTCTTTCCGTCCCGTCTTGGTGTAACTAACCCTTCAAGCCGAAGGCGAGACAATTGCTGGGATACAGCTGCCTGACGTGCCGACAGCAATTCCTCAAGCTCGGTGACAGACTTCTCGCCTGAAGCGAGGTGACACAAGATCATCAACCGACCTTCATGGCTGATCGCCTTCAAGAAGTAGGACGCCTTCATCGCATTCGCTGCCATTTTGTCCATATCTTCGGCGCACATGTTAATGTCAAAAACTGGTAGGCCCATAGGTTCCTCAGCGTTGGGAAGGGTATCGGCCGTTATAGCCTTGGAATTGGGATTCATATACGTACCTCAGCCCGTTACATCAATATTAGCTTGCAAAAGCATACGCTCCAGCAAACCCCAAAAGAAATCTTCGCCGGGATAGCCCTCTATTCGCGAAGCTTCTTGACCATCGACCATCAAAACAAATGTAGGCGTGAAATTTAGCCCACGTGCAAAAATCATGCCTTCGGGAACTGCGGCGTGAATATCAATGCGTTTTAGCGGCGCTGCTTTTCCTTCATCCGTCTTGGGGTAGATATGCGAAATCTCCTCGTTCCAGCGCGCACACCAGACGCATCCTTGCTCTTCAACCATTACTAAAACGGTCCCAGCGGTCGCCGTGAGTGCTGAAAAAAGCACCAGAAAAACACTGAAAACGAGATGGCGGGGTGACATGCTAAATTGACCTTTCCTTATCAAACAACTTAATATGAATATGTGAATTATACAAGGATATGCGGCAGTCATGATGGAGATCACCTACCTCGGTGCGGCTTTTGCAGGCCTGTTATCCTTTCTGTCGCCGTGTATTCTGCCGATAGTCCCGTTTTACCTAAGTTATCTGGCTGGCGTCGGAATGAATCAGATTTCGGCTGACGCTGATATCGACCCAAAAACGCGAACCCGTGCCGTGTTGGCTGCCTGCTTTTTTGCTGCCGGCGTTATCACGATCTTCATGGGGTTGGGGGCGGCAGCTACCGTCTTTGGTCAAGTGCTGCGCGAATATTTCGACATCCTCAGATGGATCGCCGCAGCGATCATCATAGCGATGGGGCTTCATTTTCTGGGCGTGATCCGCATCAACTTTCTGTATCGCCAGTTGCGCGCTGACGCTGGCAACACATCGAATGTGAGCCTGATTGGGGCTTATGTGATCGGGCTGGCCTTTGCTTTTGGGTGGACGCCTTGCGTTGGCCCCGTTCTAGCAGCGATTCTGTTTACGGCGGCGGGCGCTGACACCGCGACCACTGGGGCAGGGCTGCTATTTGTGTACGGTTTAGGTATGACCGCGCCGTTCATTTTGGCTGCGCTGTTTATAGGTCCATTCATGCGCTGGATGATCCGTTTTCGCCGCCATCTCGGCTTGATCGAAAAGATTATGGGTGCGCTGCTGATCCTGTTTGGCGTTTTGATTGCAACCAATTCCGTTAATTATATTGCGCAATGGATGCTCAAAGTCGCACCGGACCTTTGGCTTTTACTCTAACTCAGGAGGATATCTAATGAAGACATTACTAGCAGCCTGTGCCGTCTTGATGACGATGACATTCAACACGTTTGCTGCCGAGGTAGGAGACGATGGCCTGCACAAAGCACCTTGGATGCGCGATACATTTAAAGATCTCTCAGAAGACCTTGCCGAAGCGAACGCAGAAGGTAAGCGTCTCATGGTGATGATTGAGCAACGTGGATGTATCTACTGTAAGAAGATGCATGAGGAGGTGTTCCCAGCAGAGGAAATCGCTTCCTACATTGAAGACAACTACTTCGTTATTCAAATCAATATGTTTGGTGATGTCGAAGTCACAGACTTTGACGGCACAGCGTTGCCCGAAAAGAATATGGTCAAGAAATGGGCGGCGTTATTCACCCCGACGATTCTGTTTTTTCCCGAAGCCGTGGGCGCAGATACCACAGCTGCTCAGGCGGCTGTGGCGACGATGCCGGGCGCATTTAGTCGAAGCACGACCTTTGATTTGCTTAATTGGGTAGTTGAAAAAGGATATGACGGTGATGAAAGTTTTCAAAAATATCATGCGCGTAACATAGTCGAGCGGTCAAAGTGAAAGTTCAATGCTCGAACGCGGTGTCTCATATCCTAAAATTCAAACAGTTGAATTTGATGTTGCGTCATCGCAACTCTGTGCGCTACGGTATGCAAAACTATAGTGTTTGGGAGGACGCATGAGGATTCTTGTAATAACAGCCGCTCTAGCAGGGGCGGTCTCTTCATCTGCCATGGCAAATGAAATTTTGCCGACAGCCGTCAGCTTCGATGAAGGCTCTGTTGAGCAGTCTTTGTCTGGCACGGCTGGTGATCCTGCAAATGGACGCATGATTGTTGGCGACAAGAAGCAAGGCAATTGTGTTGCTTGCCACCAAGTCGCTGACCTGGCTGAGGTGCCGTTCCAAGGCGAAATTGGTCCGACGCTTGACGGTGCTGGAGAGCGCTGGAACGAAGCAGAGCTACGCGGGATCGTCGCTAATGCCAAAATAATGTTCGAAGATAGCATGATGCCGTCTTTCTATAAAACCGAAGGCTTCATCCGCCCAGGCAACGCCTACACCGGAGAAGCGGCTGACGATACATTCGGGCCACTACTAAGCGCGCAACAAATCGAAGATGTGGTGGCTTATCTGTCCACACTCAAAGAATAATCAATCCCTCTGTAGAATGAAGGAGCTATGAATATGGAACTGACAAGACGTAACGCAATCCTAATGGGGGCGGGTGCCTTTCTCGTCATTGGACTGCCATTTCGTGCGTCGGCTACCACAGAGGACGCTATCGCTGCGTTTACTGGAGGTGCCGATATCGGGGCTGGCGATATCAATTTGACAGCACCAGAGATCGCAGAGAATGGCAACACAGTGCCAATCGAAGTGTCATCTGACACCGCTGTTGAAATCATGGTTTTGGCAACAGGCAATCCAACGCCAAGTGTGGCGACGTTTAAGTTCGGCAAGCTTGCAGCATCTCGTTCTGCATCGACACGCATCCGTCTCGCTGGAACTCAAGACGTCGTAGCCATTGCCAAGCTTGAGGATGGCTCCTTCGTTCAGGCATCAAGCACAGTCAAAGTCACAATCGGCGGCTGCGGCGGCTAAAGCATTCAAGGAGAATTATTATGGCAACTGGTGTAAAACCGCGCGTCAAAGTCCCCAAAACGGCAGCAGCCGGTGATGCGATCACCATCAAAACGCTGATTAGCCACAAGATGGAATCTGGTCAGCGTAAAGATGATGACGGAAACATCATTCCGCGTTCTATCATCAACCGCTTCACGTGCGAATTTAACGGCGAGAACGTCGTTGACATAATCTTGGAGCCTGCAATTTCGACCAACCCATATCTGGAATTTGAAGCAATTGTTCCTGAAGCGGGTGAATTCAAGTTCACTTGGTATGACGATGACGGGTCGATTTACGAAGAATCCAAAAAAATCGCGATTGGCTGAAGTACCAGTCTTGGGAGGGACATTATGAGAATATTGACAGGCGCCATTCTGGCTACTTTGTTGACAACGACTGTTACTTATGCAGATCCGGTTGATGACACGCTGATCCTGAATGACGACACGGAAATAGTTACCCGAACAGCTGCACCGGCACATGTTTCAGAAGCTCTTGACGAAGTGATGTCAGGTTGGCTGTTTCGCGGAAAAGAAACCCGTGCAATGCAAGCGGATGATTTCGACAACCCGGGTATGATTTTTGTCGAGAAAGCACAGGAAGCGTGGGTGACAGCTGAGGGTTCTGAGGGGAAATCTTGTTCATCTTGTCACGATGACATGGACAGCATGGCAGGCGTCAAAGCGACCTATCCCAAATGGAATGAAGCTGCAGGCGAAGTACGCACACTCCAAATGCAGGTGAACGACTGTCGCACGAACCGCATGGGTGCAGAGGCGTGGAAATACGATAAAGGCGATGCAATTAACATGGAAGCGGCGCTGTCCTCCGTGTCGCGCGGTTTGCCAGTCAACGTCGCCATCGACGGCCCGGCGCTGTCAACGTGGGAGAAGGGCAAAGAGTTGTACTACACGCGTACCGGCCAGCTTGAGCTGTCTTGCGCAAATTGCCACGAAGATAACTATGGCAATATGATCCGCGCGGATCACCTGAGCCAAGGCCAGATCAACGGCTTTCCGGTCTACCGCCTAAAGAACACAAAACTGAACGGCGCCCACTCGCGTTTCAAAGGTTGTATTCGCGATACGCGCGCTGAGACCTATAAGCCAGGAAGTCCTGAGTTCATTGCATTGGAATTATATGTAGCCTCGCGCGGCAATGGCCTGAGCGTCGAAGGACCATCCATCCGTAACTGAACTTTCTGTCGGCCCCGTCCAAACAAAGGGTGGGGCCGTTTTATTCGCATTCCTATTCAAAAATGCGCATATGTGCGCATGATCCGGAGCTTCCAATGATATCTCGCCGTGACTTTCTGCAAACGACGATGGCCGCAGCGGCCCTTTATGGCACGTCCGGGTTTGGCAATTGGGGTAAAGTGGCCGCTCAGCAGTTGCTCACGCAGGACAAGCTGCTTGAATTTGACACGTACGGGAATGTCTCGTTGATCCACGTGACCGATATTCATGCCCAGTTGGTGCCTCACTTTTTTCGGGAACCATCAGTTAATATCGGTGTGGGTAGCAACAAAGGCGCAGTTCCTCATGTTACTGGTGCGGACTTTAGAAAACTGTATGGCATCGATGATGGCAGCCCGTCTGCCTACGCCCTGACATATAATGACTTTGCATCGCTTGCTAAAGGCTATGGCCGCATTGGCGGCGTGGACAGGGTTGCGACTGTCATCAATTCAATTCGTGCGGATCGTCCAGATGCGTTGCTGCTTGATGGCGGTGACACATGGCATGGCAGCTACACGTGTTACCAGAGCCAGGGCCAAGACATGGTCAACGTTATGAACACGCTCAAACCTGATGCGATGACCTTCCATTGGGAATTCACTCTGGGCTCAGATCGCGTCAATGAAATCGTTGAAGGCTTGCCGTTCGCAGCCCTTGGGCAGAATATTTTTGATGCAGAGTGGGACGAACCGACAGAGCTGTTCCCACCCTATAAATTTTTTGAGCGTGGTGGTGTGAAAATAGCTGTCATCGGTCAGGCGTTCCCATACATGCCTATCGCCAATCCCGGCTGGATGTTCCCGGAATACTCATTCGGCATCCGGGATGAGCGGATGCAGGAAATGGTTGATGAAGTGCGGGCCGCCGGTGCCGAACTGGTTGTATGCCTCAGCCACAATGGCTTTGACGTGGACAAGAAGATGGCGGGCAAGGTGACTGGAATTGACGTGATCCTGTCTGGTCACACACATGACGCGCTTCCTGAACCTGTCTTGATTGGCGACACGATCATCGTCGCGTCTGGATCAACCGGCAAGTTTGTCAGCCGCGTCGATCTTGATGTGCGCGACGGTCGAATGATGGGTTTTCGTCATAAGTTGATCCCGATCTTCTCGGACGCCATCGAGCCTGATGCCGAGGTCACAGAAGTAATCGAAGAGCAGCGCGCGCCTCACATGAGTGCCTTGTCTGAAGTGATCGGCAAGACGGCTGAAGACCAGACGCTTTATCGCCGCGGCAACTTTAACGGCACATGGGATGACCTGATTTGTGACGCGCTTATTTCTGAGCGTGAAGCTGATATTGCGCTGTCTCCCGGCGTGCGTTGGGGACCGTCAATTTTGCCTGACCAAGACATTACCCGTGAAGACATCTGGAACGTTACATCAATGACTTACGGGAAGGCCTACCGAAACGAGATGACGGGGGAATTCCTGCATGTCGTTCTGGAGGATGTGGCCGATAATCTCTTCAACCCTGACCCCTACTACCAGCAAGGCGGTGACATGGTCCGTGTGGGTGGCCTTGGATACAGGATTGATATCAGCCAACCGCAAGGCTCTCGAATTACTGAAATGACCTTGCTCAAAACAGGTGAGGCGATTGATCCGTCCAAGACGTATCAGGTCGCTGGTTGGGCCTCTGTAAATGAAGGCACAGAAGGCCCGCAAATCTGGGATGTTGTCGAGGCGCATATCGCCAAGCAAGGCACCATCTCTCTTGACCCAAACAACAGCGTTAAGGTGGTCGGCGTTTAAGCTGACCGCGAAATGGAGGCATCTGATATGTCGGACAAGAAAACAGAAAGCGGATCATCGCGGCGCGCATTCTTGCGTGGAGCAGCGGCGGCCGGGGCAGGGGCTTTGACGGCGGGCGCTGCCAAGGCCCAGACGGCTGATCCTTTGATAACTGAAGTACAACCTTGGGCTCAAGAATTCGGTGATGGGGTAGACGCTTTCCGCTATGGCCTACCGACCGAGCACGAAGGCGACGTAGTCCGTCGCAATGTAGAGTGGTTGACGGCGGATACCGTGAGTTCGATCAACTTCACTCCAATTCACGCGCTTGACGGCACAATTACGCCTCAGGGCTGCGCGTTTGAGCGCCACCACTCTGGAGCGATTGATCTTAAGAAAGAAGACTACCGTTTGATGATCAACGGCCTGGTCGATAATCCGCTCGTGTTCTCATATGCGGATCTGGAGCGGTTTCCGCGTGAGAACCATGTATATTTTTGCGAATGTGCAGCGAATACCGGCATGGAGTGGGCAGGGGCCCAACTGAACGGCGCGCAGTTCACACACGGTATGATTCACAACATGGAATACACCGGCGTGTCACTGCGGACATTGTTGGAAGAAGCGGGCCTCGATACAGCTGGCGATCTAACGGACAAATGGGTGTTTGTTGAAGGTGCAGATGCCTCTTCGAACGGACGTTCTATCCCGATGGAAAAGGCCCTGGACGACGTGCTTGTCGCATTCAAAGCAAACGGCGAAGCGCTGCGCAAAGAACATGGCTATCCTGTTCGCCTCGTTGTTCCCGGTTGGGAAGGAAACATGTGGGTCAAGTGGATCCGCCGTATCGAAGTGATGGATGGCCCTGTTGAGAGCCGTGAAGAGACCAGCAAATACACCGACGTTTTGGAAAACGGGGTCGCCCGTAAATGGACTTGGGCAATGGACGCAAAATCTGTTGTGACCAGCCCCAGCCCGCAATCCCCGATCACCCACGGCAAAGGCCCGTTGGTTATCACAGGCTTGGCTTGGTCAGGTCGCGGCGCAATCAGTCGTGTGGACGTCTCAAAAGACGGTGGCATGACCTGGGAAACAGCACGGCTGGCCAAACCCGGCGAGAAGATGGCGCTTACCCGTTTCTATCTGGACACCGATTGGGATGGTTCAGAAATGATGCTGCAATCACGCGCTATGGATGACACTGGCTATGTCCAACCCACCAAGACGCAACTGCGCGAGGTGCGTGGTCTAAATTCTATCTATCACAACAACTGCATTCAAACTTGGTTGGTGCGGTCTAACGGCGAGGCTGAAAATGTTGAAGTTTCTTAAATCCGCCACTCTTCTTGGCGCGATTGCATTGACCGCTGGCCCAGCAATGGCTGACAAGTTTGGCTTGGGTCGAACCGCGTTGCCAGAAGAAATTTCTGCGTGGGACGGTGACATCAGCCCTGATGGAACCGGTTTGCCCGAAGGCTCTGGCGATGCGATCGTGGGCGAGGAAATCTTTGCTGCTCAATGCGCCGCCTGCCATGGCGATTTTGCCGAAGGTATAGATAACTGGCCCAAACTGGCTGGAGGGGCCGACACGCTGGACCATGAAGATCCGCTAAAAACAGTGGGCTCTTATTGGCCGTATCTGTCGACATCGTTTGACTATATCAAACGCTCCATGCCCTACGGCAACGCGGGTACTCTGAGCGATGATGAAGTCTATGCCATTGTTGCCTACGTACTTTATTCGAACGATCTAATCGAAGATGATTTTGTTTTGTCGAAAGAGACCTTCTTTGATGTCGAGATGCCCAACGCGGGTGGTTTCATCATCGATGATCGCGCCGAGACTGAATATTCTCAGTGGATCGGCGAACCATGCATGGAAAACTGCAAAACTGAAGTGAAAGTGACCATGCGGGCCATGGTTCTTGATGTCACGCCCGAAGAGGACAAAGCATCCGAAGTTGTTGCTGTGGCTGAGACAGATGAAGAGCCGGCAGAAGAAGAAGTGGTAGCCGTAGCTGCCGCTGCGGCTTTCGATCCCGAATTGGTCGCCAAGGGTGAGAAGGTATTCAAGAAATGCAAGGCCTGTCACCAGATAGGCGACAAAGCCAAAAACAAGTCTGGTCCCATCTTGACCGGTGTAGTCGGCAGTCCTGCAGGTGCAGTGGAAGGGTTCAAATACTCAAAATCCATGAAGGCGGCTGCCGAAGGTGGACTGATCTGGGAGGAAACCGAACTGGCCGCATTTTTGGCAAAGCCTAAGAAGTATATGAAAGGCACTAAAATGTCTTTTGCCGGCCTCAAGAAAGAGGCAGAGCAGGCAGCGGTCATCGAGTATCTCAAGTCGGTTGAAAACTGAGCCTTGAAACGTTTTTTCCAAACCAATCTCGCGACTATGGCGATTGTTGCCGCGGGAGCGGCATTTGCAGAAGGGCTTGGTGATCCCGCAAAGGGAGAGTCAATCTTTAAGAAATGTAAGTCCTGTCATCAGTTGGGCGAAGGTGCCAAAAATCGGGTTGGTCCGCAATTGAACGGTATTTTCGGGCGTGAAGCCGGTTCACTTGAAGAGTTCAAATATTCTAAAAGCATGATCCGTGCCGCGGATGACGGGCTTGTCTGGACGGAAAAAACGTTGGATGCGTTTGTTGAAAATCCTAAGACATTGGTCTCGAAAACTAAGATGAGTTTTCGCGGGATCAAGGAAGCTGAGGCTCGGGCGAACCTTTTGGCCTATCTCAGAACCTTCTCGGACAACCCGGCGAATATTCCTGAAGCAGAACCTACAGCAATCGGGACAAATCACGACGTTGACCCAGCCATTCTCGCATTGCAGGGCGACCCGGAATACGGCGAATACCTCGCCAGTGAATGTAAGACATGCCATCAAGTCGACGGCACAAATGACGGCATCCCCGGTATCAGCGGATGGCCCACTGAAGATTTCATCGTCGCGATGTATGCCTATAAGGAAAATCTCAGACCGCACCCAGTCATGCAAATGATGGCAGGGCGGCTGTCTGGAGAAGAAATCGCGGCGTTGGCTGCGTATTTTAAGGATCTCAAATAATCGGGACCACTCAAGGGAGGAAACCACTATGACTTTCAACAGACGAGCCTTTATCGGCACTGGGATCGCCGCCGCGGCGACGCTTTCTGCACCGTCCGTTTTCGCAGCCAGCAATGGTAAACCCCGTGTTGTCGTTGTCGGCGGTGGCGCCGGTGGCGCGACTGCCGCGCGCTACATCGCCAAGGACAGCAAAGGTGAGATTGCCGTTACACTGATCGAACCTTCGCGGATGTACTACACTTGCTTCTTCTCAAATCTCTATCTTGGTGGTATCAAAGAGATTGATGACCTGGGCCATTCATATGGGGCCTTGGCTGCAGGCGGCGTGAATGTGGTGCACGATTGGGCTGTTGGTGTAGATCGCGACGCCAAGACAGTTACCCTCGCGGGTGGTGGTTCCGTGCCGTACGACAAGCTTATCCTGTCACCGGGTATCGACTTTGTTGACGGTGCTGTCGAAGGGTGGGACGTGTCTGCACAAAACGCCATGCCACATGCCTATAAAGGTGGCTCGCAAACAGAACTGCTCAAGGCACAAATAGCTGCGATTCCCGAAGGTGGGACATTCGCCATGGTCGCGCCTCCTAACCCTTACCGCTGCCCTCCGGGTCCATACGAGCGGGTATCGATGGTTGCTCACTATCTGAAAGCCAACAACCCGACAGCGAAAATCATCGTTGCTGACCCCAAGCCAAAGTTCTCTAAGCAAGGCTTGTTCCAAGAAGGGTGGGCGAACCATTATGAGGGCATGATCGATTGGATTGGTGAAGATTTTGGTGGTGGCAACGTTTCTGTCGACCTCAATGCGATGACCGTGACGATCGATGGTGAAGTAACGAAAGTTGACGTTTGCAACGTGATCCCGGGTATGAAAGCAGGACGCATTGCAGAACTTGCAGGTGTAACGGACGGCAACTGGGCGCCGGTGAATGCCGCGGATATGTCATCCAAAGCAGATGCAGACATCTACGTTCTGGGTGATTCATCGCAACAAGGCGACATGCCCAAATCTGGTTTCTCGGCCAACAGCCAAGCCAAAGTTTGCGCCAATGCAGTGCGCGGCGCTTTGACAGGTTCCAAGGTGTTCCCAGCGAAATTCTCGAACACCTGCTGGTCGTTGATAGATACCAACGATGGCGTAAAGGTCGGCGCAACCTATGAGGCGACCCTAGAGAAGATCGCGAAAGTCGACGGGTTTATCTCTGCCACCGGGGAAAGCGCGGATCTGCGCAAAGCCACCTATGAAGAATCCGAAGGGTGGTACACAGGTATCACTACAGACATGTTCGGATAATTGACAAATGGAGGGGTCGGTAAGCGATCCCGTCTCTTTCACATTCAGAGTGGTGCAAAGTAAGCTGCTCATCACTTGAAGAAAGAACCTTAGCAGTGTCGATAAATCAGCGACAACAAGCCACAGAGTGTTGAGATGGCAGAAAACGTGCCAGCTGGTATAGTGGATCTGAAGACGCTTGAAAAATACGTCCGGACAATCACCCGGCCTTGAACCGAACACAAAATGTGCTGTGTAGATCTTACAAACCAAATGACCTCATCAAAGGAGACTGCAATGAGAAACGTATTTTCTGGACTACTGGTAACACTGGCAACAGCGACGATGTCCCTGGCCGACGATGGTACCACCACTTACCCCTTTGATGGCTCATTTGAGGATGCAACATTTGGCGTGGAGAGCGCAATTATCGGCAAAGGTCTGGTCATTGACTATGTCAGTCATGTTGGTGAAATGCTGAACCGGACCGGCGACGATGTTGGTAGCGATATCAAGCTTTTTGAGGCAGCGGATGTCTTCTTGTTCTGTTCGGCCGTCTTGTCGCGCAAAGTAATGGAAGCTGATCCTTTGAACATCGCGCATTGCCCATACGGAATCTTCGTTGCGGATCGTGAAGGTCAAATCATGGTTGGATACCGGAACTTTCCCGAGGGGCCGATGCAGGAAGTACAGTCTCTTCTAGACGAAATCGTCCGGGATGCGGTGGGGGAATAATGGACTATCAGACGTTTTTCAAAGATGCGCTTGATGACCTGCGAGATCAAGGAAACTATCGTGTTTTTGCTGAGCTTGAGCGCCATTGCGGGTCTTTCCCACGTGCGAGGTCACATGGTGCAGCAATTTCTGACGTCACCATTTGGTGCTCAAATGACTACCTCGGAATGGGACAACATCCAAAGGTTCTGGCGGCCATGCACGAAGCACTTGATCGGTGCGGTGCCGGCGCTGGTGGCACGCGAAATATTTCAGGTACTACGCACGATCATGTTGTGCTTGAAGCTGAGTTGGCGGATTTACATGGCAAAGAAGCGGCCCTTTTATTCACGTCTGGCTATGTATCAAACTCGGCTGCAATTAGTACGTTAGTAAATCGTATTCCTGATTGTGTGATCTTATCGGATGCACTTAACCATGCTTCGATGATTGAAGGCATCCGGTATTCCAGAGCCGAGAAGATGATTTGGGCCCACAATGATCTGGCCGATTTAGAGGTCAAGCTGGCATCGTTGCCGTTGGACCGGCCCAAGTTGATTGCGTTCGAAAGTGTCTACTCAATGGATGGTGACATCGCACCCATTGCCGAGATTTGTGATCTGGCGGACAGGTACAACGCGATGACCTATCTGGATGAGGTTCATGCGGTTGGCCTATATGGGCCAAGAGGTGGCGGTATCGCTGAACGTGAGGGTCTGATGGATCGCCTAACAGTGATCGAAGGAACTCTTGGAAAAGCGTTTGGCGTCATGGGCGGCTACATCACTGCCTCAACCGAACTTTGTGATTTCATCCGTAGTTTTGCCAGTGGTTTCATTTTCACAACTGCGATCCCGCCAGCTGTCGCAGCGGGCGCTGTTGCCTCAATCCGTCACCTTAAGAACAGCAACGTTGAGCGAAACTCGCAGAAAGAAAAGGTGGCGAAGGTCAGAAACCGGCTTGAAGCACTCGGCATTCCGCATGTCGAAAACCCGAGCCATATTATCCCAGTGATGGTGGGAGATCCGGTGAAGTGCAAATATATCTCTGACCTTCTACTGAAGGACTATGGTGTTTACATCCAGCCAATCAATTACCCAACGGTACCAAAGGGGACCGAAAGACTGCGGATTACGCCATCACCCGTGCATTCAGATGAGGACATTTTGCATCTGACCGAAGCACTTGGGGAACTTTGGGAACAGTGCCAACTGGCCCGTATGCCCTTAGCGGCACAATAGATGAAAGGGTTTCCCGATCTCCCTCCGCTATGGTGGCTGGGCAGCATCGGGTTCATCTATCTGGGCAAATATCTGGTTCCAGGATGGCATGTTACGTGGCCTGTACTGACAGTAGTATCTTGGGTGGTTTTGGGTGCTGCCTTGATCCTTATTGGTTGGTCTGCGATCTGGTTTTTTCGAAAGAAAACACCGATCGAACCACATCATCAGCCGAAGGACCTGATTGTCGAAGGACCGTACCGTATGTCGCGCAATCCAATCTATTTGGCACTTGTGATGTTGACTGCCGCTTCAGCCATTGGCCACGGATCCATCTTTGGCATGGGTTTAGCGGTGCTTCTTTGGAAGATTCTAGACCGAAGATTTGCTGAACCAGAGGAGGAAAGCTTGCGCCTAGTTTTTGGGGACGCGGCTGAACAGTATTTTAAGCAAACGCGTCGCTGGCTCTGATCTCCTGCTGGATCATGGGCCTAACCGGCAATTCATTCATTCTTAAACATGAGTGTTAGGCTATGCTGGAGGGGTTTCTGCGGCGAAAGCCAAAAGGGATAGCGAGTTGTGTGATAATTGCGCCAATCCACATTGATAACAAGGCAAGCCAAGCCGTTAGGGCAAAGATGGATCCCCCGGACATCCCGGCCCCGACGGCGCACCCGCCAGCCAACATGCTCCCAAAACCCATAAGAACCCCACCAACAAGATATCTTTCCATTGGCATTTCAGGCTCAAATCTCTGAATGTGCGCCTCTTTGGCCAAAAATGCCATCGCAAAAGCTCCCAAAAATACACCGGGCACTAAACCGGAGCCAAATCCCAATGGAAGGCTTCTTTCATTGATCAATCCCATCAATGTATCCGCAGATGGACCAGTAAACGTAATAGAAGAGATTGCGACGACCTCAAAGGATGCCTGTGCGACAAGAAAGGTGCCCAACCACCCGAGCCCTACCGCGAAGCCAACCAAGAGGGCTGCAATGATCCGAGAAATATTGCACCTGCGATTCCATGCAAACCACATCGAAATGAACAAGCTCAAAGACGCGACAAAAAAGACAACCTTAGGCGAAACTTCTACATATGATAGAAGGTCGCGTGAAGACCCGCCGGTTATCGTCCAAAGCGAACTCAATGTTTCGCGAGTAGGCGCAAGTACACCGCGAAGTGATGCTTGCGCGGTTAAAGTGAGAACTAAACCGGTAACAATTGCACGCAAATTTCCTGTTGCAGAGAGGACCAATAGCCGGCTGGCACAACCACGGGCAAGGATCATGCCGCTGCCAAACAATAGACCACCAATTATAGCGCCCGATAGGCTGCCAGTTGCAGCAATCTGGCGTGCCTCAGAAATATCGAGGTATGCGACGACAACTAAGAGGTGTACGCTTGCAACTGCTGCACTAAAGGCCACAAACCATGTCGCAATGCTTACACCCCAACGGCGCTCCGAAAATTCTATTGTGGCAGAGCGCAAGCAAAAGCGTGAGTGCTGGGCAGCGGCGCCAAAGAGAAGGCCGACAGCCAAGGCAATAGCAAACAACACTCCGCCTTCGCCGAAGCTATCAATTAACTGTTCCATATGCATATTGCTCATGACTTCGCTTGAATATGGTAAGGTGTGCGGTATTTGGGCGCCTTGACTCAGGTCAATGAAGTGTTTTCCAATCCTCATATCCTCCTTGCAAGATGAGGACGTTTTCATAGCCCATCACGCGAAGTCCAAAAACAGCTTGAGCAGACAAAGCGCCAGTGTTGCAAAATAAGACAGTTTTCTGGTCTTTGGGGATGTCGTCTATGCGCGAGAAGACGTCCCGCCATTCGATAAGAATCGCTCCGTCGATTGTCGATTCTACGAACTCTTCTGTAGATCGGGTGTCGATAAAAACCAAGCTGCCGAATAGATCATCCGTGATCTGTGCGGGGACTATAATTCCGGCGTCATAGGTTGCGAAGCCAGTGTAATCAGCCATTGCTTCTGGCACCGCATCTTGGGCGAAGACAGCGGTTGTGAGTATCGAAAAGAGGAGTGAGAGAACGAGTTTTACCAAAATCCCTAATCCGTCTTCAACATGGAAACTGTATGTTCTGCACGTGCAACTGTGACATCAACAATGGGAAGTTCCCGGGCTATCCACCCTGGAGCGTCACCATTTCCAAACATTCCCTCAGAGATATCAATGACACCTGAGAAACCGTTCTGTTCCAGAACACTGACAATATAATTGCTGCGTCCCCCTGAGGCACAAATCAGGGCCAAAGGTCTGCTTGGATATCTCTCGACAATGTTTTGCAGGTTAGCACTGAAGCTCGTGTCGTGCATTGTCACAGGCCATGCACCCTTCGCAACCCCAGTTTCCGCCCATTCTCCTGGGCTTCTTATGTCGAGGATGATCAAGTTACCGCTCAGCGCTGCAGAATGGGCTTCATTCGCACTCATCTTCTGCGTTTGCGCAAAGACAACGGCCGTCGTGATCATTAGAATTAGAGCGGCGCCAGAGGCTGCCAGACAGACAATAGCAAGCTTGCGGAAAACTGACTTTGGAATCGTCGAAACCATTACTCAAACTCCATTTGTTCAAAAACGCGGCCCGCATTTTTCGTTGCAAGTTCCTCGAAAGTGTCGAGATGGGCGTAGGGTGATTGGTCGACGTAATATGCTTCAGCAAGGTTACCACCTTCGTCTAGATGGGCCCCAACCTTCTCGCGCAGATAAATCAGGTAGTCGCGGGTGTAGCGGCGTACCTGGTCCATATTGGTCGGGTGCCCATGTCCCGGAATGACGTAAGTTGCGTTTAGAGCTTCAAATTTGGTATCCCAAGTTTCGATCCAATCGGCAGTCATTGTATGCGCAAAGATAGGAAGCATACGTTCGTGAAACGCCATGTCGCCCGCGATCACAAGGCTCTTTTGCGGCAACCAAACCACAATATCACCGGGGCTATGAGACGGTCCAAGATAGTGTGCTTCGATCTGTAAACCGCCCAATTCGATAGAATAGACGTCTTCGAAGGTTTCAGTTGGCACTACAACCTGTGTCCTATCCGCGCGCTCTTTCACACGGGTTTTCGCTGCTCTGAGGGACTGTCCACCATTCTCCTCAAACTCGTGGGCTGCATCGACATGGGCCACAATCTTTACGCCCTGTCCTGCCCAATACGAGTTGCCAAGCATCGCATGACCTTGCCCGTTTTCGTTAAAGACAAGCTTTACGGTTTGATCAGTGACCTCCTTGATCTCCTCATGAAGGGCAGCGGCCAGTTGATAGGACGCGCCCGCATTCACAACAACAACGCCATCACCGGTCACGATGAAACTAAGGTTGTTATTGTGTCCAGCATTTTCGTAAGTTGGTGGTGCCGTTGCTCCGATTGCAGAAAAGACTCCGGGAATAAACTCGACGGGTTTGGCATACAGGACCGAGCCGGGGTATTGGTCGGGGATGTCTTCGCTGGCAAATGCGGGTGTGGCGCATAAGAGTGCTATGAGAGCGATAGTTTTCATTGTCATGCCTCTTGCACAAATACGTAACCGTCAGACATCTTGTCGACATAGCCAATGCCGTTGCCTGATAGGTGGTAACCGATCACGCGCATCTTTTCGTGAGTCAACTGATCTAATAGCGCGATCCGTGTCGTCGCTGCAGTCTCTTGGTCCTGATCTGAACCCGAATTCCATTCCGGCTTGGCGAATGCGATGTGATCGTTTCCAATACAGTCGCCCAAAATCATCAAAGACTCAGACCCTTGGCGGACTTCCAGCGCCATATGACCCGGAGTATGTCCAAAAGTCGACCGGGCTAATACGCCAGACGTGATCTCTTCACCGTCTGAGAAGAACGCGATTTGGTCTTCGATCATTTTGAGCCGACGCTGGGCGCCAACGGCAAAAGAGGCGCGCGCCTCACCGATCTCGTCAACAGTATTCGGGTTCATCCAGTAGTCCCATTCGGTCTCACCAATCATATAGCTGGCCTCTGGAAATAAGGGGTCGTCAAAATCATCAAGCAGGCCCCACAGATGATCGGGATGCGCGTGGGTAAAGACGATGTTGGTGATATCTTCTGGCGCAACTTCAAGTGCTTCCAGCGAGTTTAAGAGGATACCAGAATTTGGGGAGAAGTCCGGGCCGGATCCAACATCAAACAAAATCGTCCGATTTCCTTGGCGCATCAGTGTCACGTTACAGGGAGGGGTCAACACTTCTGATGATTGTCCATATTTTTTAAGAATGGGTAGCAGTTCCTCCTTCGGCATTGGCTCAAAGATGAAACTGCCAGGAAGCGTCAAAGCCCCGTCGCTTACAACATCGATTTTGACGTCACCAAGCACTACTTGCGCGTGTGCTGAACCAGTCTGCAGTCCGAGCGCCCCACTGGCTGTAAATGCGGCACTGCCCGCAAGAAATTGTCGCCTGGGAAGTCTCATTGCACTCTCCAATCATTCTTTTATCTGAATATGAGTGATTGTCCTGATTGCAGCAAGCTATATTGCTCGCAAAGTCAACACTGACGGTTTTGTGACACCACTGTGAGTACATTTTTATTGCCTAAGCGCGAATACATCTACACATCAAGATGATGGAATTTGTTTTTGCATATCTTGCCGGCTTGTTGACGTTGATCAATCCTTGCGTCTTACCAGTATTGCCCATTGTCCTCGTCAGCGCTCTAAACGCGGATCGCCTAGGTCCGGCGGCGTTGGCGGCAGGGATGAGCGTGTCTTTTGTAACGTTTGGCGTGCTTGTGACCGCCTTCGGGTCGTCCATTGGCTTAACGCAGGATCGCTTGGCTCAGGTCGGTGCGCTGCTCATGATCGTCTTTGGTGTCATCTTGGTTGTACCGATATTTGCACGTCGATTTGAAATGGCGACAGCAGGTGTGGCCGCCGGAGCTGATACGCAAATGAATCAGCTAGATGCTTCGGGTTTGAAGGGACAATTTGTTGGAGGTTTACTGCTGGGTGCGGTTTGGTCGCCCTGCATCGGTCCAACACTTGGCAGCGCAATTGCCTTAGCCGCTCTGGGTACCAATCTAGGCTATGTCACACTCATCATGGTCTGTTTCGCTTTGGGTGTTTCAACCCTGATCATTGGTCTTGGGTTGGGTGCGCGCGAAGCTATCCGTACGCGAGCCCATAAACTGCGCATCCTTGCTGAAAAGTCCAAGCCCATCCTTGGCGCCACATTTATCGCGGTAGGCTTGATGCTTTACTTTCAGTTACACCACATCATCGAAGCATGGGCGCTCGATGCTATGCCAATCTGGCTGCAAGACCTTTCGGTAATCCTTTAGAGAATTTGGAGATCCTTATGAGCCGCCGTTTTTTTTTCGCGAGTATTATCGCAACAGCAGTGTTTCCAGTGATGGTATGTGCTGCAGACTTTGTGGAATACGAACCTGGCGTCATCGATGCCGCTCTTGAAGACGGTAAAACTGTCTTTGTCGATTATTCGGCGACTTGGTGCGGAACGTGCAAAAGGCAGGAGCGTGTAATCAACGCTCTTCGGTCAACAAACCCCGTCTACGATAATGCTATTACTTTTGTGAAAGTGGATTGGGATACTTACAAGAACCATGAAGTCGCTGTTTTTCGCGGAATTCCACGTCGGTCGACATTGATCGTATTGCGCGGTGAGCAAGAGCTCGGTCGCGTCGTAGCTGGTACCTCCGAAGGCCAGATAAAGGCTTTGATGGATTCTGGCCTGTAGGGTTTCCAAACCGGCATAAGTTCGCTGCAATAACGACAATGCCAGCCTCTCGAATATTTAGCGGACAAATGCTGTACCCGGCGCCTTATCAGCGTCGCATTCTGCCAGGGATATGACGAAAACGTCAGGCGGACATGAGGCGGGCTACAATCCTCTAACCAGATTAGGGTATCGTCAACATTCGGCATTTGATTTCCTTGTATGATAGACGGGAAC
>JBDVOA010000003.1:0-3725 GCA_039969355.1 Paracoccaceae bacterium
TTACAAAATCCCGGTGGCGAAGCCAGCCCGTCACCGTGAAGAAAGCCGGAAAACTCCAGCCACCGGCGCTCCAAAGTTCGGTCTCAGAGCAAAAGCCGGAAAACTCCAGCCACCGGCGCTCCAAAGTTCGGTCTCAGAGCAGTGCGTGATGTCGAGAACCGCATACGCCCTCGCCTGAACGAGCATGGCGTCCAGCGTCGTCAGATTTCCTTTTCCAAGCAGCGCTGCCAGGTTTGTTCCGAAGCCAAGCTCCGCCAAGGCGACCGCAGAGACGAACCGAGGACTGTCTGTCGGTAGCGCGGCCAATGACTGGCTTTTGGCAACGTGATGCAGATGGTTCGGATCAAGATAAATGGACAAGACCGTTGTGTCGAGGAGATATGCGTCCATCTCGATTACGCCACATAATCGCGGAGCAAGTCGATCTCACTTTGGGGTAGCGGCTGGAATACCTTCTTGACCCAGTCACCCCCGGCGTTGAAACGTCCGGACAGCCGTTCCGCCAAACTCAAGCCAGGAATTGGATAGCTATCATTCCAGTGCTTCCACGCATGCGCGACGGGACGGTCAAACCCTTCAAAATAGGCTAGGAGCTGCCGCTCTAGCTTTAGTGGCAGATCGTAGGCCCTCATGATTTCAGCATCGATCTGCGCGAGCTGCCCGGCTAAGTCGTCATCGGTGTGATCGAAGATCGAGGCGGCGTTTACTCTTGTGATGTACTCTTCAGCGAGTTCCGCGAGCTTTGTAGGGAGTAAGGCAGGAATTGGAATGTCTCGGACGACTGACACCCGGAACCGGTCTTTTGGAGAATTCATAGCGAGGAAGGCATTCGCAATCGGCCCGTTGAGAACGGCTGAGAGCGCATACAGTTGACTGTTGGTAAGCGGCTCGACAGGCCAGAGGCCGAAAAATTGTTGCGAACAGAGAACGCCTTCGAGATCAACGAAAGCACCAATGCACCAAGCGCCACGGCTCAGGCGCGTTGCACTAGCGATCAGCTTAGGCTTCGACCAGTCATGGTCGAAAGCCCGACGAATGTGGTCTTCCCGGAAGTCCAACCACATCGGCTTGGGCAGCTTATATTGCTGAAGGTGGCGGGCGTTGGCAAAGCCTAGCTCGTATCCAGGTTTCGGGTTCTCGCTACGCCCCTGATCTTGGTCATACCATTGCAGGCCCAGGCTTGGCTTCAGGAGGGTTCCAAGCCGTGGACCATCTCGCAGATAGTCCCAGAGGGCGTTGAGTGGAGGAATCCAGAGGCACCCGTCAGGCTTTTCGGCAACATCTCGGATGAGGTCACGATGTACCGTTGTCTGACCGGTCTTGAGGAAAGCCGAACGGTCCCTTTCTGCCACCTCCGTAGACCGCAAGGAGATGGACACGGCCGGAGCGAGCCGCAGGTCACGGGCGATGACTGCGGCCGTTTCGACATCTGATGCGCCGAAGATGCCATCAGGAAGTTTGAGTACCTCCACTGAGCTATACAGACTTTCGATCCGTCGCCGTTGCTCTGCGAACTGTCGTTCCAGGATAAATGAGCGCGGCAGGACAAAACCTAAAGCGAGAGGCTTAGCGTCCAATGCTGCGCTCAGCGCTGCAATGGCCTTCGAATGCGTCGTCCCCGCAATTTCATACCGGGCCTTTTCCGCTTCGGTGAACGCTTCGAAGGGGGGGTTGCATAGGATCACGTTATTAGCGCTGATCCGGTCTGCGAGCGTGGTGCCGGCCAACAGGTCAGCTTCTTTGACATGCCAGCCGTTATGATTGGGGTAGTCGGCCAGGATAAGGGAAAGCGTGGCGACTTCGCATGCGAATGCGTCGACCTCATCCCCGGAAATGTGCTTGATCAAAAAGTCATGACGCTGCTGGTCCGACCATTCAACCGGAAGCAAGTCGCGCAAGTGGCGCAAAGCTGAAACGAGGAAAACGCCGGCACCAGCGAAAGGCTCGTAGATCTTTAGATCTTCGGGCTTGTGATTGTGGAGTTGAAGCTTCTGAACGACATACTCGGCAACCTGCCGCGGTGTACTATGTGTGCCGAAAACCTTGCGGGTCTCGGGTGTGATGAGTGTGTTCTCGTAAACGAATGCCAGGTCATCCGATGAGATATTGGAGAAGCTGATTCCGGCCCGCAAATGGCGCCATGCCGCATCAAAAACAACAGGCAACTCGTTCGCCCAGCGGCCCTCGATATGTCCCAGCGAGTAATAGGTCTCAATTCCTGCGAGGACCGACGAAAGGTCATCGGCGCTCCACGCGGCCGCGTAGGGATGGCAACGGTCTTCCAGAACCTTGGCAGCGAGAAGCCGGAAGACGACACGGAAAAGCGTGCGCGCATCCAGTGGTTCACCTTCAGATGCCTTTCGCGACAGTTCGAGCGTCTCGACGAGGAGACGGCTCAGTTTGATGTGAATTTCACCCTCGATCGCAGGTAGCAGGCCCAAATCAACGAAGTCGAGCTGGTAACCATCTTCGGAGGGGCCAACCGACTTTGCGCGATGGATTGCGTCTGGATGCCAAGTCGCACGGTGGCGCTTGAACAGCTCTTCGATACCCGCGAGTTCGACGGTTTCGATCGCGCGTGGGGGAACCTTGCTTCTAACTTCCCATACCGTGACGTCATCTTGATTGACGACGAACAGCAGGGGAGCGCCCAGAGCGCGATGCTGACTGACCACCTCGATCGCTTTGCGCCCCTCGCCGTGCACGACCGCTAGCGCTGCGGACCGGTAAGAGGGGGGCGTGCGGGTAAAGGCTGCAAGTTGAACGGTTCGAGTGGGATTGTTCTCGGCCAGGACGTCAGCGAAAGAGTAATCTATGACGATAGCTTCGGAACGATATCCGGTGTCGCGAGCCGCTTTGGCGATATGATCGATTGCGTTCACGGCCGACCTCCACGAGAGACGACAGCGTGGGAAATTTCGACCGGCGGGAAGCGCAGAGAAGGCTGCTCATCTTCGCTACCAGCGGCCAGCAATTGCTCGCGAAGCTGAGAGATCACCGGTGCTAACGGAATCACAATAGAGGGTTTGTCAGTCGGCGTTTCCGTCAATTCGCTGCGAAGCAGCAGCGCGGCGTTCGGCAAATCAATGATCAGCTTAGAGCGCTCCAGCACCGGCCAGGGCGACCGATTACAGAGATCGAACAAAGCCTCCCCGATCGGCGTCAGCGCACCCACTCGAATTCCCATATCCAGTGTGAGGAGCCTGATAACGGCCAGAGCGACAAGGTCCCCAGATCTGAAGCAGGGGCTATGACCACGCGCGCGGCGCAGCGGCCCCAGCGCCTTTTTCCAATGCCGATAAGTTTCCGGCGCGATAGACACAGCGCTTCGCAATTGGCCTGGGGTATAGAGTACTGTCACGAAGTCGAATACCATCTTGTTGCTAGCAACAAGATAAACTAGATCATTTTCCGCGGCAAGGCCGGCGACCTGCAATTGGCCGCTAGGTCGTCGATTTTCATGAGCCTTCTGGGCCGGTGCCTCCTGCCAGATTGCAGTGAGCTATTTGCCGGGCGGAGCGCGTTGCATCTGCGCAGTTGTAAAGGAAGGTGCAGCCGCATCGGCAATTCACAAGGCCGGCGGCACTAGAGCAGATTCGACTTAATCCGGGTCATATCCGGCTGCCTCGAAATAGTGCCGGCATTCCTCGGCGGTGAAGGCGGAGAGGCAATCGGCGACAACTGACCACAATTCGTCAACGGTTCTCGCGGCGGCCTTTCTGAGC
>JBDVOA010000004.1:0-60027 GCA_039969355.1 Paracoccaceae bacterium
GATGCCGGGCGACAACGTGAGCTTTGGTGTTGAGCTGATCGCACCGATCGCGATGGAACAGGGCCTGCGATTCGCCATCCGCGAAGGCGGCCGCACCGTCGGCGCCGGCGTCGTCTCCAAAATCGTCGAGTAAATCGAGACCAAAAAAACCTTCGGGTTCGACGAGGGCCCCCGGATGAGCCGGGGGTCCTCCTATCAACTCTAAAGCCGCTGAAAGGCTGAAGACATGCAAAGCCAAAACATCCGCATTCGGCTGAAGGCATTTGACTATCGGGTGCTGGACTCCAGTACTCAGGAAATAGTCAATACAGCCAAACGCACGGGCGCATCGGTACGGGGGCCAATTCCGCTGCCGAACAAGATCGAAAAATTCACTGTTCTGCGTGGTCCCCACGTTGACAAAAAATCCCGTGATCAATTCGAAATTCGCACTCACAAGCGTCTTTTGGATATCGTTGATCCGACCCCCCAGACCGTGGACGCGCTGATGAAGCTCGACCTGGCCGCTGGTGTGGACGTCGAGATCAAGTTGCAATCTTAATTAAGGAGGGCACCAGACATGTTGCGCTCTGGTATTATAGCAAAAAAGGTCGGCATGACCCGGCTGTTCTTGGAAGACGGTAAGCAGGTTCCTGTTACAGTTCTTCAACTCGACAATCTTCAGGTTGTGGCTCAGCGCACAGCTGATCAGCACGGTTATTCGGCTGTTCAGCTGGGCACCGGTACGGCCAAAGTCAAACGCGTCAGCCAAGCAATGCGCGGCCACTTTGCCGCAGCTAAGGTCGAACCCAAGCGCAAAGTCGCGGAGTTCCGCGTTGCGCCTGAGAATCTGATTAAAGTTGGTGAAGAGATCACTGCGGATCATTATTTTGAAGGTCAGTTCGTCGATGTGTCCGGCTCATCGATTGGTAAGGGCTTTCAGGGTGCGATGAAGCGCCACAACTTTGGCGGCCTGCGTGCGTCACACGGTGTTTCAATTTCACACCGCTCACACGGTTCGACCGGCCAATGTCAGGATCCCGGCAAGGTTTTCAAAGGTAAGAAAATGGCGGGCCACATGGGCGCGGCAAAAGTTACCACTCAAAACCTTCAGGTTGTAAAAACCGACGCGGATCGCGGCATCATCATGATCAAAGGCGCTGTACCCGGTTCCAAAGGCGGATGGGTCACAATCAAGGATGCGGTCAAAAAACCGTTCCCTGAGAATGCCATTCTCCCAGCGGGTCTGCGCTCACTTGCTGCTGAAGCTGCCGCCGCTGCTGAAGCTGCTGCCGCAGAGGCTGCCGCAGAAGCAGAAGCCGCAGCAACTGCTGCAGCCGAAGCCGAAGCCGCCGCAATCGAAGCTGCCGCTGCTGAAGAGGCAAAGACCGATGTCGTTGCAGAAGCTCAAGCTGCTGAAGACAAGAAGAAGGAAGGCGAAGAATGAAACTCGACGTCATCAAAATGGACGGCAAGAAAGCCGGTAGCGTCGATCTGGCCGAAGACCTGTTTGGTTTGGAACCGCGCACCGATATCCTGCACCGCGTCGTCCGCTGGCAGCGCAACAATGCGCAGGCCGGTACGCACAAGGTCAAAACACGGTCCGAGGTCAGCTATTCGACCAAGAAGATCTATCGCCAAAAAGGTACCGGTGGCGCTCGCCACGGTGCACGTTCGGCCCCGATCTTTCGCGGTGGTGGTGTCTACAAAGGCCCGGTTGTCCGCAGCCATGGCCACGAACTGACCAAAAAGTTCCGCAAACTGGGCCTCAAGCACGCCTTGTCCGCGAAAATGGCAGCCGGTCAGCTGGTCGTGATTGACGAAGCATCCTCGAAAGGAAAAACCGCAGCTTTGGCCAAACAGGTGAAAAACCTCGGCTGGAAACGCGCGTTGATCATCGATGGCGCATCGGTCGACCAAGACTTCCTGAAGGCATCGCGCAACATTGAGGGTCTGGATATCCTGCCAACAATGGGTGCAAACGTTTATGACATCCTCAAACGTGACACTCTGGTGATCACCAAAGCGGGCGTCGAAGCACTGGAGGCTCGTTTGAAATGAGTGCCAAGCACGAACATTACGATGTGATCCGCAAGCCGATCATCACGGAAAAAGCAACCATGACGTCTGAAAGCGGCGCAGTTGTTTTCGAAGTAGCGATTGATGCGAATAAACCGATGATCAAAGAAGCGGTGGAAACACTGTTCGGGGTCAAGGTCAAAGCGGTCAACACCACAATCACCAAAGGTAAAGTCAAACGCTTCCGCGGCCAGCTAGGCAAACGGAAAGACGTGAAAAAAGCCTACGTGACATTGGAAGAAGGCAACACAATTGACGTGACCACTGGTCTTTGATCGAAACGCCTTTAAGAAGAATTTGGCCCCGGCTGCGAAAGCGGCCGGGGTTTTTCGTTGGGCGACTACCGTTGCTAACGTTGGCCTTGGTCCAAGGGTGGACGGCCGGTTAGAGCACAGATCAACACCAACGGATATGGGAAATGCTGCGCTAGCATTCGGCAGCTGTCAGCCCAAAGCGGGCACGCCACCCCAGCATTTTGATCGAGAACCGGTCTATCGCTACGTTAACAGCCACGGTAGGTAGCTTGAAAATGAAGGCAATTGTTTATTGGTCAATACGCCATTTCTTGACCAGAGTTATCGATTAGCCATAGGTGCCCTAGACAGCTCCCAGATTTCCCACCCTGTCTGATTAATTCCAGGTAAGAATTCGTGATTTCCGCTTGCGATCTTGTCTCTTAGCAGGCCCGCGACATTGTCAGCTAGCTCGTTACCAGCATCGCCCTTTGAGTTGACGAATGTCGCTATTCTCAGATTACCTTTGATAAGCCCTGGAGTGGTGAGAGACATTATCGCGTCGAACAGCAATGCCATACGCCCGTCGATGCCCCCTGGAAACTTGTTGGGCATTAATTGCATGTCCAACCAGTCAAGCTGTGGGCGATCCACTCTAAGAGCGGGGAGCAAGCGCTGGTGAAGACGGAGAACAAAGTGACAGATGAAGATGAGTGGAACGGCTTGAACTCTGGGGAGCCCGAAAGAGACTTTTTCAAGTTCTTCCGCGCTTTTTCCAGATTGCCCCCGAAGAAATGGGCCAAAAACCATGTAGGGCTTTCCGTTTTTGGTTGAGGTCTGGACGTACCGCGAAAGACCAAGTTCATCAATCATGTGTCCAAAAGAATCCTCCATGACTAGTTCTTGTGCGCTTATCGCTTCAAGGAATACAGGGAAGTTTGTAATTGTGGCCGCCAATGCCTTTTCAAATTTTTGTTTGTAGCCATCTTTCCTGCCTGCCCATTTGCTAAGATTGGAATTGCCGTTGATGCGTTTTGCGATTTTATGGGAGAGCTCCGTGTGCTTGCCCCCCTCAGACAAAATCAGAACTGTATGATGCCAGCAATCCGGATCACCGGTTAGCTGCTCACTCGGGGAGTGATCCATCGATGCGAGAAACATCGTTACCCATTGTGTCATGCGCTTGATCTGACAATTAGTGTTAGAGCCCTAAGCAAATATTCTACACCCGTATTGTTGACTGAATGGTGCAACTGCGCAATGTAAACATGCTTGATTTCACGCGAACGGACGCAAACGCGGGTTTGCGCTTCACTCAACCAGATCCCATTACGCCCGTCCCTCAATCTCTGCAAAGCGTACGATGGTGCGATGCATAAGCCCAATCTACCCGCTTGATTGCAAATCAAACGCTTGACCCGACACCCGGTCTTTACTATCAGAGCCCATCCGCAAGGCCCCGGATTCGTCCGGGGCTTTGCTGTTGTTCGCAAAACATCTTGTTTGCGCCAAATAACCGGGGACCTTCGGGGCCCTACACACTGGCCGAAAGGCCCACACATAGCGGGGCGTAAAGTCCCGCACAGCTAGACGGAAGACAGAAAGCATGGCACTCAAGTCGTACAAGCCGACGACGCCGGGCCAGCGCGCGCTGGTGCTGATCGACCGTTCGGAGCTTTGGAAAGGACGTCCCGTCAAATCGCTCACCGAGGGTTTGACGAAACATGGCGGCCGGAACAACACCGGACGGATCACGATGCGCCGCAAGGGCGGCGGGGCGAAACGCCTTTATCGGGTCGTTGATTTTAAACGCAACAAAGTAGATGTGGCGGCAACCGTTGAACGGATCGAATATGACCCGAACCGGACCGCCTTTATCGCACTGATCAAATATGACGATGGTGAGCAGGCCTATATCCTTGCCCCACAACGTCTGGCGGTTGGTGACAAAGTGATTTCGTCCGTCAAGGCCGACATCAAACCGGGCAACACGATGCCGTTCTCCGGCATGCCAATTGGTACAATCATCCACAACATTGAGATGAAGCCAGGCAAAGGCGGTCAGATCGCCCGCGCTGCCGGTACTTATGCTCAGTTTGTGGGGCGCGATGGGGGCTACGCTCAGATCCGCTTGTCTTCGGGCGAATTGCGCATGGTACGTCAGGAATGCATGGCGACGGTTGGCGCGGTTTCAAACCCCGACAACTCAAACCAGAACTTCGGTAAAGCCGGTCGTATGCGCCACAAGGGCGTTCGTCCGTCTGTGCGGGGTGTGGTCATGAACCCGATCGATCACCCGCACGGTGGCGGTGAAGGTCGTACATCTGGTGGTCGTCACCCGGTGACGCCATGGGGCAAGCCGACAAAGGGTGCAAAAACCCGGAACAAGAACAAAGCGTCCAGCAAGCTGATCATCCGCTCGCGGCACGCCAAGAAAAAGGGACGTTAAGATATGTCTCGCTCTGTTTGGAAAGGTCCTTTTGTTGACTCTTATGTCCTCAAAAAGGCCGAAGCGGCCCGCGAAGGCGGCCGCAAAGAAGTGATCAAGATCTGGTCGCGCCGCTCAACCATCCTGCCTCAGTTCGTAGGTCTGACGTTTGGCGTGTACAACGGTCACAAGCACATCCCTGTTAACGTCACAGAAGACATGATTGGTCAGAAGTTTGGTGAGTATTCACCGACCCGTACCTATTACGGTCACGCTGCTGATAAAAAAGCGAAACGGAAGTAAGTCATGAGCAAGGATAAAAATCCCCGCCGCGTGGCAGACAACGAAGCAATGGCAAAACTGCGCATGCTCCGTACTTCCCCGCAAAAGCTGAATCTTGTGGCGGCCATGATCCGTGGCAAGAAAGTGGACAAGGCGCTAACGGATCTCACATTCAGCAAAAAGCGTATCGCAATTGACGTCAAAAAATGTCTGCAATCCGCGATTGCCAACGCCGAAAACAACCACAGTCTTGATGTGGATGAACTGGTTGTTGCTGAGGCATATGTCGGCAAAAACCTGACTCTGAAACGCGGACGTCCGCGCGCCCGGGGCCGGTTCGGCAAGATCGTAAAGCCGTTTTCGGAACTGACGATCAAAGTACGTCAAGTTGAGGAGCAAGCCTAATGGGTAACAAAGTCAATCCGATTGGCATGCGCCTGCAGGTGAACCGCACCTGGGACAGCCGCTGGTATGCCGACACCAAAGATTACGGTGATCTTCTTTTGGAAGATCTCAAAATCCGTGATTTCATCAACGAAGAATGCAAGCAGGCGGGTGTTGCCCGTGTGATCATCGAACGTCCGCACAAAAAGTGTCGGGTGACGATCCACACAGCACGTCCCGGTGTGATCATCGGCAAGAAAGGCGCAGACATTGAAGGCCTGCGCAAGAAAATCGCCAAGATCACGGACAGCGAACTGCATCTGAACATCGTCGAAGTGCGCAAGCCTGAAATGGACGCCCGGCTGGTTGGCGAAAGCATCGCCCAGCAGCTAGAACGTCGTGTTTCGTTTCGTCGTGCCATGAAGCGCGCGGTGCAAAATGCGATGCGAATGGGGGCCCTTGGTATCCGCGTGAATGTCGCGGGCCGTCTTGGTGGTGCCGAAATTGCGCGGACAGAATGGTATCGCGAGGGCCGTGTGCCTTTGCATACATTGCGTGCCGATATCGATTACGCTCACGTCGAAGCGACAACTGCCTATGGCATCATCGGGATCAAGACCTGGATATTCAAAGGTGAGATCATGGAACACGATCCAGCTGCACGTGACCGTAAAGCCCAGGAACTCCAGGATGGTCCTGCGCCGCGTGGCGCTGGCGGCCGTCGCTAAGGAGGAATGAAAAATGCTTCAACCAAAGCGCACCAAGTTCCGTAAACAATTCAAAGGGTCGATCAAAGGAGAAGCCAAAGGCGGCTCTGATCTGAACTTTGGAACATACGGTTTGAAAGCCATTCAGCCAGAGCGTGTGACAGCACGTCAGATCGAGGCAGCACGCCGCGCGATGACACGTCACATGAAACGTCAGGGCCGTGTCTGGATTCGGATTTTCCCGGATGTTCCAGTCACCTCAAAACCTACCGAAGTTCGGATGGGTAAAGGTAAAGGTTCTGTCGACTTCTGGGCCGCCAAAGTGAAACCCGGTCGCATCATGTTCGAAATTGATGGCGTGGAAGATGGCGTCGCACGCGAGGCCTTGCGCCTGGCGGCGATGAAATTGCCGATCAAAACACGGGTCGTGGTTCGCGAGGACTGGTGATTGAGCGGGGGAAACCCTTCTTCTATGATAAAATTGACCCCCGCCGATTAATCGGTGGGGGCTTCTTATTGCCGATACGCCCAATTTCCCGAAGTGGATTCGACAGGTTGGCGCGAGGATGCAATATTGTACCTGAGGACTGTTCCTCTTCCTGTGCGTAAGCATCTGGAAACCAATATTTACTGACAAGAGGATTTGATAATGAGACTCAAACTCGCAGCACTTGGTGCCTTTTCTTTGGTCTTAACAGCCTGCGCAGAACCCGAGCCTGAGCCAGTCTATGTACAACCTAGCTATGATAAAGTCGGCAACGCGAGTTGCCCTGGTGGATATCAGCTTGCGACCACTGAAGCAGGTCAGACTGTTTGTTCGCCTGTCACACAGTAAACAACAATCAGGCGGCCTTTTGAGGCCGCCTGACACTGCTGACTAGAATATCCAACCTGAAACGCATCATGTTCGAAATTGATCGTGTTTAAGGTGGCGTTGCATGCGAAGCCCCCAGTCTTGCTGCGATGAAATTACGATCAAGACTCGGGTTGTCGTGTGCGAGGATTGGTGGCCGTTTAAGACGCAAAGCGTTTTGAACGAGTGCGGTGTAGCGGGTTTTCCTAGAAAACCTGCGGGCCGCACTCGGTAGAAATAAAAAGTCCCCGCTGAGAAATCGGCGGGGGCTTTTTGATATGATAGAGAATGTCTGCAATGAGCCCAATGTGACGATTTCTTCTAAGTGAACTAAGCTTAAGGCGGGCCACGTCAGGAGAGACAAATGCTTGCGCTTCTATTTACGACCGGATCGCCTTTTGCTCGTGCAGTTCGGATTGTACTTGATGAGCTTAGCCTTGACTACGAACGGCGCGAAGAAATTACCACGCCAAGTGCAGAAGAACGCGCGGCAGCCACGCCCACATTGCAGGTTCCGACCTTCTGGGATGCTGATCAAACGCTATGGGAAAGCGGAACCATCGTCGAATACCTCCTATCAACGTATCGAAGCCGACCATCAGTTGAACCACCTCTTACGTTGCATGCCTTCCGTCCAGACAATGAGTGGCAGGATAAACTGACATTCTCTACGATCCAAACCTTTGGAAATGCAGCGACAATCATCTCTCAAATGAAGTGGTCAGGTGTCGAGGCACCGCAAAACGCGCATATGAAGCGGTCAGCTGAGAAGCTGGCCCACATACTTGGTTGGCTCGAAGGGCAAATACACCAATCCGCCGTGGGGTTCATGCCTGACTGCATTTCGATGCAGGACATATTCCTTGCAGCACATGTGCGTTTTGTACAAGCTCGACCGCTTGGAGTTGACTTGGAACTTTCACGTTACCCGAAACTAGAGGCGCTGCTTGACCAGTTGGATGATCGGCCCAGCTTCAAAGCAAATCCGGTCTGGTGGTGGGAACCGGGCGTTGTCGGCTATCAGCCTGACGGAACTCCCATTCATAACAGGTGAGTCAGTAGTCAAAGGGCAGCAAAGTCCGCATATCAGACTTTTGGTCCATTCGCCCAAGGCGGTGTCCTTGCTACTGTCGTTCCATTGCCTTTGCCTTCGCAAGGCAGCGCCCGAACCGCCCCCGTCGTGCCAAAGGCACGCCTCTGGCGTGATGCGGGCGTTTTGCACCCAACCCTCGGTTCGGGCGCGGTGTTTGGGGTGTATTTTGGTTGACTACGGCTAGGGTGTGCGGCCCGCAGGTTTTCGTCCATCACTCCTGAGTGCAGCCCGCAATTTTGCTTCGCAAAACCGCTACACTGTACCCGTCGTGGCATGCGCGACGAAAAACCCGCTATGCCGCACTCGGCTGGTCATTTCATGACCAACCGTAATTAAACGACACCGAAATTCGGTCCTCACTGCTCATATTCATCGGCACTTCATGCCGCAGCCAGCTTTCCCATAGCAGTACGTCGCCAACGTCGGGTTCAACGTAGATGAAACTTCGCTTTTCCTTGGGTGCGTTCGTTGTTCTTGTCGGGGCTGCCATCATCATGGCAGATCGTGGGTCTTCGAACTTTATTGCGCTCGCGCCTTTCGGCATCGCGACATAGGTCGTGCCCGAAATGACAGAATGAGGATGAATGTGAGAGGTGTGGATGCCGCCTTCTGGCAGGATGTTGATCCACAGGCTGTCGAGTTTGAGATTTTTGCCGTCCAGATTGAAGGCGAGGTCTTTGGCGAAAACCGCAACATGTTTGTCGAGCGCCTTCTTTAGGACCTTGAATAGCGGAAACCGCCAGGGCAGATCTGTCAAAGAGGCGTAGCTCGTGTAGCCGGGAAAGTCATTTTCCGAACACCAGTCCTGTCCGGCCTCATCATCCTCGGCAATCGACAGGCAGGAATTCTCGAGCTCATCTGGATCAATAGCTTTGCCATGCTCGGACAAAGAAGCGCGGTAAAGTCGCGTAACGAAAAGTGATTCAATTTGGGACATGCAGCGTCATAACCCAGCAAGGGTTATGACAACAGTGCGGTGTAGCGGTAAATCAAAGATTTCCTGCGGGCCGGCACCCGGTGCGGAAAGAACGCCAACGCTATTCAAAAGCATTGATCACTTCAGGAAAACCCCCCCACATCTAGTGCCGAAAACGCAATCTTCCCAACGCGGACAAACAACACTTGCCATATCCCGCCGCAGGGTCTAAAGGACGCTTTCATCATGAACTCCACTGGAATCAGGGTGACCCTTTTTTGGGGGCCTGCCAGTGATGTTGAAAGGAAAAGGCGCATGAACGCCCAGGAACTACGCGATAAGACACCTGATCAGCTTCGTGAAGAGCTGGTGAACCTGAAGAAAGAGAGCTTTAATTTGCGCTTTCAACAGGCCACAGGTCAGATGGAAGGCACCGCCCGCATGAAAACGGTTCGCCGTGACGCAGCCCGTGTGAAAACCATCCTCAATGAAAAAGCCGCTGCTGCGGCCGCTGAATAAGGGAGCCTGACAGATGCCCAAGCGAATTCTTACCGGCACCGTAACCAGCGATGCAAATGAGCAAACAGTAACCGTCTCCGTGGAACGCCGTTTCACACACCCGGTTCTGAAGAAGACCATCCGTAAGTCCAAAAAGTACCGGGCGCACGATGAAAAGAACACGTTCAAGACGGGCGATTCTGTTCGCATTGTTGAATGTGCACCAAAGTCGAAAACCAAACGCTGGGAGGTTCTGGAGGCCTAGGCTGACAGACATCTCAGTTTGATCGAAACCCTGGGGACAGACCCCAAAGGTCGGGAGAAACCATATGATCCAGATGCAGACCAATCTGGATGTTGCTGACAATAGCGGCGCTCGCCGTGTTCAGTGCATCAAGGTCCTGGGTGGTTCCAAGCGTAAATACGCATCCGTCGGCGACATCATTGTAGTCTCGGTTAAGGAAGCCATCCCACGTGGCCGCGTTAAAAAAGGGGACGTCCGTAAGGCCGTCGTCGTACGCACCGCTAAAGAAGTTCGTCGCGATGATGGCACGGCCATACGCTTTGACCGCAACGCCGCCGTTATTCTGAACAACAATAACGAGCCCATGGGCACCCGGATCTTTGGACCGGTCGTGCGCGAATTGCGTGGCAAGAACTTTATGAAAATCATCTCGCTTGCTCCGGAGGTGCTGTAATGGCTGCTAAACTCCGTAAAGGTGACAAAGTCATCGTACTTGCCGGCAAGGACAAGGGCAAAGAGGGCACAATTGCCTCAGTTGACCCAAAAGCTGGCAAGGCGGTCGTGGAAGGCGTGAACATCGCCATCCGTCATACCAAACAGAGTCAGACAGATCAGGGTGGGCGCGTTCCCAAAGCGATGCCGATTGACCTGAGCAACCTGTCTATGCTGGATGCAAAGGGCAAAGCCACACGCGTCGGCTTCAAAATGGATGGCGACAAGAAAGTTCGCTTTGCCAAAACCACGGGGGACGTGATCGATGCTTGATACAGCAACCTATATCCCGCGCCTGAAGGCCGCGTATGACGAAAACATGCGTCCGGCTATGAAGGAAGAGTTTGGCTACAAGAACGACATGCAGATCCCGCGTCTGGAAAAAATCGTTCTTAACATCGGCTGTGGTGCAGAAGCTGTCCGTGACAGCAAGAAAGCCAAATCCGCACAGGAAGATCTAAGCAAGATTGCTGGCCAAAAAGCCATGACGACAATTGCAAAGAAATCCATTGCGGGCTTTCGCGTACGTGAAGAAATGCCGTTGGGGGCAAAAGTGACCCTGCGTGGCGAGCGTATGTATGATTTCCTGGACCGTTTGATCACCATTGCGATGCCCCGCATCCGCGACTTCCGCGGCGTGCCAGGAAAATCGTTTGATGGTCGTGGCAACTACGCGATGGGTCTGAAAGAGCACATCGTGTTTCCGGAAATCGATTACGACAAAGTCGATGAAGTGTGGGGCATGGATATCATCATCGTGACCACAGCACCCACCGACGCTGAAGCGAAGGCACTGTTGAAGCACTTCAACATGCCTTTTGACAGTTAAGCGCGGGGAGAGAGAACAATGGCTAAAAAATCAATGATCGAACGCGAAAAGAAGCGCGAAAAACTGGTAGTGCAATATGCTGCCCGCCGTGCCGAGCTGAAAGCAATCGCGAGTGACCAGAGCCTGCCGATGGAAGAGCGTTTCAAGGCGCGCCTGAAGCTAGCGAAACTGCCGCGCAATAGCTCGGCGACACGTTTGCACAATCGCTGCCAGCTTACAGGCCGGCCTCATGCTTATTATCGTAAGCTCAAAATTTCGCGGATCGCGCTGCGGGAACTTGGCTCTGCTGGCCAAATCCCTGGCATGGTCAAGTCTAGCTGGTAAGGGAGAGATATTATGACTGATCCTATCGCAGACATGCTAACCCGTATCCGCAACAGCCAAATGCGCGGCAAGTCGACGGTTATGACACCGGCGTCCAAATTGCGCGCATGGGTGTTGGATGTACTGGCTGACGAAGGCTACATCCGCGGCTATGAGAAAACGACTGGCGAAGACGGCCATCCGGCCATCGAAATCAGCCTCAAATATTACGAAGGCACTCCTGTCATTCGCGAACTGAAGCGGGTCTCAAAACCCGGTCGTCGCGTTTACATGGGCGTCAAAGACATCCCATCTGTCCGTCAGGGCCTGGGTGTGTCGATTGTCTCCACCCCACAGGGTGTGATGTCGGATGCCGCAGCACGCAGCGCCAATGTTGGCGGTGAAGTGCTCTGCACCGTATTCTAAGGAGTGCAAGATGTCTCGTATTGGTAAGAAACTGGTCGATTTGCCCTCTGGCGTTACTGCGTCGATGTCGGGTCAGACCATCGAAGTCAAAGGCCCCAAAGGCACTCGTAGCTTTCGCGCCACAGATGATGTGACCATCTCAATCGGGGATAACTCGGTTTCGGTCACACCACGCGGCAAGTCAAAGCGCGCGCGCCAGCAATGGGGCATGAGCCGTACAATGGTTGCCAATCTGGTGACTGGCGTGACGGCTGGCTTCAAGAAAGAGCTGGAAATCCAAGGCGTTGGTTATCGTGCTGCGATGGCGGGCAATACCCTGAAACTCAACCTGGGCCTGTCCCATGACGTAGATTACGTGGCACCTGAAGGTGTTACCGTGACTGCGCCAAAGCAGACCGAGATTGTGGTTGAGGGCATTGACGAACAGCTCGTTGGTCAAGTAGCGGCGAACATCCGAGCGTGGCGCAAGCCCGAGCCATACAAAGGCAAGGGCATCCGCTACAAAGGCGAGTTCGTTTTCCGCAAAGAAGGCAAGAAGAAGTAAGGACGAAAGTAATGGCAAACAGCAAAAGACAACTGTTCTTGAAGCGCCGCCTGCGCGTTCGGAACAAACTTCGCCGGGCAAACACGGGCCGTGTGCGCCTGAGCGTGCACCGCAGCAACAAAAACATCAGCGTCCAGCTGATCGACGATGTCGCCGGTCGCACACTTGCGTCCGCATCATCGCTCGAAAAAGATCTGGGCGTGTTGGGCAAGAACAACATTGAAGCAGCGACCAAAGTGGGCGCGGCAATCGCCGAGCGTGCCAAGAAAGCTGGTGTTGAGACAGCCTATTTTGATCGTGGCGGTTTCCTGTTTCACGGTAAGGTCAAGGCCTTGGCTGAAGCTGCGCGTGAAGGCGGTTTGAAAATCTAAGTGAAGGCGCCCCATTTTGGGCCGCCTCGATGATCCGGGAGCGTTCAGCTCACCTGGATTGACCAATTGGTGCCAGAGGTGCCGGATAGAAAGGATGCCAGACGTATGGCAAGAGATGACAAACGTGGGGGCGGTCGCCGCAATCAGCGCGACGAAAACCCGGAATTTTCCGATCGCCTTGTTGCGATCAACCGTGTGTCCAAGACCGTTAAAGGTGGTAAGCGTTTTGGCTTTGCCGCGCTTGTCGTCGTTGGCGATCAAAAGGGTCGTGTCGGCTTTGGCAAAGGTAAAGCGAAAGAGGTCCCAGAGGCCATTCGCAAAGCCACGGAGCAAGCCAAGCGTCAGATGATCCGGGTTCAGTTGCGCGAGGGCCGTACCTTGCACCACGACATGCAGGGCCGTCATGGCGCTGGTAAAGTGGTTATGCGCACAGCACCTGAAGGTACCGGTATTATCGCAGGTGGTCCGATGCGCGCCGTGTTCGAAATGTTGGGCGTTAAGGACGTTGTGGCCAAATCGATTGGCTCGCAAAACCCTTACAACATGATCCGCGCCACAATGGACGGTCTGTTGAAAGAAAGCAGCCCGCGTGCGGTTGCCCAGCGTCGCGGCAAAAAGGTTTCGGACATTCTTCCCAAGCGGGACGAAGCGCCAGCGGCCGAAGCCCCTGCTGAAACAGCAGAAGCGTAAGGACCTGAACCATGGCTAAAACAATCGTCGTCAAACAGGTCGGATCCCCGATCCGCCGCCCTGCCAAACAGCGCGCAACGCTGGTCGGTCTGGGCCTGAACAAGATGCACAAGACCCGCGAACTGGAAGACACACCTTCCGTACGCGGTATGGTCAACAGCATCCCGCACCTCGTCGAGATCATCGAAGAGCGCGGGTAACCTGTCGCTTGCTTCTGGCAGGATAGGTTCAAAACATCAGAACGCCTCGGGAAACCGGGGCGTTTTTTGTTGGGGCAAGTAGTCTGACCTATGGCCAGATCGCATAGCTTTGTAAAAAGAGGCTCTGCGACCCACGCTCGTGCCGGAGAGCGACCGAATCCACTCGCTTTGTAACCACAGCTTTAGACATCAGCCGATCAGAAAAATTTCTATTCAGGGAAGAATCTCGACCACCAATTTTTAGATTTGGTTTGTTGTTGATTATGTGACTTTTTATATTCGTCAAAACCTGTTTCCAGAATTTTGCGGGTTTCCGTTTCTTTGTATGTCTCAGGTCTAAGATAGTCACTTAATCTTTTGTTCCCAAAGTGATTGATCGCAAATTGGCTAGCTTCGTCAGTTTTGTCATTCGGTTTTAAGTAAGGTGAAAGCATCTGTTTCGCTATCGTCCACTCTTCGTCACAAATTTTCTTTTCTTCATATTTCTTCTTTAGTACCTGCAAAGCCATTAGCGCGGTTTCTGATGACCTGACCAAGCTTATCATATTTTCTTCTTGAAAATGGAAGGAACAGTCGTTCGCCGCGATTACAGCAAACGCCATTTCAGAGGGTTTCGCAGCTTCAAAAAACGATTGCACAAATATCAAACCATCTTCGTTTGGCACGAGTCCCAACGGCTCGCACAATTCAAATAGCTTGCTGACATATACTTTTACCTGCTCTTCAATGCTCACAATACAGGGCTCCAGCGTTATTTGTTAAACATATTGATCAGTCATCGAACCGGTGGATGTCAACAGACCTGCGACAACCTCACATCCGAATGCTGAATTTTGGCTTTTAGTCAGGATCCGCAGACCTATTCACTACCGCTCTTGATCCCGCCACACCCCTCGTCTATACGCACGCGGTGGGCGTTCGCGCCTGCTAGAATCATTTGAAACGCCGCGTTTGACCGCTCCCGTCGCTGGGGGTCACATCCGGCAAAGGAGAAGCGACATGAAACTGCATGAACTTTCAGACAATCCAGGTGCAACCAAACCGCGTAAACGCGTTGGTCGCGGTGTGGGTTCCGGCACCGGTAAAATGGGTGGCCGTGGCATCAAAGGTCAAAAATCACGCTCAGGTGTGGCAATTGCTGGCTACGAAGGTGGTCAGATGCCACTTTATCAACGCCTGCCAAAGCGCGGCTTCAACAAGCCGAACCGCAAAAGCTATGCCGTTGTAAACCTTGGTCTGATCCAGAAATTCATCGACGCCAAAAAGATCGACGCAAAAAAGCCGATTACCGAAGATGTGCTGATCGATAGCGGCCTAGTTCGTCGCAAGTTGGACGGTATCCGGATTCTGGCAAAAGGGGACGTCACAAGCAAATTGACCCTCGAAGTCACCGGCGCGTCCAAGTCTGCTGTTGATGCCGTGGCCAAGGCTGGCGGCGCGCTGACGATCACTTCTGCACCTGCAGCAGAGTAACGGGTTGTGAGCGGCGCCTGCGCCGCTTACATAGACCTACAGGTTTTCCAGAACGCCGCCAGAGCCGGAAAATGGCCCGGGCGGCGTTATTACTAAGGACAGACGCTTTATGGTATCAGCAGCTGAACAAATGGCCGCCAACACAAGTTGGGCTGCCCTCGGTAAAGCCACCGACCTGCGCAATCGTATCCTGTTCACCCTCGGTCTTCTGATCGTTTACCGGTTGGGGACGTTTATCCCGGTTCCGGGTATCGACGGGCTGGCACTGCGTGAATTTATGGAGCAGGCCGGGCAGGGCATCGGTGGCATGATCTCCATGTTCACCGGCGGTGCATTGGGACGCATGGGTATTTTCGCCCTTGGTATCATGCCTTATATTTCGGCTTCGATCATCGTTCAGCTTCTGACGTCCATGGTGCCTTCGCTTGAGCAGCTCAAGAAAGAAGGTGAACAGGGGCGCAAGAAGATCAACCAGTATACACGCTATGGTACCGTCGCATTGGCGACAGTGCAGGCCTACGGGCTTGCCATCAGCCTTGAGGCCGGGGATCTGGCCACAGATCCGGGCATGTCGTTCCGTATTGCCTGCCTAATCACACTGGTCGGCGGTACTATGTTCCTGATGTGGCTGGGTGAGCAGATCACCGCGCGTGGTATCGGCAACGGTATTTCGTTGATCATTTTTGTTGGCATCATTGCCGAAGTTCCAGCCGCAATCGCACAGTTCTTTGCAAGCGGTCGCTCGGGAGCGATCAGCCCCGGTGTGATTGTAGGCGTGATTGTGATGGTCGTTGGTACAATTGCCTTTGTGGTGTTCATGGAGCGCGCATTGCGCAAGATCCACATCCAGTATCCGCGCCGTCAGGTTGGCATGAAAGTATATGATGGCGGGTCTTCACATCTTCCGGTCAAGGTCAATCCGTCGGGTGTCATCCCGGCAATCTTCGCCAGTTCGCTGCTACTGCTACCAATAACGATCAGCACATTTTCAGGCAACTCCACTGGTCCAATCATGTCGACTGTGCTTGCGTTCTTTGGTCCCGGACAACCGCTTTACCTGCTGTTCTTTGTCGCGATGATTGTGTTCTTCGCTTATTTTTACACATTCAACGTGTCGTTCAAAGTTGATGACGTTGCGGACAACCTCAAAAACCAGAACGGATTTATTCCCGGTATTCGCCCCGGAAAAAAGACGTCCGAGTATCTGGAATATGTAGTCAACCGGGTTCTGGTTCTGGGATCCGCCTATCTGGCCGCAGTCTGTCTGTTACCGGAAATTTTGCGCGGTCAGTTTGCCATTCCGTTCTATTTTGGCGGGACGTCGGTTTTGATTGTTGTTTCAGTTACGATGGACACCATCCAGCAGGTCCAGAGTCACTTGCTGGCGCATCAATACGAAGGCTTGATTGAAAAATCGCAACTGCGCGGCAAATCCAAGAAACGTGGAAAAAGGGCTCCGGCACGGCGATGAATATTATTCTCTTAGGCCCACCAGGTGCAGGCAAAGGCACGCAAGCACGTCACCTTGTCGAAACTCGCAACATGATCCAGCTCAGCACCGGCGACATGCTGCGCGAGGCGAAGAGCAGCGGCACCGAGATGGGCAGGATTGTTGCTGACGTCATGGCGCGCGGCGATCTGGTCACAGATGAAATTGTAATCGGTCTGATCCGTGAAAAGCTGCAGGGCGAAAAAGGCGGCGGTTTCATTTTTGATGGATTTCCCCGCACGTTGGCGCAAGCCGATGCATTGGGTGATTTGATGGCAGCGACTGGCGAAGCGTTGGACGCTGTTATTGAAATGGAAGTGGACGATGGTGCGCTGGTCGCACGGATAACCGCGCGTTCAACCTGTTCGGGCTGCGGTGAGGTCTACAACGATCAGTCCAAGCCTATTCCAGAAGACGGTCGCTGCACCAATTGTGGTGAGAAAAAAGAATTTGCGCGCCGGGCTGATGACAACGAAGAAAGCCTAAGGAACCGGCTGATGGAATACTACAAAAAGACCTCTCCATTGCTGGGTTACTATTATGCAAAAGGCATGTTGCGCCGCGTTGACGGGCTTGCTGATATCGACACGGTTCAAGGCTCAATCGCGGCTGCGTTGGATGCATGATTACTGGGTCTTGACGGCTTGAAGAAAAGCCCATAGCTAGCGCTATCTCGCAAGAGAATCGAATCGCGGTCTCGTCCGCGTGATCACCTGATACGGCGACGGGCTGAGTGCAGATATGCCTCCGGCTCGTGTGTTGTGAAAAAAGGGTCTGGCATTACGGACCCGCAACGAAAAGGAAGTACAAACGTGGCACGTATTGCCGGCGTAAACATCCCGACTGCAAAGCGGGTTCCAATCGCCCTCACCTATATCACCGGTATCGGTAACTCATCGGCGCAAGCCATCTGCGAAGCGGTAGGCATCGATCAGTCACGCCGGGTCAACGAATTGTCTGATGCAGAAGTTCTGGCCGTTCGCGAGCATATCGACGCGAACTACGAAGTCGAGGGCGACCTGCGCCGCGACACCCAGATGAACATCAAACGCCTGATGGACCTTGGCTGCTACCGTGGCCTGCGTCACCGTCGTAACCTTCCGGTTCGCGGTCAGCGCACACACACTAACGCTCGCACACGCAAAGGCCCAGCTAAGGCCATTGCTGGCAAGAAGAAATAAGGGAGGCTCGGACCGATGGCACGCGAAAAAGTACGCACCAAGAAGAAAGAGCGCAAGAACATCGCAGCTGGTGTTGCGCATGTGAACTCTTCTTTTAACAACACAAAAATCTTGATCTCGGACGTTCAAGGCAACGCGATTGCCTGGTCGTCGGCGGGGACAATGGGATTCAAGGGGTCACGTAAGTCGACGCCTTATGCTGCCCAGATGGCCGCTGAAGATGCAGGCAAGAAAGCACAGGATCACGGCGTAAAAACGCTTGAGGTCGAAGTGCAAGGCCCCGGTGGCGGTCGTGAAAGTGCTTTGCGTGCTTTGGCGGCAGTTGGATTCAACATCACCTCAATCCGTGATGTGACCCCCATGGCGCACAACGGGTGCCGTCCGCCGAAACGCCGCCGCGTTTAAGTACGTAATCGTCGCTGTGGCCGCGCGTTAATCGCGGCCGCGGTTTGTCAATTTGAATCCTCGGGTGCTGGCATCTATTTGGACATGGGATGTTGGCTAGAATGGAGGGACGCATGATCCACAAAAATTGGGCTGAACTGATCAAGCCAACACAACTCGACGTCAAGCCAGGTAACGATCCTGCACGTCGGGCAACAGTTGTCGCCGAACCATTGGAACGTGGCTTTGGTCTGACAATGGGCAATGCATTGCGCCGGGTTCTGATGAGCTCTTTGCAGGGTGCGGCGATCACCTCTGTGCAAATCGATAACGTTTTGCATGAATTTTCGTCCGTAGCGGGCGTTCGTGAAGATGTCACCGATATCATCTTGAACTTAAAAGGCGTCTCTTTGCGTATGGAAGTCGAAGGCCCGAAACGTCTTTCGATTAATGCGAGAGGCCCCGGTGTGGTCAAAGCTGGTGACATCTCGGATAGCGCTGGTATTGAAGTCCTGAACCGTGACCACGTGATTTGCCACCTCGACGAGGGTGCTGATCTGTTTATGGAACTGACCGTGAATTCTGGCAAAGGCTACGTTGCTGCAGAAAAGAACAAGCCAGAGGATGCACCAATTGGCCTGATCCCAATTGATGCAATCTATTCGCCGGTGAAGAAAGTCAGCTACGATGTTCAGCCGACCCGTGAAGGGCAGGTTCTAGACTACGACAAACTGACGATGAAGGTTGAAACTGATGGTTCGATTACGCCGGATGACGCGGTTGCCTTTGCGGCGCGCATTCTGCAGGACCAACTTGGTATCTTCGTCAACTTTGACGAACCTGAATCCGCATCTCGTGCAGATGATGACGATGGTCTGGAATTCAATCCGCTGCTTCTTAAGAAAGTTGATGAGCTGGAACTTTCCGTCCGGTCTGCAAACTGCCTGAAGAACGATAACATCGTTTACATTGGCGATCTGATCCAGAAAACCGAAGCGGAAATGCTCCGCACGCCGAACTTTGGCCGTAAGTCCTTGAATGAGATCAAAGAAGTGCTGTCAGGCATGGGTCTGCATCTTGGCATGGACGTCGAAGACTGGCCACCCGACAATATCGAAGATCTGGCCAAGAAATTCGAAGACGCGTTTTAAGCGCGTCTTCACCAATGCCCGCACTGGCGGGGAGAAATGGGCAATCCTGCCCCAAGGAGAGTAGCTGACCCGGATCGGCTGCCAGACAAAGTATAAACCTGTAGAAGGATCAAGAAAATGCGTCACGCACGTGGTTATCGCCGCCTGAACCGAACTCATGAGCATCGCAAGGCTCTGTTCTCCAACATGGCTGGCTCCCTCATCGAGCATGAGCAGATCAAGACAACTTTGCCCAAGGCAAAAGAACTCAAGCCGATCATTGAAAAGATGATCACGCTAGCCAAGCGCGGCGATCTGCATGCGCGTCGTCAGGCTGCGTCCAAGCTCAAGCAAGACCAGTATGTCGCCAAACTTTTTGACGTTTTGGGCCCACGCTACAAGGACCGCAAGGGTGGATACGTACGTGTCCTCAAAGCGGGCTTTCGCTATGGTGACATGGCCCCAATGGCAATCATCGAATTTGTTGACCGAGATCGCGATGCCAAGGGCGCCGGAGACAAAGCGCGTTTAGCAGCTGAAGAGGCCGCTGAGGAATAAAAGCTCTTCTTAGTTGGTAGGAAATGTAGAACCCCCGTTTCTCTAGCGGGGGTTTTTTTGTTTGCAGCTAAGGCGCGCGTGAGCAGTTGCATTTTTGCAGTTAGATGCGCATATCGGTGGGCAATCGGTCGGAGGTTGCATGATCCGTATTTTGTTCCTTTGGCTCGTTCTGTTGGCAAGCCCTCCAGCAACAGCCGAAACCCGCGTGCCACAAAACGCGCTTGAAATGCAGCTTAGTTTTGCCCCACTCGTCAAACAGGCGGCGCCAGCCGTTGTTAATATCTACGCGAGCAGGGTGACAACAGCGCGCGCTTCACCATTTCAAAGTGATCCGTTTTTCGGGCGGTTTTTTGAGCAGTTCGGTCAGCCACAACCGCGCGTGCAGAACTCTCTCGGGTCGGGTGTAATCTTGTCTGCCTCCGGTATCGTGGTGTCGAATTACCACGTTGTTGGCATGGCGACGGACATACGAGTCGTGCTTGCGGATCGCCGTGAATTCGAGGCGCACGTTTTATTGGGGGATCGCAATAGCGATCTTGCGATTTTGAAACTAGAGGGTGCCAGGGATTTACCCAGCCTTTCCTTGCGCGATAGTGATGGGGTAGAGGTTGGCGAGTTGGCGCTCGCCATTGGTAACCCGTTTGGCGTGGGGCAAACCGTGAGCAGCGGCATCATCTCGGGCCTTGCGCGGTCAGGTGGTGCGAGCGGTGCTGGACGAGGTTATTTCATTCAGACCGACGCGCCGATCAATCCGGGTAATTCTGGTGGTGCGTTGGTGGACATACATGGAAAACTTATCGGCGTTAACACCTCGATCCTGACGCGATCAGGCGGGTCAAATGGAATTGGTTTCGCCATCCCCGCAAATCTTGTGAAAGCATTTGTAGATCAGGCGCGCGCTGGACAATCTCGGTTTCAGCGTCCCTGGGCCGGTATGAGCGGTCAACCTGTTGGCGCAGATCTTGCGGAGTCTCTTAATCTCGATGTGCCCGGTGGCGTCCTGATTTCAGCCACGCATCCCGCCAGCCCGTTTCTGGCCGCTGGGTTTCGCGTTGGCGATGTCATAACGTCCGTGGCCGGCGCGCAGGTCAATACACCGGCTGAGATGGTGTTTCGAATGAGCGTCTCTGGCCTCGATCGAAAGGTGCCGGTCACCCGCTGGCGCGATGGTACCGCAAGCGATATCCCCGTTCAGCTTATTGTTGCGCCGGAGGATCCACCACGTGCGCCGGTGACATTGGGGAGACGTGAATCATTGCCGGGTCTCACTGTCGCGACAATCAACCCTGCCGTAATTTCGGAATATGAACTTTCGCTCGAGGCGGCGGGCGTATTGATCACAGATCCAAATACCGCCGGCCGCAGGATCGGCCTGCGGCGAGGTGATGTTATTTTGACGGTAAATGGCGAAGCGATTTTGCGCCCCCAAGATGTCCAGCGGATTCTGCGGAGATCTGACTGGACTGTTACAATGGATGTCCTGCGTGGCAACCAGCGCGTCGGCCTGAGCTTTCGGCGCTGAACATGGCGGCTGATCTTTTCGACCAACCCGGCGACACAACGAGCCCGTCATCTCACCAGCCCCTGGCGGACCGGCTGCGTCCCCAGTCCTTGGACGCGGTTATCGGACAAGAACAAGTGCTGGGGGACGAGGCACCGCTGGGGACTATGTTGGCATCGGGCAGTTTGTCTTCACTAATACTCTGGGGGCCACCGGGCGTTGGGAAGACGACAATCGCACGTCTTTTGGCGGATGAGACCGATTTGAATTTCGTGCAGATCAGCGCGATATTTACCGGAGTACCGGATCTCAAGAGAGTTTTTGAGGCCGCCCGGATCCGTCGCCAGAACGGGCAGGGAACCTTGCTTTTTGTTGATGAAATCCATCGCTTCAACAAGGCACAGCAGGACGGGTTTCTGCCTCATATGGAAGACGGCACCATCCTGCTGGTCGGGGCAACAACCGAAAACCCGTCATTTGAGTTGAACGCCGCCTTGATGTCTCGGGCACAGGTGCTTGTGCTGGAGCGTCTAGACCTGGCAGACCTCGAGCGGCTGACCCAAAGGGCCGAGAAAGAATTGGGCAAATCACTGCCCCTGACAGGCGATGCGCGAGAGGCGCTCCAGGAGATGGCTGACGGGGACGGCAGGGCTTTGCTAAATCTGATCGAGCAAGTCGCAGCATGGAATAAGGAAACAAAAATTGACCGCGAGACGCTAAGCGCGCGGCTGATGCGCCGCGCTGCAAAATACGACAAGGGTGGCGAAGAACACTACAATCTGATTTCCGCTCTGCACAAATCCGTTCGCGGCTCTGACCCGGATGCAGCATTGTATTGGCTCGCGCGCATGTTGACCGGTGGCGAGGACCCCCGATACCTCGCGCGCCGGATAACCAGAATGGCAGTGGAAGATATCGGCCTTGCTGACCCACAAGCCCAGACGATCTGTCTTCATGCATGGGAAACATATGAGCGACTCGGAAGCCCCGAAGGAGAGCTGGCGTTGGGGCAGGCCGTTGCTTACCTTGCTCTCGCCCCGAAATCGAATGCGGGATATGTTGCGTTCAAGGCGGCGATGGCAACTGCCCGCAAGACCGGGTCTGAACCTCCGCCCAAGCATATCCTGAATGCGCCGACATCACTTATGAAAGACATCGGCTACGGCGAGGGGTATGCTTACGATCACGATGCAGAAGATGGGTTTTCGGGGCAGAATTTTTTTCCTGATGGCATGAAGCGACCCGCTCTTTATGCCCCTGTCGAGCGTGGTTTTGAACGCGAACTAAAGAAACGGCTCGAGTTCTTTGCCGGATTGCGGGCCAAGCGCAAAACTTGACATCACCCCCGCAAGGGGCGACAGACCGGGCATGATGAATACGCTTATATCAGTGGCTATTGGTGGCGCCATCGGGTCGTGCCTGCGGTACGGTGTTGGCCTTGCCGTTGCCTTTCCGTATGGCACCTTGACCGTGAACATGATCGGGTCATTCGCGATTGGCGCGGTTTGGATATTCTTACCCTCTAAGGAGCTGCATCATTGGTTACCTTTTCTCATGACTGGCCTTTTGGGAGGTTTCACGACGTTCTCGGCTTTCTCGCTGGATGTTCTGAGGTTGGTTGAGGACGGACGGGGCTGGGCGGCTGGATATTATGTGACTGCGTCTGTCATTTTGTCGCTCGCGGCCTGCGCAGCAGGTCTTTGGATTACAAGAGGTATAACGACATGAGCCGCGTTCAGACGATTACCGTAGAAGACGGCGACAACGATCAACGGCTTGACCGGTGGTTGCGGCGACAGTTTCCCCAGATAAGCCAGGGCCGCATCGAAAAAATGTGCCGCAAGGGCGATCTGAGGATTGATGGGGGACGCGTAAAAGCGTCGACTCGCGTCCTGGCAGGCCAACAAATACGTATTCCACCCTTGCCCGAAGCAGGGCAGATAACGGCACGGCCCAAAACCTCGATCTCTGACGCTGACGCCAAGATGATCCGATCATGCGTCATCTACCGCGACGACCATGTTATTGCGCTGAACAAACCTCATGGTTTGGCGGTGCAGGGCGGCAGCAAACAGGCTCGACACGTTGACGGCCTCGCTGCTGCATTGATGTTTGATCTGGACGAGAAGCCAAGACTGGTCCACCGACTAGACAAAGACACAACTGGGGTCCTGCTGATGGCACGTACTCGTGCTGTGGCTGCCGCTCTGACCGCTGCATTTCGGCACCGCGAGACTCGCAAAATTTACTGGGCCGCCGTCGCCGGCGTGCCGCATCCAAAGATGGGTGTGATCAAATACGGGCTGGTGAAGTCACATGGTCGTGGTGACGCGGGCGAGGGTGAAAAAATGTATTGCGTGCACCCGCGCGAAGTGGACGCCACAGAAGGCGCAAAACGCGCTACAACCGATTATGCGGTTCTTAGTTCCGCAGCAAAGCGCACGGCCTGGATGGCTCTGATCCCTGTTACGGGCCGAACCCACCAACTGCGCGCGCATATGGCCGAAATCGGCCATCCGATTATCGGTGACGGCAAATATGGTGGGTCCGGTCAGGATAATCTGGGCGATGGCTGGGGCGCCCAACTTGGTGGTGATGTCAGCAAAAAGCTACATTTACATGCACGGTCTCTTACATTTGAGCATCCTGTTTCCAAGGCGGTGTTGCATTTGACGGCCCCGTTGCCGCCGCACATGGAACAAACATGGGAGATGTTTCAATGGTCGGCGACGGAAGTCCCGACAGACCCGTTTGAAGAATTCGAATGACTAAAGCCCGGCACCTGATCATCTTTGATGTCGATGGCACATTGGTTGATAGCCAGAACGACATTGTCGCCGCGATGACCGCTGCATTTAGCGGGGTAGGAGCCACGGTTCCTAGTCGTCACGAAGTTCTGTCAATTGTCGGACTGTCACTGGATGTTGCGATGGCCCGTCTTGCGCCGGAACTGGAAACGGCGGTTCGCTCTGAGATGGTGCAGGGATACAAAGACGCATATGTAGCCATCCGCGCGCGAACCGGTGCGGCGATTTCGTCGCCGTTGTATCCGGGCGCGGCACAGATACTGGCTGATCTTGGCAAAGCACCGGAATACGTTCTTGGAGTTGCAACTGGAAAGTCAAGGCGTGGGCTTGATAAGCTGATCGAGGCGCATAATCTCGAGGACGTGTTCTTGACCCAACAGGTGGCGGATTTTCATCCCTCAAAACCTCACCCCTCAATGCTACTTGCGGCAATGGCCGAAACTGACATTGGTCCCGAACATACGGTGATGATCGGCGATACCAGTTATGACATGGAGATGGCCCAAGCCGCCGGAATCCGGGCTATCGGTGTGAACTGGGGATATCACGACCGCGCCAAGCTTGTTGGAGCATGCAGGATTGTCGATCGGTTTGACGAGCTTTCCGAGGAATTAGATCTGCTGTTGAGCGCAGAGCATGAGTGAGTGGGCGCAAAAACGGTTTTGGTCGTCCGCTGATGCAATTGACACTAGAAACGGTTTCACGGTGCACTTGGATGGGCGAGCCATAAAAACACCGGCCAAGGCTGCCTTGGTTGTCCCCACGCGCGCTCTGGCCATGGCCATCGCTGCAGAATGGAATGATCAAGGTGACAAAATTGATCCGCGCACAATGCCTGCAACCCGGACCGCAAACGCCGCGATCGATAAAGTAAAGCCGCAATTTTCGGAAGTGGCAGAAATGGTTGCGGCTTATGGCGATACAGATTTGCTATGCTATCGCGCAACGGAGCCACAAGAGCTTGTGGCGCGCCAAAAGGCTGCATGGGATCCTTTTCTGCGCTGGGCACAGACCGATCTGGGTGTGACGCTGTCTCCGATTCCGGGTCTATTGCATCGCCCTCAATCGCCAGAAGCGCTGGCAGAGCTGGGTCGCCTTACATTTGCTTTGTCAGATTTTGAATTGGCAGCTTTTCACGATTTGGTTGGCATATCAGGCTCCCTGATACTTGGTTTTGCCGCAACGGTTAATCGGTGGACCGGGACTGCCCTCTTTGAGATTTCGCAGCTCGATGAAATTTGGCAGCAAGAGCAGTGGGGCAGCGATGAAGATGCCGTGGCGGCAACTAAAGTTAAATTAACTGCATTTTTGGATGCAAAACGATTCTATGAGTTGTGCCGTCAAAATGATAAATAGTTGTTATTACATGATTATAACTAACTGTTAGCGTAAACGTTGATTGACCTCTGGCATCTCCATCAATTTCCGTGGTCCTCCCCTTGACGTTTAATGATGAATTCGCCCACAATCGCGCGCACTAATGGGGGACTCCCGTTCTTTATCATGCCCGGCTAACATGCCGGTCAGCCGCCTGAAATAAGGCGGGTAATCAGGAAGAGGTAAAAATGAAAAAATCCGTTTTTTTTGGCGCGCTGACGATCGCTGGTTTGGCAGTCGGGGCTGCCGCGGCGGGGACGTTGGACGATGTCAAAGCAAGAGGAAAACTGAACTGCGGAGTAACTACCGGCGTTCCAGGTTTTGCTGAGCCAGATGCAAATGGCGAATGGCAAGGCTTTGACGTTGCGGTTTGTCGTGCTGTAGCCGCCGCTGTTCTGGGCGATTCAAATGCTGTTGAGTTTGTCCCAACGACCGGCAAGACAAGATTTACCGCCCTTGCGTCGGGTGAAATTGACTTGCTGGCACGCAACACAACATGGACATTTAGCCGCGACGTCGACCTCAAATTCACATTTGTTGGCGTCAACTATTATGACGGTCAGGGCTTTTTGATCCCTAAAGAGTTGGGCGTTTCGTCTGCAAAAGATCTGGATGGTGCAACTGTTTGTATCCAGACGGGAACAACAACCGAGCTGAACCTCGCGGATTTCTTCCGCTCAAATAACATCAGCTACGAACCTGTTCCGATCGAAACTGGTGCGGAAGCCGTGCAACAGTATCTTGCCGGTTCTTGCGATGTTTACACAACAGATGCGTCCGCTCTTGCTGCCAACCGGGCTAACTTTCCAACGCCAGGAGATCACGTGCTCCTCCCTGAAATCATCTCTAAAGAACCTCTGGGGCCACTTGTGCGCCACGGAGACAATGAGTGGGGTGACGTTGCTCGCTGGACGCTGAATGCTTTGATCACAGCTGAAGAGTTGGGCGTTACATCGGTGAATGCCGAAGAATTGTCGGCAGGAACGGACAATCCGGAGATCAACCGTCTGCTGGGTTCCGAAGGTGAATTGGGCGAGATGCTGGGTCTGGAGCCGACTTGGGCCAAACAGGCGATCATGGCCGGAGGAAACTTTGGTGAAATCTTCTCCCGCAATATCGGTGCAGAAACCCCAATCGGTCTGGCGCGTGGTCTAAACGCTCAATGGACCGACGGTGGATTGATCTACTCTCCGCCGTTCCGTTAAAAATTGAAGATCAAAGGGCGCAGATCACTCTGCGCCCTTTGTTTAATTGACGACCAAAACTCGGCCACCAGCCTTGAAGCTGAAAACAATAAACTGGCCGACCAACGGGGAACAATCTAAATGACGACACTTTCCGACCCTGCACAGGGTTCGTTCAACTTGTCGATGCTGATAAACGATACGCGCTACAGATCGTACACTTTTCAGGCATTAGCTCTTATTCTACTTATTTTTGCAGCGTCGATGCTTCTCAGCAATCTGTTTGCAAACCTTGCGGCCCAAGGATTGAACATTTCGTATGATTTCCTTTGGGCACCTGCCGGATACGATATCAACCAGCGTCCAATTGAATACGACAGCCAAAGTTCGAACATGCGCGCTTCGGTCGTTGGCGCCATCAACACACTAATTGTGGCGTTTCTGGCATGTGTTAGCGCAACAATCATCGGCGTTATCGCGGGTGTATTGCGCCTTTCTGACAACTGGATCATCGCTCGGTTGATGAGCTTGTATGTGGAAGCGTTTCGCAACGTGCCGGTCCTGATCTGGATCATCGTCATTTTTACGATCACGACAAGTGCATTGCCACAACCTTCGGCATTCCGGGGTGACGAACCAACCGCCAGCATGTTGTTCGGTAGTTTTGCTTTTACCAATCGCGGCGTGTTCACACCTGCACCGGTTTTTGCCGCTGGTGGATGGGCCGTCGTTGGCGTGTTCCTAATCTCAATCGCCGGAGTGTTCTGGTGGCGCGCGCGGGTCAAGAAGGTCCTGTATGACACAGGTAAGATTCTGCCAACGTTTTTTCCTTCGCTGGGAATTCTGATCATTCCGACACTGATCGCCTATTTTGTTTTGGGCAGCCCGATCACGTTGGAATATCCTGAACTCAAAGGTTTCAATTTCAAGGGCGGTCTGAATATTCGCGGATCACTGATTGCGCTTTGGTTCGCGTTGGCCATTTACACTGGGGCATTCATCGCTGAAAACGTGAGAGCAGGAATTCTTGCTGTCAGCAAGGGCCAAACCGAGGCAGCTGCGGCTTTGGGGATGCGACCGGGCCGGATCATGAACCTTGTGGTCCTACCACAAGCCCTGCGGGTGATTATTCCACCTCTGATTTCGCAATACCTCAACATCACCAAGAACTCCTCTCTGGCGATTGCTGTGGGTTACATGGACCTTACCGGTACACTTGGGGGAATTACACTGAACCAGACTGGGCGGGCGATTGAATGCGTTCTGCTCCTGATGCTGTTTTATCTGACATTCTCTTTGTCGATTGCGGCAATCATGAATGTCTACAACAATTCCATGAAACTGAAGGAGCGGTGAAATGAGCGATACGCAATCACAATCCGTCGCCTTTGTTCGCGATACAGTCCTACCCCCAAGCGCACCACCTCCCGGTGAAACCGGGGTGGTGAAATGGGTGCGGGCAAATCTGTTCTCCGGTATTCTCAATTCTGTCATGACAATATTGGCGATTTACATCGTCTATCGACTTGCCGCCGGTGTTTTCCCCTGGATTGCAAACGGGGATTGGACATCGGATAACATTCGTGCCTGCCGCGAGGTGATACAGGACTCTGGGGGCGGTTGCTTTGCTGTAATCTCGCAGCGTTGGCAACAACTCCTGTTTGGTTTCCAGTACCCAAGCGATCAATACTGGCGTCCGACGGTTGCATTCATTCTTCTGCTTGTTGCAGCCGCACCTGTGCTCTTTTCTCATTTGCCACGGGCTCTGCTGGTCTTTACTGCTGTTTACCCATTTCTGGCTTTCTGGCTGATCTGGGGTGGCTCTCTTCTGGTTCCCGTCGCGACGGCGCTTGGGTTCGTTGTTGGATATCTAGTGTTTAAGCGTGTCGAAAAGATAAGCTTTGCGGCAGGTGCTGGTGCAGCTGTTCTAGCGGCGGTCGTTTCGTGGTGGGTTTTCGGTTTTGTTACCGGAGTAATGTCAAACTTCTTGGCGTTGGAACCTGTGGCAAGCCGGGACATGGGGGGTTTTATGCTCAACATGATCCTCGGGACGATCTGCGTGTCGCTATCTTTGCCTATCGGAATTCTGCTTGCATTGGGGCGTCAATCGCATTTGCCAATCATCAAATGGATTTGCGTTGTTTTCATCGAATTCGTTCGTGGTGTGCCGTTGATCACTCTTTTGTTCGTGGCAAACGTGGTTCTGGCTTATTTCTTTCCACCAGGCACCGCGCTTGATTTGATCTTGCGCGTGATCATTATGATCACCCTGTTTTCGTCCGCTTATATCGCCGAGGTGATCCGGGGCGCATTATCCGCGTTGCCAACAGGTCAATACGAAGCTGCAGACAGCCTTGGATTGGATTATGCACAGGCGACACGGCTGATTATCATGCCGCAAGCTTTGAAAATCTCAATTCCTGGTATCGTGAATGTGGCTGTTGGCCTGTTCAAGGACACGACACTGGTTTCGGTGATTTCGATGTTTGACCTTGTTGGGATGATCCGGGGGCCGATCCTGTCTTCTACCGACTGGGCTGGCGTTTACTGGGAGCTCTGGGCCTTTGCGGCGCTGCTGTTCTTTGTCGTCTGTTACGGCATCTCACAATACTCACAATGGCTGGAGCGGAAGCTTCGGACCGATCACCGCTAACGAAGGGCTAAGAAAATGGCTGAACAAGCACAACAAATGAATGTCTCTACCGACGTTGCGGTGTCGATCGAGAAGATGAACAAATGGTACGGCACGTTCCACGTACTGCGCGATATCGATCTCACGGTCTATCAGGGTGAGCGGATCGTAATTGCGGGTCCGTCGGGGTCCGGGAAGTCTACGCTGATCCGGTGTATCAATGCTTTGGAGGAACACCAGAAGGGCAAGATCACAGTGGATGGCACGTTGCTGTCCTCGGACCTTAAAAATATTGATAAGATCCGATCAGAAGTTGGGATGTGTTTCCAGCACTTCAACCTTTTCCCACATCTGACGATCCTTGAGAACTGCACGCTGGCACCGATTTGGGTTCGTAAAACACCCAAAAAAGAAGCCGAAGAAATTGCGATGCACTTTCTGACCAAGGTTAAGATTCCGGATCAGGCTGACAAATACCCCGGTATGTTGTCAGGCGGTCAACAGCAACGTGTGGCGATTGCGCGGAGCCTCTGCATGCGTCCGCGCATCATGTTGTTTGACGAACCGACCTCGGCGCTTGACCCCGAAATGATCAAGGAAGTTCTGGATACGATGGTCGAACTTGCCGAAGAGGGCATGACCATGCTTTGCGTGACCCACGAGATGGGATTTGCACGTCAGGTTGCGAACCGGGTGATCTTTATGGATGAAGGTCAGATTGTGGAACAGAATGAACCGGAAGAGTTCTTTAACAATCCGCAGTCACCACGGACCAAACTGTTCCTGAGCCAAATTCTCGGTCACTAAGAATAATGTGCGAGGTGGGCTTTAGCTCACCTCGCAAATTCAGGTATCTGCCAATTCTCGCGGTATTACGAAATCTGTGACGGTTCCGGTCCCAAACTGGGCGTTATCCCATTTGTCGATTTCAAAAGTCATGACCGTGGTCGCGCCAGTCGGGTAGTCGGAGAATCGGTCGTGGTGTGGTGGTACAGCCGCAAGTTTTTTCGCAAACCCCGCGATCCCCGGATTGTGCCCCAGCAGTAAGACACAGCTGCCGTGCGCACCGTGTAACACCTTCAGCATTTGCGCTGGGTCTGCGTGATAAAGGGCGCGTGTATAGACTGGAGTGACCTCGAAGCTCAGTCCTTCAAAGGTTTCCTGAGTGCGTCGGGAAGACGAACTGATTACCTCATCCGGGATCAGGTTTTTGCTTTCTAGCCATTGTCCAAGCACAGCGGCGGATCGTCTCCCCCGGGGATTCAGCGGTCTGTCGTGGTCCACTTGGCCAAGGTTGCTCCAACTGGACTTAGCATGGCGCATCAGGATCAGGGTTTGGGTCATTTTTCGACAAACCTTCTCATGTGATAAGCTGACTGTTCCGGCAGCCGTGCAAATTCCTGCGAGACAGGACAGGCCCTGCGCGCAGCACAGCCTTGGCTCATACAATCAGCAAGGTCTTGTGCCTCAAGGTGTGCTTTGCAAAGCGGAACGTCGTATCCCGAGCCTGTGAGGGCGCTCACTGGGCAAGCTGTGCGACAAGGTTTGCCAGAACAGCTTTCGCAGGGGTTATTGGGGGGCGAGGGGACATCAATGTGTTCCGGCAATGCCAGCGCACCGCGAAAGGAGACAAACAATCCGGCGCGATCATGTACCAGCAGAAGAATTGGAGAAGCGTGGACCCGCCCCGTGCGCAGAGCCCAGCTGAAAAAAGGTAGGTAGGGCGGCCCTCCAAAAGGGTAGAGCGGTTTGGCGTTGAGGTCTTGGGCCCATGCACCGATGATACGCCGTGACCAGCGATCAACCGGGTCAGGGTCTCCATCAGAAAATTCTGATTGAACCTGCAAATGCGGCCAGAACGCCGGCTCATCCGGGCCCAGCATGATCATGGTCTTGCAACCTTCGGGGGCCTTGTCCTCCGATATCGGGTGAAAGCCACCTAATACCCTTAGATGATGGGCAACGGCGACGCTTTCTAGTTCATCGTACTTCATTTGCGTGCAAAGGGCAGGGTAAGGGACCAGCCGAGATGGCTGGGTCGGTCATCCTGCCACTCCAGGCCAACTTGCATGGCTTCATGGCCTGCTTCGGGTTGGGATACATAGGTCCCCAGAAGACGGTCCCAGATCGACAGCGCAAAGCCGTAATTGCTGTCATGTTCATGACGATGGACTGAATGATGCACGCGATGCATGTCGGGTGTCACAAGGACCTTGCGCAGCACTGCATCCAAACGCAACGGTAAGTTGACATTGGCGTGGTTGAACATCGCAGTGCCGTTCAGCAGAATTTCAAACAGAATGACCGCGAGCGCTGCAGGTCCCAAGATGTAGATTAGGCCGATTTTCAAAGTCATCGATAGCGCAATTTCGAATGGATGAAATCGGATTGCGGTGGTGACGTCCATGTCGACATCCGTGTGATGCATCTGGTGTAATCGCCAAAGGAAGGGAACTTTGTGCATGATCAGGTGTTGCGCCCAAATCGCGAAGTCTAGGATCAGGATTGACAGAGAGATTTCGAACCAGCCGGGTAGGGAGAGTTGATTGAAAAGTCCCCAACCCTGTGCGTTAGCGTCAATAGCCGCCCCAACGGCCAGTAGCGGCAACGCGAGAGCCATTACGCGTAGCATCAACGTATTCAATATCGTGATACTCCAATTGGTGATCCAGCGGGGCCGACGCGGCAGGCTGCGCAAACGTCTGGGCGCTAGCGTTTCCAAGGACGCAAACAGCGTAAACAGGCCCAGAAAAACGATAAGTCGTATTATGGCTTCGTGCTCCATAACCCAACAGTAGTGCTTCACCCGGTGTGTGCAAGCGACCCGTGGATACTTTGCGTTAGTCAGGACGGATCAGGCTGCCTGCACCGTGTTCGGTGAAAAGTTCGAGCAAACAGGCATTGGGCGCCCTACCGTCCAATATCACGACCGCGCGAACACCACCTTCGATAGCGGCAAGTGCGGTCTCGGTCTTGGGTATCATGCCGCCAGCAATGACGTCGTCAGCCGTCAAATCGCGAATCTGGCCGGCCTTTAGTTCGGTTAGCACTTCACCCTTGGCATTCTTGACACCAGCAACATCGGTCAAAAGCAAAAGACGATCTGCCTGAAGCGCCGCTGCAATGGCGCCCGCCGCTGTGTCACCGTTGACGTTGAAAGTTTCTCCATTTCGGCCCGCGCCGATTGGTGCGATGACCGGGATAGTATTGTTAGTAAACAGCCCTTGGATGAATCCCGGGTTCATTTCGACCGGCGTCCCTACAAATCCAAGAGCGGGGTCGGTTTGATCGCATACCATCACATTGGCGTCTTTTCCCGACAGTCCCATGGCGGATCCGCCCTGTCGATTGATCGCCTGAACAATGCGTTTGTTAACAAGGCCGGACAGCACCATCTCAACCACTTCGATAACAGCACTGTCAGTGACGCGTTTTCCACCAACAAATTCCGACGGGATGTTAAGTTTCTTTAGCATTGCGTTAATCATCGGCCCGCCGCCATGTACAACGACCGGATTAATGCCAACCTGCTGCATCAGGACGACATCGCGGGCGAAATCTTCCATCGCTTCGTCGCTGCCCATTGCGTGACCGCCCAACTTGATCACCACAGTTGCGTTGTCATAGCGCTGAAGATACGGCAAAGCCTGAGACAAGGTGCGGGCGGTGGCTATCCAATCGCGGTTCATTTCTTGCGTCTTCATTTGTTGACCCTTTTGCGCAGAGATATCCAAAACAGGCGCTCCAGGCTATTGCATCGTCGCAATGATCGTTCGCAGCGTTGCAATTCCGTCGCCTTTCTCAGACGACGTCATGACAATCTCGGGGTAGGCAGCGGGGTGTTTGGCCAGTGCGTTCCGCACCTGCTCCAGAACCTTGTCCAAATTATAGCCCTTGATTTTATCGGTTTTGGTCAACACACATTGGAATGTCACAGCAGAACTGTCGAGAAGAGAGAGGATTTCCTCATCAACCGGTTTCACCCCGTGGCGTGCGTCGATCAGGACAAAAGCGCGTCGCAAGGTCTGACGGCCTGACAGGTATTGTTTCAGCAACTTCTGCCATTTTTCAACCACTGGGAGAGGCGCATTTGCATATCCGTAACCCGGTAAGTCCACCAAATAATGGCTATCTGCCAGTGAGAAGTAGTTTATCTCTTGTGTGCGTCCGGGGGTATTTGAAGCGCGCGCCAATCCCTTACGTCCAGTGAGGGCATTGATCAGAGTAGATTTCCCTACATTGGACCGTCCAGCAAAGCAAACTTCCATGCGGTCAGCATTGGGCAGTCCTGACATGGCAACCACACCTTTGACAAAATCGGTCTGACCAGCAAAAAGCTTACGACCTTTCTCTGCACTCAAATCATCGGGAGCGTCAGCAAGGGGGAAAGTAAGTTGCACTACGAAACCCGTACGGTGTCGCCGACGGAAACGTCTCCGCCCTGAATGACCTCCGCTCGAACACTGAAATCTATGTGACCCCACTGTTTCAGTGCGCCAAGCGTATCCGCATCCCGAATTCCTGTTTCCGGATTTGCTGTGGTTGCGAGGCATCTGTCTGTGCGTTCTCGCATGTGGAGTATGGCGCCGCCAATTTGGAGGTGTTGACCCAACCAGTTGAACTCTTCCCACGCGGGAACATCATCAATCCAGATATTGCCTCTCCAGCGATGGATCGACAAAGGATGACCAATGTGCTGCTCGACTTCGCGGTGAGAGGCGAGGTTGCACAGCGTTACCGATGGAAAATCGCTGTCCGTCATGCCGCGTCCCGGGACGCGAATGATCCGGGCAGATGCTGCACGGTTTTTTGGCATCAGGGGGCGAACCCAGTCAAGAAAGGAAGAAAGGTCGCGATCTGGCATGAATTTGAGATCAGGTCGATCCGGATGGGACAAAGTCAGGTTTTCGGTACCTTCGTCCAGCTTTGCAGTGATGGCCATAAGTGCGGGAGCCTTGGACACGCGACTAAAATTGGCACAGGGGGCCCAGGTTGAACCGTCAGCCTTTGATGCTTCGTGGGCTACGGCCCAAACACGATCCCATGGCATTGTTTGCCCAGCACTTAGCGTGACGCGAGGCAGTTCCTCACGTCCATGGCTTTTGATAGGGTGCCGCCATATCGATGTCACAGCACCTGTCATTTGGCGTCAGGCTTCGGCTTTTTCTTGAAACCGCCTTTGATATTGCCAAATACATCAGGTTTGTAACCCTGCGACCGCATGATCAGATACTGTTGTGTAAACGTAATCGTGTTGTTGGCAATCCAGTAGACCACAAGTCCGCTCGCAAAACTGCCGAGCATGAACATGAAGACCCAAGGCATCCAGGCAAAGATCATCTGCTGGGTTGGATCGGTGGGGGCTGGGTTCAGTTTCTGTTGCAACCACATCGAAATACCTAGCAACAGCGGCAGGATACCGATGAAGATTGTTGCCATGAGAGTCCCGGGTTCTGGCCCAGAGAACGGCAGCAGTCCAAAGATATTCATGATTGAAGTCGGATCAGGCGCCGACAGATCCTGGAACGGGCCAAAGAATGGTGCTTGACGCAGTTCGATTGTGACAAAAATCACCTTGTACAAAGAGAAAAAGATAGGAATCTGCAGCAAGATCGGAAGGCAGCCGGAGGCAGGGTTCACCTTCTCCTTTTTGTACATCTCCATCATGCCCTGCTGAAGCTTTTGCTTGTCGTCCCCGGCAGCTTCCTTGAGCTCTTCCATTTTTGGCTGCAGTTCTTTCATTTTAGCCATCGATACATATGACTTATAGGCTAGCGGGAAAAGCATAGCCTTGATGATCAGAGTTAGACCAATGATGGACCAGCCCATATTGCCTATCAGTTGGTTCAGGTTGTGTAGGAGCCAGAAGATCGGTTTGGTCAGGAAAAAGAACCAACCCCAGTCGATGCTGTCGATGAAGCCGGAGACGCCTTCGGCCTCATATTCGCGAATGGTTTCCCATTCCTTTGCACCGGCAAACAATTGCGAGGTAACCGCAATCGTCTGGCCGGGCTCTACTGTCTGCGTTGGTTTGACAATTTCGGTTTGGTAGATGTCTGTCTTTGCGACGTATTTTGCAGTCAGACGGAAGAGAGAATTTCGATCAGGAATAAGGGTTGTCATCCAATAGTGATCGGTGAAACCAATCCATCCATCGCTAACGGCGTCGATACGCTCTGCGGGAGTGCCCTCGCGGTTGTCGACAGCAAAGTCTGGCATGTCACTGTAGTCGATTTCAGCCAGTTCGCCATCGGCCATCGACACCACACCTTCGTGCAAAATGAAAAAGTTCTTCAGGTTCTGGGGTTCGCCGTGCCGCGCCAGAATACCATAGGGCGCCATTACAGCGGCCGTTTCAGAAGTGTTTTCAACGGCTTGGGTGATGTTGAACATATATTCACTGTCAACTTCGATCGTCCGCCTAAAGACGAGTCCTTTGCCATTGTCCCAGACCAGTGTCACTGGGGAGTCCGGTGTCAGGATTTCTCCGGACTCCAGCGACCATTCCGTATTAGCTCCGGGTACTTCCTCTGGTTTCATGCCAGAACCCGCTGCCCATCCGTAAAGCGCATAATAGGCGGCGGGATCGCCAACTGGGGAAAGCAATCGGACGATTTGTGCGTTCTTAGCCTGCGATACCCGGTAGTCCGGCAAGGACAGGTCGTCGATTCGCCCGCCCAAAAGGGAGATTGTACCAATCAATCGGGGTGTTTCGATTGGAACGCGTGGCGCGTCGGCTAAGGCGGCGTCGAGCGTTTCGGCACCTGCGGCTGCTGGAGTTATATCTCCCGCTGGCGTGGTCACTGCATCGGCGACAGGCGCGGAGCCATCGTTCACAGCACTTTGCTCGGCGGGCGCTGAAGGTTCCGGCTCCGGCGGTGGAAACATCACGAACCATACCAGGATCACGATAAAGCTGAGCGCCGTAGCAAGAATGAGGTTCTTGTTCTGATCGTCCATAGGGGACAGTCGCCTTCTGTTGGTTTTAGCCGTTTTGTTGGTCAGGCTGGTTCAACAGAGTGCCGCCCCAAAGGTCAAGCGGAATCGGGTCAAAAGCTACGCAGTTCTTTGTGAGTTTCTTATGTCCTGAATGCCAAATGAGCAAGCAGTTGCGGTACGATCATCGCGCCTTGCCACTAATGCGAGGCGGATCCACCAGTTTTGCGACGTGCGCCGTGATCCAGTCCAATGTATGATCAAAGGGCATGGGACGGGCGATACCAAATCCCTGAACGTGGCCACAACCCAACTGGGCCAGCAGGGCGTGTTCGCCCACGGTTTCCACGCCTTCCGCAAGTGTTTCCAGATTGAGCCGCTCTGCCATAGTAAGTATCGCTCCAATCATGCGTTGTTGTTCAGGATCGCGATCCGCTTTCATAACAAACGACCGGTCGATTTTGATGCGGCTTATGGAAAACCTCCGGATCGAGGCGATGGAAGCGTGACCGGTGCCAAAGTCGTCAAGGTCAATTTGGCATCCAAGTTTCCCTAATCCATTAATATTAAGGGAAATAGTGTCATCTGGAGATTCTGCAACCACCGTCTCCAGCACCTCGATAGCAAGCCGATCAGGAGCGAGCTCAAAACGGTCCAGTTCCCATTTTACCTTTTCTACAAGATGTGGATTCGCCAATTCAGGGCCCGCAAAGTTCACCGCGACTTGCGGCACATTCATCCCAGCGCTGTCCCACGCCTTGATGGCAGTCAATGCGTGGTACATCATCACTTCGGCAAGCCGTTCTAATAACCCCATCTCTTCAATGATCGGCAAGAATTCATCAGGTGAAATCATGCCGCGCTCAGGGTGTGTCCAGCGCGCCAGCGCCTCAAACCCAGTGACTTTTCCCGTATCTGTCGAGATCTGAGGCTGATACCAGGGCTGTATTTGGCCGTTGTTCAGAGCACTTGCGACCTCTTCGCGCAACGAACTCCGGGTTTTTTCTTTGCGTTGCATATCAGCAGAATAAGCGCGAATCGCAGAGGGGCCATTGCGCTGTGCATCATCGAGCGCCGTTGCCGTTGCGCTGATCCACTCGGTGCCGGTTTTGCCAGGCGACCGGCTTCGCAGGCAAAACCCGATGGAACACGACATGTAGAGGGATGTTCCGTCAATAGAAATGGGCTCTTCTACCGCTGACTGCAGGCGCGCGGCCAACTGGATGCACAATTCCAGATCAAGTTGCCGAACAGGCATCAAGCAGACCGCAAACCTGCAATCGCCATAGCGTGCCACACTGTCATCATTTCGTAACGTGGATGCTATGCGCTCGCCTGCGCGATTCATAACCTCGTCTGCTGCGGCCTGGCCGTGGCGGGACGTGAGTTGTTTGAAATCGTCAAGTTCCAACAAGAACATTGCCGATTGATGACCCGAAGTTGATGTCAGTTCAAACACCTGTTCTACAATGCAGTCAAAACCATCGCGTAACAATAAACCAGTTACGCTGTCGCGTGGAACCGATAACTGGCCCGATTGCTCGGAAAAACCACCGACTAATGCAACAGCCAATGGCAACATCAGTGCTGTTGCCATCAAGGCCATTTCACCACCCAGCCAATAAGCTCCTAAGGTAAGAGCCGGTAAGAACGCCAAGATAGCCGGGGAAGACAGTGTCGAGCGAAGTGTCGCTCGAGTGGAAATCAGACCACGAGTGGGGTGCCGGGACATAGGCAAGCCTTTCGAACGAACGTCAAGTTACACGTCGGTCAAACTATGCGTCGATGAGTCAGGGCAGAGTTAACGCGGCGCCGACTTCTGCGTCGGGTTTTCTTCAACTTTTACAGAGCCCGGGCCGCAAGACCGCATCAATCCGGCAAAATCAAACAAAGTCGGGTCAAGCAAGTGTGATGGGCGGGCATTCATAAGCGCGCGGAACATGACCTGCCGACGGCCCGGGCTTCGGGACTCCCATTCATCCAGAATAGCTTTGACTTGTTGGCGCTGGAGTCCGTCCTGGGACCCGCACAAATCGCAGGGAATGATGGGATAACCCATCGCTGTAGAAAACCTTTCGCAATCTACTTCGGCCACATGGGCAAGTGGGCGATAGACAAAAAGATCACCTTGTTCGTTCACGAGTTTTGGCGGCATGGTCGCCAATCGGCCACCGTGAAAAAGATTCATGAAAAATGTTTCAAGAATGTCGTCGCGATGATGGCCAAGCACGACGGCACTGCAGCCTTCTTCGCGTGCAATCCGATAAAGATTTCCTCGCCTCAGGCGTGAGCACAAGGCGCAAAACGTCCGGCCTTGCGGAATCTTGTCCATCACGATGGAATACGTATCCTGATACTCAATGCGATGGGGCACCTTCATCTCGTTAAGAAACTCGGGCAAAACGGTTGCGGGAAACCCTGGCTGACCCTGATCGAGATTGCAGGCCAGAATATTGACCGGCAACAAGCCCCGCCATTGCAATTCATGCAATACTGCCAGCAATGCGTAGCTGTCCTTGCCACCAGACAAACAAACCAACCAACGCGATCCGTGTTCGATCATACCATATTGTTCGATTGCCTCGCGGGTGTGGCGCACGATGCGCTTGCGAAGCTTCTTGAACTCGGTCGTGCGGGGGGCACCGGCAAAGAGAGGGTGTATTGCATCAGTTTCAGCCAACATGGGCAGGCTCTAGTTGAGTTGTAAGAGTCGGGCAAGGGCTGAGACTGGTGAAGTAAGTGGGTGCTGGCTCACAATTCAATCCTACTGGCCAGTTTCTATGAACCAAAAGTCGCGGGTTCGCGTAGTAATAAGAAAAGGATTAACTGGATATGCTTCGATTTGTAATGGCGTTAGTCGCATCGACTGTTCTTGTTGCGTGCACGGCAAAACCCGGCGCCGACGATGATCTGCTGTCGGATCGCACTCTTAATCTGGAAGAGTTCTTTAGCGGTGATCTGGTGGCATATGGCCAGTTCCAAGATGTATTTGGGACAGTCCGTCGCCGTTTCAAGGTGGATATTGACGGCACGTGGGATGGCGAAACCCTGACACTTATCGAAAATTTTATCTATGATGATGATTCCACCGAGCAGCGGGTCTGGTCACTGACTAAGACCAGTGAAGATGCATGGCAGGGTACAGCGCCGGGTGTTATTGGCGTTGCGACAGGACAGGAGCGGGGCGACACATTCAATTGGCAATATGAAATTGACTTGCCAACCCAGGATGGCACGCTGCGTGTCGCGTTCGATGACTGGATGTGGTTGCTGAGTGACGACCGGCTATTGAACCGCGCCTACATGAAACGGTTTGGCGTAGATATCGGCGAGGTGGTGATCACCTTTGAAAAGCGTTCTTAGACGAACGTGTCGTGGCGGCGGATACTCAACTTGGAGATAGGCCCGATTTATCGATCGGATCGGTCCGGGACCGGATCGAATCCTTTGGAACCCCAAGGATGGCAACGCGCAATCCGCCGCGCGGCGAGCAAACTGCCTTTGAAAGCTCCATGTTTTTCCAGTGCTTCAAGGGCATAAGCGCTGCAAGTGGGTTGATAACGGCAGCTGTGGCCGACCCATGGCGATAGCAACAACCTATAAGCGCGAACAGGAACCGCAATAAAGCGCGCAAGCAGGGTCATGTTCGACCTCCGCCATGGATGTTTTCCAATGCAGATGTCAGGTCCGACAGCATTTCCGCGAAGGGTCGCGAAGATGTGACCTCAGGCCGGCCGATCAATACGTAATCCCAGCCTGGCTTGCCGTGATCTGGTAGGACTTGGCGGGCCGCTGCGCGGAGCCGCCGTTTTGCCCGGTTGCGCGCGACGGCATTTCCGACCTTCTTGGAACAAGTGTAACCAACCCGTATGCCAACCACCGTTTCATCAGGATGGCGTTCACGTCCCTGAACAATCATGCTGGGCGCGCCTTGCCGTTTTGCACGGGCAGCGCGAAGAAAATCGGCGCGTTTGTTCAATACCGTCAGACAAACAGAAACCGCCGGGGGCATGTCCCCAGCGGCATCTGTGCCAACGTTGGGGGCCTCCGGCGGTGTCATGCCTTTTAGTCGAGTGGCGCTGCTACGCGCTCAGCGACTTGCGACCCTGTGCGCGACGGGCGTTCAGAATCTTGCGACCGGCTTTGGTCGCCATACGTGCACGGAAACCATGGCGCCGCTTGCGCACGAGGTTTGAAGGTTGAAAGGTGCGTTTCATCGCTCCGTCTCCAGTTTGCGGTTCCGGGCGCGCGGATTCGGCCCAGGAACGAGTATTCGAAGCCCGTCCTCTAAAGAGGGATTTGAGGCAAGTCAAATCATTACGGCGGCTTTTTGGCCGGTTTTGCAACAAAACTGCACTGACGGATTACACCAATTGTTTCAAGTCCACCGAAAAAGACCGATTACGCGACATTCCTCATCACTGTGTATCAATGACCTGTGATCGGTCTTTCGCTGTTGTCCGTGCGGAGGCATCTAGAGTGCAGATTGCAACACCGTCCCATGCAAGGCAAAGTGATGACCGACATGACCCAACCCTCGGAACCCGGCGGAAAGCCAGCACTTTTGCGCCATTTGCCGCTCATAATTATCGTGTTGGTCGCATTTTTTGGGGCGTTCACTCTTCGTGATCATCTGAGCTTTGATACATTGCGCGAAAACCGGGACGCATTGCTCGCCTTTCGCGACAGCAACTTCATTGGTTTGGCGGCTATCTTTGTGTGCATTTACGTTCTGATCGTCACATTTTCGTTGCCGGGCGCAGCGGTGGCATCGGTTTCGGGTGGGTTTCTGTTCGGGCTGGTTGCGGGGACAGCGTTTAACGTGGTGTCTGCGACGGCAGGGGCCTGCGCCATCTTCCTCGCGGCGCGCTGGGGCTTGGGTGAAAGCCTGACCAAAAAGTTGGAAACGTCCGAAGGTAAAATGAAGAAACTTAAAGATGGGCTTCGCGAAAACGAGATCAGCGTTCTGTTTCTGCTACGCCTTGTCCCGGCGGTCCCGTTTTTTGTGGCAAACCTGCTGCCGGCTCTCGTTGGAGTGAAGTTCGCGAATTTCTTTTTCACGACCGCTCTTGGCATTATTCCGGGTGCAATTGTGTTTACGTGGATCGGCGTGGGGCTGGGTGAAGTCTTTGATCGAGGAGAAGACCCTGATCTTTCCCTATTGTGGGAGCCTCACATTATCGGGCCAATTCTGGGTCTTGCAGCCTTGGCAGCGATGCCGATTGTGATCAGAGCAACGCGCAAAAGAAGAGAAGGTTGAGCCCATGAACAGGATTAAGACCGATCTTCTGGTCATCGGGGCAGGCTCTGGCGGATTGTCCGTGGCGGCGGGCGCTAGCCAGATGGGCGCTGACGTTGTGCTGCTGGAAGGCCACAAAATGGGCGGCGATTGCCTGAATTATGGATGTGTTCCATCCAAGGCGCTAATTGCCAGCGGAAAAGCGGCCTATGCGCAAGCTCATTCGAATGTATTTGGCGTGGCTGACGTCGAACCTCGCATCGACTACAGCGCCGCGAAAGACCACGTGGCCGAAGTCATCGATTCTATTGCGCCGGTCGATAGCCAGGAGCGGTTCGAGGGATTGGGAGTCAAGGTGATCCGCCATTTTGGCAAGTTCATTTCCCCGGCCGAAGTGCAGGCTGGCGAAACGGTGATTACCGCGCGTCGCATTGTGATTGCGACGGGTTCTTCGCCATTGGTACCGCCAATTCCCGGTCTCGACAGCGTACCGTACGAAACCAACGAAACCTTGTTTGAGTTGCGCGACAGGCCCGACCACCTGCTTATCGTGGGGGGCGGACCCATCGGGGTAGAAATGGCGCAGGCCCATATCCGGCTTGGCAGCAAAGTCACTATCGTCGAAGGAATGAAGGCTCTTGGCAAGGATGATCCGGAATTGTCATCAGTGGTTCTGGCGTCGCTGAGCAATGAGGGTGTCGAAATTGTCGAAGATGCCATGGCCGCCGAAATTCGTGGCAAAGCCGGGGCGATTGAGATCGAAACCAAAGACGGAAGGGTGTTCAAGGGCAGCCATCTTCTGATGGCCGTAGGGCGGCAAGCTAACATTGAGGAGCTTGATCTGGAGACGGCCGAGGTTGATGTGACGCCTGCCGGGATCAAAGTTGACGACAGCATGCGCACTTCAAACAAACGTGTCTACGCAATTGGCGACGTGGCAGGGGGGCTGCAATTCACCCATGTCGCCGGTTATCATGCCGGAGTCATAATTCGCTCGATTCTGTTCGGGCTGCCGTCCAAAGCTAAGACCAGCCATATACCGTGGGTTACCTTTTCGGACCCCGAATTGTCTCAGGTCGGGCTGACCGAGACACAGGCCCTCGCGGAATTCGGCGGCAGGCTAGAGGTAGTTCGTCATGAATACAGTCACAATGACCGCGCAATAGCAGAGCGGAAAACAAGCGGCTTTATCAAGGTCATGGTGGTTGGTGGACGCCCGGTAGGTGCATCTATCGTTGGGTATCAGGCGGGCGAATTGATCAACCTCTGGGCTCTCGTATTGGCAAATAAAATGAAGATGAGCCAAGTCGCCGCTATGGTTGCCCCCTATCCGACTATCGGAGAAGTGAACAAACGGGTTGCCGGGGCTTACTTTGGCCCCAGGTTGTTTGATAACCCTGCGGTCAAACGCGTCGTCCGGTTCGTCCAGAGATGGCTGCCGTGACACAATCGGAGGCATAATGTTGAATTCGCTTTCAGGCCGGTTTCTGATTTTGACGATAGTTTTCGTGATGTTGGCCGAGGTTCTAATATTTGTGCCATCCATTGCCCGCTTTCGCGAAGATTACCTGAACACAAGGCTGGAACGTGGTCAGATCGCGTCACTGGCGCTGCTAGCTGATGACATGTTGGACACCGAGCTTGAGGCCGAACTGCTGCGCAACGCAGAAGTGTTCAATGTCGTCCTTCGGCGCGATGAAGCGCGGCAACTTATGTTATCTTCACCGATGCCGCGGGCAATAGACTCCACCTTCGACATTCGTGATGCCAGCGCAATTGATTTGATCCGGGATGCCATGATGCGGCTTTTTGAGCGCGGGCCAAAGGTGATCCGTGTGATCGGGAGCCCGGTGCGGCAGGCAGGTCTTGAAATAGAAGTGACGATGGAAACCGGGCCAATGCGCGCGGCAATGCTGGACTACGGAGTGCGAATATTGATCTTGTCAGCGGTAATCTCGGTTATTACGGCTGTACTGCTGTTTCTCGCAGTTCGCGTGTTTTTGGTTAAACCGATCAAACGCGTTGTCGGCCATATTCAGAGTTATGCTGACGCCCCGGAAGATGCTCGCCGTATCATCAAACCCTCGGCGGGGGTGACAGAGTTGCGCGAAGCCGAGGACGCACTTCTGACCTTGCAGACGCAGCTCACACAGGCGCTAAAACAAAAAGAGCGGTTGGCTCAGTTGGGCGGAGCCGTCGCCAAAGTGAGCCATGATTTGCGCAACATACTGACAAGCGCCCAATTGTTCACCGACAGGATCGAAGCAAGCGAGGATCCGGCTGTACGCAGGTTAGCGCCAAAATTGGTGGGGTCCATCACCCGTGCCGTACATCTGTGCGAAAGCACGCTGGCTTTTGGTAAAGCTGAAGAGCCGAGCCCAACTCTGACACTGGTCACCCTGATCGATATCGTCGCCGATGTCATTGACAGCGAGCGATTGGCAATAGGTGAGCATGATCTCAGCTTTAGCGAGGACATTCCGGCTTCAATGCGAGTTCGGGCAGACCCGGAACAACTGCATCGCATCATGTCGAACCTGATACGCAACGCGCGCCAGGCGATCGTAAGCTCCGGCCAGCCCGGAGAAATTACAGTGGCTGCGCAAGAGGACGCCGCACAATGGCGGATCGAAATCAGTGATACGGGCCCAGGCCTGCCGGCAAAGGCACAAGAGCATTTGTTCACAGCGTTTCAGGGCGGTGCGCGCAAAGGCGGGTCGGGTCTTGGACTGGCGATTTCAGAAGAGTTGGTCCGCGGCCATGGAGGGACGCTGGAACTTACCCGCACTGGACAAGAAGGCACAGTTTTCACTGTATACCTCCCCAAAGGAGATGGCACGGTCTAAAGCCACTTTTGGGGCTTGCATTCAATTGGTCCTGTCTCTAAACCGCCGACCAGTGGACCGATAGCTCAGCTGGATAGAGTACTTGACTACGAATCAAGGGGTCGGGGGTTCGAATCCTCCTCGGTCCGCCACTCCAGATATTTTTATCAATAAGAATCAATAGATTGCATTGTTAACGTTGAGTAACGTCCCCCATTTCGACCGCCATTTCGTATTGAGTGGATAGGTCCGTCGGCGTCTCACTGCACACAGTTAACCTGACACCAAGGTAAAGATGCCCCACCCCCCGGGTCACCTCGAACATTGTCCCTTTTGCTGGTAACTGACTCCCCGACCAAATTTGTGCATTTTAAATTTCAGTTTCGGCGCGAGTTCAAAACAGATTAGGGTCGAGGACAATTAACTGACTCAAAGCGGCCATTGGCTGCAATCTGCACGAAGGTCTGCTATGCGGACAAAACCGACCTTGGATTTTCTGACTTCGCTGACGCAGCATTGCCTCGCACTTGCGGCGTAGGAACTTCTGCGATGCAGTGCGTTTCACCAAAGCAGACGTTGGTCAGCAACAAATGACTGCTGGCGGACATGATCCTTCGCCGCATCAGTCGCAGTGAAACTTAGAGAAGCGGCGTCGCTCAGGTCGCGCCTTTCAGACCCGAAAGTAGAAAGCTCTTAGCACCGATATTTGAGATGAAAACACCAGATAAATTCAGTGAATGAAAAAAGTGCTCAACAAAGACCGACGAACACATTTTCATCCACCTGAGGACTACACATCATCGGGCAATCCTGTCCAATCGTCAACCGAAGCGGTCAATTTGTAACCGATGCCGTGAACCGTCTTGATGATTTCGGCGGCACCTTTGACCTTGGCGAGCTTGCGACGAAGCCGGACCATATGCGTGTCAATCACCCGGTCGGTCGCCTGAATTGAATTCCCGTAAACGGCCTGCAGGATATCTTCCCGGCGGAGCACGTCGCCATTGGCATCCACGAGAGCCTTTAACATTCCAAACTCAGTGCTCGTCAAGGCAAGGTCTGCACTGTCCGATGTGTCGGTTGCTGACAGCTTCCGAAAATCGAGTTCGATACCAGCGACATGCGCCTTCGCCTGTGGCTCTCCGGTAAGGCTAGCGGATGTATTCCCTTTGGATCGGCGCAAGACGGACCGTACTCTGGCAAGAAGCTCGTGGGGTTCGTAGGGCTTGGTCATATAGTCGTCTGCCCCAAGCTCAAGACCAACGATCCTGTCATGAACATCCCCGCGGGCGGTCAGCATGACAACGGGCACATCCGAGGTTTTTCGTAGTCGCCTAGCGGCCTCAAGTCCGTCTTCATCGGGAAGAATCAAATCAAGCACAATGAGATCGAACGCGCGCTCGGCAAGCGCCTCGAACATACCGTGAGACGTCCCCGCTGTTACAACTTTGTAGCCATGCCTTGTCAAAAACCGCGTCAGAAACGCGGTGAGCTGACTGTCGTCATCAACAATAAGTAATCGTTCCTGCACGCATCCACCCCGTCCCTGACCCCGTGTTAATGATGCTTGCGTCTTAGATCAAGGCAGCCAACTGTAGGGCTATGGCAAAAGATCGTCCAATTGTACGCAACCGCCGGTGGTTCGGAATTGTCGCTGGAGCGGCGGCGTTGTTGTCGATCACTGTGGTGTTGGGAATAACGCTTGGGTTTCTCACCCGTGCACAATTCGCAGAGGTCGAGGACAGTTGGATCGACTATGCGGGGGTGGCCGAGCAAAAGGGCATTCTGATTAGCGAAATTCGTGGTCGCCTAGGCTATGGTGGGATTATTCACAACTTCAAGAATTACGTACTCCGCCAAGATGATGCGTATCGAGAGGCAACCGAAAGTGAGCTTTTGGAATTCCATCAGCTTGTCTCAGCGTATCGATCACTCCCTTTGGATGCTGGTGAAGCAGAGGCATTGAACTCTCTGGTAGACACTGTTCAGCAATATGAACAGATGCTACGCGTCGCGGTTGAGGCTGCCCAGCGTGGCGAGCGGCCACAAGACACTGATCGGCTTGTGCGTATCGATGATCGCGATGCGCTGGTCGCGCTGGTACGCCTTGAGAGCAACTGGCGCGCTGTTCAAGAACAGAGTGGGGCGCGCATCGCCACAGCCGTCAAGAGTGGGCGCAATCTGATCTGGATTGGGTTCTTTTCGATTTTTGCTCTGGTTGTTGCGGCATCTGTGATTGGAGCACTTGTATTTCTTCTGGTCCGTGGTCTGAGAGATGGGGTCGCTGATCTTGCAACCGAATTGGATGAACGCAAACGACTGGAGCGCTCGGAAAATCGTTTGGCGACGGCAGTCGAACAGAGCCCTGCCACAATTCTCATTACAGATACAAATGCACGGATTCAGTACGCGAACTCGAAGTTTGAAGACTTGTCGGGGTGGACGCTGCCGGAAATCGTGGGCAAGACGCCTTCTTTTTTGCAGTCAGGAAATACAGATCCCGACACCTACCAGAGGATCAGATCCAACCTGGAAGCGGGCCAACCCTGGCAAGGGACATTCCGCAACCAACGAAAGGACGGCTCAAGCTATTGGGCAGATACGATGATCCTACCGCTGTTGGACCAAGATGGTGTTGTTCGGAACTTTATCGGAATTGGTGAAGACATCACCGAAAAGCGGCAAGCGCGCGAGCAGGTGGTTCGTGCGCAAAAGCTAGAGGCAGTCGGTCAATTGGCAGGCGGCGTTGCGCATGATTTCAATAACATCCTGACGACGATCGTCGGTTCAAGCCATCTGGCCGCATTAGACGCGCCGGAGGGCAGCGAACTGGCGGGAGAGATTGAACAGATCGCCATCGCAGCGCGTCGTGCCAAGAGTATCGTAAACGAGTTGCTGACCTTTGCGCGACGTGAACCCGGCGAAAGCAGGCCGGTCAATCTGGTCGCCATCGTCGAAGAAGTTACCGGCCTGCTGAAAGCGTCGCTACCGCCAACTGTAACGATCGAGATCGATTGCCCGAAAGCCTATATGGTGGTGGGCGATCCGACGCATCTCCATCAGATCATCATGAACCTCTGCCGCAACGCGGCCGAAGCCATGGCTGGCGAGCGCGGCACGATCCGGGTGTCCGTCGCAAGCACTGGCAAGGGACGTGCGGTCCTTGAGGTCGCAGACAACGGTCCAGGGATGACGGAGGACATCCGCAAGCATCTATTTGAGCCGTTCTTTACGACCAAGCCGCTTGGGAAGGGATCTGGATTGGGGCTGGCGGTCGTCTTCGGCCTCGTGGATGAAATGAACGGTACGATTATCGTTGAAAGTGAGCCCGGAGAGGGTGCGGTATTCAGGATCGAATTGCCCGAGACACAGCAGTCCGCGGAAGAATTGGAGGCGGTTGCGCAGGCGTTGCCACGCGGAAACGAGCGGGTCATTCTGATTGACGACGAGGCGGAAGTCGCCGGAACTCTCAGACGAATCCTTACGCGTCTGGGCTATCAGGTTCAGGCTTTCACCGGGCCTAAACTGGCCTTGGAACGCTTCAGAAAGGGGCCGGGCGACTTTGATCTTGTTGTTTCGGACATGGTCATGCCGGACCTCAATGGCGAAGAACTGGCCAACGAGTTCCGAAAGATCAGACCTCGAATCCCGGTCCTGTTCTGCAGCGCCTACAAACCCGAAAATCTTGAAATCTCTGGACCTTCTCCGGTGATCCTGGCGAAACCTGTTGAACCGCTAGCGCTTGCAGGGGCAGCGCGTCAGCTTCTGGATGATGCTTGCACCTTTTCATCGTCTTAACAAAAATTCACAAATCGTAACCCTGTCCGCAACAAATGCTTGCTCCATCATTTGTATCAAAGATGGAAGTGGCGGAGCGTCGTTCTCTGTCAAAAAGGCTCGGTAGAACGGGTGGCTGAGTTCAGGGGGACAAATGCGTTATCGCCTCGTAATTCCAATAACCGCCGCCCTCACGATTATGACGTGGCAGGCATCTGCCCAAGACGCCGATGCTGGCAAAAAAGTCTTCCGTAAATGCAGTTCTTGCCACCAGGTGGGCGAGAAGGCGCGTGTATGCGTCGGGCCGCCCTTGAACGGAATCGTTGGCGCACCTGCAGCAGCCGTGGACGGTTTCAAATACTCCGATGTGCTGATCGAAAGCGGTCTGGAGTGGACCAAGGACAATCTTATCGCCTACCTCGCCGACCCCAAGGGCTTCCTCCCTGGAAACAGGATGACCTTTGCGGGCCTCAAGAAGGACGAGGATATCGCCAACGTAATAGCCTATCTCGCGGGCTTTGCCGAAGACGGCAGCGCCGCCACAAATTGACGTAGTAGAAAGGACAACCGATGAAGTCTCTGAAAGCGATAGTGCTCGCTGCGGGAGTATTGGGTGCTCCTGTCTTCGCCCAAGACGTGACGCCGGAACCAGCATTGGATGTGAATGCGGCGCGTGCAGAATTGGGCAAGCGACTGTTCTATGATACTCGGCTGTCGGGCGACACCACCTTGGCCTGTGCCAGTTGCCACCAACCTGACAAAGCTTTCACTGACGGTGAGGCTCTTTCGTCGGCCTACACCGGTGCGGCCCATTTCCGGAACTCTCCCACTTTGGCAAATGTCGGTTTCCGCGATGCCTGGCTACATGATGGCCGGTTGGGAACGAACCTCAACGACGTCGCGCGTGAGATGATCACGGAAACGTACTTGATGAACATGGACATGCGGATCATGCAGGAGCGTTTCAAGCAGGATCCGGTTTACGTTGAAATGTTTGCCGCCGCTGGCATGTCTGAACCGTCCAATGGCGGTGCTCGAAACGCTCTCATGGACTTCATGAAAACGATCCAGTCGCGCAATGCGCCGTTCGATACCGGATCGATGTCGGCGGCAGCCCTTCGCGGTCAGGGTATTTTCGAAGGTAAAGGGAACTGTAGCGCCTGTCATTCTGGAACCCGATTCACGGACGACACGCCTTATAACACCGGCGTTCCGAACAATTCCGAAATCTGGTCCGATCCCCAACGCCATTCGGCCTTCGTCACCTATGCGAAGTTCATGGGTGTCGAGAACTACATGAACATTCGAGAGGACCTCGGCGCTTACATCCGCACGCACCAGGACCAGACCAAGCGGAGCTTCCTGACGCCGACATTGCGCGAACTCACTTGGACCGCGCCCTACATGCACAACGGTGTCTTTGAGACGCTCCAAGACGTCGTCGACTTCTATGATGTCGGTGGCGGCAGTGATCCGAACAAGGATGCGCGGCTCCAGCCGCTTGGGCTTGTCCCGTCTGAAAAGGCTGATCTGATTGCGTTCCTCGAAAGCCTAAGCGGCGACAGCTTTGATACTGATGCCTACGTCTGGCGCGAGGATGACTACGATTACGTGCTGATCGAAGATTGGCTTAACACCAAAAACTGAGGGAGGTCACAATGGCTCACCGCATCATATTTCCCGCCCTCGCTGTTTCGGCCATCGCGCTGGCCGCGTGGGCACAAGACAATCCGCGCCCAGATGGCCTGGCAGCGCTTGGCCCGCCTCCGATCCCTGCAGACAACCCCATGTCGCCGGAAAAGATCGAGTTGGGCAAAATGCTCTACTTTGATCCGATCCTGTCCGGCAACAATGGTATGCCCTGTTCGGCCTGCCACCGCCCTGAGGCCGGGTGGGCTATTCAGGACAAGATCAGCTTCGGTTATCCCGGAACGACGCATTGGCGGAACAGCCAAACGATTATCAATTCGGCCTATTACGGCAAGCTGTTCTGGGCGGGCTCGTCGAAATCCCTAGAGGGGCAGGCCCGGTCGGCTGCGCGCGGCGGAGTCGCGGGCAATGGTGAGGATGACATGATGGAATCGCGGCTCGCGTTTGTGCCGGAATACCGCGAGCGCTTTCGTGATGTCTTTGGTGATGATTGGCCGAGTGTCCGGCATGCCTACATGGCCATCGCGGCATTCGAACGCACTTTGGTGCAGACCGATACACCGTTCGATGAATACATGCGTGGCGACGACGACGCGCTGAGCGATCAGCAGAAACAGGGTTTGGAGCTTTTTGCAGGAAAGGCGAATTGCACCTCCTGTCACACTGGACCGCTTCTGACCAACGAGGCGTATTACAATCTTGGTGTTCCTCGCTACGACGGTTGGGAAGAAGATGAACTTGCACAGATCACCTTCCGCTTCGAACTGCTTGCAAAAGGCGTGACAGAAGAGAAATACCGCAAGTACAAGGACGATCCAGGTCTGTATTTCCGCACCAAGCAGGAAGCAGACCTTGGCAAATTCCGTGTGCCAAGCCTGCGCTATACGAAATACACCTTCCCCTACATGCACAACGGGATGTTGGAGACGCTGCGCGATGTGGTCGTATTTTACAACGAGGGCGGCGGCGAGAATGACTTCTCGGCGACCAAAACAGATATGATCCAGCCGCTTGGGCTGAATGATGAGGAAATCGATGCTCTCGTCGCGTTTCTCGAAAGCCTCTCGGGTGAGGAAATCCTGATGGATGACCCCGAGCTTCCCGAAATGGAACCGCTGCCTTTGGCGCAGAACTGAAGGAGAAACGACGATGAATAAGGTTGATCCACAAATCGTTCGCGCCATCAACGGCGAGAACGACGAAGCCAAGAAGGCGGGCACGCGACCCTGCCTCATGAACCGGCGACAATTCCTGTTGACCGGCGGAATTGCAACGACCGTGGTGATGGTCGGCATCCCCGGCATGCCCGAGGCACAAACGCCGGCGGTGGTTTCGACATATCCACGCAAATTCATCGCCAAGCTCAGCGATTTGAAAGTCGATGAGCCATTCGATTTCGAGTACCCAGATGAAGGGGAGTACGCCGAGTCGATCCTCGTCAAACTTGGTACTGAATCGGGCGGCGGGCTGGGCCCGGACAAGGATGTGGTGGCATTCAACTACACCTGCACCCACCAAGGCGGTCCTTTGCAGGGTACATATCAGGCGGCAGACAAAGCGCTTGGACCGTGCCCCTTGCACCTGACCACGTTCGATCTGACGCGCCACGGCATCTTCATCTCAGGCCAAGCCTATCAGTCGCTGCCACAGGTACTTTTGGAGCTTGAGGGCGACGACATCTACGCCGTCGGCATGTTTGGCCTGATCTACGGCCGTTTCGACAATCTTCAGGGATAAGGAGACACACCCATGTCAACACCATATTATGTCCCCGAGGAATCCGTTCCCCTGCCGCCGCCGGACGCGGATGTCATTTCCACGGCGTGCGACTACTGCATCGTCGCCTGCGGATACAAGGTCTACCGCTGGCCCGTTGCGGGCGGCAAGGTCGGTGGCCCAAAAGCCGAAGAAAACGCCTTTGGCGAAGACTTTCCTGTAGCGCCTCTGGGCGCATGGGTGGCACCGAACCAGCACAACATCGTGCTGCACAACGGCGAGCCACACCACGTTGTGATCATACCCGACAAGGACACGGATTTCGTCAACTATGACGGTAACTCGTCCATTCGCGGTGGTGCGCTGGCCAAGAAAGTCTACAACCCGCAGTCACCGACACGCGACAGGCTGCAAAGCCCGATGGTGCGCATGTTCGGCGTGCTGATGCCGGTGACTTGGGACTACGCGCTGGATATCGCGGCAGAAGTTGGCAAGTATGTCCTCGAAAAGCACGGAACCAATTCCTACGGCGTCAAGACGTTCTCTTATGGCTACATGGAGAACACCTACGCCATCACAAAATATGCGCTGCGCAATGTGCGCACGGCGAATTTCACATTCCACGACACGCCGTCTGATGTAACCTCTACACCGGGGTTTCGGGATGCGGGCTTCGATAATTTCGGACCAAGCTATGACGACTGGGCGGATGCTGACACACTGATGATGTGCGGTACCGATCCCTACGAGTCGAAGACGATCCTCTTCACGAACTTTATCATGCCCGCGATTCAGGGCGGACAGAAGGCGATTTTCATGCTGCCGCGCTCAACAGCGGGTGTAGCTTTTGCGGAGAAAAACGGGGGAATGAACCTCGATATCCAGCCCGGAACAGACCTTCCGGTGGTCCTCGCAATCGCGCGAGTGATCGTTGAGAACGGCTGGGAAGATGCTGAGTGGATTCAGAATTGGGTCAACAACAAGTGGGAGTCGTCTTCGGGTTTCGGTCAAGGCACGCGCAACACGCCCTGGCAGTGGCGGACGACTTGGGGCCAATTCCAGACATCGGGTTTCGAAGATTGGAAGGAATGGCTGCTGGCGCAGGACTATGCTGTGCCTGAAAAGGCCGCTGAAATCGCCCAGATCGACGTGCAGAAAATCTATACCGCTGCCGAGTGGATGGCGAAGCCCAAGGCGGATGGCACGCGGCCCAAGACGTCGATCATGATCGAGAAAGGGTTCTACTGGTCCAACAACACGGGCAATACCCAAGCCATCTCTGCGCTTGGTATCGTCGTTGGTGCAGGCGGGCGTCCCGGTCAAATGATCGGTCGCGCCGGAGGTCACCAGCGCGGCGGTCTGCGCGGCGGAGGATATCCGCGCAACAAGTCACCCGAAAAACTGCCCGGACGCCGACGTCGTGCAATGGACACGGATCGGTATCTGTTGTCCGGCCACACCCGGCTTGCCCACGTGATTGGCACAACCTGGGTACAGGCGATGTGTGGGTCGCAATCGCTACAGGCCAAGTTCGACGAGTTGACAACCCGCAATCCGCATCAGGTGACGAGCTTTGAGAAGCAGGACATCATTGACACGCTTAAACGGCGTGTGGACTCGGGTGGCATGGTCGTTTGGAACCAGGATATCTATCTGGTCGATCCGATCGGCGCACGGTACGCGGACATCGTCTTTCCCGCCTCCGGTTGGGGCGAGGAGTCGTTCACCCGCGCCAATGGCGAGCGTCGCGTTCGGCTGTATCCAAAATTCTACGATGCCCCCGGCGAAGCGAAGCCCGACTGGTGGATCATTGCCCAGCTTAGCAAAAAGATGGGTTTCGAGGGCTTCGACTGGCAAGACTCAAATGAAGTGCTGGAAGAGGGTGCACGCTTCTCGCGTGGCAGCCGGAAAGACTTCAATATGGTCAAGGTCGTCGCACAACGCGAGGGCAAGACACTGCACGAAAAGCTAGGTGAATTTGGCACCAACGGCATCCAGGGTCCGGTCCTGATGGACAAAGACGGAAACCTGGTCGAGACCAAACGCCTGCATGACGTGAACCGCGTGCTGCCCGAGGAAGGTCCCATCGGCGGCACCGTCTTCAACAAGAAGCTTACGCATTTCAACAGCCAGACTGGCAAGTGCAACCTGCAGAAAGCCCCATGGGGCCTGTTCTCGTCCTATTGGGAGTGGCTGAAACCGCGTGAAGACGAAATCTGGATCAGTTCGGGTCGGATCAACGAGCGCTGGCAGTCCGGTTATGATGACCGGCGCCGCCCCTATATCGTGCAGCGCTGGCCGGAAAATTGGATCGAGATCCATCCCAAAGTCGCGGAGGCCCGAGGCATCGAAAGTGGCGACTACGTCCAGGTCTATTCGGATCGCATCCCGGTACAACGAGACACAATCGTGGGTGTGGAAGGTTCGGATTTCGACTTCGCCTCGCTTTTGAAGAACGGGCATATCGAATTGACCCGTGCGTCGATTACCGCCGTGGCGATTGTTACGCCCGCAGTGAAGGAAAACCTTGGCTACATGGATTTCCTGCACACAGCACAGCCTGCCAACGCCTTGTCGGGCCGGGTCGTCGACTGGATCAGCGGCAATTACAACTACAAGATGGGCGTCGGCAAAGTGCGCAAGATGGGGGAAAGCCCCTATAAGCACAACTTCCGTTCGATGTCCTTCGCGCGCCGCGATATCGCGTAAGATGGCACAGATCGTGAAAGAAAAAGGAGAGAGTATGGTGGATGCGATCGCACCGTACCTTTCCCATGACAACGAAGTCATTCGTTGTGCGGCGCTCAGGGCCTATGCCGCCTGGGCACCGCCTGAGAGGGCCCGCGAAGCGTTGCTCGAAAAGTTTCTGGACCCTGATCCGGATATCCGGGCGGACGCAATCGAGCGGTTGGTGGGGCTGGCAACAGCAAAGGACGCCACCGCGCTGCGCACCTCTCTCGAAGGCGACCCGGTGCGCGAGTCGAAAATGGCGGCCATTGAAGCGCTGAGTGCTTTAAGGGACGAGACCTCCATCCCTATTTTACGGAAGCTTGTTCATTCACGCAGCGAAGACAGTGTTGCGTGGGAAGACGACGGTGGCGATTGGGATGAGTGGCTTGACATACAGCTCGCCGCCATCAAAGCCCTTGGGCACATGCAAGTGGCTGACGCAATCGAGGACCTTCTGACCGCCCGACAGGACGAATTCGGTCAGAACATAGACGGTGTGGTTTTTGACGCGCTTCGCGAGATGGGTGCTCCTGGCATCGAGATCTTGCTACATATCAAAGAGGATGAGGGCACCCGGGCAGCACGGCGCGCCACATCAGTTCTCGCAAAGGCTGACCCAGAGGCCTTGGCACCCTTCGTCGATCAGCTTCTGGCGTCCGACGATGCGGATATACGCAAACTTGCGATCAGCATTTTGGCGACAGATGATCTGCGGGTTGTTGCACTGGCACACCACGATCCTTCAGTGATGGTCCAATGCGAGGCGCTGCGCCAAATTGCTCACTCGCTACCCGCAGAGATCGAAACTGCTTTGCATAGTCGGCATGAAGCTGTGCAGGCAGAAGCCGTTGTTCTATTGGATCGCGCGATTTCACCTGACCTACATGAAGCTCTCGTAGACAATCTCTTCTCGTGGCTACGCCATGCTGGACCGCGCTTGACGACTGCAGCTGCGCGAGCTTTGCCAAGGTTTGCGCCAAATCGTTGTGAAGCGCCTCTGTTGGACGCCATAGCAGACACCAAAGTGCATCTTGAAGCTCGTATCGCCGCGGTGACAGCGCTTGCCGACAAATCGCCGCCCGTTGCAACGGAATACCTCAGCGCCAAGCTCGATAACCAAACGCGACAGATCAGGACGGCAGCCTTTGCGGCGATCGCGCTTCGCGCCAAAAATGGAGACGAGACCGCGATTGATACGGTTGTCGCGGCAATCCGAGGCGAGTTGGTTTCTGTGAAACCGGGAATGGTAAACCGCGATGAAGCCGACCTACACGATGCAACAATGCCGAAAACGGAAGCCGGTCCACCGTCAATCCGAATAACGCGTGACGGTGAGATAGTTGAAGGTGAAGACGAGGCCACTGGATCTACCTTGTACGAGATTCTGGCAGCCACACGAGAACCTGATGACCAAGCAAACGCTGCTGAGGATACGCCAGAGGAAGCACCGGCAATGCGACGTAAGCGGCAACCCATCGAGGGACCTGACGATTTCGCGGAATCGTTCCAGGCCGATGCAATACGGATCTGCAATGACACGGGCGATGCAAGGGTCGAAGAGGTTCTGCTCACCAGCGCGATTGATGGTCCTGATCAGATCAGGCAAGAGGCTTGGACGGCGCTTTCGAAATGGCCAAAGGACTATCGGTTTTCCACTGCACTCCGCGAGGCTGCGCTGGTTGCAATGACAGGGGCGGATCCGATTATCCAAAGTGCTGCGTTTTCCATACTTGCCCAGGGAGACATGCCTCCCGAAGCATTGCGGCTGGGTCTTGAAAGCGAAGACGCACTCTTGAGGGCAGACGCAGTCACGCATTTGCCCGCATCCTCAGCTACGGATTTCGTCAACGATCCGTCAGCGGTGGTGCGTCGTCGGTCAGTGGACCAACTGCTAGAGGACGCAGACAGTGGGCTGTTGGTCAGCGCAGTTCGTCAACTTTCCGCGACTGAATGGACGGATACGCTGTGTGATCTCTTTTACCGTTCCGAAGTTGCGCGGGCTGAGGGCCTGCGACACCTTGCCAAGGCAAGTGAGCCAAAACAGGTGCTCATCTTGCTTGAAGGATTTGCTGGCTCCGGTCGGGCATAGAGCCCAGAAGATGCATCGCGTAATCCGTTATCGCTCTCCTAGGCCAGCTTTCATTGCGATTGACGCCTTGGGTGACCGCCTTTCCGAGGGTTGTCTGGTCGAATTCCGCCCGTTTACCTAATTTTTGGAGGGGAAAATGCGTATTGCATGCACAATGGCACCTGGAAAAGGCGACACAGATCTGTTGCTGTTTGATTTTGCTGAATTCCTAGCGAACTCCGGATTGAGGACAGCTGGTACCGTTCAGATTAACACCGAGAGCGTGTGCGACGGACCATGCGATATGGATGTTAGGGTTCTTCCAGATGGTCCGGATATCCGCATCTCGCAAAGCCTTGGTCAACACGCAAAGGGGTGTCGACTAGACCCGGCCGCACTGGAGGCAGCGGTGCAAATCGTGGCGGCCAGGCTGCCGCAGGGAGTAGATTGCCTCATCGTGAACAAGTTTGGGAAACACGAAGCGGACGGTCGCGGTATGCGCGATGTGATCGCCGACGCGATCTCCCGTGACATCCCAGTTCTGGTTGGCCTGAACCCCTTAACCAACAAAGTTTTGATGCGTTCGTCGGGGGCAAATCCACCGTTCTTCTGCCCAATCTAGATTCTCTTACAGGCTGGTTTGCGAAACACCACGAGCCTACCCGGGTGACAGCATGACATCACACCCGTTTGCAAAAAGCCGCTTCGACGCCAACCGCGAAAGAAGAATATTGTCATGCTAATCGAGCGCTGGATGGAAGACAGACTCTTGGATCTCAAGGCCGAGGGAAACTATCGTGTTTTTGCTGAACTGGAACGTCACCGCGGACACTTTCCCCAAGCCACCCGCCATATCGACGATGACCCGTCAGGTGTCACAGTCTGGTGTTCGAACGACTATCTCGGGATGGGGCAGCATCCTGCAGTTTTGCAGGCAATGCATGACGCTCTCGAGCGCTCCGGTGCAGGAGCCGGGGGAACCCGTAATATCTCTGGCACGACTCATGACCATGTAGTCCTGGAGAGGGAGTTGGCCGACCTTCACCGGAAAGAGGCTGCTTTGGTGTTCACCTCCGGCTATGTCGCTAACTGGGCAACATTGGGCACATTGGGTTCCAGTATCCCTGACTGTGTCATTCTTTCCGATTCAATGAACCATGCGTCGATGATCGAGGGCATACGGCAGTCGAGAGCGGACAAGCTGATCTGGAAGCACAACGATATGGCCGACCTAGAAGAAAAGTTGGCATCGCTGCAAGGGGAACGCCCAAAGATCATTGCGTTCGAGAGCGTCTATTCAATGGACGGTGACATCGCCCCCATCGGCGAAATCTGCGACCTGGCCGACAAGTACAACGCGATGACATACCTCGATGAAGTTCACGCCGTGGGGCTTTACGGCCCACGCGGAGGCGGCATTGCCGAGCAGAACGGCGTAATGGACCGGATTACGGTGATCGAAGGCACATTGGGAAAGGCTTTCGGTGTCGTTGGCGGGTACATCGCGGCAAGTGCCAGCCTCTGTGACTTCGTGCGGTCTTTCGCCAGCGGTTTCATTTTCACGACAGCACTTCCGCCTCATGTTGCTGCAGGTGCCGCAGCGTCGGTCCGGCACTTGAAAAGTAGCAGCCGGGAGCGCCACGAGCATCAAGCCAAAGTCGCCAAAGTTCGAGAGAGGTTCGACATTGTCGGATTACCACATCAGCAAAACCAAAGTCACATCGTACCGCTGATGGTCGGGGATCCGGCAAAGTGCAAGTTCGTGTCAGACACGCTACTGGACACCGACGGAATTTATATTCAGCCCATTAATTATCCCACGGTTCCCAAAGGTACGGAACGGCTCCGTATCACGCCATCGCCAGTACATAGTGACGCCGACATAGATAAACTCTGCGACGTGTTAGAGCGTCTCTGGCACCAATGTCAATTATCACGGATGCCAGTTGCTGCGCAGTGAACGCATGGACGGTTTGGTGACAAGCGTCTCGCTCATTCGTTCAGCGTCGCGCGTTAGCCGATCTTCTTTAGCTTTATTGGACTGATCGCTTGGCTCGACTAGGCGCCGATTAACTGCCCCGAGCATCGAAAGTACAGTTACCGCAAACGTCCGAAATCCCTGAGAAGCAAACCTGCTTGCTCGTCGGCAGAAAGACACGAAGATGTCGCGCACTCTGAATTGACCGTTCGGACTTCGAGCCAGCCACATGAATGGCCGGCCTTCTCGCCGTGCTGCAGAAATATGGTCTGGGCACTTGCAGCAATTCCCGTGCTGCGTGCGCTCGCAGCGAGATTTCAGAATTCACAGTATGGGCTCGGAGCCGCCGTTCGCTGCAGGATGCACGAAGGTCTGCTAGGCGGACATTCAACTGTTATGAGTTTCATGGGTCCAAATTCCAGATATACCTTTGGTGACAAGTAATAGGGGCTCAAATGCCGACAAAACGCCAAGCCCGTTTCCTTCAAGCGGTTGCCAATGCGGCTAGTAGCGCCAAGCCGTCAATTCGACGTGGGCGTCCCACCCCTGGCAACCTGACGCCAGAGGGGCGATCTAAGGGCCTGTCAGCCATGCACAGGGCTAAAAGGTGCAGAGGGGTCAACAGGAGCGGTAAGCCGTGTCAGGCGCCTGCTATGCGAGGTTCGTCGAGGTGCCTGAAGCATGGTGGTCGCGTCGAAGTGCCAGGCCACCCGCACAACATACGACGATTTTTCAATGGAGATGCCGGGCCTTTCAAAAGCTCTGGGCCAGATGAGCTGTCGGATCAAGAGCATTGGGACCAATTGCCGTATCGGCTCAAGCGTGAAGTTCTCGATATACTGCCGCCTAATGTTATTGCCAACTCGTCAAAGCTGTTTCTGGCCGCGCGTGTATGGATGGAGGTCAGAGACCGAGATTATCCGGCCGTGCAGCGCTTTATGAATGCCTTCGTCCGCTCTCCTTAACCTCCTCAAGGGTAGTTCAATAATGGCAAACCACAGGATGCGTTCTCGGCTACAGCGCCGAGCATTGATCAAGACACGAGTTGCCTGACAAGTTTGGTCCCTGCGCTTTCCCACGGCCTGGATTGGGTTGTCAGGCCGACTACCTTAGTGATCTGCGTGCGTGTTGGATTGAATATTTGCGAATTCAAAGTCGGCATGCATATGTGGACGTATGGACGATATTGACAATAACTCACCCAAGAAATTGGGCCCTCCGCCATGGATGACGAGAGGATCCAGCGAAACCGGAATGGAGGACTCTCAGCCTACTAAAACTGTCCATGAAAGCGCTGGCTATTCTTTGTGCATAACTCTCGGTTATTCCAAAGCTAGCGGTGCACTCAGATTGAGGAAAATCTTTGGCAAGAAGACCTGGGAGCCCCATGAAACCATCCAAGGATGCCTGACTGCTAGCCGAGTGGCCCCGCCCTGGAGAAATACTCATGGCTGGAACACAGACGACTTATATACGTGGAGTAGATTGTCGGAAGATGTGGTCGAGGAAGAACCATGGCACGATGGCAGAAGCCGCTTAGTCATCAAAAAGTCAATTGCATTCCCTGATTTTCAGTCAGCATCAACTTATTTAACGGGTTACTATCCTGAGCTGCCTGTCGCTAAACAGGATGACATTGAGGAGCTCATATCCGCAGGACAGTCTGAACTAGAAAAATGGCCACCGTCAGGTGAAGAGCCAATGGACCTGTCGCGGTTTGATGCCGCTCCTTTGATAGCGTTTACTGCACCAAAGGAGACTGACTATGGGACTGAAACGGACAGACGAATTCCGCCAAGATGCGGTGCGCATCGCGCTGACCAGTGGGTTAACGCGAAAAC
>JBDVOA010000005.1:0-91235 GCA_039969355.1 Paracoccaceae bacterium
GATGCCGGGCGACAACGTGAGCTTTGGTGTTGAGCTGATCGCACCGATCGCGATGGAACAGGGCCTGCGATTCGCCATCCGCGAAGGCGGCCGCACCGTCGGCGCCGGCGTCGTCTCCAAAATCGTCGAGTAAATCGAGACAATTCGCGGCCTGCCGTGCCGGTTCGAAACAATGAAATGGCCGTCCTAAATTGGGTGGCCATTTTTTTTGACCCTTGACCTTCCAGTAACTGGAATGCCCATGTGGTACCTTAGTTTATGCCAAGAGAAAGATAATGACGCCAAACGACAACCTATCCTTCGAGATAGAGGGCATGCACTGCGCCTCTTGTATCGCGCGAGTGGAAAAGGTGCTGACCAGCATCGACGGAGTTCGCGAAGCTCACGCGAACCTTGCGCTCGAAACTGTGCAATTGAAAGGTAATTTCTCTGTTGAAGATGTGGCGTCAGAATTGGCAAGTGCCGGGTATCCCACACGAACTGAGGACTTTGAACTCGCTGTAAAGGGCATGACGTGCGCGTCCTGTGTCGGTCGCATTCAGAAATCCCTGATGACTGTTCCTGGTGTATTGGACGCTTCTGCCAACCTGGCTTCAGAAAGAGTCGTCATAAGCGCTTTGGCGAGTGCAGTCGCAGGTCCCGACCTTGTCGCGGCGGTGGCGTCAGTGGGCTATCGGGCGCAATTGCGCGCGCACTCTGCATCGGATCAGATGGATCACAAACCCAAAGAGATCGCCCAACTGCGCGATATGACGCTTTTGGCGGCGGCTTTGGCGTGCCCAGTATTCATTCTGGAGATGGGCGGGCATTTGGTCCCGGCATTTCACCACTGGGTTGTCAGTGTAATCGGGTTACAAACCAGCTGGTTGATACAGTTTGTGCTGACAACAATTGTTATGCTTTGGCCAGGTCGGGTATTTTACAACAAAGGGTTGCCGGCGCTATTACGGCACGCGCCGGATATGAACAGCCTCGTCGCTATCGGAACAACCGCCGCGTGGGGTTTTTCGGTCGTTGCGACTTTTTTTCCTGACGCGCTACCGGAAGGTGCCCGTGCGGTCTATTTTGAATCTGCAGCTGTTATTGTGGTTCTAATTCTGCTGGGTAGATGGCTCGAGGCACGGGCGAAAGGGCACACTGGCGCTGCAATCCGAAAGCTCATTGATTTGCAGGCAAAAACCGCACGTGTAGAGCGGGGGGGCGAAGTCAATGAACTGGCGATGGATCAGATTGCGGTCGAAGATATCATTCATCTCCGCCCGGGCGAGAAAATTGCTGCGGATGGCTTGGTAACAGGGGGTTCATCTTACGTGGATGAAAGTATGATAACTGGTGAGCCTTTGCCGGTTCGAAAGACAAAAGGTGCATCAGTTGTCGGAGGTACAATTAATGGCACCGGCGCGCTGTTGATCCGTACTACAAAAGTGGGGCGCGATACCATGCTGTCTCAGATCATCCGTATGGTCGAAGATGCACAGGGGGCAAAACTGCCGATACAGGATCTGGTGAACCAGATTACGGCGTGGTTCGTGCCCGCTGTTCTGGCCATTGCCGCAATGACAGTGGCGGGTTGGTTGGTGTTTGGTCCAGCGCCCGCAATCACATTTGCGTTGATCGCCGGGGTATCTGTTCTGATCATCGCGTGCCCCTGTGCGATGGGGCTTGCTACCCCAACCTCGATCATGGTGGGAAGCGGGCGTGCGGCTGAAATGGGTGTTTTGTTCCGCAAAGGGGCCGCATTGCAATCCTTGAGCGACGTCAATGTAGTTGCCTTTGACAAGACGGGTACATTGACTGAAGGGCGGCCAGAGCTAACCGACCTGATCGTCGCTGACGGGTTCCTAGATGATTCAGTGTTGCGGGTCGCTGCGGCTGTAGAAATACACTCTGAGCATCCTATTGCCGAGGCGATTGTTCGGGCTGCCCGACGCAAAAACATAGAGTTGCCAAAGGCACGGTCTTTTTCCTCAATCACCGGACATGGCGTGCAAGCCAACGTGGAGGGTCAGGCAGTGATGGTCGGAGCTGACCGGCTTATGGCACGCGAAGGCATTTCCTTAGGGTCCTTTGCCGGGGCCGGAGATTCGCTTGCCGCGAAAGGCAGGTCGCCGCTTTATGTTGCAATCGACGGCAGGCTTGCTGGAATCCTAGCCGTGGAAGATTCTGTCAAAGCCAGCACACTCACAGCCCTTGCTGCATTGCGGAGCCGGGGACTCGAGCTGGCGATGATTACTGGCGACAATGTCGGCGCTGCGGATGCCATTGCCCGCGAATTAGGGATTGATCATGTCGTGGCAGAAGTGCTGCCGGACGGCAAAGTTGCGGCGCTAAAACGCCTTCGCAAGAACGGCGCTAAGATCGCTTTTGTCGGTGACGGGATCAATGATGCGCCAGCGCTGGCTGAATCGGATATCGGCATCGCAATCGGTACCGGAACTGACGTCGCGATTGAGAGTGCTGATGTTGTGTTAGTGTCCGGCGATCTGCGTGGTGTGGTGAATGCGTTTGAGGTAAGTCTGCGCACAATGTCCAATATTCGCCAAAATTTGTTTTGGGCGTTTGGATATAACACTGTCTTGATTCCCGTGGCCGCCGGTGTCCTTTACCCCATTAGCGGCCTAATGTTATCTCCAATGCTGGCGGCCGGCGCTATGGCACTGTCCAGTGTTTTTGTATTGTCTAACGCGCTGCGTCTGAACTGGATCACGCCTATCTTCAGAGAGAATGCGACGACAGCGGTCCGGATCGCCGCGACAGTCCAACCTGCCGAGTAGGCAATGTGCAGCCAGCCCAAGGCAAAGGGAGATCGAAATGAATATCAAAGACGCATCTCAAAAGTCTGGGTTGTCTGCAAAAACGATCCGTTATTATGAAGATATTGGCCTGATTAAACCATTGCGCGACAGCAACGGATATCGAGCCTTTCGTGACAACGATGTTCATAAGCTGATCTTTCTTGGTCGAGCGCGCGCACTAGGGTTCACTATCGAAGATTGTCGGGCCCTTATGGCGCTCTGGGAAGATCGCGATCGGGCAAGTGCTGACGTAAAGGTGATCGCGCAGGAGCATCTGAAAGTGATCGAGTCCAAAATCCGCGATCTCAACAGCATGCGCGAAACACTTGACGACCTTATTCACGCCTGTAGCGGTGACGGGCGCCCAGACTGTCCCATTCTAGAAAACTTAGCGTCTTTTTGATCAGTCGGCAGGCAGGGAGCAATCCAAGGTTAAGTGATGCGTCCGCTCGCGCGGTCGCTGGCATCCGTGACCTCGTCAAGGGCGGCCTGAAGATTCAGGCGCAGCGCCTCGTATTCCGAATCCGTCCCTTTGCGTGGGACTGACACAGGCCATTCCTGACACAAGAATACCCCACGCGTAAAAGGCGCCGGAATCATTGTTCTGTCCCATGTTGGCAATTCCAGTGCCCGGCGTGAGGAATAGCTTACCACAAAAATGCGCTTTCCGGATACGCGCCCCCACACAAGTGGCACATTTGAAGACTGCCGTGCCGGGCCGCGGGGTCCATCCGTCGCAATGCCAATTGAATAGCCATCCCTAATACGCTCCAGAACCTCACGCGAAAGGGCAACGTGACGCTTACGGCTGGACATCGACACGTTCGCAAAACCGAAGCGCTGCAAAAGTTTGCCTACCATGGAGCCGGCGCGTGCTGCCGAAGTAAGCGAGCAGAACTTGCCCAGAGAAACATCGAACATATAAGGACTCATCATCAGGCGCTGATGCCAAAGAACCATGATGATCGGATCGCCGTTTCTTACGGCGTCGTCCATGGCTTTGAAGCCTAATCGTTGCCATTTGGACGTACGAAATGCAAATCGGAGGTAGGATGCCGTGACAGCTGTCACAGCACGCGCGTACCCCTCGCTGTCAGCAATCCTTTTTCGCAGGCTCACCTGATCGTCCCATGTACTGCGGCCAAAATTCTCGGGCCTGTGTTATCTCCGGTGAGTCATAGTCAAACCAAACGGAGAAGAAAACGATTCATGATTTCTAAATCAGCTCTTTGTCTGATCATTTGTTTTTCCTTGACCTCGCGTCTTGGAAAACGGGCAAATGCACCAATCCTCAATTGAACCGCTGAACCGCTGAACCGCTGAACCGCCAAAACCGGTTAAAGGTAGTGTTGTTCCAACGGAAGCACTTGATCTTGCACCGGCCATCCCGTACCAGCATTCTTGGTCGGAGGGGTTTAGCTCAGTTGGTAGAGCATCGGTCTCCAAAACCGAGGGTCGTGGGTTCGAGTCCCTCAGCCCCTGCCACGACCAAATCCAATAGGATAAGGTACTTTACTCCACCTCGGAGAAGGCTTCTGCGTGTCCAGATGAGAGTCTTTGTGCGTTTTGACCGCAATTCGCAAAAAACTTGGCGAACTAGGCCCTAAATCTACGCACCACTTCAACACCTCGACAAGTTAGACAAAGGTTAGTTGAGAGGTGATGCAATGAAACACAAGCCAGAAATGCCTCAACTCGACTATCGAACTATTTGTTGCGCCGTAATATCAAATCTCGACGGTCGTTCTTGAGGTCTATATGCTTAGCTTGAGGTTTGGCAATTTGCCTTGGGTCTTCATATATTCATAGCAGGAAGATAGGCGTTTGCGCGACGCACAGCAATCTTCGATCAGGGGCACCGGACCATTCGCGGGGTTTTTCCCCGATGTCGGAGAAGCGGGCAAAGTTACGCTACTTATCTTTTTCATAGACGTCCGCTTTTGAGGCGCAGTTTCTTTGACTTCGCGCCTTACTTAGATGAGTATCTTGGGGCTGACCAAGCTGACAAGGTGACGGTGATGACAGAAATATCCGTGCGTTTGGCCGTTAATGACAGTGATATTAAGGACGTTCGTGCGCTCTGCGAAGAGTGGTTGGATTGGCATTGGAAAGCCTATCCTGAGGATTGGCCGATCAAAGGCAATCCGTTGGAACCTGAGAGATTCCAAGTGATCCTAAAGGATCTACCGAAACTGCACGCAAGGCCGAACGGTGCTATGCTCATTGCTTTAGTGGATGGAAAACCTGCCGGAAGTGTGATGTACGCCGAGGCTGAAGCGGGAACCGCAGAATTCAACCGAATGTTCGTGAGCGAAGGTGGCAGAGGTCATGGTCTGGGTCGTTTGATGTTAGAGAGAATGTTCGAACAGATGATTTCAGATGGCTATAAAAAAGTGATGTTCTCGTCGGCAAGATTTCTGACTCACGCGAAAGCGATGTATGAGAGTGCAGGTTTCGTCGATATGCCACACCCACAGGGCTTCCCGAACGAGTGGCGTAGCTATGTATATTTTATGGAACGCGCGCTGTAGCCGTTACGCCGGACGCTGTGGCTGACCCGTCGTGTCGCCCGACATAGCAGTCATTCGCTCCCTCACAGAATATCAGTAGTCTGGACTCAGACCTGATGTTAGCAGCGGACAGCTGCCGAGGTTGCGATTTTCGAGATGTCGATAGTTAAAAAAAGGCCCTGCGAAAAGCCGGGCCTTGTTTCAATTTGTCGGAGAGGTGCGCGCCGTCTAACTCAGTTGAGTTGCTTGATGTTGCATTCCCGGGCCAATTCGATGGCCTTTTTTGTGCCTGTCAGATCAACGATGAACGCATATTCTGTTTCTGGAAAAACGACCATCTCGTATTGCTGTTCAACATCCTTCACAAACTCTGGGGAGTCGCTGAGGACGTAGCCGCCCGAGTAACCTTTTGTGATGTTGCCACGCATCCCGGTTACTTCACCGAGGTAAACATTCTCGCCGAGCAGGATGGCCACTCCTTCTTTGTCGCCCTTCTTGATGTTGGTTTTAGCTTTGGTAAAGACGCCAAGATAACCTACACTGCGGTCCTTGGTCAGGCCCATTTGTACAACGTTTTCGGCGCTATCGACCGCTTCTATGAGGCAGGATTTCTTCTCTTCATCGACAAAAACCTTCCATCCCTCAATTTCACCGTATTTTTCGTAAGTTTCGGCACCTGCAGCGGTGGCGAGCGTGGCGGACAAAATTGCGACTACGGCAATCTGTTTTGTTCCGAACATTATGTACAATCCTTTTGGAAATCATTCTGATGTGTAGGTGAGTACAACCTATCGTTTAGTGCGGTCGCATCAACCCCAAAGTAACGCAGGGCAAGCCGCCAACGATCGGCAAAGTGCTTCTTCGCCCGGCAGGTTAGAAATTGAACAGCAGGCAGTGTATTTTGGTGCAGTCCCTTTGCGGATTGCGCCGAGAGGTCGCATATGCTCACCAACCAGCTAACCACTTGGGGTCGGGTATGCAGAAAGATATTCTATTGGTTAGCTTTTGAACTGTTCTTCCAAGAAATTGAGCAATGCCCGCCACGATTGGTCGGATGCGCGGCGGCTATAAAGCATACCTACATCAGGTGCATTCGCTTTTGGGTTGGTAAAGGCATGCCCTGTGTGCCCAAATGCCAGCAATTGCCAGTTGCGGCATTTACTGGAAAGCTCGGCGGTGAGTTTCAGGACGTCTTCGGGCGTCGCGAGCGGGTCATCCCAGCCATGCAGTATGAGCGCTGCAGGTATCATATTGCCGACGGACTCTTTTGGGGCGTCATAGACACCGTGAAAGGATGCAACGGCCTGAAAGCTTTCCCCACTTCGCGCCAGATCAAGGACGCTTTTACCGCCAAAGCAATAACCGATGGCTCCTATCTTTTGGGCGTCCACTGTTTTCAGTGACTTGATTTCATTCAGCGCGCAAATCATGCGGCGCGTCAGTTTTGCGCGATCTGCGTTGAGTGCTTGCATCAGGGTCAAAGCTTCCGCTTCGCTGGTCGCACGTTTCCCGTCGCCATAATAGTCAATCACGAGAACAGTGTACCCTTGCGATGCAAGGTCTTCAGCTCTGTCGATTTCGAACGGCCCAAGCCCGCCGAATGCGGGTGCGATCAGGACACCCGGGCGCGGTTCTTCATCGTCATCATCCCACGCAAGCCTGCCAATGAATGTGCTTTCGCCATCGCTATAGCGATGAACTATCGATTTCATCATGGTGCTTCATTCCTTCAAATGGCAGACAACACTGCTTCATTGAGTAGTACTGTTGGCGATCAGTGCGATTTTCGCAATTCAAGCGCTTCCGCAAGCAATAGTTTCGACCTATCGTGCAATTCAATATAGGTTTTGGCCATGGCAGCGCTCTGCGCGCCCCGGCAACGGTGCAATTTCACGAGGGCGTTATGAAGAAGTTTTTTCTATTTCTGTTTGTCGCGGTTCTGGCAGGCCCAGCTGGTGCGCAAGGTCTGATGGACAAGCTGAAATCGGGAGCAGACAAGGTTGGTAGTGCAACCAAAAAAGGGGTTGATGCAGTCGGGGATGCAGTGGACTCAACTGGGAAACTCATTCGCGATGAAGAAACACCCGAGGCGACAAGAAATAAGCTTGATCGAATGGCGGACGAGGTTCTCGCGAAACTACTGGAGGAGAATTCCGATGCTGCTGAAATCTATGAAGTCAGCTCTGGCTATGCAGTGTTCGATATGCGGCGGATTTCTGTTTTTCCGCTTTCGGCAGGTTATGGTCGTGGCGTCGCCGTTTCGGGTAATGACGGGGCACGTACGTACATGCAAATGGGCACTGGGGGATTGGGGGCCGCGTTTGGCATCGGGGGCTTTGAATCCCAATTCGTGATAATGTTCGAAGAGCTATTTGATTTTGAGCATTTCATCACAAGCGGCTATGATGGCTCTGCCGACGCGGGCGCAATGCTCGGAGAGGACAGCACAAAGACGGAAGTGCAGTTTACCAATGGCAAATCGTTCTTTGTCCTGAGCAAGACGGGTTGGCGCGTGAACGCAAACGCATCTGGAACCAAATACTGGAAAGATAGCGATCTGAATTGAAAGTGAGGGGGTGCTTTTCAATTCAGAATGCTGCGGAGCACGAAATTGCTAAGACGACAGCGGTGAAGCGGAAGCGTGGTAAGATCGGCACCGGACTTTGCCTCTTGCCTCCAATGCCGCCCTAGCCTATACCCCGCCTCGTCTAAGCGGCGGTCCAGATCGCGGACGTATATGAGCAGGGTCGGGGAATTCCACCGGCCCTTCGTTTATTTGGACCCCTCGTGCAGACCAACTGAAACCCAAAGACCGGCGGAGACAACCGCGCGGCCCGTATAAATATTAGATTAGGAAACCAGAGACCACATGGCTCAATCAACATCTATGGAGGAATTCGAAGCCCTCCTGAACGAAAGCTTCGAAATGGACACACCCGAAGAAGGGTCTGTCGTAAAAGGCAAAGTCATCGCAATTGAAGCGGGCCAAGCCATCATCGACGTCGGCTACAAAATGGAAGGCCGTGTCGAGCTTAAAGAATTCGCAAATCCCGGAGAAGCTCCTGAAATCGCTGTTGGCGACGAAGTAGAAGTGTTTCTGCGTCAAGTCGAAAACTCGCGTGGCGAAGCTGTCATTTCACGCGAAATGGCCCGCCGTGAAGAAGCATGGGATCGTCTGGAAAAAGCATACGATAAAGAAGAGCGCGTCGAAGGTGCAATCTTTGGTCGCGTCAAAGGTGGTTTCACCGTGGATTTGGGCGGCGCAGTTGCATTCCTTCCCGGTAGTCAAGTTGACGTGCGCCCCGTGCGCGACGCAGGCCCGCTTATGGGTTTGAAACAGCCATTCCAGATTCTGAAAATGGACCGCCGCCGGGGCAACATCGTTGTATCGCGCCGCGCAATCCTTGAAGAATCCCGCGCCGAACAGCGCGCTGAGGTTGTTGGCAACCTGTCCGAAGGTCAGGAAGTCGATGGCGTGGTCAAGAACATCACCGAATACGGTGCGTTTGTTGACCTCGGCGGTGTTGACGGCCTGTTGCACGTCACCGATATGGCATGGCGTCGCGTCAACCATCCGTCAGAAATTCTGGCGATTGGCGAGACCATCAAAGTTCAGGTCATCAAGATCAACAAAGAGACGCACCGCATCTCTTTGGGTATGAAACAGCTGCAAGACGATCCATGGGATCTGGTTGCTGGCAAATATCCACTGGAATCTGTGCACATGGGCCGCGTGACCAACATCACGGACTATGGCGCCTTTGTTGAACTGGAACCTGGTGTAGAGGGTCTGGTCCACGTCTCAGAAATGTCCTGGACCAAGAAGAACGTTCATCCCGGCAAGATCGTGTCTACTTCTCAAGAAGTCGAAGTCATGGTTCTCGAGATTGACGGCGCAAAACGTCGTGTATCTCTTGGCCTGAAACAAACGATGCGCAACCCATGGGAAGTGTTTGCTGAAACCCACCCTGAGGGCAAAGAAGTTGAAGGCGAAGTTAAGAACATCACCGAGTTTGGTTTGTTTGTTGGCCTCGAAGGCGACATCGATGGCATGGTACACCTGAGCGACCTGAGCTGGGACGAACGTGGCGAAGATGCGATCCAGTCCTATCACAAGGGCGACATCGTGCAGGCTGTTGTTTCGGAAGTTGATGTTGAAAAGGAGCGCATCTCGCTTTCGATCAAGGGCCTGGGTGGAGACAAGTTCGCGGAAGCAGTTGGCGGCGTAAAACGCGGTTCTATTGTGACTGTAACCGTCACGTCGATCGAAGATGGCGGAATCGAAGTGGAATACGAAGGCATGAAATCCTTCATTCGCCGCTCCGACCTCTCACGTGATCGTGCCGAACAACGCCCTGAACGCTTTAGCGTTGGTGATAAGGTGGATGTCCGCATCACAAATGTGGACGCCAAGACACGTCGTTTGGGCGTATCGATCAAAGCACGTGAGATTGCCGAAGAAAAAGAAGCTGTACAACAATACGGCAGTTCGGATTCCGGCGCATCATTGGGCGATATTCTGGGTGCTGCGCTCAAGGGCGACGAATAACCAATCGGTCTAGGAAAACGATCGAACGGCCTCGCATATCATGTGCGGGGCCGTTTTCTTTGCGAATCGCTGACGGGCGGAATAGCAATTGCTGCATCGCAGCAGCGAACAATTTGCCATAGGGATTGCTGTTTGTTGCCGTGTCTGGATGATTTCCGGCAAGAAATCACCCGTATAAGACATTATTTTTGCTAGGTTATCGCCCTTCCTGTTTCCGCAGCGAAAGATTATTCCTATAGTTCGTGATAGATTGTAACGAAGAATAAAATTGATCTCAGGGGGCTCACCGATGATCCGGTCGGAATTGATTCAGAAAATAGCAGATGACAATCCACACCTGTACCAGCGAGATGTTGAGCGAATAGTGAATACGATTTTCGATGAGATCACGGATGCGATGGCGCGTGGTGATCGGGTCGAACTTCGTGGCTTTGGTGCATTTTCGGTCAAGAAACGAGACTCTCGCGTCGGACGCAACCCGCGGACAGGCGAAACGGTTCAGGTGCAGGAAAAGCACGTACCTTTTTTCAAGACCGGTAAGTTGCTGCGCGACCGCCTCAACGGAAAGTAAATCTGCCATGCGCTATATCCGCTACGCGTTCTTGGCAATTTTGGGCATTGTGCTCATTTGTTTGGCTTTGGCCAATATGTCCCCGGTTACGCTCACTTCTTTACCCGATGGCTTGCCAGACCCACTGGGCCTCAGGGGTAGCGTTGAACTCCCGCTGTTTGTCGTCATCCTTGGCAGTATCGTAGCCGGACTGATGATTGGTTTTTTCTGGGAGTGGATGCGAGAGTACAAACACAGAGCCGTTGCATCACGTAAAACCCGGGAAGTCCAAAAGCTCGAACGGGAAATGACAAAGCTGAAAGGCCAGAAACACGAGAGCAAAGACGAGGTTCTTGCTCTATTGGAATAAGCTGACTGGTCATTGCTGACCAAACGCTTAGACAGTGGCTATGGATATTCGTGTCAAACTTTGCGGCTTAAAAACAAAAGCCGATATTGATGTCGCGGTAACGGCGGGTGCGACTTATGTGGGCTTTGTGTTCCATCCTAAATCACCACGCCATCTGAGTACGGCTCAGGCCGCCGCTATGGCAACCGCCGCTCCGGCGGGGCTGTGCAAGGTCGCCCTGATCGTCAACGCCGACGATTCATTGCTGGATTTTCTGACGACCGAAGTTCCTCTGGACATGTTGCAACTGCATGGCTCTGAAGCTCCTGAGCGTGTGCGCGCAATCAAAGACCGTTACGGACTACCCGTTATGAAAGCCGTTGGCGTCGCCGATTCAAATGACCTTGCGGATTTGGATTCATATTGTCGGGTCGCGGATCAGGTGCTTGTGGATGCAAAGCCGCCAAGAGGTGCGCCGTTGCCCGGCGGCAATGGGCTGGCGTTTGATTGGGAGCTCATTGCTGGGAGACGCTGGCCCGTACCCTGGATGCTTGCCGGAGGGCTGACGCCAGATAATGTGGCGGAAGCGGTGAAAATGACCGGTGCGCGGCAGGTCGATGTGAGCTCAGGCATAGAAAGCGCGCCGGGACAAAAAGATCATGATCTGATGCGGGCTTTTGTCGCCGCAGCACAAGCAGCATGAGGGTCGAATTTCGCGAAGCGAAGTTGGAAGATGTGCCTGCGGTCGTCGCGCTTTTGCGCGATGATAGCTTGGGGAGCCATAGGGAAGGCGCCGACCTGTCAGATTACAGAAATGCATTTTGTCGCATGAATGAAGAAGGCAACAACACATTGATCGTCGGAGAATGCGCGGGAAAGATCATTGCGACCTTTCAATTAACATTTATCAGCGGACTATCCCTCAGAGCAGCGCGGCGTGCCCAGATTGAAAGCGTTCGTGTGTCAGGTGATGTACGTGGTCAGGGGATCGGCGAGGCCATGATCGCGAACGCTGAGATGAGGGCGAGGGCGGCCGGGTGCCGTCTCATGCAACTGACGATGAATGGCTCGCGAACAGATAGTGCCCGTTTCTATCAGCGCCTTGGCTTTACGCCTTCGCACATCGGGTATAAACGCGATCTAACCTGAACGCGGAGGCCACGATGGCAAATGATCTGTTCAATTCCTTTATGACGGGCCCGGACGAAAATGGCCGATTTGGTGATTTTGGTGGGCGGTTTGTCTCAGAGACACTGATGCCGTTGATCCTCAGCCTTGAGCAAGAATACGAAAAGGCCAAGACAGACGATAGTTTCTGGGCGGAAATGGATGATTTGTGGACCCATTATGTAGGGCGCCCCAGCCCGCTCTACTATGCCGAGCGACTGACGGAGCATTTGGGCGGCGCGAAAATTTACATGAAACGGGATGAACTGAACCATACTGGCGCGCACAAGATCAACAACGTGCTGGGTCAGATCATTTTGGCCCGTCGTATGGGCAAGACGCGCATCATCGCGGAAACCGGCGCCGGCCAGCACGGTGTCGCAACCGCAACCGTTTGCGCAAAGTTTGGCCTCAAGTGCATTGTCTACATGGGCGCTCACGATGTTGAACGTCAGGCTCCAAACGTATTCAGAATGCGCCTTCTCGGCGCAGAAGTCGTGTCGGTGACCTCTGGGCGGGGTACGCTCAAAGACGCGATGAACGATGCGCTGCGGGATTGGGTCACAAATGTGCGCGATACTTTCTATTGCATCGGAACGGTGGCAGGCCCGCATCCATATCCGGCCATGGTGCGGGATTTTCAGTCAATCATCGGCAAAGAAGTCCGCGACCAGATGACTGCGGCAGAGGGGCGTTTCCCTGACACATTGATCGCCGCAATCGGCGGCGGATCAAATGCAATGGGTCTGTTTTATCCGTTTCTGGACGACAAAGAAGTGAATATCATCGGAGTCGAGGCAGGTGGCAAAGGTGTGAATGCAAAGATGGAGCACTGCGCCTCCCTTACCGGCGGGCGACCCGGAGTTCTGCACGGCAACAGGACCTATTTATTGCAGGATGACGACGGGCAGATATTGGAAGGGTTTTCGATTTCCGCAGGTCTGGATTATCCCGGTATCGGCCCAGAGCATTCCTGGCTACATGATATCGGTCGCGCGCAATATGTATCGATCACCGATGTCGAGGCACTGGAAGCTTTCCAGTTGAGCTGTTCGCTTGAAGGCATCATTCCTGCTTTGGAACCAAGTCACGCGCTGGCCCACGTTATGAAGATTGCGCCTGAATTGCCAAAGGACCACCTGATCTGCATGAATATGTGTGGCCGTGGCGACAAGGATATCTTCACCGTCGCCAAGGCGCTGAAGGTAGAGGTAAATGCCGGGCAGTAAGTTTGCACCCGTGCCTGGCGTTTATTTGGCGCTATGCGGCAGTCATGGGCGTTTGCGGAGCTGTTTCTGACAAGTAAGCACGCACCGGCCTCCGGGCAAGTCTCTCTATTGTCTTATCAGTCGGGTTGGCACTGTCCCATATATCGAAATATTTCGATATATGGACTTAGAGAAATCAATTTCTGCTTTGAACAATCCCGTTCGGCGCAAGATTCTGTTTTGGCTCAAGGATCGCTCAAATTTTCCGCCAGCTTTGCCAGAGCACGAAGATTTTGACGGCGTTTGCGTCGCCTACATCCAGGAAAAGGCAAAGCTCTCTCAGTCAACTGTCTCAAATTACATGGGTCTGCTGAAGCAAGCGGGTCTCGTTTTGGCTGAACGACATGGCCAGTGGACGTTCTACTGCCGCGACGAGGCAAACATCCAAGCGTTTCTTGATGCCGTCCAAGAGGAACTGTTGAAACCTTAGCAACGAGTGAGCGAGAGTTTTGAAAACAGAATTTTACCTAATGAAACCGAAATATCGAAATATTACGATGGAGATGATTCATGTCCCGGAATGAACAGAGTGCGATCGATTTGTTGAGACAGCCCCTAGTTCTTCCATGCGGCGCTCAACTGAAGAACCGCCTGATCAAATCCGCCATGTCAGATTCCCTCGGTGATGGCGAAGGAAATCCCACAAGGGAGCAGATGCGCCTCTACGAACGTTGGGCAGAGGGAGGAGCGGCCTTATCGCTGATCGGTGAAGTCCAATCAGTCCCACATTACCCTGAGAAACCGGGCAACCTAGTACTAGGGCCTGACGCGGATCTGGCCGCCTTGCAGGCCCTCGCGACACAGGGGTCAATAAACGGTGCCCATATCTGGCCGCAGCTTGGTCACGCAGGCGCTCTGGCGCACGGGCCGATCAGCAAACCAAAAGGTCCGTCCCCATTGGATGTTGAAGGCCTCAAATGCGAAGGCATGACGTTGAAGGAAATCAATGAGCTGCCCAGTAATTATGCACAGGCTGCCGTTTTGGCGAAGTCGGCTGGCTTTGGTGGTGTCCAGATTCATGCAGGTCACGGATTCTTGTTCAGTCAGTTTCTGTCGCCTTTATTCAACCGGCGCACCGATTCATATGGAGGCCACATAGAGAGGCGTTTTAAGGTTATCGGAGACGTAATCGGCGCTGTACGGCGCGCGGTTGGGCCGTCGTTCCCAATCGGTATCAAGATCAACTCTACCGACAAACTAGGAGGCGGCCTGACAAACGAAGATGCGATTGAGGTCGTCAGATTGCTCGATCAGACCTCCATCGACATCATAGATGTTAGCGGAGGTACTTATTTCCCCGGCGCAGCTTCCAGTTCCGACGGCACATGCACATCAGGACCGTACTTCGTTGAATTTGCCAAGCACGCCAAAGAAATTACCTCAATCCCGATCGCCCTTACGGGTGGATTTCGGACAAGAGACGAGGCCTTGAAGGTGTTGGTTGAAGGCACTGCGGATGCAATTAGTATCGCGCGTGCGATGGCGTTGGATCCAGCGCTTGCAAATAAGTGGACTAGTAAGAATGGCGGTAATCCTGTGTTTCCAGTATTCGACGCGCCACCTCGAGGAGGTGTGACTGCTTGGTATTCACTGTTACTGACCGCCCTTGGCGAGGACAATGAGCATGAGTTCCAATTGAACGCTGCCGAAGCCTTGAAGATCTACGATCAGCGGGATGCAGAACGCTGCGACAAGTGGGGCATTCGATTTTCTTGAGGCTTTGCCGTGCGGCAAACCCATGCGCTATAGGTTTTATTGCTTTTGGTGTGCATGCTGCCTGAGAATTTCCAACGATACGATGCTCAAAGCCCTTCTGTGGGTCGCGGCGAGATTCACTTTTGGGGCGCAACCTTCATCGTGTGCCTGCAGAAATCGCGATGCGCACAGGCACCAGCTATCACCATCCTCGAGGCCGGTGAAACCAAACTCTGGTCGAGGTGTGCTGAGGTCATTGCCAACGTATTTCGAAAAGGCGAGGAACTCTGCCGTCATGACGGCGCAGACCGTATGTGAACCTTGGTCTTGTGCACATGTGTTGCAGTGCCCATCCCTGAAGAATCCGGTCATTGGCTCAGAACTGCAAAGCAGTAGTGGGCCACCCAATACGTTGATACTGTCGTCTGGCTGCATTTTCGGCGTCCTCTAAAGACTGTCGGCAATGGTGCGAAAAACGGCTATGTTCTGGTCGGTTATGCCGGGATCGCGAAACCGACGATCTGCTGCGTTGGTGGCAATTACCACACCTTTTTCTTGGTCAATATAGAGATATTGCCCATAGATTCCACGCCCCATGAATTCGCCGACAGATGCATCTTTTGGTACCCACCATTGATATCCATACCCCAGTTTTCCCGGCGCCGTCGGTGCCGTGGGCGCAGTTGAAATCCTGATCCAGTTAACTGGTACGATTTGCTGCCCGCCGTATTCACCGTTCTGAAGGATCATTTGGCCAAAACGGGCGTAGTCGCGGGTGATCATATTCAGCCCACCCAGAACAAAGGCCACCCCCGCGCCATCCGACAGATAATAAGGTGCCTGTTCAAATCCCAGTGGCGCGATGATTTTCTCCGAAAGCAAGTCGGGGATTGAGCGCCCAGTTGCGCGGCGCACCACCATACCCAATACATGTGTGTCTATCGAAACATATTGCCATTGCTGGCCCGGCGCGATGAAGGTTTCATTTAGATCGGTCGCAAAGTCATCCATGCGGCCCCCAAGAGCCAGAACGCGGCCCATGCGGTTGATGTCCGAATTATAATCCAGATAATCTTCGTCAAAAGCCACCCCGCTCGTCATGTTAAGAACATTGAGAATGGTTGTGCTGTCATAAGCACCGCCGATCAGAGCGGGAACATACTTCGTGACAGGATCGTCAAGCGAGTTGATCACTCCCTCGTCAACCAACACACCAAACAGCGCAGACAAGAAGCTCTTCGCGACAGACCACGAAATCCGTCGGTCTTTCTCGGTCGTGCCAAGATAATACTCCTCGAACACGATCTCCCCTCCTTTGAGCACGACAAGCGCAGTCACGTCGCGATCTTTGATCCATTGATCAACCCGGGGCGGAAGCGAAGTGTCTGGCCCATAAGGGAGTTCGGATGTGGCGAGATTCCCTCGGGGAATGTCAACAAACAGGAAAGCATCGTTCATGTGGCTGAAGTTGCGCACGATTTTGCTTTCGGAGAACAGTGAATTCACGGCCATCAATCGCATGATCTCTTCGCGTTTAAAGATGCCAATTGCAACGACGGCCAGGACGAGCGCCAACAAACCGCGAATAAGCCATCGTCTAAGCACACGCATGCAAATTTCCCTTCCTAGACTAACAGATCATGGCGTTCTGTTGGGCGCAATCCCTTGATTGCGATGAATTATCTGGCTGGTCCAACCCAACGTACCCAGCGACCATGAAAATCAACCCGCCCCAAAAGAAACGTCTGATTGCCGGGCCATAGTCGCAGGATGAGCGCGGCACCATCGGGGCTCCCGTCACTTTCCATGGCCAGCCAGGCCAATGGGTTGCCAAGCGTTGCGCGCGCGCCCTCGGCCTCGATCACTTCAGCCCCCCGTTTTGCAACTTCCGTTGGAAAATATTGCCATGCGATCGTATGATATATCAGGTGAATATGCCCATATGGTATCTTTTGAAGCCGGCGTTCAAGCCATTCGATGGCATCGCCTTGATCGACCGTTGCAGCCTGCGCAGCGATGGCCGCCCGTGTAAGAGTTTTCCTGTGTGGTTGATCTGGCCAAAGGTACGCCAGGAGACGTAGGGTATGATCCTTATTTCTGCTGTCCAACGGATTCAGGTCCACGCCGCGCCGATCTGCGACAGTTAATTCCTTGTGGGCCGGGATGGTGCCTGTCCACTCGGGATTTAGGATAACGCAGGCTTTTGTCGGACCAAGCGTGCCGGTGTCAGTTTTTAGTGCGAATTGGTCCCAATTGAGGTTCAGGCCCGCACTTGCCCCCAACTCGGATACTACAAAGGGCAGGTCAAACCTCCCCGCCAGCCAATGACCAGTGGCGATCAAAGGGGCGCAACGGCGTACTTCGTTGGTTTGTGGTGGGTTTTGTATCCAATCCAGCAGGAAAGACTCGTGTTCGTCTAAAGCAGCAAGAACCGTTGTGGATAGCAAATTTTTGTCGGTCGTGTTTGGCGGATAAGTCGCCGCAAGCTCAGCTGAACGTTCAGTAAGAACCAGTGCATGCAGCCCACCGGCAATCCGCAGTGGTAACGACGCCCCATCTGGTCCAAGGTCGTTGTCGGGCCAGTTGGTGCAGGTTCTCCCCAGGTTGCTTTCCTCCGGCCAATCACGGGCAAGTAATCGCAACAGTTGCGCCATGAATGGAGAGCCCAGTGCCTCGCAAGATCGTGCCTGGCAAAGAAATGCATCGGCCAGCGTCATCGAAAGCGATCAGCCAGTTTTTGCAGGGCGGTACGATTATCGGGTTCAGGTTCCGGACTCGGGAGGTCTTTTTCTGGTTTTGTGTCTGTGCTCGATGGCGCGCGCGAACGCGGTGGATTTACCCGCAGGGCAACTGCGTTCATGAACCTGCCATCGTCGCCCGATGCGAGATAGGGTGCCCCGTCCGATACCCCTGTCAACACATCCTCAAGCCATGCCTGATCGGCCTTGGCAAAATCGTGCAAGACGTAAGAGGGAACGCGATCCTTATGTCCGGGATGGCCGACCCCCAGACGAACCCGCCCATAGGTTTCACCAATGTGTGCATGAACAGAACGAAGACCGTTGTGGCCGGCATGACCGCCTGCCATCTTGGCACGTACCTTGCCCGGCGCGAGGTCAATCTCGTCATGCAGGACTACCACCTCCTCCGGCGCAAGCTTATAGAATCTCATAGCTTCGCCAACGGACTGACCCGAATTGTTCATGAAGGTTTCTGGTTTGAGCAGAACCGCCCGGTCAGAGCCAAATCGGCCCTCGCTGACCATGCCCTGAAACTTAGATTTCCACGGGCCAAAATCATGATCTGATGCAATCCGGTCCACGGCCATATAGCCGATATTATGACGGTGCCCCGCATATTTTGGGCCGGGATTTCCCAAGCCAACTATCAGGCGCATCTTGTTCTCCTGGGTCGCGTTGCGCTGGGTTTATCAGCTAGGGCACTAAAACGAAATACGGGGCCCGAAGGCCCCGTACTCTAATACCAATAGTACAAGTACCGCTTCAGTCGTCGGACTGTTCGGTTGCTTCCACTTCATCTGCTGCGACTTCTTCGCCATCCTCCTCTTCGTCATTGTCAGACGAACGAAGCCCCGATGGGGCAGAAATGTTGGCAATTACGAAATCACGATCAATTGTCGTTTTTGCGCCAGCAGGAAGCTGAATCGCCGAAATGGTGATTGTGTCGCCTACTTCCAGACCGGTCAAATCGGCAGTCAGATTTTCAGGGATGTCACCTGCAGTCACTTTCAACTCAACCTCGGGCCGCACGACTGATAGAACGCCGCCGCGTTTCAAGCCGGGGCAGTCTTCTTCATTGATGAAATCAACATGGATGAACAGATTGATTTTTGTCGTGCGCTTGAGACGCAGAAGATCCAGATGCGTCGGCAGGTCTTTGACGACATCACGCTGTACGTTCCGGCAAATAACACGAACATCGTCATGCCCGTCCATCTTCAGGTTGAACAAGGTCGACAGAAAGCGCCCTTGCTTGAGCCGCTTCAATAGCGCGTTGAAAGGGACGTTGATTGCGACCGGGTCTTCACCACCGCCATAAACGATACCAGGAACCATTCCGGCACGACGTGCCTGACGAGCGGCGCCCTTGCCTGTCCCCGTGCGTTCCTGAACTTCAAAGTCTGGGATTGCTCCAGCCATGTAATTCTCCATTATGTAAGGGCGGGACTCCTCCAAGGCTGTAGCCCCGCGTGAACACGCGCGTATAGACCGCTTTTGAGTCATTGAAAAGAGGGGCGAGTGGTCTTTTTGGTTGGTATCGAGCAGGCGTGCTTAACTGACGTCAAGAACGCTTCTAAGATGCCCGCCGGCCTGTAAAACACTGTCGTAAAGCGCGAATTCTCGAGCACGATGGGCACGTAATTTAGCTTCGATTTTCGGGCTTAATGGCGCGCTTGTGATCGGAGAAACATTTTTGTGTTTCAAAACGACCTCTTTTTCGAACCGGTCGTTGAGAAAACTGAGAAATTGCGGTTGGCTTTCATAAGCAAACAGGTGGTGCACCAGAACGCGCCCGTCTTTGGTCAGATTACCCGATGTCAACATTTTGTATTGGTTACCAATTCCAGCAAAATCCGGCGGATTGTCTGAAATGACAGCCAAAACGAATTCGTCAAAGCTGCATCCATGTGTTCCCCGCGTGGTATCCATTTGGCGAGGGCCGTTTCTGTATTTGTACCAGCTTCGTATCTGTTCGACAGGGTCGCGGATGACCGCCACACGTTCCGGCACCAAATCAAAGGTGTTCAATAGAAATGGTGCTATCCTGGTGTGGAAACGTTGAGCGTTAATATGTTTCCGCCGTTTAGAGAAAATGATATCAGCACGAGGTTTCAGCGCCATTTCAACAGCCGTCGACCCAGTCTTGGGAACGGCAAGATATGCCAGTTTCAGGTCGGAAAAGATCAACATCAAGTAGTTCTCGCGCGCGGAATTCAGTCTTGCCAGTGTCCTTCGAAGTCTTCGGGGATGAGTAGGTCTTTACGACTTAGGTTTTTGACGTCGCGCTGTCCAACCAGCGCCATTGTCGTATCAAGTTCCTTGTGAATAACCTCAAGCGCTTTTTGAACGCCTTCCTGACCCATCGCACCCAGTCCGTAGACAAATGCGCGCCCGATATAGGTGCCAGTCGCCCCCATGGCGAGCGCCTTTAACACGTCCTGACCCGAGCGGATGCCGCTATCAAGATGTACCTCAATTTGGTCGCCTACTGCATCCATGATCGACGGCAGCATTCGGATGGAACTAAGCGCGCCGTCCAACTGTCGACCGCCGTGATTGGAAACAACGATGGCGTCGGCGCCGACCTTTGCAGCCATTTTTGCATCTTCAACATCAAGAATACCTTTTAGAATGACTTTCCCATCCCACATCGCGATTAGCTGTTCTATGCGCTTCCAATTGAGAGCAGGGTCAAACGCCTCGGCGATCCAGCTTGAAAGAGACGAGGGGTCGCTGACGCCGCTGGCATGCCCGACAATGTTGCCAAAGAACCTTCGCTTTGTACCCAGCATACCTAGACCCCAGCGGACTTTGGTCGCCATGTTGACGATAGAAGAGGGTGTCAGCTTGGGGGGCGCCGACAGTCCGTTTTTGATGTCCTTGTGCCGCTGCCCCATGATTTGCAGATCCACGGTGATGACCAGCGTAGAACAACCCGCGTCATTGGCTCGCTCGATCAGACGCCCCATAAAGTCATCGTCTTTCAGCGTGTAAACCTGAAACCAGAATGGCTTCGATGTATTTTCGGCGACATCTTCGATCGAACAAATCGACATCGTTGAAAGGGTGAATGGAACGCCAAATGTCTCGGCCGCGCGCGCTGCCTTGATCTCACCATCGGCACTTTGCATACCAGTCAATCCAACCGGGGCGAGTGCGACGGGCATCGCGACGTTTTGCCCTACCATTTGGCCTGCGGTGCTTCGACCGGTCATATCGACGGCAATACGCTGACGCAGTCTGATCTGATCAAAATCCGATGAGTTTTCGCGAAATGTCTGCTCAGTCCAACTGCCCGATTCGGCGTAGTCGTAAAACATCCTTGGCACGCGGCGCTCATAAACGCTTTTGAGATCGTCGATGTTGGTGATGGCAGGCATGTTTGTGAACCACTCGATCATATTGGTAAGAGGTCATTACCAATTCGCCAAGTCTTAGGCAACGCGACTAAAAGAACGGGCGGTCTATTGAGAAGCCTTTTGCGGATCGTTCATTTGAGTCAATAAGGACAGATGCCCAAGTGCCCTAAGCAATCGCTATTAAATAGTTCAAGATTAAGAGGTGCAGACTTTAGACAGAGTGAGCTCCGTCTGAAAGGGACTTAACGAACGCTAATACGTCTGCCGGGGATTCCCCGGCGCCGATTTTTGAGACAATCGCCGACCCGACGACTGCACCGTCAGCGACCGTCGCGATCGCGCGCGCCTTTTCGGGCGTGTTGATCCCAAAACCCACGACAACCGGCAGCTCTGTAGAGTTCTTTATTCGCGCTACCTCAGGTCCGACGTCGCCTGCCGATGCTTCGGCCGCACCCGTGATGCCGGTAATCGACACATAGTACACAAAGCCTGAAGTGTTCTGAAGCACACGGGGCAGTCGGTCGTCATCGGTAGTTGGCGTGGCCAAGCGGATGAAATTCAGCCCCGCCTCCTGCGCTGGGATGCACAATTCTGGATCTTCCTCGGGCGGCAAGTCCACGATAATCAGACCGTCGATGCCCGCAGCCTTTGCGTCATTCAGGAAATTTTCCACGCCCCGGCTATAGATCGGGTTGTAATATCCCATCAACACAATCGGCGTGGTGTCGTCCTGCTCTCGGAACGCGGCAGCCAGATCAAGTGTCTTTTGCAAGGTCATACCGGCTTCGAGCGCGCGCTGCCCGGCCAATTGTATAGTGGGGCCGTCAGCCATCGGATCAGTGAAGGGAAGACCCAATTCGATGATGTCCACGCCGGCGGCTGGCAGACCGCGAACGATCTCCAATGAAGCTTCATAGTTGGGATCACCTGCCATGACATAAGAGACAAATGCCTTCTTACCGGCGGCAGAAAGTTCAGCGAATTTGGCGTCAATGCGGGTCATATCAGGGCCTTTTTGAACATTCAGACCCGAATGCCCAATGTCGGCGCGAAAATCAATGGGTCATCGACGGGTGCCTGCGCTTGCGTCGCTGCAAGACCCACACTAGAAGCGGCCCAATTGTATCTACGGAGGCCACCATGGGCTTTAGAATGGGAATTGTGGGGCTGCCAAACGTCGGCAAATCCACTTTGTTTAATGCATTGACCCGCACAGCAGCAGCGCAGGCGGCCAACTTCCCGTTTTGCACGATTGAGCCGAATGTGGGCGAAGTGGCTGTGCCCGATGCGCGGTTGGATAAGTTGGCAGCGATTGCAAGTTCCAAGCAGATTATTCCGACGCGGATGACCTTTGTGGACATTGCGGGACTGGTTAAAGGCGCCTCTAAAGGGGAAGGGTTGGGAAATCAGTTTTTGGCGAACATCCGCGAAGTTGACGCAATCGCCCACGTATTACGTTGTTTTGAAGACGGTGACGTGACCCATGTAGAGGGCCGCGTGGATCCGGTTTCGGACGCAGAAACCATCGAAACCGAACTGATGTTGGCCGACATTGAAAGCATCGAAAAACGACTGCAAGGGCTGGTGCGCAAGGTGCGTGGCGGAGACAAAGAGGCATTGTTGCAAGAACGATTGTTAAAATCTGCGTTAGATGTGTTGGAAGACGGTCGGCCCGCCCGCGTTGTCGAGGTGGATGCCGAGGACGTCAAAGCATGGAAGATGTTACAGTTGCTGACGTCCAAACCGGTTCTCTATGTCTGCAATGTCGGCGAGGCAGAGGCGGCATCAGGAAATGCTCATGCTACAGCAGTTGCAGAGATGGCAGCTGAGCAGGGCAATGCGCATGTCATCATTTCGGCCCAGATCGAGGAAGAGATTAGCCAACTCGAGCCTGAAGAGGCTGAGATGTTTCTAACTGAAATGGGTTTGGAGGAAGCAGGGCTCGATCGATTAATTCGTGCCGGATACGATCTGCTTCATCTGGAAACGTATTTTACAGTCGGTCCAAAAGAAGCGCGCGCCTGGACAATTCGCCAAGGCACCTCGGCACCAAAGGCTGCTGGTGTCATTCACGGCGATTTCGAAAAAGGGTTCATTCGGGCAGAAACCATTGCATACGACGATTTTGTCGATCTGGGCGGTGAACAACCGGCAAAAGAGGCAGGCAAGATGCGGGCTGAGGGCAAGAGTTACATCGTCAAGGACGGGGACGTATTGCATTTCTTGTTCAACACCTGAGTTTTTTTGAGTTCGCTCCTGCTGTGTAGGTGTTGCGAAAAACGTGACAGTTGTTCATTCTGTTGCGATAGTGCGTCCAATTGCAGTGACATGGTCAAAGCCATTGCCAGCCCTCACAGCAGAAAAACTGGAAAGAGCCGGGTGAGTAAACATGAGATATGAACGACCTGAAACGCTAAAGGATGCTTCTGATCTGCTCAGCAATGAAGAAGGGCTGTCCCGTATCTTGGCGGGCGGCACCGATGTTTTGGTTCAGCTGAAGTCAGAGATGGTAGAACCCGACCTGATTGTTGATCTAAAGCATATTGGCGGAATGCGCAGCATCAGTTCCGAAGCCGGTGGGTACAGGATCGGTGCTGCGGTTTCCGGCGCGCAATTGGGCGAGGATGATGGCGTTCGTGCCATGTGGCCGGGCGTTGTCGAAGGGCTTGAACTTATTGGATCGACACAGGTTCAGGGCCGGGCAACCATGGTCGGTAACCTGTGCAATGGCTCCCCCGCGGCGGACAGCGTGCCCGGGCTTGTTGCCGCTGATGCAACTGTGCGAATTCACGGCGTAAACGGTGTACGCGAATGTTCAATTCTTGATATTCCAGTAGGGCCTGGCCGTACATCTTTGGCCAAGGGCGACATTATCACATCGGTATTTCTTCCGGCGCGCGCGCCCAATGCATCGGATGCATATCTGCGTTTTATCCCCCGGACCGAGATGGACATTGCGGTGGCTGCAGCCGGCGTCAGTTTGGAACTGGATGGTGACGGAGTGTGCACGAATGCGCGTGTCGCGCTCGGCGCGGTCGCTCCAACAGTGCTGCTAGTCGAGGAAGCCGGTGCTGCGTTGGTTGGAACTCGGTTGGGCACAGATTCGCTCGATGCCTTGGTAAAGGCAACTGAGGCCGCCTGCACTCCAATTACCGATAAACGCGGAACGGTTGAGTTTCGCACTAGAACTGCAGGGGTTCTTGCCAAGAGAGCTGCCAAGATTGCCTATGCGCGGGCCGGAGGTAAATCATGAAGAACCTACATATTTCAACAACAGTAAACGGCGACGAAAAAGAGTTCATCTGCGGTTCGGACGAAACACTACTGGACGTGTTGCGGGATCGCTTGGATCTTACCGGTGCCAAAGAAGGTTGTGGCACAGGGGATTGCGGTGCGTGTAGCGTAACGCTGAATGGGCGATTGGTTTGTTCCTGCCTTGTGTTAGGGGCAGAGGCGGACGGCGCTGAAATCGAAACGATCGAAGGCATGGCGGTCGGTGACAACCTGCATGTGTTGCAGCGCGTTTTCATTGAAAAGGCCGCGCTTCAATGTGGCGTGTGTACCCCGGGTATTCTGGTCGCCACGCGAGCATTGCTAGAGAGAAACCCGGATCCGTCAGATACCGAAATCAGATACTGGCTGGCGGGCAACCTCTGTCGGTGCACTGGTTACGACAAGATCGTCAAAGCGGTGCAGATTGCCGCTGCAGAAATGAGGAGCGCGTAAAATGGCACTGGATTCTGACGCTCAACGCGACTTTAAAATTGTCGGAACAAGAGTGACGCGCCCAGACGGCGTAGACAAAGTCACGGGCAAGGCACGTTATGGCGCTGACATTTCAGCGCCCGGTATGTTGCATGGGCGGATTTTACGCAGCCCACATGCACACGCGCGCATTCTGTCCATCGATACAACAGGTGCGATGGCGCTCAAAGGCGTCAAAGCCATTGTGACCTCTGCTGATCTGTCGCGGCCAGAAGACAATTTTTTTGCTGATATTGGCGACAATTGTCTGGCCAACGAAAAAGCGCTTTACGACGGGCATGCAGTCGCTGCCGTGGCAGCTACTGATAAGGCAACCGCAAAGGCTGCATTGCGGTTGATCAAGGTGGACTACGAAGTTTTGCCTCACGTGACAGACGTTGATGCCGCCATGGCACCCGACGCGCCAGTGGTTCACGAGGGTCGCGCGGATGAAACGGTCGCTGAGGGATATTCGCAGAATGTCACCAGTCACTTCGAGTTTGGGCATGGCGATCTTGAGGCGGGGTTTGCAAAGGCTGACAAAATCATTGAACGGTCCTTCAAGACCGCGGCAACTCATCAGGGCTACATAGAGCCTCATGCATGTTTGGCGTCTTTGGGGGCAGATGGTCGTGGTGAACTTTGGTGTTGTACGCAGGGCCAATTCAATGTGCGGACCATGTGCGCCGAACTATTGGGGATTCAGGCCAGTCAATTGCGGGTAACGGCATCGGAAATCGGTGGCGGCTTTGGTGGTAAGACGACAGTTTTTATCGAACCGGTCGCGTTGGCACTATCGCGAAAAGCAGGCAAACCCGTGAAAATCACTATGTCACGTGACGAAGTGTTCCGCGCGACCGGCCCCACCATTTCTTCGTCAATGGACGTTAAGATTGGCATGACAAGCGATGGGAGGATCACAGCAGGTAAAGCCAATTTGCGCTATCAGGGCGGGGCCTATCCGAATGGGACAGTTGAGTTTGGTGCACAGTCCGCATTTGCGGCCTACGATCTTGCGGCGGTTCAAACGTTGGGCTGGAATGTCATGACCAATCGTCCAAAAGAAGCGGCCTATCGCGCACCGGGCGCCCCAGTGGCGATCTATGCGATCGAGAGTGTTGTGGACGAACTTTGTCAGAACTTTGGTCTCGATCCATTGGACGTCCGGATAAAGAATGCGGCCCGGAAGGGAACATTGTCCTCGTACGGGCCGACATTCAATGACATTGGGCTTGTTGCGACCCTCGAGGCGGCCAAGGCGCACCCTCATTACTCTGCGCCGCTGGGTGTGAACCAGGGTCGTGGTCTGTCGTGTGGCTTCTGGTTCAATTTTGGCGGAAACACTTCGGTCTCGCTGCATCTGAATTCAGATGGAACTATTGGCGTCGTCGAAGGAAATCCCGATATTGGTGGATCACGGGCGTCGATATCTATGATGGCGGCCGAGGAACTGGGTATATCCTACGATAAGGTCCGTACGGTTATCACCGACACGAATTCCATTGGTTTCAATGATGTTACTGACGGGAGCCGTGTGACCTTTGCTGTAGGCCTTGCCACGATCAAGGCTGCGAGGGCGGCAATCAAGGAGATGTGCTCACGTGTCGCCAAAATTTGGGGTATCGATGAAGAGGCTGTGATCTGGGAAGATGGAGCAGCAAAGCCATCAGGACCAAACGCTGGCGATTTTGATCCTATGACATTGGCTGATATTGCTGCTGTGGCAGATAACACAGGTGGCCCAATCGCGGGTCATCACGAGGGCAATGCCGACGGTGCCGGGGTGAGTTTTGGGGTCCATCTCGTAGATCTAGAAGTGGATCCGGAAACTGGCATGACCACTGTATTGCGCTACACTGTGTTTCAGGATGCCGGAAAGGCTGTTCACCCCGACTATGTCGAAGGGCAGATGCAAGGCGGTGCGGTGCAGGGGATCGGTTGGGCCCTGAACGAAGAATACATCTATGGCGAAGATGGTCGCTTACAAAATCCAGGGTTTCTGGACTACCGCGTTCCCGTTGCTTCAGATTTGCCACCAATCGAGACAGTTATTCTAGAAATCCCAAACCCCGGGCATCCCTATGGGGTGCGCGGTGTTGGCGAAACACCAATTGTGCCGCCGTTGGCAGCAATATCAAATGCTGTGTCGCGAGCGACCGGTGTGCGGATGGCCGAACTGCCAATGTCGCCGCCCAGAATCCTAAAGGCCACTTCAGCCAAGGTGTAACATGGTTCGAGTTAAACTTTGGGGGTCGTTGCGGAGCCTGGCGGATGGGCAGGAGTTTGTGGAAGCCGACGCAACCAATTTCAAACAGTTGGTGGATCAGCTTGCTGAGCAATACCCGGCATTACGTCCTCAAATCAAACGCGGCGTGTCGCTCGCTCTCGATGGGGTGATTTATCGCGATGCGTGGTTCACACCGATCTCAGAGGAAAACGAAATAGTCCTGATGCCTTACATGGTCGGTGGTTAAGTCGGCTCCTGAAAACGATCGGGCAGAGATACAAAATTCACATTCAGATGATCGGCCCCAGTCGACATCGAAAACAGACCGGGCGGCGAAATCTAAACATGGGTTTGGCAAAGCACCACGATCTATCGCTATTTCACGAATGAGTTTGGCAAAACACGATGCAATTGATTTCCAAACTAGAAACTCAGTGAAATATCCCGGTGATTGGAGACGCAACTAGCCACTGATAACGCTTGCTCACGAGTGAACGATGATTGCTCGCGAATGCCAAGAGTGGTTCGGAGTGAATCTTCATACATCGCGATTTTTGGGGCAATTTCCACTTCGCCGACGCTGCGCCACTCCTCTTGCGCTTTAAATTCTGCAATGGCTTCTGCGATCAACTCCAGTGCCGCGTCCTTGTCTGGTGTTTTTGATTTCACCTTGCGACGGGCATCGGACAAGAGGGATTTAATGTCGTCAGCCCCTTGAATTTCACCAAAAGAGCGGGACAAGTCGCTAAGCGGATCAACCATATCCTCTGGTGGAGAGGACGCGACGGCGGCTTGAATATCCATCAACGGTGTCTTCAATGCGCGAAATGATTCGCCGGCGTTGAAAGTGGCCATAAGTTCGGCGATGGGTGTATATGCATCCGCAGCGCTACGTGAATAAGAGCGATATGCGTTGGCCTCTGCCTTCTGCAAATCGGCGTAAGCGTCATAGGTCGTATCCCAGGACGCGGGAATACCCTCGCCAATAGCATCACGGTCCGCTGTCAGCCTGGCGATGCGTTCATTCAACGCTTTGGTCTTGTTGCCATCTTCGTCATCGCGGGTGCGCTCCAAAACAATGGTCAATTCTTGGATGCTTTCATCAATGCGGCGCATATCCCGCTGAATTGCCCGGACATCGGTGTGAATGGGTTTGAATTCAACAGAAGCCGCGTTCGTCATCTCAGATGCATTTTTCGCCGCTGCCAGTTCATCCAATGCGATTGCAACGCTGTCGAAACTGCTGGACACGTTTTTGGCCAGTTTGCGAGGCAGAATTGACAGATCAATACTCTGCGCCGCATTTGCGCCTTCGATCAACGAAGCGCCATGCAGTGCGATTTGTTGACCAACATATTGGTCGACACAGTAACTGAGCTTTGGATTGCGCGGCGGCGGCGCATTATCAGAGAGTAGTGAAACACGATTGGGCAGGTAATTGACCAGAGGTGGCGACCAGGCAACAATTACAAGCGCTAACAGTTGCAGGCCGATGAACGGTACGACACCCTTGTACATTTGGATGGTTTTCACCACCGCAGGTGCGACACCGCGCAAATAGAACAGGGCAAATCCGAAGGGGGGTGTCAAAAAAGAAGTCTGGATGTTCAGGCCGATCATAACGCCAAGCCAGACTGCTGTTACGTTGGCTTCCGGGTCTGCCAGCAGAATTGGCGCAACGATAGGAACGACGACCACGGCAATTTCGATGAAGTCCAGAAAGAAGCCGAGAATGAAAATGACGCTCATCACAACGATGAATTTGAACCAGAAACCGCCGGGAAGGCCTTCCAGAAAATGCCGGACCAGTTCTTCGCCTCCAAAGGCGCGAAAGGCGGCTGTCAGCATCGCAGCACCGAGCAAAATAATAAAAACCAGCGACGTGGTCTTGGCCGTTTCAATCATGACACCTTCAAGCGTGTTCTCGATTTTGAAGGCACGCCAGCCGGACCAGATCAATGCGAAGATCAGGGTGAGCGACGCGATTATCGCGAGCGTCACTCCAAGTGCGTCCTGAGACGTTTTTACATTTTTGATATTGGTATCGAACGTCGACATGATGGCCACCAAGGCCAGCAAACTTGCGATAGCGAGCAAGGCCGGCCAATAGGCGCGCGGTTGTCCGTCGTGCAGCCGGTAGCCTGCCATGATCAAAGCGCCGGCCGCTCCGATGGCGCCGGCTTGATTGACGGTTGCGATACCCCCAACGATTGAGCCCAGAACAAGAAATATCAACAGTAATGGCGGAACTAGAGAAACAACCACTTTAACAGCAAATGCGCGGTCAAAGTTACCTGAAAATGGCACTGGCGGCGCAATGCCTGGGCGTAAGAAAGCAGCAATCAGGATATACGCCATGTATAGGCCGACCAACACGATCCCCGGAACGAATGCGCCAAGAAACATCTCCCCGGCACTGGTTGAGACAACGTCAAAGGTGGAAGGCATTGTCAATTCGCCTGTAGCCTCTTTGTAGAGCGATTTACGAATTGTACCGGCCTGGTCCGCTGCACTGGCAAGCTGATCGGCAAGAATGATTAATACAATTGAAGGGGGGATGATCTGACCCAATGTGCCCGAGGCCGCAATCGTGCCGGTTGCGAGCGATTGGGAATAGTTGTTGCGCAGCATCGCCGGTAACGAAATGAGGCCCATTGCGACCACCGTCGCACCAACAATACCAGTTGTTGCGGCTAGTAGAGCACCCACAAATACAACTGATATCCCAAGGCCACCAGGAACAGGGCCAAACAACTGTGCCATCGTGATCAAAAGATCCTCGGCGATGCGCGACCTCTGCAACATGATGCCCATGAAAATGAACAATGGGATCGCGATCAATGTATCTCGTTCTGGTTCCCAATAAACGCCGCGTAGATTGGTTACCCCGGCACTAAGCCATTGCGATGGACCACCCTGTGCAAAGAAGGCATCAGTATTGCCTGCAAATATGTATCCACAGCTAGCGGCAAGAAGAATAGTCAGAATGGACGCGCCCGGAAGTGAAAAAGCCACCGGATAACCTGAGCCGAGTGCTGTGGCCATCAGGATAACGAGAACGGCTAAGAATACGAGTTCCATGATCAGTGAACCTCCGTGCCAGAAGGTTCATAACTGCCGTCTTCGCCACGATAGTCGGCGACAGCCGCCATCAGGTAACTTACAAACTGGATCATCATTGAAATCGCAAAAATCGCGAGAAACGCTGCCATCATGTATTTTACGTAGAGGCCAAATCCTTGCTGCGTTGTTTCAAAGTTTAGCACCGGCGAGTTGATAATGGATGTCTTTTGCCCCATGCCAAGGATTAGGATTGTCCAGCATAGCGCTATGCCCATGAATATGGTGCCCATGGCGTTTACCCAGCCCTTTGTCTGTTTTCTGAAACCCGCATACAAAAGGTCCACCCGGACGTGACCTTCTTCGAGCAGGGTAAATGCACTGGCGAATAAAAATAACGCGCCGTACCAAAAGCGGACCAGATCCCCCATGAATGCCTGCTCGTAACTAAATATGAAGCGCAGAAAAACGATGAGAAGTTCGGCAATCACGATTAGCAGTGCGAGCCAATGAAACCCAAGGGTTCGGGTGAAGCAAGCAATCAGGACGCCGATTGCCATGAGCGGTACGTGAACGTAAGGCCCACGAAAATTGGCCCGCGCAAGAGAGCGAGCGAGTTCTTCGCCAACGAAACTGTCGAGATATTCCTCAACCCGAAGAAACGAAATAACAAGATCGACGACGCCCACAATCAGGACAATCCAGAAGGCGGCGCGGATCAGGAAAGTATTCATGTCCGATATTCGGGCACTGTCGTCGCGCAAGCCGCGATCAGGACTTCGAACGACCAAAAAAACTGCGAGTGCCATTGCAAGGGGGTACGCCAATGCCTGAAGAACCGCGACACTGCCACCGCTGAAGGATGGGCCAGGCAGGCCCCCCCAAAATGTCGCGAAGTTGTTTATAAGGAAAATAAACATGGCGGCCAAGTTTGACCAACCCAATGCGCGAATAAAAGTGGTGTTGGAAAATACTCGTCCTGAATGTTCATCTGGTGTGGATGTCATCCCCATGCCCCGCAGGTTTTCGGGCAACGCTGTTTTGACGTCACCTCATTTAGAATAGCCGGGGCAGTTGCCCGCCCCGGCCAGGATTGTCTATTTCTACTTGGGCCTTAACCCCCCAGAACGTTGTTCCGTTTCTGCACATATGCCGTGTCAGAAAGGGCAGTCCACGCACCAATTTCGCCGCGGGCTTTCAGGGTCGCGTCGTAGATGCGCGCAGCCAGTTCAGAGTGGTCGCGCGCTTCTTCAAACACCTCTTCCGCAGCTTCGCCAAAGCTCTCATAGATGTCGTCGTTGAATTCCTTAAGGACGACACCATGATCGTTGATCAGGCGATTCAGATACTCACCATTATTGGCATTGGTTTCCGCCATTGTCCGCGCGTTTTCCTCGTTACACGCTGCGTGAATAATGTTCTGGTGGTTCTTTGACAGGCCTCCCCACCAGGACGCATTCATACCCAGTGCGAGCTGCGCGCCGGGCTCGTGCATGCCAGGGAAGTAATAGTATTTGGCTGCCTCGTAGAACTTCATGAAATAGTCGTTGTAGGGACCAACCCATTCAGTCGCGTCGATGGCGCCAGAAACCAGATTTTCGTAAATCTGGCCGCCTGGAAGCGAAACCGTTGATGCGCCGAGTTTGGTCAGCACGTCGCCGCCAAGGCCCGGAATGCGCATTTTCAGACCCTTCAGGTCGTCAGCGCTTTCGATTTCTTTGTTGAACCAGCCGCCCATCTGAACGCCGGTATTGCCCATGGCGAAGTTCTTGAGGCCAAAGCTGCCAGCCAGCTCATCCCAAAGCTCTTGACCGCCACCAAATTTGATCCAGGCATCTATTTCTGTGTAGGTCAGTCCGAACGGGACAGCAGTGAACGGTGCCCAACCAGAGTGCTTGCCTGTCCAGTAATAATCAGCACCGATGTAGCCTTGTGCGTTGCCTGACGCAACTTCGTCAAAGCTGTCGAATGCGCCAACACGTTCGCCGGCAGCAAAATAGCTTACTTTGATCTCGCCATCTGTCAGTTCTTCGATGCGTGCAGCGAGGCGTTGCGCAGGAAGGCCGAGACCCGGGAAGTCACGAGGCCATGTCGAGACAATGGCCATTTCTGTGATGCCCTGAGCAACTGAAGGCGATGCCAGCGCGGTAGTCGTGCCAGCGATTGCAGCGCCGGCCAAAAATTTGCGTCGTTCCATTTGGATAGTTTTCTCCCAGTTTATTGTTTGATCAGATCATTGCATTTTCTGATTTGCGGATGTTAGCGCCATTGTAGATGGGATCAATAGCCAAGGTGCACTCTGCGTCAATCGGTGACGGCAAGTAAGGCGGCTCGGTCTGAACAGACCCGTCTTCAAGTTCATTGATGCTGCTAAAGTTGTTGCGTTATTGGCGGGTGCCTTTACTCATTTAGAACCGGCTGGCCGAAATCTTGGTTTGGTAATACTGCGGCTCAGAGCAAGCCAACCCTGAAACGCTTCAGGCGTAAACCCCAACCGCAGCATCTCTTATGGATCGAATATTTCGGCCGTAAGCGTCCGGGTTTTGCACCGACCCTCCTTTGAACACGGCGGATCCGGCCACAAGTACATCGGCACCAGCCTTGGCCACCAACGGTGCGGTATTGGGATCAACCCCCCCATCGATTTCGATGTGAATAGGCCGATCTCCAATCATGGTGCGCAACTGGCGGACTTTGTCGACCTGAGAATGAATGAACTTTTGCCCGCCAAATCCGGGGTTCACCGTCATCACACAAACCAGATCAACCATATCAAGCAGGTATTCGATAGCGCTGGCCGGTGTCGCCGGATTAAGCGCAATTCCAGCCTTGGCCCCGCTGGCACGAATGGCTTGCATCGTGCGGTGAACATGTGGGCCTGCTTCGACATGAGCCGTGATGACATCCGCGCCGGCCTTGGCAAACGCATCGACATAGGGATCAACTGGTGCAATCATCAGGTGCACATCCATTACACCCTTGATGTGGGGCCGGATAGCGGCACAAGTTGCTGGGCCAAAGGTGATATTGGGTACGAAGTGGCCGTCCATCACGTCTACATGTACCCAGTCGCAACCCTGTGTCTCTATCGCCTCGCATTCCTTTCCAAAATTGGCGAAATCTGCGGACAAGATGGACGGGGCGATTTTCAGGGATCGGTCAAATGACATGAGTATGGGCACCTTGCTGGCAAACAGGAATTGTTCAATCTGCTATATCGCGCCTACGAGTAAAAGGTCCAGCAGGGCCTGCCCATTCTTCATTGTTAAGCAGCCAAGTCGAATCGTTGGATTTGGCGAAACATTCCTCGTTCATCCTCACCCGCCAGTGTAAGGTCGCGAATGTTGAATGGTTGCGATATCAGCGGGCCTGTTATGGGTTCTAGTGCAGATTGCGTTGCGCGCAAATCTGACTTTGAGAGTTTTCCCGTCAAGGTCATGTGAAAGCGAAACTCATCCATCACATAGGGGTAACCCCAACGGGATAAATTGGATTCCTGTGCCTGCGACAAGTGGTGTTTGCGTCTCCGCACTAGTTCTTGGGGGCATGGAGGCGCGCGAAACCTGTCTAGTTCGCGGACGGTTCTCGCAGCCAACCTGTTCAGCCCGCTGGCATTGCCGAGCGGGACAAGTGCCAGAAAGGACCCCAATGCGACTATGTGAAGACCTTCACAATTGACGGGTTTCTGAGTTGAGGAAAAAGTGTTCAGTGCTTGGCACAACGCTTCGACTGGTTGGTCCGTTGCGAGGCGAAACGGTGGCTTCAGCGTTGCATGAAAACCGTACCGCCGTGGCGTTTCTGTTATTTGATCAATCGGTGTGGGAAAGCCATAGGGACTTATGTGGTCAACCGCTAAGCCCGACGCAACATTCCATCCTAACCAATGCGCTCCAAAGTCGGCAAATGGCCCGTCAGGTGGGGTATAGTATATTGCAAAACGGGTGAATGGCATGATTTCTCCTGAAACCAAAATAATTGGCTTGGTTTTGAGAGATGTCCAGACGTCGACTTGGGCGCGACGGCGATTTCGGTGATCTGCGCGGCTGGGAAACTGTGTAGTTTTTGCCGAGTCTGCCGCGCTTGTTAACCAGAATTTAGAAAAGAGTGTGGTTAACATTTTACTTGGCCCGGATAAACCAAACCTTCCCTGAAGATCGTGCTGGGCAAGAATGACCCGAAAGCGGATTAGTTAATGTACGCCTCCTTCGTTGCCCCGCTGCGCCGTGTCATGGCTTTAATAGTTGCTTGCGCAGCAGTGATGGGCATCGCTTTGATTGGGATATTTGTTCTGCAGAGTGCTACTTTGTCGGGCGCAGGCGGACCAAGCATTTACTTGGGTTTCACGGTGTTGTTGTTTGCTGTTGCTGTCGGATCATATTGGACCGGACTTTGTCACGTGTTTCGAGAAAGTCCTTCTGACGACTCTCAAGTCGCGATTCATGGGGCAGGAGATGCGGGCTTGCAGCTGTTTGCCGCACTAACGACATCGAAAAATTATAATCCGGTTTTTATTGCCGACGACAGCCCCGCAAAACAGCGTCTGGTCATCGGTGGGGTTCGCGTAAAACCATACGAGGCTTTGGAACGCGCCTTAGCCTTGGGCAATATCGGACGGGTATTTTTGGCAATGCCTTCTATCTCGCAAGAAAAACGCAAACACTTGCATGAGGGACTTCTCCGACTCAATGTGAACGTAAGCGACATCTCATCTTACGCCGACATCTTGACGGCAAGAAACCTCGTCCGAGGTCTCGGCAATATCTCTGCAGATGATCTCCTGAGGCGCGATAAGGTTGATCTGGACCTCCCGATGATCACACAGACTTATCAGGGCCAGTCAGTTCTGGTTACAGGGGCCGGGGGCTCGGTCGGGTCCGAACTGGCGCGGCAAATGGTTAAGGCCAAAGCGCGTCGACTGGTTCTGTACGAGCATTCTGAAAGCGCACTCTATGAGATTGACCGCGAGTTGCGGCCTGAGGCTAATGCAAACGGGGTCAAATTGGTGGCGGTATTGGCCTCTGTGACCGATGGCGCGTGCGCATCTGCGGTATTGCGTGCAGAAGAGACCGACATTGTGTTGCATGCTGCGGCTTACAAGCACGTACCAATAATGGAAAACAATGAGGTCTCTGGCGCGCATAACAATGTAATCGGAACGCAGGTTATGGCAGACGCATCTATTGCGACCGGTGTCAGGCGATTCATGCTGATATCGACCGACAAGGCAGTGCGGCCAACCAACGTTATGGGTGCGACCAAGCGTTTGGCGGAATTGATCATCCAAGACAGGCAAGCACGATCAAAGTTCACCCTGTTTTCTATGGTCAGGTTCGGTAATGTTCTTGGATCTTCGGGTTCAGTGATCCCTTTGTTTCGCGAGCAAATCAAAGCTGGCGGCCCGATTACGCTGACCCATCCTGATGTGGCGCGTTATTTTATGACCATTCCCGAAGCGGCCAGGTTGGTCCTGCTCGCCGGAGCTTACGCCGTCGGCGGCGAAGTCTTCATTCTGATGATGGGTCAACCGGTTCGCATCCTTGATATTGCGAAACGGATGGTCGAATTGTCCGGCTTGAGCGTTCGCGACGCAAACAATCCAAACGGGGATATAGAGATTAATTACATTGGGTTACGACCTGGAGAAAAGCTATTTGAAGAAATGTTTATCGGTGCACGTGCAATGAAGACCCCGCATCCAAAGATCATGAGCGCAATAGAAACAGCGTCTTCGCAGCTCGAAGTTGCCCGAATGCTGCATGATTTGTCGGCCGCTATTGAGGCCAACAATGCCGCTGCGGTGCGCCGGGTTATCCGCAATTCGGTAATGGGATATAACTGCGAGCCACGCTGCCTAAAACTTACAGCGGTAAGCTGATGTAACTCGGATGTGTCGCGTAGAAATAAGTTTGGAACGCACCTGTCAAACGCAATAGTAGTCCCGGTACCAATCAACGAACGCCTTAATGCCGATTTCAATCGGAGTTTTAGGCCGTTCTTTAGTCAAAGTTTGCAAAAGTGTGGCGTCCGCCCAAGTCGCTGGGACGTCGCCGGGTTGCATCGGCAAAAACCTCTTTACCGCCTTTCGTCCGATGGCGGTCTCGATTGCCGCAATGAACGTCATCAGTTCAACTGGCGTGCCATTTCCGATATTCACCACGCGGTAGGGAGCGACGGCAGAAAGACTATCGCTTTCAGCGACGATTTCATACTCATCAGGACGCTTTGGCGTTGCATCAATAAGGGCGCATATGCCAGCTACCAGATCATCTATATAGGTGAAATCACGCTGCATCCTGCCGTGGTTGTAAATATCAATAGGTTCTCCGCTTAATATGGCGCGGGTGAACTTGAAATGCGCCATGTCAGGGCGGCCCCATGGCCCATAGACCGTAAAAAACCGGAACATCGTAATTGGAAGGTCGTAAAGATGGGCATAGGAATGGGCCATCACTTCCGTTGCCTTTTTGGACGCGGCATAAAACGACATTTGCCGGTTCGTTTGATCGGTTTCCTTGTAGGGCATCTGAGTGTTTGCGCCGTATACTGATGAAGTTGACGCCAACAGCATGTGCGCAGGCGGAAAGGCGCGCCCTGCCTCAAGAAGTTCTAGGGTACCAACTAGATTTGCCTGTACGTAGCTGCGTGGCTCGTCAATCGAGAACCTTACGCCTGCCTGCGCTGCAAGGTGGATGACGGCATCGAATTTGTGCTCTTTGAACAGTTCCAGCAGTGTGCCGGGTTCCTCCAAACGTGCGTGTACCGCAGTAAAACCAGGTGACTGCAACAGCATTGCATGCCTGCGTTGTTTAAGTACCACGTCATAATAGTCTGTCATCGCGTCCAGCCCGACCACGCGCCAGCCGGTCTCTAGCAACGCCTTGGAAGTAAAATAGCCGATGAAGCCAGCGGAACCTGTTACAAGTGCAGTGCGTTGCATTTCTGAAGCCTAGCCTGTTGCCTTGGCGACTTGTGCCAGTCTGACCCGTTCAGGCCAAGAGAAAAGCGTCTTGATCAACAATTGGGGAATCGCTGATTATTCATCAAAATGACTTGCTGAGGTTTAGACAAAGCCAGATGTCTGTGACCATCGGCGCCCAACCGAGCGAAACACAATGTTTTCGGTGGATATACCAATTCAAACATTGCAGCCCTGCTTGGGGATAAGGCATATCTACCGCAGTTTGATATTGTGAGGTTACAGCGTGAACAGTTTTGATTGGCCCATGGTTCAATCGCCGTTTGGTCTGGATTGGAAGGATTCTCAGATTCTGAGGACCGCGACGGTTTGATCTGGGCCAGCCGAAAATTCCTTGGATTGGCGACGGCTATGCTGCTGTCTGTTCAAACTGCAATGGCTCTGACTGTAACCTTTGAAGGAAACTCCCCAGAAGACCTTAAGGTCCTGCTTGAGCAATCGTCGTTGCTCGTTGAACAATCGAACGCGGAAAAAGTTGAATCAAACGAAGTTGTTTCATCGGCTCAAGCCGACTATTCGCGTTTGCTGTCGGTGCTATATGATAAGGGGTATTTCGGTCCAACCATCAGCATCAAACTGGATGGGCGCGAGGCGCGAGGCATTTCGCCAATCGGGGCGCCACCTAATGTAGGGGCCGCTCGGATTCGGATCCAAACCGGGCCGAAATTCCGGTTTGGGACGGCGCGGATTGATCCGCTTGCCCCCGACACCGAAATACCGGAGGATTTTCAAACGGGCACGAATGCAACGTTGGGAGCGCTTCGCGCAGCGTCCGGAGCCGCAGTTTCCGGCTGGCGCGATCTGGGGTATGCCAAAGCGAAGATTGCATCGCAAAAGATAACAGCGGATCACCGCAATTCGACTCTTAACGCGGCGTTACAAGTGGCGCCCGGCCCAAAGTTGAAATTTGGCGAGCTGATTGTGAATGGCAATCGCGAAGTGCGCACCGAACGCATTATTGAGATTGCCGGCCTTCCAGAAGGCAAAGTATTCTCACCTGAAGATCTGAAAAAAACGGCAACCCGATTGCGTCGCACCGGTACCTTTGGGTCGGTGGCATTGATCGAATCAGATACCATTGGAGATGATCAAACTATCGATATTGATGCGGAAATATCGGAGCAAAAACGCCGCCGTTTTGGTTTTGGAGGGGAATTAGCGACCACCGACGGGGTCAGCATTAGAACGTATTGGGTTAACCGCAACTTGTGGGGTGGAGCAGAACGGCTGCGCTTTGATGCCGAAATAACCGGGCTTGGCGGAACACTAAACAACGAGGAATATTTACTTTCGGTTCGGTACGATCGACCAGCAACGTGGGGGCCCGATACAGACCTGTTTGTAGTCGGCAGGCTTGAGCAAGAGGATAAGGATGATCTATTCTCTCGGCGGGCGACCGTTGGCGTGGGTTTCAAGCATTTTCCATCTGACAAGCGGACTTACGAATATGGGGTCGGTTTTACAGCGGGCGAGGACCGGGATGCCTTTGGCGACAAGGACTATGTACTGTTCATCGTGCCTGCAAAACTGACAAGAGAGTACCGGGACGATCCGCTAGACCCGACCACGGGGCATTTCATGATCGCAAGCGCGATTCCATTTCTTGCAATTCAAGGTGCTGACAATGGCGTGCGCACGTTTGTCGATTATCGCATTTACCGCAGCGTTGGTAAGGTCCGACCTGTGACATTTGCATTTCGCGCGCAGCTGGGATCGGTCGCTGGGCCTTCGCTTGCAGAGTCCCCGGCTGACTTTCTGTTCTATTCCGGGGGGAGTGGCACGGTCAGGGGGTACCCCTATGAGTCTCTCGGGGTAGATCTAGGTGGAGGTCAACAAAGCGGCGGTAGATCATTTCTGGGGCTGTCGGCTGAGGCTCGCTTTCGAATCACCGACACGATCGGGTTAGTTGGCTTTTTTGACTATGGTTTTATCGGGTCTGATCCATTTCCCAGTGACTCAACGGGTGACTATCAGACTGGTGCCGGTGTGGGTCTCCGATATGCAACGGGGATTGGCCCAATACGGCTAGACGTCGCGGTGCCGGTGAGCGGCCCGGATACGGGTTCCAATTTTGAAATTTATGTCGGGATAGGACAGGCGTTTTGAAACATCTAATCCTCGCCCTCGCTCTTGTCTTAGGATGGTCCACAGGTGTCAGTGCGCAAGATGATGATCGCGGGTACCTCACCAGAACGCTGGAAGAGGCATTGGGTGGTGCTGGGCGTGATGTGCGAATTGAAGGGTTCAAAGGTGTTCTTACGTCAGAAGCCTCCTTCGACAGTTTGACGATTGCAGATGAAGATGGCGTCTGGTTGACACTCAGCGGTGTTGTGCTCGATTGGCGGCGGGCTGCATTGTTACGCGGCCGCGTCGAGGTTGACGCGCTGACTGCCAAATCTCTCAAGATTGAGCGGTTGCCCAAGGGCGAACAGAACGCCACGCCGACAGCCGAGGCCTCGGGCTTCTCATTGCCGGAATTGCCGGTTTCTATTGAACTCAAGACCTTCAAGATTGACGATATTTCTCTTGGGGCCCCTATATTGGGCGAAACTGTGGACCTGAAAGTCGAAGCTTCGGCATTCTTTGGTGGCGGCACGTTAGAAACAGACATTCGCGCAGAGCGCATTGATCAGAAGGTGGGCCGCTTTGTAATCAAAGGAAAATATGAACAGGCCAGTGAAAAACTGAGCGTGGATGTGAACGTTGCCGAAGATGCAAGTGGGATAGCGGCGCAGTTGCTCAACCTGCCTGGCGAACCGGAGATTGATCTGAAAATTAAAGGTGAGGGTCTGTTAAGTGATTTTGTAGCGCAAGTGGAATTCGCGTCCGGTGGGGCGCCCCGGGTAACGGGAACAGTGGAACTCTCAACTGAACCGTCTGCACAGGACTCTGACAAGTCGACGCGCAGAATACAGGCCGATCTGGGCGGCGATATCGCCACTCTGCTTGCTCCAAGATATCAGCCGTTTTTTGGCGATGATATTGCGCTACGCATAGACGTTTCCCTGCCAGCCGTTGGCGGTGTCGAAGTCGACATGTTCGATTTGACTGCACAATTGGCTCAGCTAAACGGGCAAGTGCGTCTCAACAGCGACTATTGGCCAGAATACCTCGACGTTAAAGCGCACATAAAAAGCCCCGACAAATCGCTGATATTGCTGCCTGTGGGTGGCGCCGACACACGTATCTCCGGCATGAATCTGTCGGTTCAATACGATGCAGCGAAAGGCGATCAACTGGGCAGTGTTTTTGATCTGCAAAACTTTACCCGCGACGGACTCTCTATTGATCAGGCCAACGTTGAAGTCAGCGGGACGTTACAGGGCGATGTCGGTGGTGTTGGTGAAGTGCGTTTTGACACGACGCTGACGGGACGCGGTATAGCATTGAAAGATACCGCGCTTGCCATTGCTGTCGGTCAAGAACTGACAGTATCAGCGAATGTACATTACATAGAAGGCAAACCAGTCCACCTCACCAATCTCACTGCGCGAGGAGAGGATTTTGGCCTTAGTGGGGATGTAATAGTTGACGCGCTTCAATCGGGTTTTGAAACCCAGCTTGATGTTGAGCTGGAAGCACGCGACCTTAGCCGTTTCGCGGGCGTTGCCGGTTCCGAAATTACCGGCGCAGCAAAGATAGATATTGTCGGCGAAATCGCCCCATTGGCCGGGACGTTTGACCTTGAAGTCAAAGGAACCGGCGACAATTTGACCATTGGTCAGGAACAAGCTGATATCTTGCTTGCCGGGCTTAGCCGAATTGAAGTTGCGGCCAAGCGTACGACAACTGGCACCGAAGTATCGCACCTCGTCATCTCAAATCCGGCGCTGCAAGCACAGGGAGATGCGAATCTGCAATCGGGAAACAGTCTCGTTAATTTTGCGGTGGCGCTAAGTGATGTCGCCTTGCTTGCCCCCGAATACACTGGCGGGTTGGCCATGAAGGGCAGCGCAACCGAAGACTCAGAGGGTTGGTCCGTCGATGTGAAAGCGGATGGCCCCTACGGCGCAACGGCGGCTTTGTCCGGGTTGGTGACCGGACCTGATGCATCAGCGGATGTTAAGGTTGATCTGCCTGATGTGGGAGTGTTTGTGCCCAAAATATCAGGCCCGTTTTCTGCGACGGGAAATGGAGAGAAATCGCAAGAAGGATGGAAAGTCGCTCTGGATGCATCGGGGCCGTCTGGGATGTCGGCTACAGTTGGGGGGGTGGTGCGAGACGATGGAGATCTGGACATCAAGGTGTCTGGCGCTGCTCCGCTTGGATTGTCCGGCCCATTTATCCAACCTCGCATCCTTCAAGGGCAGGTGGATTATGATCTTGCGGTCCGTGGGACACCGGCTTTGTCGTCGCTTAGCGGTACCATAACAACAGCGGGTGCTAGTTTTTCGGCACCGAACCTGCGTCTTGCTCTCGTTGATATTGCGATGAACGCGCAGTTGGCCAATGGAGGACTGCAGCTAGACACCTCGGGCTCGGTGTCGTCCGGGGGCACAATTCGAGTGAGTGGTCCATTGCAACTTTCCGGCAATCTGGAAACCGATCTGAAAGTGGCTCTGGCTGGCGTCGGGCTGGTCGACCCCAGTCTCTATGAAACGACTATCGATGGCACGATCGCGGTTCGCGGCCCGCTGCTTGGCGGCGCAAGTATTGGTGGGCAGATTGACATTGGAGAGACGGAAATTCAGGTGCCAACTTCTGGATTTGGACTGGTCGGACAGATACCGGATATCAAACATATTGGAGCATCACAGGGTGTAACCCAGTCTTTGGCCCGGGCCGGGCTCCTGAACAAGCCATCTGAAGAGACAAGTAAAGCGAGCGGACCGATCTATTCGTTAGATGTGCTGGTGCGTGCGCCGTCAAAGATATTTGTGCGAGGCCGTGGGTTGAATGCCGAGTTGGGAGGCGAACTGCTCCTTACAGGCACTACCGCCTCAATAATATCCGCAGGTAGATTCGATTTGATACGAGGGCGTCTGGACCTACTTGCGAGACGTTTTGAACTGGACGAAGGCACGATCCAGATGCAAGGTAGTCTGATACCGTTCATCCGTTTCGTGTCTTCAACGACGGAGTCCGATTTTACCGCAACCGTCATAATGGAGGGGCCGGCAGATGAGCCAAAGCTAAGCTTTGAATCAGTGCCTGACGCCCCCGATGACGAAATACTTGCGCATCTGCTGTTCGGCAAAAGTGTTTCCGATATCTCGGCGCTGCAAGCGATTCAGCTCGCCAATGCAGTCGCCTCGCTTTCGGGTCGTGGAGGAATTGGAATTGTTGAAAATCTTCGGACTGGCATTGGTGTGGATGATCTAAATGTCACGACAAATGATAGAGGTGTCACCGAGGTTCAGGTCGGAAAATACCTGACGGATGACATCTATACTGATGTTACCGCAGGTTCTGACGGAGAGAACGAATTGTCCATCAACGTTGATTTGTCCACATCGCTAAGGGCGCGCGGGTCAGTTACCAATGAGGGCGACAGCGCCATCGGTTTATTTTTTGAGCGAGACTACTGATGAAATGCGAAACAACAGGGAGGACAAAAGCTTATATTCCTCAATACCTTGATAGGTGCGCATGGGGCGTGTTTCCCATAGTGGTCCTTGCAGACTATTGGGGGGTTCAACTTGACATACAAAAATTTTTATCAAACGGTAAAAACTTCACAACCAAACGGGTGGGACAATGATTGGCAAAACTAAATTACAGAAAACATCGAACATGACACGGCGACGTTTGTTGGGAAGCGGTGCGGCGGTCGCGACAACAATTGGCCTTGCCGGTTTGCCGGGGCCATTGCTGGCACAGGAGACAATTAAGGTTGCGGGCATCTACACAGTCCCGGTTGAACAGCAATGGGTGAGCCGAATTCACAAGGCCGCCGAGGCTGCTAAGGACCGTGGTGACATCGAATACACTTTTTCAGAGAATGTCAGTAACACGGACTACGCCCGCGTCATGCGAGAATATGCAGAGCAGGGCAATCAGATGATCATCGGAGAGGTGTTTGGCGCGGAAGATGAAGCGCGCGAAGTCGCTGCTGAGTATCCCGACATAGGGTTTTTGATGGGATCCAGCTTCAAAGAAGACGATGCGCTGCATAACTTTGCTGTCTTTGACAACTACATACAGGACGCTGCTTATTTATCGGGCATCATTGCTGGGGCAATGACCAAAGCAAACAACATTGGCATGGTTGGCGGTTTCCCCATTCCAGAAGTGAACCGTCTGATGAATGCCTTTATGGCTGGCGCCGCTGAAATGAACCCGGACATTACCTTTCAGGTCAGCTTCATCGGCAGCTGGTTTGATCCGCCCAAGGCCAAAGAGACTGCCTTTGCAATGATCGAAAACGGCGCAGACCTTCTTTATGCGGAACGATTTGGTGTTTCGGACGCAGCACAGGAAAAAGGCGTACTTGCCATTGGCAACGTGATCGATACGCAGGCCGACTATTCAGAAACCGTCGTCGCTTCTGCGATATGGCATTTTGAGCCGACGCTGGACAAAGCCATTGAGCTGGCGCAGGCGGGCAAATTCAAAGCTGCAGATTACGGGGTATATTCCTTCATGAAAGAAGGCGGCTGTTCGCTAGCGCCGCTGGGCACTTTCGAGGGTAAAGTACCAAGCACCGCGCTGGAATTGGTCGCCAAACGCACCGAAGAGATCAAGAACGGATCGTATACAGTGGCCATCAACGACGATGAGCCGAAGTCCAAATAAGTGGCGGATGCTTTGAACAAGGCGCGGGTTGTCCTGCGCCTTGACAACATTACCAAGGCCTTTGGATCGTTGGTCGCAAATGATGCGATCAGTTTTCAGCTGCGCGAGGGTGAAGTGATCGCTTTGTTGGGTGAAAACGGTGCGGGCAAGACGACATTAATGAACATCCTGTTTGGCCACTACACGGCGGATTCAGGTGAGGTCGAAGTGTTTGGCGACAGGCTGCCCGCTGGCAACCCGCGCGCCACGCTTTCTGCAGGTGTTGGCATGGTGCACCAGCATTTTACCCTAGCTGACAATATGACGGTTCTGGAGAATATTGTGCTCGGGACCTTGCCGTTGTGGAAATTGGGCTTTGGTCGGGCCAAAGCTAAATCCCGCATATTGCAACTTGTCGATGACTATGGGTTAAACGTTGATCCCGATGCCCGCGTCGGTGACCTCTCCGTTGGCGAAAGGCAACGGGTTGAAATACTCAAGGCATTGTATCGGAACGCGCGGATCCTGATTTTGGATGAACCAACGGCGGTCCTGACGCCGCAGGAAACAGATGATCTGTTTGCCACGATGCGCAAGGCGTTGGCACTGGGGCTATCGGTGATTTTCATCTCTCATAAATTGCACGAAGTGACAGCAATTTCTGACAGAGTTGTTGTATTGCGCCATGGCAAGTTGGTCGCTGAGGCAATAACGAAAGAAACAGATCGCCATATGTTGGCCGAAATGATGGTCGGCGAAGAAGTGACGCCGCCCAAGGTACAAACCCAATTAGTTGGCGAGGCGCTTCTGGAACTTAAGAGCGTGACAACTCCAGATCAGGGCAGCGCGCCGGGATTGAAAGCCGTCGAATTGCAGGTTTGCTCTGGCCAGATCATCGGTTTGGCGGGGGTCTCGGGCAATGGGCAAAGTGCGCTTGCCGATCTGGTTGGGGGGTTGATCCGCCCGGCACAGGGAACCTTGATGATCAACGGGTCAGACACCACAACCTGGTCGCCCAGGGCAGCGGTCAGATCGGGTATCGCGCGCATTCCCGAGGACCGGCACAAGACAGGCACAATCTCTGACTTCGACCTTACCGAAAATGCGATTCTGGAGCTTTATGCACAGTCGCCATACAGTCGCAAAGGCTGGATGAAGTGGGGTGTCGCGCGCGCGTTCACCGCAAAAATTATCCAGACCTACGATGTGCGTTGCCCCGGCCCTGAAACGCGTATCAGGTTGTTGTCAGGCGGCAACATGCAAAAGCTAATTCTCGGTCGGGTGCTGGAAACCGAACCTGTAATAGTTCTGGCTAATCAACCGGTTCGTGGATTGGACATTGGCGCACTTACCTATGTGCACGAACAACTGCTGGCTGCGCGAAATCGTGGGGCAGCAGTTATTTTGATTTCCGAAGATCTGGACGAAATTGTTGCGCTATCAGATGTGATCCATGTGATTTCGGAGGGGCGTCTTTCGCCGGGCTTTGAACGTGGCAGCAAGACCACCGCGGAACTTGGCGTTTGGATGGCGGGTCACGGTTTTGACGAAAGCTCCGCCCATGCGGCTTGAACCTATTGCTAACCCGACCACGCAGCGAACGGTCGGTTTTCCGGCAATAGCTCTCATCAGCACCGTAATTTTGACTTCACTGCTGGCTATGATCGCAGGCGCGTCGCCGTTTTCGGTCCTCGGGCTGATTTTGAAGGGTGCATTTGGCTCAAAATTTGCGGCGCTTGAAACGCTCAACCGAGCGACGCCTCTGATTTTCACCGGCCTCGCGGTCGCGGTTGCCTTTAGAGCAAAGCTTTGGAACATCGGAGCAGAGGCACAACTCTATGTTGGTGCGGTGGTCACCGTTGTTCTGGGGACAGGAGCGCTCCACTGGAATTCTGCTGCTCTGATCCCTGCAATAGCTTTGGCGGCGATGCTCGCAGGTGCGCTCGTCTTGCTGTTGCCAACATTCTTGAAAACCCGATTTGGTGTTGATGAAGTTGTCACTACGCTGCTGTTGAATTTTGTGGTTTTGCTGTGGGTGTCGATGCTTTTGGAAGGCCCGCTAAAAGATCCCCTCGCGATGGGTTGGCCAAAGTCGGCGAAGCTGGTTTCCGAGGCACGTCTGCCACGTATCGTCGACGGATTACGCTTGCATTGGGGTTTTGGATTGGCGCTGATTTCAGCTGGAATGATCTGGATGATTCAGACCCGCACGACACTGGGATATGAAATGCGCGCAGTAGGGCAAAACAAAGAAGCTGCGCGATTTGCGGGGATTCCCGTCAACATTGTCCTGATTAAAACTGCGCTTTTGTCTGGTGGGTTGGCCGCCCTTGCGGGTTTTTCGGAAGTGGCGGGATTGAAGGGTAGTCTGACCTTGGATTTATCGCCGGGCTTTGGGTATACCGGCATTATTGTCGCGATGTTGGCCTTGTTAAATCCACTGGCGGTTGTGGTGGCAGCATTGTTTGTAGCCGGGATATTTGTCGGCGCGGATTCAATGAGCCGGGCCGTCGGGGTGCCGACCTATCTGGCTGACATTATGCTTGCCACAGCCCTGCTGATGATGGTTCTGGCGATCATGCTTACCCGCTTTCGCGTGCGTTGGGACTAGCGATGGAGATTCTCGATATCCTTCTCTCTGCAAGCTTTTGGGCGGCCGCCATCCGCATCGCCAGCCCACTGATATTCGCCGCCCTTGGTGAACTAATTTGCGAACGTGCCGGTGTTTTGAATCTTGGAATTGAAGGTATCATGGTCGTAGGCGCATTTGCCGGGTGGATGACGGTCTTTGTTGGAGGCGGTCTGTGGATGGGTGTAGGCGTGGCGATGGGTGCTGGCATGTTATTTGGCTTGTTGCATGGCACTTTGACGGTACCTTTCGGCTTGTCTCAGCATGTCGTCGGTCTTGGGATCACGTTATTGGCGACGTCACTGACCTACTTTTGTTATCGTCTGGCCCTACCCGAAGTTACATCGCCGCCCAAGATCGAGGCATTTCAGCCGCTTGCCATCCCAATTTTGTCGGACATACCTGTTTTGGGAGAGGCTTTGTTCAACCAGACTTCTTTGACCTATCTGGCGTTTGCCTTGGTCGTTGTGGTTTCGTTGGTCCTTTATCGCACTCCACTTGGCCTGGCTCTGCGGGCGGTGGGCGAAAACCCTTCCGCAGCGGCGGCCCAGGGCCTGTCGGTTAGCGCCATTCGGATCGGCGCGGTGATGGTCGGTAGCGGCTTTATGGCCGTTGGTGGAGCATTCCTGACGATGTCCGCATTTAACTCGTTTTTCTTTGAAATGGTCAATGGGCGGGGCTGGATCTGCATCGCCCTGGTTGTGTTTGGATCCTGGAAGCCGGGAAAAACGCTGATTGGTGCGATCCTGTTTGCTGCTTTTGATGCACTTCAAATCAGAGTGCAACAAACACCGATTGGTGCGGATGTGCCCTACCAGATATTTCTGATGATGCCGTATCTGTTGTCAATTTTGGCACTGGTGATCATGTCACGTCGTGCAGAAGTCCCTGCAGCATTGATGGTGCCGTTCAACAAAGGAGAGCGCTGATGTTTGATCTGATCGTCAAAGGTGGGTCTCTTCCAGACGGGTGCGTTGCAGACATTGGTATCGAAGGCGACAGAATCACCGCCATCGGCAAGCTCGAAGTCGAAGGGGCCCAGGTTGTCGAAGCGAACGGTGATCTCGTCAGCCCGCCATTTGTAGATCCGCATTTCCACATGGACGCAACGCTGTCCTATGGCACGCCGCGGATCAACAAATCCGGGACTTTGCTGGAAGGCATCGGACTTTGGGGAGAACTGAAGCAGGTGATGACGCAAGACGAAGTCGTCGAACGCGCGCTTGCGTATTGTGACTGGGCGGCTTCGATGGGACTACTGGCCATCCGAAGTCATGTGGACACCTGCGATGATCGGCTGATGGGGGTCGAGGCACTGTTGGAAGTCAAGAAACAGGTTTCCGGATATATAGACCTGCAGCTCGTCGCTTTTCCTCAGGATGGGCTTTATCGCGATCCAACCGCATTGCAGAGTACCATTCGCGCGCTTGATATGGGCGTGGATGTGGTTGGCGGTATCCCTCATTTTGAACGCACGATGGCAGACGGTGCAGCGTCGGTAACCGCGCTATGTGAAATGGCGGCACAGCGCGGTTTGATGGTTGATATGCACTGCGATGAGACCGATGACCCGATGTCGCGCCATATCGAGACGTTGATCTTTGAAACTCAACGGCTGGGGTTGCAGGGGCGCGTTGCAGGGTCACATCTGACCTCCATGCACTCGATGGACAATTATTATGTCTCAAAACTGCTGCCGTTGATGGCCGAGGCTGAAGTTGCCGCCATTCCCAATCCTTTGATCAACATCATGCTTCAAGGCCGGCATGATGCTTTTCCAAAACGACGAGGGCTGACCCGGGTGAAAGAGATGCTTGCCTTGGGCATTACAGTTGGGTTCGGGCAGGATTGCGTTATGGATCCATGGTACTCACTGGGGACGGCTGACATGCTGGACGTTGCGTTTATGGGGCTTCATGTCGCTCAGATGAGCAGCCCGGAAGAGATGCGCCAGTGCTTTGAAATGGTCACCAATGTAAACGCGAGAATCATGGGGCTCACAGATTATGGATTGCGCGTCGGCGCCAAGGCATCGCTTGTTGTGCTGGACGCAGGCAATCCGATTGAGGCCGTGCGACTAAGGCCGGATCGCTTGTGCGTGATTGCGGCGGGTAAGGTTATATCTTCGAAGATTAAAAACGAGGCGCGTCTATCGCTTCCTGGTCGACCAGTCGGTGTACGCAGACGGCACAAGGCGCATTCAGGGTCTTAGATCCAATATGCTGCGTGCTTGGGCACAAGTGGCGACAGGTCTTTCGTATTTTTCACACAGCTTCACGGCGCGCTGAACAAGCGCAGCGTTGGACGGTGCTAAAGTGTTTCGATCAAGTCGCATGTTATCTTCCAAACCGGTACGTGTATGCCCGCCTGCCGCAATGCACCATTCGTTGACCTCGATCTGGGCCGGGCCAACACCGGCACCGCACCATTGTGCATCTGGGACCAAACGATTGACTGTTTTGATATAATACCCAAATACATCCCGATCCGCAGGCATGGCGTTTTTTACGTTCATGACAAACTGAATGTATAATTTCCCTGGGATTCGACCGTCCCTATTCATCGCGGCGGCTTGATGGATGTGGGATAGATCAAATGCCTCGATTTCGGGTTTGACTGTATATTCGCGCATCTCCGCTGCGAGCCAGTCCACGAGATCGGGCGGATTTTCGTAGACCCGTGTGGGAAAGTTGTTTGAGCCGACGGAAAGCGAAGCCATATCCGGGCGCAACGACAGCATTCCGCCTCGCTCTGTACCCGCGCCGGAACGCCCACCGGTTGACAGCTGGATGATCATGCCGGGACAATGTTGTTGGACCCCTTCCATCAGGCGCGCGAACTTTTCGGGGTCGGAGGATGGCGTCTCATCATCATTGCGAACATGAGCGTGGCAAATTGCAGCCCCGGCGTCGTATGCTTCATGTGTCGATTCAATCTGCTCGGCAACGGTCGTGGGAACAGCTGGGTTGTTTGCTTTGCGCGCAACGGAGCCCGTAATTGCAACACAGATTATGCAAGGCTTTTTCAAGACGAAAGCGTCTCCTGAGTTCGTATCAGCCGAAAAGCCCTTTCAAAAATGGGGTATCTTAACGATCTCAGCCATTCTTACTGCGGATTTATCGATCTTCAAGGCTCGTGCGGCAATTCAAAGATCAGATTTGACGTATTTTCAGTTTCGAAATTCGGTTGCCATCGCGAGCGGCAACTTCAAAACGGAAGCCGTGAAATGAAAACACCTGGCCGACACTGGGGATCATCTGCGCTTCGTGGATCACCAATCCGGCGACTGTGTTGGCTTCTTCGTCAGGTAGCGTCCAATCCGTTGCGCGATTCAAATCGCGGATCGTCATTGCGCCGTCGACCATATGGACATCATTGTCCAACTTCCTCACCGGGTGCTCGGCGTCAGGGTCAAATTCATCTGTAATTTCCCCGACGATTTCTTCCAGAATATCCTCGAGCGTGATCAATCCTTGAAGGGATCCATATTCATCTACCACAAGGGCAAAATGACTTCGCATACGCAGGAACTGGCGCATCTGATCGTCCAAAGTTGTGGTTTCAGGGACGAAATAGGGTGGCATCGTCACATCTTCGATCCTGAAGTTTTTGAGGCCCTCGTCTCCTGATTTGCCGCGGACGAGTTTGTGCATCGCGCGCAACAGGTCCTTCGCGTGCACGACACCAATGATGTTTTCCTGGTCTCCCTTAAACACCGGCAGCCGGGTGTGATTGCTTTCAAGACATTGATTAAGGATCTGATCCGGGGCATGCGCCGCATTAACCATCTCAATGCCCGAACGATGAAGCATGATCTCTTCTACTGCCCGTTCGCCAAGGTCAAGTGCGCCAAGTATACGGTCGCGATCTTCCTTTTCCACGACCCCTTCGGAATGACCAAGTTGCAACGCCCCGGCGATTTCCTCGCGGACTGCAAGCACGTTTTTGTCCGGGTCAATTTGTACGCCGACCAAGCTGAGCATGCCGCGTACAAACAGTCGGACCACCCCAACGATCGGGGAAAAGATCAGAATTACAATCCGAATGAGAGGAGAGACAAGTGCCGCCGCTCGTTCTGCATTGGTGATTGCGTAGGTCTTAGGCAGCACCTCTGCAAAGATCAAAACCAATAGCGTCATAATCAAAGTTGCCAAGGCGACACCGCTTTCCCCAAAAGCGCGGGTAAAGATGACAGTGGCCAGAGACGCGGCCAAGATGTTCACTAAATTGTTGCCCAGCAGAACCGATCCAATCAACCGTTCATTGTCTTCGGTTATGTCAAGCGCGCGCTGTGCACCTTTGTTGCCCTTGTCGGCCTGCGCTCGCAATTTACCTCGTGATGCGGCGGTGAGCGCGGTCTCTGAACCTGAAAAGAAACCAGAAAGCACGAGAAGAAAAAGGATCACACCAGCGGTGATCCAGAACGCGCCATCGAGTGCGGCGGGAGCAGTGTCCATTTCAGTCGTTGTCCTTTATCCTAAGATGCAGGTTATGGGGCCGCACAGCGCTTCAATCAAGGGACGGTATTGAGAAGAATGCGGATTTGGGTTTTTCGCTTGAATTAGAACACGTCGTAAACAACTGGCTCCGAAGCGGCGCCTCATCTTGTTCCAAGCCAGTATTATTGCCCAAAGCTTCGCGGCGTAATTGGCAGAAATATGGCATTGAGTGTGGTCTAACGATCCTCCGAAGATGTGTTGCCGCCAGACTTGCGTCGACTGTTCTTTGCCAGCGGGTGATGATCCAGCACCAGATCAGACAATCGTTCATCCAAAACGTGGGTATAGATTTCCGTAGTTGAGACGTCTGCATGTCCAAGAAGTGTCTGAATGACTCTCAAATCAGCACCATTGGCCAGTAAATGCGTTGCAAATGCATGACGCAACGTATGCGGTGTCACTTTCCCGGGATCAACGCCACCTGAAACCGCAAGCTCCTTTATCAGCAGATAAAACCAGTTCCGTGTCAGGTGGCCTGATTTGCCGCGCGATGGAAACAGATATCGAGACGCGGGCACACCATTGGATTTTGCGCTGTCCTGCTGGTCTTCCCAGCACGACAACCACCCTGTGAGCGCCTCTCGGGCTGGGGGGGACAATGGCACCATACGTTCCTTGTTGCCTTTGCCAAGCACAAGCAACATGCGGGGATTTCCACGTGCGGAACTGACGGGCAGCGCCACTAATTCGCTGACGCGCATGCCAGTCGCATAGAGCAGTTCCATCATGCATGCATTGCGCAGTTTGTCTTCGACCGTTCGTCCGGTTGTTCGGGACGCGCTGAGTAATTTGTCGACTTCAAGTACATCAAGCGTTTTCGGCAGGCGCTGGGCACGTCCCGGGCCTTTGATCTGAATCGCCGGATTGTCTGAACGCCACCCTTCGTCAAATGCAAAGCGGTAAAATTGCTTTATTGCCGACAGCCGTCGGGCTCTGGTCGCGCGCGACAATCCCTGAGCATCGCAGTCTATCAGGTAAGCTTCGATCTGGTCGCGTGTCGCGGACACAAGCCGAGTATTGCTGCGCCCAGCCCAGTCGATGAAATCTTTGAGATCGCGGCCATAGGCCAGCAAAGTGTTGTTAGCTGCTCCGAATTCTGCGGCTTGGGCTTCCAGAAAAGCCGATATCCACCGATGGTCAGCGCCCGGCGTCATCTTAGGTCTCTATATTGCGCAGCATCAACTGCAGGCTTGCACGGCGCGCAATGTCCTCGAGTCCAAATGCACGAAATGCGGCTAAGGATCGGGTCAGAGAGTTCAGATCGCCCTTCGCACCCCGATCAAATAAGACCATTGCGCGCAGGATCGCCTCGCCCAACTGACCTTTGGTTGCCAAATCAGTCAACTCGCGGGGGGCCAACTCAGGACCAAACGCCTCGGCGATGGCGGTCGCGACGGGATCAGGTGGAACTATCCCAGAGACATCACCTTTGGCCAGTCCGCTCAGAAAAGGGGCGCGCGAAGCTTGTTCCCGATAGTGCTGCGCAGCCATTGCATAGTCTGGCGATAGTAATGCGACCTGGTAGGCGTCACTGGCCGGAATTCCATTCAGCGGCAGCCCAAGAAGATCAGGCGCAAAGGTCTGTGCAAAAGATACATCGAGTTTTACCGACTGCATGGCGTGCCAGGCGTCGGGCAAGGTTTTGGATACTGCGTCCGTGCTGCGGCTTTTTAGCGCCGTGTCGAAGCGCTGAATTGCTTCCACACGGTCCCAGATGCCGCCCGAGGCGGCTGGTCTTCGGGCAGTGTATATTCCCAGCAATCGATTCGCGGGCAATGCTCCGCTGCGGCTCAGTCGTTCAGCAGCTTCCAATTGTGGCTTCCAGCCCGCGACATCTCGCAGATCTGCACCGGCGTATACGCGGGGGAGCGACGCGGCAGCCAGCGGCTCACCAACAGCTTCACGCAATCGAAATACTAATGGCGTGACTAGTGCTGGTTCGATCAACGGCAAAGAATGCTCAGAATTATCGAGTTCTAGAAATCGTGCCAGCAGGGCGTGTTCTTGATTGTGGATCAAGCCAAGAGCATGACCCGATTCAAGCATGAGCGCTGCATTTTGCCAGCCGCCAGCGCGCGCCGTGCAGAACACCCGTGCGCTATAACTTGGTGCAAGATGTGGGGCACGGACCATCACCGCGCAGGCGGTGTCTTCAGCTCCTGTTAGCAAGCTCACATCAAACCATCGCGAAAACAGCGCCGCTGACCGCTCCGGCATGGCCTGCTCAACCAGAGACCGAGCTGGTTCGAGTGCGCCGAGTGCGATCAGTTTATCGATGCGGGCCAAGAGCAGAGTTTGAGCGCCCCTGTCACCTGGGATTTGTTCAGCCTCAGCCAGCAAGAGCTTATAGAGCAGCGTCTGCATCGCAGGCAGTTCCTCTACCGGCAAATCCGAGATCAATTGCGCGAGGGCGTCGGGCTCGGAACCGCTCCACAAGGTACCGGGTAATCCCGTTATGCGCTGCGGAACCAGACCAACCGAGCGGGTGGCACCCCTTTCCAAAGGGACAACCGATACCACGGGACGGTTGGCATTCTCAGTGGTCGGTGGTTCATTTGGCGCAATCGCAGCTGGCGAGGGACGGTTCTGATTCAACCAGTCAATCGCAGACAGGGGTTGTTGCGCACCCGCCGACTGTCCTGCCAATGTTAGAAACAGCGGCAAAATAACAGCCCTGATGTCAGTCCGCATTCAGTATCACCGGCTCTCTCACTTCAACTTGCGGTGCGGAAAAATCAGCGCCAAAAAATGGCCCCAGGTAGGCATATGCCACCAGCGCGATGAATCCCAACACGCACAGATATAGCAATGCCTTGATCAATCGCCGCATGTTTCCCTCAATTCTTCATATATACTGCGGTCTTTGCCCGCTGCTGAAACTTATATATGGCCTTTTTGGTAAGATCACGTCATTCACGACAAAATGAGCGAATTTAGGCATAACATGTCCCGGGATGGCAGCGATGAAACACAGTACCTACTAAAAAAGACAGTTGTTTTGGTTGGTATGATGGGCGCCGGAAAAACCGCTGTGGGCAGGGCCCTGGCGATACGGCTCAACGTGCCTTTCCTGGATAGCGACAGCGAGATTGAAGTGGCGGCCGCCCGCACGATTGCCGAGATTTTTGAGCGGGATGGCGAAGGATTCTTTCGGGCAAAGGAAACCCAAATCATCGCACGACTGCTGGCCGAGAAGCGCGGAATTCTCTCTACGGGTGGCGGGGCCTATCTGGCACCGCAAAACCGCAAGGAAATTTCGGAGAATGGTGTCGCGGTGTGGCTGGATGCCGATCTTGATTTGCTGTGGGCGCGTGTGCGCCACAAGGACACTAGGCCGCTTCTGCGCACACCTGATCCGCTGGGCAAACTCACCGAAATCTATGAGGAACGGGTTCCCATTTATCGTCAGGCCAATCTTTCCGTCAAAGCGAACAAGCGTTATTCGATCGAAAAAATGGTAGATCGAGTGGTCGAAGCGTTGCTCAGTCGACCAGACGTTCTGGAGGTGAAAACAACATGAAAACAGTATCCGTTCCGCTGCACGGACGGGCCTACGACGTTCAAATCGGGCCAGGTCTGATCGACAGCGCCGGCGCAACTATGGCGCCTATGTTGCGTCGCCCAAGAGTCTCGGTGCTTACCGATAAAACAGTCGCGTCTCTGCATCTTGAACGCCTGAAGGCAGGACTGGCTGCTGAAGGCATCGCAATGGAGGCACTTGCACTGCCGCCTGGAGAGGCGACAAAAAGTTGGCCATACCTCAGCCAAAGTGTCGAATGGTTGCTCGATCAAAAAGTTGAGCGATCTGGTGTAATTGTTGCATTTGGGGGGGGCGTTGTTGGCGATTTAGGCGGTTTTGCAGCAGCTATCCTGCGGCGTGGTGTTCGGTTTGTGCAAATTCCGACATCGCTGTTGGCTCAGGTCGACAGTTCCGTCGGGGGCAAAACGGGGATCAATACGTCGCAAGGCAAGAATTTGGTTGGTGCGTTTCACCAACCCTCTTTGGTGCTGGCAGATACGGAGCTTCTTGGTACATTAGCGGCGCGCGATTTTTTGGCGGGTTACGGAGAAGTCGCCAAATATGGCTTGCTTGGCGATGCAGGGTTTTTCGAGTGGCTGGAGAAAATGGGCCCGAAACTGGCCGCTGGAGATATGGACGCGCGGATCGAAGCAGTGCGCCACTCCGTTCAAATGAAAGCTGATATAGTCCTGAGGGATGAAACCGAACAGGGTGATCGCGCCTTGCTCAACCTCGGTCATACGTTTTGCCATGCGCTTGAAGCGGCGACCGGTTACGGAGACCGGCTGCTCCATGGTGAGGGTGTTGCGATTGGCTGCGCGCTTGCGTTCGAATTGTCCTCTCGCCTGGGCCTGTGCTCCCAGGAAGAACCTAGCCGCGTACGAGCGCATTTGCGTGACATGGGTATGAAGACCGATCTGGCTGATATCGAAGGTGAGTTGCCGAATGCGGAAACGTTGTTGGCCCTAATGGAACAGGACAAAAAAGTTGTTGATGGCAAACTGACCTTTGTTTTGGCGCGAGGAATAGGGCGGGCCTTTATCACATCGGATGTGCCGCCCGACGCTGTGCGTGATGTACTGCAAGACGCATTGTCTCTGCGCAACTAGGGGCATAGTCGGTCAAATGGATGAACCGAACGCGTTCGACTATGTAATTGTGGGCGCTGGGTCGGCAGGGTCCGTGCTGGCCAGCCGCCTGACAGAAGACAGAAAATCCACAGTTCTGCTGCTCGAGGCGGGTGGGTCGGATTTGAATTTCTGGGTTCGGGTTCCCATTGGGTACGGCAAGATTTTTTACGACGAAAAGGTCAATTGGAAGTATGTGACAGAGGCGGACCCAAACCGTGAGAATCTTCAAATGTATTGGCCGCGCGGCAAAGTTTTGGGCGGCTCTAGTTCAATCAACGCCATGGTTTATGTACGTGGACACCCGGGAGATTACGATGACTGGGAGGCAGTTGCACCGGGTTGGGGCTGGCAGGACGTGGCCCCGCTGTTTCGCCGGATGGAAGACTGGGACGGCCTGGCTGACGTTCATCGCGGCAGCGGCGGCCCGTTGCACGTGCATGATGTTTCAAAAGAAATTCATCCGCTAACCCGCACGTATATTGAAGCCGCCGAACAAGCTGGCATTCCATTCAACCCCGACTATAACTCCGGCCAAATGGAGGGCGTATCTTGTTATCAGATCACCACTAAAAACGGGCTGCGGGCCTCGACGGCGCGAAGTTATCTAAGGCCTGCGCTCAAACGCCAAAACCTGAATATTCAGACACATGCGCTCGTCCGTCGACTGTTGTTCAGCGGCAAGCGTGCCTCGGGCGTCGAATACGAGCAAAACGGTCAACTCAAATCCGTGTGCGCTCGTCGGGAAGTGATCCTGTGCGGAGGTGCGATCAATTCGCCCCAACTATTGCAATTGTCTGGTATTGGTCCAGCAGAGCTGCTGAGTCGGCAAGGCATCAACGTAGTGGACGACTCCAATCAGGTTGGGCAAAACCTGCAGGATCATCTGGGATCGGATATTCTTTATCGTGCTCGCGTACCCAGTCTAAATCAGGAATTGGGCCCTTGGTACGGGAAGCTAATGGTGGGCTTACAATATCTCCTCACCCGAAAGGGCCCGCTGTCAATGAGCCTCAATCAGGGCGGCGGTTTTGTCCGGGTCATGAAGGGTGCAACACGTCCTGATCTCCAACTCTATTTTTCGCCGGTCAGCTACTCACGAGCGCCGGTTGGCGCGAGACCGCTAATGGCGCCTGACCCGTTTTCCGGATTTCAAATGGGGTTCAATCCCTGCAAACCGACCAGTGTCGGGCACCTTCAGATACGGTCAGCTGATCCAACAGAGCCGCCTGAAATCCACGCAAACTACCTGTCGACACAATATGATCGTGATATGATGCTGGCCGGCGTAAGGCTGATGCGAACGATCGCGGATACGTCAGCATTTAGATCTGTCATTGACGCCGAACTGGCCCCCGGCCCGAAATTGATCTCGGACGAAGACCTCGATCCATTTATACGTCAGAAATCATGGACCGTGTTCCACCAATGCAGCACATGCCGAATGGGAAGTGACCCTACGACATCGGTCGTCGATGCGCGTTTGAAGGTGCACGGAATCAAGGGGCTGCGGGTTGCGGATGCGTCAGTTTTCCCCACAATCCCTACGGGAAACACCAATGCACCGGCGATTATGGTTGGCGAAAAGGCATCCGATCTGATCCGAGAAGACGCAAAACTGTGAGAGGTCTGATATGAAAATTAAGAGCATAGAGACATTCAGCAATTCGTTTGTTGGTTTCGTTCGGGTCACTGTCGAAGATGGTTCACAAGGTTGGGGACAGGTGTCGACCTATCATTCAGACATCACCGCCCAGGTTTTGCACCGACAAGTAGCGCCTTGGACATTGGGGCAAGATACGACGAATCTCGACGATCTCTTGGACGTTGTCACTGAGCGCGAGCATAAATTTCCAGGGTCTTATCTGCGCCGCGCCATGGCCGGATTGGATACGGCAATCTGGGATTTGCGGGGGAAACAGCTGGGAAAATCGGTGGCAGAATTACTGGGTGGCTCTCCCGGTGGGATACGTGCTTATGCATCGTCGATGAAGCGCGACATCACGCCGTCTGATGAGGCGTCGCGCTTGAAGCATTTACGTGACACAATGGGTTTTGATGCTTTCAAAGTGCGCGCAGGCGCTGAAGTCGGGCGCAATGTTGATGAATGGCCGGGCAGGACCGAAGAGATCATTCCGACCATGCGACGCGAGATGGGGGGTGACGTTGACCTGCTGATTGACGCCAATAGTTGTTACTCGCCTTTGCGTGCGATCGAAGTAGGGCACCTGCTAGAGGACAACGGGTTCTGCCACTACGAAGAGCCGTGCCCCTACTGGGAGCTGGAACAAACCAAACAGGTTACAGATTCTCTGGAGATTGATGTGACTGGTGGTGAGCAGGACTGTGATCTTGTCACATGGCGTCAGATGATTGACATGCGCGCTGTGGACATCGTGCAGCCTGACATCCTGTACCTCGGCGGCATTTGTCGCACGATGCGGGTCGTCGAAATGGCCAAAGCTGCAAGCCTGCCCGTGACGCCTCACTGCGCGAACTTGTCTTTGGTAACATTGTTCACGATGCATTTGTTGAGAGCGATCCCCAATGCCGGTCGATATCTGGAGTTTTCGATAGAAGGGGCGGATTACTACCCCTGGCAAGAGGGTTTGTTTGTTGAATCGCCTTACGGGATTGAGGACGGCCATGCACGCGTTTCGGATGCCCCGGGATGGGGCGTTGAGATCAGTCCAGACTGGTTGGCACGCTCGACTTATCACATCAGCGAAGTCCCCTAATCCCAGTTTCGTAGAACTACCTCGCAGTTAATGATCAATTATCAGCGCGTGGCGACCCGACTCAGCAGGCGGCTTCGTCGCATTGTCGTCAAGCTCTGGATCGCGGTGCAACATTTTTACCCTGATGTGCGCATTCAGCTGGGCATGGGTTGGCGAATGACCGCTGCTGGTGGCAAACTCAGGACGCCTACCGTCTCGGTGTTGGCGTTGTAATTGAACCAGAACCGCTCTCTTGCAGTGTCGCGAATGCGTACGCCATCAGGTAGAAGGAGAGTTTCGATTTTTTCGAGAGCGCAGGCCCTTTCAATGACCCGCCGCAGGGCCACCGTATCCAGACATGCCCCGATATAGGTAACCTTGCCGTTGGTCACGACTACAGGATCGCCTGCCTTGGTTTGTTCGACGACGCTGCTGTCGCCTTCAAAATGGTCGCGGTAGGAGTGGAGTTTCCCTCCGTTCTCAAGGTCGACCGACATATCTGTGCGCAAGCTTTCTACTGCCGACACAACGACGTCTAGATTGGGAAAATCCGGCGGCAGCGGAACAGGTATCTGCATATCGCGCGTGCGCGCCGCGCTCCGTGGGCCCAGCAGAACTTGCCCCTCCGCATTGTTAAGCGCTGATTTCAGATCGTCGGGCATGAACATAAAGCCGGGCGCGGCGATAACACTGTAGCCGCTAAAGTCACGTGTCGAGGGGGGCAGGATGTCAATCGAAAGGCCCAGAGAGCGCATCGCTTTGTAAGTATCAAAGATCAGACCGAAGTAACTCAACCCGTCGCCATGGGGTTGAACGGACCAGCCGAAATCGGCGTCGTAGTCAAACAGGATTGCGACACGGGCTTGAGTATTCACAACATCAGGGGCCATGGCGATTTCAGTCGCGACGATGCGAGCTTCGTCCAAGCCAGCCGCATCTTTGCCGTCGGGGCGCAACAGGCCAGAGTGCAGTTGTTCCTGCCCAAATGGCACCTGGCGCCAGCGAAAATAACAAACAGCCTCGGCGCCATGGGCAAACGCTTCCCATGACCATAGACGCACCATTCCCGGCAGCGGCACTGGGTTATGGGGTGCCCAATTCACCGGGCCGGGCTGCTGTTCCATGACCCACCAGCGACCGCGTCCCACTGCGCGATAAAGATCATGATGAAAAGCCTGAAAGTCCGGGTCACCCTGGCAGGCAAACTGCCGCTTGTGGTTGTCGTCGGCATCGATCCGATCTTCGAGAAACCCCAGCGGATAACTGTCCCAACTGGCAATATCCAGATTCGCGCCAACAGCAAAATGGTCAAAGTCTGTGATACGGCCCATGTAATTATGAGTGATAGGCGCGTCGCTCAGCGCTCGAATTGCATCGGTTTGCATCCTGTTGAACACTGCGACCTGATCTGAACTAAATCTGCGGAATGTCATTTGATGTGCTGGGCTTGGCTCGGTCACCGTCAGGTTAGGCAGGTCGATCTGATCAAAATCATCGTATTCCATCGACCAGAACGTATTGCCCCAGGCCTCGTTCAAGGCGGTGATTCCATTGTACCGTTGCGACAGCCAGTTGCGATAGGCGTCACGCGCGGCGCTACTGTAGGAAATCGTTGTATCGTGGCACCCATACTCATTGTCGGTCTGCCATGCAGCGACGTGGGTATTCTGGCCGTACCGTTGCGCCAGTGCTGTAACGATCCTGACGCATTCCTCCTTATATCCCTCGTGGCTGAAGCAATAATGCCGACGAGACCCAAATTTGCGGGGGCGCCCGTGGGCATCGATTGCAAGCATGTCGGGGTGACGATCCAGCATCCAGCGCGGCGGCGTTGCAGTTGGCGTGCCCAATACAACCTTGAGGCCTGCGCGACCTAGTACTTCAATCGCCTGATCCAGCCATTCCCACTGATACTGATCGGGCACTGGCTCAATTCGGCTCCAGGCGAATTCTCCGATCCGAACCCAGGTCAGGCCTGCATCAACCATTCGGCGGGCATCTTCCTCCCACATGTCGCGAGGCCAATGCTCGGGGTAATAACAGGTGCCAAGAGTACGTTTCATGACGTCCAGGAAATAGCGGTGCCAAGCAAAGGATGGAACAGGTAAGAGCGTGTCATCGCAGACCTGTTTCGGCATCAAAGGCCGCTACAATCTCCTCTGCACGTGCGCGAACATCTGCGGCAGTCATACCTGGAGCATAAATTCCTGTCCCAATACCAAAGCCCGCTGCGCCGGCTGCAATCCACTCCGCAAAATTCTTGGGGCCGACTCCACCGACAGCATAAGTTTCAGTGCCCGAAGGCAATACGGCACTGATGGCTTTTAATCCCTCTGTGCCCATCAGAAACGAGGGGAAAATTTTCAGGCCGTCGGCACCCGCTTCGAGGGCGGAAAAACATTCGGTTGGAGACAATACGCCGGGATAAGAGGCAAGCCCAGCGGCTTTACTCGCCTTGATCACATTTGTGTCGCAGTTTGGTGAGACAATCATGCGCCCGCCAGCCTTCGCGACCTGACTGACGTCGTCGACTCGCAGTACTGTGCCTGCTCCTATAATCGCCCGATCTGAAAACGATTGGGCCATGTTGGCGATGCTGGTGAGCGGGTCTGGAGAGTTCAGCGGTACTTCAATACGCGTGATACCTGATTCGATCAGTGCCGTGCATATGCCGATGGCTTCCTGAGGTTCGATGCCACGCAGGATTGCGATGATGTTACGGGTCAATTGGCGAGGTCCTTTAGCGAGTTTTTGGCAGCAGCCAATCCGAGTAATGTCATTTTCTGTGTATCGGCCATTGAAGTGTTCACACCTTGCTGGTTCAAGGCATCCGCATAAAGCCCTGCGATCGCGTCCGCGCCGATGAGGGCAACATTCCGCCCCAACCAATACGGGCGAGCTGCAGCAAGTTCGATTCCGATCAAGAGGCCAGACAATCGTGACCGAGCATTAGCACACGATAAATCTGCAATTAGGCTGGCTGCGCGAATCCCAAAGAGTTGGGCCGCGACCGATTGTGGTCGTGACATTGCGTCTTCGACTCCTTCAAGATACGCCGCAGAGTCCCAACCATCGGCGGCGATGGAGTGGCGCAGGATGGATTTATACGAGAGCAACGAAAACAATTCGCCGGTCATAAACGTCTGAAAACTGACAATTTCCCCCGCGCTGATGTGAACCCATTTTGTATGTGTTCCAGGCAAACAGATCACGCCGTCAAAATCAGGATATTGTTGCAGATAGCCGGCAACTTGGGTTTCTTCACCGCGCATGACGTCCGCAGGTTTGATTTGTTTGATCCCGGGTAGGATGAACACGGCAATGCGCGGATTCTTGACAGACGCGCGCGTAGTGAGGGTTCCTATGGGCGGGGCGCAAGGTGAGGTAAGGTAACTGGCTTCTGCCCATCCTTGTCGGGAACCGACCATGCCACAACAAATCACCGGTATCACAACATTCGCTGAAAGATATGGGCCGATCAACGCTATCAATGCCGGCTCGAACTCGTCACGGCCCAAAGTCGCCATACCGTGCGGTGCATCAAGGGAATGGAGCGGTTCGTTTTCGGTGCCCATTACCCACGCCCGCAAATTCGTGGTGCCCCAGTCCACAGCGATCCATTTGATGTCTTTTGGGGAAAACTCCATTAGCCGGTCACCACAACACCGCCGTCTACGACCATGGACTGCCCCGTCATCATACGGCTTGCGTTTGAGGCCAGAAAAAGCACAGCATCTACGATATCCTGCGGCGCAAGCGTGTCCTTTAGGCATTGCCGTTCTAGATGCGCAGCAAGCGATTCCGGGGTAACCCAAAGGTCCTTTTGTTTGTCGGTCAGCACCCAGCCGGGCGCGAGTGCATTGACGCGGATACGGTCCGGGCCAAATTCGCGTGCCAGGCTGCGGGTCATGCCATTGATGCCAGAATTCGCGGCTGTGTATGACGGATATCCCGCGTTGCCCATCATATAGGAGATCGACGAAAAATTGATGACTGACCCGCCACCCGCATCACGCATTCCATCAACGACAGCCTGGAATGCAAAGAAATATGCCTTCAGGTTGATGGCTTGCGATTTGTCCCAGAGCTCCTCGGTCACTTCCTGGGTTGAATGACGTTTGTCATTGGCCGCATTGTTGACCAGAACAGTTATTGGCCCATGCGCCTCTGCCGCACTGGAAACTGATCCCCGAAGTGCAGCAACGTCTGTGAGGTCACAAGGCAAGAACAGTGGTCGTACCCCGTGGTTTTTCTCCATTTCGTCACAAAAAGGCGTTGCATCCGAGCGCTGAACAAAAGCAACGTTTGCGCCTTGCTGCAAAAATCCGTTGGTCAAGGAGGCCCCGATGCCAGAGCCGCCGCCAGTGATAAACACGGATTGGCCATTCAGATCGTGAAATGTAGCTGATAGGGTCATTTAGAGAAATCCCTTCGGGCAAATCCTGTCGTGTATCCAATCATAGTTTTTTCCCTTCGATCACCCACATTGATTGTGGATAAGAGCATGGCAGCGTTAGCCCGTGATGCATAAGATAGGTCCCCGAAACTTCTATATCTTTGGTTTTCAGTACTTGATTGCCACGGCTCAATTTGATGGCGGAACTTCGGTTTGCAAGCGAAATACAGTAGTTCCCTGCCGGATCAAGCCGGGATAGTCGCAAGGGGCGCGGTGATATTTGTTTTGACGTATCGGCCTGACCTGCAAATACCACAAACCGATGACCGTCGCGCGCGTTTTGTTGCTCTGCCACTACAGATGGATCAGCGCTGTCGAGCCTTAGAATGTCGGCGGCCATCATCCACTCACGGTTTTCTTTCCACCAGTGTGTCACATGCTTCAATACGGTCATTTCATGGGAAGTGAGTTCGCGCGGATCCATTTCAAACCCCAAGTGCCTTTGCGCGGCTACCCAGGCCCGGAATGCGATGTCGAGACACCGGCCGGATGTATGGCAAATTCTGGGTCCAACATGAGAGCCAGTGATCGCTGCAGGCAAGAATAAAGCAGCGCCTGCCTGAATACGAAGCCGTTCAAGCGCATCATTTGAATCCGAGAGCCAGACCCTCTGAGTGCGCGACAGAATGCCAAAGTCAATCCGACCACCGCCGGATGCGCAGCTTTCGATTTCGACACCCGGATGTGACTGCCGCAAGCTGTCGATCAACGCATAGGAACCGCGTGTTTGGCTGGCATCCGGAGCAGGCAAGACACGGTTGTGGTCCCATTTGATATAGTCAATTTTGTGGTCGCTAAGAATGCCAGATATGCGATCGTAGAGAAATGCGCGCACTTCCGGCAGCGCCATATTCAGTGCTTTTTGGTTGCGGCCTAGTATCTGATCTTCGCTGCCCAAAGCCCAATCCGGGTGCGCACGATGAATGTCAGAATCAGGGTTGATCATTTCAGGCTCGAACCAGATGCCAAATGTCATGCCCAAATCGTGTACATGCCGTATCAAAGGATCCAACCCGTCAGGATACTTTCGGGGGTCCACTTCCCAATCCGACAGTGCGCGTGTGTCATCGTCACGCGTTCCGAACCACCCGTCATCAAGTACAAACCGCTCAGCGCCAAGTTCAGCGGCGCGCGTCGCGATATCCATCAGCACTGGCAGTTCATGATCGAAATAAACCGCTTCCCAACAATTGTAGTGGACGGGCCGTGGTTTTTCTGGTTCTGGCCATGTGACAATGCGGTCGCGAACATGCCTTTGGAACGAAACCGCGCACCCATTCAACCCATCAGACGAATAGACCGCATACAGCGGCGCTGAGTGAAATTCGGTTGCTGATTGGGTTTCCATTCGTGCGGCATGGCCGAACTGTATCTGGCGTCTCCCGTCAGCTAATTCCTCTGCGATCATGCGATGGCCGCCAGACCAGCCGTAATGAAAGGCATAAGCCTCGCCTTGCGTATTCGTCGCGCCACGGCACGGGACGATCAGGCCGGGAAAATGCTCGTGACCTGTACGGCCAGTTCTGTTTTCACGATATCGGATGCCGGCTGACCAAGACGTCTTGTTCAACTGGAATTCACCGCACCAACGACCTGCAATGTCGATCATTTCGTCGGATTGCTGGGGAGCAGGAAGAACGGGCGCCGCCAGCCAATGCAAATGCGTTGGGCGTTTTGAATACACCGATGATTTTAAGACAATCACATGGGTTTCCGGGTCCAGCGCGATCTGGGCAAAGTAGGTGAGTTGGTTAGCGTTGTCTTCGCAGGTTATGCGGATTTCACTGCCGCCGTCCTCCACTGAAGACAGTTTGAACGCCGGCAACAATGGTGTGCCGTCAGTGTCTCGTAAGATCAGGCCGGGTTGACCGGGAAAAGATCGGCTTGCTTCGGGGCACAAAGAAAGGTCGGCATGCTCATCAAGCATGCCGCCAGTGACATCGACGGCGAAGGCTGCGGCAACAATGTCCAGATCTTCGTCTTTTGGAAGGGGTGGCCCCCAATAGATGACTTGTGGGACCCGTTTGCCCAGGGATGCGAGCGCCAGTGTCTGACGCTCGTCATCAATTCGCCAGCATTGCTTCATTACTTAACGGCGCCCAGCGTCAGACCTGCGATGAAGTGCTTCTGCATCAGGAAGAACATCGCTACAGGTGGCAGGGCTGCCACGATCGCGCCTGCGCTCATCAGATGGTAGGCGGCCCGATATTGAGCATTGAAGGATGTAATTCCGGCAGTAACTGGTTGCGATTCGGCGCCTTGAGTTAGCACAACTGCCCAAAAATAATCGTTCCAAATGAATGTGAAGATCAACACCATAAGTGCCGCAATCGCGGGCTTCATCAGAGGCAGAACTACGTACCAGAATATTTTCCACTCCGCGACACCTTCGACACGTGCAGCCTCAATCAGCGCATGAGGCAGCGCTTTTATAAAGTTCCGCATGAACAACGTGCAAAACCCTGTTTGAAACGCGATGTGGAACAGAACGAGGCCGGTCTTGGTATTGTAAAGTCCCATGTCCAAAGTCAGATCACGTACCGGAACCATAAGGATTTGGAAAGGTACGAAATTGCCTGCGACGAACAGGAAGAAGATGAGCAGATTTGTCTTGAATTTGTAGATGCCTAATGCAAATCCGGCCATGCAAGATAGCGCAACTGCGCCAATTGCCGTTGGCACTGTGATCAGGATCGAATTCAGCATGTACCGGGGCATTTCAGATTCAAAGAACACCCGCCCATAGTTGGACATGCCAGCAAAAGAGGACGGCAGGGTCCAATAGTCGCCCGCCGTAAAATCAGCCTCCGGTTTGATGGAAAACATCCCGACGGCGAGCAGCGGTAACAGCCACAAAATCAGGGCAACCGGGATCATCCCGCGATAGGCCATTTGCATGGTGTGCGAGGATTTTTCTATAGGTCTCGGAAACATCTTAGCGTCCCCTCTCTTCTTGATACATCGACCACAGGAAGTAGGCGATGAACACCAGCATGATCAGGAACAGCACAACTGCGATTGCAGCGCCATATCCCATGCGGAACCCGTATTCAGATAATGCTTTTTCGAACATGTAGAACGACAGCACCCGTGAGGAACCAAAAGGGCCACCGTTGGTCATGATTGAGATAAGATCAAACGACCGCAGTGCACCAACAATTGTGACAACGAAGGCAATGAATGTTGCGGGCTTGAGTTGCGGAATGACGACGTACCAGAGCATTTTCCAGCCCTTCGCGCCATCCAGCCGGGCCGCTTCGATTTGTTCGGGATCTACGGCGTTCAGACCTGTCAGATACAAGATCATGCAATATGCGGTCTGTGGCCAAAGACCGGCCGCGATAATGCCGTATGTCACATATGTTGGGTCGCCAAGTACGTTGATAGGCCCCAAGCCTACAAGGCCAATCAATGTATTCAGCAGCCCAAAGGTAGGATCATAGAACCAGGTAAAAACCAAACCAACAACGATCTGACTGATTACAAACGGAAAGAAGAACAGCGATTTATATAGGCGCATCCCCGGAACCGTTTGGTTCAGAAACAATGCGATGAACAAACCTGCGGGAATTGCGAGCAGATAGAGTACAAGCCACTTCACATTGTTCCAAAGAGAGATTTCAAATGCCCTGTCGCCGGTTAACTCTTTGTAATTCTGCATGCCGACAAATTCGGCTTCTCCTAAGCCATCCCATTTGTACAGCGACAGATTGAAACTCTGGAATACCGGAAAGATGACATAAAACAGAAAAAACAAAATGGCTGGCGTAAGAAACAGCCAGGGCGTAATCGCGATCTCATTCTGTTTGAACCACGATCGCAGGTGTGGTGTACGTGCGGTCGGTGACGTATCAGCGCTGGTCATGGAAAACCTCGTTTTCTGCGGGGACCGGATTTCAGTCTAAATCCGGCTATTCCGGAAACCTCACAAGTCGGGGTTGCCGGAAGAAAATCGAGCGGGCAATGTGATGCCCGCTCGTTCTGATTTTAGTAGATTTCTTTTCGCTTGGCTTCTAGGCGCTGCAAGATGTCTTCAAGGTTGCCAGGTACAACCATAAACTCCTGCAAACCTTCCATGCCAACAGCGGCCATTTCTGCCGGGAAGTCGCGGTCGAAGAACTGCGCAACGCCACCGGGAGAGTTCGACGACAGCATGGCAAAGCCTGCATTCAGGAATTCGTCATCGTCGACGCTGGACTTAGAGTTAACCGGAAGTTGGCCGAGTGCTGAACCACCGTTGATAAGTGTCTGGTTGTCGGCGGAGGCAACATACTTCAGGAACGCGCGCGCGTTGTCCTTGTTTTCTGCCCCCGTCGGGATGTGGAACGTGTCCGTCGGCGCATCCTCCGCCATAGCCACACCATCTACAATGGCAGGAAACTGGTAGAAGCCGATTTGATCATCAGTCAGGCCAGCTTCACGCATTGGTGCGACGGCGAAATTCCCCATCAGATAGGCTGCAGCGTCGCCTTTGACCATGAAGGGTAGAGCTTCTTGCCAGCTATAGGATTGGTGGTTGTCTATGAACGCGCCCATGTCGATCAACTGCTGCCAGTTCGCGAATGTCGCGCGAACTTCGTCGCTGGTCCATGAGGCTTCGCCGTTGGCAAGCGCCATATGGAAATCAAAGCCGTTTGTGCGCATGTTCAGGTAGTCGAACCATCCACCCGCCGTCCAAAGGAACTTGCTCCCGATGGTGTAGCATTTGACGCCGTTGTCCAGCAGAACCTGACAGTTTGCCAGTTCCTCTTCCCACGTTGTGGGTGCAGTCAGACCATATTTTTCAAAGATGTCCTGACGATAGTAAACGCCCCACTGATAATATGTATAAGGAACGCCATACTGCTTGCCGTCGATTGTCATCGCGCCTTTTGTCGATGCCAATTCTTCTCCGATGTCGCCTTCCCAAAGGTCGGAAACATCCTCAAAAAGCCCAGCTGCCACGTAAGGGCGCATTCGGTTGGCTGCATACCAGTTTGCGACGTCAGGTGAATTAGCGGTCAGAAAGTTGCGGATCTGTGTCTTGTAAGCTTCGCGATCGATGACTGTTAGCTCAATGTTGAGATCCGGATGCAGGGCGCCAAAGCGTTCTACCATGCCTTCCATTACGGCACGCGGCGCCGGGTTGCTCATGTCCGAGAAAATCTTGAGATCGCCAGTCAGCGGTTCGCTGTGACCATCTGCAAATGCACCGGTTGCCAGAACAGCACCAGTGACAAACGCCGATACCGACGCCTTGATAGTGGAACGCATAGTGTCCTCCCTTTTGTTCCAAATAGTGAAACTTCTTTTTAGATATTGAAATCTGAACATAGTTGACCTATGCCTGTCAACAGATTCCTCAGGGACTATGACCATTGAGGAAGGGAGGAGCAACAATGCTGCCTGAGCCCAAAGGGACCGGCACTGTAGGCAAAGCGCTTAGCGTTCTTGACGACGTCGCCGCCTTTGAGCGACCCGTTCGGTTTACAGAGATTCTGGCAAACTCTTCCTTCCCCAAAGGCTCTTTGTATCGATTCCTGCAAAACCTCACCAATGAGGGAATGCTGAGCTATGATGCCAAACAACAAACCTACTCACTTGGAGTTCGTTTGGTTCGCTTGGCGCATGCTGCATGGGCGCAATCGTCGATGGCGCCGGTTGCACGGCCATACCTTGATGCGTTGAGCGAGCAAATCGGCGAGACAATCCATCTGGCGCAGCTCGACAACGCGCACGTCCTTTATGTCGACAAAAGAAATGCAAAGAAACCTGTCGAGATGTTTTCGCAAGCGGGGAAAATCGGCCCCGCATATTGCACCGGTGTTGGCAAGGCCATGATGGCGTTTTTGCCCGAAGTTCAGCTTGACCGGATTCTCCCGCAGCAATCTTACCACCGCTTTACGCCCGGAACGCTTTGTTCAGAACTAGAACTCTGTAAGGAGCTCGGGGAAATAAGGCGGCGTGGTTATGCATTTGACCGCGAGGAGCACGAGCCCGGCATCATTTGTGTTGCAGTTCCGATATTGACTTCGACCGAACAAACCATGGGGGCGATTTCCGTCACGAGTTCCACGGCTACACATACCTTGAAAAATCTTGAACAGCTTGTGCCTCAGATGCGCCAGGCAACTCAGAAAATCGCCAGTGAAGCGGAATACTGGCAGTTTCCATCTGAGCAGATACCAACGAAATAAGGGAGAATTAGGCAATGTCAGGCGTAACGCTGCAAAATGTGATCAAACGCTACGGCGATGTACAGGTCATTCACGGGATCGACCTGGACATTGAGGATGGAGAGTTTTGCGTTTTTGTCGGCCCTTCTGGATGTGGCAAATCTACTTTATTGCGCATGGTTGCCGGTCTCGAGGAAACGACAGAAGGCACTATGAATATCGGGACCAGAGATGTCACCAAGATGGATCCCGCAGAACGCGGCGTCGCGATGGTGTTTCAGACTTACGCGCTCTACCCCCACATGACGGTCAAGGACAACATGGGGTTCGGCCTCAAGATGAATGGCCACCCCAAGGCGGAAATTGAGGCGAAGGTCGCTGAAGCCACACGCATTCTCAAACTTGAGGATTATCTGTCGCGAAAACCGGCTGCTCTGTCAGGTGGTCAGCGTCAGCGTGTATCAATCGGCCGTGCTATCGTTCGCGGACCAGAAGTATTTTTGTTTGATGAGCCGCTGTCAAATCTCGATGCTGAACTCCGCGTGGAAATGCGGGTTGAAATTGCGCGCCTGCATAAAGAAATCGGCGCGACTATGATCTATGTGACTCATGATCAGGTCGAAGCAATGACGCTGGCCGACAAAATCGTTGTTTTACGTGCCGGTTATATTGAACAGGTGGGCGCACCGCTGGACCTATATCGCGATCCCGACAACAAGTTCGTTGCGGGCTTTATTGGGTCCCCTGCCATGAACTTTCTGGATGGCACAAGTCAGGGCGATGCGGTTGAGGTTCCGGCCCTTAAGGCCAGCTTCAAACTGCCGGTTTCGATTCCAGCGGCGGGGACCGAAGTCAGTATGGGCATCCGGCCAGAGCACATTGAAATTGATCCAAAGGGCGATACTCATACCGTTGATCTGGCCGAAGCATTGGGCGGTGTTTCTTATGCTTACCTATTATCCGACACAGGTGAAAAGATCATTGTAGAAGAGCGCGGAGATGAACGGTCTGCCCTTGGTGCACGCGTTGGCATCAAATTCCCAGTGGATCGCGCAATGCTGTTTGACCAAAAAACAGAAACGCGTATTCGCTGAGATTAAATTTGAGCTTGTGGGACGTACCGGTCTTAGGTGTCCGGCGAATAGGACTAACGGACCGTTGCTTTGGGGTACCCCAGACAGTAAACCCGCGCGCATGACGCATCCCAATCGCCCCCACCGAAATTTTTATGGCCGCCTCAAGGGCCAAAGCTTGCGTGAAAGTCAAAAACAATACCTTGAGCAAGATCTTGATGGTCTTTCTCCTGGGCCTGTTAGCTGGGAAGAAAACCCGGACCGCACGCCTCTTGATCTGAATACGAGATTTGGCGGCAGGCCTGTCTGGCTTGAAGTCGGATTCGGCGGAGGCGAGCATATGGTGTATCAGGCTGCAAAGAATCCCGACGTCGGAATCATCGGCTGCGAACCTTACATCAATGGTGTCGCAATGCTGCTGGGCAAGATTCGCAAGGCCGGTGTTACCAACCTTTGTGTTTTTCCCGGTGACGTTCGGGACATGTTTGATGTATTGCCAGATTCCTCAATCGACCGGGCATTCCTGTTGTATCCCGACCCATGGCCCAAGGCCCGGCACCATCGCCGCCGATTTGTGACGCCTGAGCATTTGGATCCCTTGGCGCGGGTGACAAAGCCCGGAGGTATTTTTCGCGTGGCGACAGATATTACGGACTATGTGCGCCAAACGTTGGAAGAAGTGCCGTGCCACGGGTTTTCGCGTCTGACGGATTCGGACATTCACTCGCCGTGGGAAGACTGGATTTCGACGCGATATGAGAAAAAAGCGTTGCGGGAAGGTCGTCCGCCGCACTACCTGACGTTTTGCCGCGACTGAACAATTCTGGCCAGCGCCAAATGGTTGCTGACATAGGGTGCGCTGTTTAGCGACGAGCGAATGTCGTAAACGTAGCGAACTGCAATCCGGGCGAGCCATCGGCGTATTTCACATTGCGCTGGACCCGTTTGGGGCAATTGGCTAAGCCTGCGCACAATTAATGACCCGTAGAAAGCCCACTCATATGTCCAGTCATGCCACCCCAATTCCAATGACATCTCGTGCCAGCGGGCCCCTCACTGGGGTGGCGGAGGTACCCGGAGATAAGTCCATTTCCCACCGTTCGCTCATTCTAGGTGCCATGGCGGTTGGTGAAACCCGCATTTCCGGACTGCTGGAGGGAGAGGACGTTCTGGACACAGCGCGCGCGATGCGCGCGTTTGGCGCGGAAGTCACGGACTTAGGCGAAGGTGAATGGTCGGTTTATGGTGTGGGTGTCGGCGGATTTGCTGAGCCCGAGAACGTGATCGACTGCGGTAACTCCGGGACAGGTGTGCGGCTGATCATGGGGGCGATGGCAACATCACCGATCACAGCTACTTTTTCGGGCGACGCGAGCCTCAACAAGCGCCCGATGGCGCGCGTGACCGATCCGATCGCATTGTTTGGGGCCCTTTCTGTCGGACGATCTGAAGGGCGTCTTCCGATGACCATTGTCGGCGCTAAAGAGCCTGTGCCCGTGCGATATACGGTACCGATGCCGTCTGCGCAGGTAAAATCGGCGGTGTTGCTGGCCGGTTTGAACGCGCCCGGACAAACGGTTGTCATCGAAAAAGAGGCGACGCGGGATCACACAGAACGGATGTTGACGGGTTTTGGGGCTACGATCTCGACAGAAGAAACTGACGAGGGCAGAGTTATTACTCTGAACGGCCAACCTGAACTGAAGCCTCAGGAAATTGCGGTACCGAGCGATCCGTCCAGCGCTGCCTTTCCCGTCTGCGCAGCTTTGATTGTTCCGGGGTCTGATGTGCTGGTGCCAGGAATAGGTCTCAACCCAACGCGGGCTGGTCTGTTTACAACATTGCGCGAAATGGGTGCTGATCTGGTGTACGAAAACGAACGACTGGAAGGTGGGGAACCTGTCGCAGATCTGCGTGTTCGATATTCTCCCGACATGAAAGGGATTGCCGTTCCACCCGAACGCGCCGCAAGCATGATTGATGAATACCCGGTTCTGTCAGTCGTGGCGTCGTTTGCCGCCGGTAAGACTGTGATGCGAGGTGTCAAAGAGTTGCGTGTTAAGGAGAGTGATCGGATCGAAGCTATGGCGACCGGATTGCGTGCCTGCGGTGTTGAGGTAGAGGATGGTCCGGATTGGTGGATCGTGAAAGGCGCGCCTAAGGTAAAGGGCGGTGCGACATGTGCCAGCCATCTCGATCATCGTATTGCTATGTCATTCATGGTCCTCGGTATGGCGACGGAAGAACCTGTCAGCTTGGATGACGGGGCCCCAATTGCTACTTCGTTTCCAATTTTCGAACCCCTGATGGTTAGGCTGGGCGCAAGCGTAACCCGAGCTAAAAGATGAGAATTACGGTTGCGATTGACGGGCCGGCGGCATCCGGGAAAGGCACTATTTCTCGGGCTGTTGCTGCGCACTTTGGGTTTGAACATCTCGACACCGGTTTGCTGTACCGCGCTGTTGGGGCAAAGCTGATTGACGGTATCGACCCGGTAGAAGCAGCGCGAAACCTGTGCCGCGACGATCTTGATGACGCGCGGCTACGATCACCGGCCGTTGCGCAGGCCGCAAGTAAGGTTGCCGTGATCCCCGAGGTCCGAGATGCATTACTTGATTTCCAAAGGGCATTTGCACTGCGCTCGGGCGGGGCAGTACTGGACGGGCGCGATATTGGAACTGTGATTTGCCCGGAAGCACAGGTCAAACTGTTCGTGACGGCCAGTGCGGAAGTACGCGCGGCACGACGGTATCAGGAATTGACAGACAAAGGTCACGATGTGTCACAGGATCAGGTGCTCGCGGATATAGAGGCAAGAGATGCCCGCGATATGCAACGTGATCAGGCTCCGCTACGACCGGCTGAGGATGCAATCATGCTGGACACATCTCAGTTGAGCATCGAACAGGCTGTTGCAGCGGCTATTGCAAGTGTTACTGCCACAAGAACGATTTAGGCTTTGACAAGTGCCGCGGCGTTTAACACCAGGGAAATCGAATTAACGTCCGAATTGCAGCGAGGAAGTTGATCACCAAAGCGTGGTTGGCCGAATAGTTTTTCTACGGCTACTGTTTTCGCAATTGTAATTGCGGAGGCACGATATGCGGGCGCTTTTGGTCGGACTGTTTTTTTCCCTGTACATCGCACTGCCATTAGCGGGTCAGCAAGCAGAGCAAGAATCCGAGGTACAGATGACACTGGGTCGGCTGGGGGATATCCTTCTGGTGCTCGATCCGGAAACGCGTCGAGCTGGTCCAGCCTTCGAGTTGACCATTGATGATGTGCCTGTCCTGATCATTACCGATGAACGCGCTGATCGGATGCGCGCAATGGTGCCTATCAGATTGGCGGAAGACATCGATGCCAGGGAATGGCAGCGTCTGATGCAGGCCAACTTCGATAGCGCTCTGGATGCTCGCTACGCCGTTGCACAGGGGCGTTTATGGAGCGTGTTTATCCACCCGCTGTCACCGCTAGAAAAAAACCAACTCATTTCGGGCATCGCGCAAACCGTGAACGCAGCTCAGACCTATGGATCGTTGTATACTGGGGGGGCAATGCAGTTTGGCGGTGGCGACTCTGTGCCTCTACAGAGGCAGTTGATAGATCGGCTGCTTGAGAAGGGTCAGGAGATTTGATGGGCAGGCAGCACCCTATCGGACAAACCGCGTCTTGAATTCACTGAACGGGTTCGTTACATGGCGCTTTGTCGCAAGCAGAAAGCACCAGCACCATGGCCATCACTAATCCGTTTCAATTCCTTCAGCAGGTCCGGGCCGAAGTTTCAAAAGTTGTGTGGCCGACTCGTCGCGAAGTATTGCTGACTACAGTCATGGTATTCATCATGGCGGCATTGACAGCTGTGTTCTTTTCATTGGTTGATATAACCATCCGGGAAGCGCTGAAACTGGTTCTGGGATATTTCGGCTAAGCGCCGCTCTGAGCGCACAAAAATACCCGTCCCCTCTTGATCATTTTGCGGCACGGCGGTAGGTGACGGCCTACTTCCTGATAATGGCGTGCTGCGATTCGTGCTGCGCGCCGATTTTTATTGTGGGGCGAACGGAACAAATGGCCGGATAACCATTTGAAAAAATTGATGAAACGGTGATGGTAAATGCCAAATCCGTTAAGAAATAAGGGCGAGTTGGCAGATGGCGAAACGGTGGTACTCGGTAAGCGTTCTCTCGAATTTCGAGAAAAAGATCGCTGAGCAGATCCGTACTTCGGTCATTGAACAGCACCTTGAGGATGATATCGAAGAAGTTCTGGTGCCGACCGAAGAAGTCATCGAAGTGCGGCGTGGCAAGAAGGTCACGACAGAACGTCGCTTTATGCCGGGTTATGTTCTGGTGCGGATGGAAATGTCGGACCACGGCTATCACCTGATCAACTCGATCAATCGCGTTACAGGTTTTCTGGGTCCACAGGGTCGCCCGATGCCGATGCGTGATGCAGAAGTGAATGCAATCCTGAACCGGGTTCAGGAAGGCGAAGACGCGCCAAGAACACTGATTCATTACGAGATCGGTGAAAAGGTCAAAGTCAACGATGGACCATTCGAGGATTTCGATGGAACCGTCGAAGAGGTTGATGAAGACAATCAAAGGCTCAAGGTTTCCGTATCCATCTTTGGTCGCGAAACCCCGGTCGAACTGGAATTCACTCAAGTCAATAAACAGACCTGAGATGAGCAATGTGGGAGGCGCGGGCAACGCGATGTCCGGACCGAACCACACAACTTGAAATTGCCCTGACGCGTCGGGGTGGTGTTGAAAAAGGAGAGGCCATATGGCCAAGAAGCTCGTAGGCAAGATGAAGCTGCAAGTCCCAGCCGGACAAGCAAACCCATCTCCCCCCGTTGGACCAGCACTGGGTCAGCGGGGCATTAACATTATGGAATTCTGCAAGGCGTTCAACGCCAAGACCGCAGACATGGAGCCCGGCGCCCCATGCCCGACTGTGATCACCTACTATCAGGATAAGTCCTTTACGATGGACATCAAGACGCCCCCGGCGTCGCATTACCTGAAAAAAGCAGCAGGTCTGAAGTCCGGCGCGGCGACCCCGTCGCGTGAAACAGTTGGCAGTGTGACTGTCAAACAGGTTCGCGAAATCGCCGAGGCCAAGATGCAAGACCTCAACGCAAACGATATTGAAGGTGCCATGAAGATCATCATGGGATCGGCAAATTCCATGGGCATCGAGGTTAAGTAAGATGGCAAAATACGGAAAACGCGCAACAGCGGCCCGCGAAGCATTCGCCGGCAAAGATAACCTTTCTGTTGAAGATGCCGTTGCCTTGGTGAAAGGCAATGCCACGGCAAAGTTTGACGAAACTGTCGAGATTGCGATGACCTTAGGTGTTGATCCGCGCCACGCCGACCAAATGGTTCGTGGCGTTATTGGTCTGCCAAATGGTACAGGCAAAACAGTACGTGTCGCGGTATTTGCCCGTGGCCCAAAAGCAGAAGAAGCTCAAGCAGCCGGCGCCGACATCGTCGGCGCAGAAGACCTGATGGAAATCGTGCAGGGTGGCAAGATCGAGTTTGATCGTTGCATTGCAACGCCAGACATGATGCCGATCGTCGGGCGTTTGGGCAAGGTTCTGGGTCCGCGTAACCTGATGCCAAACCCAAAAGTTGGCACAGTGACTATGGATGTCGCGGATGCTGTCAAAGCTGCCAAAGGTGGCGAAGTGCAGTTCAAGGCCGAAAAAGCTGGTGTTGTACATGCAGGCGTCGGCAAAGCGTCCTTTGACGCAGCCAAACTGGTCGAGAATGTGCGGGCCTTTATTGGTGCTGTGTCCAAGGCCAAGCCGTCAGGTTCCAAGGGGACCTATATGAAAAAAATCGCACTCAGCTCGACCATGGGCCCGGGTGTGACTGTAGATATCTCAAACGCCGTCGGCGAATAGGATATATCGAATTTTGGTCCCGGCGACGTCGGGACCAGATAAGCAAGGCCAGAAGACCGGCCTTGCTTCTGTCCGAGACGGAGGGTTCCGGCAACTGCCTGAATAATTCCTTCCTGAGATGGGAAACGAGAGATTTATTGCCTTCGGGTGATTTTGGCCTCGGGACCCTCAAATTGGACCCGAAACGGGTGCAGCATGCTGCACCCTGAACTGAGCCGGGGGGCAACCCCCATAATTGGAGTGAAACTGTGGATAGAGCACAAAAAGAAAAACTGGTCGAGGAACTCGGCCAGATCTTTGAAAGCTCTGGCGTCGTTGTGGTAAGCCACTACGCCGGTCTGACAGTTGCTGAGATGCAGGATCTGCGCGCGCGTGCGAGCGAAGCGGGTGGATCTGTGCGTGTTGCCAAAAACAGGCTCGCCAAAATCGCCCTTGAGGGTAAGCCATGCGAAAGCATCGGTGGCCTCCTTTCGGGTATGACCGTTCTGACCTTTTCCGAAGACCCCGTGGCAGCAGCCAAGGTGGCCGAGGACTACGCCAAGGAAAACAAGAAGTTTGAGATTCTTGGCGGTGCAATGGGAACGAACGCTCTGGACCGGGCCGGTGTTGCAGCCGTATCGAAAATGCCATCGCGCGATGAACTTATCGCGACCATCGTTGGCATGATCGGTGCACCTGCATCCAACATCGCCGGGGCCATTGGCGCACCTGCAAGCAATATCGCATCCATCTTGTCCACAATCGAGGACAAGGCGGCCGCCTGAGCACTGTAAGACCGACGGGTGGTTGAAATCACGTCGTTGGAACACAACATATGGAAACGGAAAGAGCTAAAAATGGCTGATCTGAAAAAACTGGCAGAAGAGATCGTTGGTCTGACCCTGCTTGAAGCACAAGAACTGAAAACAATTCTGAAAGACGAATACGGCATCGAGCCCGCCGCTGGCGGCGCCGTAATGATGGCCGGTCCTGCGGATGCAGCCGGTGGCGGAGATGCGGAAGAGCAATCCGAATTCGACGTAATCCTGGTGTCCCCGGGTGCGTCTAAAATCAACGTCATCAAAGAAGTCCGCACCATCACTGGTCTGGGTCTGAAAGAAGCAAAAGATCTGGTTGATGCCGGCGGCAAAGCTGTCAAAGAACAGGTCTCGAAAGAAGAAGCAGAAGACATCAAAGGTAAGCTGGAAGCAGCGGGCGCTGAAGTCGAACTGAAGTAATCCGCGCCGGGGCAACCCGGAGCAGATATTAGGCTGGGCACGTTGAAAACGAGCCCAGCCGAACCTGTCTTAGTAAGGGCTTTTGTCAGAAAAGCGTTTTCTAAGGTGCGGTTCAATGATCGGGAGGTCTTCGGTGGGACGGAGACCGTGAATAGATCGAAACGCACTGTCTCGTATGGGCGAGATGCCGTGGCCCGACGGTGTTCTTGTCCGGTGAGAAGCAAAAAAGGTGACACCTGATATGGCTCAATCCTTCCTTGGCCAGAAGCGTCTACGTAAGTACTATGGCAAAATCCGCGAAGTTCTGGATATGCCGAACCTGATTGAGGTTCAGAAATCCTCATATGATCTATTTCTGAAATCTGGTGATGCGGATACCCCGACAGAGGGTGAAGGCATCATGGGGGTTTTTCAGTCGGTTTTTCCGATCAAGGATTTCAATGAGACGTCGATTCTTGAGTTCGTTAAATACGATCTGGAGAAGCCAAAGTACGACGTAGAAGAGTGCCAGCAGCGCGACATGACGTATGCCGCACCGCTCAAAGTCACACTGCGCCTGATCGTTTTTGATATCGACGAAGATACGGGTGCCAAATCCGTCAAGGATATCAAGGAACAAGATGTATTCATGGGCGACATGCCTTTGATGACCCCGAATGGCACATTTGTCGTGAATGGAACGGAACGTGTGATTGTTTCGCAGATGCATCGTTCACCAGGTGTGTTCTTTGATCACGACAAGGGCAAAACCCATTCATCAGGTAAGCTTCTGTTTGCCTGTCGCATTATCCCATATCGCGGCAGTTGGCTGGACTTTGAATTTGATGCCAAAGATATTGTCTTTGCACGCATCGACCGCCGCCGGAAATTGCCGGTCACAACCTTGCTCTATTCACTGGGCATGGACCAGGAAGGCATCATGGATGCGTACTATGATACGGTCCAGTTCAAGCTGAAAAAGGGTAAAGGCTGGGTCACACCGTTCTTCCCGGAACGGGTACGTGGCACGCGTCCGACCTATGATCTGGTCGACGCCAAAACTGGTGACGTAATTGCTGAAACCGGCAAGAAAGTGACACCACGCGCAGTCAAGCAGTTGATTGACGAGGGCAAAGTCAAAGATCTGCTGGTTCCGTTTGAGCATATTGTTGGCAAATTTGTCGCCAAAGACATCATCAACGAAGAAACTGGTGCAATCTATGTCGAAGCGGGTGATGAACTGACGCTGGAATACGACAAAGGCGGCGATTTGATCGGCGGTACTGCCAAGGATCTGATCGATGCGGGGATTACCGATATTCCGGTCTTGGATATCGATAACATCAATGTCGGTCCTTACATGCGCAATACGATGGCAGCGGACAAGAACCTCAATCGCGAAACTGCTTTGATGGATATCTACCGTGTCATGCGTCCGGGTGAACCGCCGACCGTTGAGGCCGCGTCGAACTTGTTCGATACGCTGTTCTTTGATTCGGAACGCTACGATTTGAGCGCGGTGGGCCGCGTTAAAATGAACATGCGTCTTGATCTGGATGCAGAAGATACGCAACGCACTTTGCGCAAAGAAGACATCGTATCCTGCGTCAAGGCGCTGGTAGAACTGCGCGATGGCAAGGGCGATATCGACGACATCGACCACCTTGGTAACCGTCGGGTTCGCTCGGTTGGCGAGCTAATGGAAAACCAGTACCGGGTTGGTCTTTTGCGCATGGAACGAGCGATCAAGGAACGGATGTCTTCGGTCGAGATCGATACCGTGATGCCGCAGGACCTCATCAACGCAAAGCCCGCAGCCGCAGCCGTACGCGAATTCTTTGGCTCGTCGCAATTGTCACAGTTCATGGACCAGACCAACCCGCTTTCGGAAGTGACGCACAAGCGTCGCTTGTCTGCGCTTGGGCCAGGCGGTCTGACACGCGAACGTGCCGGATTTGAGGTGCGCGACGTGCACCCAACGCACTATGGTCGGATGTGCCCGATTGAAACGCCGGAGGGACCAAACATTGGTCTGATCAACTCGCTGGCAACTTTCGCACGGGTGAATAAGTACGGCTTCATCGAAACTCCTTATCGCGTCGTCAAGGATGCCGAAGTGACCGACGAGGTTCACTACATGTCCGCGACCGAGGAGATGCGCCATACCGTGGCGCAGGCCAACGCAACACTGGATGCGGATGGTAAATTCATCAACGATCTGGTGTCGACCCGTCAGTCGGGTGACTACACCCTCGCTCCACGCGAGAATGTGGATCTGATTGACGTGTCGCCGAAACAGTTGGTCTCGGTCGCGGCTTCGCTGATCCCATTCCTTGAAAATGACGATGCGAACCGGGCTCTTATGGGGTCGAACATGCAACGTCAGGCGGTTCCTTTGCTGCAAGCCGAGGCACCTTTGGTCGGAACAGGCATCGAAGAAGTTGTAGCGCGTGACTCTGGAGCAGCCTATATGGCCAAACGCGGCGGTATCATTGACCAGGTTGACGCCACTCGAATTGTTGTACGCGCAACTGAGGATCTGGAACTGGGCGACGCGGGTGTGGACATCTACCGCATGCGCAAATTCCAGCGTTCGAACCAGAACACCTGCATCAACCAGCGTCCGCTGGTGAAAGTGGGCGATACGGTTCAAAAAGGCGAAGTTATTGCCGATGGACCGTCTACGGATATCGGTGAACTGGCGCTTGGCAAAAACGTGGTTGTCGCGTTCATGCCGTGGAACGGATACAACTACGAAGACTCGATCCTGATCTCCGAGCGGATCGCGCGTGACGACGTGTTCACTTCAATTCACATCGAAGAATTCGAAGTGGCAGCCCGTGACACGAAACTCGGACCGGAAGAGATCACTCGCGACATTCCAAACGTCGGTGAAGAAGCACTGCGTAACCTCGACGAGGCGGGCATCGTGTATATCGGCGCGGATGTTGAACCGGGCGATATTCTGGTTGGTAAGATCACGCCAAAAGGCGAAAGCCCGATGACACCAGAAGAAAAACTTCTGCGTGCCATCTTTGGTGAAAAGGCCTCTGACGTACGCGATACATCGCTGCGGGTAAAGCCGGGTGACTTTGGCACGGTTGTGGAAGTGCGTGTCTTTAACCGCCACGGCGTGGAAAAAGACGAACGTGCCCTGCAGATCGAACGTGAAGAAGTTGAACGTCTGGCCCGTGACCGAGACGATGAGTTGACCATTCTGGATCGCAATATCTACGCGCGCTTGAAATCGATGATCATTGGCAAAACGGCTGTAAAAGGCCCTAAAGGTGTCCGCTCTGGCTCTGAAATCAACGACGAACTGCTGGAAATGCTGACACGCGATCAGTGGTGGATGCTGGCGTTGAAGGACGAGAAGGACGCGCAGATCGTCGAAGCCCTGAACGAGCAATACGAAGTGCAGAAGCGCGCTCTGGACGCCCGTTTTGAGGACAAGGTCGAGAAAGTGCGCCGTGGTGATGATCTGCCACCCGGCGTGATGAAGATGGTCAAAGTCTTCGTCGCAGTGAAGCGCAAGCTCCAACCGGGCGACAAGATGGCCGGTCGTCACGGCAACAAAGGTGTGATTTCCAAGGTTGTACCGATGGAAGACATGCCATTCCTTGCGGATGGGACGCCGGTTGATTTCTGTCTCAACCCGTTAGGTGTACCATCGCGCATGAACGTTGGTCAAATCCTTGAAACCCACATGGGTTGGGCCGCGCGCGGTCTGGGTTTGGATATCGACGAGGCGATGCAAGAGTACAAGCGCTCTGGTGATCTCACACCGGTGCGCGAAGCAATGAAAATCGCCTATGGTGACAATGTCTACGACGAAGGCATTGCAGGTATGGACGAAGAAACGCTGGTAGAGGCGGCAGGCAACGTCACACACGGCGTACCGATTGCGACACCGGTTTTTGACGGCGCGAAAGAGGCAGATGTAAACGACGCGCTTGTGCGCTCGGGCTTTGACACATCTGGCCAGTCGGTTCTGTTTGATGGCCGCACGGGTGAGCAATTTGCCCGCCCTGTTACTGTGGGCGTCAAATACCTGCTGAAACTGCACCACCTTGTGGATGACAAAATCCACGCGCGTTCCACCGGGCCATATTCGCTGGTCACCCAGCAGCCCTTGGGCGGTAAAGCACAGTTTGGTGGTCAGCGCTTTGGGGAAATGGAAGTCTGGGCGCTCGAAGCGTACGGCGCGGCCTATACCCTGCAGGAAATGCTGACAGTGAAATCAGATGACGTTGCCGGACGGACGAAAGTCTACGAAAGCATCGTCAAAGGTGAAGACAACTTTGAAGCCGGTATTCCGGAGAGCTTTAACGTGCTCGTCAAAGAGGTCCGTGGCCTTGGTCTGAATATGGAACTCCTGGACGCAGAGGAAGATGAGTGACGGGTTAACCTCGTAGCTTTTCCCCCTTTGCCTCCCTTTCAAGGATTTGAAAATGAACCAGGAACTGACAAACAACCCGTTTAACCCGCTGACGCCCCCCAAGGTGTTTGACGAAATCAAAGTATCTTTGGCAAGCCCAGAGCGTATTCTGAGCTGGTCTTTCGGCGAAATCAAAAAACCGGAAACTATCAATTACCGGACGTTCAAGCCGGAACGTGATGGCCTGTTCTGCGCCCGTATCTTTGGACCGATCAAAGATTACGAGTGCTTGTGTGGCAAATACAAACGCATGAAGTATCGCGGCGTTGTTTGCGAGAAATGTGGTGTTGAAGTCACGCTGCAAAAAGTGCGCCGCGAGCGGATGGGTCACATTGAACTGGCGGCCCCTGTTGCGCACATCTGGTTCCTGAAATCGCTTCCCTCCCGCATCGGCCTGATGCTGGACATGACGTTGCGTGATCTGGAACGGGTTCTTTACTTCGAAAACTACGTGGTGATCGAGCCGGGCCTGACAGACCTCACTTACGGTCAGATGATGACCGAAGAAGAGTATATGGACGCACAGGACGCTTACGGTATGGACGCGTTTACGGCCAATATCGGTGCCGAAGCGATCCGTGAAATGCTGGCGCAGATCGACTTGGAAGCCGAAGCTGACACGCTGCGTGCTGATCTGGCCGTGGCAACCGGCGAATTGAAGCCGAAGAAGATCATCAAACGTTTGAAAGTCGTCGAAAGCTTTCTGGAATCCGGCAACCGCCCGGAGTGGATGGTTCTGACTGTGATCCCGGTGATCCCACCAGAGTTGCGCCCTTTGGTGCCGCTTGATGGCGGTCGTTTTGCGACATCCGATCTCAACGATCTTTATCGTCGCGTAATCAACCGGAACAACCGCCTGAAACGTCTGATCGAATTGCGTGCGCCCGATATCATCGTGCGTAACGAAAAGCGGATGTTGCAGGAATCTGTAGATGCGTTGTTTGACAACGGTCGTCGCGGGCGCGTGATCACTGGCGCCAACAAGCGTCCTTTGAAATCGCTGTCCGACATGCTGAAGGGTAAGCAGGGTCGGTTCCGCCAAAACCTTTTGGGAAAACGTGTCGATTTTTCTGGGCGTTCCGTCATCGTGACGGGGCCGGAACTCAAACTGCATCAATGTGGTTTGCCAAAAAAGATGGCGCTCGAACTGTTCAAACCGTTCATTTATTCGCGCCTTGAAGCCAAAGGCCTGTCTTCCACAGTCAAGCAAGCCAAGAAGTTGGTCGAAAAAGAACGTCCTGAAGTCTGGGATATTCTGGATGAAGTCATCCGCGAGCATCCCGTGATGCTGAACCGTGCGCCGACATTGCACCGTTTGGGTATTCAGGCGTTTGAACCGGTTTTGATCGAAGGCAAAGCAATCCAGCTTCACCCGCTGGTCTGCTCGGCCTTTAACGCTGACTTTGACGGCGACCAGATGGCCGTGCACGTTCCGCTGAGCCTTGAAGCCCAGTTGGAAGCGCGCGTACTGATGATGTCGACGAACAACGTTCTGTCGCCTGCCAACGGTGCGCCGATCATCGTTCCGTCGCAGGATATGATCTTAGGTCTGTATTACACCACGCTTGAGCGCGAGGGCATGATCGGTCAAGGCATGTCTTTTGCATCAATTGATGAAGTACAGCATGCACTGGATGCCGGAGTTGTTCACCTGCATGCCAAAATCACGGCCCGCATTCCGCAGATCGATGACGAAGGCAACGAAGTGCAGGTGCGCTTTGATACGACGCCAGGTCGCGTGCGGCTCGGGGCGTTGCTGCCGTTAAATGCGAAAGCTCCGTTCCACTTGGTTAACCGTCTGCTGCGCAAAAAAGAGGTGCAGCAGGTGATCGATACTGTTTACCGGTATTGCGGACAAAAAGAGTCTGTCATTTTCTGCGATCAGATCATGACCATGGGTTTCCGCGAGGCGTTCCGGGCCGGCATTTCGTTTGGTAAAGACGACATGCTGATCCCCGAAACCAAATGGCCACTAGTCGACGAAACGCGCGGTCAGGTGAAAGACTTTGAACAGCAGTATATGGACGGCCTGATCACTCAGGGTGAAAAGTACAACAAAGTTGTCGATGCCTGGTCTAAGTGTAACGACAAGGTCACGGACGCCATGATGGGGGCCATCTCGGCCAGCCGTCATAACGACGCGGGTGCGGAAGTAGAGCCGAACTCGGTCTACATGATGGCCCATTCTGGTGCGCGTGGCTCTGTGACACAGATGAAACAGCTCGGCGGGATGCGTGGCCTGATGGCCAAGCCTAACGGCGACATCATCGAGACTCCGATTATCTCTAACTTTAAAGAGGGCCTGACCGTTCTTGAGTACTTCAACTCAACACACGGTGCACGTAAAGGGCTGTCGGATACAGCCTTGAAGACAGCCAACTCGGGCTATCTGACGCGTCGTTTGGTTGACGTGGCTCAGGATTGCATCGTGCGTACACGCGATTGTGGAACTGAAGCCTCGATTACCGCAGTAGCGGCGGTCAATGATGGCGAAGTTGTTTCTTCACTGTCAGAACGTGTTCTGGGTCGGGTCGTTGCCGAAGATGTGCTTCGCCCCGGTACAGATGAAGTTCTGGTCGCGCATGGTTCTTTGGTTGACGAACGCATGGCAGATGCCATTGATGAAGCCGGTGTTGCCAGTGCTCGTATCAGAAGTCCGCTGACGTGTGAGGCCGAAGAAGGCGTTTGTGCCATGTGTTATGGCCGCGACCTTGCTCGCGGTACCATGGTCAACACTGGTGAAGCGGTTGGCATCATCGCGGCACAATCCATCGGAGAACCGGGTACACAATTGACGATGCGGACATTCCACATCGGTGGTGTTGCACAAGGTGGTCAACAATCATTCCAGGAAGCTTCTCACGAGGGTAAAGTTGTTTTTGAGGGCGAACAGACGCTCGAAAACGCGGCCGGCGAAACCATGGTTATGGGTCGGAACATGAAAATGGCAATCCTGGATGAAAACGGTGACGAGCGTGCCAATCACAAGCTGGGGTATGGTTCCAAGCTATTCATCAAACACGGCGACAAAGTTGCTCGCGGTGACAAGCTGTTTGAATGGGATCCATACACCTTGCCGATCATTGCCGAGAAATCGGGTACTGTTAAATTTGTTGACCTCGTTTCTGGCATTGCCGTGCGCGACGAGACGGATGACGCGACCGGCATGACCCAGAAAATCGTGATCGATTGGCGCGCTGCCCCCAAAGGCAACGAACTTAAACCCGAGATCATTCTTGTAGACAAAGATGGTGAACCTGTCCGCAATGACAATGGCAACCCGGTGACCTATCCGATGTCTGTCGATGCGGTCATGTCTGTGGAAGATGGTCAGGAAATTGTCGCTGGTGAAATCGTGGCACGCATTCCGCGTGAGGGCGCAAAAACCAAAGACATCACTGGTGGTCTGCCCCGTGTGGCAGAACTCTTTGAGGCTCGTCGCCCAAAAGATCACGCCATCATCGCGGAGATCGACGGGTATGTAAGGTTCGGACGTGACTACAAAAACAAGCGTAGAATCTCGATTGAACCAGCTGATGAGAGCCTCGATCCATCGGAATATATGGTGCCAAAAGGTAAGCACATTCCTGTTCAGGAAGGTGACTTCATCCAGAAGGGTGACTACCTGATGGACGGCAACCCGGCACCACATGATATTCTGTCCATTATGGGTGTTGAAGCCCTCGCGGACTACATGATCGACGAGGTTCAGGATGTTTATCGTCTTCAGGGTGTGAAAATCAACGATAAGCATATCGAAGTAATCGTGCGCCAGATGCTCCAGAAATGGGAAATTCTGGACAGCGGCGAAACCACGCTGCTGAAAGGGGAACACGTCGATAAGGCCGAGTTTGATGAGGCTAATGCTAAGGCGGTTTCCAAAGGCGGGCGCCCGGCAGCGGGTGAGCCGATCTTATTGGGTATTACCAAAGCGTCTCTGCAAACGCGTTCTTTCATCTCAGCGGCGTCGTTCCAAGAAACCACGCGTGTTCTGACCGAAGCTTCGGTTCAGGGCAAGCGTGACAAGTTGGTGGGGCTCAAAGAAAACGTCATCGTTGGCCGACTGATCCCGGCGGGCACAGGTGGCGCAACGCAACATGTGCGCCAAATAGCGACCGAGCGCGACAGCGTTGTTATCGAAGCGCGACGCGAAGAAGCCGAAGCCGCGGCCGCCCTTGCGGCACCGGTTGAGGACGATGTAACCGGAGCTCAGGTCTTCGACGCAGTCGTGGAACCAACCGACAGCCGCGATTAATCCTTCTGGACATGACAAAACCTAACCCCCCGCATTTATTTTGTGCGGGGGTTTTTCTTATGACGGTGAAAGGGTTCATTGGAATGGGCGGCAGTGCCAACCATTGATACTTCGTTAGTCAACTCGATTAACGATTTTGGTCATCTCTTTCGCAGCGGTCTCCGCACACACGCGGATGGCTAAGACTTCTGCATTTCCGTTTTAGCGATTGGACATACTCGAACTATCAGTAATGACAACAAATTCGACCCAGAGAAGTTGGCGTTGACCCGCAATTGAAGGCAGCGTTAGATAATCCGTCGTCACCAGCAATCGAAAAGCTTTGTCTTGCAATTCCCAGTGGAGATTTGAATGGCGCCGAATTTGCGTGGTGCACTGTTGATGATGGCGTCCATGGCGGCATTTACACTCAACGATTCATTGCTAAAGCTGACCAATGGTGAGTTACCGTTGTTTCAATTACTGTTTTTACGTGGTGTTTTGACCACGTTGCTGATTTTTGGGCTGGCTCGTCATCTCGGCACGATGCATCTTGTGATTTCGCGCCGTGATTGGGGCCTAATCGGATTGCGCAGTGGCGCAGAAATTGCTGCTGCATACTTTTTTCTGACCGCACTCTTTAACATGCCGCTGGCCAATGTGACCGCGATCCTGCAAGTCTTGCCGCTGACTGTCACGCTGGGCAGTGCACTCTTTTTCGGCGAGGCAGTTGGTTGGCGGCGAATGCTGGCAATTTTTATTGGCTTTGCGGGAATGCTCTTGATTGTTCGTCCTGGCGCCGAAGGTTTCAGCGTTTTCGCGCTCTACGCGTTAGTTGCCGTTGTTTGTGTAACCATACGAGATTTGTCCACCCGCCGTCTTTCACCTAGTGTACCTTCTATGACCGTGACTCTTTCGGCGTCGCTGAGCATCACACTGTTTTCCGGGCTCGCATCGTTGGGAAACGACTGGATTTCCGTCACGTTAGAACAAGGCTGGCTGATAGCCGGGGCCTCGGTTTTCATACTGGGTGGGTACCTGTTCAGCGTCCTGGTGATGCGGGTTGGCGACGTGTCTTTTGTCGCCCCATTTAGATATTCGGGACTGATCTGGGCGCTGCTATTGGGATGGTTATTGTTCGGCGACTGGCCAGACACCGTAACTCTGCTCGGTGCAGCAATCGTTGTCACGACCGGCCTGTTTACGCTTTATAGGGAACGGGCCGCCTTACGACCCTGAAAACACACGGCGTACGTGATCTGAGTCAATATTGTATACCGATTTAAAATGTGCTTCGCCAGTTGCATCCAGGGGCGTTAGTATCACGGGTCTGATGCTGGGCCTTTGACGAGAGTCGTTGTAGTTATTGTAACTCCGCAGAAGCATATCTTCACCCGAAAAGGTCACAGTTGGCATGTTATGGGCTACTTTGGCGTGCGCAAAGTTCATTACGCTCTGTGGAACGTCAGGCTGAAACATGAGCGCCAGTGCTGCAGTCGTATAGGGAGTTTTGGTAGGCGTTGCGGCAATACCACGCGGACCGAGTCCAACGATGAAACCTTGATTAAAGTCAATCGCAATATGTCGGTGTTTCGCAAGGATAGTGCGCGAGTCCAATGCTGCCTCTCGAAGTCGTTCGACATAGGTACAGGCGACGGCGTCATCATCATCCATGCGAAACTGAAGGTTGGGATCAGTGTGTGAAGTGCGCACCGAGTTTATCGCGTCCTGCATGACCTTGCGGTGTTTGCCGGCCGCGCGTTCAAAAACAATGGCTTGCGGAATATCCTCCAGCAGTGCCTTCAAACGGTCACGGTACTGCGTTGGCAAATCGTTCCCCGTTACGACTAGAAAAGTAAAATTTTGATCAGATTGCGCTCGCAACGGAGGCAGTGTGATGGTTTCAAAGATGCGAAATCGCTCTTCCATTCTGTGTTGTGCATAGAGATACGCGCGGCGAGCATCAATTGAGTCGTGTTTGACCTGAAATCCTCCAATTCCGGGATAGGAGAAACGGCAAATCCCGATTACCTGCATGTTTGGTTTTCTCGCCTGTCAGATGATGTGGAACCGTTTGCCAAAGCATCGCAGGCTGACCCATTGTATGCAAGGCGCGCGGGGCTGTTGACACCACCGGCGACTCCCCCTATACGCCCGCTATCTCGGGAGGGGGACTATGTCCTCTTGTCCGAAATCAGAACTTAAGTGGTCACGATCCGACCTAATGCTGGTCCGATCCTCTGTAAGCCCACCGCGTCGTTTCCTCGGTACGGAAACGTGGCGGTCTTTTCGCTTTGCGGACGCGCAAAGTGAGTGAATTTAACCGCGGGGCCGCCCCGCACGACATAAGTGTTGCGAAACGGGGAAAGAACCGGAATGCCAACGATACAACAGCTGATCCGAAAACCGCGTCAGCCTAAAATTAAACGCTCGAAATCCATGCACCTGCAGGAGTGCCCGCAAAAACGTGGCGTCTGCACACGGGTTTACACAACGACACCGAAGAAGCCGAACTCGGCCATGCGGAAGGTTGCCAAGGTGCGCCTGACAAACGGTTTCGAAGTCATAAGCTACATTCCGGGTGAAAGCCACAACCTGCAGGAACACAGCGTTGTGCTGATCCGTGGCGGTCGTGTAAAAGACCTTCCCGGTGTGCGCTACCACATCCTGCGTGGTGTACTGGATACGCAAGGCGTTAAAGATCGTAAACAACGTCGTTCGAAATACGGCGCCAAGCGTCCGAAGTAAGGAGAGACTGGTATGTCCCGTCGTCACGCCGCTGAAAAGCGCGAAATTCTGCCAGACGCCAAATACGGTGATCTGATCCTGAGCAAGTTCATGAACAACCTGATGATCGACGGCAAGAAGTCGGTCGCCGAAACCATCGTATATAATGCGCTGGACCGGGTCGAAGACAAGATCAAGCGCGCGCCCGTCGAGGTGTTCCATGAAGCGCTGGAAAATATTCAACCTTCTGTTGAGGTGCGTTCGCGCCGCGTTGGTGGTGCCACCTATCAGGTACCGGTTGAAGTGCGCCCCGAGCGTCGCCAGGCATTGGCCATCCGCTGGCTGATCAAAGCGTCACGCTCGCGCAACGAAAACACGATGGAAGAACGCCTTGCTGGCGAGCTGCTGGATGCTGTGAATTCCCGTGGTTCCGCTGTCAAAAAGCGCGAAGACACCCACAAGATGGCCGATGCGAACAAAGCATTCAGCCATTATCGCTGGTAAATTTACACTGAGGCACTGACCCATGGCACGCGACTATCCGCTCGACCGTTACCGCAACTTCGGCATTATGGCCCACATCGATGCAGGTAAAACAACCTGTAGCGAACGGATCCTGTATTACACCGGAAAATCCCACAACATCGGTGAGGTGCACGATGGTGCTGCCACGATGGACTGGATGGAGCAGGAGCAGGAGCGCGGCATCACAATCACCTCCGCTGCGACGACGACATTCTGGGAACGTACTGAAGATGGCACAACTCCGGATACGCCAAAGCACCGAATGAACATCATTGACACACCCGGTCACGTTGATTTCACAATCGAAGTCGAACGCTCGCTGGCTGTACTGGATGGTGCGATTGCCGTTCTGGATGCAAACGCAGGTGTTGAGCCACAAACAGAAACCGTTTGGCGTCAGGCCGACCGGTATAAAGTGCCACGTATTGTGTTCGTCAATAAAATGGACAAAATCGGCGCTGACTTCTTCAACTGTGTGAAAATGATCAAAGATCGCACAGGCGCGACTCCTTGCCCAATTCAAATTCCAATCGGTGCCGAAACAGAGCTGGAAGGCATGGTCGATCTGATCACGATGGAAGAATGGGTCTGGGTTGGCGAAGATCTGGGTGCAACTTGGGAAAAACGCCCGATCCGTGACAGTCTGAAAGATCTGGCTGACGAATGGCGCGCCAATATGATCGAAATCGCGGTCGACATGGACGATGACGCGATGGAAGCCTATCTGGAAGGCAACGAGCCTGACGTGGCGACCCTGCGACGCCTGATCCGTGCCGGAACGCTTGAAATCAAATTCATTCCGGTTTTGTGTGGTTCGGCGTTTAAGAACAAGGGTGTTCAACCTCTACTGAACGCCGTGATCGACTATTTGCCCAACCCATTGGACGTTGTCGATTACATGGGCTTTAAACCCGGCGACGAAACAGAAACGCGCGATATCGCGCGCCGCGCAGATGACACCCTGCCATTTTCTGGTTTGGCGTTCAAAATCATGAACGACCCCTTCGTCGGTTCATTGACTTTCACCCGTATCTATTCGGGAGTGCTGAACAAAGGTGACAATCTTCTGAACTCGACCAAGGGCAAGAAAGAGCGCGTTGGCCGAATGATGATGATGCACTCGATCAACCGTGAAGAGATCGATGAAGCCTTTGCGGGCGACATCATCGCTCTGGCTGGTTTGAAAGACACGACAACAGGCGACACGTTGTCTGACCCGAAAGAACCGGTGGTTCTCGAAACAATGACTTTCCCGGATCCGGTGATCGAAATCGCGGTCGAGCCCAAGACAAAAGCCGACCAGGAGAAAATGTCTCAGGGTCTGGCGCGTCTAGCGGCAGAAGACCCATCCTTCCGTGTAGAAACTGATCTGGAATCAGGTCAGACGATCATGAAAGGCATGGGCGAACTTCACTTGGACATTCTGGTGGATCGTCTGAAACGCGAATTCAAAGTTGAGGCCAACATCGGTGCGCCGCAGGTGGCGTATCGCGAGACCATCAGCCGCGAAGTCGAACACTCTTATACCCACAAGAAACAGTCGGGTGGTTCGGGTCAGTTTGCGGAAGTCAAAATGCTTATTTCGCCGACAGAGCCCGGTGAAGGCTATTCGTTTGAATCCCGTATCGTTGGTGGTGCTATTCCTAAGGAATACATTCCGGGCGTCGAAAAAGGCATCAAATCGGTCATGGACAGCGGACCATTGGCTGGCTTTCCTGTGATCGATTTCAAAGTGGCCTTGCTTGATGGTAAGTTCCACGACGTTGACTCCTCAGTATTGGCGTTTGAAATCGCCGGTCGTATGGGGATGCGTGAAGGTATGAAGCAAGCTGGCGCGAAGATGCTTGAGCCCATCATGCGTGTGGAAGTTGTGACACCGGAAGAATACACAGGTGGTATTATCGGTGACCTGACATCGCGTCGGGGGCAGGTTCAGGGCCAGGATACACGCGGCAATGCAATCGCGATTGACTGCTTTGTGCCACTAGCCAATATGTTCGGTTACATCAACACATTGCGCTCGATGTCGTCTGGTCGTGCAAACTTTACGATGCAATTCGACCACTACGAGCCGGTACCGCAAAACATCTCTGACGAAATTCAGGCGAAATACGCCTAATCAAATAACCGCCGTTCGGGCTTTGCCCGGGCGGCTTTGAACACTTAAGGAGGCCATCATGGCAAAGGCAAAGTTTGAACGCAACAAACCGCATGTTAACATTGGCACGATTGGTCACGTTGACCACGGCAAGACGACGCTGACGGCTGCGATTACGAAGTATTTTGGCGATTTTCAGGCCTATGACCAGATTGATGGT
>JBDVOA010000006.1:0-275614 GCA_039969355.1 Paracoccaceae bacterium
CTGTTTTCGCGTTAACCCACTGGTCAGCGCGATGCGCACCGCATCTTGGCGGAATTCGTCTGTCCGTTTCAGTCCCATAGTCAGTCTCCTTTGGTGCAGTAAACGCTATCAAAGGAGCGGCATCAAACCGCGACAGGTCCACATGACCTCAAGATCGCGCTCAAGATCGGCGATACGACAAAAGGCAATTCCGGTAGGCCGATGCATCAGAAGCACTTGTCGCGACGGAGCATCCGGCCTTCAAGGCATTTCCGATGAACAACCTGAAGGTCGGGCCGCTCTTAATTGATAGATCTCAAACTATGAATTAGTTTGTACTGTTTGATTATAGCAGGTTAAGAGGCACTTTCAGACAAGACACTCTTAAGTTGAGAAAGGTGGTTTTGTAGCCACGCGGGATGAAAAAACGCAGTCCTTTTGCTATTTCAAAACGAGCCCCAAGATCATCCACCCGCTACGCCCGCCACATTGACATAAAGGGCGTAGACAGAATGACTTGCGGCCATGAAAAGCCGACTGTTGGCGCGGCCGCCAAAGCAGAGGTTGGCGCAGCGCTCAGGCAAAACAATACGGCCAATGGGTGTGCCGTCTGAGGCAAAGATCATCACACCGTCCAGCTCGGCCACACCCATGCCCCAACCGCACCAGAGATTGCCGTCCACATCCACACGGAATCCGTCGGGTGTACCGGGACCTGCATCGATCAGCACTCGCTTGTTCTGGATCGAGGTGCCATCGGTGCTCAAGTCGTAGGCCAGTATTTTGCGCGTCGGAACGCCTCGCGATTCCACGATGTAGAGCACCGCCTCGTCCGGACTGAAGGCCAACCCGTTCGGGCCTAGAATATCATCGGCTACGACGCTTAGTACTCCAGAATCGGGATCTAACCGGTACACATTTTGACCCAACTCGGGTTCGGTACGATAACCTTCGTAATTGCCCAAGATGCCGAACGGCGGATCAGTGAACCAGATGCTGCCATCGGACTTTACAATCACGTCGTTGGGAGAACTGAGCCGCTTGTCGTCAAAGCTTTTTGCCAACACGGTAATGGAGCCGTCATATTCTGTGCGCGTCACTCGCCGTCCGCCATGTTCACAGGTGATCAGGCGTCCCTGCCGGTCACGGGTTTGACCATTGGCAAAATCCGACGGTTGGCGAAACGCTGACGTTTGTCCGGTCACCTCGTCCCAGCGCATGATCCGGTTGTTAGGAATATCACTCCACAGCAGGTATCGCCCATCACCAAACCATACCGGCCCCTCGCACCACCGACAGCCGGTCGCCAACCGCTCGACTCCGGCCAATGGTAGCCGGTATTGCTCAAAGCGCGGATCAAGTGAGATCACGGAAGGATCGGGATACCGCTGGGAGGGTTGCCAGCTTTTTGTATTTTCATTGGTGTTGGTCATGGATCAGCCTCTGTTCGTTGGCTAGTACAGGCTAAGTGACCGTTCTCGGAATTAACAGAGCGAGCTGATTGATCTGCTTTATGAATTGCACATGACCGAACCGGCCGTTCGCAACCGACCAAAAGACAGAAATCCAATCCGGATGGTCGCTGCGCTTGTGTCCGACGTCTCATTTGCGGACAAAGCCACTATTCGAATACAGCTCTTGAATGGCCCCTATCGGATTACGAGCCACTTTGCCCAAACACCAGTGAACGGTGTTTTGAACACGGCTCGCGTTCATCTTAACCGCCTGGAGTATACCAAATCGGCGAGGAATAGGCCCTTTCTGTTGTAACCATCGGCACGTCGTTTGTCATTTGAACATCAAAGCGCTTTGCCTCATACGCAGTCCACCGCGGGGTCGGTATTTCAATCACCCGAACATAGTAAAACGCTCTTTGGTTTGGGTTAAAATCAGGGTCCTGCCAGAAGCCAATAAGCTCGGGCGACCCAATGGTATTGGTCCAGGTTGCATTTGCTACGTCAACAGTATTGCCGACTAACGGTAGCTTACCGTCAGCGCCATGTTGCCGGTCGTCGCTCCAGGCCACATCGTAGACCTTCTCGCCACGCGTCCCATCATCATTTAACCAGCCTTTCACAATCTGCACACGATCAAGGTTGCCGCTGAAAGGATCTTTCAGCGCAGCAATGAGGAAGTTTGGCGCGCCATCGTCTGAACGCTTAGGCAGATCGGCGCCCATTGGTACACCTTTCGCATAACCGATGTCAGCGGGAAGGCGCGAGTTCGCGTCTTCTTCCTCGAAGTTCCATCCACCGAAAAAGCGCAACATTATTCGCGATCCGGTGGTTCCGTATACTTCGCGTCTTTCCAAGGCGTCAAAAATCGCGTCACGCGTATTTTCAGTTGCCCAAACACCGGCATATCCACCCGAAGCTTGTTGCCACCCATAAATAGTAAACTCCGGGTTTGGAGCTTCGATGACCACGTGCTCCCACCTATTTGGTTCTGGTTCTACACCAGAGTGTTTGCCAAAAAAGTTTTCTTCTTCGACCGCAGCCATACCGGTATGCGCATCGGTAGAACCAATTTGGCCAACCTTGTAGGGGTTAATGCCAATTGTATCTTCTAACAGTAGACCGGTCTTAAAGGCCTCACGGGAGTATTCATACTGCAACATCTCTTGTGTCTTGGCTTGCGTACCGTTGAGATTTGACGCGTCCCACGTGTCGAAATCCGCGAACTCGTCGTCGGGAGACAGAAATGGGTGGGCCTCGCTGTCGCCTTTGATTTGTGTAGTCTCAATGACCGGCTCAAACCGTGCACGTAAGGCGGCCATTTCCGCTGTGAGAGGCGTTCCATCAAAGTTTGAAACGCTGAACAAGCGGCCGTTGCTGAGGTTGCCGTTATGTGGAATGGCCAGTACATCACCGCCGGTGCGGTCTTCGTATTCAGCCAAATGCGCCCATAAGTCCTCTGGATTTTGGCTGTCGAACTGGGAATAAGGGACAACAGCGTTGGCCATGTTGGCATCATCGCGGAATATCACGTTGCGATGAATATTATCGCCACCCTGTGAGGTCCATTCATATCCAATGAGAGCCGAAAAAACGCCCGGTTCATTGTAGCGTTCCGCCAATGATGTGTACTTTCTCCAAGCGTTTTTTACGGCCTTGGTGCCTTCGAAGGGTGGAGTCGGTTGGGAAAGAGACGCAACGATCTCCATAGCCGTTGCGAAGATCCTATCAGGATCATTTGTGACCAATTCATCATACCATGCCTTGGCTTGTGGTTGTGATAGCAAGTCCGGGTCGCCCGAGAGAAGCTGAGGCATCAGCCCATACATTTCGGCGTGATCCGCTACTACCAGCCAATCCAGCGGGCGTCCTAGCTTTGCCTTAAGCCCATGAGTTGTGGTGACCTCTTCACCGCGCGCAAACCTGAACGCCTCTTCTTGGCTCATACGCGTCATTGTTCCGGCGTCCACCGAAACTTCCGTGTGCAAATGAGTGTCTCCCCACAATACTCGGGTTGGAAAGTTTCGGCCTGCATACGGTGAAAAATGGTCAGTTTCAAAATTGGCCGTCACGTCTTCTTTTGCGGGAAGCACATCCTGCACCTGAGCAATTGCGCTGTGACCAATTCCAATTGCAAGGGTCATTGCTCCGAACGCACCTGTGCACTGTATCCATATCCATGGGTTTTTTAAAATCTGCATAGATTTTCCTCCGCGTTGCAATTCGTTTTGGAAGTGCGTTCGCCAAACCGGACCAAAAGCTGACAACGCAAATACTGACGTCTCTTATGTGAAGATGATGGATCAGTGGGTGCGTTGCAAGCATGCTGGGTGTGTTTCATTCCACCCGTACAGTCAAAAAGTAGATTGCGAGCCGATAGATGCCGATGGCTAGCTCGTCTTATGACGACAGGAAGTCCCGCGTTTTTCGGCTTAGCAGGATCTTTTCAACTGAACCCTGAAAGTCAGATACACTTTGATGAATTGTGCGAAGAAATTGTCCCCTTTGGGCTCTGACTGGTCATTCGCCGCAGATTTAATGAAGGACCGTTTGGGCCGTGCGTGACCGATGTCTCAGATCGGTGGGGCTGCGCGCTCGGTGATCAACTTTCTGGAAGTGATCCTTTCACGGTGTATCATATAAAGCCCCGCGGCGATAATGATGGCAATTCCAATCAGGCTTAGAGCGTTGGGGAAATCGCGGAAAACCAGATATCCGAACAAAGTCGCCACTGGTAACTCGAGATACTGCAGTGGGGCCAACGTGGCCGAGGGCGCCAGTGACAAAGCATAGGTCATCATCATATGGCTCAGCGTGGCAAAAAAACCAACGCCCAGGAGCCATAGCCACGCAATGCCCATGGGCCAAACTGGATCTAGCAACTCAGACCCGGAGCCTTGGGCAAATATCACAATTGGCATACAAAACAGGCTGGCGATGAAGCCAGTGTAGAATTGCAAGGTCACCGGGTGAACCTTCCGCGACAGCCCGCGAGTTACAAGAATATAGAATGCGAACGAAACTGCGGTACCAAGCGGAAACAGCGCTACCGCGCCAAATGCTGCGAAGCTGGGTTGGATCACGAACAAGACACCTACAAATCCCACGATGGCCGCTCCCACACGACGTGAGCCGACATCTTCGCCCAGATAGAACTTGCCTATCAGCAGCACAATGAACGGGGCTACGAATACAATTGCCAGCGCATCTGCAAGAGGCATCACTCGGATTGCGGCGATGAAACAAAACGTCGCTGCAATCAAAAATACTGCTCGGAACAGTAACGCCAACCATTGCCCGCGTGCCACGCGCAACGACAACTCCATGACCCAGATAAACGGCGCCATCAAAGCGCACTGCACAACAAAGCGTGCGGCCGTAATCTGTCCGACCGGCACGCTATCCGAGGCGAGCTTGGCCGCTACATCAAGCAAGGGGGCGGTCAAGCAAAACCCAAGCATCAGCGCGACACCGGTAAGAATGGGGTCCATTGATGAGGTGGAAGAGGCGGCGTTGGTCATAGCCCCACATAAGTATATCACCAAGCACGCGTCCATCCTCAAAGTGATGCCAGGAAGTGGAAAAGAGCGCCGCGATATCGCCCGCTTCGGGTTGGAAATCGCCATATCATCCTCTGAATTGTATGGCAGCAGAACTGCGCAACGGCTGCAGTCAGCTACTAAAGATTGCTCCACTCTCGACGAAATTTGTTTCATGGAAGCCGCACTGCAGCGTCAACCAACGCGATCAATGGCTAGTGATAGGCCCAGCAAATGGCCCGTATGCTCATAAGCCAAAAAACTAGATTTCCGACTGAGATCGATGACTGGAATGCAGTGTTACGAGCGTGCGTGCAAAATCTAGACAGGCAATGCAGTTGTCTTAAATACCGTTCGCAAGGCAAAGGAGCTTTGCATCTGGGCCACGCCGGGAAGACGTGCCAGATATTGGCGGTGAATGCGGGCAAAGTCTTCTGTGTTTTCGGCAACCACCTTCAAAAGATAGTCGGCACTCCCCGCCATCAAATGGCATTCAAGTACATCCGGAATCCGGGCAACAGCCTTTTCAAATGCGTCCAGGACTTCATCGGCTTGTCCTTGCAAAGTGATCTCAACAAAAACGGTCGTGGGTACGTTCAGCCTGCGTGCATCAAGCAATGCGACGTAGTCTCGGATATAACCGTCTGTTTCCAACCGCTGAACCCGTCGATGACAGGCCGAAGCTGACAGATTCACCTTTTCAGAGAGATCTGAATTCGACATTCGGCCTGATTTTTGCAGTGCGGTCAAAATACGGCGATCTGTTGCATCAAGGCTCATGTGAGCAATACTTTCGCGTTAAAATTCGATTCTTGTGAAGACTATTCGACAACTACCCAGTTTGGCGAGGCCAGATATCATAGGAATTGCGTCGAAATTCCTTCATTCTAGCTCACAAATAGAATCCGAGGAGATCGCAGATGAAAATCGGCTGCCCAAAAGAGATAAAACCGCAGGAGTTCCGGGTTGGAATGACCCCCAATGCCGCTCAGGAGGCTGTGCGCCACGGCCATTCGGTCGTCGTTGAAACACAGGCCGGGATCGGCGCTGGGTTTGATGATGATGCATACCGTGCTGCCGGTGCAGAAATCCTGGCCACTGCACCAGAGGTGTTTGCCGCGGCAGACATGATTGTAAAAGTCAAAGAGCCGCAAGCCGTTGAGCGCAAGATGCTGCGTGAGGGGCAGTTGCTGTTTACCTACCTGCACCTTGCACCTGACCCTGAACAGACCAAAGATCTTCTCGCCAGCGGATGTACAGCCATCGCTTATGAAACCGTCACGGACGCTGTAGGCGGTTTGCCTCTGTTGGCTCCGATGTCAGAGGTGGCGGGCCGCTTAGCCCCACAGGTGGGGGCGTGGACATTACAAAAAGCGAACGGCGGGCGAGGCGTATTGATGGGTGGCGTACCCGGCGTAGGGCCTGCGCGCGTCGTGGTCATCGGCGGCGGAGTTGTCGGCACACATGCGGCACGTGTTGCGGCAGGAATGGGCGCAGATGTGACAGTGCTCGATCGATCTTTGTCGCGGATGCGTTATCTGGACGATGTTTTTGGTAGTCAGTTCAACACCAGCTATGCCAGCGCAGGCAACACCATTGAACTTGCACATGAGGCTGACATGATCATCGGCGCGGTGCTGATACCCGGAGCAGAGGCTCCAAAACTGATCAGTCGCGCGCAGCTTTCTGAACTTAAACCGGGTGCGGCTCTTGTTGACGTTGCAATTGATCAGGGCGGTTGTTTCGAGACATCAAAAGCAACAACACACCAGGATCCGATCTATGATGTAGATGGCATCATGCATTACTGCGTCGCAAATATGCCGGGGGCGGTTGCGCGAACTTCCACTATAGCGTTGGGCAATGCGACGATGCCGTTCATGCTATCATTGGCCGACAAGGGTTGGAAACAGGCCTGTCAGGACGACGAACATCTGTTAGCGGGTCTTAATGTTCACGCCGGTAACCTCACATATTATGCTGTCGGCAAAGCGCTTGGCATTGACGTGATTGCGCCCAGCGTTGCTGTAAAAGGCTGAGTCAAAAAAAGTGGCCCGGCCACCGTTGATAGGGGGCCAGGCCGATACCAGCGTGTGAGTGGTGGTATTTATTTCTTAAGCGCGTCGCGGATTTCCATTAACAATTCTTCCTGAGTTGGGCCTGCAGGAGCTTCTTCGACAACTTCTTCCTCGGCGGCGGCAGCATCTTTCACACGGTTCACATTCTTGACCAGTATGAAAACTACCCATGCAATGATCAGAAAGTTGATCACGGCCATGATGAACGACCCGTAGGCGAACACTGACGCGCCAGCCTCACGTGCAGCTTCTAACGATGCCCCTGCGGGTACTTCTCCTGCCAAAACAGCATAATTGTTGGTAAAATCCACACCGCCGGATACCAGGCCAATGAGTGGGTTGATAAGATCTCCGACCAGAGATGTTACAATTGCAGTGAAAGCGGCGCCGATGATAATACCGACCGCCATGTCCATCACATTGCCTTTTGCAATGAAATCCTTGAACTCTTGTAGCATTTTTGCCCCTATTGTTTGTGGCTCCATCATGGTTTGGTTCGCCTACGCACACTCGATAGCATAACAATCCACACTACCAAATCTGTTTTCGCGGGGAATTTCTCCTATGTGATAACCCTAAGCACTTTGGAGATGTCCCATGTTAGACACGTCTACTTTCCCAATTAGCAAGCGCTGGCCAGCAACAAAACCAGATGTTCTGCAGCTCTATTCGTATCCAACCCCCAACGGCGTCAAAGTTGCCATCGCGCTTGAAGAGTTAAATATTCCCTATGAAGCACATAGGGTGACGTTGTCAGATGTCGACGTAAAAAGCCCCGAGTTCCTGTCCCTGAACCCGAACAACAAAATCCCGGCAATTGTTGACCCCGATGGCCCGGACGGCCCGCTTGGACTGTTCGAAAGCGGTGCCATTCTCATTTATTTGGCGGAAAAAACCGGCAAGCTGATAGGAAATACACCTTCAGAAAAAGCAAAAGTAATTCAATGGTTGATGTTCCAGATGGGTGGTCTGGGCCCAATGCTTGGCCAGCTTGGCTTCTTTTACAAGTTTGCTGGTTCCAAAATCGAAGATCCTCTCCCTCGCGAGCGTTACATCAACGAGGCAAAACGACTGCTGGCGGTTCTTGAAAAAGAGCTGGAAGGTAAAGAGTGGATTGCGGGGGAGTATTCCATCGCAGACATCGCGATCGCCCCATGGCTGCGTGCGCTAGATTTCTATGACGCCAAAGAGGTTGTCGGCTGGCAAGATCACCCCAATCTGATCGCCTATGTGGACCGTTTTGTCGCTCGACCAGCGGTGCAAGTGGGGTTGAACACTCCACCGCGCGACTAAAAATGCATGGTTTGGGGGCGATGTTTCCCCCAAACTAGCCTTTTGGATCGTAGATATAGCCAATCCCGCGGACGGTTTTGATGATCATCGGCTTTTGCGGGTTGGCTTCGATCTTACGCCGCAGACGGGAGATGCGGATGTCGATGCTACGATCAAACGGATCCCACGATCGGTCGTGGGCCTGCTCCAGTATCTGATCTCGATTGAGGACTCTGGACTTATTTTCTGCAAATACTTTGAGCAGACTGAATTCCATCGCCGTCAAGGGCACCTCTTCTCCCTCTGCAGAGAAAAGCTTTGCGGCCTCAAGATTAAGAGTGAACGTGCCAAACATGGCAGATTTCGGGACGTCTTTTGCGGTATCGGGTTCAGCGGCAGGTGCTTCCCGTCGGCGCAACACAGCCTTGACCCTTGCCTCAAGTTCTCGCAGGTCAACGGGCTTTCCCAGATAGTCGTCAGCACCCATTTCAAGCCCAAGAATTCGATCAAACACCTCACCCGCCGCTGTCAGCATCACTACCGGAACCTGATTTTCGGGTCTAAGATTTCGCAGTGTTGTCAGACCGTCCTCACCCGGCATGTTGATGTCCAGAATAATCAAATCAATCTTTTCTGTTTCAAGTGTCTTGTGAAGTGCCGCACTGTGCTCTGCCGTCACGACGTTGTAGCCTCGCCGCGTCAAATACTCTTGCAACATATCGCGAACGTCCGGCTCATCGTCGCAGACCAGAATTGTAGTTGTAGATTGGGTCATCCGGCACCTTCAGAGCGTTTTTGTATTTCGGCAACGAAGGCACGCAATTCCTTTGGTGATGCCGGCTTTTCAAGATAGGGACAATTGGCCTCTTTCAAAAAGGTTTGCGATGCTTTTCCCATTGTATCACCTGTCACAAATCCAATGCATCCTGTCAAATGCGGGAATTCTTCCTTAACTGTATCAAAGAAACCACGACCGTCCATCTCGGGCATGTTGAGATCACTGAGCACCACCTGATACGAGCTGTCGCGCAACATCGTGACACCGTCCTGCGCCGAGTTCACAACATCAACTTGAAACCCGTCTCTGGTAAGTATCTCGGCATTGAGATCGGCTACATCGACTTCATCATCGACGATAAGAATGCGAGCCTTTTCGTCTGAGCCGGGTGTTTCTTTGGTGCGTTTCAGTGAATTTGCGTTGGAAGACGTATGGGACGGAAGTGTGATCTGGAACCGAGTGCCAGAGGTGAAGGTCTTATCCAATTCGATCTGACCATCGTGTGATCGGATAATCCGGTGGCTGAGCGTCAGACCAATGCCGGTGCCATCACCGACATCCTTTGTTGTATAAAACGGTTCGAATATTCGGCTTTGATTGCTCTCCGGGATGCCTGGCCCGTTGTCTTCTATTTCTATCCAAATCTTTCCGGCAGCATCATCAGTTTTGGTTTTCAGAATAATACTGTCGCCTGTGCCGCTATCTTTGATGGCATGTTCCGCATTAAGGATCAGGTTCAAAACGACCTGCGTGATTTGATCGCTATCGGCTCGGCAGGGAGGCAGGGAATCAGTAAGATCACACTCAATAGTTACTTCATCACCCAGATCACCATAACGAGCCACATCCACTGCTGTTCGCACAATATCATTGATGTTGACCTCTTCGGTTTTTGTGGGTTGTTGTCGTGCCATGGTCAAAAAGGTTTTCACGATCTTGGCGCATCTTTCTGCCGCTAAGCTGATTTTTTCGATCTGGCGGGTGATGTCAGGGTCATTGGTATCCTCGCGCAGCATAAGTGAGTGGCCCACCACGATCGACAACGGGTTGTTCAATTCGTGCGCGACACCAGCAAGCAATTCACCAAGTGCTGACATCTTTTCGTTCTGAAACAGCAAATCGCGCTGGCCGGATAGTTCGGCCTCTACATTGAGTTGTTCGGTCAAGTCATAGGTATGAGAAACAATAACCTCATCGCCAGCGTACTGGATAAGTTGTGCGGCGACTAAACCCCAGAATTTCCTGCCGTGCCGGTCGTAAAATTCTGCCCTAAAATCGTGCATCACACCTTTTTCGCGCAATTCGTTAACCTGACGATTTCGATCGTCCAGTGAAACATACATCGACTTGGATGATACAGGGTTGCCAAAAAGTTCAGTGGCTTTTGGGCTGCTAAAGAGTGTTTCGCCTGTCTCGGCATTTGTCATTTGGATTGGGGTCGGACAGGATTCGACAACGTGTCTGGTAAGGGCCTCACGCTCCATTTGTTCGGTAAGATCGGTTACGGCGGTCACAACGCATGTTTGGCCAATATACTCGACAATCCGGCCCGCAGATTCCGACTCAAATGTCGTGCCATCCGCGCGCACACTGGTAAGCCGATACCCTGTAACTGTACCTTTCTTTTTCAAAGCACGGACGTATCCGTCGCGCGCTTCCTTTGACGTATAATGTTCTCGCGCATTGACCGTATCGCCAAAAAGCATGCGGGCTTCTTGAGACCTATAAAGAATTCGACCATCGTCAAGCCGGGCCATGACGATGGCAACCGGGCTGGTGTCCAACACTGTTGCAACCAGTGTCTCGCGGTCGCGCAGCATGATCTTTTCCGGGGGTTGTTCCTTAATCTCCCGTCGAATGGCAACACAACCGCCTGATGGCGTCGGCTTGAACTGCAAACGATAGGTTCTTCCATCGAAATGCTCGGCGACAGTTTCATTTCCAGTGTTGCTGCGGTGACCATAAGCCCGGTTAATTAGTGCATCTACGTCATTAAATGGGTCGACAATCTCTCCGTTTTCAACAGCGGCACGCAGAATGTCATCCCAATGCACACCTTCGACAATCACGCTTTTGATGCGCGGAAACATATCAATGTAACTTTGATTGCAGATCGTCAGGCGCAGGTCCGCGTCAAATACAGCGACGCCTTCGCCCATAGCCTCAAGTGCAAAACGCGATAGGTCGACCAAATCGTCTGGCGGTGCGCTTGACTGTGTGTTTCCCGAACTCATTTATCCTCCCTACTCCGCTATTGTTTCAGTTGGTTTTCAGCCCGGCGGGCAAATGTTTCAATTGTTTCAGCGCGCCAGCGATGCTTGAGTGCGCAATCCATATAAACAGTTGATAAATAAAGAAATAAATTTTTACTGTGAAATTTGTCACCGTTTCCAAAATGAAACACGAAACAGGGGCAAGCGACATTGGACTGCAACATGCCGGGCGCAAAAAGGGCCCATCAAGGATCACATTGATCACACTTTCTAAAACCGAACTAAGCCTGACGACCGAGGATTGAAACAATGACAGCTACCATCATCAGATTGCCTGCAAATGACTTTTTGGATGCAGCCAAACGTGCCCTTCACTTTGCAGGGCAGCGGGTGCTGACGTTCATGAACAGCATCGCAAATCGCGGCGCCAGAGATCTGGCTGGTCTTGATCGGCGCGCTTTGATCGACGCTGGTTATGACCAGATCGATTGGGAAAGCGAAAGTGGCGAAGCCATCCAGCGCGCTCTTGTCAAGATTTATGACTGGTAGGTTTAGCCTGCCCCGTCGTGGTCCATCAATTTTCAGAGCCAATTGCGAACGGAACGCAAAAAATGAAACAGCTGTTCAACTCTATGAAACGCGCCTCGCCCGGCAGCGAGAATACCATCCTATTCAGGGCGCAAATTCCGGCCAGCCATGGCAACCCAGTGCACGACAGGTTCACCCGCTTTTTGTTGCATTCAGCGATACGGAGTTTGTGACCATATCTGCTCAACTTTAACCAGAAAATCGGGACGGTGCCAAACGGCACGGACCCTCAACCCACCTCAAGGAGACGATCATGCCGATCAATGAAGCGAACACAAAACCAACCTACGGGACCGGTTTCCAAGCAGCCAAAAACAAGGCTGACAACAAGGCATTCACCAATTGGTATCGCGCAAACAACCGCGCGCACACTACCAGCTAAGCCAAGAAACACAAGAAAGGACGCAACATGGTCGGGATAATGAACTCTATTCTGGATACAGTCGGAAATACGCCTGTCGTTCGGATCAACAAGCTCGCGCCTGACGGGGTCGAGATGTTCGTCAAGCTCGAAGCCTTCAATCCAATGGGATCGGTGAAAGACCGTCTTGCCCTTGGCGTTATAGAGGCTGCCGAAAAAGACGGTTCTCTGGCACCAGGTCAGACAGTCGTTGAGGCAACCAGCGGCAACACCGGCATTGGGCTTGCGATGGTTTGTGCACAAAAGGGATATCCGCTGGTCGTCACAATGGCTGAGAGCTTCAGCGTCGAGCGACGCAAGTTGATGCGCTTTCTCGGCGCAAAGGTTGTGCTGACGCCCGCGTCCGAAAAGGGGACCGGCATGGTCGCAAAAGCACGGGAGCTGGCGGAAACACATGGTTGGTTTCAGTCACGCCAATTCGAAAACCCGGCGAACGCTGAAATTCACACCCGAACTACAGCTGTCGAAATCGCTCGGGATTTCGAAGGTATTGGACTGGATTACTGGGTTTCGGGTTTTGGAACCGGTGGCACCTTGAACGGAGTTGCCCGTGGTCTGCGTGAGCTGAGCCCACAAACCAGAATTGTGGTTGCCGAGCCCGACAATGCCTCTCTTTTGGCAAGCGGCAAGGTCCAGCCATTCAATCCCGACGGCACACCGGCAGCCAGCCATCCGGGTTTTCGCCCGCATTTGATGCAAGGCTGGTCCCCTGATTTCATCTCGGCTTTGACAAACGAGGCGATGACTGCTGGCTACGTGGATCAGTTCGAGCCTGTCTCTGGCGATGACGCCATGGCGATGGCCAAGGCACTGGCCCGTCAGGAAGGTATTTTCTGCGGCACGTCTGGAGGAGCGACATTCGCCGCCGCGCTGGCGGTCGCCAAAACTGCACCGGCAGGATCGAAAGTCCTCGCGATGCTGCCGGACACCGGTGAGCGTTATTTGTCGACACCATTGTTTGCCGATGTTCCATCAGAAATGACCGATGCGGAAAAGACATTGTCAATGTCGACGCCAAATGTTCGTTTTGATGTTGCGGCGACCCCGGCCGCTGCCGCTCCTACGACGCCCGCCAAACCCGAAGCAACGGCTCAGGTCAAGCGTATCGTTGGGAAAATGCCGGTTGTCCTGTTTTCACTGGAATGGTGTGAGTTCTGTTGGTCCGTTCGAAAAATGTTCGAGAAGGCTGGCATTGCGTATGAGAGCATTGATCTGGATTCGGTTGCCTACCAGGCAAACGAACTCGGCGCAGACCTGCGGGCAGCATTGCGTGATATGACCGGTGCCCCGACAATCCCGCAGATCTACATCGGGGGCGAGCACATTGGCGGGGCAACCGAAACTTTTGATGCTTTCAATGACAGGAGTCTCCACGAAAAACTTGTTGCGAACGGCGTTGTTTTCAATCAAGCGATGAATGAAAACGCGTACTCCTTTTTGCCTGCATGGTTGCACCCCAGATGAAACAATTCGACCAAATTACCGCAGCGTCCGGCGCTCTTGAGACGGCGTTTGCCTATGGGCAAGGATACCGCGATCGGACACGCCCGCTCAATGCGACAGCGGACGCAAATGAGTTGCGGCGCGCATTTGGCGGAGCCTTGCCCGAGCACGGGCAGGGTGGAGCAAGCGTCATCAGTGACCTGATCAAGGCGGCCGAACCCGGATTGATCGGTAATACGGAACCGGGGTTTTTCGGCTGGGTCATGGGTGCGTCGCACCCGACCGGTGTTGCTGCAGACTGGTTGGCAGCAATCTGGGGTCAAAACGCAGGCATCTATCAAACCTCTCCGGCGGCAGCCATCGCCGAAGAGGTTGCCGCAGACTGGATCGTGGATCTGCTGGACCTTCCGCGCGAAAGCTCGGTCGGTTTCACGACAGGCGCAACAATGGCCGGATTTATTGCGCTTGCTGCGGCGCGGGGCGAGGTTTTGCGCCAGACGGGGCATGATATTGATCTGGATGGCTTTCAGGGTGCGCCCCGGATTACCGTCTTCGTCTCGGATGACACACACGTCTCAAATTTGGCGGCGTTACGGTACCTTGGATTTGGAACGCGAGACCTTGTAAAGGCACCGAGCGATAGCCAGGGCCGTATCTTAGTTCCTGCTATGGCAAAACAAATGGCACAGATTGAAGGGCCCAAGATCATCGTTGCGACCGCAGGTCACATTAATTCAGGCGCGTTTGATGATTTTCATGGGTTAGCCGACCTGGCGCTGCGTCATGACGCATGGTTGCATATCGATTCTGCCTTTGGGCTTTGGGCACGCGCTAACCCTTCAACGCGAAACCGAACACAGGGAATTGAGCGGGCAGACAGTTGGTCAACCGATGGCCACAAATGGGTGCAAATTCCGTACGACGCTGGTTTCGCAATTGTGAGAAACCGCGATGCCCACCGCCGCGCGATGGACATCTCTGCAACCTATCTGACGGAAACATCTGACGATGGACGCAACGCCACGCACTATAGTCCAGAGCTTTCACGCCGCGCGCGTGGGTTTGCTGTCTGGGCAACACTTCGATCTCTGGGAAGTGGTGGTGTCGCCGAGTTGATAAATCGACATTGCAATTGTGCCGAAAGGCTGGCCCAACAACTCTCATCAATGCCGGGCGTTGAGATATGTAACGACGTGGTACTCAATCAGGTTGTGTTGTCGTTTTCGCGGTTCGAGGATGATCCACTTTCAGGTGAGTTGACGCAGGCTATGGAAGCCGCGTTAAACGCCGATGGTAAGAACTTTTTCAGAACTGCAGTCTGGAAGGGGCGGAGGATCCTGCGAATCTCGATCAGCTCTCGTCTGACTGGCCCCGCAGAAATCGATATGCTCACACAGAAAATAAGATCACTTTGGGCAGAAGTGGAAGAGGCGCACTCCGTTACGAGTTAGCGTTAACCTTTCTTATGCGCGGCCAACAAACCCATCCGGGAAATCGGGTGGGTTTGTTGGCTTCTGGCGGTGTGGGAATGCCCTGAAACACGCCGTCTTCAAAGTGAAACATTTGAAACATCAAACCCATTTCGGTGACCAATGACTGAAACGTGCCGGGCGTAAACCGTTTCCATGGCCAGGACACGGGCCGGGAAACACCTCCCAATTCCGGTTTCGTGATCTTGGCCCCACCAGCCTGACAGGGCACCCAAATCAGATCAAAGGATTTCAGATCAATGACGACAGATGTTATGGAAAGACCCGCAAAAGTAGCGATGAATGGCGTTGACGTTCCCACGCTTCTTGGCACGATCGGCGCCGTCGGCGCGCAACCAGAGCTGGCGAAATTCACTTTTCGTGCAAATGCTGAATGGCTGAACGGCACCCACAGCCGCGCCCACATCAACGGGTACAGCGGCGCGGGTGGTGATCATACGCGTGACACGGAATTCGTCGTAGAAGGCGATCATCCGGGTGTTTTGTGCGGCAGCGATGCCGCACCGACGCCTGTTGAGTATCTTCTCGCAGCGCTGGCTGCCTGCATTACTGCTGGCATTGGAAATATCGCATCGGCCCGGCAAATCAAACTTACGTCAGTCGAGACTAAGGTTGAAGGCGACATGGACATGCAAGGCATTCTTGGCCTGAATGACAACGTGCGCAACGGTTTTGGCAGCATCCGCGCCAGTTTCAAGATCGCTGGAGACGCAACCGCCGAAAAGCTGCACCAAATCGTTGAACAATCCATGGCCCGTTCTGCCGTGCTGGATGTGTTGACCAATGGTGTGAAAGTCGACGTGGACATCACAACCTAAGCATCACGGCGGCGGGCAATCAAAAGCCCGCTGCAACTTCCGTCAAATCCGACTGAAAGGACAGAAAATGGCACGTTTTACCAAAAGCAACCGTCACGCACAAACCGAGATGGTGGCAACCAGCTCCCGCAAGAACACGTCGTTTCCCATACGCAAGGCAGACGCGGCAATGGACGTAATCTTTGGAGAGTTCTTCCTCTCCCCCACCTCGGGCTAGACCACAGAAGCTTTTATTTGGGATGAAGAACGTGATATTTCAAACGGATACAGTCATCATAGGCGCAGGTCAGGCAGGTCTGGCGGTCAGCCGATACCTTTCAGATCAAGGCATTGACCATGTGGTGTTTGAACGCGGTGCCGTCGGAGAAAGGTGGCGTTCTGAGCGGTGGTCATCGCTTCACCTTCTTACGCCAAACTGGATGAGCCGGTTACCAGGCTTCAGTTACGCTGGAGCTGATCCCAATGGCTATATGCACAAAAATGAGGTCGCGAATTTCCTGTCGGACTACAAAGACAGTTTTTCTGCACCTGTCTTAACCAATACCCAGGTGATATCCGTCACGCGAGACTCCGGTACTTATGAGATCATAACCAACAATGCGATTTGGCGAGCCCGAACGGTCGTTATTGCAACCGGAGCATGTGACAAAGCCAACGTCCCTGGATTTGCCCGCAAAATCAGCACCGGGATCGCTCAGTTCACACCGACTACATACAAGTCTCCGGATCAGATCAAACCTGGCGGTGTTCTTGTTGTTGGCGCATCTGCCACCGGGGTTCAATTAGCCAAGGAGTTATTGGCTGCAGGCTTAGATGTTACCGTGGCGGCTGGTAGCCACATTCGCGTTCCGCGCCGTTATCGTGGTCAGGACGTGATGCATTGGCTGGACCGTAGCGGGATTTTGGCAAAGCCGCGCATCCCCGGCGCAGATCCGGACATTGCAGTAAGACACCCATCCCTGCAACTTGTAGGCGGCGTAGACGCTGCAGATATCGACCTCAACACGCTTCGCAGCCTTGGTGCCAGAATTGTCGGGCGCGCAATTGGTGCTGAAGCATCGAACATGCGGTTTGAGCCGTCGATGCAGGGTGTCGTTGCTGCTGCAGAGATACGTCAGCGACGCCTGCTTGAGCGCATAGATACTTATATCGATGTCAATGGCATCCAAGCACCTCAGGGCGAAAGGCCTGAACCGATGCAGATCAACGACGGGCCTTCCGAAATTGACCTTGCTGATCGCGGGATAACAACGATTCTGTGGGCGACGGGATATCGGCGGGAATACCCATGGCTTAAGGTTCCGGTGCTATCGACATCGGGCGAGGTTCAGCAAATTGGTGGCGTGACGCCGATGGCCGGTCTGTTCACCATGGGGTTGCCGTTCATGCGGCGCCGAAATTCTACTTACATCGATGGCGTTGGTCATGACGCCTGGGTGATAGCGCAACGCATATCCAGACATTTGGGTCACTCAATAACCTGCGCAGCATGAAAGGAAAACAGATGAAACCGAAACAAACCTTTGCGGCACATTACGATGCAATTGTCGTGGGTGCGCGTTGTGCTGGCGCGTCAACTGCGATGCTGCTGGCACGTCAGGGTGCGCGCGTTCTGGTTGTTGACTGGGCTGAACCGGGTAGCGACACGATGTCGACCCATGCACTGATGCGTGGTGCGGTGATGCAATTGAATAGATGGGGAGTGTTGGACACGATTGTCGCGGCCGGCACACCAGCGATCCGAACTACAACATTTCAATATGGGGACTCTGTTGTCCCGCTGGCGATCAAACCGTCTCATGGAGTGGATGCGCTTTATGCACCGCGTAGGACGGTTCTGGACAGAGCTTTGATTGACGCAGCCAGGCAGGCCGGCGCTGACGTTCGTTTCGGTGTTTCGTTCAAGGATGTTATTCGCGATCCACAAGGGCGGGTTGTCGGTGCGCTTCTTGGGCCAATTGACTCGAAGGTCCAAGAAGTAAGAGCGGATATTATCATTGGTGCGGACGGTCGCCGGTCCAGCGTTGCACGTCGGGTCGATGCCCGGACTCAGTGCCAGGCCAGGAACAGCATCGCCTGTGTCTTCGCCTACTTTGATGGCATTCGCGACACGGGGACGCGATGGCTTTATGGTGCCGGTACTGGTGCCGGAAAAATTCCCACGAATGATGGGCAGCACTGCATTTTCGCCGCGATGTCACAAGAACGGTTTCAGACTGACATTCGTGTTGGTCAGGTGGCGGATCCACTTCAGGCAGTTCTGGATGAGATTGATCCCGCTTTTGGTGCTCAGGTGGCGTTGGGGCAGCGCCGGTCAAACGCGCAAACATTTGCTGGACATAAGGGCTACATTCGCAAGAGTTGGGGGCCGGGCTGGGCTCTGGTTGGAGATGCGGCGTACTTCAAGGATCCGCTCACCGCGCACGGCATCACCGACGCGCTGCGTGACGCCGAAGGTCTTGCCAATGCGGTCTCAGCCGGGACATATCAGGCGCTGGAAACCTATCAGCGCAATCGCGACGGACTGTCTCACGATCTGTTTGAGATATCAGATGAGATAGCGGGAATGCAGTGGAGCTTTTCTGAGCTTCAGGCTCTGCACATGAAGCTGAACGCTGCCTTGTCGGCCGAGCAGGATTGGATAATCGACAACTATGACGTCACTGCATTGGCTGCTTGAACTTTCACCACATTCAACCATTGTTCCGCCCAGGATTACCTGGGCGGATTTTTCGCCTTCCCGTCAACTCCGCGCCCGGCTGAAACATTTGAAACATTAATCCTTACTCAAAGATGCCGTGCTGAAACACAACATGCTTAGAAGAAATCCTACAGAAGCAAGGATTTTGAAGATGACTTACATCGTATCAAAAAGCAGTTGGTTTCACGCTCCGGCAAGTGGACGTGGCACCAGCGTTATCGCCCTGCACGGATCAGCAAGCACCTCCGCCCAATGGCGCAGCCTGATTGGTTGGCTGGGTGGTCACTACCGGATCATTACGCCGGATCTTCCAGGGTACGGCGGATCAAAACACGTAGACGGAAATGATGTTCCAACGCTGGAAGAAATCGCGAACGCAGTTTTTTCCATCACAGAAGGATGCGGCGAACCCGTGCATCTGGTTGGTCACTCCTTTGGTGGGGCGGTTGCGTTGAAGATCGCAAGCATGTTTCCCGGTATGGTGCGCAGTCTGACTTTGATCGAACCTGCTGCATTCAATGCGATCTGGACCGACACAGGGATGTCAGCTGCTTCAACAAATGAATTTGTCGGCGCTGTCCGGTCATCGCAAGAGGCCATGGATATGGGCGACAGTGATGGCGCCATGCGCCACTTCATTGATTACTGGGTTGGCGCAGGTGCCTGGGATCGGACCAGCCCTAGTATGCAGCAGAAATTGGCCGGAAAGACAGGACAGATCCATAAGGATTTTGCTGCGCTTGCCATGGACCAGTTCACCAATTGGGATGCGGACGGGGTTGTGTGTCCGGTTCTGTGTATCACAGGAACGGAGACAGCCCGCGAGATGGCTTCTATCGTTGCTGCATTGAAGGCAAAAATACCGTTCATGCGGTGCGAAGAGATCGAAGGCGCCGGACATATGGTTTCCATGACCGACCCGCATGTGGTGGATCCCATGATCGGCGATTTCCTTGCGCAAGTTGACCGTGGGTGGCAGGATGAAGGTGCGGCAACCTCTTTGGCGGCCTGAATTAATTCGCCCCGATGGCATATTGAAAAGGATAATATTGTGGGAAAAACGATGTTTGAAAAGTACGGCGGCTTTTCTACCATCAGCCGCGTCGTGATGTCATTTTATGACCGGATGTTGGACGATGACGACGTCGGCCCTTTTTTTGAAGACGTGGATTTGCCCAAACTCATCGACCATCAAACCAAGTTCATTTCAGCGATTATGGGCGGTCCAGCCTCCTTTAGCGACGAGCATCTTGCTGGGGCGCATAAACATCTGGTGATCAATGACATGCACTTTGACCGTCTTAAGGTGCTTGTGCAGGAAACATTGACCGACTTTGACGTCATTTCTGAAGATATTGAAACGGTTTTGGATGCTTTTGAGCAAAGAAGACACTTGATCGTAAGGCCCTTGAATGTCGATTGAAGCCATCAATGAACAGTTATTGCGCGCAATCGGAGTGGGCGTTGCGTTGGTCGATCTTGAGACGCTGAAGCTCAGATTTCGCAACGACACGTTTGCCGGGTGGTTTGGCACGGCCGAAGAATCTGCCAAGCTTGTCGAACTCTTCCCAGGGTTGGATTCTGCAGAGCTCACTAAAGCACTGAACAACGGCGGACGGCACACAACAGAAGCGTCCTTCAAAATACGCCGTCGTACCATGACGGTCGCCATGGAGTTTAGTCATGCGCTTGATGCTGGGGAAAAGATTGCAGTGCTGGTGTGTCAGAACATCACCCGTATCAAAGAGCTTGAATCCATGATCGACAGTTATTCCGTCATGGTTGAACGTAACACGCTTGAAATAAAGCGCGAAAAGGAACAGGTCGAGAAGCTTCTTTTGAACATGATGCCGCGGGCCGCCTATGAAGAGTATAAGTCCACCGGCATAGTCGCACCGCGCGCTTTTGAACCGGTATCGGCGCTTACGCTTCAGTTCGTAGACTTTCATGACTTGTTGCAGGAGCATGATCCCGGTGTGATCGTTAGTGAGTTGAACGACATCTACACGGCGTTTGACCGGATCGGAGAACAATTCGGCTGCGAACGTGTTCGCACGAATGGGGACAGCTACATATCTGTCGCGGGCGTGCCGGACGCCGTGCACGATCATGTCGGCGCCGTCGCGGACACGGCAGTGCGATTTTTGCGCTACCTTAATCAGCGTAACAACAGCCACCCGATCAAATGGAAAGCCCGAATTGGGATCGCCAGCGGGTCGGTCATCGGCTCAGTCGTCGGCGTGCAGAAATATATCTATGACGTCTTTGGCCCGGCCGTCAGCCGGGCGTTGGTATTACGAAGGCAAGCGGAAACGATGTCAATCGCGGCTGATCCTGAATTTACCGAGTTGCTTGATGGCAGGTTCGAAATTGCCAAGATGTCCGCAATCGGTTTTGCACAGGGTGATATGGCAGGCGCCGTGAAGGTGTCGGCCCGCGTCGGTTCGCCTCCAGAAAACACGCCTAAACACGACACTTGAGGACGTCATGGTGCGCGCGCTAGACCCTTTGTTACTGGACACTTTGGGCGGGCTTGCTGACGGTGTTGCTTTGTTTGACCAAGACGCAAGTCTTTTGTTAGCGAACAATTCGTTTGCCGGAATGAACCCGGATATGGTCGAATTTCTTGCTGCAGGCACGTCTTGGGATATTTTCTTGCGTGAAGCCGAAAACAGGGGGGCTTTCCCCACAGGCATTTGCAAAAGTCTTGCGATATTCGAGGCAGATTTGTTGTCTAGCCCCGAGGACGTGCATCATGTCAAATTCAAGGGCAGTTTGGATCGAAATTATCTGATCCGCATGAATGCCAGTTCGGATGGCGGATTTATCCTGATCCAAAGCCCTGTTGTCGATGATACCACCAGAACTGACGCGGAACGTGAAGTCGAATTCCTACTAAGTAAGGTGCTGGAGGCGAGCCCGGCCTGCCTTACAATGTCCCGTATTGGAGACGGGCAGATTATCTATCGCTCCCCGGCTGCGACGGCGTTGCTGGGATTGGCGAAAAGCAGCTACTACTATTTTGCAAATCGCGAAGAGCGGGCTGATTTTGTCACCGAACTTTTGCCGGATGCCCGGGTCGACGACATGCGTGTTACGGGCCGTCGCGCGGATGGTTCAGAATTCCCTGCCGGAGTATCGGCACGGCTCATCGAATACCGCGGTGAAGATGTGGTTGTTTCGAGCATCGAAGATCTCACCGGCATGCTGGCAGTTCAAGCAGAACTCGCCCAGCAAAGGACACAGGTATTCCAGGCAGAAAAAATGTCGGCTTTGGGTGAATTGCTTGCCGGCGTGGCGCACGAGCTTAACAACCCGCTTTCGATCATTGTGGGAAACACGGAAATATTGAAAGAAGATCTGGCTGAAAGTAGTCACGCCGCCAGAATACAAAAGCTGGGGGATGCTGCCGAACGTTGTGTCAAAATAGTGCGGTCGTTCCTGGCAATGGCGCGTCAGGAACCGCTCAATCCCAAACCCTCGGTTGTAAAAGATATTATATCCGTCGCCCTTGATGCGGTCGGTTCGCTTGCGGCCAATGCCGACATCGAAATTTCGGTCGACCTTCCGGACGATCTTCCGACCCTGATGGTGGACGACGTGCAAATTGCTCAGGTCGCAATCAATTTGCTGACAAATTCCGTTCACGCGATTGAGGGTAGCGGTGTTGGTAACGCCATTAATGTCGTTGGCTATGAGGTCCCGGCTAAGGGCATGGTGTGTCTGACAGTCTCGGACAACGGACCGGGCATCGACGAAGCAATTGTCACGCGCATATTTGATCCTTTGTTCACAACCAAAGACGTCGGCAAAGGCACTGGTGTAGGATTGTCACTTTGCCACAGAGTCATCGAAGCACACGAAGGCTCGATCCGCTATGAAACAAACAAAACACCTGGCGCCGTTTTCAGCATAATGCTGCCAGCTGTAGACTCTTGATTGTCATTGACGATGCGGTCGTCTATCCAGCAAACAAAAGGCCTGGCCGCACCGCATCCATTCCGGGCTTGGTAGCGCGAACGAAGCCAGCAGCGCCCCAATTTAAGAGGTTTACTGAGTGGCTCAAACAAGAAGCCGCAGCGACTAAGCACCTGATTGCCTGGTGCATGACACGGTAACCGTTTTCTCAGATTTCTGACATACAATGCAGGTGGCATTCGATTAGAGATATATTAAGTGCATGAAAGATAGGTGTGTTAAGTAGCTGATAATAATAGGTTAAGCCCCGCAACTTACCAACGTCTCAAGCGCAGTGTGATCAAAATAGAAAGTTGTCTGAGGCGCCGGCCCTCAAGATCCGTAAACAAGCCCCCAGCGTTCGATCAGGTCCTGTTGCAGGTTTTTGGCGCGTCGGTTCCAGGTTCTTGCGCCTGGGGGGCGCTCTCGGTCTTCGCGTTTGATTTTGCTTCGGGCGGTCTGATCCGAAGCAAATATCGCAAAAGCCAGTGGGGTTCCGTCCGCCGCTGTCATGTAACCCGCCAGACCAGAGACAAAGTTCAGTGTACCGGTCTTGGCATCGACCTTGATGACGTGGTTCTTGTCGGGGGCGCCTTTGCTGTTACGCAGGGCAATTGGTTTCAGGATCGGGCGCAACCCCTGATGCGAATGTACTTGCACCAGCGCTTCAACCAGATCCCCTGCACTCATCTGCGAGGCGTCTCCAAGGCCTGAATGATCTACCAGTTGCGCGTCAGCCATTCCAAGCGCGGGACCCGCCCATTTGTTCATTTCCTGCGCCGAGTCCTGTAAAGACGTTGGCCTGCCGGTACGCACACGCGATGCCGCCATGCCGACCATTTCCGCAGTCAGGTTTGTTGAATATTTGAGCATATCGCGCAAAATCTTTAGCAGAGGCGCGCTGCTGTGGGTTGCCAGAATGATGCGCCCGGACAATGTCCGCATCGGTTTGGCCGGTTTCAAAACTATGCCGTTAGCGCGCGCCAAAGTGCGAAAGACATCCCCTGCGTAAAGCGCGGGGTTGCGAACAGGCAGCCATCGCGCGCCGCCTTTGCCAAGCGCTTTGCTGGCAACTGTCCATTCATCGACGTTATTTGCAGTTTTGTAAGTATAAACCGGCACAGACCGCTTTTCGACCCGCATGCGGGCTGTTGACACATCGGGCCGGTATTTCGCGGTTCGGGCGTCCATTGTCACGTTGTACCCATTCGATCCGCGTTTCCACTCAAAATGCACCCGATTGAAATTCAGCGCGATCCCTGAAATTGCAGGACTGTAGCCGACGTGATCGGGTTGGTCCGGATCAATCGATTGGACAAACGGCAGAGCGCCTTCGTAAACCTGAAACTCGCCCCTAACCTCGCGCAGGCCCGACGCTTTGAGTTGCAGGGCCAAATCTGCCAGATCGTTCGTGTTTAGCGTCGGATTGCCACCACCGACCAACACCAGATCTCCATGCAAGATACCATCTTGGACGGGTTCTGTAGACATCAGGCGGGTCTGAAACCGATGCTCGGCGCCCAATACGTCAAGCGCATAAAGGGCTGTAACCGCCTTGGCTACGCTGGCAGGCGGGGCACCGGCATCCGATCTGTATCCTTCCAGCCTCAGACCTGTGTTCACATCGGCAACCATGAAACTTACATCTCCGGTCAGTCTGGATGCCTCGATCAGCGCTTTGGCACCTGGCGCAGTGCGTTTGTGAAACCCATCCGTGCGTACCCGAGGACGCAAAGATACGGACGGTGGTTCCGCGACAGCCGCACCTGAAAGAAGTGACCCGAGACCGCTCAGTACAAATCGACGAGAAACATTGTTTTTCATTGGGGCACTTAAGCGCAGCTTTGAGTGTCAGACAAGTAAGATCATCGGACTTTTTGATCCGGCCTTTTGCGTGTTACGCCGCCGTACTGGGCAGCGCAGTTTTTCTCATGTTTTTTGCGATGTCGATGATTCTCACGAGATTTTCGGCAGCCAGGCTCCCGATACCTTTCGCACTGAGCGCTCCGCCGGTACTGACGTCGCCAGTCGCTGGTCTGAAGTTACTGAGTGGTTTGTTTTCGATGAAAGGTAATCTGATTCTGCCGGACGCCAATCGCCTTGTGCCCGCGACGAGGATGATGCCTTTGGTCTACTTTTAACTAATTGCGGCAACGATCTTGGGTTGGGTGGTGTTCTCTGATTTACCCCACAACCATACTTGGATTGGTGCTTGTCTTAGGTTTTGGGGTATTCTCAGCTTTCGGACGCCGAGGACCAACCCCCAGAGGCCCGGATTACGCTGGAAGACATGTCCACCATCGGGACATTCACGAAACACCATGCAGGCGCGTCAGCTTGAGCCAATAGACGGGAAGCGCCCCCCGAAATCCGATAAGGCGCATAGATTCGGGCGGCTGGCGACATCCGTGCAGAAATCCGATCCCCAGGACGCGCAAGAACACCAACTGGCACATTGTTAATGATCTGCTGCCAGTCTTGCCACATATGAAACTGCGCAAGATTGTCCGCTCCCATTAGCCACGTAAAACGCACCCCGCGATAGCGTTCGCGCAATGCCAGAAGTGTTTCAGCAGTATAGCGGGTTCCAAGTTGCGCTTCGATATCTGTTACTTCGACGCGCGGATGTTGCATCAGCGAACGGGCGCGCGACATGCGATCCGCCAATGGAGCAGGGCCACGGGTCTTTAGCGGATTGCCCGGCGAGACCAACCACCAAACGCGGTCCAGCCCAAAGCGTTTCAGTGCCTCGGTCGTAATATGGACATGCCCGGAATGTGCCGGATCAAAGGACCCACCCAATAGGCCAATGCTCTGGCCGCGCACAGCTTTTGGAAAACCTGAATGCAAAACGGCCCCCGACGATATGTCAGGGGCCGTTGAAGAACGCTTGGCGTCAATTGTCAATCAAAACGCGATTCTAGTGATTGAAACGCTTGATCTCTCCGCTTTTCAGGCGATCAAAGTAGCTACCTACTTCGGCTTTCACGATCGGCATCAGCAGATAAAGTGCCGTGATGTTAACCACCGCCATTGCAAAGATCATCGCATCTGAGAAGTCGATGACCGCCCCCAGTTGCGCAGCGGCGCCCACGATGACAAAAAAGCAGAACAGCAGCTTGAAGATCAACTCATTGGTTTGCCCTTCGCCAAACAGATAGGTCCATGCCTTAAGCCCGTAGTATGACCATGAGATCATTGTCGAAAAGGCAAACAAGACTACTGCAATGGCAAGGACATAAGGGAACCAGCTCAGACCTGTTGCGAATGCCGCAGACGTAAGCTGAACGCCTTGTACACCGCCTTCGGTCATGATCTTGCCGTCCTCACCAATCAAGAAGAGCCCGGTTTCCGGGTCGATCATCTGAACTCCGGAAATTGTGATAACCAACGCAGTCATTGTACAAATTACCACTGTGTCAATGAAGGGTTCCAAAAGCGATACCACACCCTCGGTTGTAGGTTCTTTGGTACGTACCGCAGAGTGAGCAATTGCAGCGGAACCAACACCGGCTTCATTCGAAAATGCCGCCCGCTTGAACCCCTGTATCAAGGCCCCGACAAATCCACCTGCGACACCTAGACCTGTAAACGCGCCAGCAAAGATTTGCCCAAACGCCCAGCCGATCATGTCGTAGTTCATCAACAGAATGATCAGTGCAGTTCCGACATAAAGAATGCCCATGAAAGGTACAACTTTTTCAGTAACGCGCGCGATCGACTTGATCCCGCCGACGATGACAGCAAAAACCACTACGGCAAAGATAACACCCGTGATCCAGCCTGGGTAGTCACCGACAATGCCCGAGATCTGAGCGTGCGCCTGATTGGCCTGAAACATGTTGCCGCCGCCAAATGCGCCTCCGATACAGAAGATCGAAAACAGGACCGCCATGATCTTGCCACCCGGAAGGCCGCGTTGATCAAATCCTTTGGTCATGTAGTACATCGGGCCACCGGAAACGGTGCCATCTTCGTATTCGTTGCGGTACTTCACGCCGAGCGTACATTCAGTGAATTTCGACGCCATACCTAAAAGGCCTGCGAGGATCATCCAGAACGTTGCACCCGGCCCGCCGATGCCGACGGCCACCGCGACGCCCGCGATATTTCCTAAACCAACTGTGCCCGACAGCGCCGTCGCCAGTGCCTGAAAGTGGCTGACCTCGCCGGCGTCATTTGGATCGGAGTAGTCCCCTTTGACAAGGCTGATTGCATGCCCGAAAGCGCGCACCTGGATGAAGCCAAAATAAAGAGTAAAGACCGACGCGCCGATCACCAACCACATCACAATCCACGGGAAAGATGTACCGGGTAATGGCGCAAAAATCAGACTTACAAACCAACCGGTTGAGCTGGCAAAAACGTCATTGACCTTTTGATCAAAGCTGACGGCAGCCTCTTGCGCCAATGCGGCTCCGGGTAGCGTCGTTATCGCCGCGATGGCGGCAGGAATAGATAATTTCATTGGGAATCCTCTCAGGGAATAATCGTGACGGGAACTGTCGCACTTGCGACAAGCCGTCCGCTGACACTGCCAAAAACGCGATCTTTCAGACCACGCGCACCAACGCGACCGACAATGATCTGCGCCGCGCCTTGCTCTTCGGCCAGTTCGGCCAGAATTTCGGCGACATCGCCGTGGCGCACCGTTCCTGTTGCTTCGAAGCCATCGCTTTTGGTGGCGGCAACAGCCGGGTCGAGCACGCGATCATGCGCAAGCTTCAGTTCTTCTTCGCGACGAGAGTGGCGCTGGGCGTTTTCTTCGGGTGTTTGGAAGCTGAACGGCGACCATTCAATCACGTAACAAATCGCGATAGCACAGTCCTCCATTCGATTGGCCTGTAATTTGGCAAACGCCAAGGCCTTGTCCCCTGCGGGTGAGCCGTCCAGCCCAACCACGAGTGTAGTCTTTGACATGTCTAAATCCCTCTTCTCTTTTTGAAACGGGTTGTTAAAGCACCCGCTTTAATTGTGTCCTGCGGCCATTTTTGCACAACCTGCAGAACAGCAATCATTGACTACATCTCCGATTGCCTTACTCAACGTAACACCATTGAAAAAGTTAATTGACCCCAATTGAGCAGCAACGGCAGTGAAAAACACTGATTTTCGGCCGCCTTTCCTGACAAAAAGTACCGGATATCGAAAATTATTCAACAATTTAGATGTGGTTCGATTTTTGGCACCCAGGCTGTTTGATCTTGACGCGCCGCAGAGATATGGCAGTACCAAACCCATTTTTCAGACAGGAACTGACCCATGGCCGCTTATCAATACGTCTACCATATGGAAGGTGTTTCCAAAACTTACCCCGGCGGCAAGAAATGCTTTGAGAACATCCACCTCAGTTTTCTGCCCGGCGTGAAAATCGGTGTTGTCGGCGTCAACGGCGCTGGCAAATCCACTTTGATGAAAATCATGGCCGGCCTCGACAAGGATTTTCAGGGCGAGGCTTGGGCCGCCAAAGGCGCACACGTTGGCTATCTGCCACAGGAACCGCAGTTGGATGAAAACCTCGACGTACGGGGTAATGTCATGTTGGGCGTGGCCGACAAAAAAGCCATTCTTGATCGCTACAACGAGTTGGCGATGAACTATTCAGACGAAACCGCTGATGAAATGGCCGAACTGCAAGACCAGATCGATGCTGAAAACCTCTGGGACCTCGACAGCCAGATCGATGTGAGTATGGAGGCATTGCGATGCCCGCCGGATGACGCCAGCGTGGCCACGCTTTCAGGTGGTGAAAAGCGCCGCGTCGCGCTGTGCAAGCTGCTGTTGGAAGCGCCGGATATGTTGCTGCTTGACGAACCGACCAACCATCTGGACGCAGAGACTATCGCGTGGCTGCAACAACACCTGATGGACTACAAAGGCACCATCCTGATCGTCACTCACGATCGTTATTTTCTCGATGACATCACCGGCTGGATCCTCGAACTCGACCGGGGGCGGGGGGTGCCATACGAGGGCAATTATTCAGCGTGGCTGGAGCAAAAGGCCAAACGGCTTGCCCAGGAAGCCCGCGAAGACAAATCCAAACAAAAGACACTGGAACGGGAGCTTGACTGGATGCGGCAGGGGGCCAAGGCGCGGCAAGCCAAATCCAAGGCCCGAATCAATGCCTATAATGATCTTGCCGAACAGTCCGAGCGTGAAAAGCTGACGCGCGCGCAGATCGTCATTCCCAACGGTCCGCGTTTAGGCAACAAGGTGATCGAGGTTGCGGGTCTGTCCAAACATATGGGCGACAAGCAGTTGATCGAAGGTCTCGACTTTTCATTGCCTCCGGGCGGTATTGTTGGCGTGATCGGCCCCAACGGCGCGGGCAAGTCGACTTTGTTCAAGATGTTCACCGGACAGGAAAAACCTGACGCCGGCACCATCGAATATGGCGACACGGTTGATTTGTCTTACGTCGATCAGTCGCGTGATGATCTTGAGGCCAACGCAACTGTTTGGGAGGCGATCTCGGGCGGGTCAGAACTGATCGAGCTTGGCGATGCAAGCGTGAATTCACGCGCTTATTGCTCGTCGTTCAACTTCAAGGGCGGGGATCAGCAGAAAAAGGTTGGGCAACTCTCGGGCGGAGAACGCAATCGCGTGCACATGGCGCGGTTGCTGAAAGAAGGCGGCAACGTGCTGCTGCTGGACGAACCGACCAACGATCTGGACGTCGAAACCCTGCGCGCACTGGAAGACGCGCTTGTCGATTTCGCCGGCTGCGCCGTCGTCATTTCACACGACCGCTTTTTCCTCGACCGGATCTGCACGCATATTCTGGCGTTTGAGGGCGACGCCCATGTGGAATGGTTTGAGGGTAACTTTGAAGACTACGAAGAAGACAAGAAGCGGCGGTTGGGGGCTGATGCTCTGGAGCCTAAGCGGTTAAAGCACAAGAAATTCGCGCGGTGAGGACCTGTTCCGGCAAATATCTAATTGGCCATTTAGATATTTCTGGCGAGAATTAACTAGTGAGACTGAGGTCAGTTTCGGGCGCTTTGGAGGCGAAATACTCAGAAATCCAGCCCCACTAAATCAACAATTTGACAACAGTGAAGCACTGTTGGCTTCCGTATTTATTTTGTATGGAACAATAACGCAGGATTCACCCAGCTTAATTGGGCTGGCCTGCAGAACATAGGTTCTTGTTTGCCCCTCTAGGGTCTGGGAATTTGACCAAGTGAAATGTAGGTATGTTCCGTTAGCATTGCTTGAGAGTTTATCGACCGTAAAAATCAATGACATGTCCCGGACGGCAACCACGTCTCCGGGCGCCATGCTGAAGCGCTGTCCTCGTTGAACAACGTCCAATGGGTCAACTGAAATTGGGCTCGAAAGTTCGACCTCTTTTGGAGGCAGTCCGGATGCAGTTGTAGCAGTCTGCATCAGAGTAATGAGACAAGTCAGATAGTCCTGATAAACTGGCTGCTTTTGCTGGCCGCGAAATTGCGAAAGTAGTGTTTCAACATCTGATTGACTATAGCTGCCTTCACCTCCGATCCCTCCAATCGCAAGCCTTTTGATTAAGGCGCTTTCAATTTCGCCCTGAACTTCAACCCCTAAGCCGCCACCGCAGGATATCCCTGCCTGTTTAAGCCACGATACGTCCACTGATTGCGCGAAACTTGAAGCGGGTGAGAAAAGATATGAAAGTATCGTAAGCAGGCTGATGAGTTTTCTCATGACAATACTCCTAATATGATCGCAACATACTGATAGTTACATGTTGAATGTTTCGGAATCCCGTGTCTAGCCGTATCTGAGGAGTTGGAGTCTCGTTCCAATTGCAAAGCGAGAACCACATGACGATGTTGAGCGAGCTCACAAGAATTTTGCATGAGGCTAGTTACGCGGAACTAAACAATTGGGGCCACAGCCCGCCACTGGGTATTCTCAGATGAGGCCTAGCGATCCTATTTAGGGGGCCAAAATTGACGACGTACTCGTCACGTTCAGACGCCGCCATTATCTTGTCCACAAAAAAACGGACCGGAAAACCCGGTCCGTAAAAAGTAAAGGCGGCGCGGTCGGGAGAGGCCGCGCCGCCAGTATTCAGATCGCAGCCCAGTCCGTGAACCGCCACTTGGCGGGACAGGTCGGGCCGGGAATACGACCCACAGGGCTGCGGCTGGCTGATGGGCCCGAAAGGGCACCAGTCACCGGGGAAATATCCGGATTAAGAGTCCGGAGATACTGATAAAAAAGAACCATCTTCTCACTCGCTAAATACCATGAAGTGGGAAATATCCACCTCCACTCACACCCCCATTCAACAGCATTACGCTAGGTCAGTCTGTGAACTAGATCACACGGAAAAGTAGATTCTTAAATAAATATGCAAGCGTCTCATGCCGGGGTTGGCACGTGTTCATTGACCGGAGGCCTGCGGAAGGCAGCAGGAATAATCGGATCATATCTGGGCGACGACTTCGCCCTTCATTTCGCCGGTCATGCGGGACAGATCTTCGGTGTGAACTTTCTTGCGAACTTCTTCGATGGCATGATCTGCAGTGTCGCGCGTAACAATATCCGGCCATTCTGTGATTGCAGCACTGGTTCTGTCACTGGTGCGCACAACGCATACACGCGTCGCCCCCAATTCTTTCAGCGCAGGCAGGCGCTTGTTGCGGATGCCACGCATGGCAACGTCATAGTCGGTTCCATCCGCGACTTCCCATGTGGTGATCGTGACATAAGGCATCGTTCCCTCCACTGGTTGATTGCACTCTCAAGCATACACAATTTGGGTCAAAAAGTCAGTAAGTGGTGGGCTAAAGTCCGGGCGACTTGCGCGATTTTGGTTTGAACGCCGATCTCCACAGATCGCGACCGTGGTAAATTGGTTGCAAATCCTGGATCCAATGATTGAATTTAGGCATGTAGTACAAGGCTTTACGGAAAAAATAGCGTTACCCCACGCAATCTTGACGCCGAAACTACACACCCTCGTGATCGCAGGTGCTTGATTTTTAACCGACTCGTGACACAATCGGGCGTCAGATTGATTTTTCTAAGGACGCCTAAATGATCAGCCGCCGCACCCTTTTGGGCAGTAGCCTCGCCGCCACCACTTTTCCTCAGATCGCCATTTCCAATGAGTCTGGGTTCGACCCGACACCACAAGAGGTGCGCATCAAAAAGGAATTTCAACCCGGTCAGATGCTGATTTTGCCGCGCTCTTACTATCTCTATTTCGTTACTGAACCACGCAAGGCCCGCAGGTACGGCGTGGGCGTTGGCAAGGCCGGGCTGGAATTTACGGGAACGGCGACGATTGATGTCAAGAAAGAGTGGCCGACGTGGCGGCCGACAGATGAGATGATCGAGCGTGATCCGCACCTTTACCCCAAGTTCATCGACTCAGATTACATAATGCCCGGCGGGGAAGGGAACCCGCTTGGCGCCCGCGCGCTTTACCTGTTCCAAAACGGGGTTGATACTTACTTCCGGATCCATGGAACGACTCAGCCCAGTACCATCGGGCACTCGGTTTCGAATGGCTGCATTCGAATGTTGAACGAACATGTCACCGATCTTTATGAGCGCGTGCCGGTCGGGACTGTTGTGACAGTTCTATGAAACGAAAAACCTGTCTCATATGAAAAAGGCCCGCCAAACTGACGGGCCCATCCAACGACGCTCTTGCGCCAATTAGTTTAGGGCTTTGTCCGTAATGGCATGAGTCCACGCACCTTCGGGCGCTTTGGTGATCATGCCACCTTCCATCGTGATCTTTGCAGAACGATCAAAGGCTGCCTCATCAAGTGTGCCGTCAGACCCTGCCGTCAGCTTGGCGATTTCGCCCATCATGCGGCGTTGGTGCTTTTCGGTCTGTGCACCGGTATTGTCGTTCTCAAGAACAATGTCGGCGGCCGCGTCGGAGTTCTCTTCCGCCCACTTCCAACCCTTCATGGAAGCCCGTACGAAGCGTATCATCTTGTCTTCAAACGCTGGGTCTGCCAGGTTTTCTTCGACCACATAAAGTCCGTCTTCCAGCGTTGAAATTCCTTCGTCTTCATATTTGAAGACCACGAGATCGTCTGGCGTAAGCCCTGCGTCAATGACCTGCCAGTATTCGTTGTAAGTCATTGTTGTCGCGCACTCGACTTGCTTTTGCAGAAGCGGATCAACATTAAAGTTGATTTTCTGAATAGTGACGCCCCCATCTGACCCATCAGTGGCGTAACCAAGTTTGCCCATCCAGCTAAGCAGCGGAATTTCGTTTCCGAAGAACCAAGTTCCCAAAGTCTTGCCCGGGAAATCCGCTGGTGAATTGATGTTGTGTTCCTTGAGGCAGGTCAGCATCAACCCGGACGAGGCAAAAGGTTGTGCGATGTTCACAATTGGGGCGCCTTTTTCCCGCGCGGCGAGAGCTGAAGGGAGCCAGTCGACCATGACATCGGCACCACCGCCAAGCAGAACCTGAACCGGCGCGATGTCCGGTCCGCCAGGCTTGATGGTTACACTCAGGCCTTCTTCCTCATAAAACCCCTGTTCCAGCGCAACGTAATATCCTGCAAACTGGGCTTGTGTGACCCACTTAAGCTGCAATGTCACATCATCTGCCGCCTGAGCCAAAGTCCCCCAGGCCCCCAGCGCTAATAGTCCAATCGTTTTTACAACAGTCTTCATCATACTCTCCTTGTTGATTTTTTTGTTTTCTTGTTGTTGGGGTCAGATCGTTTGCTTAGTTCACTCCCGTTGTGATGGGTGCCAGAATGTCACAGCGCGCTCTAGCATCGCAACCGCGCCGTAAAACGCTGACCCAGCCAGTGCGGCGACAATGATCTCAGCCCAGACCAGATCCATTGCAAGTTGACCTACAGATGTCGAGATACGAAACCCCATTCCGCTGATAGGTGAGCCAAAAAACTCTGCGACAATGGCCCCAATTAGCGCCAATGTACTACCGATCTTCAATCCATTAAAGATAAATGGCATGGCGGCAGGCAAGCGGAGTTTGAACAATGTGCGCCAATATCCAGCAGCATAGGTGCGCATCAGATCGCGCTGCATGTTATCGGTTTCCTGCAAGCCCTGTACCGTGTTCACCAACATGGGGAAGAACACCATGATGACCACAACGGCGGCTTTGGACTGCCAGTCAAATCCAAACCACATGACCATGATCGGGGCCATCCCGATGATCGGTAAGGCCGCCACAAAGTTGCCAACTGGAAGCAGACCGCGCCGCAAAAACGGGTAGCGATCAATCCAGATTGCAATCAGGAAGGCCGACCCACACCCGATGACATAACCGCTCAACGCGCCCTTGAGCACCGTTTGTACGAAATCTTCCCACAGAATGGCCGTTGAAGCGGCAAACCGCGTGGCAATCGCAGATGGTGGCGGCATCAGGACGGGCGATACGTTAAACCCGTGCACCGCACTTTCCCAGATCACAATCAATGTAACACCGAAGATCACCGGGACGGCCAGCCGGGTGAAAGAGTTTTTGGGGCGCCGCGCGAGCCAAACATTCAAGCCCCAGCCCGTGATCCAAGCGGCTATACCAAATACAATCCAACCCATCAGGTCAAACCCATCCGTCGCAGCGTTATCCGCTGCAGGAACCCGATGATGCCCACCAGCGCCGCCGCAAGTGCCGCTGCCATGATCAGCGCGCTCCAGATTTGGATAGTCTGGCCATAGTAGCTTCCGGCCAACAGGCGGGCACCCAAACCGGCCACTGCCCCGGTGGGCAATTCGCCAACGATCGCGCCAACAAGGGACGCAGCCATGGCGATTTTGAGCGACGTGAACAAATACGGCATCGACGAGGGGAACCGCAGTCGCCAGAACGTCTGACTCGGGCTCGCATTCCAGGTGCGCATCTGGTCAAGCTGCATGATGGATGGGCTGCGCAGTCCTTTGACCATGCCGACGACCACGGGGAAGAATGACAGATACATCGAAATGATCGCCTTGGGCAACAAGCCCGACACGCCAACGGCGTTCAGCACCACGATGATCATCGGTGCAATTGCAAGTATCGGGATGGTTTGGCTGGCGATAACCCAGGGCATAACGCTCATATCCATCGTGCGATTGAATACAATGCCTACCGCGAGTGCGATACCAAGCGCCGTTCCCAACACGAATCCCAACATGGTCGAGGAAAACGTAATCCACGCGTGATAGATCAGCGACCTTTTTGAGGTGATCTTTTTCTCTGCCGTGGTTTTCCAAATCTCTATCGCGACCTGATGTGGAGCGGGTAGTTTGGGTTTGTCCTGAGACCAGGTGTCCGCGACCAATTGGGTTGCCGATAGCTCGGTGCCTGCGCGTTTTGCTTTATCTTGCGCCCATGCTGTGTTGAGTGCAACTGCCCCGATGTACCAAAAGCAAAGTATGGCAAGGACAACGGTCAGCACCGGCAGAAACGACCCCCAGAATCCGACCTTGGCGTCACGCATCGCCATGTCCTGCGCGTAACCCTTCGCGCACGCGATGAGCGACTTCCAGGAATTCCGGAGTGTCCCGAATATCCAGCGGGCGTTCTTTCGGGAGGGGGCTGTCAATCACGTCAGTGATCCGGCCCGGACGTGGCGACATCACTACGATCCTCGTACTCAAGTAAACCGCCTCGGGGATGGAATGGGTCACAAACGCAATGGTTTTACCGGTTCGGTCCCACAGATGTAACAGCTGTTCGTTCAGATGGTCGCGAACAATCTCATCAAGTGCACCAAAGGGTTCGTCCATTAACAGCAGGTCAGCATCAAAAGCCAGCGCCCGTGCAATAGAGGCGCGTTGCTGCATACCACCGGACAATTGCCAGGGGTATTTGTTCTCAAAACCACCGAGTTCCACCAGTTCCAGCACTCGAGCCACGCGCTCGGCCATGTCAGGTTTGTCATAACCCATGATTTCAAGCGGCAATCGGATGTTGCCGCCAATGGTCCGCCACGGATACAGCCCCGCGGCCTGAAACACATAGCCATAGGCGCGCGCCTTGCGTGCCTCTTTGGGGGACGTCCCGTTGACAGTGATCGTTCCGCCAGTGGGCTGTTCCAAATCCGCCATCACGCGCAAAAACGTGGTTTTTCCACAGCCTGACGGGCCAATGAAGCTGACAAAATCGCCCTGCTGCACGTCAAGACTTACGTCTTTCAATGCATGTACAGGCCCGTCATTTGTCTGGAAGGTGAGGTCCAGATTTTGCGCGCTGATCACGGTCGCTGAATTCAATTCATTTGTCCTTGCTGGCGCATGGCAGGCTTTCGGTCAAATCCCTGCCGGTATGTTCAACGGATCGCGCTGGATCATTTTCGGGGCTGTCAGGGCTTTCCATTTACTGAGGGCGACAGAGGTAGTTCCGAACGCTGGGCGTGGTACAAATCGACCGCGTCCAGGCTGGGGTTGGCTGTTTTGACCCCATGCCCAGATGACTTCGCCGCGGCTTAGCGTGTAGCGCGATTGGGCTTTGACTTCGAACCCCTCGAACACGTTGTAGTCCAGAACAGAATGGTGGTTAGTCGGGCTGATGGTCTTGGAGAGCTTCGGATCCCAAACGACAATGTCGGCGTCAGCGCCTTCCACAATTGCGCCCTTTTTGGGATAGATATTCAGGATCTTGGCGACGTTTGTACTGGTCGCGGCGACGAATTCGTTTGGCGTCAGGCGACCAGTATCCACGCCTTCAGTCCACAGGACGGCCAGTCGTTCCTCTAGTCCATTGGACCCGTTTGGAATGATGCGGAAATCATCACGACCCGCACGTTTCTGTTCCGTATTAAACGCCGCGTGATCCGTAGCAACGACCTGCAACGAGCCCGATTGCAGACCGGCCCACAAGCTATCCTGATGATCTTTGGACCGAAACGGAGGCGACATCACACGCCGTGCCGCATGATCCCAGTCTTTGTTGAAATACTCGCTTTCGTCCAGCGTCAGGAACTGGATCAGCGGTTCGCCGTATACCCGCATGCCCTTTTGCCGAGCGCGGCGGATCGCCTCGTGTGCCTGTTCACAGGACACGTGCACGATGTAAAGCGGTACGCCTGCTGCATCGGCAATCGTAATTGCACGATTAGCGGCCTCACCTTCGAACTCGGGAGGGCGCGAATAGGCGTGCCCTTCGGGGCCTGTGATGCCCTGATCAAAGTACTTCTGCTGCATTTCAGCAACCAGATCGCCATTCTCGGCATGAACCATCGGCAGCGCACCCAGTTCGGCACAGCGCTTGAAACTGGCGAACATTTCATCGTCTTCGATCATTAGCGCGCCTTTGTAGGCCATAAAATGCTTGAACGAATTAACGCCCATCTTCACCGCGTCTTCCATTTCGGTAAAAACGTTTTCGTTCCAGCCAGTGATTGCCATGTGATAGCCGACGTCCGAGCAGATTTGCGGTGCTGACTTGCGGTGCCATTCGTTGATTGCGTTCTTGATGCTGCCATCTTCCCCGGGCAGGCAGAAATCGACAACCATAGTGGTGCCACCAACTGCGGCGGCCCAGGTCCCGGATTCAAAAGTCTCCGCAGCAGTTGTGCCCATAAAGGGCATCTCAAGGTGGGTGTGCGGGTCAATGCCGCCGGGGATCACATACGCGCCCTCAGCATCAACATAGTCATCGCCTTGCAAGTCCGGGCCGATTTGTTTGATCGTTTCGCCCTCGATCAGGACGTCAGCTTTGTAGGACCGATCGGCAGTACAAACCGTGCCGTTTTTGATGACTTTTGTCGTCATTTGATTTCTCCCGATTGTAGCGTTTCTTCATCTTTTTCCACGACGATCGCTTGGTTCAAAAAAGGTGGCGAAACGGTTCATCTGTTCATGGATTACTCGGCGGGCGAAACAGGATCGCATATTTGCTTGCCTGCTTTAAAGGCCTGTAGGAAAGGCGATAGATACCCTTGGGGCGAGCCATCCAACATCAGATAATAACATCCGTCCTGCTCACCACGTACCACCTTGGACATATCCTGATGATAGGGCAGTTGGCTGCGCGCTTGGCTGCTGACATAACCCTGCTGAACGGGTTGTGGTTTGGTACAGGCCGAGACGAGGCCTAATCCAATTATGAGCACCGACGACTTAACCATATTCATTGCACGATCTCCGCTGTCTCGACCACGGCATGCATCAGAACATCCGTGCCCGCAGTGGCCCACTCTTTCGATATTTCTTCGGCTTCATTGTGCGAAAGCCCATCCACACATGGACACATGACCATCGCTGTCGGCGCCACCTGATTGATCCAGCAGGCGTCATGACCGGCGCCAGAAATCAGGTCCATATGGGAATACCCTAGCCGTTCGGCTGCAGATCGCACCGCCGTAACGCAGGATTCGTCAAAGGCGACTGGATCAAACCCGCCGACCTTTTCAAAGGCGACGTCCAGCCCCATATGGTCGGCAATCTTTTGAGCTTCCAAGCGCAACTGGTTTTCCATATCTTCGATCACGCTCAGATCAGGCGAACGCAGGTCGACGGTAAAGACAACCTTGCCCGGTATCACATTGCGTGAATTTGGGTGGACATCGATATGCCCGGCAGCGCCAACAGCGTGCGGCGCGTGAGACCATGCAATTTCGTCAACTTTCTCCAGAATCCGTGCCATCCCGAGCCCGGCATTCTTGCGCATAGGCATTGGTGTGGATCCGGTATGGCTGTCCTTCCCGGTTATCGTGATCTGGGTCCACGACAGGCCCTGACCATGGGTGACAACCCCGATGTCCTTGCCCTCGGCTTCCAGAATGGGTCCCTGTTCAATGTGCAATTCAAAAAACGCGTGCATCTTGCGCGCGCCAACAGGTTCGTCGCCTTTCCAGCCGATCCGTTCGAGCTCTGACCCAAAGGACTTGCCGTCCGCATCTTTGCGCGCATTTGCCCAGTCTTCTGTATGCACTCCGGCGAATACACCGCTGGCAAGCATCGCTGGGGCATAACGTGTGCCCTCCTCGTTGGTCCAGTTTGTCACGACGATCGGGTGTTTTGTCTGAATGCCCAGATCATTCAGCGTGCGCAATATTTCCAACCCGCCTAATACACCAAGCACGCCGTCGTATTTTCCACCTGTGGGTTGCGTGTCAAGATGCGAGCCGACATAGACCGGCAGTGCGTTTGGGTCTGTTCCGACGCGATGTGCGAACATATTGCCCATCGTATCAAGTCCCATAGAGCATCCGGCATCGACACACCATTTCTGGAACAGGGCGCGGCCCTCGCCATCTTCGTCTGTCAACGTCTGGCGGTTGTTGCCTCCAGCAATACCTGGGCCGATCTTTGCCATTTCCATTAGGCTGTTCCACAGCCGGGAGCCGTTTATCTTCAGGTTTTCGCCGGGCGCTGACATGTCTCTTCCCCCTGCCTTGATCTTTGATGCACCGAAGGGCAGGCGAATAGCTCATTAACGTGAGTTGAGCCATAGTCCCTACGGGGATGGTTGATCAGTGCAATTTATTTTTTACCATTTGGTAAAGCTACGATTGCGGTTATGGTGAACTCTGTCAAGCTTGGACTTTGCCATCCCGACTGTCACTCTGAATTATTTCGGGATGCGCCTGAATATTAACTATCCGCTGGATCTGATAATGCCTGATACGACCCTTACCGAAGCAAAGAAAAAGCCGAGCCGCATCCAGCTACGCAATCGGTCAGTGATTTTAGAAGCCGCGTTGGAGGTGTTCTCTCAACATGGTTATCGTGGCGCAACTCTTGATCAGATTGCCACTACCGCTGGGATAAGCAAACCCAATATTCTCTATTATTTTGACGGAAAAGAAGCGATTCACGTCACGTTATTAAGCCACTTGATGGAAACCTGGCTTGATCCGTTGCGGCAAATGAATGGTGATGGAGAACCGCTAGCCGAATTGTTGGGGTACATCAACAGGAAGCTGGACATGGCCCGTGACCTGCCGCGGGAAAGTCGGTTGTTTGCAAATGAAATTCTGCAGGGTGCCCCGCGCATGGGGCCGCATTTGCAAGCCGATCTAAAGCCTCTGTTTGATGAAAAATGCGCCCTCATTCAGGAATGGATGGATGCCGGAAAGCTGGCACAGGTCGATCCACAACACCTGATCTTTTCGATCTGGGCCACGACCCAACACTACGCGGACTTTGACGCGCAGGTTGCTGTGTTGCTTGACGGGAATCCGGCACACGAGGATGCGGCGGCTTATCTGGCCAACCTCTTTACCAAGTTACTGAGCCCCTAGCCCCAATTACCAAAAGGTGAGAATTCACTCGGCCGCAGCAGCACTGGGGTTGTTGGGATGTGTCGTCCAGTTTGCATACTCTGGTTCGACCATCTTGCCGGTGCGCGGGTCGACCAGCCCGGGGGTCATCGCCTCCATAGTGATGCAACTTTCAACCGGGCAGACATTCACACACAGATTGCAAGCAACGCATTCGTCATCGATGACCTCGAAAACGCGATCCTCTGACATCGAAATCGCCTGATGACTGGTATCTTCACACGCCGCAAAGCAACGCCCACACGAGATACACAGATCTTGATTGATTTTCGCCTTTGCCACGTAGTTCAGGTTCAAATACTGCCAGTCGGTCACATTGGGCACCGCACGGCGCACGATCTGATCGACAGAACTGATCTCCTTCTCGTCCATCCATTGGGACAGGCCGGATATCATTTCCTGTACGATTTTGAAGCCATAAGTCATCGCAGCGGTGCAGACCTGAACGTTGCCCGCGCCCAGCGCCATAAACTCAGCCGCATCACGCCATGTTGTGATGCCGCCAATTCCAGACATCGGAAGGTTGGCCAATTTCGGATCGCGCGCAATCTCGGCAACCATATTCAATGCGATCGGTTTAACGGCGGGGCCGCAGTATCCACCATGAGCGCCTTTTCCGTCGATTGTCGGCTCCGGCGCAAACAGATCAAGGTCAACGGACGTGATCGAGTTGATGGTGTTGATCAAACTCACGGCATCTGCTCCACCCTGCATCGCGGCAGCAGCGGGGTTGCGAATATCTGTAATGTTGGGTGTCAATTTAACGATCACCGGCATGCGCGTGTTGGCTTTGACCCAACGCGTGACCATTTCGATGTATTCCGGCACCTGACCTACGGCGGCACCCATACCACGTTCGGACATCCCGTGTGGACAGCCAAAATTCAACTCGACGCCATCAGCGCCAGTATCTTCCACTAAAGGAAGAATAAATTTCCAAGGCTCTTCCTCACAGGGTACCATCAGCGATACAACCATGGCTCGGTCCGGATAGTCGCGTTTGACCGCTTTGATTTCGTCCAGATTGGTCTGCAGTGGTCGGTCGGTGATCAATTCGATGTTATTGAGACCCAGCAAACGCCGATCTGCGCCATAGATTGCGCCGTATCGCGGGCCGTTGACGTTAACGACATGTGGATCAAGGCCAAGGGTCTTCCAGACCACGCCGCCCCATCCAGCATCAAAGGCACGACGGACATTGTAGTCTTTGTCCGTAGGGGGGGCAGACGCCAGCCAGAACGGATTGGGGGATTTGATCCCGATGAAGTCACTGGAAAGATCGGCCATGCGGCGCTCCCTCTTGGTTGGCCTCAGGGCCGTTTGAAAATCATCTCGACAGGGGCAATTCGCCCGGACTCGACATTGGCGACATAGTTTTGAATCTTTTCGCCTGCGGTATCCCCCATCATAAGGTTAATGCCTAATGGGGAGGGTCCATCTGCGGCGATTTTCTCAAAAACATGGGCAAAGAAATCTAAGGCGAATTGGCGCCTTTCCCGTTCCGCAACAAGATCAAGGCCAGCCGCGGTTGCCATTTCGCGGTAAATTTGAGGTGCTTCAACATGGCTGGTTTCAGCTACAGCTGACCATGGTACGGGAAATGCGAGTTCCTCTTCATTTTCGCCACGCATTACGTCAAACAGTGCAAACCGACCACCTGACTTTAGTACGCGAGCTGCTTCGGAGAATAGCGTCTTCTTATCCGCAATGTTCATACCTACATGAAACATAACAACAAGATCTGCCAATCCATCCTCAAAAGGAACGTCAGTTGCACTGCCAATCTTGAGTTCTATTCGTTCGTTCACATGAAGCCGTTCATTCAGAGCGCGACCAACCGTGACAAAATCTTCGGTCAAATCGACGCCATGAACCATAGAGCCATATCTATGTACAATGTGACGCGCTGTGCCGCCCAATCCGCATCCGAGATCAACCACTACCATATCCGGAGTGATTTCTAATTGGTCAAGCAGGGCCGTGGTAGCTTCTATCCCGCCGGTGTGAAATTCGTCGACTGGCTTTAGGTCCTCGATCGTCAAGTGCGCCGGATCGACCCCCAACTGAGTAATAGCCTGATCGATCCGTTCAAGAAGCTCACTCGTTGCGTAATGCCGCGCAACATCCTTCTCTAAAGACATGACAACTCCTTCAAGCAGTTAAACTTGCATTGATGTCAATCGCAGCGTCGCGGCCTTCTGCGACGGCCGTCACCGTCAGGTCATCGCCGCCGGATGCGCAGTCTCCTCCAGCCCAGACACCGTTCAAGGTCGTGCGCCCCTGGCCAGTAACGGCTATCTTTCCGCCGGCAAGGTCGGGTAGTTCTGTTCCTTCCAAAGTCTGTCCAATTGCCTTAAACACTTGATCTGCAGCCAGACGCACACTCTGCCCAGTTGGCGACAGATCATCGTCGGTAAATTCAAATTCAATTTCGCGCACGGCGCCGTTTCCGTGCACTGCAACGGGAGACGCGTTGGTGATGATCCGCACTCCTTTGGACGCCGCTAGGTCCTGTTCAAAGACGCTGGCGTTCATGCGGTCCCGCCCTCTACGATACACCAAAGTGACGTTCAATGCACCCAAGAGTTTGGACTGAACGGCTGCATCCACTGCCGTCATGCCGCCGCCGATCACCACAACATCGCGTCCGACTGGCAAGGTAGCAATGTCGCTTGCCTGCCTCAGATCAGAGATGAAATCCACCGCATTAACAACACCATCCTTGTCTTCGCCCGCAACGCCAAGGGCATTCGCGCCGCCCAGTCCGAGACCAAGAAACACGGCATCGTAGTCGGCTTGCAGATCTGTAAGGCTAAGATCGCCGCCCACGGCGCGACCGTATTCCATCGTGATGCCGCCAATTTTCAAGAGCCATTCAACCTCGGCCTGCGCAAAACCGCCCGTCGTCTTGTAGGCTGCGATGCCAAATTCGTTCAGCCCGCCCGGTTTGGTGCGCGCATCAAATACTGTAACATCCGTTCCCAGCATCGCCAGACGATGGGCGCAGGCCAATCCGGCGGGTCCGGCGCCTACAACCGCGACGCGTTTGCCTGTCGGTGCGGCTCTTTCAAAAGGGTGGATTCCGTTCGACTGCAACCCGTCGGTTGCATACCGCTGCAATTGCCCGATCAGGACGGGTTTTCCTTCTGCAATTTCCCGGACGCAAACCTGTTCGCACAGCGTTTCGGTCGGACAGACCCGGGCACACATACCCCCCAATATATTCTGGCTCAGGATTGTCTTTGCTGCCGCATCCGACGTTCCCGTCGCGATCTGGCGAATAAACAGGGGGATGTCGATGTCAGTGGGGCAGGCAGTGATGCAGGGTGCGTTATGGCAAAAATAACACCTGTCGGCGGCCACAAACGCCTCGTGATCATCGAGCGGTGCATGCAGATCGGCAAAACCAGTCTCATATTCCTGAGGGCTCAGGCGCCCAGACACTGACCCGGGGGTAAAAGCGTTGTTTGCCATCGGCATCTCTCTCGGTTGGGACATCTCCGTTCTACGTTCTCACGGAATGATTTTTTTATCAACTGGTAAAAAATTGGAATTCCGGTATTTGGTTCTTCTGATCTGTACCTTTCCTGTCTGGACATTGGCAGTGAACTGGCGTTTTTTTGACGGATGTTCCGCTATCTCAGCCAATTCGTGATACTGATCCTGCCCTTCGCTCTCAACGCGCAGCCTAAGGAAGAAGTTCGCGCGGTGATCGCATTTATTGAACAAATTCAACGGTTATCATTTGAACACAACCGGGAATACTGCGGATATGTCGGGTGGGGTAGTTCGGGGGATTTGACGTTCACTCGACCCGTAAGGGGACGCACGAATAGTTGTACGCCACTCGAACCCCCGGACAACATTACCGTCTTCGCATCCTATCATACTCATGGCGCCTTTGGCCTGGATGTTCCGGCGGAATTTCCGACTGTCCTTGATATGGAGAGCGACGAGGACGAGGGAATCGACGGCTATATCGCCACGCCCGGTGGTCGGTTATGGTATGTCGATACTGAGGCCATGGAGGTCTACCAGGTCTGTGGCATTGGGTGCGTCCTGCAAGACCCGGAGTTTAGACCCGGTCTGGATGGCAAAATCGAAGAGAAATATACCTATAAGGCGTTGAAAGTATTGGAATCGGAACTGTAGAGTTTGTGGTTAATAAACCACAGGCATTATTTTGCCAACGGCACGGGTTTATGGATTTTTCCTTGCTATTTCCAAGGCATGACGCCATATAGCGCCTGCGACGTTACCACTATCGACCACACTGCTCCTTTCGGCTCAGTCTTCGATCTTGCACTGACTTAGCCGACCTGCCGCATTCCGTGGGCAGTTATTATAGGAGAACGACGATGGCTACTGGCACCGTCAAATGGTTTAACACAACAAAAGGCTTCGGCTTTATCGCTCCCGATGGCGGCTCAAAAGATGTATTTGTACACATCTCTGCCGTTGAGCGCGCAGGCCTGACCGGTCTGGCCGACAACCAGAAAGTTACATTCGACATCGAACCTGGCCGTGACGGCCGCGAAAGCGCGACAAACATCGCACTCGCATAAGGTTTTGACCCTTTAAGGGGTTCGAATATCAAACATCGAAACGGGCGTATCAAATGTGGTGCGTCCGTTTTGTTTTTTAGATTACCTGAATGACGTCCTTATCGATGGCCAACATATAGCCGCGCCGCGCAATGTTCTTGACCAGCAACTCGGCAACGATTTGATTGCCAAGAGTGTCGCGCAGTCTTTTGATGCGCGTCGCGCCCGCCGCTTCATCACAATCAGCAGCAATGCGTCCGGAAATGACACCTTCAATTTCGGATCCTGACAACACATCGTCATCCATGCGGGCCTCTGCCAGCACAGAAAGCGTTTCCATTGCTGCATCAGTCAACTTGAAGCCAAGATTGTTTAGATATACCGTGTTTTCATCGCGGCTGATCAATAGCGAATTGACCTGAATGCCAACCCGCTCGATCTGGGCCATTCGTCGATTCAGCGCGATGAGCATCACCAGAAAAACCAACGCGGCAACCAAAAGAGCCGTGGCAAATACCAGCAAAACAAAAATCACCAAACGGTAGCTGGACAACGTATCAGAAAACGCCGTTCCGGATTGCGCGAGTATTTCCAAAAGCTTGATTTCGGCTTGCGTCGTCAGATCGTCGTTTTCGATGAAAAGCTGTTCGACGCGCGCATCAAACGCGCCAGCATCAGGCAGGGCAATGAACAGTCCGATCGCCGCCACCAGCAAGATAAGAACAATTGCGCAAAGACCGAAAATGACGATCCGGGTGCCGGATCGGCGCGCTTCAATAGCGGAGGTAGAAAGATCCGGCACTGTCTTTCCTTTCTGACAGACCCTCAGGGCCAAACACCGACATGACATTTAGTAGTTTCCAGCCAGAACCAACAAGTCGATCGGAAATCTCGGATTTGGCGGCGCCTTGGGAACAATCTCCACTCAACTGCACAATGCCATAGTGCAGTCGTAAAGGATTGTCCTGTTTTGCCTTGTAGTCGGCATAACAGTCGGCAGCACTGGACTGCGATGCGATTAGCGCAAAAGACAACGTCATCGCCAGGGAAAGGAGTTTCTTTATCATGGCATCCGTTGTGCGTTGTTAGAGTCAGATATTCAATATCATGGCCGGTTTTGGCGGATGATATCTGATAACAAGGTCATGATATTGCCTGTCTGAAAGGGGTGCGGCCATCTGGGGTCATCGTCTGATCAACGCGATCAGATCAAAGAATACGGACCCGAAAGGACGACCCCATGCACCGCTTGTTCATTGCAGGTATTATTTCTGTCTCAATTGCGATCACCGCTCTGTCTGCCAAATCAGTGGCGGCCAGTGATCGTCAAACCACCAACATTCTAGCAGGGTTTGCCGGGCTCGCCATCCTTGGCGCGATCATCCACGATTCCGGCAAAAAGAACAAAGATACCAATTACACCTCACGCAATGTCGATATACCGCAATCGTATTCCAACCATGATCATATCAGGCCGGCACCTGTACATCGGCACAAGTACCACGCCGACCCACATCACAACAAAAACGTGCACAACAAGCACAATCACAAAGCAAAACCATTGCCAAAGCGTCTGTCGCGCAAGTTGTTGCCCGGCCAATGTCTGCGCCGTCTCGAAACACGTCGTGGGTACAAGCGGTTATTTAGCGATCGCTGCCTGAACAACAATTTTCGTCACGTGAATAGACTGCCCGAAGCCTGTTACACTGAATTTCGCTCGGATGGGCGGAAGCATCGCGGGTATGGAGCCCGCTGTTTGCGCAAAAACGGGTATTCAATTGCACGCAACTAGGATGTGAAAGCATCGCACGTGTTTTTGTGCTGTGCTTTGGGGAAAGGGGATCGAGCGCCCTTTCCCCTTTTTGTTGTTGAACACCAATAGGAATTGGGGGCATCCAAAGACATGACTGGTCCGGATTATTCGTTTGAAGCTGCAGCAGCCCGGCAGGGATACTTGCGCATTGCCGGCGTTGACGAGGTCGGACGCGGGCCACTGGCCGGTCCGGTAACTGCAGCCGCGGTAATTCTGGACCCTGCCGACATTCCACCTGGCCTGAATGACTCCAAGAAGTTGAGTATGAGTAGGCGTCAGACCCTCAACGATACGATAATGTCCGTGGCAGATGTATCCATTGCCCACGCAAGCGTTGATGAGATCGACGCGCTGAATATTCTCAGAGCCAGTCACCTGGCGATGGAACGCGCCATTGCTGGACTGCCGCTTGCGCCTGACTACGTCTTGATAGACGGCAACATGATTCCAAGTGGCCTCGCCATTCCTTCGCAGGCGATTGTCAAAGGAGATGCCCGGTCGGTGTCGATTTCGGCGGCTTCGATTGTCGCCAAAATTTGCCGCGATCGCATCATGGTGGATTTGGCGCAACAGCATCCCGGTTATGGATGGGAGACTAACGCAGGCTATCCATCAAAAAGTCACAGGTTGGCGCTTCGAAATTTGGGCGTGACCCCACACCATAGACGTTCATTCAAGCCAGTCCACAAGATGTTGTATCAAGACTAAATCGTAAGGTATTGATTCAAAAAAGAATTTGACGGCGAATCAGCTTTGACTCATCTTTGTCTCAATCAGTGAGCGCACAAAGCGCCGGGACAGAGGCAGTACGGATGACAAAAGCGAAGCGCGCTGAGGCGCTGCCGATCAATACGATTATCGATGGCGATTGCGTCGAAGTAATGAACAGCCTGCCGGAAGGGTCAGTTGATCTAATCTTTGCGGACCCACCCTATAACCTTCAGCTCAAGGGCGAATTGCACAGGCCCGACAATTCCCGCGTTGATGCAGTCGACGACGCGTGGGATCAGTTTTCATCCTTCGCGGTCTATGACAGGTTCACGAACGACTGGCTCAAGGCGGCGCGCAGGTTACTCAAACCGAATGGCGCGATCTGGGTGATTGGTTCTTATCACAACATCTTCCGGGTCGGCGCCGCGCTACAGGATGCCGGGTTCTGGGTGTTGAATGACGTGGTTTGGCGCAAATCAAATCCGATGCCTAACTTTCGGGGCAAACGGTTCACCAATGCGCACGAGACGATGATCTGGGCGTCAAAAGAAGAGGGCGGCAAATACACATTCAACTACGAAGCACTAAAGGCTCTTAATGACGGCATCCAGATGCGAAGCGATTGGGTGCTGCCAATCTGTACCGGGCACGAGAGGCTAAAGGACGACAACGGCGAAAAGGCGCATCCTACACAAAAACCCGAAAGCCTCTTGCATCGCGTTCTGGTAGGCTCGACCAACCCTGGCGATGTCGTGCTGGATCCGTTTTTCGGAACTGGTACAACAGGCGCAGTTGCTAAAATGCTGGGGCGCGAATTCATCGGTATTGAACGTGAACCTGCCTATCGTGCTGTCGCCGAGAAACGGATTGCGTCGGTCCGAAAGTTTGATCGCGAAGCCTTGCAGGTCAGCGCGTCAAAACGGGCAGAACCACGCGTTCCATTTGGCCAACTGGTTGAACGCGGCATGTTGCGACCGGGCGAACAGCTTTATTCACTGAATAATCGGCACAAAGCCAAAGTGCGGGCAGACGGCACGCTGATTGGCGACGATGTCAAAGGATCGATCCATCAGGTCGGGGCAGCGCTGGAGGGTGCGCCAAGTTGCAATGGTTGGACCTACTGGCATTTCAAGCGCGACGGCAAACGTGTGCCGATTGACCTTTTGCGCCAGCAAATCCGGGCAGAAATGGCAAACTGAATTTAGCAGAATTTTTGAATACCGCCGGTGCCTGTGGTCTGTAAGACCGCCTGTAAATGGGCACTCACCTTAGCTCCGCCTTCTTGGCGGGGCCTTTTTTTTGAGGCGTGCCCCGAATGCACCAATGCTGAAACCTGACAGGATGCGTAGGTGTGATACACAATTGCTTAAGCCGCCAAGGATCACAAACCCATGACACAGATAACAAATGCTTCGCCTCGCCGCCGCGAAACATGGTTTGCACGACGCTTTCCCGATCCCGAAAACCCCAACAATGATTACTCAAGGGCGGTTCTGGAAGCGCACAAGAAGCAGGGACTAGAACTTGCCGTCAAGTCGCGCTGGATTGCGCTAGCAATTATCGCGGTCCTGTCAGTGTGGCTCAACCCTAGACCAGAAGTTTTGTATTACGAGGTCTTGCTGCTGGCTTTTGCGGGCATCGGCTGGTTACAGCGTCGGGTCGGTCGGGTTGGACTTTCGCGCGCAGAACTCGCTGTGAATTTTTGTGATCTTACGCTGATGACCATTGCTCTGGGCGTTCCCAATCCATTTGGTGACCCTGACTTGACGCCGCCTATCATTTTTCATTTTGGCACGTTCATCTATTTTTTTGTTATCCTCGCTGCGGGGACTTTGGCCTTCTCATGGCGCACCGTCATCGCAATCGGGACATGGACCTCGGGACTTTGGATGGGTGCAATAATTGTCCAATGGTGGTTTTTTGTTCCGAAACCCGGACTGACCGAAGCGATGGCCGAAATACCGGGCATGTCCGCACGAATGTTGGAGATTTTGGACCCAAACAGCTTTCATTTTGACGTCCGTATACAAGAGGTTGTTGTCTTTTTGATCGTGGCCGTCACGCTGGGTGTCTCCATGCGCCGGTTTGATCGATTGCTAATGGGGACTGCAGCACTTGAGCGTGAACGCGCGAACCTGACCCGCTATTTTTCACCCAATGTGGTCGAGGAACTTTCGCAAAATGACGAACCTCTCAAGCAGATCCGAACGCAGGGTGTTGCGGTGATGTTTGTCGATATTGTGGGCTTCACCGAATACGCTTCGAAACGCTCGCCGGAAGAAGTTATCTGGACGTTGCGTGATTTTCACGCCTTAATGGAGACCGAGATTTTCAAGTACGGTGGGACGCTTGACAAATTTCTGGGCGATGGGCTGATGGCCACATTTGGGACCCCCACAATTGGGCCATCAGATTCGATGAACGCGATCAATTGCGCACGTGCCATGATGGTGTCAGCGGATCAATGGAATGCCAAACGCAGGGATGATTCAGAGCCGGAAATCAACGTGAGTATTGGTCTTCACTTCGGAGAGGTTGTTCTGGGCGACATTGGTGTGACCCGGTTGGAATTCGCCGTGATTGGCAACACGGTAAATGTCGCCAGCCGACTGGAAGCACTGACACGCAAACTAGGCGTCAGTTTGGTGGCCAGCGATGATCTTATCGCACAGGCGCGACTACAAACTGCCGATGAAAGCTCTGAAATGGCGGGGTTCAAGCAGCAGGCTGCGCAGGAAATACGTGGTGTTTCAGAACCACTGGCGATTTGGACACTGTCCTAACCCGGAAGGACCTACGCCGACCAATCGGTAATCTCCGGGTAGTACATTTCGCGCCACCGTCTGACACGCGGATTCATCATGTTGCGCCAGACCGGCGGCACCATCGCCGCCATCGTCATCATTGGATATCCATAGGGTAACTGCGGTGCTTCGGCCTTTGTATAGTTTTGTAAAAGGGGAAACCGCCGATCCGGTTTGTAGTGGTGGTCAGAATGGCGCTGCAAATTGATCAGCAGCCAATTTGAGGCTTTGTAGGGTGCGTTCCACGAATGATGTGGCTTTACATGCTCGTACTTCCCGACAGAAAGGCATTTTCGTGTTAGCCCATAGTGTTCGATGTAATTCACTAACTCCAGCTGCCAGATTGCCACCCCGGCCTGCACCAGAAAGAGGCCCAGTCCCGACCATCCACCCAGCCAAAATGCCAGCAAGAGCATAGTGCCCTGTAAGCCCGCATATTTGTAGAAAGGGTTGCTGAAGTCGCTTGGCGGCAAATTCTTGCGCGCCAGCAACTCTTTCTCGGCCTTGAGTGCGGACAAAAGCCCCTGTTTCAGAACACGCGGATAAAACCGATGGAAACCTTCGTTGTAGCGCGCAGTTACGGTGTCACGCGGCGTACCGACATAGCTATGATGCACTAGCAGGTGTTCAGAGCGGAAATGCGAGTATAGGACCATGGCAAGTAATACGTCCGCCAAACCTCTTTCCAGCTTGTCCTTTTGGTGCATGAGCTCATGGCTATAATTGATACCTATGGTGCCCGTCACCACACCGACCCCAAAAAACATCGCGATTTTCTCGAATGAGTTCAGATGCTCTGCCTGCGGGACATACCAGATCAGCGAAAACAAAGTGAGGAATTGCAGCGGCACCCAGCCCATTGTGATGGCCTTGTACCAGAACAGATCCTGATCCGCAGGTTCAAGGTCTGCATTGTCAAGATTCAAACCGGCGACCGCGTCCAGTGCAGAAAACAGGAACCAAGTGCAAACGGGTAACAGCAGCAGCGTCCATCCGCCATTGGCGGCGGAAATCCAGGTCAAAGGGATAAGCAGCAATGATATTGCAAAGGGCAGCGCAGATTGAAGTTTTGCGGTTTGTTCAGCGGGAACGATCATGGGGTGGCACCTGTCTGGCTTAGTCCCTCATATAACGCCAATACTCATAGGGTTCAAAGACGACGTTCCGTCCCATTTTGCAGATCATAGGCTTTGCGCATAACAGTGGGCAGATCAGAGGGCCGGAAGTCAGTTTGATCAATAAACATGCCGGTTTCTTCGGGAAGACCCGGCGCCAGTGTGGCGGTCATCACCGTCAGGACCAAATGAAAATGGGTGAATGTATGGCGCACCTCTGCCTGCAACTCTTTCCAGTCAGCATCACAAGGAGGACTGGCACATGGTGTGCCTTCCACCCATTTTGATCCTGGCCAGCCCAGCATCCCACCCAGCAAACCTTTGTCAGGACGCCGCTCCAATAGCCAAGCTCCGTCAGCGCGTTGCGCAAGATAAATGATGCCAAATCGGGTCGGTTTTGGGGGCTTTGGTGTTTTTTTGGGCAACTCAGACATTGTTCCGGCTGCCCGCGCCGCACAAGGCGCCTGCCATGGGCAAATGCCGCACGCCGGTGATTTTGGGGTGCAGATCGTTGCACCCAAATCCATCACCGCTTGCGCATAGTCTCCGGGGCGCCGCAAGGGTGTCAGTGCTTCGGCCTTTTGGGTCAGGATCGGTTTGACTCCCGGTAGGGGCGAGTGAATGTCATACATGCGCGTCATTACCCGCTCGACGTTACCGTCCACCACTACGTGGCTTAGATCAAAGGCGATCGAGGCGATTGCGGCCGCTGTGTAGGGTCCGATACCCGGCAGAGCGCGCAATTGATCATAACTGCCCGGAAACTGCCCATGATGATCGTTGGCAACGACGCGCGCGCATTTCAGCAGATTGCGCGCACGGGCGTAATAGCCCAGCCCAGCCCACTCCCCCATCACATCGCCGTCTTCGGCCGAGGCCAGATCGCAAACGGTTGGCCACCGCTTGGTGAACCTTTCAAAATAGCCTCTTACGGTAGTAACCGTGGTTTGCTGCAACATCACTTCAGAGAGCCAGACACGATAGGGATCGGGCACAACCCCGCCGATACGTTCTTCAGGTGGTACCCGCCATGGCATTATGCGGGCATGTAAATCATACCAATCCAGCAAGTTCTGTGCCAAGGCGTTTGAATCGGACAAGTCACGCAATGTTTATGATCCTCAAGGTTCGGTTTTGCTGGCGCAGCGGCACCTGATGCCTAAACTAAAGCAGAACCGGGAGAACCAAAACCATGGCGATGCGTCGCGCCAGTACAAAGGGCTTCAAGCGCACTTCGGTGCTACTGTCGGATCGTATCCGTACAGCAAGCGAATCGCGCGGCTTTGCAGTGAGCCGATTGCTCACCCATTGGCCTGAGGTTGCTGGCGAAGATATCGCGGAAATCGCCCGGCCAGTGAACGTGAGTTATGGGCGCGGTGGATTTGGGGCAACCCTGACTGTTCTGACCACAGGCGCGCAAGCCCCGATGCTTGAAATGCAAAAGGAAAAGCTGCGCGAAAAAGTTAATGCGGCCTATGGCTATAACGCGATTGCTCGCGTGCGGATCACACAATCCGCTGCAACAGGGTTTGCCGAAGGTCAGGTCCAATTCGAAACCCGGCCAAAGCCCAAACCGAAGGCGCCTCCCGATGCAGCTATTTTGAAAAGGGCAGAGGACGCAGCCCGCTCCGTCGAAAACGAAAACCTGCGATCAGCGCTGGAAGTGCTGGCCAAAAACGTTCTAACAAAAGCAAAACGCTAAGAAAGGATCCGCAATGAAACGTGTGATCGTCCTCATTTGTGCTGTCGTGACCCTTGGGTTCGGGGCCTATTTGTTCACCAGCAGTCCGTCAACGCCACCCAATCCGTTGATCGGGGCTGCGAATGCGCAAGAAGCCGGTGACGTGGACACCTCTGGCATCATTGAAATGGTGCAGGGGTCAGAGGATGCCCCTGTTACAATGATCGAGTACGCCTCTTATACTTGTCCGCATTGTGCTGCATTCCATTCCGGCCCGTATAAGAAGCTAAAGGCCGATTATATTGATACTGGTAAGGTCAAGTTTATCTACCGCGAGGTCTATTTTGACCGGTACGGTCTCTGGGGGTCGATGATTGCGCGCTGTGCAGGGCCGGACCGCTTTTTTGGCGTTACCGATCTGCTATATTCCGGACAGTCGGAATGGACTCGTGCAGGAGAGCCGGCCGATATCATCGCGGAACTCCGCAAAATCGGACGTCAAGCTGGTGTGACCGATGAGCAGTTGGATGTTTGCCTGCAGGACAACGATAAGGCACAGGCGCTGGTGGCGTGGTATCAGGCAAATGCTGAAGCGGATGGCGTACAATCAACGCCCAGCTTTGTCATCGATGGCGAAAGACAATCCAACATGAGCTATGACGAAATGTCTGCTGTTATCGAAACGGCTCTGGGCAACTGATGCCGGGGCCACTTGCGGGCTTGAAAGTCATTGAATTGGCCCGCATTCTGGCCGGCCCATGGGCCGGACAGACGCTGGCCGACCTCGGGGCAGAGGTCATTAAGATCGAGTCGCCCAATGGCGATGATACGCGCCAGTGGGGACCGCCGTTTATTGAACGGGACGGAGATACATCGGCGGCCTATTTCCATTCATGTAATCGCGGAAAGTCCTCTGTTACGGTAGATTTTCGCACCGCTAAAGGCCAGGCGCAGGTCCAGGAATTGGTGGCCGGTGCAGATATTCTGATCGAGAATTTCAAAAAAGACGGATTGGCAAAGTACGGCCTGGACTATGATAGCCTTCACAGCTTGAACCCGCGCTTGATCTATTGTTCGATTACCGGTTTCGGGCAGGACGGCCCCTATTCACATCGCGCGGGGTACGACTTTATCATTCAGGGGATGTCTGGTCTGATGTCGATCACCGGAGAGCCTGACGGCCAGCCGCAGAAATCCGGCGTTGCCATCACAGATATTTTTACCGGCGTTTACGCGACAACGGCCATTCTGGCGGCGGTTCATCAGCGCCAGTCCACAGGCAAGGGGCAACATATTGATATGTCGTTGTTTGATGTTGCTGTCGCGGTTACGGCCAATCAGGCGATGAACTATCTGGCTACCGGTACACCGCCGGGGCGGATGGGTAATGCCCATATGAACCTCACGCCGTATCAGGTGTTTGACTGTGCGGACGGGCATATTATCATCGCAACCGGTAACGATCCTCAATACCAGCGGCTGTGCGCGTTGCTGGATCTGAACGAGATGGCGCAACACCCGGATTTTCTGACAAACGCCAAGCGGATCGAATACCGGGCCGCAATGACCAAAAGACTGACCAGCGCCACGTTGAAACGTACCAAGGCGGAATTATTGGCTGCCTGCGAAGCTCGGGGTGTGCCCGCTGGTCCAATCAATGCGATGGACGAGGTGATGGCCGACCCTCAGGTTGTCGCGCGCGGCATGCAGATCGAACTCGACGGCATTGCGGGTGTACGTTCCCCGTTTAAGTTTTCTGAGGCTGATCTTGCCTTGCATCGGCCTTCCCCGAAGCTGGGCGAAGACAATGCATGAGTACTGATTAGCTTTTGTAAGGATCCAGTGAATCCCGCAACCCATCTCCAAGAAAATTAAAGGCCAACACAACCACGATGATCGGCAGCATCGGAATGGCCGTCCATGGGTAAATCTCAATTGAGGCTAGGTTCTGCGCGTCATTCAGCATGACACCCCAACTGACGGCGGGTGCACGCAGTCCAAGACCAAGGAAGCTGAGCGCTGTTTCGCCAAGGATCATACCAGGAATAGAGAGCGTCGCACTGGCGATAAGGTGGCTCAGAAAATTGGGCAGCAAATGGCGCTGGATGATTCGACGCGGTTTGGCCCCCATCATTTCCGCTGCGCGCACATACTCCTCTTCTCGCAAACTCAGGAACTTTGATCGAACGGATCGCGCCAATCCGGGCCAGTCCAGTAGCCCGAGTATGATCGAAATAATAAAAAAGACCGCCACCGGACCCCAGTGAGAGGGTACTGCTGCCGATAACGCAAGCCAGAGAGGCAGTTCGGGGAGCGAGCGCAGAATCTCGATGGTGCGTTGGATTAGCCAATCCGTTTTGCCGCCGAAGTACCCGGCTATGCTGCCAAAACCGATGCCGAGCAGGAAGGACACAGAAATCCCGATCAGGCCAACAGTAAGCGACAATTGCGCCCCATAAAAAATACGCGAAAACACATCGCGACCTAATCTGTCTGAGCCCCAAAGAAAGATGGTCGCGCCTTCGGGCGCGCAAAACAGGTGCGTATTTGATTTGATCAAGCCAGCGAGTTTGTACGTGCCGCCTTTGCAGAAAAACTCCAGTTTGGCCGGTTTGTCGGGTTGTGGGTCATAATACCAGCGAAATTCATTCAGATCAGCCCGCGCAGTAATGGGTATCACATGGGGGCCTATGAATTTTCCGTCATGGAAGAAATGAATGCCCTGGGGTGGTGCGTAAAGGTGATCGGCGTGTCGTTCATTTGGTGTGTAGGGTGCAATGAACCCCGAGATTGGCAGCATCAAATAGGACACTAACAGGAACAATCCTGACAGCAGCCCCAGTTTGTGCCGACGAAACCGTCGCCAGACCAACACCCAGTTTGGCGCGTCCATGTCGGTACGTTCGAGGCGGTTGAGGTCGTCAGACGGATCATAGGGCGCATCATCGACATAACGTCCGTCAGGTAGGGTCGTCATAGCTCGCGCCCCCCGTACCGGATCCGCGGATCAAGTAGCATCAACAGGACGTCTGAAATCATCGTACCAATCAGCGTCAGGAGGGCGACAAACATCAACACGAAACCCGCAAGAAACTGATCCTGACTTTTGAGCGCCGCGAGTAAGTCCGGCCCAATTGTTTGGAGCCCCAGAACAACCGATACCAAAACAGAACCGGACACCATCGCCGGCAACAGATTTCCGATGTCTGCCACAAACGGGTTAAAGGCTACGCGCAACGGATATTTGGTAAGCATGCGCGTTGGCGATAGGCCCTTGGCTGTCGCGGTTTCAACATAGGGCTTGCCAAGCTCGTCCAGCATATTGGCACGCAACCGTTGCATCATCCCTGCAGCGCCCGACGTGCCGATGACAAATGTAGGTACGATAAGATGTATTAGGACGGACTTGACCTTGTCCCAACTCATCGGTTCGCCTTCAAATTCCGGAGACATCAGCCCGCCAATTGGTAGGTCGAAATATTTGTGTCCGTAATAAAACAAGATCAGAGCCAGCAGAAAGTTGGGTGTTGCAAGGCCTAGATAACCGACAAATCCGGCAGTGTAGTCGACCCAAGTTTCTGATTTGGCTGCGGCCAGAACGCCCAATGGCAACGCAACCAGATATACAAACAGAACGGCGGCCAGGTTGACTAGAACCGTCAACCATAGCGCATCTCCAACGATATCTGAAACAGGGCGATCAAACTCGAATGACCAGCCATAGTCCCCCTGCAGAAGGCCAGAGAACCCATTGGGGCCGGGCGCGAAACCGACCCAGATCAAGTATTGCTCCCAAATAGGTCGATCTAGCGCATATTCAGTACGTAGGAATTCAGCCTTGGCGACGCCGGAACTTTGCCCCGTTGCGCGCAATTCATTGATCTGATTGCTCAGATAATCTCCCGGTGGAAGGTTGATGATCACAAAGATGAGCGCCGAAACTACGACAAGCGTGAGCAGCATCGTAAAGAAACGATAGATGGCGTAACGCAGTATCGTCATTGGGTCACCGGATCTGGGTCAAAGTAAAACTCATCGATATGGTGGACCCCGAAATGTGCGCCGGGGTCCCAGGTCCAAAGACCGACCTCGGGGACATTGCGCAGTCGCCGCGAAACAACGACGGGCTGCGGTGTTTCCGATACGATGCCGATGCCAAAGACCTGATCTGCGTGAATCTCGAGCATTTGCTTCCAGGCATCGGCTCTTTCGGCGTCCGTGACAGCGCGTTCCCATTCGTGAGACAGCTCCATCAAACGCTCGGCAGCCTCCAAATCGGGGGGTTCGCCGGCTGCTCCAGAGGTTTGATAGTATTGCCCCCACATCGGCCATGCAAAAAAGTCTTGAGAGGTGGGTGCTAGGTAAGTTGGGGGCGTAATGGCTGTCGGGATACCGTTGTCCCATCCATACCAGACCGCCGCCATCGTGACTCCGGCATAGTTTCGGTTACGCAATATGTCTCGGTCAAGCGGGCGCATGATCAGTTGAACGCCGATATCGCGCCAGGTATCGGTCACGATCTGCAAAGCGTTTTCAACCTCTTGCCGCTCACCCGCCGTTTCAACAACGACTCTGAGCGGGCGACCGTCAGGTAACAGGCGAATGCCATCCCCCGAACGTTCCGTCAAACCCATCTCGTCCAGCAGCGCATTTGCCATTTCCAGATCGTAGTTCGCCCAAGCGGTCCGAAGCGCTTCCTCGTAAAACGGGCTTTCAGGCAAGACCATCATGCCGCCTTCGGTGCCCTGCCCAAAATAAAGGCCTCGATTGATCATACGACGGTCGATTGCGAGCGACAGAGCGCGTCTAAAGCGGACGTCGCGCAATATCGGGCGCCACACCGGATCGGCAAAGTTCAGATTAAGATAAATCGCGATTTGCGAAGCCACGGCATTGGACCAGAGGTAGGTTTTGTAATTGCCTCCATCTAGTTCGCCTTTCTTGAGGATCGGTACATCGCGAAAATCGAGGCCGCGCGCTTGCAAATCAGCCTCGCCCGCGTTGGCCTTTGCTGCAATCAGACCACCACCAGTTACTGTCATCTCGACAATATCGATATAGGGCAGTTGTACCCCAAGTGCATCAATCCGGTGAAAGTAAGGATTGCGCACAAACAAATAGCGTGACTTCGAATTGTTCGAGGCACTCATCCAGGGTTGCAGCGTAGGTTCGTCCGGGTTGTCGAACTTGTACATATTGTCGAGCTTATTGTGCAACGCGGCCCAGCTATTCACACGTTTTTCGTCAATTATTTCGGCCAGTGACTCTGGGTCTGCAAAATCCTCGTGAAATTGTTTCAGGTAGCTCTGGGGTCGATAGATAAAGGGCGGGCGTGCTTCGGCCAGCAGTTGCAAAAACCTGCCGTTGGGACGCGTCCACTCGTAAACCACAGTATATGGATCAGGAAAGGTGACAGTGGGAAACTCCCCATCGACGCTCATGAATTCTGGTGGTCCAGAAGGGTTTAGTTGATCATTGTTGGCAATATGCAGCCACCAGTATTCAAAATCTGCCGAGGTGAAAGGCGATCCATTGGACCAATGGTGACCCGGGCGCAGGTAGAAGGTGAATTTCCTATTGTCTTCAACGTCGTAACTCGATAGAATATCCGGCACTAAATTGTAGTCTTCGTCGTATCCGATCAGCCGCCCGTAGCCGTAAACGACCATTTGGCGTACGTCTCGGGATCGTGACACCAGCGTCCTCAGCGTACCGCCTTGTACCCCGTAAGAGCGCCCCTTGGCTGGTAAATCGACGATCAGAGGATCAACAGGCAGCCGCGCGGCAATCGGTGGCATGTCACCACGATCCACTTCCGCTTGCCAAAATGTGCTTTCCTGCAAAACTGGTGTTTGCGCGTTGCACAGCGTGCCCCAAATCAGGGCTGTCGTGAGGGCAGCAAGTCTAAACATGGCACCTCACCATATGTCCGGGAGACAATTCGGTCAAAGCGGGAGCATCCCCTTCTGTCATGCGATACGCCTCGGGCCATCCTGCCGGGTTTCCGGCACCTTGAGCCACGATTTTCAGATCAATCGGTCGGGTAATGTCAGGTTCGGGTTGCGCTGCGATCAGAGCCTTTGTGTAAGGATGCCTAGGGTCATAAAACAAGGTATCTGGTGGGGCTTGTTCAACAACCAGACCCTGACGCATAACGGCCACTTCATCAGCAATGCGCGCAACAACGGCCAGATCGTGACTGATGAACATATAAGACAGGTTCATGGTTTGCTGGATCTCTTCCAACAGAGACAAAATCTGATCCTGGACGGATACGTCCAGCGCCGAGGTCGGTTCATCACAGACCAGAAACACCGGATCCAATGTCAGGGCACGCGCAATGGACAAGCGTTGGCGTTGCCCACCAGAAAAAGCGTGCGGATAGCGATGAAGCATATCGGGGTTCAGTCCGACTTTGGCCAGACTTTTGGCAGCGCGGTCGCGCTGCTCGGACCGGTTGCCAATACCATGTATTTCAAGTGGTTCAGTCAACGCATCCACAACCCTCATGCGTGGGTTGAGGGAAGAGTAGGGATCCTGAAACACCATCTGCGCCTGCCGCTGAAATTCGAACCTCTGCGATTTATCCAGTTTATGCACAGGCAGCGCAGGGGTGTTTGCGTCTGCATTGAACAGAACCTGTCCCCCCGCGTCAGGGCGCTCCGCCCCAAGAGCGATGCGTGCACATGTGGTTTTTCCTGACCCGCTCTCGCCGACAACGGCCACTGTCTTGCCGCGGGGTACGTTCAAGTTGATGCCGCGACAGGCATGAACTTCGACCTTTGGTTTCCACGAACTGGCGCCGCGCACAAGGTATGTTTTTGAAACTGAGTCCATCGATAGGATCAAGTCGTCCTGAGCAATGGGAGGCGATCCTTTGGCGACAGCTGGGATCAGCGGCGCGGCATTAAACAGTTTTTGCGTGTATGCATGCGCCGGAGAAGACAGTATATGAATGGCTGCTCCGGCCTCCATGACACGGCCCTTGTTGAGAACGACCACTTTCTCGGCCATATTAGCAACGACACCGAGGTCATGAGTGACTAGCACAACAGCCATGCCGGTTTCTCGCTGCAGGTCCTTGATCAGTCCCAAAACTTGCGCCTGGGTCGTGACGTCCAGCGCGGTAGTCGGTTCATCCGCGATTAAGAGTTCAGGTTTTGCAACCATTGCCATCGCAATCATCGCGCGCTGTCTCATGCCTCCGGACAGCTCAAACGGATAGGCCGAGAAAACACGTGCCGGGTCCGGAAATCCAACGCGTTCAAAGGTTTGTAGCACTATCTCCTTCGCAGCACGCGCGCGTAGCCCGCCGTGCAATCGCAAAACCTCAGCCACCTGGTTGCCAATCCGGTGCAAGGGCGACAGCGAACGCATAGGTTCTTGAAAGATCATGGAGATTGCGCCGCCGCGCACATTACGCATCTTGCGTTCGCTTAACGCACACAGATCAATGGCTTCATCTGGTCGGTTGAACACAATGTTGCCCGCACGAATTTGCGCAGCGCGCGGCAAAATCCGAAGCACGGCCCGGCATGACAACGTCTTGCCTGATCCGCTTTCGCCGACAATGGCAAGCGTTTCTCCAGCGTTTACGGAAAAGCTTACATTATCAATGACTGGCGCGGAATCGCCAAACCCGATGCTTAGATTGTCAACTTGCAGCAGGGGCTTCATTTAGTGCGGTTCCATTTGGTTAAGGTCCCTTTGCCAACTACCAGTGGTTTCGGGGCCATTGGCCTTTTGCGTTCCGGCACTTTCACCCATTGCCCAAGCATTAGTCAAACCCCAACTGATCGCGAACAAGAAAGACATCGGCCGCTGGCCGGAATGTGATTGATTTTGGCCAATCTGCTCTACACATTTCTTTTTGTTTCGGGCATTGAGCAGTCAATCAATGCGCGGTGACATTCTGCGCGTACTTTGTTGGAGTTTGATATGACGCGTCTTGATCTGTTTATTGCCCGCATGGTGTCGCAACGCGCGTGCCTAAACTTTGCGATCGAGGATACGGCGAAGATGCCCGGGCCGGTCTTGGAACTTGGTTTGGGAAACGGGAGAACCTATCACCATTTGCGCGAACTGGTGAAAGATCGCGACATTTTCGTATTCGAACGCAAAGTCGAATCTCACCCTAAGTCAACGCCTCCCGACGATCGTTTGTTTCTGGGCGAAGTGTTTGACACCCTGCCACAGGCGTTAGAGCGGTTCGGCCCGACGGCGAGCATCGTGCACGCCGATCTGGGCGGGCACAATCCAGCCAAGAACGATGAATTTGCGCGCGCAGTTTCGCCCTACGTCGAACCGCTGCTTGCGCCTGGCGGACTGATGATCGCCAGTGATCGAATGTATTTCGAGAACCTGACGGAACTTGATTTGCCAGAAGGCGCGATGCCGGACCGCTGTTTCATTTACCGTAAATAGCGAGCGGCATAGACTCTGCAGCACTTGATCATGGGTTGATATTGGATCAGCCTCTTTCTGAAAGGGTGTCCTCTGGGAGAAGATCAGATGTCTGATGTCATCAGCTACGAATTGCATGGCGATGTCGCGGTACTGATCGCAAGAAACCCACCGGTCAACGCACTGAGCCACGCGGTGCGTCAAGGATTGGCCGTGGCGATGGATCGCGCAGAATCCGAAGCGAAGGCAGTCGTCATAGTCGGGGACGGGCGGACATTTTTTGCGGGTGCGGATATCAGCGAGTTTGGCAGGCCACCAAAGGACCCCTGGCTACCGGATCTTTGTAATCGCATTGAGGCATCACCGCTAATCGTTGTTGCATCGCTCCACGGCACGGCGCTGGGCGGTGGGCTGGAAGTGGCACTGTCAGCCCATTACCGCATTGCAGTGCCCTCAACCAAGGTCGGTCTTCCCGAGGTTCATCTGGGCATTCTGCCCGGGGCAGGGGGAACGCAACGACTGCCGCGATTGACGGGCGCGCAATCGGCGCTCGACATGATCACATCGGGACGACATGTTGGAGCCCCAGAGGCGTTAGAGTTCGGGATTCTGGACCGCATTGCCGAGGGCGATCCGTTGACCATGGGCGTAACGTACGCGCAGTCGTTGGTGGATAGCGACGCACCGCGCAGGCCGGTTCGTGATATGTCGGCGCCTGCACCGGTCGATTTTGATGCGGCTCATAGCCAAGCGCTAACCAAGGGACGAGGACAACTGTCGCCAGCAACAGCGGTGCGCGCTGTGCAGGCAGCCTGCGAATTGCCGTTTGCCGAAGGCTTGAAACGCGAACGCGCTTTGTTTTCGGAACTGATGGCAACAGATCAGCGGCATGGTTTGATCCATGCTTTTTTTGCAGAACGCGCGGTAGGCAAGCTGCCGGAACTGAGAGGTATTTCTGCCCAAAATATCAACTCGGTTGGTGTGGTCGGTGGCGGCACCATGGGCGCTGGCATCGCGACAGCCGCGTTACTATCTGGCCTGCCCGTCACACTGATCGAAATGTCCGATGATGCGATGTCTGCTGCGCGAAGGCGGATTGAAAGTAATCTTGCTGGGGCACTCAAACGCGAAAAGATCAGTCAGGATCATTATGACAAACTGATCGCAACTGCGCTAAAGTGGTCGACCGACTTTGCTACGCTGCGTGACGCTGATCTGGTGATTGAAGCTGTCTATGAGGATATGCCCACCAAGCTGGAAGTTTTCGCCAGATTAGATGCGGTTTGCAGACCTGGCGCCGTTCTGGCCACGAACACCTCTTACCTCAATGTAGCCGAAATCGCTTTGAGCACATCACGTCCAGAGGATGTGATCGGATTGCATTTCTTTTCGCCAGCACATGTCATGAAACTGCTGGAAGTTGTTGTCACTGAGAATACCGCCCCGGATGTCATGGCGACGGGCTTTGCTCTTGGCAAGATGATGCGAAAGACAGCAGTACGCGCGGGTGTCTGCGAGGGTTTCATTGGCAACCGAATTCTTAATGCGTATCGGACTTGCGCCGATCACATGGTGCTGGATGGGGCCAGCCCATTCCAGATTGATCTGGCATGTCAGGAGTTTGGTTTTGCCATGGGGCCATTTGCTGTGGCTGACCTCGCCGGACTGGATATCGCCTGGGCGATGCGAAAGCGCCGCTCGTCACGCCGTGATCCGCGCGAACGGATTTCGGCATTTGCCGACCGCCTGTGCGAGGCAGGTGATTTTGGGCAAAAGACCGGCAAGGGTTATTATGTCTACGCGGATGGTGAGCGGGTCGGAAATCCGAACCCCGAAGTGATCCCTCTTATCGAAGCTGAACGCGCGGCAAAAGGGATCAGGCCGAGAGCTTTCACAAACTCAGAGATCATGCGGCGTTATATGGCGGCAATGGCAAATGAGGCTGCCAAAGTCGTCGGAGAGGGCATCGCGCGCCGCCCACTGGATGTCGATGTGGTACTAATATCCGGCTATGGATTTCCGCGCTATCACGGTGGTCCCCTGAAATGGGCTGATCTCACAGGCCTGCAGGGATTGCTTCGCGATATCGAGTCCTATGCGACCGAGGATGCCTATTATTGGCAACCCGCACCCTTGCTAGTAAAATTGGTTCAGTGTGGACGTTGTTTCGACGACTTGAACAAAAGTTAGCCTATCAAAAAAGGCGTGGCCTACTAACTTGCCTGCCCTTTCGAAAGAGACGTCAGAGGCAATGACTTTGCCGTTTCGAGAAAAAGAGGGGTCGAACGCTTCTGAACACCCCTCAATCAATCGTTACGAATATCACCTCTCAATATCAGTTATAGTCATGACAATAAGGTCCCGATTGCACCCAGCCCTTGGGATAATGAAAAAATTTTTCACCGCGAGTAACCTTGAAATAACAACCAGCACGTACGAAGTGCCCGGTAAGCGCACCTGAGATCACTGAAAGATTGGTGTTGATCTTCTCTTTTATTCGATATAGCTAGTTTTATAGAATAATTAAATGGAACTAGTCGATATGGATATCGTAACTGCAGCCCAAGGGTTTTCAGCGATGGGATCAGATTCTCGTCTGGGCGTCTTGCAGGCGCTGGTCAAGGCTGGAGAAGGAGGATTGCGGGTTGGCGCCATTCAAAAGCGCACGAGCATCCCAGCATCTACACTTGCGCATCACCTGAAGTTTCTGAGTTCCGCCGAATTGATTGTGCAGGACAAGCAGGGCCGCACAATTATTAACAAAGCCAATTTTGATCATTTGCAAAATCTAGCGGCATTCATTCTCGAAGAGTGCTGCGCCGAAGAGGAAACAGACTAATGAGTGAGGCAACCGGTTACCAACCGTCACTGTTTGAAGAAATCAAGGCCCGTGTGTTGTCGCCCTGGACCATCACCTTGTTGGTGCCAGTGGCCGTAGCTGTTCTTGATTTTGAAAATCTGGTGCCGGTCACTCTTTTCGCTGTGAAGGCCTTGCTTGGAACACTCCCCTACATCGTGTTCGCGGTTCTTCTGATCGCCGGACTGAAAGCGGCTGGCGCTGAGGCAGTTATTGCGAATGCTTTCAAAGGGCGCGAAAACCGGATGATTGTTCTTGCTGCATTGTTTGGCGGGCTTGCACCATTTTGCTCATGTGAAGTGATTCCGTTCATAGCCGGGTTGCTCGCGCTGGGCGCGCCATTGTCGGCTGTCATGGCATTCTGGCTGTCCTCACCCCTCATCGATCCGCCAACACTGCTGATCACGGCGGCGGCTCTTGGTTGGCCCTTTGCTATTGGCAAGGCAGTTTCTGCGATCGGATTGGGCCTATTCGGCGGCTTTGCAATCAGGGCCCTGTTAAAGAGCGGGTGGTTCGGAGAACCCTTGAAGGCGCAACCGGTATCCAGGTGCGGATGTGGCCCAAATCCATTTGATGGCAAACCATTCTGGCCGTTCTGGCAAGAAGCGGATCGCCGGGGTGTATTCCGGGATGAGTTTGTCTCGAACGCACGATTCCTGATCAAATGGCTTTCACTCGCGTATGCACTAGAGGCGATCCTGGTGACCTACGTTCCAGCTTCTCTTATCGCCGGTCTTGTTGGCGGTGAAGGCATCGTTCCTATTACTATCGCCGCCTTTGTCGGTATGCCCGCCTATTTAAATTCCTACATCGCTCCGCCGCTATTATCCGGATTGATGGAGCAGGGGATGAGCGGCGGTGCCGCTATGTCGTTCATGGTCGCTGGTGCAATCAGCTCCGTACCAGCGATGGCGGCCGTTTGGTCCCTGGTCAAAAAACGGGTGTTTGCGGCCTATTTGGGATTGGGAGTTACAGGGGCAATAATATCGGGTGTCCTTTTTCAGATGATTGTATAAGAAAACTACATAGTAGGGGTTGGCGCTTACAGGCGCTGACCGTCCCCGTCAAAATGCATCTGGTCCTTCTCTGACCAAACCAACCCGATAGAATCTCCCTCCGACGGAATGTTTTGCGCCACCGCTTGTCTGACTGTGATGATTCCCCCGTCAGACAGTTCCATGTGAACCAGAGTCTCGGCACCCAGGGCTTCGGTATAAAGAACTTTTCCCTTTAACTTCCGATCAGCGTCAGAAAATTGAATGTGCTCAGGGCGAATGCCTACTGTTGCTGTTCCTGACGGCATAGAGTCTATCAGTGCTGCCTTGAGAAAATTCGTGGGCGGAGAGCCTATGAAACCAGCGACAAACTCGGTTGCCGGGTTTGCGTAGACATCAAGCGGAGCGCCGATCTGATCTGCACGACCTCCATTCATGACAACCATTCGGTCAGCAAGAGTCATGGCTTCGACCTGATCATGCGTGACATAAAGCGACGTGACTCCCAGCCTGCGCTGCAGCTGTTTGATCTCCAGCCGCATCTGGACACGCAATTTTGCATCGAGATTGGACAGAGGTTCGTCAAACAGGAAAACAGCAGGTTTGCGCACGATGGCACGGCCCATCGCCACCCGCTGACGCTGACCACCCGAAAGATCGCGTGGACGGCGCTCAAGATAGGGTTCGATCTGCAAAAGCTTGGCAGCTGCCGCGACGCGTTCGGCGATTTCCGTCTTTGAAGTTCCGGCAATTTTGAGGCCGTAGGCCATGTTATCAAAGACAGACATATGCGGATAAAGCGCGTAATTCTGGAAAACCATCGCAATATCGCGATCCATTGGCTCTTTTTCGTTAACCAAAGCATCGCCAATGTGGATTTCGCCCGACGTCACCGTTTCAAGACCGGCAACCATACGCAGCAAGGTCGATTTTCCACACCCCGAAGGCCCGACAATCACGATGAATTCTCCATCCTTGATGTCGATGTCGACGCCATGAATAACCTCGGTCTTACCGTAGGATTTCCTGATGTTTTCGAGTTTGACCGTCGCCATGTTTATTTCTCGCTGTCTACAAGTCCGCGGATGAAAAGGCGCTGCATCGAAATCACAACAACAACGGGGGGAAGCATCGCCAGAATAGAAGTGGCCATGATGACCGGCCAATTCGCAATGTCGTCTCCTGACGGGAACATCTGCTTGATGCCCATAACAATCGTGTTCATCGACGGGTCCGTCGTTATCAACAGCGGCCAGAGGTATTGATTCCAGCCGTAGATAAACAGGATCACAAAAAGAGCGGCAATATTTGTTCGGCTCATCGGCAGTAGGATATCCCAGAAGAAACGCATGGGACCCGCACCGTCGACGCGGGCAGCCTCGGCCAATTCGTCCGGCACTGTCATGAAAAACTGACGAAACAGGAATGTTGCTGTAGCCGACGCGATCAACGGAAAGATTAACCCGGAGTAGCTGTTGAGCATACCAAACCCGGCCACAACTTCGTAGGTTGGGACGATGCGCACCTCGACCGGCAACATCAGCGTCAGGAAAATCAACCAAAAGAATAACCGACGGCCCGGAAACTTGAAGTACACAATCGCAAACGCTGACAGTAACGAAATTGCAATCTTGCCAATCGAAATGCCCATCGCCATCACCAGTGAATTGAACAGCATGGTCGCCACTGGTGCGTTGATCCCTGATGTCAAAGCCTCGCGGTAATTGTTGAAGAATTGATCCCCCGGCCAAAGCGGCATGGGTGGACGCACGATTTCGGGCTGGGTCACGGTGGAGGCCACAAATGCTAGCCAGATGGGGAAAAAGATGATCAGCACGCCAATGATCAGACCTACGTGAGTCAAAATGTGACCAAAGCCTCGTCTTTCGACCATATCCGCCATCAGTAATGCACTTTTCGCTCAATGAACTTGAACTGAACCACCGTAAGAATGCCGACGATCACTAAGAGAATGACGGATTGCGCGGCAGAAGACCCAAGGTCTTGCCCAACGAACCCATCTGAGAAAACCTTGTAAACTAGGATTGTCGTGGCCTGCTGTGGGCCGCCTGAGGTGATTGTATGAATCACGCCGAATGTCTCGAAAAAAGCATAGACAATGTTGACCACCAGCAAAAAGAAAGTGGTGGGCGAGAGCAGCGGCAATACGATGGTGCGCACCCGGGTCCAGAACCGCGCACCATCAATGGCGGCCGCCTCAATGACAGACCTTGGAATGGCCTGCAGACCGGCCAAAAAAAACAGGAAATTGTAGCTTATGCGGCCCCAACTTGATGCGACGACGACTAGGCCCATCGCCTCTCCCTCGTTCAGCACATGGTTCCAATCATACCCCAAAAGTCCAAGATACCACGCAACAACACCCACACGCGTATTGAACATGAATAGCCAAAGCACACCGGCAACTGCTGGCGCAACGGCGTAGGGCCAGATCAGCAATGTGCGGTAAACACCCGAGCTTTTGATCAACCGATCCGCCAACAGCGCGAGATAAAGGGCAAAACCCATCGAGGTGACTGTGACAAGGATCGAGAAGATGGCAGTGGTGACAAATGAAGCGCGGTAATAGGCGTCACCCAGCAGATATTGAAAATTCCCGAGGCCCACCCACTGCATGGAAAGACCAAAAGGGTCGGGAATAAAAAGCGACTGATAGACAGCCTCCCCTGCAGGATAGAAAAAGAATACCGCCGTAATCAGAATCTGCGGTAGCAGAAGGCAAGTTGGTAAAAACCAGCCCTTGAATGTAACACGCTTGTCCATCAGCAGACGGGCGGCAATATGAACTGCCGCCCGAAACCTTTACTGGCTGGCTTGCTCAAACCGGCGCAGCAGTGCATCGCCACGCTCTTTGGCGCTGTCCATAGCTTCCTGCGCCGTCTTGTCGCCCGCCCAGACAGCTTCGAGCTCTTCGTCAATGATTCCGCGAATCTGATCGAAGGATCCCAGACGCAGCCCCTTGGAATTGGCCGTTGGTTGTTTAGCTGTCATCTGAATGACGGCGACGTCCGTTCCCTTGTTGTCGTCATAAAAACCCATTTCACGCGTTTTGTCGCCTGCCGACAGCGTAATCGGGAGGTAACCGGTATCCTGATGCCATTTTGCCTGAATGTCGGTTGAAGACAGGAAGTTCAGGAAGTCCGCGACTCCTTTGTACTCCTCTCTTTCGTGTCCTTGCATGACCCACAAGGATGCGCCTCCAATAATTGTGTTTTGCGGTGCTCCTTCGACTCCCTCCCAATAAGGAAGCGGATGAACCTCAAAGGCGAATTCGGCCTCGGAGTTGATACCGGCATAGCCAGCGGAACTTTCGGTAAAGAGCGCGCATTCACCCGCGCGGAAATTGGCACCGCCTTCATTGCGACGACCGGCGTAGATGAATTTCCCATCTTTCGCCCAATCCCCGATCTGCTGAACGTGCTTAACCTGTACCGGGCCATTCAACGCAAGTTCCGTATCTGTGCCGCCAAATCCGTTATCTTTGGTTGCGAATGGTGTGTTGTGATAGGCGCTAAGGTTTTCCAGATGGATCCAGCTTTGCCAAGCTGTCGTCATGGGGCATTCGTGGCCCGAAGCCTTGAGTTGATCCAGTACTGCTCCAACGTTCTGCCACGTCGATAAATCTACATCAGCAGCAACCCCAGCAGCGTTAAGCGCATCACGGTTGACCCACAAAACAGGTGTGGAAGAGTTGAAGGGCAAGGATAGCATCTCGCCGTCGTTAGAAGTGTAATATCCCTTCACCGAACCGATATAAGCGTCAGGATCGAATTCTGCCCCCGTTTCTGCCATGACTTGGTGAATCGGAACGATTGCTCCCTTTGCGCCCATCATTGTCGCGGTACCTACCTCGAAGACCATCAACACGTGTGGCTGTTCACCCGCGCGGAAAGCAGCAATACCTGCATTCAGCGTTTCAGAGTAATTGCCCTTGTGGCTGGCTTTGACGACATGAGCACTTTGGCTATTGTTGAATGTCTCGACCTGTTCGGCCACCAGTTCACCAAGTCTGCCGGTGAATGCATGCCAAAATTCGATCTCAGTTTGCGCTGCGACCGGGGTCGCCATCGTTAGCGCAAACGCTGATCCGATAAGAGTTTGTTTCGTATTCATATTTTCCTCCCTTGCGCGATCAACGCGCTAATGCCGGCAGCATAGCGCCTGATGATTTTGCTTGGCAACGATTCGAATAATTACACTGCAATGCATCGCACTTATTCCGCCTGCTCTTGCGGCGTTGGCAGTGACTTCAGTTTCACCGATCCCCTGCCCATAACGCGCAAAAGACTCACGGCCTGATGGGGCGGGATGTTCAAATCCGAAATTCGGTCGACGTCAACGACAACTGAGGCTCCGGACCAGGCACTGGGAGAGCCTGGCAAAAAGACGACAGCTTTATTTTCATCTCGCTCGACCTCAAATGCGATCTGGTCGTAGTCATCAAACCTCACCTGAACGGGACGCAGGATCGTCATTGCATCGTCTTTGTTGGCTACGCCGCTCACGATGCCCTTTGCCACGGCATAACCCGGCAAAAGATCAATAAGGATATTGTCGAGCCGACCCATCCTATCTGAGAAAAAACTGCGTTGCGCCAGAAGTCCCGCTACAAAGCAGACCGCAAGTATCAAGAGAATTGCAATAATGTTGGCCGTGGCAACACCCGCAATGCTGTTCAGCGGGACTAACCCGTCCAGGGGTCTGGCCGCCAGCATGCTGATTTCGTGAATTTTGCCCAAAATAACGGCGATAAAGGCAACCGGGACCAGAAACAGTATCCCCCCCAATAGTGTCGTTTTCAAACTGCTTCTCCCTTTGCATTGTGGCGTTCAAGTGTTGTTCGTAGTGCGATGGCCATTGGTTCGACCACATGTGCCTGCTATTCGCGCAGCGCGCCATACTGCGCCAGTCCATGTGTCTGTAGCAGGCTAAGAAAGGCAATTCGTATGTCTGTTTGATTATCGTTTTGCAACACAATTGTGAGCGCATCACATTCTGGCAAGGACTGTACTCCCTGCCAGCGTCACCCAGATTTTGTGTAAAGAATGGCTGCTGCGCATTGACGTATGGCCCGCAAATGCGTTTCCCGGCCTACTTAGAAAATCGCCCGTGACACAACGCGGTGCGTGCAAGATCGCTCGATGCGCGGAACAGTATGGCGACGAAAATCGGACTATTGACCGCCTCTAGCACGGTTATGGGCGGTTGCCCCGCTTTCTAAACGCTTTGAGTCATCCCGTACCGGCATCACCCACAATGACAGGCCCCTCTGAGGGAAGTCACGCCTTTAATCAGGATCCACCTAATACAGAGAGATCGATTGTCCTGTTGCGGCTGTGACGGCGCATGAACTGCACTGGCACGTCGGCTTTGACGGCGCCAATAGGCTTAATTCAAATCGCTATTTTCTGTGCCAACCTATCTTGCACGAGACCCGCGATGCGGTCGGCGTTTGACCCTGCCGGGTCGCCATTGGCACGGGCTTGCGCCAGCGCTTCGGCGGCGCGCTGCAAAGTGGTGTCTTCAGCGCTGCGGGCTACCCCGGTCACGAATTGCGCAATGTAGTCTAGGACAGCCTCGTCCCGAATACTGTCTTCGCCCATTACGTCAGCAACGTGAGCCATGTCGTCCCGGTACGCAATAGGATCGGGGAGTATCTGTTCCTCGCTGACGTTTCGTGGGCCCATAGGGCGACGTTCCAATGGCAGGCGCGACAATACAACATCCTGAAACAGTGCGAGCGAGGTTATTGGTTTGGGCATGAACCCGTCGGCGCCGGCTTCAATCGCACGTCTTTGGCCCTCGTCGTCGCCCGAAGTTCCCAGAATAACCTCGACCCGAGGGGTGGTTTGATTCAACTCGGTGATCAGGTCGGTTCCGGATCCATCAGGCAACCCAAGATCTATTATGACGACCGAGGGGCGATAGACCTGCAGATGTTTGCGAGCTGATCGCAGACAATCTGCCCTTCGAATCCGCGCGCCGCTTCGCAGACACAACAGGCGCATCGCCTCGCATGCAAATCGGCTATCCTCAACAACGAGCACGGTCAAACCCAGAAGAGGGCGAGACGTGGTTGGCACGGGTTGTGCGATGACAAATGAGTCCAGGTCATCCATGAGCAGATTCCTTCGATGTGGCAGCAGTAAGACTCAATCGTTATGTGGACTTGCCTAACAGCGCGTTAACAGGCCCGCGCAATTTGTTGCTATCTGTGACGCTTGCTCTTGGCTCAGCAGAGGTTCATAACCCCGCGCAATGAAGTAGCCTGAGAGATATTGCCATGATCGGTCGCCTGAACCATGTCGCCATCGCCGTCCCCGATCTGGAGGCCGCCGCCGCTCAATACCGCGGCGCGCTGGGCGCGAATGTCGGTTCGCCGCAGGACGAACCTGACCACGGAGTGACGGTCATCTTCATTGAATTGCCGAATACCAAGATAGAGCTTTTGTATCCACTGGGAGAAGATAGCCCGATCAACGGTTTCCTTCAGAAAAATCCGGCGGGCGGCATTCATCACATCTGTTACGAGGTCGAAGATATTCTGGCGGCGCGTGATCGTCTGCTTGCAAGTGGTGCGCGGGTTCTTGGTTCTGGCGAACCAAAAACAGGGGCCCACGGAAAACCGGTCCTGTTCCTGCATCCCAAGGACTTTAACGGCTGTCTGGTCGAACTGGAGCAAGTCTGAGCCATGGCAATCACCTCTGCAATTGTGCTCTACGCCGTATTTTGGTTTTTGACGTTTCTCGTCATTTTGCCAATCCGGGTAAAAACCCAAGGGGATCTGGGCAGTATTGAGCCGGGTACTCACGCAGGGGCACCGGAAGAGCACCACTTGAAGAAAAAGGCGCTGATTACCACAGGCGTGGCGGCTATATTATGGGTGATCATATCGGGAATCATCCTGTCCGGTTGGATCAGCGTACGTGACATTGACCTATGGAACCGGATGAATTCTCCTTCGGAAACGGCCAGCGATTCCTGAAACGCGCGCCGGTCTTAGTGTTGATTGCTGATCCGAGCGTCGGTGCCGGCCGTGCCGTCGTCGGAAATCCGGCTGATGCCAAAGCAACTGATCATCACCATCACACCCGCGGTCAGCAAACAAAAAGCCAGCCCGCCAAATTGGTACGTCAGGCCTGACAGCAATGTGCCCGTCAATCGCCCGGCTGCGTTGGCCATATAGTAAAACCCAACATCCATGGTGACCCGGCTTGCATCCGTCAAAGACAGGATGAGGTAGGAATGCAAGGATGAGTTGACCGCAAATACCGCTCCGAAAACCAGTAGGCCCAAAATGAGGAAACCGGTCAGCATGTCTGATGGCGCGCCGACGAAGAAGACGGAGATGGACAGAACCATCGGCACGGTGATCAACATTCCCGACCAAAGTTGAGCCTGCCGGATCAGTTCGCCCTCTGATCTCGAAGTGGCCCGCAAAATGCGCGGTGCGTAGCCCTGAATAAATCCATATAGGATTGTCCAGACGGCCATGAACGTGCCAATCGTGAAGAATGCAATGCGATTGCTGGCCTCTGATCCATCGGACAGAACCGCATAAAAATAGATCGGGATACCCACAACGAACCAAACATCCCGGGCACCGAACAAAAACAATCGTGCAAAGCTGAGCCAGTTAATGTTCCGGTTTGTCGAAAAGACCTCTGAAAATCTTGCATCCTTGCGCCCGGCTGGCAGACCGGTTGGCATTTTGGTCACGACAGCCACAAAGATCACCGCAAGGATTGCAGCCATTGCCAACAGAGACGGAACAAAACCAAAGACCGCTAGAAGCACCGCGCCGAGCAGAAAGCCGGCGCCCTTGACGGCATTCTTCGACCCCGTCAGCAACGCCACCCATTTAAAAAGCCCGCCCGATCCTGTCGGGGCAAGGTGCTTTACAGCACTTTTTGAACTCATCTTGGCAAGGTCTTTTGCCACGCCGGATAGACCCTGCACCAACATCACATAAATCACCGAATCCGTGATGCTCCACTCCGGATCGAGCTGTGCCAATGCCAAGAGGGCGACAACCTGCAAACCCAAGCCCACATAAAGCGTTGATGACAGACCAAAGCGTGCAGCGATCCACCCCGAAGACAGGTTTGTGACAACGCCAGCGATCTCATAAAGGACAAACAGATACGCCAACTGGATCGGCGAAAACCCCAGGGTGTGAAAGTGCAACAACACCAGCATCCGCAGGGCGCCGTCTGTCAACATGAACGCCCAATACGCCGCCGTGACCGTCACGTAGGCGGCAAACCCTTCGGGGCGTGTCAAAGCCGCCCGCCCACCATCAGCGCGACATCGACGAGGCGATAGGCGTAGCCATATTCGTTGTCGTACCAGACATAGATTTTCAACTGCGTGCCGTTCACGACCATGGTCGACAGCGCGTCTACGATTCCGCTGCGGGTGTCATTGGTGAAATCGGAAGAGACCAACGGGCGGTCCTCGTAGCCAAGAATGCCCTTCAGAGGGCCTTCTGCGGCTGCCTTGAACAGGTCATTCACTTCTTTTACGGTTGTCTCGCGGGCCATTTCGAAAACGCAGTCGGTGATGGATGCGTTCAGCAGTGGCACGCGAACCGCGTGACCATTCAGCTTGCCGGTAAGTTCCGGATAGATCAGGGTAATCGCGGTGGCAGAGCCAGTCGTGGTAGGTATCAGGTTCGTCAGGGCAGACCGCGCACGGCGCAAGTCCTTGGCAGGGCGATCTACAATCGTTTGTGTGTTAGTTACGTCATGGATGGTCGTGATCGAGCCGTGTTTGATCCCGATACCTTCGAGCAGAACTTTCACTGCAGGTGCAAGGCAGTTGGTTGTGCAACTTGCCGCAGTGACGATGTGATGTTCACGTGGATTGTAGACGTCGTCATTCACGCCATAAACGATATTCGCGGTCGGCCCATCCTTGACCGGAGCCGACACGACAACCTTCTTTATGCCAGCATTAAAGTAGGGCGCCAGCATGGCTTCGGTCTTGAAGGCACCTGTGCAATCGATCATCACGTCGACTCCGTCCAGCGGAAGTTCTTCGAGATTACGCGAACTGGTCACAGGGATACGCGTGCCGTCGATGGTGATAGAGTCGCCATCAGACGCAAACTCAGCAGGCCAGCGACCATGAACACTGTCGAATTCCAGCAGATGTGCATGCATGGCAGGGTCGCCCACTGCGTCGTTTACAAAGGCGATTTTCGCGCCTTGTTCAAGAAGCGGGCGCAGGGCCAGTTTTCCGATTCGGCCAAGGCCATTCAATGCATAAGTGGTCATATTTTCAGCTATCCTGCGTTGCATTTTTTTTGCCGATGTCGTCGACCTGTTGTTGAAGAGACCCACGATCCAACTGATCTGTCGAAAGCGAAGCGAAGGAGCTGATCCGGTTTCGCAAAGCACCATATGTCTGTTGAAAAACCAGTCGTCGTTCGGCCAACGTGCCTTTGGCCTTTACAGGGTCCGGCATTCCCCAATGACCAGTAACCGGTTGACCCGGCCACGGCGGGCACTCTTCGTTTGCAGCCCGGTCGCAGACCGTAAAGACGAAGTCCATTTGGGGTGCCTCGGTGCCTTGGAACTCTGCGATGCTCTTTGACCGCAGCCGAGAGACATCATGCCCTTTTGATTTGAGGATTTCGACAGCGAGCGGATTCATCTCTGATTTCGGGGCGTTGCCTCCGGAATAGGCATTAAAACGGTCCCCGGCCAAATCTCGTAACAGCGTTTCGGCGAAAATGGAGCGCGCGGAATTTCCGGTGCAGACAAACAGAACATTAAGGCTCCTGCCAGGTGCGATACCCTCGGACAAATTGCCAAATTGTGGAAGGCAAAGATCGGCCCGTCCCCGACAACAGTCCACAAAAAGATCGGAAATGACATCACGTGCTGCATTGAGGTTGATACTATAAAACAGATGGGTACCGTCCCGGCGTTGCGAGATAAGCTCAACCTGCCTTAGGGCAGACAGGTAGACCGACGTTGTGCTTGCTTTGAAATCAAGAACCTCGGCAATTTCGCCAGCGGCCAACTGATCAGGGCAACGCCGCATCAAGAGCCGGAAGATGCCCATTCGATGCGGGTGACTAAGAGTTGCAAGCCGGTCAGTGAGCAATGATTCCATAATTCATGAATAATTAAAATATGAATCGATCGCAAGTCTTTTCGCGAAGGCTTTTGGCGACGTTTGTTCCGCAGTTTTGAGTAAGTCTACTCAGGTGACTTAACAGAGAGCAGCTGCCGTTGCTGGTCAGACGGATTCCCACAATCCGGAGTCCCCGGCGCGGTAGATTGCGTCAATGAACATCTGGTTCTGCCTGGAGCTCTCCAATGAGAAAATCCCCTCAGCCTCCGCCGATCCTTTCACCGCGCGCCCAAACGCCTCGACCTCCAGTTGGTATTGATTGACGCCCGCAAAGCGATAACGCCGGGCTTCTTCATGATCTGCGTCATGAAGCGTAACGACATCTGCATCATATAATCCGGCATTAAACGGTGCCGCAACTTCAATCCATCCCTTGTCGCCGTGAAATGATATCTCCTGCCTCAAAGCCATTTGGGTCGAAACGTACATCGTCATTTCAAAGCCCCCGAAATCGGCGCGGCATGTCGTATAAATATCTGTGCCAAACTGCGGATCACGCTCAACCCTAGCAGACACTTTTTGCGGTTCTGCACCAGTCACGAACCGGGTTGTTACTGTTGGATAGACGCCGATATCGGGCAAGGCGCCTCCGCCCAGTTCCTTAATATTGCGCATATTGCCAGGGTCAGTGTTGTTATAGGAAAACGCCGCCTGAACATGTTTCAGCGTCCCAATAGCGCCCTCGGCGACAAGCGCACGAACCTTGTGCCATTGCGGGTGGTAGGTCACCATAAATGCTTCGCTGATCACGACTTTGTTGCGTTCACGAGCTTCGATAATGCCATCTATTTCTGACGCATGTAGAGAGATCGGTTTTTCGCATAAGACATGTTTTTTGGCGTCCGCTGCTTTAATCGCCCACTCAACATGCTGAGACGTCGGTAGTGGGATGTAGACCGCGTCAATCGCATCGCTTGCTAGCATTTCTTCATAACTGCCAAAAACATGAGGGATCACAAATCGCTCGGCCAGTTTTTCGGCCTTTGCCAAACTACGGCTCGCAATTGCTGCGACGGAGCCGTTGTTTGAACTCAGAATTGCCGGGATGACATGTTCAACCCCGATTTTTGCAGTCGAAAGAATTCCCCAGTTAAGCATGTTCTATCCTCTTGAATATAAGTGTGTTCCGAGTCCAGTTTTTCGGTGCGGCTGACTAGTGCTGGCCAACAGATAATTTAGTGCTTGGCAGTTATCGAACTAGCAAACCGGCGTCAAAAGAGGTTTGCCGGCAAAAAAAGCAGTCATATTGTCCCGCTGAAGTTGCCCCATTACTTTTCGTGTTTCAACCGTGCCTGACGATTGATGGGGCTGCAGCAATACGTTTTCCAGCTTTAGAAAACGCGGATCAATGTTTGGTTCGTTTTCAAAAACATCCAGCGCGGCGGAGCCCAGTTTACCGCTTTCCAGGGCGTCAAGCAGCGCTGTCTCATCAATTGTGGTGCCACGGGATGCATTGACCAACAGGCCCTCGGGGCCGACTGCTTCAATCGCCGCGCCGCCTACCATTTTGATTGTTTCAGGCCCGCCTGACAACGTTACAATCAGGATATCCACGGCCTGCGCCAATGCAACAATCTCATCGTGATGTGTCCAGCCCGGCGTATCTTTTTTGCTGCGGGCGTAGTAGTGGATATCCATGTTGAATGGCTGAAGCCGTTCAGCAACGGCGCGTCCGATACGACCCAATCCGACAATCCCAACACGCTTACCAGTGACTTTGCGTTGCAATGCGAATGATCCTGCGGCTGACCAGTTCCCTGAACGGATCCAGTCAGATGCGCCAACCATATTGCGTGACCTTGCGATCACCATACCAACTGCAAGATCGGCAACATCGTCGGTAAGAACATCGGGCGTATTGGTGACCCTGATGCCTTTGGCCTTAGCATGGGCCACATCAATCGTGTCATAGCCGACCCCGTAATTTGCGATGATCCCAAGCTTTGGCAGTGCATCCATGATCGCGGGTGACAGATAACCATGGCCCCGGAAGGCAATCGCCTCAATCCGGTTCACGACGTCTGGCAGTAGATCAAGCACGTTTCCACTGGTGGGCATTGCGTGGACTGTGAACAGCTCGTCCATCGGAACAGTATCCCAGTCATCGTAACTCTCAACGGTAAGAATATGTGGCTTGGTCATGGAATCTCCGACTGGTTGGGCAATGTGAGGCATTTGCGCCTTATGTCTGTTGAGCTTTGACGCGTTCGATGTGCGCTTTGCGAAAGTGTTCGTCAGCCTCTGGGGTGCCGTCATGCAGACTGCCAAACCATTTGTCCAACGGCACGTTGCTTTCGCCAAAGTTTACGTTGTGAAAGCGGTGGTGCAAATAGTGCAGCAGCCGGTCGTTGCGCAGCGCCATTTCGTCGCCAAAGACAAGCTCATCAAAGCCCGAGTGGCTGAGAGCGGGACCCAGGGCTGTTTGGAAGCCATTGAACATCATGTGCAGTGGATGGCTTGGAACAATCACGTGGATTAGCATGCAACTGAAGTAAATGAGGTGTTCGACCGGGTGCATGGCGAGGCCGGACCATGGCCCCACATTCACATTTTTGTGGTGCAGGTAGTGGACATAATCATAAAGAGGCTTCCAATGGATAAGCCGGTGAATCCAGTAAAAGTGAAAGTTGCGCCAGAACGGTACAAGAAACATCGCGAGGCAAAACCAGATCGGGTTTGTGGCGAAGTCGATGTAAGGTAGCATGTTGTTGGCGTAAGCCCACCAGAGTCCGCATTCATAAGCGCTCCAGAACAGTGCGCCGACGTAGGACCACAAGATGTTGTCCAAGACTTGATCGCTGAACATGAAGGTCGGGCTGTTCCGGGCCATCCAGTTGCCATTATACTTTTTCAGGCGCCCTTGTTTTCGCCATCTGTAAAGCCAAACATGAAACGCGCCGGTCCAAAGCGTCAGCAAAACAAAGTTACGGAGCGTTATTTCTGCGATCCAGCCCGGGCTGAACGTTTCCATGCGCGTCAGTTCGGGCGTGAAGTAGGCGTATGACAGCCCAATGAGCAGCATATAGATTGCGAACCAGGGCAGAAAGAACCCGGGAACCCCGAACAGCCAACTCAAAATGCGTTTCGCATTTGTAGGGAAATCCAGGAGAGGCTCCAGGTACACCGGCCTGCCTGAGCGCCATTCGCCACGGCGGTCCCGAATCTGGCCGTGTTCATCAATTGTCGTTTTTGGCTTCACTATCCGCTCTCTCACGCAATCGCTGCGACCTCAAAGTTAACTGTACAGGAATTTGAGTCAATAACTTTCGAAAGTGGTCCAAATAATCGGAAATATGATAATTATTCGATTATAGTTGATGTTCTCGATCAAATTTGTAGGTTGTGACCAAGTGATTGGGAAATTGAGCGATATGGCATCTCAAACTTCTGCCCCCTACGACGTCCTGCGGCAGGGTCTGATCTGGGGGCGTTGGAAATCGGGCGAACGGCTGATCCCTCAGCATCTGAAAGAAGAACTAAACTGCACAAGTAGCGTTCTGCGCGAGGCGATGGTGCGCCTTGCCGGGGAAGGATTTGTGGTGTCGGAAAAGAACCACGGATTCCGCGCCGTTGCCCATTCACAGGAGACCTTTCGAGAAGCGGCGCATTTGCGTTTGGTTTTGGAGCGGGAAGCTGCTGAACTGGCATTGAAAAACGGGGATTTTGAATGGGAAATGGCCCTGAGTGCGGCTCATCAGAAACTTGCCTATGTCGAACAGCAAATGGTGCAGACCGGAAACACCACTGACTACGTAAAGCACTGGTCGCTACAGGACTGGGAGTTTCACCGCACGCTGATATCCGCCTGCGGTTCCGCGCTTTTGATTGGGGCGTACAAGTCTGCATTTGATACATTTCGCATGTACGCGGTTGCGGAGTTTCCGGATTTTGGTTTTAGCAACGTGCTAACAGTTGGTGAACATCTGGCGATATATGACGCTGCCATCGGCCGGGACAGTGCCGCATGTGTCGCGGCCATCGAACAACACGTTACGCTTTATCACGACGGAAACAGGTCGGCGGAACCATTGCCGACCAAAACCAGATCTGCCGCAACAATGCGCGCATTGGGAGGAATTACAATATGACAAAAGTTGCCCTGATAACCGGAGGCGGCTCTGGCATCGGGCGCGCCTGTGCTTTGACGCTGAGTGCCCATGGCTATCAGGTTGTGGTCACGGGACGGCGGCTGGATGCCTTGCAGGAAACAGTTGAACTGATCGGAAGTGGCGCTGCCTCGGCAATTGCGTGCGATGTCACAAATCCCGACGACGTCGACGCACTTTTTGGCCAGATCGAAGCTAATCACGGTCATCTTGACGTTCTGTTCAACAATGCCGGAAACAACGTACATGCCGCGCCTATCGGCGACGTCACGGTCGAGGACTTCGTGAAAGTGATCAACGTGAATCTGATCGGCGCATTTATCTGCGCCCGCGGTGCCTTTAATCTGATGCGCAAGCAGGATCCCCAAGGCGGGCGGATTATCAACAACGGCTCGATCTCGGCCGCTGTTCCGCGTCCGGGGTCTACGCCCTATACCGCGTCCAAACATGCGATCACCGGGATGACCCGCACGATTTCACTGGATGGCCGCCCCTACAACATTGCTTGTGGTCAGCTTGATATTGGCAATGCGGCGTCAGAAATGACGGCCAAAATGGGTGGCGGTGTTCCACAAGCTGATCTGTCAATCAAACCCGAACCGGTAATGGATGTTCAGCATGTGGCGGACGCGGTACTGCATATGGCCAATCTACCGCTGTCCGCTAACGTACAATTCATGACAGTTATGGCGACCGCCATGCCCTTTATCGGGCGCGGCTAGAATCCTGCGGAAGAAGGGAGGTCGGTTTTATGGCGCAGTTTATCCGAGCCTGTAGTACCACTGAAATAGAAGAAGAAGATGTAATGCGATTTGACCACGGAGATCGCACTTTTGCAATTTATCATGGGCCGAACGGGGATTTCTTCGCAACCGACGGTTACTGCACGCACGAAAAGGCGCATCTGGGGGAGGGACTTGTCGATGAGTATGAGATCGAATGCCCGCTGCATTTTGGGGTTTTCGATTACCGGACCGGGGATCCAACCGGCGCCCCCGCTTGCGTCCAATTGAAAATCTATCCGGTAAAAGTCGAGGACGGTTCAGTTCTCATCGATATTGGCTGAGGGACAATCCTTTCGGCCAGTTTTTTTGAAATCTCGCGGCCTGACCGCCGCCATCCAACAGTTGAAAGTAAATATGTCACTGCAATTATTCGACCTTACAAATAAGACCGCGCTCATAACAGGTTCGTCACAGGGGATCGGCTTTGCGCTGGCCCGTGGGATGGCGGCCGCGGGTGCTTCAATTGTCATTAATGGGCGTGATACCAAGAAATTATCAGAGGCAGCATCAAAGCTGGCGTCTGATGGCGCGACTGTTCATAGCCTTGCATTTGATGCGACTGACCACGGGGCGGTCAAGGCAGCGGTGGACGGTTTTGAACAGGACACAGGTGCCATAGACATTCTGGTGAACAATGCCGGCATGCAATTCAGAACTCCGCTTGAGGATTTTCCCGCAGAGAAATTTAGTCAAATGCTGGCCACAAATGTTTCGTCTGTTTTCAATGTGGGACAAGCCGTCGCGCGCCATATGATCGGACGTGGTGAGGGCAAAATTATCAATATCGCGTCTGTTCAGACTTCTTTGGCGCGGCCCGGGATTGCGCCCTATACCGCGACCAAAGGTGCAGTGGGCAATTTGACTAAAGGTATGGCAACGGATTGGGCACAATATGGACTTCAGTGCAATGCTATTGCGCCGGGCTATTTTGACACGCCGCTGAACGCGGCGCTTGTCGCAGATCCGGATTTCAGCACATGGCTAGAAAAACGAACCCCCGCAGGGCGCTGGGGTAATGTCGAGGAACTGGTTGGCGCCTGCATTTTTCTGGGCTCGGCTGCATCGAGTTTCGTGAATGGCCAGTCGATTTACGTTGATGGCGGCATAACTGCCAGCATTTAGGAGGTTGCAATGCGTGCAATCGTTATCCACGAAGCAAAGGACCTCCGGATAGAGGAAACCGCAGTTGGGGAACCTGGGCCCGGAGAAGTCCAGGTGCGTTTGGTGGCAGGGGGCATATGCGGGTCTGACCTTCATTATTACAACCACGGGGGGTTCGGTGCGATACGGCTGAAGGAACCAATGATCCTTGGTCATGAAGTTTCAGGTTATGTCATGGCGTTGGGTGAAGGCGTGAGCGCGCCTGCCGTTGGCGATCTGGTCGCCATATCGCCATCAAGACCTTGCGGGTCTTGCCAATACTGTCAGTTGGGGCAGCACAATCATTGCGAAAAAATGCGATTCTATGGTTCGGCCATGCCGTTTCCTCATATTCAGGGGGCATTTCGCGAAGCTTTGGTCGCAGACGCCAGCCAATGCATCAAGGCCGACGGGCTTGGCGCCGGGGAAGCCGCCATGGCGGAACCATTGTCGGTCTGCCTTCACGCCACACGCCGGGCAGGTGAGATGCTCGGCAAAAGGGTCCTGATCACAGGGTCCGGTCCGATTGGGACATTGTGTGTGCTGGCGGCGAAATCGGCGGGAGCTGCTGAAATCGTGGTCACCGACCTTGTCGATTCAGCGTTGGAGTTTGCCACAAAGGTTGGTGCAGGCAAGGTGATCAACGTTGAACGCGATCCGGAAGCACTGGCGGCCTATCACGCCGGCAAAGGGTATTTCGACGTGTTATTTGAGTGTTCAGGTGCGGCACCTGCACTGTCGTCAGGCATTGCTGCAATGCGGCCCCGAGGCGTCGTCATGCAGTTGGGACTTGGTGGTGACATGAGCATACCAATGCAGGCGCTCACTGCGAAAGAACTGGATTTGCGTGGCTCTTTCCGGTTTCACGAGGAATTCGGGATGGCTGTCAGTCTGATGCAGCAAGGGACAATTGACGTGAAGCCGTTGATTTCTCATACGGTTTCGTTGGAGGATGCGGTTAAGGGCTTTGAACTTGCAAATGATCGAAGCCAAGCAATGAAAACGCAGATCCGGTTTTCCTGAACCGTCGCCGGAGCCGCCAGCAACTATCAGAGGACACTGCCCATGTCATTTTTTGAAGTCAATGACCCGGTGTTTGCCACGTACGTGATCGGCAATGCACCTGTCAAACAGCTTGCAACTGGCTTTGACTGGGTCGAGGGGCCGGTTTGGTGCGGAGATGCTGGATACCTGCTGTTTTCCGATATTCCAAGCAACAGAATAATGCGTTGGACCCCCAACGTGGGACTTTCTGAGTATCGCAACCCGTCCAATTTCACGAACGGGCACACGCGTGATCGCATTGGTCGGCTGGTCAGTTGCGAACACGGAACCCGGCGCGTGACACGCACGGAACATGACGGCAGCATCACTGTGCTTGCCGATAGTTTTGAGGGGAAGCGGCTGAATTCACCGAACGATGTGGTGGTTAAGTCCGATGGTTCGGTCTGGTTCAGCGATCCGCATTACGGGATCATGACGGACTACGAAGGGTATCGTGCTGAACAGGAGTTACCTTGCAATGTTTATCGTGTCGATCCCGAGAGTGGGACAATTGCTGCCGTTGTGACCGATATGGTCTGCCCCAACGGTCTGGCGTTTTCACCTGACGAGAGCATTCTCTATGTTGCTGATACCGGCGCAATGTTTGATCCGGATGCGCAGCGTCACATGCGTTGCTATGATGTTGATGGGGCGATTGCAGAGAACGGCCGGCATTTCCACACCATCGACCCCGGCGCATCTGATGGGTTTCGTCTGGACACTGATGGTAACGTCTGGTCGTCGGCGGCAGACGGGGTGCACTGTATCAGCCCGTCGGGCGCGCTGCTTGGCAAAGTCTTAGTTCCTGAACTGGTTTCAAATCTTTGTTTCGGCGGACGTGCGAAACATCAGTTGTTCATCACCGCGACAACTAGTCTTTATTCTGTGATTTTGAACCGCAACGGCGTGCAGCGACCTTAAAACATGCAGCAATGCGCAGCCGTCTCAGCTGCATATTGCAATGGTTTCTCAATAATTCAGGATCCGACGCCCCAGATGGCTTTGTACGCGTCACGATAGCCGTTATCCGGGTCAAAACTGTTGTCAGGCCCGCCATCGAATTCGATGTTTTCTGGTGTGACAACATGAAGCGGCGATGCAAAACCTGACCAGGGCTCACCTGCAAAAGCCCGGTTCAGTTCGTCAATCATCTGCCAGCCTTGCAGGTTCAAGGGTTCAGCCACTGTTACGGCCTGATACTCATTTGTCCGCACACGCTGATACGCCGCCTGCGATCCGTCCCCAGCAGCAACAGCAATTGGTGCGCCATCACCCGGAATTCCGGCCGCAGCCAACGACGGACCCATAAAGTCAAAGTAAAGGTCGTTGATGGCGAGGCTGTGGGTCCATTTGGCCCCATGCCGCTGCAACAGAGACGTGGTCAACTGCGGCATTCTGGTTGAGGTTTCGGCAATCGGTGTATCGACATATTCCAAAACCTCTCCGCCCAGTTTTTCAATCGCCTCTTTCATCCAGTCTGCCTTGTCGATGGCAATTTGGTAGGTCGAGTCCGTAAAAACCACGACCTTGGGTTGCTCTTCGGCGTCGACAAAGGCCCAATAGGCCGCGGCCAGCGATACGTCACGGGCGTTTGTTGTCACATTCGCAAATATGCCGACATCATCGGCAGGTCCGTTATCGGAAACCGCATGCCAGGACACCATTGGTATGTTCGCGGCTTTCGCCGCTTCAATGCCGACCTGTTGTTCAGTGGGGTTGAACCCGTTAATGATGATCCCGGCAGGGTTCAGCGCAAGGGCCTGACTGAATGCGGATGTGCGTCCGGATATTGTGCCTCCTCCTTCAATAAGCCGCAGGTCCCAGCCGATAGCAGCGGCGGCTTCTTGCGCGCCGTCAGCCGCACCTAGAACGCCACCGTTAGTCAGATCCGACGCCAGCATGACAACTAGTTTGTCAGGTTGCGCCTTCGGACCGGTTGTCGGTCCAGTCCATGTGTCTTGACGTGATGCGAAACTGGCGATGAATTCCTTGGCTTCCTCGACGGACTGGGCTGCGATGGGTGCCCCTAACCCAAGGCTGACTAAAGTCGTGGCGGCTGCACCCGCCAGAAGTGTTCTGCGAAACATTATGTATCCTCCCTGATGTCGTTCGCGGATTGGTCCTTAGGTTCAGAGCCAACTTTGACTCCGGTAATCGTGGGCGCTGCGCCACGTCTGCGTTGCGCGTATCCAGCGATACCGATGGCCACCAGCAGTGTGACTCCGTTGAACATCGGCTCTACCCAGAAGGAGCCACCAAATTGTTGAATGCCGGATATACCAACGGCAAGAATGACAACACCGACGATGGTGCCCCAGACATTGACGCGACCCGGTTTGACCGTAGTGGATCCCAAAAAGGCGCCGACCAGAGCGGGCAGCAAATACTCCAATCCCACGCTGGCCTGTCCGATACGCAACTTGGCTGCCAGCAAAATACCGGCCAGCGCGGACAACATGCCCGATGCAATGAATGCGCCCATGGTGAAGCGTGCCACGCGTATCCCATTAAGCGAGGCGGCTTTTGGGTTGGCCCCAATGGCATAGAGATACCGTCCAATTGGCAGATATTCGAGGATGACCCACAGGACCACAGCCAGCACGACAACATAGTATGCCGTAATGGGCAGCCCGAACACAAATGTTGAATTCAAGGCGTAAAATCCCGGCTCTAGTTGCGCCACAATCTGTCGCCCGCCCGTATGCCAAAGGGCGAGTGCATAGATTACCGTGCCGGTGCCCAAAGTCGCGATGAAGCTGTCAATCTTGGCGACTTCGACGAGAAGCCCATTCAGGAAGCCGACGAACCCGCCGGCGATCAGTATAATCACACAAGCGATAGGCCAGGGAACGCCGGCAATCTGGAGGCTGATGACAAGAATATGCCAAAGCACGATACCATATCCGACCGTTAGATCGATCTTACCGGCCACCATCGGAATCATTGCAGCCAATGACAGTATTGCAATGATAGCCTTGTCGGACAGAATTGAACGCAGATTAAGGATGGTCGGAAATGTCGTTGGCAGCAAAATGCTGAAGAGCGCGATCAGGAAGAGGGTCAGTATGACGAGGCCATAAACCGGAAGGTAACGCCCGATGCGTCCCATTAAAGAGACTGAATCCAATTCAGCCTTTGTGGGCTCAAGTGCATTTGATTCAATGGACTGCATGTCTGTCTTCCCGAGTTTTTCCCAGATTTCCGGCCGAGGCTGTCTGGATTAGCTGTTCAGTACTGAGCGAATGACCCGTCAGTTCTCCAACGATGCGCCCCTGACTGAATACGATGGCGCGATTGCAGATTGCCGCGACCTCTTCAAAATCCGTTGAAACGACAATGATGCCGACGCCTTTTTCAATGGCTTCATTAAGCAACGCGTAGATTTCCGCCTTTGCGCCCACGTCAACGCCTGCCGTAGGGTCTTCACAAATCAATAACTTTCGACCCGTCGCAAGCCAGCGACCCACAACAACCTTTTGCTGATTTCCGCCCGATAACGCCTCGACTGGCAATTTCGGATCATTGGGAGACAATGTCACATCTTCCCCGATGGCGGCGGCCAGTTTGGCCTCGTTTTTTGGGCGCACCAAGGACCATACGCTACGCCCGACAGCCCCCGGATTGAGAAACATGTTTTCACAAACGCTAAGAGGCATTGCTACGGATTCTTCGGTGCGATCACGTGCCAGCAGCCCTACGCCGCTACCCATTGCTGCAAAGGGTGATGTCAGGTCAGGTGTTTCGCCATCAAGTGTTACCTGCCCTGAAAAATCTTCGACCCCGAAAAGGGCGCGCGCAATTTCCTCGTGTCCGGCGCCTCGCAAGCCGACAAGTCCCAAAATTTCACCCTGTTTCAGTTCGAAGCTGGCCGGGCCTGCATCTGTGGTGGCTAGATTTTGGACTTCAGCCAATACATTTTCCTGCCCGCCGATATTCTTCGATATCTCTCGAGTTTTGCGGCCAACAATCATGTGAACCAATTCTTCCGGGGTTGTGTGATCAGTATCGCGCATTCCAATCATCGCGCCATCGCGCAGGACCGCGACCCGGTCGGAAATCTGAAAGATCTCGTCCAGCCGATGGGAAACATAGATCATGCCTACACCTTGATCCTTTAGTGGGCGCAGGGCTGAAAAAAGCCGCTCTACCTCATCCGCTGGTAGGGATGCCGTGGGTTCGTCAAGAACGAGAAAATCGCACTCCACGGCCAATGCGCGAGCGATGGCGACAAGCGATTTCTCGGTACGGCTCAGATTCACCACCCTCTCGGTCGGGGCAACGTCGCAATCTACCTTTGCCAACGCACGGACTACAAGGTCTTCCACCGCGCGCCAGTTTATCAGGCCAAACCTGCGGGCATATCCGAGCGCCAGTGCCATGTTTTCCGCAACCGTCATCCACTCGATCAGGCCAAGGTCCTGGTGAATGAAAGCGACGGCCTGTTTATGACCAAATCCACCGGTTGTGTGCTGGTAGGGCAAGCCGTCGATCTTAACCCCACCGGCATCGGCGTTGTGAATGCCACCGAGAACCTTGATCAATGTCGATTTTCCAGCGCCGTTTTCCCCCAATAGGGCGACGATCTCCCCGCGTCCAACACTGAGGGAGACATTGCGCAGCGCATAGGTGCCACCAAAGTGCTTGTCGATTCCATCAAAGAACAATCCATCCTGGATGTTTTGCATGGTTCCCCTTTGCCGGCACTTGCACCCCGGCCACGTTGAATGACTTGAGTTACCGATCACCCATGGGTATCGTTGTTTGAGGCATTGCCCGGAGTCAACAAAAAAGTTACCGATAAAGTAAATCTGGATAGGCAAACATGAAGAAGAACGAAGACCGGAAAAAACGCGGATCAGAACGCGTCAGTCTGGCCGATGTTGCCCTTGCGGCAGGTGTCTCGAAAATGACCGCGTCTCGTGTGTTGAACAACACGACTGGGTTTTCAGACAAGACCCGGGTCCGAGTTCTGGAAGAGGTCAAGCGCCTTGGATACGTTCAGAACCGCCTCGCCGCTGCGTTTTCATCGCATGGAAAGTCGACTTTTGTCGGCGTTTCAATTCCGGATTTGGGAAACGAAGTCTTTACACAGGTTCTTGAGGGCATTGAACGAAAACTCAATTCCGCAGGATATCAGGCGGTTTTGTGTGTTTCCCAATATGACCACAAAGCCATTGAAGAATGGATCGAAACGGTTCTCTCGTGGCAGCCTGCCGGGTTGATCATAACCGGGCGCAATCATACGCCAACAACCCGGAAGTTGCTCAAGTCTGGCGGCGTGCCTGTTGTCGAAATTTGGGATCTGAATTCTGCTCCGCTGGATATGAATGTCGGGATTAACCACTACGACTCTGGTTATGCCATGGGTCAGCATATGGTCGGACTGGGCAATAGCAGGCTGGGTTATATCGGTACACACCATGACTCGGCTCACTCGGCGGCTGCGCGTTTCAGAGGTTGGAAGGCGGCAGTAGAAGATGGTGGTGGTTCCATTCTACACTCGCATGTGTTGCAGGACACGCCGGGGTTCTATGCAGGATACTATGGAACTGAACAATTTCTAAAAAGCTGCGGCGACGTTGATGCGCTGTATTATCAGAACGACAATATGGCCGCCGGTGGACTAATGTTTGTAACTTCCAAGCAGCTGCGCGTTCCGGAAGACATAGGCATCGCGGGGTGGGGTGATTTGCCGGTTGGTGCAATTCTGCCAAAGCGCCTGACGACAATCCACGTTCCTAACTTGCGACTTGGTCAAAAGGCTGCGGAGCAACTGATGCGCAGCATATCTGGGGAACCATTTGCTGATGTAGTTGATGTCGGATTCCATCTGGTACCAGGCCGCACTCTGGGCGATGGGCCACGCTAGATTATTTTTCTACTTCAACCGGGCACCCTTAAGCGCCCCGTGGCTTGCCCATTTCTGGCAAACCGCATTATGTTCGCGAAGCGGGCCAGAACTAATCTAAGGAAACGTGCCGTGGTTGGAAGACAAAGCTTTGAATCTGGGAAAAACCAACAATGATGTTCAAAAAGGCCTTCCAAAGACGCCACCAACATTCCACAATCAAACATGCAAGTATTAGAATCGCTTCGAAAGGATCGTTGATGAAACAGTTCGTTTGGTTAGTCGCTTTGATCGCAGGTTCAGCGCCGGCGATGGCCCAGTCGGTTTTAGTGACGGCCTCTCCAATACCCGACAATGCCGAGGCCCGGTTTTGTTATTACGCCGGTCTTGCCTATTCGGAAAACGCGTTTGTTCTGATGACAGGCAGCAATACGGTCACGGAAACCACCCGTAACACAGAAGAGCGATTGTTGCGCTGCCACAAGGGCGATGAGGGTGTTCTGAGCTGGAAACCCGAAAGCACAATGCAGCTCGGTCGTTGACCGGCAAGCGAGGCATTGCGCAACGAATCAAAACAGCAACCAGGCTACCGATTGCGTGCAGCCGCCCATAGGTGGGTTGGGAGAAAAGTTGATGCCTGATAGGCTCTTGGCATGTCTCCTATAAACAAGAATTTTACCGGTTATTATTGGCAAAAACTTGATCTGCCATCTGCACAGAGTGAAACAAATGGGTAAACGTTGCTGCCCCGAGGATCGGAATAAACAAGTTTACTAGCGGAACCGAAAGCGGCATCGCCATGAGCGTGCCTGCGATCCAGATCTTTCCTAAATGCTTTGCACGCAGTGCTTTTGCGCCTTCACGCCCGATGCGGCGCATTGCGGCAAGCGTAAAATACTCCCGCCCCAGCAAGAATCCATTCAGGGCCCAGAAGATCAGCGGCGCGATGGGCGTGAATATGAAATATAGGATCATCGCCAGAACGTTGGCGACGATCAGGACGGCAAGGAAACTCATGGTGTCTCTTAGTGCGTCGCCAAAAGGTACTTTCGCAACAGGTGGCAAGTTCGGGTAGTGTCGGTCTTCAACCGCCTGAGCCACATCATCCAGAAACATGGATGTTATGGCCGACGCCACAGGTACCATCAGAAAAATCGACAGAAATAGCATCAAGAACAGCGAAGACCAACTGACCAGATCGTTGAGCCACGTCACTTCGCCGATGATCGGCAGGAATACCTGTTCGCCGGTGATCCAATTCAGGAACCAGACAAAGCCTGAGGTTGCCGCGATCAACAGGGCGATTGTCAGTACAATCCCAAGCCAGAGAACCCGGCGAAACCGAGGGTCACCAAACTGGCCAACTGCCTTAAAGAACGCTGAGAATATCATGAATCCTGCCAAATTGTGATGGCGTCAATGTCAGGGCGCGGACGCTCGGGCGGCGTTGTCGTTTCGGTTCCGATGTGGATCAGACCGGCAATGCGTTCGTGTGCCGCCAGATTTAGTCCTTCTGTCATGAATATGCGGTCATGCGACGGCCAACCAGAAAGCCAGTTGGCACCCCAGCCCGAAGCGAGAGCGGCGTTCAGCAAAGCCAAACACACAGCCCCCGCCGAATAAGTCTGTTCAAGTGGCGGGATCTTGTCGGACGGTTTTTGAACTTCGATGACAGCTACCGCCAGATGACCTGTCCGGATAGGGGCGTGCCCCTTGTAAATTTTGTCGTCTGGCAACCCGAGGTCATGGCCGCGTGCCTCGGCAAGATCGGCCAGACGCAGTAAAGCGTCGCGCGATAATACAATGAACCGCCAGGGCTCCAGCTTGCCATGATCGGGTGTGCGCGCAGCGGCGCGAAGGATCGGCAGCAGTTCAGACTGATCCGGGACCGGAAGACCTAGTGTTTTTGCCGGGCGAGACCGGCGAGACAGCAAAAACCCCAGCGCCGCCGGATTGGAATTAGACATATTTGACGCCTTCATGGTTTTCCTCTTGCTTATCTCAGGCGCGTTGGCCGGAATTTCAAGCGGCAAAAGAGAAGTTAGTGTCAAATATGAAATCCGATTGGTTGATAATCGGCGGCGCATAGGTTGGATATCTGAGCGCCGCCGCTAGGGAAAAGCCTCTTCTAGAGGTCAGAGCCAGTGTTCAGAATCGCATTGCTTTTGCTAGTCATCACATTCATTCAAGGCTCACATTAGTTCAATGCTGCAACGCCCAAAGGCACGCCAAATTTCAGGCACCAGATGTAGACTTCGTTAAAGTCGTCAACGTTGATGGAAGGCGGCACTATGTAGACCTGTACGCCGGTGAGATGTTCCAGCTTGCCCAGATCACTGATTTCAACAAACGTTCCGTCTGACCCAAAGCCAACGCGGGGATCAGGCGCGCCATCGAGGCTGAAATCGGAATCAAGAATGACGACGGCACCACCATCGGCCGTTTTGACGATTTGAACACCGCCGGTGGTGATGTGATCGCTTGCACCTGTGAACGAGCCTGTGTCCTTGGAAGGCTTAGCAACTGATGAAACTGGCGCCAGGACAATCGTTGCGGCGGCAATTGCGCCTAACGGTTTTACGAACGAAAAATTCATGTCTTTTCCTTTGAAGATTTTGAGGTGGCAATGCGCCAATCAAGTGTTTCGATGGTGTTGGTTAACATAAGGAACCAATCGGTTCCAAACACATTTGTGTGATTGGGTACCTAATGGTTCCTAACTTAAATGCCCTGTGATAAGAATGGTAACATGGCAAGACCCCGCGAATTCGAAACCAACAAAGCGCTTGCAAAAGCAATGGATGTGTTCTGGCAACGCGGCTACAGTGATGCGACCTTGCCCGATCTTTTGGCTGGAATGAACCTGACCAGAGGCAGCCTTTATAAGGCGTTCAAGGATAAAAAATCGCTCTTTCTACTAGTGCTCAGCAATTATGACGAGCAAGCAGTAGGCGAGGCCGTAGATCTTTTGACGAACCCCGAACAGGACGGTTTGGAGCGCATTTCCGAATTGTTTGGCTCCATTGTCTTGCGAACCGTGGCGGGAGATCGGCGGGGATGTTTGTTGTGCTCAGCCATCTCGGGGCCCGCATCCTACGATAGCGACATCGCAGAACACGCACTTAGATCACTTGATCGAATGCGAGGCGCGTTTCAGGTCGCTTTGCAAGCGTCGATGTCATCGTCTGACGCCACGCGGTACACACCTATGCTCGTGTCGCAATATGTCGGTTTGCAAGTGATGTCTCAAAGCAGCGTCCCTGCATCAATGATCCGAGACTCCGTTGAGGCTATTGGGCTGGTTCTTCAGAAGGTCTGACCCAACCACCGGCCACCTACGCCCTTGGAGGGGGCCGGGGTCGGGCAAGCGCATTATTCGCCCCAACTAACCGCCGTCAGATCGTTTGCCTGTGTTGGAGCGTTGGCCCAGAGACCTTTCAAACCGGCCTTGGAAACAGACGTATTTGGAAGTTGAAAGAGGTATCCGTTGACGTTATCGGCGGCAATCATGCGCTGCGCGTCTTGCAACATTGTTGTGCGCTTTTCAGGGTCTGTTGTGCTGTTCAGCTTGGTCATCAGAACCTGAAAATCAGGGTTGTCGTATTGGAAATAGTATTCCGGATTGGCGTAAATGCCGATGTCCATCGGTTCGGTATGGCTGACAATCGTCAAACCAAAGTCTTTGCCCTTGAACACAGTTTCGAGCCACTGCGCCCATTCTACGTTGATAATTTCCGCCTTTATACCAACCTGCGCCAACTGGGCTGCGATAATCTCGCCGCCGCGACGCGCGTAGGATGGAGGTGGCAAATGCAATGTTGTTTCGAAACCGTCGGCAAAGCCAGCTTCAGCCAGCAAAGCCTTGGCCTTTTCAGGATCAAATGCACTATCGCCAGTCAGATCGACATAAGCCGGATTGTGGGGGGCGAAATGGGTTCCGATCGGCGTACCGTACCCGAACATCGCTCCGTCAATGATGGATTGGCGGTCTATCGCGTGCGCAACAGCCGCACGGACCTTTGGATTATCAAATGGCGGCTTCTTGTTGTTTGTCGATAGGATTGTTTCACCCTCAGTAGAGCCAATGATGACCTGAAACCGGGGGTCGGCCTCAAACTGTGGCAGGTTTTCTGGTGCCGGGAAGCGCGGAAAGTAATCAACGTCCTCGGCCATGACTGCCGCGAAAGCTGCAGTTGGATCACTGATGAATTTGAAGGTCGCGTTTTCCAGAATGGCAGGTTTCCCCCAATAGTCCGAATTGCGCGTCAGTTCGATCTTGTCGCCTTGCACCCAGTCGACAAACTTGAAAGCACCTGTGCCAACGGGATTGGTCTTGATATTCTCAATGCTCTCCGGGGCGACGATTACGGCATCACCCCACGCGAGATTGAACAACATATTGCCGTTGGCTTCATCCAATGTAATCTGCACCGTCAGGGGATCAATCACCGTAACGTCCGTAATCCCGGTATAAAGCGCCTTTTGCGCATTTGTGCTCTCCTCACCACGGGCGCGATCCAGAGAAAATTTTACATCATTGCCGTCCATCGTTGTGCCGTCATGAAAGCTGACCTCATCGTGAAGTTTGAACGTATAGGTCAGCCCGTCATCCGATACTTCCCAACTTTCTGCGAGGCCGGGCACTACTGACCCATCCGACATGAAGCGTGTCAGACCTTCGAACACATTGGAATAGACGACCAAGTCAATGGCACCCGCGGCTGCGCTTGTAGGATCCAGATGAGGTGGTTCAAGTTGCAGGGCAACGGTGATATCGGTTTGCGCCTTAGCGGCAGCGCCCGCCACTATAAGGGCTGCTGCGGCTACGCCGGTTCGTATCATTGACATATGTGATCTCCTGTCCTTTGGCCGCGCGGGTGCGGTGGGCCGTGTCAGTGCGATGACTGTTCCAATAAATTTGGTCCTAATCAAGCTCAACTGTGCAGCTGAGCGCTGGATAATCCACCGGCAAGTTGCTATTTGCGCCGTATCATCGAACCGGAGGTGACCTGATCATGAGCGCAACAGCTAAGAAAAAGGCGCTGATGCCGGAAGACATACGTGCGCGGAAAGGTGGCGTACCCATTGTTAGTCTGACGGCTTATACAACTCCGATGGCCGAGATGATGGACGCGCACTGCGATTTCGTTTTGGTCGGCGACAGCGTAGGAATGGTACTGCACGGGCTGACATCGACGCTTGGTGTGACGCTGGAGATGATGATCATGCACGGTCAGGCTGTCGCGCGCGGGCTGGATCAGGCACTTCTCGTGATCGACTTGCCCTTTGGTTCCTACGAACAAAGTCCGCAACAGGCCTTTGCCAATGCTGCCCGGCTGATGGCTGAAACCAACGGAGGGGCCGTTAAGCTTGAAGGCGGCCAGCATATGGCGGAAACCATTCGTTTTCTGGTGGAACGCGGCATTCCGGTCATGGCCCATGTCGGGCTGACCCCACAATCCATCAACACCTTGGGCGGCTATTCCGTGCAGGGACGTGGTACCCAAGCCGATGCGATAATCGCCGATGCTGAGGCGGTGACAGCTGCTGGCGCATTTGCGGTTGTACTGGAAAAAGTGCCGGAGTCACTGGCCGATCAGATAACCGAACGGGTCAACATTCCAACGATTGGCATCGGCGCATCGGCAGGTTGTGACGGGCAGATTTTGGTTGTCGATGACATGCTGGGGTTATTCACGGCATTCAAGGCCAAATTCGTGAAACGGTATGCAAATTTGGGAAGCCAGGGCAGGGATGCGGTCGCGGCCTATAGCGAAGATGTGCGCGCGCGCCGGTTTCCGGGGCCAGAACATGTTTTTGCTGACGCGGCGCCCGTGCGTAAATCGAAGACATGAGTCCGCCCGTCATCCGAACTCGCGCCGAATTAAGTGCGATCACTAAGCAGTGGCGCAAGGCAGAAGAGGTCATAGGTGTCGTGCCGACCATGGGGGCATTGCATGACGGGCACCTTAGTCTTGTGGCGGCAGCCAAAGCGTCTTGTACTCGGGTCATCGTGACCATTTTTGTGAATCCAAAACAATTCAATGCGGCGTCCGATCTCGACGGATACCCGCGCACAGAAGAGGACGACTCTCGCAAATTGGCCCGGTTTGATGTGGATGCAATTTATGCCCCGCAAACGGACGAAATCTATCCCGATGGGTTTACGACGAATGTATCAGTCGAAGGCATGACCGATATTCTGTGTGGTGCGCATCGCCCGGGTCATTTTGACGGGGTAACAACAGTTGTTGCCAAACTTTTCCTGCAAACCAGCGCGGATAAGGCTTTCTTCGGAGAGAAGGATTTTCAGCAATTGCAGGTCGTTCGCAGACTGGCGCGTGACCTCGACATTCCGACTGAAGTTGTCGGATGCCCAACGATCCGGGAAGACGACGGTCTGGCGATGTCATCGCGCAATTTGCTGCTTTCAGACCGGGCGCGGATCAAAGCGTCGCGACTGAACGAGATCATGATCAACGTGGCCAACAGGTTGGCGGAGGGGGCCGATTTTGTCGAGCATCAGCGCGACGCGTTAAAGGCACTGTCGGCAGCTGGTTTCACTGAGGTCGATTATTTTGAATTGCGTGATTGCGATCATCTGCAACCGCTCAAAAGCGCCACTGCCCCGGCGCGATTGTTTGCGGCGGTATGGCTGGCGGGTGTTCGATTGATCGACAACATTGACATACCACCTGCGCATTAGCAGCTACTTGGCCAACAGCGTGATGAGGCTGTGCCCCATGACCTTGGCGCTGTCGATCATGTCATCGACACCAACATATTCGTCCGGTTTATGCGCCAGTTCGAGGATACCGGGCCCATAGGCGATGCAATTCTTAAGCTTGCCGATCCGGTCGATGTGTTTTTGATCGTAGCTTCCCGGACTGGCCACATAATCCGGCTCTTTGCCCATCACCTCCCTGATCGCCTGCGCGACAGTTGTGACGACCGGCGCTGACCGGTCCGTCATTGAGGGCAGGACCGCGTTGATCTCAGTGAGTTCATATTCAAAATCCGGGCGCGCCGCGCGTAGTCCCTCCAACAGGCCTGTCACTTCATCGCGTACCTGATCCAGCGGCTCCTCGATCAGAAAGCGGCGGTCGATCACTACGCGGCAGCTGTCAGGCACGCAATGTGCCGGAAGACCAGAAAAATCGCTGTCCTGTTCTTGTTGCCCACCATGGATGGAATTGATGTTCATGGTCGAAGATCGCGCGCCGTCGGGCACCACCGGCATATCCGTGCGCCGGCACGCCATCGCCGGGTAAAGCTTGTCTTCGAACTCTTGGAGGACCGCCCCCATGTGCCGAACCGCGCAATCCCCCAAAAATGGCATAGAGCCGTGTGCGATTTCACCTTTGGTTTCGATTTCCGCCCACCAACCGCCGCGATGTCCCAGGCAGATGCGATCCTTGTTCAATGGCTCAGGAATGATGACGTGCTGAACCCGCTCTGGCGAAAAAAAACCTTGCTCGGCCAGATATGCGACACCGCCATAACCTCCGGATTCTTCGTCTGCTGTTCCAGATATCTCTATGGCGCCCTGAAAGTCGGGGCATGTTTCCAAAAAGGCTTCGGTGGCGATAATTGAAGCGGCCAATCCGCCCTTCATGTCACAGGCCCCGCGCCCATAGATCTTGCCGTCAACAAGCTCAGCGTCGAACGGATCAAAAGTCCAGCCGTGACCGACCTCGACCACATCCGTGTGCGAGTTGAAATGAACGCACGCGCCCGAGTGTTTCCCTTCGCGCCGCGCGATGATGTTCCAGCGGGGATAGCGGGCACAATCCCCGGGCGTGCCATGCGCCCGGATCAATTGAGTTTCAAACCCAGCGTAGGAAAGCCGTTTATCAAGGAAGTCGCAGATGGCTTGATAGTTTTCGCCCGGCGGGTTTAACGTCGGGATGCGAATAAGCTCTTGTGTAAGCGCAACCAAATCGTCGCGCTTTGCCTCAATCCGGGCTGAAACGTTATTCTGCAAGTCCGAGTGTGCCATGTGCACAGTCTTGGACAGCGATGGCGGGATGGCAAGTGGGAAGGGCGGGCGAAACGGTTATCTGCACATTAGACACTTTGTGCAGCTTTTCCCCGGTTCCGAAACAAGAGGTACCTCTGAAATGCGGGGACGGGTGTTGACGATTGTTCGCGATGCCTATGAAAAAAGCAAACTGTACAGAGCACTTAAGTTGTGTAGAGTAAGAATTTCGAAGCTCAGGGTTGCAGCTGACCCTGAGCCAGATAGTGACAAGCTAGGAGTCCAGATTATGGTCAGGAAGTTCGCTGCCGCATCCGCTGCCGTTTTGATTGCATTGCCCGCTATGGCAACTTCCGATGGCGTTCCAAGCAAGGAATCTGCCGAAGGAACATTTGCTGCAAAACCGTATTCACCCTATGCCAACCGGTCTTTTCCTGAAAGACCGCTTTGGGGCGAGTCTCATTTGCACACTGGTCTGTCGCTTGATGCAGGGGCGTTCGGTAATATACTTGGCCCCGATGACGCCTGGCGTTTTGCCAAGGGAGAGCAGGTTACGTCCTCTACAGGACAGCCTGTCAGGCTTAGCCGCCCCCTTGATTGGATGGTTCTGACGGATCATACTGATCTTATGGGTTTCGCGCCGGACCTTCAGGCAGGTAAACCCGAAATTCTTGCCGATCCAAAAGGCTTGGAATGGTACGAAGGCTATATTCAGGGGGGTGAAGCTGCCGGAAAATCGGCATTTGATCTGATCACGAATTTTTCACAAGGTACGCTTCCTGAGGCAATCGTAAATGCCTACAGTCCCGGCGCCGATGCCTTTGCGTTTACCTGGGAAAAGATTGTCAACGCCGCCGAGCAGCACAACGATCCCGGCAGATTCACCGCCTTTATCGGCTTTGAATGGACGTCGGTTCCCAAGGGTTTCAACCTGCATAGAAACGTGATGCTGCGAGACGGTGCGGTACGTGCCTTGCAAATGGTGCCTCCGGTGACACAAAAACCGATGGGAAGTACGAATCCGCAGGACCTTTATACATGGCTCGAGACCTATCAGGATAAAACCGGAGGGCGTGCTGTAGCCTTTTCACACAACGGCAACTTGTCCAACGGCTGGATGTTTCCGACCGAAGGAACATATCACGGCGGCACCGTCGATCAGGACTATGTAGAGCGGCGCGCCAGATGGGAACCACATTATGAGATCACCCAGATCAAAGGTGACGGTGAGGCACACCCCAAACTTAGTCCTGATGACGAGTTCTCGGATTATGAAAACTGGGACGTGGGAAATCTCGATCTGACGGAACTCAAAACTGACGAAATGTTGAAAGGAGAATATGCTAGGGAGGCACTCAAACAGGGCCTCGCGCTTGAAGAGAAGTTTGGCACAAATCCCTACAAGTTTGGCTTGGGTGGTGCCACGGACAGCCATACCTCACTAGCTACCGCGGAGGAGGAAAACTTCTTTAGCAAATCGGTTAGCGTTGAGCCTTCAGCAACCCGTATTGAGCATCCGTTCATCAAAAGTGAACTGGGTCAGATAGATGGCCACAAGCTGGTTGCGTCGGGATACACAGCGGTCTGGGCGGAAGAAAACACCCGTTCGGCAATCTTCGATGCATTCAAACGTCGCGAAACTTACGGAACAACGGGCCCTCGCATTGGCCTGCGATTCTTTGGTGGTTGGGAATTCACCGAAGAAGATACGCTGACAAGGTCTCCGGCAGCAGCGGGTTACACAAAAGGCGTGCCCATGGGCAGTGATCTGCGCCCGCGCGAAGGCGAAAGCGCGCCGAGCTTCCTTATCGCTGCATTGCGTGATCCAATTGGTGCAAATCTAGATCGGGTTCAGGTCATCAAGGGGTGGATGGATGCGGACGGTGAATTGCATGAAAAAGTCCATGATGTCGTTTGGTCAGGCGATCGAACGCCCGATGCAGACGGTAATCTGCCTGAGGTGGGCAACACCGTTGATCTTGAAACGGCAAGCTGGAGCAATGCCATTGGCGCATCTGAGTTGTTAACCGTTTGGGTCGACCCGGAATTTGATCCTGCTGAGCGCGCATTTTACTATGTTCGCGTATTGGAAATTCCAACGCCCCGGTGGGTTGTTTACGACAAGGTCAGGTACGGGATCGAACTTCCGCCAGAGGCGCAGCTTATTCATCAGGAACGCGCCTATTCATCCCCGATCTGGTATACGCCGGAATAACAAAGCAACCAAGCCAGATTGCTTACGTCCGGCGCGGGGAAGAGCCGCGCCGCGCGGCTACTCGCCGTAGGGAACCCAGATATTCTTGACTTCGGTTGATGCCTCCAAAAATGCACGTCCATGCCCGCTTGGGCCAAACCAATCACGGTCACGGCCATGATTCACCCAGGTGCGTTTGACGTTTCCGGCGGATTCTCTTTCAATGGCGGTTGATAGGTCAGACGACGAGAAGCTCCAAACAGCGTCAACGTTCATGTGACCGGCTAAATGAGGTGCAAGTTCGGCGTGCGATCCAGTCAGAATGTTTACCACCCCCGCCGGAACATCTGAAGTTTCAAGGATTTGCACGAAATCAGTGGCGGCCAGTGGAAATGGATCAGAGGCAGCCAGCACCGCCCGGTTTCCCATCGCGATGGCCGGGGCCATCGTCGATACCAATCCGAGAAGCGGTGCATCATCCGGGCAGAATATCCCGATGGTACCAACCGGCTCCTTCATTGCCAGGGCCACGCCCCGTATGGGGACGCCGTGCACCTGACCGTCGTACTTGTCGGCCCAAGCCGCGTAGGTGAACAGGCGCTGGATCGATGTTTCGACTTCTTTGTTGCCGCTGCGTCCGCCGGTCAGGCTATTGATACGCGTTGCAAATTCGGCAGCACGCGCCGACAGGTTTTCAGCAATGTAGTAAAGAATTTGTGCCCGCAGGTGCCCTGTGGTTTTGGACCAGCCATTCGCCGATTGCGCCGCTTCGACAGCATTGCGAACGTCCTTGCGATTGGCCAAAGAGGCGTGGCCCAGTAAGGTGCCCGACTTGCCATAGACCGGTCGGGAATACCCTCCATCTGGCCGGGACTGTTTGCCACCGATGTAAAGTTTGGCAGTTCGGTCAATTGGATCGTGAGGTGGTTTGTCTCCAGAGAAAGCCTCGATCAGTTTCAACGGTTTTGCAGGCCCCTTCGGCTTAGTATAGGCGCTCAAACCCTCCCAACCACCTTCGCGGCCAAACCCGCTTTCGCGCACGCCGCCAAATCCGGCCGCTGCATCAAACAGGTTGGTGCCGTTGATCCAGACGATACCGGCGACAAGCTTAGGCGCTAGGTCCAGCGCCAGGTTCACGTTTTCGGTCCAGACCGTCGCCGCCAGCCCGTAATGTGTGTTGTTAGCCAGTTCGACAGCCTCAGAAGGAGTGCGGAAGGTCGTGGCAACAAGCACCGGGCCAAAAATTTCTTCCTGCATCAACTTATCAGAAACAGTCAGGTCGGTGATCAGTGTTGGCGGATAGTAACACCCTGTCGCGGGCATTTCAGTGGCAGCCTGATACATGTTGCCGGAGTCGTTTTCGCTAACCAAGCGTTTGATTTCTGACAGTTGCACCGGATCCACGATGGACCCGACATCAATGCACTTGTCCAGCGGATCGCCAATGCGCAGCCCATCCATTCGCGCGCGCAATTTGGCATAGAACGATTCGGCAATGTTTTCCTGCACCAGCAATCGGGAGCCGGCGCAGCAGACCTGCCCCTGATTGAACCAGATCGCGTCGACCAGCCCTTCGACCGCGGAATCCAGATCGGCGTCATCAAAGACTATGTAAGGGGATTTGCCGCCCAATTCCAGCGTGAGCGCCTTGCCGGACCCCGCCGTCGCCTCGCGAATCTTGCGCCCGACTGACGTTGACCCAGTGAAGGCAATCTTGTCGATGTTCTTGTGCGCCACAATCAATTCACCCACAGCTCCGTCGCCGGTCACGATGTTGACAACACCTTTGGGCAACCCTGCCTGTTGGCAGATATCCGCAAACAACAGCGCTGTGAGCGAAGTGTATTCAGCCGGTTTCAGGACGACGGTATTGCCCATGGCCAGAGCTGGCGCGATTTTCCATGCCAACATCAGCAGCGGGAAATTCCACGGGATGATCTGCCCACAGACGCCAAGTGCAACCCTGTCTGGCAGTTCGTCGGGCATCAGCTGGGCCATTCCGGCGTGGTAGTAAAAATGTCGCTGCGCAAGCGGGATATCAATGTCGCGGCTTTCACGGATGGGTTTGCCATTATCCAAGGTTTCAAGAACCGCGAACAGGCGGGCGTGCTTTTGCAGCAATCGGGCAATGGCATAAAGATACCGCGCCCGGCCGGGTCCGCCCAGCTTTTCCCACTTGCCTTGCGCGGCGCGGGCTGCAGAGACTGCGGCGTCGACCTCGTTGGCACCCGCCTGACTTATGTGGGCCAGAACCTCACCTGTTGCCGGGTTGCGGCTTTCGAATTTGTTCTGCGGATCGGAGAACGACCCATCAATGAAATGGCCGAAAGAATCGCCCTGATCGACCAGCCATGCGAGTGCTTCGGCAGCGCTTTCAGGGGCCGGGCCATAGTTCATTGTTTCGAATATTTCTTTTACGGTCATGGTCTTACCCTATCGGATGGCGGTAGCCCGCCGAATAACGTCCAGAGAGATGATGTTCGAGTTGCCGTTCAATATCGCCCAACAGGGATGACGCGCCGAAACGGAACAGATCCGGCTCCAACCAGCGATTGCCCAGTTCGTCCTTGATCAGAGACAGATACACCAGCGCGTCCTTGGCCTTCGAAATACCCCCAGCGGGCTTGTAGCCGACGCGGTAGCCTGTGCGTTCATAATATTCCCGAATAGCGCGCACCATCACCAGCGTCACCGGCAACGTCGCATTCACTGGCTCCTTACCGGTCGAGGTTTTGATGAAATCGGCACCGGCCATCATGCAGATCAACGAGGCACGGGCAACATTGCGCAGTGTACCGAGTTCGCCCGTAGCTAAAATGGCTTTGACGTGGGCCTCTCCGCATGCGGTGCGAAATGCCGCCATTTCGTCATACAGCGCTTGCCAGTTGCCCCCCAGAACATGTCGACGCGAAATGACGATATCGATCTCTTGCGCCCCCGCCTTTACGCTTTCTTCAATCTCCTGAATGCGCAGATGGAATGGGGATAACCCCGCAGGAAAACCGGTGGATACTGCAGCGACCGGGATGCCGCTGCCCTGCAGTACCGCCACCGCCGTTGCGATCATGTCATGATAAACGCATACGGCGCCAGTCGTGATCGTATCCATGCCCAGATTTGCCAGCAGATCGGCCCGCACAGGCTGACGCGCCTTGGCGCAGAGCCGCCGAACACGTTCAGCGGTGTCGTCGCCAGCTAATGTCGTCAGATCAATGCAGGTGATTGCGCGCAGCAACCAAGCGGCCTGATGGTCTTTTTTCACTGACCGTCGGCCCGGCAAAGTGGCGGCGCGTCTTTCAATTGCCGACGTATTTGCCTGCACAGTGCGCACCCACTGCATATCGAGCGGCATGCCCGGATTCCGAGGTTCGGTAACTTGCGGCAGTTGGGCGTCGCACGTTTCGGTCTGGCTCAGCATCTTCTATCCCTGACAATAGAGTCGCAAGTAGCGTGTCATGCCAATCAACCCAAGGCAAGATGGGCGACATGCATCAAACTGGGCAATACCGCTTCATTCCGGATCTTGTACCCACGTCACGATCGAAGAATGGTCCACCACTCCAGCCATGTCATCTTTGGGGGTTAGCTGTAGGCGTCTCTTTATTGCGAATAATTCGCAATAGCATTGACTTTCTTGCGAATGACTCTCATATACAATCACAAAGAACTGAAACACAGGCGAGAGAGGCCTTTTTTTGATGTTTGTCAGACGTTTTGTGATCATGGCTCTGGTTTCGGCCGCTGCTACGCTGGGGGGCGGTCAGGCAGCGTTTGCGCAATCAAAGATCAAAGTTGTCGCGACAACAGGTATGATCGCTGATGCGGCGCGCGTTTTGGGGGCTGACTTAGTCGAAGTGCGGGCCTTGATGGGACCGGGCGTTGATCCTCATGCCTACCGGCAAACCCGGTCGGACATTGTCGCGATGACCCGCGCCGATCTGGTTCTGTGGCACGGGCTGTATCTTGAGGCTCAAATGGAGGACTTTTTCCTTGATCTGGGCCGCAATCGTACAGTGATCGCTGTAGCGGAAGGACTATCCAAAGACCAATTGCACGCGCATGATACATATGCAGATAAATTCGACCCTCACGTATGGATGGACCCGACGATCTGGGCTGATGTCGTGACGGAGGTGCAGAACGCATTGATCGAGGTGTATCCAGAGGGCGCTGATGTCTTTGCGGCGAATGCTGCAGAATACCGCACTGAGCTGTCGGACCTTGCCACCTATGCAACGGACACCTTAAATACAGTACCTGAGGACGCGCGCGTTCTTCTGACGGCCCATGATGCCTTTGGGTATTTTGGCGCGGCTTACGGATTTGAAGTATTGGGCATTCAGGGCATTTCAACCGAAAGCGAGGCGGGACTGAACCGTATTAGCGCTATGGTCGATCTGTTGGTCACGCGCAATATCGGCGCGGTGTTCGTAGAAAGCTCGGTCTCTGATCGCAACATGCGCGCGTTGGTAGAAGGGGCTGCCGCGCGGGGTCATGACGTCAAAATTGGTGGAGAACTTTATAGCGACGCGATGGGCCCGGAGGGCACATATGAAGGCACTTATCTTGGTATGGTCGACCACAACGTCACAATCATTGCGGAAGCGCTGGGTGCTTTGACCCCAGCGCGCGGCAGGATTGGGCAACTGACTGCGGGGTTCTGATCGATGCAATTGGAACTGGCAGCAACGGACGGACAGATCACCCCACATGCCGAGACTGGGGACAGCCCACTCGCGATTCGGGGTTTGACGGTATCATATGGTCAGAAACCCGCCGTATTTTCGGTGGATATGACTGTCTTCGCGGGCTCAATGACCGCAATTATCGGCCCCAATGGCGCAGGCAAATCCACGCTGCTCAAGGCGGCGCTGGGCATCATCAAGCCGTTATCCGGTCGGGTCACAGTATTCGGCCAACCCGTTGAGGACCAGCGGCATCGAATTGCCTATGTCCCCCAGCGTGCCAGTGTCGACTGGGATTTTCCGACGCGTGTGCTTGATGTTGTTATGATGGGACTCTACCGCGAGCTTGGTTTACTGGGTCGGGTGCGTGCAAAACACCGGGCAGCGGCGCTGGAGTGTCTGGAACGCGTTGGCATGGTTGAGTTTGCCGAACGTCAGATCGGCCAACTTTCCGGCGGCCAGCAACAACGAGTATTTCTCGCGCGGGCCTTGGCCCAAGACGCGGATTTATACCTTTTGGATGAACCATTTGCCGGCGTGGACGCAGCTACCGAAAAAGCCATCATCTCGGTGCTGCATACATTGAAGTCACAGGGCAAAACCGTCGTTGCTGTACATCACGACCTGTCGACGGTGCGGGATTATTTTGACAGGGTATTCCTGATCAACACCAATCGCGTGGCCGAAGGCACGGTTGAAAGCACATTTATCACCGAGAATTTGCAATCAGCGTACGGCGGGCGCCTTGCCGTCGCGCAGATGGACAAGTTGTCCGGCATCACGGGCTAACACGATGTTGCGCGATGCGTTTTTGTTGGGGCTGGGCTACAACGCTGCTCTCGTCGCAATTGGCGCAGCGCTTCTTGGTATCGCTGCTGGCGTCACTGGCACTTTCCTGTTTCTGCGTAAACGAGCGTTGGTCAGCGACGCAATCAGCCATGCAACATTGCCGGGTGTCGGCCTTGCTTTTATCGCAATGGTAATGCTGGGCGGGGACGGGCGGAATCTTGTTGGTCTGATGGTAGGTTCTGCCCTTTCCGCATGGGTCGGGTTATTGTGCGTCAGTTGGTTAACTCAGAAAACACGGCTTGCAGAAGATGCCGCCATTGGAGCCGTTCTGTCTGTTTTCTTCGGATTTGGCATTGTTCTGTTGACGGCAATCCAAACTATGTCGAGCGGAAGGCAGGCTGGCCTTGAAGGGTTCTTGCTGGGGTCCACTGCAGGAATGCTTTGGGCTGATGCGCTGATCATAGCGATTGGTGGCGCCGCTGTCCTTGCTTTGGTTTTGCTGCTGAGACGCCCAATGTCGCTGGTCGCCTTTGATCCGGAATATGCGGCATCGACAGGTATGAACGTAAGCCGCATGGACCTTTCAATGATGGGCCTTGTGATGGCGGTTACGGTTGTCGGGCTGAAAGTTGTCGGATTGATCCTGATCGTTGCGTTGCTGATTATCCCGCCGGTCACGGCCCGGTTCTGGAGCAACCGAACCGATCATGTCGTCCTGCTGGCTGGGGCGCTGGGTGGGTTTTCCGGCTATGCGGGCGCTGCGATTTCTGCGTCAGCCCCGGCTTTGCCAACCGGACCGATCATTGTGCTCGTCAGTTTTTGCCTGTTCCTCGTATCGCTTTTTGTCGCGCCGAACCGTGGCGTATTGGCAGCGGTATTGCGGCATCTGAGGTTCCAGCGTGAGGTTCACCTGCGTCAAGGGCTTCTGGCGCTGGCACAGGGACAGCCCATCTACGAAAAGCTGACGATCCGGCTGTTGAAACGCGCTGGCCTTGCACGCGCCGACGGGGTTGCGACCGAAAATGGTCGCGCACGTGCGGCCAAAGCCCTGCTTGATGAAAAGCGTTGGGAAATCGTACGTTCCGATCCGCTGCAAGAAGCAGCCGCTGCGCAATACGACGGTCTGACCGACATCTCGTTGGTACTGACCCAGGATCAGATCAAAGATGTCGATGCGCGGCTCATCCAGCCCAGAATGGTGCCTTCATGATGGGTGAAGAATTTGTTTCGCTGTCCCTTCCACCAATATTGATCGGGACCTTCGCCGCCATCGCATGCGCACTGCCCGGTAATTTTCTGGTGCTGCGTAAACAGGCGTTGATTGGCGATGCCATCAGCCACGTAGTTCTGCCCGGTATTGTGGTCGCCTTTTTGATCACCGGTACCGTTACGACGTGGCCAATGATGCTGGGCGCAGGTGGGGCCGCGCTGGTCGCTGTCGCAGCAATCGAGGTGATCCGCAAGCTGGGCCAGATCGAACCGGGTGCTGCAATGGGCGTGGTATTCACTACAATGTTTGCCGGCGGCGTGCTGTTGCTGGAGCAATCTGATACATCCTCGGTTCATCTTGATGTGGAACATGCATTGTTCGGCAATCTGGAAAGCCTGATCTGGCTTGATGCGACCGGTTGGCCATCTCTGCTGGATCCGGCCGCTCTGTCCACTCTCCCGATCGAGCTAACGAGGATTGCGCTGGCTTTGACCGGCGTGACGTTGTTCATCTGGTTGTTTTGGCGCCCGCTCAAGATTTCGACATTCGATGAAGGCTTTGCACAGACATTGGGAATAAGTACAGGCCCTGTCGGACTGGCATTGGTTGTCGTCGCGGCTATTTCAGCTGTTGCCGCGTTTGATGCAGTCGGTTCGATCATCGTAATCGCGATGTTTATCTGCCCCCCAGCCGCGGCACGGTTGATGACAAACCGGCTGGAACACCAGATCGCTTGGAGCATCGGTTTTGCAACGCTGGCTTCCGTCCTTGGTTATGTTCTGGCAGGATACGGCCCGTTGTGGATCGGCTCAGAAAACGCGGTAAGCGCGGCAGGGATGATTGCAACAGTATCCGGTTTGATACTTGCGCTTACTGCTCTGTTGGGCCGTCACCGCAAACGGATGGGCACGCCGCTGGACACTTAGGACCGGTCCTACTCGGTGTTTGTCCGCCGAGATGTCGGCGATAAAGGTGTTTCAGTTTTATTTTGAAAGTCACTACTGATTTTATACATTAGAAGCAGGATCAAAGGATGGGCCTGTCATGAAACGTTACCCTCGCAATATGAACGGTTATGGAGCCACGCCCCAGGATGCAGACTGGCCCGGTGGCGCGCGGATCGCTGTGCAATTTGTGCTGAATTATGAAGAAGGCGGCGAAAACAACATTTTGCATGGCGACGCCGGATCAGAAGCGTTTCTGTCCGAAATAGTGGGCGCTGCGGCTTGGCCAGGGCAGCGGCATTGGAATATGGAGAGCATATACGAATACGGCGCACGCGCCGGTTTCTGGCGGCTCCATCGATTGTTCACCAAGGCAAGCATTCCCGTAACAGTTTATGGTGTCGCCACCGCTTTGGCGCGTAGCCCCGAGCAAGTCGCGGCCATGCAGGATGCCGATTGGGAGATCGCGAGTCATGGCCTGAAGTGGATCGAGTACAAGGATTACCCGGCCGACGCTGAAGCTGCCGATATGGCAGAGGCGATACGGTTGCATACTGAGGTGACGGGCGACGCGCCGCAAGGTTGGTATACCGGTCGTTGTTCGGAAAACACTGTCAGGCTGGCCGCGGAAACCGGGCAACTTGCCTATGTCTCTGACGCTTATGACGACGATTTGCCATATTGGCTGCGCGTCGGTGAGAGAGACCAGTTGGTTATACCCTATACGCTTGACGCCAACGACATGAGGTTTGCCACACCGCAGGGGTTCAACTCTGGCGATCAATTCTTTGCTTATCTGCGGGACAGCTTTGATGCGCTCTATGCTGAAGGCGTCGAAGGTTCGGCTAAAATGATGTCGATCGGCCTGCATTGTCGATTGATCGGGCGGCCCGGTCGCGTGCAGGCGCTGGCGCGGTTTATTGAATACATCGAAGGTTTTAAAGGTGTATGGTGCCCCCGCCGTATCGATATCGCGCGGCACTGGCAGGAGAATCATCGACCAACTGATGCGCCTGGGCCTTTGCCAACGCAAATGGACAGGTCCGATTTTGTCAAATCATTCGGCGGCATCTTTGAACATTCACCCTGGATCGCTGAGCGCGCGTATGACCTAGAACTTGGGCCTGCACACGACAGCGCCGCCGGAGTGCACTCAGCACTCGCCCGTATGTTTCGCAGCGCCAGCTATGAAAAACGACTGAGCGTCTTGACGGCACATCCAGATTTGGCCGGAAAATTAGCGGCGGCCAAGCGACTGACTGCGGAAAGTACTGCCGAACAGGCGGGTGCCGGGCTGGATGCATTAACGGCTGAGGAACATGCTGCGTTTACGTCGCTAAATTCGGCCTATGTCGAAAAACACGGTTTCCCCTTCATCATCGCTGTTCGCGACCACTCAAAGTCTAGCATATTGGCGGCTTTTCAAACCCGGGTCGGCAATGACACTGGCACTGAGTTTCAAACTGCCTGCAAACAAGTTGAACGCATTGCCCAATTGCGACTGAAGGAACTACTATGAGTTACGCATTTCCGCCCGGCGGTCTTCCCGATCAGACAGTCGATCCCAACGGAACCGCAGTCTTCACCGAAGCTTATGCTGTCCTGCCAGCCCTCACGATGCGAGATATTGTTACGAGTGAACTACCCGGTTGGCACGGTGCACGAACGTGGATTCTTGCGCGGCCGCTCAGCGGTTTTGCCGAAACTTTTGCGCAATATGCTGTTGAACTTGCGCCTGGTGGGGGAAGCGAAACACCTGAGCCGGATGCCAACGCACAGGCGGTCTTACTGGTTACCAATGGCAGCCTGACGATGATACTAGGCGGCGTTTCACATCGGTTGAGCGCGGGCAGCTATGTCTATATCCCGGCGGGGTCAGACTGGTCGCTGAAAAACACCGGCGCCGGAACGGCGCAATTCCACTGGGTGCGCAAAAGATATGAGCCCGCCCCAGGTCTGGATGCCCCGGAAGCATTTGTCACATCTGACCGGGACGTTGCACCAAGTGAGATGCCCGATTGTGATGGGGTCTGGGCCACGACGCGTTTTGTTGATCCGGGTGATCTGCGTCACGACATGCATGTAAATATCGTGACGTTCCAACCTGGGGGGCGCATTCCCTTTGCCGAAACTCACGTCATGGAGCACGGGCTTTACGTGTTACAAGGCACAGCTGACTATTTGCTCAACAAGGACTGGGTCAGTGTAGGGCCGGGCGATTTCATGTGGTTGCGCGCTTTTTGCCCTCAGGCCTGCATTGCCACCGGGAACGAACCTTTTCGGTATCTGCTTTACAAGGATGTCAATCGTCATCCGCCGCTCTGAACACGCGTCGAAAGTCTGAACAATCGTATGGCAGAATCGCCGCCAGTCATGCTAGGTTTAGCGTCATGGCGCAACCTGACCCCAATATAGGCGAAAGCCCTCCCGTTATCAGGCAATTGGATGACGCGGCAATTAATCGTATTGCGGCTGGTGAAGTGGTCGAACGCCCGGCATCTGCCGTCAAAGAACTGGTCGAGAATGCTATCGACGCCGGCGCCCGCAGAATAGATGTTGCGATCGCAGATGGTGGAAAAACTCTGATCTGCGTAACAGATGACGGATGCGGAATTGCGCCGCAGGACCTGATGCTAGCCTTGTCACGCCATGCGACGTCAAAAATCGACGGCACTGACCTGTTGAATATCCAAACTTTCGGATTTCGTGGCGAGGCGCTTCCTTCTCTCGGGGCAGTTGGCAGGCTGACAATCACGTCTCGCATGACCGGTCACGATGCTGCGGCAATTTCCGTTGCAGGAGGGCATATGGGGGTTGTAAGGCCCGCGGCGTTGAGTGCCGGAACGATTGTCGAACTCCGAGACTTGTTTTACGCGACGCCAGCGCGACTAAAATTCATGCGGACAGATCGGGCCGAAAGCCAGGCAATTACTGACATAATCAAGCGTCTTGCTATGGCCCAGCCATTCGTCAGTTTCGTTTTGCGGGACGTATCTGGCGGCGACGAAGGTCGTGAGACTTTTCGCGCTGACGCCGAAACCGGTGATATGTTTGACGCACTGCACGGTCGATTAGGATCGGTCCTCGGTCGGGAGTTTGCCGACAATTCGCTAAGAATTGATGCAGTGCGCGAAGGGTTGCATTTATCTGGATATGCGGCTCTGCCAACCTATTCGCGCGGTTCGGCTGTGGCGCAATATCTGTTTGTGAATGGACGCCCCGTAAAAGACAAGTTGCTGATCGGTGCATTGCGGGGTGCGTATTTCGATTTTCTTTCGCGCGACAGACACCCGGCTGCGGCGCTGTTTTTGGATTGCGACCCCCATTTAGTGGACGTGAACGTCCACCCAGCCAAGTCAGAGGTGCGGTTTCGTGACCCCGGCTTGGCTCGCGGTTTGATTGTATCTGCTCTGCGTCACGCTCTGGCAGAAGCGGGGCATCGCGCGTCCAGCACGGTCGCTGATGCGACGTTAGGTGCAATGATGCCGGAACCTTCTGGTGGAGCTCGGGTCTATCAGATGGATCGGCCCACAGCAGCGCCCTACGCGCCGGTTTTTCAAGAAGCAGCTCCAGTATTCGGCCGCGTCGATGTTCAGTCGGATGACGTTGCTTCGACAACAGAGCCGCATCCAGATGACTATCCATTGGGCGCGGCGCGCGGACAAGTACATGAAAACTACATCATCGCCCAAACTTCGACCGGCATGGTCATTGTGGATCAACACGCGGCACATGAACGACTTGTATATGAGAAACTCAAGCGTCAGATGGCCGAAAATGGTGTGGCCGCCCAAGCGCTGCTGATACCGGAAATTGTTGAGCTGTCGAATGCCGACTGCGTGCGACTGACAGATGCCGCTGACGAGCTGAATAAATTTGGTTTAACCATTGAACCATTTGGTGGGGGCGCCATCGCTATCCGTGAAACGCCGGCCATTCTAGGCGAGGTGAACGCTCGCGCCCTTGTGCTGGATATCCTTGATGAGCTTGCTGATCAGGGCGAAAGCAATGCTGTTCCTGCGCGTATTGAGGCGATCCTGAGCCGGGTTGCTTGCCATGGATCAATTCGTTCGGGGCGACGGATGAGGGCCGAAGAGATGAACGCGCTTTTGCGCGAGATGGAAGCAACGCCACATTCTGGTCAGTGTAATCATGGACGCCCGACCTATGTCGAATTGAAATTGTCAGACATAGAGCGGCTGTTTGGACGCACATGATTGAAATTGCAGGGAAACCCTTATCGTTAGATGACCCGGTAGTGATTGTAGCTCTGGTCGGTGCAGTTCTTATCTTTTTGGTGTTTGTGCTATTGATCATGGCGGTCCGCTCGGCCTCTGCCTCTGCCAAAATGGCAGCTCCGCTGTCCCAGCAGATTGGCCTTTTGGATCAGAATGTGCAGCAACTCGGCATGGGGCAAGAACAGTTGCGCGGCGGCTTGCAAACCGTCTCCGACACGCAGGCAAATGCCCAAACACAAGTGATCCAGACAATGGAGGCGCGGCTTTCGTCAGTTCAGCAGCAAATGAACGATCGGCTGGCTGAAAACGCGATGAAATCAGCACGGACGTTGGCCGAAATGCAGGAACGGATGCGCGAGACGTTGCATGGGTCCTCCAAACAGACGACGACTTCTTTGACCCAGTTGCAGGAACGGTTGGCGACCATAGATAAAGCGCAGGAAAACATTACCAAGCTTAGTGGTGATGTGCTGTCGTTGCAGGACATTCTAAGCAACAAACAGACACGTGGGGCATTTGGTGAAATTCAGTTGAATGACATCGTATCCAAGGCTCTGCCCAAGGACAGCTATGCATTGCAGGCGACGCTGAGCAATGGCAAGCGTGCGGACTGTCTAATCCATTTGCCTAACCCGCCGGGGCCAATTGTTATCGATAGCAAATTTCCGTTGGAAGCCTACGAAGCGCTTAGGAACGCCAAGACCGATCGGGAACTTAACGAGGCTGCCAAGGCAATGCGCATTGCGGTCAAGACCCATATCAAGGCCATTTCGGACAAGTATATTCTGGAAGGAGAGACCGCCGACGGCGCATTGATGTTCTTGCCATCCGAGGCTGTTTACGCGGAATTACACGCCAACTTTCCAGAATTGGTACGTGAAGGATTTGCGGCGCGTGTTTGGATCGTGTCGCCAACAACATGCATGGCCACTCTCAACACTATGCGTGCAATATTGAAAGATGCGCGGATGCGCGAACAGGCCGGGGCCATTCGCAAGACGCTGAAGATGCTACACCGGGACGTTGAGATCGTCGTGGAAAAAGTAGACAAACTTAACACCCATTTTGGTCAGGCGCGCGCGGACCTTGATGGGATCAACACAGCAGCAGAACGGGCCGGAAAGCGCGCAACCCGGCTGGACAATTTTGATTTTGAGGAACTTGCGCCGGATGATGTCGCGAATGTTGTGCCGCTGACCAAACCCGAAACGTGAGCAAAGCTATCGGGATATCCCTTTTTGATGGAGAAGATGGGCCAGTACGGCTGCAAAGACAATCCCGCCGCCGATCATGGTGGCGCCACTTATGGCTTGGGTAAAAAATATCCAGACCCAGATTGGTGCAAGCGGTGCGTCCAGTGCGGTGATCAATGCCGTTTCTATGGGTGGTAGCATTCGCGCGCCCAGCGAAAACAGGGCCAGTCCAACGGCGGAATTCACCACGCCAAACAGGGCCAGAAGGCCCAGTTGATCCACGGTTACGTCGATACCTTCAGCAAGTGGGATGGCGGCCAGTCCGCTCAGCAATGCAGACAAACATGCGGCTGGCATGATCGGCAAAGATTGATACCGCCGCGAAATGACCATCATAATGGCAAGCACCAGCGTCATCCCAAAGGCGAGTAAGTCGCCAAAAAGATCCCCCTCAAGGCTGAAGCCAACCATGATCCCGACCCCGATTAAGGCAAAAAGGCTGGCGATGATTGCGCTTTTCGTCGGGCGCTCGCGCATGACAATCCACGCAAGCGCTGCAGCGACCAGCGGGACGGTGGCATAAATTATTGATACATGCGCAACGGTTGTGGTGCGCAGGGCGAAAATGAAGCACAACATCCCGATTGCCGAGATGATCGCGAACATCCATCCCGGAATGCCCAATTTGGTAAAGCCAGTGAAGCCGCTGCGACCTTCGAGAAGCAGGATGACCGACAAAATACCAATCGCGCCAAAAAGTCCGCGCCAGACCAGCATTGTGCCGGTATTAACCGCGATGACATGGGTGAATAAACCGGCAGTGCTCCACGCGACTGCTGAGCAGGTGATAATAATAAGGCCTAGCTGATAGCTGCCGGTTTCGCGGTTCATTTGCTGTATCCGGAGGACGGGAAATTCGGACCCAGTCTACACCAAACCTACTGACGCAAATTGTCAGTAACCATTGCTGAATTTACTGCCCCAGCCAATTTTTCTTTGTTTGAGCAGGATCAAAGACGACAGACTGCGAATTGCTGTCAGATTATGCTATACTAAATGTAAGGGGGCCTCGGCATGCTTGATATTTCCAAAGGGCAAATCGCGCAGATCATATTGATGGGGCGCGAATTGGTTCGGGCCGAAGGTGAATTGCGCGGGCTGATTGATCGGTTGAACGAAGACGCACAGGCAGAGTTGGTTGCAATCATGTGGATTGGGCGGGGCAGCTTTGAACCGGAGGATCTCGTAGAAGCGGTGTCGACAGCAAAACGCGAGGCTTCTACACCAACGGCTGACTATCTGATCGGGACGCCGCATATGTCGGACCATCTGGAAAACGGACTCGATGCGCTGGGAATTTCCGCATCAGATGAGGAAGACAATCTTATGTCACCCCATTAGGGTTTCAGCCGGCCAATATGTTCGTCAAATGTTGATTTTGCACGCCCCCATACGCCCGCCAAAAGATCATCCAACGTCAGGAGCGACGGTAAAAGCTGTTCGGCAAAGTCCTGCGAACTTTCCACCGGCAGCATTGATGGAAGATTATCGATAGCCGTCACGTCCAACACTGGATCCTCTTGGATGCGCAGTGCAGGGGCGTCCCATGTTGTTGTGCGATCATAGACTTTTATCGGGGAAAAATCGCTGTCCGGATCGCACGCGATGTCCCCTATCACGGAGAGGCTGCGAGGACCTGTTGTCGCATTGGCTGGCACAAATACCGGTGTGCCTGGGCGCGCCAGGATACAATTCAGAAAAATGTCATGTTCCAATACTTCGGGGAACGGCCCGCCGCGAGCAGTTTCAGCCATGTCCCATTTGGTGACAGCGACCCCCATCGCGTCGCAAAGTTCTGACGCCCCGGTACCGACACGGCCCAATGCCCCAATAACCAACGCGTTCGGGCGTTCGGTTACCACAGCGTCCAGCTCCGCGAGCAGGTCACACTCAAGGATCGTTGAACTGCCATAAACGCTCACCGGATCAGCAATGCCGCCACGTTGTTGTGCCGCCCAACATTTCAGGGCAACTGCCGCGCCTGCATATCCCGCCCAGTATCCGAAAGCTGCAACGCGCCGGCTGGTTTCATCTACCAGGTATTCCAGATCGTAAAGCGTACCGCCGCCGGTGTGAAACCGTTTGAGCAGGGTTTGGCCATCAGGTTGTCCTTTGTACGCGTGACCAAATAGGATGTGCTTATGACTGAGCGGCGTGCTGTCTTCGGGAAGTTCCTTCAGTCCAAATATAATTGCGTCGTCGGGGGCTTCCGGCCACTGGCTCTCGGATGCAATGCTACAGCCCGCGTCCTTATACCCTTTAATTGGGATCGCGCGAGTCGAGCTTTCTTCGACTGTGACTTTGATGCCGTGATCCAGGAGAGTTTTCGCACCGTCTGGTGTCAGGCCGACCCTTTGCTCATTGGGCCTTTGTTCTGCCCGTACCCAGAGATGTGTCATGTCACGTGATCCTTAAAAGAAACCGTCAGCTTTTGCCTTTTGAACAGACGGGCGGCCCCACATACGGGTCTGAAAATCGTGCAGGCGCGGATAATCAGCGATATCTACGCCGTCGCTTGGCAGCCACGTGGTGGCCGTAAACAGATAGGGGTCAGCCAGCGAATACCGATCACCAATAACAAACGGTCCTTGAAAAACGTCACGCTCAAAGTAGTCACAATTGCCGCTGACGTTCTCGGTCACCTTTGACTTCATGTCTTCAAAACTTGACTGGTTCCGAGCCCATCTCGATCCCCGTCCACCCATTGCATGGTTGACGTGCCAGGTGCTAGCGATGAATGTCATCACACTACGCATCTTCGCTGCATCAAATGGGCGTTCTGGGACAAGTTCAGCATCCGGAAACAGCGCCGCAAGGTAGTCCAGGATTGCGGCGGTTTCAGTTAGTATCCCGTCGCCTGTTTGCAACGCAGGGACACGGCCCTTTGGGTTGATCTTATGATAATCTGGTTTTGTTTGCTCAGCGATATCGAAATTTACGCGGGCCTTCTCGTAGGGCGCACCAACTTCATTCAAAATGATCGCCACGGCGGCAGATACGGAACCTGGTGAGTAATGAAGCGTGAACAACTAATTTCCAGTACAAGATTTATAGGTGGGTCTGCGCGAAATGCCGGTCTGGCACATCCAGATGTGGCACCGCGTTGAACAGGACGGGCGATAGCGTTTCACCGATAGTGTGAAACCGGTGCATCGAGGTATTCATGATCGCCAACGCGACGCGCGCCGTTGCGGGGATATCAAGGCCAAGCAACGATCGCATTACCATGGCGATCAATCCACCGGATGTGACGACTAAAGCTGGTCCCTCACCTTGTGAGATGTCATCCAAGGCTCCAGCGACGCGATCTTCGAAGGTTTGAAAACTTTCAGGCGGGTCCTTGATCAGGCCATCCTGCCACGCAGAAAAAACCATTGGTAGATGAGATATGAAGCCTTCACGTTCGGTTGGTATCGCGACGCCTTGCTGCACTTTCAGCAACTTAGCAAGAGTAAAATATTCGATCTCGTTCAATCGGGCATCCTGATGAAAACCGTCATCCATACCCATTGCAGTTGCGGTCTGAATATGTCGGGTCAAGGTTCCGCAATAAAGGCGCGATGTAGCTGATTCTGTTTCGCGCAGATGTTCACCCAGCCAGGATGCTTGCTGGTGACCAAGTTCGCTAAGGCAATCATAGCTGATTTCGTCACGGGCGCCGGTGTTCGCCTGACCGTGTCGAATGAGGGTGATGTTGGACATTGCTACATATTCTCCTGCCGGTTCGTCTTAGGCGACAGGGGTGCAACATGAAAGAGGGGTCGGGCGTTTTGATCAGATCAGGCTTGCGCGCACCTTCATCGCACCGCGCTATGCCGTTTCCTCTTGGTTCGCGATCAGCAAAGCGTCGACGATCTGCACGGCTTCGAGGTTCGCGGGATGGGACATCCCCAAAGAGCTCGCGGTCAGTTTGGTGAGCTTGTCAACGCGTTCGATATTCTTCGCGCCAGAAAAGACGGCACGCGCAGCAGAAGAAGGTTTCAATAGGTTCTGAGCTGCCGCTGCGTATTTTCTGAACGGAACCATGTCAGCCGGGTCCGCACCCAGACGTTCTACGACATCGTTTACAAAGTCATAGATTTCCTCTGACTTCGCGATGTCACCATGCACAGCGTCTTTGATGGATTGCGGTCCGTCTGCTGTGATGCAACGATAATTGCCAGTCGCAAGCATCGCCCACTTGGCAAACGGAACAAACAGGGAGTCAAATACCCGGAGTTTGACCGGCACGTCTTTTCCGTCAATCCGGTAGGCGTTGATATCAGTCTCCAACGTTTGAAGCATACCATCAAGCTCAGGATCATCGAACTTTGATACCTTAAAATTAGTAGGCAGGCCGACATGAAGGATATTTGGCCCCTCCTCGGGCGGTCTGAATGCTTGCGGATCCGGAGAACAGAGTGTCATGAGACTGGGATCAAACAAGTCCCAGATTTCGGGGTTAAGGTACGCGTCGCGAAGCCCACCACAATCGAGCGCGGGTATGCGTTTCATATAGGGCAGCGGTGGCATGTTCATAATTGACATGCAGGCAACCTTTGCCTGAGCGGTACGTGCAAGCAAATCCCGAAGAGAAGGGTGAGAATACTGCGGCTCTTGCATGGCGAGGCAAACCAGATCGAATTCTTCGGGCTTTGCCTGTTCTGGGATAACGGCGACAGTACTGCCAGCCAAATCCCGCGAAAAGAAACTACGGTGAGCGTCCTCGTTGCGCAATTTGATGCGAACTTCCGTTCCCTTGGTATTGATGAGGTTTGCCGTCTCGGTGCGGCAGACCAACGTAACGTCATGCCCTGCGGCCGCGAATTTGCTTCCAAGAAGCGAGCCATATGACGCGCCAAGTATGAGTATTTTGAAGGGCATGACAGGCCTTTTCTGTAGACTTCTGCACCTAATTTGGCAGAGCAAGTTTGTTGCAATCTAAGCCTTTGTCAGTGTGTTGGCTTAGAACGTAAGGTTAGAAACATTAGTAGCAACGCTGCTTCTCCCCCAAGGTCAACAAAATGTCCCCGGGGGAATAAAGTTTACTCGAGCATGTCGACCAATGTTTCGCCCAGTTTCGCTGGCGACGGAGACACGTGTACTCCCGCGGACCGCATGGCTTCGATCTTGTCATCCGCGCCTCCCTTTCCGCCCGAAATCACCGCCCCTGCGTGCCCCATTGTGCGACCGGGCGGTGCTGTGCGACCTGCGATGAAACCAACTGTTGGCTTGAACCTACCTTTTGCCGCCTCGTCCTTCAGGAACTGGGACGCATCCTCTTCTGCAGAGCCGCCAATCTCGCCAATCATGATGATGGATTGGGTTTCCGGATCGGCGAGGAACATCTCCAATACGTCGATGAATTCAGTTCCCTTAACCGGATCGCCGCCAATCCCGACTGCTGTTGTCTGACCAAGGCCGGCAACCGTGGTTTGGAAGACGGCCTCGTAAGTGAGTGTGCCAGAGCGCGACAGAACCCCGACCGATCCTTTTTTGAAAATCGTTCCGGGCATGATTCCGATCTTACATTCGTCTGGCGTCAAAAGGCCGGGGCAGTTTGGGCCGACCAGTCGGCTGGAGGACGCATCAAGTTTTTCTTTCACGCGAACCATGTCCTGAACCGGTACACCCTCAGTGATGCAGGTGATCAGATCGATGCCAGCATCAATTGCTTCCTCGATTGCGGCGGCAGCACCAGCGGGGGGCACATAGATCACACTGGCGGTGGCGCCAGTTGCTTCTCTTGCCTCTCCAACGCTGGCAAAGATCGGGAGAGTTTCACCATTTGCGCCGGTCCAATCGGTCCCGCCTTTTTTGGGGTGCGTACCTGCAACCATCTTGGTGCCGTGATAGGCCAGCGCCTGTTCAGTATGAAACGTACCCGTTTTGCCGGTCAGGCCCTGCACGATGATCTTGGTGTCTTTGTTGATGAGAATTGACATGTGCTTACCCTTTGACGGCTTTGACGATTTTCTGGGCAGCATCGTCCAGATCGTCTGCGGCGATCACATTCAGACCGCTTTCATTAATGATGGCTTTGCCCTCGGCGACCTTGGTGCCCTCCAACCGGACGACCAGAGGTACTTTGAGTCCCACGTCTTTGACGGCCTGCACAACCCCTTGGGCGATCACATCACACCGCATAATGCCGCCGAAAATGTTGACCAAGATACCTTTGACGTTTGGATCAGAAGTAATGATTTTGAACGCGGCGGTTACTTTTTCCGTTGTCGCTCCACCACCCACATCGAGAAAGTTTGCAGGCTCAGCACCATATAGTTTGATGATGTCCATTGTGGCCATCGCCAGTCCGGCCCCGTTGACCATGCAGCCAATTTCGCCATCAAGGGCGATGTAGGCGAGGTCGTATTTCGAGGCTTCCAGTTCTTTCGCGTCTTCTTCTGTCTCATCTCGATAAGCCATCAGATCCGGATGGCGAAAAAGCGCATTGCCATCAAAAGAGACTTTGGCATCCAGCACCACAACGTCGCCTGATTTGGTAACGATCAGCGGGTTAATTTCTAGAAGGCTCATGTCCTTGCTGGTGAACGCTTCGTAAAGTGCGGCGAACAATTTCTTGCCTTGAGCGCGCGCGCCATCGGTTAATTCGTAAGCGTCAGCAAGTTTTTCTGCATCCGCATCCGTGACGCCTGCTGACCGAGAAATTCCAATCGTGTGGATTTTGTCAGGGGTTTCCTCGGCAACGGCTTCGATGTCCATCCCGCCTTCGGTTGACGCCACAAACGAAACATTGCCAGTTTCGCGATCAACCAGAATCGAGAGATAAAGCTCGCGGTCAATGTCGGCACCGTCTTCAATGAATATGCGGTTCACTTGTTTGCCTGCCGGACCGGTCTGCTTGGTCACAAGAGTCTTGCCCAGCATTTCGCGAGCATTGGCTGTTGCCTCTTCGGCAGAGAACGACACGCGCACACCGCCTTTTGCATCTTCGTCCAGTTCCTTGAATTTGCCTTTCCCGCGCCCCCCGGCGTGAATCTGGCTTTTCACGACCCAGACTGGCCCCGGCAATGAAGCCACGGCAGCCTCTATTTCGTCAGGGCTGGTGATCGCCACGCCTTTTGAGACAGGCGCGCCGAAGGTCTTGAGAACCTCTTTGGCCTGATGTTCATGGATATTCATTAATCTCTCCTGCAGGTTAATGTCATTTGTCTGATATTTGATAGGGCCTAATGACTGGTAGCCTTTTTACAAACGCGTTTGTCCCAGTTTGCCCTAACCATCCAAAATTGACCATCTAGATTGTTCTGTCACCGATAACTGCGGTATTCTGGTGTGCATGGCCTACTTATCGCTCAGGCCGTTGGTGAAAGTAGTATTTTTCCGCGATGGGCGGCTTCTTCCATCATTTCGTGTGCCTCTTTAGCCTGCGCAAAGGGAAAAATGTGATGCGTTTGCGCAGCCAGGTAACCTTGCGCAAAGAGCGGCCAAATCTTGGCCTCCAGATCGGTAGCGACGTCAGCTTTGAACACTTCAGGGCGAGAACGTAGGGTTGAGCCGGTGTAGACCAGCCGTTTGAGCATGATCGGCATCAGGTTTATGTCGACCTTCGACCCGGCGTTAAACGCCAGTTGCACAATGCGGGCATCAGGGCTCGCCGCCTTGATGTTGCGTGCAACGTAGTCGCCACCAATGATGTCGAGGATCATATTGGCACCCCCCGCTGCACGAACGATGTCGACAAAATCTTCTTCGTGAAAGTTGATCGCGCGTTTTGCGCCGAGACCCTCTGCATACTCGCAGTCACCTAGACTGGCGCAGGTTGTGTACACCTCGTACCCAAGCTGATTGCCAAGTTGGATTGCGGTTGAACCGATCCCGCCAGCGCCGCCATGAACTAGTAGGACATGCCCAGACGTGATTTTTTGCCCGAAGAACAGATTGCTCCAGACCGTGAAATAGGTTTCACACAAACCGGCGGCGTCCGTCAGCGTAACGTCTTTTGGGATTGGCAGGCAGTGGGAGGCATCGATCGCAACATATTCAGCATATCCACCGCCATTTGTCAGCGCGCAGACTTTGTCGCCAACGACCCATCTGTCCACGCCGGAACCGCAGGCTGTAACCTCGCCGGACACTTCCAGCCCCAACAGGTCCGATGCCCCTTTGGGTGGGGGGTAGTGCCCGCGGCGTTGCACCAGATCAGGACCATTGACACCTACTGCGTCGACCTGAACCAAAACTTCGCCTGCACGCACCTCGGGTAACGCGCGTTCACCAACTTCCAGAACCTCCGGCCCTCCAGCTTCCCTCATTTCGATCGTTTTCATTTTCTGGCTCAAATGCATACCCTCCCGAGCGAATCTTCTGGCGCAAGTCCGTGCAGATACCTAATTTGGACGCAGGGTATTTAGGGTGGGCAAGAATGACAAATACAAAGCCCAGAGGCGCTGACGTCGACTTACGTGATTTGCAATTGCTCGTGTCGTTGGCACGCCATCGCAACTTCTCGCGGGCCGCTTTGGACTGCAACATATCTCAGCCCGCGTTCTCGACCCGGATCCGCAAGATGGAAGATCGTTTTTCATTGCCACTCGTGCGCCGAGGCAACACATTCCTAGGGTTCACAAGAGAGGGCGAAGTTGTATTGAAGTGGGCTCGCAAACTTCTCGCGGATGCCGAGGGACTGCGCCAGGAAATCGACGCGCTTAGCAACAATCTGGATGGCAAACTTGCACTTGGCGTTATTCCAACGGCAATGCCATTCGCAGCGCGCGTATCATCTCAATTACGAAAACATCATCCGAACCTTTCAGTCGAAATCCATTCACTTTCCACCCGGCAGATCGAGATCCGGCTGGATGATTTCTCTTTGGATGCTGGAATCATGTACTTTGAGGATGCCGACCCGGAAACAACAGTTAAACTTTACGATGAGCGTTATGTACTGATCGCGCCTCAGTCCTTGTCGTTGCGGACTGGCGGGCAGATAACCTGGTCCGAAGCAGCACGGCTTCCGTTGTGTCTGCTAACGCCGAATATGCGCAACCGTCAACTTATTGATGCGGTATTTGACGAAGTATCAGCCATTCCGACAATTGTAATGGAAGCGACTGGATTCACGGCTGTTCTGGCACAGGTGGCAAGTGGCAATGCGGCAACCATCGCACCGGTTGGCGTGGCAGAAACTTTTCTCGCGCTACCTTCGACTGTCCAATTCGATCTGACTAAGCCTGACGTTACCTTCACGATCGGAATGTCGATCAAGGATCAGACGCCGGTCTTACCGATGGTGAAGGCGTTAAGAAGAGCAGTCGAGGCCGCATTATAACTAAAGCGAATTGCGTGTTCCAAAAATTATATTGGAAACTATAGTCGGTACCTGCGAAGGGACTCAGGTCAGGGAGGGCTGCGCATGACCGTTCACGAAACCAGACCAGGTGTCTGGAAATCAGGCAAAGGCAAGGGGCGTCATACTCCAAAGGGGCGCCAGTTTGAAGACCAGGCATTGCACAATGTGCGAGCCTTGTTGGGGGAGAGACCGCGCCGTCGCGATCTGTTGATAGAATTTCTGCATTTGATACAGGATGAATACGGCCATTTGAGTGCGGCGCATCTGCGTGCTTTGGCCGAGGAAATGCGCTTGTCGATGGCTGAAATATATGAGGTAGCAACCTTCTACGCGCACTTTGACATTGTAAAGGAAGGCGAGGTTCCGCCACCCGCGTTGACCATTCGAGTGTGTGATAGCCTGTCCTGTGAACTTGCCGGCGCACAGGCGTTAAAGAGCGCTTTGGAAGAAGGTCTGGACCCGGCTGATGTCCGCGTTTTGCGCGCACCGTGCATGGGCCGCTGCGATACGGCACCCGTTCTTGAACTGGGACATGCCCATATTGACCATGCAACGCCTGAAAAAGTACATGCGGCGATCTCCGCCGGGGAAGTTCACGCGCATATTCCGCCCTACGAGGGATTTGACGGCTATCGGGCAAATGGGGGCTACGACAAACTGCTTCAATTGCGGGACAATGGCGACTGGGAAGTCGAATTGGATTTGGTGTTAAGCGCCGGGCTACGCGGGCTTGGAGGTGCCGGATTTCCCGCAGGAAAGAAACTGCGCTTTGTCCGGGCCGAACCCGGGCCGCGCTACTTGGCGGTTAATGGCGACGAGGGTGAACCGGGAACGTTTAAGGACAGATTCCATCTGGAGCGCCATCCGCATCTGTTTCTTGAGGGGATGCTGATCGCGGCGTGGGCTGTTGAGGCTGAAACTTGTTTTATCTACATGCGGGACGAATATCCGGCAGTGCTGCATATTCTTGCAAAAGAGATCGAGGCGCTGGAAAGCGCTGGTATTGTAGAGTCAGGGTTTATTGACCTGCGCCGCGGGGCTGGGGCTTATATCTGCGGCGAAGAATCGGCGATGATCGAGTCGATCGAAGGTAAGCGTGGCATTCCCCGACATCGTCCACCTTTCGTGGCTCAGGTCGGGATTTTTGGCTGTCCTACGCTGGTGCACAATGTTGAAACTTTGCATTGGGTGGCGCGTATCCTGCGTGAAGGCCCACAGATCATGTCTAGCGTCGAACATAATGGCCGCACCGGATTGCGCAGCTATTCTGTCTCGGGGCGAGTAAAAAAACCGGGCGTTCACGAACTACCCGCCGGATCCACCATTACCGATATTATTTCAGCTGCTGGCGGGATGCTGGACGGTCATGAGTTCAAAGCATATCAGCCGGGTGGCCCATCCGCCGGCCTGCTTCCAGCGTCGATTGATGATGTACCGCTTGATTTTGATACTCTGCAGCCTTTGGGCAGCTTTATTGGATCGGCTGCGGTGGTTGTGTTGTCGGATCAGGACAGCGTCAAAGCGGCTGCGCTTAACATGCTGCGCTTTTTTGAAGACGAAAGTTGTGGCCAATGTACGCCTTGCCGCGTTGGGTGCGAAAAGGCTGTGAAACTAATGCAGGCCAAATCCTGGGACCAGCCATTGTTGGAAGAGCTTTGCGTTGCCATGGGTGATGCATCGATCTGCGGGCTGGGGCAGGCGGCACCCAATCCGATCCGACTGACAATGAAACACTTCCCGGAGGAGGTTTGAGTTATGTCTGACAAGATCCGTTTCATGCTGGATGGCAAAGAAGTTGCGGCCGACGCAGGACTGACAATCTGGGAAGTTGCGAATGGTCGGGGCCTTGTGATTCCGCATCTGTGCCACAAACCGGCACCGGGTTATCGTCCGGATGGTAACTGTCGCGCTTGTATGGTTGAGATCGAAGGCGAACGCGTGCTCGCAGCGTCGTGCATCCGCGAACCGTTGGAAGGCATGGTCGTTACAACCAATTCCGCCCGCGCTGAATCCGCGCGCAAGATGGTTGTCGAAATGCTTATGGCTGACCAGCCGGCGCGGGAAGAGGCGCACGACAAGTCGTCGCATCTTTGGGATATGGCGGACTTGAATGGCGTTTCCGATAGCCGATTACCCCCGCTGGAAAAGGAGCGGATTCCGATGCTGGACAGTTCCCACGTCGCAATGAGCGTCAATCTGGATGCGTGCATTCAATGTGGGTTGTGTGTTCGGGCGTGCCGTGAAGTGCAGGTTAACGACGTGATCGGCATGTCAGGCCGGGGCCATGACTCTTATCCAACATTCGATTTCGCTGATCCCATGGGGGACAGCACCTGTGTCGCCTGTGGAGAATGCGTACAGGCCTGCCCGACAGGCGCGCTATTGCCGGCGACAGTCGTCGATGAAAACCAAATGGGGGATACTGCAGATTACGATTCCGAGGTGGAATCTGTTTGTCCGTTCTGTGGTGTCGGCTGTCAGGTGTCGCTGAAAGTCAAAGACGGAAAGGTGAAGTTCGTCGAAGGGATCAATGGCCCGGCGAACGAAGGCCGGCTTTGCGTAAAAGGTCGCTTCGGTTTTGATTACATTCAACATGACCACCGGCTGACCAAACCCCTGATCCGCCGCGACGATGCGCCTGCAAAGGGCCTGAACGTTGACCCAGCGAACTGGAAAACTCATTTTCGGGAGGCAACTTGGGACGAAGCGCTTGATTTCGCTGCCAAGGGCTTGTCGGACCTGAAATCCGAAAAGGGCGGTAAGTCAGTCGCAGGCTTTGGCAGTGCCAAATGCACTAATGAAGAGGCTTATCTGTTTCAAAAGATGATACGTCAGGGGTTCGGGCACAATAACGTCGACCATTGCACACGGTTATGTCACGCATCATCCGTCGCTGCTTTGATGGAAAATGTCGGTTCGGGAGCTGTTACAGCTACTTTTAATGAGATTGAGAATGCAGACGTCGCGATTGTGATCGGGGCCAATCCGATCGAAAATCACCCTGTTGCTGCGACTTATTTCAAGCAGTTTACCAAGCGCGGCGGCAAGCTTATCGTGATGGATCCACGCGGGCAGGCATTGAAGCGTTTTGCCAGCCATATGCTGCAATTTCGTCCCGGTGCAGATGTGTCCATGCTGAATGCCATCATGCATGTGATCGTCGAAGAAAACCTTTATGATCAGCAGTATATCCAAGGGTACACCGAAAACTGGGAAGCTGAAAAAGAACACCTGAAGGGCTTTACCCCCGAAAAGATGTCAGAGATATGCGGCGTTGAGCCGGACGTTTTGCGCGATGTGGCGCGCACATTCGCTGGAGCAAAGGCAGGTATGATTTTCTGGGGGATGGGGATTTCGCAGCACATCCACGGCACAGATAATTCACGCTGTCTCATATCGCTTGCGCTGATGACAGGGCAAGTAGGCCGCCCGGGCACCGGCTTGCATCCGTTGCGCGGGCAGAACAACGTGCAGGGTGCCTCTGATGCCGGACTTATCCCGATGTTCCTGCCAGATTATCAACCTGTCACCGATGATGGGGTGCGGTCAGCCTTTTTGCAGGTCTGGGGTACGGAAGACTTCTCAAACGAAAAGGGTCTGACCGTCACCGAAATCATGGATGACGTACATGCTGGAAACATACACGGGATGTATATTCTGGGCGAAAACCCAGCGATGTCAGACCCTGATGTAGAGCATGCGCGTGACGCCTTAGCCAAGCTCAAGCATCTGGTTGTGCAGGATATTTTTATTACAGAGACGGCAAACTACGCGGACGTCATTCTGCCTGCGAGCGCCTTTGCAGAGAAATCGGGTACAGTAACTAATACCAACCGGCAGGTCCAAATGGGCCGCCCGGCTGTGCCGCCACCTGGTGATGCCCGCGAGGATTGGTGGATCGAGGTTGAACTGGCCAAAAGGTTGGGTCTGCCGTGGACATACACCGGCCCTGATCAGGTATTTGCCGAAATGAAACTGAACATGAAATCGCTTGATAATATCACATGGGATCGGCTGAGCGGTGAAAACGCGGTGACCTACCCATCGCTTTCACCGGGGGATCCGGGCCAGGCGATTGTGTTTGGTGACGGTTTTCCGCGAGCCGGAGGGCGGGCCAGATTCACGCCCGCCTCTGTCATTCCCCCTGATGAAGTGCCGGATGTGGATTACCCGATGATCCTGACCACGGGTCGTCAGTTGGAACACTGGCATACTGGTTCGATGACACGTCGCTCAAAAGTGCTGGATTCAGTTGAACCTGAAGCGAACTGTTCGCTGCACCCGAAAACACTGCGCAAACTGGGGGTTGAACCAGGCGGCGTGCTGCGGCTTTCAACGCGGCGCGGGTCAATCCAGATCATGGCGCGGGCCGATCGGGCGGTGTCGGAAGACATGGTTTTTCTACCATTTGCCTATGTCGAAGCGGCGGCCAATATCCTGACCAATTCTGCTGTGGACCCCTACGGCAAGATTCCGGAGTTCAAATTCGCGGCAGTAAAAGTTGAGGCCGTAGGAACGAAAGTGGCGGCGGAGTAGATTCCAGCCGATGGTTCGATAAGGAAAAGCAACCTGATGATCAATTCTGAAAGGTTCCTTTCCGATCTACACAAGTTGCGCGAGTTTGGGGCAAGCGGTGTCGGGCGTGGCGTAATCCGACCGGCCTTTGGCGCGGCCGATATCGCTGCGCGACAATGGTTGGTGGCGCAAATGCAGGACGCAGGTCTTGACGCACGCATTGATCTGGCGGGCAACGTTTTTGGATTGGCCCCCGAAAAATCTCTCCTGATGGGGTCACATTCAGATAGCCAGCCGACCGGCGGCTGGTTGGACGGTGCACTAGGAGTTATTGCTGCGCTAGAAATTGCCCGCGCCGCATTGGAATCTGGTGGACCACCAGTTTCAGTCGTCAGTTTTCAAGATGAAGAAGGTCGGTTTGGAACTTGCACGGGCAGCATGATCTGGGCCGGCGCGATGTCGTTGGCCGAGGCCGACACTATTTCCGATCGCGATGGGATCGCATTTGGCAAGGCACGCGAAGTTATCGCGGACGTCGCGAGTGGGTTCATTCGGCCTGATCGTTTCACTGGCTTTATTGAACTGCATATTGAACAGGGGCCAACGCTGCACACAGCGAAAGAGCAAATCGGTGTGGTGACTGACATCGTGGGGATCAGACAGACCCACTTGACCTTTGAGGGCCAGCAGAACCACGCAGGCACAACACCGATGGTAGCCCGTCGTGATGCCTTTCAGGCGGTTTCGGCGTTCAACACGCGTCTGAATGATCGGCTGTGCAATGTCGTGACGCCGCAAACCGTTTGGACGATTGGCCATGTTCAACTCAGCCCGAACGCACCCTCAATTGTTCCGGGGCGGGCAGTTTTTTCAGTTCAATGGCGCGACGGAGATTTGCAACGGCTCGACCACATGGAATCCATTATCGAAACGACGGCGAATGAGGTGGCCGCCGAAATGGGGATGACACTGGACAGCGCGCCCCGACCAGCGATGTCGCCCGTTGCGATGAATGCAGAATTGCAGACCGCCTTGGAAATTGGAGCAGAAACGGTCGCGCCGGGACGATGGCGCCGGATGCCTTCTGGAGCGTTACATGATGCAACAAATGTCTCTCAGGTTTTGCCTGTGGGGATGTTGTTTGTGCCTTCGATTAATGGCGTGAGCCATGCATTCGAAGAGGACACAGCAGAAGAAGATCTGGTCACCGGTCTTCGAGTTTTAGAACGAACCGTCGCTACGTACGGCAAACGACTTAGCGGTGAATCATAGGACCTGACTTGCAATCACCCCCAAGTTTTTGTGGAAATTTGCCCAAAAATGTAGGAGACAAAGCGTTGAACAATGTAATTTGGGCGATGAATACGCGGGACATATTGTGAAATTGGGTACGCTGACCAAATTCTTTGCGCTGTTCCTGATCGCGGCCTTTGCATTACCCGTGCCCGCGTCTGCGCAAGAAACAACCCCTGAAAACCCGTGCGGTCCGCCGACTTACCGCACTGAAGTGCGTCCGAATTCATCCGAGCAACCAACAGTAGTCAGCATGGGCATGCGCCTCTTGGATCTGACTGAGATCAATGATGTTGACCAGACGATCAGTGTTGATTTCGCGGTAAAGATGCAATGGGTTGATTCAAGGTTGGCCTCTTTTGGCGGATGTAACTTGCCAATAGATCAAGTATGGTTTCCGGAAATGACCATGAAGAACTCTGGCCGCATGTTTGAACGCTGGCCTCAGGCCGTGAACGTCGAAGAAGGCGGCGCGGTAACATATCTGCAGCGTATTTCCGGCACCTTTTCCAGCTATCATAATCTCGCCGAATTTCCGTTTGACAGTCAATCTACTCAATTGCGGTTCTCGCCATTGCATTGGAGCGACAAGGAACTGATTTTGCGCGCTGACGCAGAGTTTACCGGGATGGAGCCAATTCTGAATATCTCAGACTGGTCCGTCAACAGTGTCGAGGCCACTGAGTACATCCAGAGAGTCGAAGCGCTGGAACAGGATCGGGCAGGCTATGAGTTGACAATTTCAGCCAAGCGCGACGTTGGCTTTTACATCTGGAAGATAATTATTCCAATCGCGCTCATCGTCGCAATGTCGTGGTTTGTGTTCTGGATCGATCCGATGCATTTTGGCGCCCAGATAGGATTGTCGGCAACGTCGTTCCTAACGATGGTGGCCTTTATCTTTGCGACTACGAATATGCTTCCCAAATTAGGGTACGTAACCACCCTGGATCTTTATATCACCGGAGCCACGGGGTTTGTTTTTTTGGCCATGCTACAATCATTGTGTTCGGGGTTTCTCTCTGCTCAGGGACACAAAGGCTTTGCTAACAAGCTGGACTTTTTCTGCAGGATTGTTTTTCCGCTTATCTTTCTTTTGTTTTGTTTAGTGATTTTTCTGTCGTAGGCCAGACCTGGCGCCAACGACGCTGCGGTCTAGTTGGCGCGAGTATTGTTTTGCCCATCCAAACCGGGTCTGCTTTCACAACTCTGCACCGGCTTTCAGTTCCTGCCATTTGAGAATTGCTTTGGCCCCCAAGCCAGCAAAAAGGCCGGGAGGCAGTTTGGTAGGAGGTTCGGTATCCAGCGCCCGGCTCAATCTCTCGGACGCAGTCCCTGTTGCCAGTTCGGCGGCAAGCTTTCCTGACAACGTCCCGCGCGTTGTGCCCAATCCATTTTGACAGCACGCCGAAAAAAGGTTGGTTTCGACTTCTGAGATGACACTTACATTGTTGCGGCTGAGGCAAAGCCGCCCACCCCAACGGTGCTGCATCTCGACATCCCTTAGCATCGGAAACCGGGCCGCAAACGCACGGTCGTGATCTTTTGTGACATGCAAAATCCGATTCGAATCCACGGCCATTGTCGGATCAAATGTGAATCGGTTGCGCACGACGATCCGATCACCACCAGTGCCGCTAATCCGTCGCACAGTGGTTCCCATTGGGTCGGCGGGGGTCAGCCCCCAAATAGAAGAGCCTCCCAGGGCTGCAACTTCATTTTTCGTCAATGCGCGAGTCATGGATGCATAGGTAAAGATGTGCATCAGTCGCCCTTGGGCAAATCCAAAGCTGTTGAGATGTCCATTCACCGCAAGAATGACCTTTGGGGCGCGAATTTGCCCATTGGGGGTTGCCGCGACCCAGTCCTGATCTCGGTGCAGAGACGTCACTGGGCTATCTTCAAATATCCGAACCCGGTTTGAGGTCAATCCGCGTGCCACATCCCTAACGAACATTGCCGGCTGAATGACGGCAGTGCCGCCGGTGAACAATCCGCTCCGGTAATAGTCAGTTCCAGTTAGGTGCTGCATTTGTGATGCATCATACAGCTCGCACGGTTCTCCCATTTTTGCGAGGTGTGCAGCATAGTCCTGATTATGCCTGTGGCCTTTTTCAGTGGCGGCCCCGTTTATCTTGCCGCTGCGTACAAAGACCTCGTCACTCATATTAAAATCACGCGCCATGTCGCCCGCAAAGTCGATGGCATGCCGGTTGTCTGATGTCAGCGCGATGTCTTTGGCAAGCGCGCCGCCATAGTCTGACGATGACAAATCATGTGGCAGATCGATCATGAAACCTGAGTTTCGACCCGCAGGCCCAAGTGCCACGCGCCGTGCTTCGAGCACGACAATACGGTCGGTCGGGCAAAGTTGGGTTAAGCGCCGGGTCGCTGCCAGCCCCGCAAACCCGGCACCGATGACCAACCAGTCCGCATTTAGCGTCTCATCCAATGCAACAGCAGGGGCCCGGTCCGGAAGCAGACAATCCCAACCCGCCGGGCCCGGATCGACGGGCAGCCTTTTGATGTTGATCGAGGCGGCCATTTCAAAGGTCCTGATTAAGGGCGTCAGCCGGTGGGATTTCGCGCTCGCGCTTTGCAATGTAGTCGCGAAGTGCTTCATCAGTGCCGGGGTCAAGCTTTGGCTCTTCGTATTCATTCAAAAGATCGCGCACATGCATCAGGGCGCGTTCGTTGATCTCAGTTGAACCGTCGGCCTGCCATTGTTCGATAGAGTTGTTGTCAAACAGCTCGGGCATGAAAAACGCTTTTTGAAAGTTCTCAAGCGTATGGGGATGACCGAGATAGTGCCCGCCGGGGCCTACGTCGCTGACGGCTTTCAGTGCCTCATCAAAGTCGTCCCAACGAACGCCTTCGGCCATACGGTATCCCATCGCGCATTGTTCGGCATCAACGACAAACTTGGCCATTGAGCAATGCATTCCAGCCTCGTTCCAACCTGCGGAATGCCAAATGTAATTGGCTCCCGACATCAACACCGCCATCAGCGTTGTCGCGCTTTCATATCCGGCCTGCGCGTCAAAGGTCTTGGCTCCACCAAGTGTATTGGAGGTTCGCCAGGGAACGTCGTAGTACCGCGCCATCTGACCGATCATCATATTCATCAGGCTGATCTCTGGCGTACCCGCCATTGGTGCGCCCGATTTCATGCTGACCGTGGACAGGTAGTGTCCATAGATCGCTGGCGTTCCTTTTTGAACGACCTGCGTATAAGCCAGACCGCTTAGTGCCTCGGCGTTCAACTGGGCGACGCTTGGCGCGACACCGGCGGGCGTATTGGCCCCGCCCAAGACGAATGGCGAACAAAGGATTGGCTGGTTGTATCTTGCAAAAGCGCGCAGTGCACCCAGCATTGTTTCGTCCCAAACAAGTGGAGAGTTGCCGTTGCAGTTTCCGGTCACGACCGGATGAGTCATCATGAACTCTTTGCCAAAAAGGATGGCGCACATCTCCACGACGTCTTCGGCGTTTTTGGGGCTGGTTGTCATGCCCATAAACGTCTTGTCTGAATGCCTCATTGACGAATAGGTAATGCGCAGATGCCGTTGGCTGATCGGGTGATCATATGGCTCGACGATGTGATGCGCAGAGGAATGAATGGCCGGAAGCATGTGGCTCAGTTTGTGAAAGTTGGCGAGGTCTTCCAGAGTTGGATTTCGGCGTACATCCTCCAGATCACGCAAATATGGTGCCCCTGTCATTGGCACAAAGATTGAGTAATCGTTGCCGAACGGCAAATTATTGGCTGGATTACGGGCGTGATAGGTGAAGGTAGCAGGAATAGAGTTTATCAGTTCCCTTACCATTCCGCGATCAAGATGTACCCTCTCACCGCGCACGTCCGCACCGGCGCGTTTCCAGTCCTCAAGTGCGATGGGATCGCGAAACATAACCCCTACATCTTCAAGGATGCTCATCGACGCCGCGTCGATGCGTGCGACCTGTTCTTGCGACATCGGTTCCGTCAGAGGGATGCCGCGTTTCAGCGCAGGGAGCATCTTGATGTCGCGCGTCTGCCGAATGGCCCGGCGGGCACCGCGCCCGCGCCGTACGGTTCCTACTGCGTCAACGCTCATCTGACGTTGACTCCTTCTGCAGGATCATTGAGGTCAATCCAGATCGTCTTGATCTCGGTAAACTGGTCGTGGGCATGAATGCCGTTGTCGCGCCCGCCAAAACCGGATTGCTTGTAACCGCCAAACGGTGTTGAGATATCACCTTCACCGTAGCAATTGACAGTCACGGTTCCTGCACGGATGTCGCGCGCAGCTCGAATAGCCCGGCGTGAACTGGCAGAAAACACACTGGCCGCGAGGCCATAATCTGTGTTGTTTGCGACAGCGACGGCTTCGTCGTTGCTGGCCACTTCGATGACGCTGAGCACAGGACCAAATATTTCATCGCGCGCCTTGGCATCCTCTTTACTGACCTCATAAATCACCGGTGCGACGTAAGGACCCTTGCCTCGATCATTCTTGTCCAGATATCCCCGGACTTTCTCGCAATGACCTGCGTCGATCAAAGCACCAATATGATTTGCGGGGTCAAGCGGATCGCCCGTTTTCCAGTCGCGCAGTCGCGCGGCGATCCGTTCCATCAGAGGCCCTTTGACCGAACTGTGCACAATCAACCGCGATGTTGCCGAGCAATTCTGGCCCGCATTCCAGAACGCTGCGTTGACCACATGGTCGGCGACGTGATCAAGGTTTTCAGCGTCGTCAAATACGACTGCCGGATTCTTGCCACCACACTCCAGAACAACTTTCTTAAGGTTGCTGTCCGCCGCGTAGCGCAAAAACCGTCGCCCCGTTTCCGTTGACCCGGTGAAACTGACCATATCAACATCCATGTGGCGCCCGAGTGGTTCACCAACTGAAGGCCCGTCCCCCGGCAATATCTGAAGGACACCGGGAGGTATGCCTGCCTCATAAGCCAGTTCAGCAACGCGCAACGCCGTTAGTGACGTTTGTTCAGCAGGTTTCACGATAACCGAGCACCCGGCAGCCAACGCCGGGCCAATTTTCCATGCCAGCATCATCAGCGGAAAGTTCCATGGTAGCACGGCGCCCACGACTCCAATGGGTTCGCGAACAATCATTGATATCGCGCCGTCACTTGCCGGACTTACCTGATCATAAATCTTGTCGATTGCCTCAGCGTGCCATTTGATCGTGTCGATCGTTTCGGGCAAATCGATCATCTCACAATCGCGGATAGGTTTGCCGCTTTCGACACTCTCCATGACCGCAAGTTCGCGGCGATTTCTGGTCATCAGTTTGCACAGTCTGATCAACACATCCTTACGCTCAGACGGATCAAGCTTGGACCAGCGGCCTTGGTCAAATGCTTCGCGCGCCTTGACCACAGCGAAATTTACGTCGTCGACATCACAGGTGGAAATCTCACAAATGACGTCACCAGTAGCGGGGTTGGAAGCTGTCAAAATGGGGCCTTTGCCCGCCCGAAATTTGCCATCAACAAAGGGTGCGCGCGGCGGATCAAGCGCATCGGCCAGCGCGCGGTATTCGGCATGCGTCAATAGTGTGGTCATATCACCGCTCCTGTAATGCTGGAGATTGCTGTATTCATCGAGCGGATCACTTCCGACAATTCGCGTTTGTCGTCCTTGTTCAGTGGTTGAAGCGGCCTGCGTGGTGGGCCCGCATCAATACCCCGCAAAGTTAGCCCGTATTTGATGCATTGAACAAACTTTCCGCCCTGTTCAAGCACCCTCATGAGCGGCAGCATTGCCGACATGATGGCGCGGCCCTTAGTGAAATCGCCTTCGACGGCGCAGGCCTGATACAGCGCAATGTGCGCCTCTGGTGCAAAGTTCGACCCGGCGCAGACCCAGGACCGCGCGCCCCATGCGAAAAACTCCAACGCCTGATCGTCCATGCCGCAGGATAATGCGATGTGCGGATAGTCCCGCGCCAACATGTGCACCCTGTTGATGTCGCCTGAGCTTTCCTTGATGGCACAGAAATTTGGCGAACGGCCCAGTCGATCAAGCGTCTCTTCGTCCATATTTACCGACATACGACCGGGATAATTATACAGCATCACCGGTAAGTTTGCCGCGCGGTCGATGGCCAACGCATGCAGCGCAATCTCGCGCCCTGTGGGGTAGGCATAAGGTGGGGTCGCAACCAAAAGCGCATCGGCGCCGACGTTCTTGGCGGCTTTGGCGTAGGCAATGCTGTCTTCCGTGCGAATGGCTCCCGTGCCGACGATCATTGGTACTCTGCCTTTGATCAGATCGGCGCAGCGTTGCATCATCCACACCCGTTCTTCGAAGGTCTGGGCATAGTATTCACCGGTTGAACCCGCGACGATGATACCTTGCACGCCAGCAGCAACAAGATGTTCAACTGTGGCAGTTAGAGCCTCTTCATTCACGCTGAAATCGTCGTAGTAGGGCGTGACGATTGGGGTGTATATTCCTTCAAATTGCATCGCGTCTGTCTTTCATCGAGATCACATCAATCGGGAGCGGATCTGGCCGCACGTACTTTTCCATCTGGTCGCGAGAAAGGTCCCAGTGCTGAAGTGTGAGGTCTATCGCCAACGAGGATTCGCGCGCTTCAATCGCTGAGATCATCGCCTCGTGCTGTTCAATTGCTTTGTCGATCCGCTGCTGATCCGAAGCGGATGAGGGGCGAAAAAACGTCTGGCTCAGGCGTGTATGATCAATAAGCATCCGGTTAAGGCTGGCAAAGAGATAGGGATTCTGAGCCATTTCGCCTATCTGTTCATGAAAACGGTGATTGAGCAGCGAAGATGTTTGCGAATCTGCAGCACGTGCCGCTTTAGAAAATTCTGACTGCGTTACTCTAAGTGTGTCGATCTGCCAGCTTGTGCGGTTTTCTGCAGCAAGGCGAGCGATTGTGGAGTAGATCAATGGTGCGGTCTGAAAAAAGACCCGCATCACCCCAATATCCATGGACGCCACTTTTGCGCCGCGGTTTTCCTCGAGCCGAACATATCCATCGCCGGCGAGGCGATGCAAAACTTCCCGCAGGGGTGTTCTGGAAACACCGTATTCTGTGCAAAGCGCAACTTCATCCAAGTCAGAACCCGGCGCAATATCGAGCGATAAAATCCTCTCCTTTAGGCTGTCGGCACATTCGAATTTTTTGTTTTTAGGCATGATTCAAATCTCCATACAATATGTATACATAAAAAATAATAGAACGATACATTAAAAGAGACGCTGACAAAAATTAGAGTCAACATTGGAAGATATGAGCGAAAGAATTATTTTCGCGGTCGTTTGGACCAAAGGAAGGGGGAAACGCGCGGCGTAGTACCGGTTTCCGGACGCGAACGGGTTCGCAGAACCGGTTGTTCAGACCCAGAGGCCCGGCTTTCCCGCAGAACGATGTAAAGTCCGCTTGCAATGATCACAGCGGAACCAATCACTGTTGCGCGATCTGGACTTTCGCCAAAGAACAAAAAACCATAGGCGGTGGCCCACAAGATTTGGGAATATTGCATCGGGGCGACAATCACGGCCTCGCCCGTATTGTAGGCTGCAATCAGAAAGCGCCCTGCAATCCACGCGAAAACCGCCACGATTCCCAACCGACCCAGATCTTCAATTGGTAGCGGGACGTAAACAAACGGCAGCAGCGCGGCCATCACAAGAAAGTTGGCCATCATAGGGTAGAGCATGATGACAACGGTCCGCTCTTCCCGCCCGATCTTGCGCACGATGATTGAAGCAAATGAACCGCAAATCGCAGAGACCAAAGCCGCCAGATGTCCAAGCTCAAGCTCTGCTTCTCCTGGGCGTAGTACCACGAGGACCCCCGCCAGCCCGACAAGGACCGCAAGCCCGCGCCGCAATTTGACGGGCTCACCCAAAATCGGGATTGCCAGAATCGTAATCAGCAGTGGTGACGCAAAAAGGATTGCGTAGACCTGCGCTAATGGCAGAACTGAAAAGGCATAGAACGCACAAAAGCCAGTTATCACTGCGGCAATCGCTCGCCCTGCCATCCACCAAGGATGAACTGGTATGAGCGTTCCGGGCGTTGCATCCCGCAAGAGATAAAGCATCGCCAGCGGGAAGCTGAACAAAACGCTGAAAAAGACGATCTGGATCGGATTATATGTCCCGCCTAGCACCTTGATGATCACATCATGGGAGGCAAAAATGCCAAAAGCCGCAAGCGCAAAAAGCGCACCCTTCAGATTTGGGTTCATCGGTCCTCGGGCCATATGTCACCTACCAATGTCGGGTGCGTTTTACCGGAATGGAGTTTACAGACTTGCGTCAAGCGCCGCTAGAATTGCATCACCCATTTCAGAGGTACTTATTGGAGTACCGCCCTCGGCTGCCATCAGATCAGCTGTGCGCGCGCCGTCGGCCAGTACTTTTTCGATTGCGGCTTCAAGCCGCGCAGCTTCTTCGCCTTCGTCAAAGGAATACCGAAGAGCCATCGCAAAGCTAAGAATACACGCGATCGGATTTGCAAGACCATGACCCGCAATATCCGGCGCCGATCCGTGGACCGGCTCGTACATGGCCTTGGGTCGCCCATTGGCCGCAGGTGCGCCCAATGAAGCCGATGGTAACATGCCGAGCGATCCGGTCAGCATCGCCGCAGTGTCGGACAGAATATCGCCAAATAGATTGTCAGTCACGATCACGTCGAACTGTTTCGGCCAGCGACAAAGCTGCATGGCACCGGCGTCTGCATACATATGGGACAATTCAACATCGGAATAATCTGCTGCGTGGACCTCGGTCACAACATCGCGCCACAAGATGCCGCTTTCCATCACGTTGGCTTTCTCCATCGAACAGACTTTGTTCGAGCGACGCCGCGCCAGTTCAAAGGCGGAACGTGCAACGCGCGCAATTTCGGATTCGGTATAACGCTGCGTGTTGATCCCAATGCGTTCGTTGCCCTCTTTGATGATACCGCGAGGTTCTCCAAAATAAACGCCGGAGGTAAGTTCACGCACAATCATGATATCGAGACCAGAAACTACGTCTTTTTTTAGCGAAGAAAAATCTGCCAGCGCATCAAAACACTGTGCCGGACGCAGGTTTGAAAAAAGATCCATTTCCTTGCGAAGTCGCAGTAACCCACGTTCAGGTTTGACCGAAAAATCCAGATCATCATACTCGGGACCGCCCACGGCGCCCAAAAGAACTGCGTCTACTTCCTGAGCCTTCGCCATCGTGTCATCGTGAAGTGGAGTGCCGTGTTTGTCATAGGCTGCACCGCCCACTAGATCTTCGCTGACATTAAAATTCAAGGCACGATTGTCACCAAACCAGCTGATTATACGTTTTACCTGGTCCATGACTTCTGGGCCGATGCCGTCGCCGGCGAGGATAAGGAGAGAAGGGTTGGTCATCAAACGTGTCCTTTGTGAGCGTTTGAGGTGGCCTATCGCTGTCGGACGGGAGGGTCAAGAATTGTAGCAAAAAAGGACGGGTGCCGGTGTCGTTTGCCGTCGCATCTGACCGGTCAAACCTGTCAGATTCTAAGGATGCACAAGGTCGACCCAGACAAGACGATGCCGGCTTGCATTCTTCGCGTCTTGGGCCGCCCCATGCTGACCTACCGGCCAATGTACGCCGGCTGCCTCGATATCCCAATCTTTCGACGGGAGGACATAATCAACGCGCAGGTTGCCGGGCAGGGGGTCGGACCAGTCGGCGGTATCCAGCATTGGGTTTCCGGTTTGTTCAGGGTTCGCGATCTCCCGCCGTCCTTCCCCTCTAGGCAGCGGGTCCTGCAAACGCTGATCCGACAGCAGCGCCCGGATTGCTCCTTTGCGCCCGTCGCCATCTTCGGGATCAAGATTGGCGTCGCCTAACAAGACAAAACGCGACTGTGGTGCCGGTCCGAAAGAGCCATCGAGGAATCGTTGCCAAAACAAGATTTCATCATGGTTGCGCCGACCGTTCCTATCCTCTGGCCCGTCAAACACTGGCGGTGTCGCGTGAAATGCCATTATTGATATGACAGTGTCATCGGGAAGGACAATCGGTATCACCCAGTGACCCGACGTCGACAGTCTTTGTACATTATGCACCTTGCTGCTTGGAAACGGTTTGCCGTTAAACTGAGGAAAAAGTGAATCGGGTAGATCTCGCCACAAGAGCTGCGAAAGATCCTGAACCTTTTTTTCTAGAACTGGATACTTGGACAAGATGGCCATGCCGCCCGCGCCAGCAAACTCACCATAGCCTTGCGCATCATCCGGCCCATCGACATGCCCGTCGCCGTTCATGTCCAGTCCGGTGCGGCTGCCGCGATTGGACGGCAAAGAAAAACGATAGGGATAAGATTGACCCGTTTGTGCCACAACGTCCGCAAACGCGTTGAGACCCAGACCGGTCAGATCATAGTCGATGCCCTGTAGAGCGATGATATCCGGAGCAACCTCGACGATGACCCGGGCTGCCGCTTTGATTTGTGGATCCTCTTGGCGCAAAATATCGCGAAGAAACAGGCCGGGACCGTCGCGTCCAAGTTCGGTGTTGAAAGTGGCAACCCGGAGGCTGTCAGAAAGACCCTCGGACGCAGTAAAGAAAGTGGTAGACGCGCAGCAAATCAGGCTGGCTGCATACCGTCCGACTCTTCGTAGGCACGGCGCCGTTTTTCTTCGATCATTTCCGCGACCCGGCCCATTGCGATGCCACGCATGATCATGCTTGCTGGAAGAAATGCCCATGCGGTCATAGTCCAGATCAATGTTTGAGGATTTGCTAACGAAATGGGATCAACAAGGTCAGATGCAGCTTTTACCACCGCAGGAATGAGAAATGGCAGTAAAAAGCCAAGTGCGATGTTAACGCGGCTGTCGCGCTTTAGACGATAGAGAACGTCGCCGCCAGCAGTCGGGTCAAACAAGGGCAGGTTAATCCAGACATTGAAAGCGCCGTTTCGCGCAGGCCATCCCAAAATGCGGACAAGGATCAAAAACAATGTCATTGCCACAAGTGAGATCAGGTAGGAAAGCCCAGCAGCGGTACGAACCGAAGCAACCATCCATTGTGGCGCATTATCCGGTAGCATCAACACGACCAGACGCACGGGAGAATATGGAAAATCAATGGCGTTGCCGAGGATCGTCCCAATCGAAGTCAGCGCGTTCGTCAGCAGTGTCGGTTCAATTCTGCCCTTACTGATAAGTGTCAGGCACAAAATAGTTGCAAATAACGCACCAAATCTCAGGCGATTAAATGGAGGTGCATCACGGAATTCCACGATGCTTGGAAAGCTGGAATTATATTCAACAAAAGTCAGACCGGCTGCGAGAATTGCAAACAACGCGATGATTTGAGTTGAATCGGTTGCGACGTTTGGCATCAGTAGTGCAGGCGTTGCGACAAGCAACGCGATAAGCACCGAGCGCACTATCGCGCCTGCCATCCGAACAATCACTGGTTCATCCCCTCAAATTGGAACACAACTTCGCAGGTATCTACCTCTGCCCCATTCTGATCGCAAAAGATCCGACGATTTTCGACAACACTATACAATTTTTACCCCGCTTTCACCGCAGCCCTCAAGTCAAGGTTAATATGACGTCACGTTTGCGGCGAATTGAGGTTCGAACTGGTGCGTCTTTGCATCGTTTCTGGTGCAAAAATAAGGCAAAACACCATATCTGGTGTCTGCCAAAATTTGATGCGCAACTACTGTTTCGCATAACGCATAAGTAGAGCGCTGAGTCGGTGTCTGATCGTCCAGGTTGCTACTTTGTGGCTCGATTGTTTTCAGCGAGATACAGTGTTTCTTGCGTCAAAGTACACTCGTGGGTCATTAAACCCAGGGGCGAATCGCCTTCGCCTGACCTTCAAATGCGTCGATTGCGGTCACCTTGCCCATGGTAAGGCCGATGTCGTCAAGCCCTTCGATCAGGCAGTGCTTTTTGAATGCATCAACCTCAAAATGAAAAACATCGCCTTCAGAAGAAGTGACGGTCTGTGCTTCCAAATCAATGTCCAATCTGGCGTTGGCTCCTTTTTCCGCATCCTTCATCAGTGCATCGACCTGCTCTTCGGGCAGAGTTATCGGCAAGATCCCATTCTTAAAGCAGTTATTGTAGAAAATATCGGCGAAACTGGGCGCTATGACGCAGCGAATGCCAAAGTCCTTGATCGCCCAAGGAGCATGCTCGCGCGACGAGCCACAGCCAAAGTTATCCCCCGCGACGAGTATTTCCGCCTCGCGGTACGCAGGCTGATTCAGAACGAAATCCGGGATTTCGTTTCGATCGTCGTCAAAGCGCATCTCATCAAACAGATTCACACCAAGGCCTGTGCGCTTGATGGTTTTAAGGAACTGTTTGGGAATGATCATATCTGTGTCGATATTGATCAATGGCATCGGCGCCGCAATACCAGTGAGTTTATCAAACTTGTCCATCAACCCATCTCCCTTACGTCGGTTAGCCGACCTGTTATTGCAGCCGCCGCTGCCATGGCCGGACTTAGCAGGTGGGTGCGCCCGCCGTGGCCTTGTCGTCCTTCAAAATTCCGGTTCGATGTTGCGGCGCAACGCTCTCCCGGGCTGAGTTGATCGGGGTTCATCGCGAGACACATCGAACAACCTGCCATTCTCCATTCAAAGCCCGCATCCTGGAAAATTTGCGCGAGGCCTTCTTCTTCTGCTTGCGCGCGTACCAGACCGGATCCCGGCACGACCATGGCACGCAGGCCTTCTTTGATTTTTTGGCCCTTCAATATTTCTGCCGCAGCCCGCAAATCCTCGATCCGGCCATTGGTGCAGGACCCGATAAAGACAGTATCGACGGCGATTTGACTGAGCGGCGTACCTGGCGTCAATCCCATGTAGTGCAGCGAACGTCGTACGGCGTCCGCCTTATGTTGTGGAAAATCGTCCGGTTCCGGCACAACGCCGTCAATCGGAAGTACGTCCTCGGGCGACGTGCCCCAGGTCACGACAGGTGCGATCATTTCCCCATTCAGCGTCACGACTTTGTCCCAGTGTGCATCGTTGTCTGAATACAAGGTCTTCCACCATGCATGTGCGGCTTCCCATTGCGCGCCTTTGGGCGCGTGTGGGCGGCCCATGCAGTACTCGAATGTCTTTTCGTCCGGAGCGATCAACCCTGCGCGCGCACCCCCTTCGATTGCCATATTGCAAACAGTCATCCGGCCTTCCATGGAGAGGTCGCGTATCGCTTCACCGCAATACTCGATAACATAGCCAGTGCCACCTGCGGTGCCAGTTTCACCAATAACACTGAGCGTGATGTCCTTTGCGGTAACACCGGGCCGGAGCTTTCCAGTGATCACTACCTTCATATTTTTGGCTTTACGCTGGATCAGCGTCTGGGTGGCAAGAACATGTTCAACTTCGGAGGTGCCAATGCCATGTGCCAATGCTCCGAAAGCACCGTGTGTGGCTGTGTGGCTATCGCCACAAACCACCGTCATTCCTGGCAATGTCCATCCCTGTTCAGGACCAACGATGTGTACGATCCCCTGACGGACATCAGAAACCGGATAGTAGTGAATGCCAAACTCCTTGGCATTGGTATCCAAGGCCTCTACCTGAATGCGGCTTTCTTCGTTCATGCCACCCTTGGCACGATCCAACGTAGTTGGAACGTTGTGGTCGGGCACGGCGATTGTTTTGTCAGGTGCACGTACGGCACGGCCCGACATGCGCAAACCTTCAAAGGCTTGCGGGCTGGTCACTTCGTGCACCAGATGACGGTCAATATAAAGCAGACAGGTGCCATCAGCGGCTTCGTCGACGAGATGTGCATCCCAGATTTTATCATAGAGCGTTTTGGGGGACATGTGGTCCTCTCCCGTATTAGACTTCGTTAGGGTTGTTCAAATTTCGGGGTGCTGGGTCACGTCCGTGCCAATACAGCACGCGTGGCTCCGAAAAAGCGTTCGCGCAGCCGAGCGCGGTCATCCAAATCAAACACCAGTGTCATGAGGGTCAGATACAGATGCAGCGACGTTCTATCAAGGGCACGCTGTTTTTTGTCATTCGCCATTTCCGTGTGAACGGAGCAAACATGTTGCTATCACCGGTTTGACCGTGTCAGATTTGGCCAAAAGGCCAAGATATGGAATCCGATGATCAGGTAAGCACACCTATTCTGGACTCGATAGCAGACCTGAGCACGTCACTGGTGCCGATTTGGGGGGAGTTGCTAGCCTTTCTGCAAAGTCTGATCCTTCCGGGCTGGCGACAATATCAGATATTGATCCTTGTCGGACTGCTGTTGGGGGCTCTTTGCCTGCGATTCCTGACACAAAAATCAATTCAGAACTGGGCACGCACGCGTATTGGTTGGCCGAAATGGCGGTTGCGTTTGATTGTTCAGGTACTCCGGCGCCTAACCCTTATTTATTTCGCTCTGGGGACCTGGGGTGTCTACATGGTGATGCAGGAAATCACCTGGCCTTCACGTAGTTATTTTATCGGGCTTGTTTCGACGCTGTCGGTCGTCTGGCTTGTCATCGGATTTGCATCGCCGCTGATTCACAACCGGCTTTTACGCCGGGTTGTAAGCTGGAGCCTCTGGATTTACGCAACGCTATATTACCTCACGGTAGTCGACGAAGTATCAGGTTTTCTTGACAACATCGCGCTCGAAATCGGAGGTTTCCGACTATCGCTTATGATCATTGTGCGGGCTGCGGTTGTCATTGCAATGCTTTCAATTATTGCCCGGCTGACTTCGCACGTGGTCGCCGGAATGATCCGTCGCAATGACGATATTTCGCCGTCCATGCAGGTGCTGGCGATCAAGGCATTGCAAGTCGCTGTCTACGGCATTGCCTTTTTTGTTGCCATTGACGCCACCGGGATCGACCTGACCGGCCTCGCAGTTCTTTCAGGGGCGATTGGTGTTGGTATCGGGTTCGGCTTGCAAAAAGTGGTGTCGAACCTCGTGTCCGGGGTGATCATCCTATTGGATAAATCGATTAAACCCGGTGACGTCATGTCGCTTGGCGAAACCTTTGGTTGGATCAATTCACTGGGCGCGCGTTATGTGTCTGTCCTGACTCGCGATGGCAAAGAATACCTGATTCCGAACGAGGACCTGATCACGGGCCAGGTGGTCAATTGGTCGCATTCCAACGAATTTGTCAGATTGGACATCTATTTTGGCACATCCTATGGCTGCGATCCGCATCTCGTACGTAAACTGGCAGTTGAGGCCACCCAGGGAGTGTCGCGGGTTCTGAGCGATCCCAGAACGCCGGTTTGCCATATTGTTGGATTTGGTGACAGCAGTGTGGATTACATTCTGCGGTTTTGGATCAGTGATCCCACCGGAGGGCTGACCAATATCCGTGGCAACGTGTATCTGGCACTTTGGGATATATTCAAGGCAAACAACATATCGATACCCTTTCCGCAAAGAGAGGTGCGCATGTTGTGCAATGAAAATGGGGAGGTCCTGGCCGACTAAGCTTGCCGCGCACCTCCCGCGACCTATCTGAAGGCAACGGTTAAACGAGCAAAATAATTCATGCCAAAAGCTGACATAGTATTGATCTTGGGGAGTGGCCCAAACGCACTTCGGGCAAAAGATTTTCCGCGAGCCCCCTTTGATGCGATTGTGGCAATCAACAATGCCTGGCAAGTGCGTGCCGATTGGAATTACCTCATACACCCCGAGGATTTCGATCCTGCGCGCATGCCGCGAGAAGTTATGCCAAGCCAACACGTCATAACCGCTTTGGATTATGTGCCGGCGCAGAATTCCTACGGTGGTTTTGTCTATGCCGGCGGCACCATGGCATTTACGGCGGCATACTGGGCGCTTCACGCGTTGCGTCCAAAGGTGATGGCGTTTTTCGGGTGTGACATGATCTATCCGGGTAAGGGTCCGACACACTTCTACGGAACGGGCGAGGCGGATCCACTTCGACAAGATGTTACGTTGCAGGACCTGACTGCCAAGTCAGCCCGACTTGCGATGTTTGCGGCGCGCGACGACTGCCACTGCATCAATCTCTCCAAAGAGGTCAGCCGTTTGGTATTCCCGCGCACGACGCCAGATGATTTGATGGCTGTGAGTGGGGAACCCGTTCCTCTCGATTTCACGGCTGCTCGCGCGGCTGAGGCCCGTGAGGCGGAACTGGCCTATATGGTTTCATCAGGTCGGTATTGGGACCAGCAGGATAGTTTTGACGCGTCCGCCCTGTCAGGGCTGGACAGTCTGTGGTTAAGCGCGTATCGCGCCGCCTGAAAACGCAACCGAAGTAACTTCGCCACGCTCGCAAGGCGCAACTTAGCTATAATTCTCAGTGTTTCATTGAAATGTTACTTCTGGCTTGTTAGCTTTGACTTATCCCCAGCGTCGGGGGTCCGGCGGCGCCTTTTAAGGAGGACAATGTCCTGTCAATCCACGCAGATGCGGAATTCACCGCTGATAATCGGGCGCCGTTGATGGCAGCCCAACCCCAGCCAAGCAGCGAAGAGCTATTGGCGCGTATCCTGACATTGCTTGAAGACGACAAAGCCGAAGATGTGGTGCAGATCGATTTGCGCGGCAAGACGGCCATTGGTGACTACATGGTGATCTGTTCAGGAAGATCGACCCGCCAAGTATCGTCCATTGCAGAAAAGCTTGTTGACGTCCTCAAGCAGGAGTTTGGCCGCCTGAGCAAGATCGAGGGCAAGGATATCGGCGATTGGGTTTTGATCGACACCGGTGATATCATTGTCCACGTGTTTCGACCTGAAGTGCGGGAATTCTATCAGCTCGAAAAAATGTGGATGCCAGCCAGCACGGTTGCGTCCACGAACTAAGCCGGTCGGATGAAAGTACATATTTGCGCGGTCGGGCGGTTGCGTGCCGGTTCTGAGCGCACCCTGATTGATGATTATCTGAATCGATTTGATCGCACAGGTCGTACTTTGGGACTGGGGCCAGCCATCGTCGTCGAAGTGGAGGACCGCAAAGGCGGCGGTATGCCAGCAGAAGCAGTGCTGTTGCAACGCGCAGTCCCGGCCGGCGCGTTGTTGTGCATGTTGGACGAGCGAGGCAAGCAATTGTCTTCACCTGATTTCGCGTGCCAATTGGGCAAGTGGCGCGATGCCGGTCGGGGGGATGTCGCATTTGTGGTCGGCGGTGCCGACGGGATCGACTCGGCTTTGCGACAAAAGGCTGACTTTAGCATGTCGTTTGGGGCGATGGTCTGGCCACATATGCTGGTGCGCGTGATGTTGGCGGAACAACTTTATCGCGCCGCATCCATATTGGCGGGCAGTCCATACCATCGCCAGTAGAGTTTTTAGCGCAGTTTGACGGTTTTGGTCGCCTTGTCCCAACCGTCCACGCTGCATCGTGCCTGAATTTGCACTTGTTGTGTCCCCGGCGGCAATAAAACGCCGGATAAGGAACGGGTGAAAGGTTGTTCATTTTCGTGTGGATGATGCAACACACGCATCCCGAGTTCCTTGCCATCCATGCTAAGAACCCGCCAACCATCGGTGTAATGATCCCAGCCCGTATCAGGATGCGAAAGCGTCACGTCAAAACGCCACGTGCCATTTGATTCGGTTGCATTCACCGTTTCGATGACCGATGGATCCGCCCATACGGGCGTAGTGAATGCGATGAGGGCGCCTAGCAGCAAGTTTTTCATAAAACAGCCTTATCAGGTTCTGCGGACAGGTACACTCACGACTGCGTGGGTGCCGGATTGCTTAGCAGTATGCTGCGAGACCGCGAGGCAAATTCGCGCCGAAATAGAACAATGACAGTGACGATCGTCGCGATCATGAGCGGCACAGCACCCAGCAGCCACGCGGCGTTTGCGAGGGCAAAGTAGATCGATCTTAGACCCCGATTAAAACCCCGCCCCGCTGCGACGCCAATTTCGCCGGCCTGGGCCGCCCTGGCGTAGACGTCAGGGTGTTCAGCGTCATTGGGGACTGCTGCAAGCAGGACGGAACAATACCCGAATAACCGGTTCGCCCAAACAAATTTCAGGAACCCATTTGTCACGAACAGTAGCATGACCAATAGCTTAACTTCCCAGACAATTATCGGGTCAGCGTCGAGTGTGAGGTCATTTGCAACAACAGCGAGCTGATCCGCACTACCAATCAAAGCCAACCCTCCACCGATGGCGATCATGCAGGTGGAGGCAAAAAACGCTGTTCCCTGACGCAGGCTGCTGACGATCTGGGCGTCAAAGATGCGTGGTTCACGCGTGACCATCTGAACCATCCACTCTCGCCGGAAGTCTGCCATCAGGCTAGACATCGACGGATACCTGCGCGGCGATAGCTCGATGGCCCAGCCAACGGCAAGCCAGCATCCCACAAGCCCGCAAACTGCAATCATATCAAGCGTTGAAAACAGAGCTATCTGATCGGTCCAATTCATGCGGAGGACCATAAGCTGCTCCAATTGAACTTGCCAGACGCGGAAATTGGTTATATTTTTTTACCAAAGGAAGTACATATATGGAAATGCCAGCACCAAATCCTGATATTCTGGCCCGCAAGTCGCGTCTGGTTGAACGCTTGCAAGCTGTACTGCCTTTGGAATCGGTTGTTCATGATCCGTCGGCGACCCGGGTTTACGAATGCGATGCGCTTACAGCCTACAAGTGTCCGCCTCTGATGGCAGTGCTTCCGACTACCACTGAAGAAGTGTCAGCAGTGTTGAAAATCTGCCATCAGGAAGGAGTGCCGGTTGTGCCCCGCGGTGCCGGAACTTCGCTTGCCGGTGGGGCGTTGCCAACGGCAGATTGTGTCATTCTGGGAGTCGCCCGGATGAATGAGGTGATCGAAACGGATTATCCCAACCGTACCATTCGCGTACAAACCGGCCGCACCAATCTGAGCGTGACCGGCGCGGTCGAAGAGAATGGATTTTTCTACGCCCCGGACCCCTCTAGCCAGCTGGCCTGCGCCATCGCTGGCAACATCGCGATGAACAGCGGCGGTGCCCATTGCCTCAAATACGGCGTCACCACCAACAATCTGTTGGGTGTCACGATGGTGATGATGAACGGGGACGTCGTTGAACTCGGCGGTAGCCATCTGGATGCGGGCGGGCTGGACCTGCTTGGGTTGATCTGTGGTTCAGAAGGTCAGTTGGGCGTTGTGACCGAAGCGACATTGCGCATACTGCCCAAACCGGAAGGCGCACGGCCGGTATTGATGGGGTTCGATAGTGCCGAGGTTGCAGGAGCCTGCGTGTCCGACATAATCAAGGCTGGCGTTTTGCCCGTCGCCATTGAATACATGGATCGTCTTTGCATCGAAGCCACCGAAAGATTTGCCAAAGCGGGTTACCCCGACTGCGAAGCATTGCTGATCGTCGAAGTAGAAGGTTCGTCGGAAGAAATTGACGAACAGCTAAGCGTTATCCTTGCGATTGCCCGTAGCCATAACCCGGTGGAATTGCGCGAAAGTAAATCATCCGAAGAAAGCGCAAAAATCTGGCTCGGTCGCAAGTCTGCATTTGGCGCCATGGGGCAAATCAACGACTATATGTGTCTGGATGGCACAATACCGGTATCGGCTTTGCCCTTGGTACTGCGAAAAATTGGCGAATTGGCAGAGCAATATGGCCTGCGGGTCGGTAATGTGTTTCACGCCGGAGACGGCAACATGCACCCGCTCATTCTGTTTGATGCCAACAAACCCGGGGATCTCGAGCTTTGCGAGGCCATGGGGGCTGATATCCTGCGTCTGTGTGTAGAAGTTGGCGGGTGCCTAACCGGCGAGCATGGTGTCGGCATCGAGAAACGTGATCTGATGTCGGATCAGTATGGCTCTGCGGATCTGGAGGCGCAAATGGCGGTCAAGGATGTTTTTGACCCCGCCTGGCTATTGAATCCGGCTAAGGTTTTTCCACTGGCAGTTTCCGCGCCTCGGCGCGAGTCACTGGCGAAGTTAGTGTAATGCCGTCAATCAAGACGTCTCTAGACAAAGTCGAAATGAATAATCCATGACCCCTAATACTGAGGCCGAGCTCGCCGACATGCTTGCTGCTACGAATGAGCCATTGGCCATCCAAGGTGGCGGCACGCGCGGGTTTTCCTTGGGTGGTGCGCCCCTGACTCTGTCGGGGCTTTCCGGCATTGAACTTTACGAACCCGGCGCGCTGACAATCGTTGTGCGTGCGGGGACGCCATTGTCTGAAGTTGAAGCGGCCCTGGCCTGCGAAAATCAGCGCCTGCCGTTCGAACCGATGGACCATCGTGGTCTTCTTGGTACGACTGGTGAACCAACAATTGGTGGCGTTGTGGCTGCCAATGTAAGCGGCCCTCGCCGTATTCAGTCAGGCGCTGCGCGCGATTACATGCTGGGGGTTCGTTTTGTAGATGGGGCCGGCACGATCGTGAAGAATGGCGGCCGGGTGATGAAAAACGTGACGGGCTATGACCTCGTCAAGCTGATGGCGGGTTCGTACGGCACGCTTGGCGTTATCACTGAAGTCGGATTGAAAGTTTTACCACGAACCGATGCCGCCGCTTGTTTACTCTTGGATGGACTAAAGGACGAGAGTGCCGTTTCGGCAATGTCAGAGGCGCTGGGTTCCCCTTTTGAGGTGTCAGGAGCAGCGCATTTGGCGAAAGGGCCGGATGGGACACCAGTGACCGTGATCAGGATTGAAGGTTTTGTGCGTTCTGTTGACTACCGGTTGGGCAAATTGTCTGAGATTTTGACCAAATACGGACCGGTAAGGGTAGAGACAGACGTTGAAAAAGCTGCGGCGATGTGGGCCGCGATTCGAGACGTTGAACCATTTCATGACGTCGTCGGTGATGTTTGGCGAATCTCCTGTAAACCATCGGATGGGCCAACCATCGCCGCCCGGCTAAAATCTAGGCAATTGATCTACGACTGGGGCGGCGGTCTGATCTGGTTGCTGGTGCCCGCTGATATGGATGTGCGCGCTCAGCTTGGTTCCTATGATGGCCATGCGACCCTTGTCAGGGCGGAATTGAACACACGAGAGCGTTTGGGAATATTTGAACCCCAGCCCTTACCGGTTGAAACCATCAATGCTGGTCTGCGTGCCAAGTTTGATCCCCGTAACATTCTTAATACCGGCCTGATGCAAACCCGGACAGAGGTCTGAACCATGCAAACCACTTTCACGCCGGAACAGTTGAAGGACCCGGCAATCGCGCGATCAAACGAGATATTGCGCAGCTGTGTGCATTGCGGATTCTGCACGGCGACATGTCCAACCTATCAGGTGCTGGGCGACGAATTGGACAGTCCGCGGGGGCGCATCTATCTGATCAAAGATATGCTCGAAAATAACAAGAAACCCGACGAAGAGACTGTCAAACATATCGACCGTTGCCTGTCCTGCCTTGCTTGCATGACTACATGTCCGTCCAGTGTTCACTACATGCACCTAGTTGATCACGCCCGCCAATACATTGAAGACAATTACAAACGACCGTTTGGTGAGCGCCTTTTGCGCTGGCTTCTTGCAGAGATCCTGCCTTACCCCATGCGGTTTCGTCTTGCTTTACTGGGTGCAAAGATTGGTCGGCCCATTGCAAGGCTAGTACCCGACGCGCGGTTGCGTGCAATGCTGGAGATGGCACCAAAGATTATTCCCCCTGTCAGTCGAAACGACGACCCGCAATGTTTTGCGCCAGACGTGCGCCGCAGGAAACGAGTGGCTTTGATGACCGGTTGCGCACAAAAGGCGCTAAACACGGACATCAACGACGCAACGATCCGCCTTCTCAAACGATTGGGTTGCGAAGTTGTGATTCCAAAAGGCGCGGGATGTTGCGGCGCTCTTACGCACCACATGGGCAAGACCACCGAAAGCCATGTGGCTGCGGCCAAGAATATCAGGGCCTGGATCTCAGACATGGACGGTACCGGTCTGGATGCCATTGTGATCAATACCAGCGGATGTGGTACGACCGTAAAAGACTACGGCCACATGTTCAAACAGCACAGTCTGGCTGATGACGCGGAAAGAGTTGCTGGGATCGCGGTCGATGTGTCCGAAGTATTGATGCAACTGGACATGCCCGACGGGGCCGACAAAGGGCTGATGGTAGCATACCATGCCGCGTGTTCGTTACAGCACGGCCAGCAAATCAAGACCTTACCCAAGGATCTGCTGCGCAAAGTCGGATTTGGCGTTGTCGAACCTGCTGACAGTCATTTGTGTTGCGGATCGGCCGGCACATACAATCTGATGCAGCCCGCGATCTCCAACCAGCTGAAAGAACGCAAAGTTAGTTCCTTGGAAGCCAAGAAGCCTGACGTCATTGCCGCAGGAAATATCGGTTGTATGATGCAGATTGGTAACGCAACAAGTGTCCCAGTTGTTCATACTGTCGAGTTGCTGGATTGGGCGACAGGCGGCCCGAAGCCGCCGGCATTAGTTGACGCCAAAAAACCTCTGCCAGAGATACCGGGTTTGCGCTAATTTGATCTCAATACGCCCTATTTTTGCCGCAAGTCATGTCTAGTTCGTTGCGAGGCACAAGGAGACGAATTTGCGGCATTGGTTAGCGATTTCACTTACAGCGCTGGTAACAACTACGGCAGCATTCGCGCAGGATGCACGGCTCAAGAGTCTGGATTCAGTCGATGATGGCCGCGTTTGGGAAGCTGTTGGTCGTTTGGACATAGATGGCACCGGCTTTTGTACAGGGGCGTTGATTGCACCGGATCTGGTCCTCACGGCGGCGCATTGCCTCTTTAGTAAAACCTCTAAGCAACGAATAAATCACGAAACCGTCGAGTTTCTCGCGGGTTGGCGCAACGGTCGGGCATCAGCCTATCGCAACGTGCGCCGTGCAGTCGTCCACCCCAATTATGTCTATGACGGCGTCGCCAGGTCGGAGCGGGTGCGAAACGATATCGCGTTGTTGGAGTTGGAAAGGCCAATCCGGAACACAACAATTACTCCTTTTGAAACCGCCGAGCGCCCAGAAAGGGGCGATGATGTGGGCGTCGTGTCTTATGCGCGTGATCGCTCGGAAGCCCCCTCACTTCAGGAAGTTTGCGGAGTGATGGCCCGTCAGGAGGGCGTGCTGATCATGTCGTGTAACGTTGACTTTGGCTCATCCGGAGCCCCGGTATTTAGCTTTGCAGATGGCGTTCCACGCATTGTGTCCGTCGTTTCGGCCAAGGCGGAAGTACAGGGAAAAAAGGTAGCGCTGGGAACAGCGCTGGGCGATCCGCTGGAGCAATTGAAAGCTTCTCTTGATGCGGGGCATGGGGTTTTTCAGCCTCCGGGGCCCAACGTAAATCGCCTTTCGGTTGGTGTGCGTCGAGACACCGGTGCCAAGTTCGTCAAGCCATGAAAACTCGCCATCTGATCATTTTAGCATTGATAGGCAGTTTCTTTGGCTTTGCCGCTGCTGCACAGAACAGCGGTCTTGCCCGTCTCACGGATCGCGATGACTTGCTTGGTTGGGAGGCCGTTGGCCGTCTGGATATGGCAGGATCTGGATTTTGCACGGGTACCCTGATAGCGCCCGATCTGGTTCTGACGGCGGCGCATTGTGTATACCACCCGCAAAGTTCTGATCCCGTGCGACCGCAAGACCTGTTGTTTCGCGCGGGCCTGCGCGATGGTACGGCAATCGCTGAACGATCAGTTTTACAGATTGCCGCGCATCCAGTGTTCAATCCCAGAACCTCTCTGAATGAGGAAAATATTCGGCATGACGTGGCCTTGTTGCGACTGAAAGATCCTATCGTCAGTACAGATGCCGATCCCTTTATCCTTCATTCCGGACCAGCATCAGGAACGTCGGTCAGCGTTGTGTCATATGGGCGCGGTCGGGCCGAAGCCCTGTCGCGACAACGCAGGTGCAAGATTGTTGGGTCGCACGAAGATCTGATGGCCTTTGACTGCAATGTGACCTTCGGGTCTTCTGGCGCGCCTGTCTTTGCGCACTCTGGATCACGTGGGCGAATTATTTCCCTGATCTCAGGCGGTACCGTTGCCGGCGGTCGTCAATTGGCGTTGGGTATGGCGCTTCCGGAAGTTGTCGATCAATTAAAGCGCAAGCTGCGTGCTGAACCCGTCGTGCGCCCAAATGTAACCGTGCGACGCCTGAGTGTCGGCGACAACCGTAGCGGGACAGGCGCGAAATTTGTCAAACCCTGACCCCCTTGAAACCTGAAAATCAGTGCCCAAATTATGGGTGTCAGGGTGCCGATGATCGGGCTCTGTCGTGAACCGGCCTGTCCCATGTGGGAGGGTCATGAATGTTTCGTACTCGCTCAGAACAGAGGAAGACGACTATGCGTACTTTTGATTTTGCACCCCTTCACCGTGCCTCCGTTGGCTTTGATCAGATTGCCGATCTTATGGATCGCGTCATGACAAACGATGGTCCACAACCATCCTACCCCCCTTACAACATTGAGAAAACCGCCGATGATGCATATCGCATCTCGATCGCCGTCGCCGGATTTGCCGGAGCCGATCTGGGCGTAGAGGTCAAGGAAAATTCCCTGATCGTAACGGCCAACAAGGCAGATGAAGCAGAGAAGCGGTCTTATTTGCATCGCGGAATAGCGACGCGTGCATTTGAGCGCCGGTTCCATCTAGCCGATCACGTGCGGGTAACAGGAGCGTCGCATGTAGACGGAATGCTTCACATCGACTTGCAACGTGAAATACCTGAGGCGCTTAAACCGCGCCGTATCGAAATTGCCTCGACCAAGGCAGTGGAGGCAGACGTCGTTGACGCGAAAGCTGTCAACTAAGGCCAAATCCAAGGCTTTACCTCGGGGACACCCGGACGCTGAAGCGGCCGGGTGTCTTTTTGCATTATTGGTCACTCAGACTTGCTGCCAGTCGCATCAATTGGATGGCTTCCGCCCGATATCCGAACGGATCAGCGCCTTTGCTGGCATTGGCTAGAGCGACAGCGTCAGCGTAGGTCCAGCCACGAATGTAGTCTCCACCGCGCAATAATTGTCCGAACCCGGCGATCGCTGCGGCAAATCCAGTCGGGCCCTGAAAATCGGCGGTGATTGGCGTTTCGATCAACTGGCTTGCGGCAGTCCCGGGTGTTTTGTAGCGGAGCCGTAGGAACCCTAATTCGTCGCTGTTAGCAGTGGCGACATCCGCTCCATACCGTAGCGGATCACTAAGTTGGGCAGGGGAGCCGATTGGCGTTACCTCATAAAGCGCCGTCACAGAATGGCCCGCGCCAATGTCGCCCGCATCAATCGCATCATTATTAAAATCCTCGCGCCGCAATGCCCGGGTTTCATATCCAATCAGACGATATTCAACGATCTGAGCGGCGTTAAACTCGACCTGGATTTTTACATCGTTGGCGATAGGAAACAGAGCGCCGGTCAGCTGATCCACCAATACTTTCTGCGCCTCGGCCAGCGTATCGATGTACGCTGCCTGCCCGTTCCCGTTCTGGGCCAATGCCTGCATCGTGGCATCGTCCAGATTGCCACGTCCAAACCCAAGGACGCTGAGATACGTGCCACTCTCGCGGTGGGTTTCGATAAAGGATTTCAAGGCGTTCGGATCAGAAATACCGACGTTGAAATCACCATCAGTAGCAAGGATGACGCGGGTAACTTCCCCTTCTTCGGCCATAGATTGCGCCGTGCTGTAGGCCTGTTGCAGCCCAGCTTGGCCGGCAGTCGATCCACCAGCACCCAACCGATCCAGTGCGGACAGAATGGTACTGCGATCGGATGCGTTGGTAGGTTCCAGAACCTGCCCGGCGCTGCCAGCATAGGTGACAATGGATATCTGGTCGGTAGGCCGCAACTGCCCCAACATCAGGCGGAAAGACTGCTTGAGGAGCGGCAGCTTGTTGGGCTGATCCATCGAACCCGAAGTATCTATCAGAAAGACGAGATTCAGTGGAGGACGGTCTTTGATTGCGGGCAGTACACCTTGAATGCCAATCTGCACCAATTGCGTGTCTGCGTTCCACGGCGTCGGCGTCACCGATATCGTCGGCCGAAATGGTGCTGTTCCTTCGGGTTCAGGGTAGGCATAGTCGAAATAGTTGACCATCTCTTCAATCCGCACGGCATCGGGGTCGGGAAGATATCCATTCATCAGTGAGTTGCGGATGATCGCGTAGGATGCGGTGTCCACGTCAACTGAGAAGGTAGAGACCGGCGTTTCGCTTGTGATCTGTAGTGGGCTAGCGACGTTGTTGGCAAATGCTTCGGTGTTGTAGTCCAACCGCGAGGCATCCGGAGCAATTAAACTCTCGCTCGATGATGCTGTTGTGTTTTGGCGAGGAGTTGCCATTTTACGAACGGGAGGGCGGGCAGTAGATGGCGTCGCAGGCAATTCTGCGCCTGCAGAGTCGAGTACCATCGGTGTCTCGATCACCGCCTCGGCCACCGACAAGCTGTCGGCCTCCTCTTGATCTGCAGACTCTGTTCGAAGACGTGCCTCGAGCTCGTGTTCAAGAACTGCAAGCTCTTGCTGTTCACCTGCCACGCGCGGGGCGGGAGGGGTAAGCAAGTTCTCCCCAAGAGGTGTGAGAAAAACGAAACCAACGGCAACCAACGCAGTTGTGGCCGTAAGACCTCCGCGAGATGTAAGAGAGTTCAACATGGCTTTTGCTCCTGTCCAAAGGCCCCAATTGGGGCGAGTGGAGATAGGACGCGCGGGTCTTGCCGATCCTTGGAGCTGTTCAAAATTTTCCTGAGCCACCGCCAGATGGGCTGCCTTTTTGGCCCTGTCCGGGGCAGGCGTCGCATTGTCCAATGCCGCTTTCAGGTCATCAAGATCATCGCTCATGTCTGATCCTCAGTTTCGCGCAATGCGCGCAGGTTTTTCTTTGCTTCAGAGATACGCCAACTAACAGTTCCCTCGGAAATTCCCAGAATGGCGGCGGCGTCGCGATGCGTGACGTCATCCAAAACCAATGCCAATGTATCGCGCAGGTCATCGGACAGAGCAGACATAGCGCCTGTGAGCCAGTCGACCTGCGCGGCTGTTTCGGCATCGGCAGACCTTCGGTTGACCTCCCACTCGCCCCATCCACTGGCGGCTTTCGCATGCGTGGCACGGCGTCGTCTGCGGTCGTGCGCGGCATTGACGACAACGCGGTATAGCCATGTGGTCAGCTGCGCGTCCCCTCTGAAAGCCCGCAGTTTAGATGGCAGGGCCGCGCAGATGTCCTGCGTCAGGTCTTCAGCTTCGTGTTGTGAGCCAGTCAGGCGGAAGGCGAGGCGAAACAGGCCATCATACCGCCGCGCCAAAAGCGCTGCAAAAGCAGTACCATCGCCGCCAGCGGCCGCCAAAGCCAGATCCTTGTCACTCGATTTCATCCGCATCACCATTGTGTGACGCGGCTGCTCGGTCAATCCTTGGGGCGCAGGAGAACTTTTTTGAGAATCCTGGTTTCTTAGATCAAGACTCTGGCGCAGCAGGCGGAAAAGCTAATGCAGCATTCTTAACGTGCAAGTCTTGCTGTGGATAGGGGATCGAGATGCCGGCCTCGTCAAAGTTTTGTTTCATTTGTTGCATGAGATCCCAGTAGACCGTCCAATAATCAGAAGTTTTGGTCCAAGGGCGGCAAATGAAATTGACGGAGCTATCAGCCAGTTCATGAACTCTGATCATAGTTTCCGGGTCTTTCAAAACCAGTGGGTGCGCGCTCACGGTTTCTTCGATGACCCGCAGCGCGTCGGGAATTGAATCCTCGTAGGATATACCAAACACAAGATCCACACGTCTCGTTGCACTTGCCGTGACGTTTGTAATCACGTTTCCCCAGACGTTTTTGTTGGGAATTACGATAATCTGATTGTCCGGCGTCGTTACTGTCGTGGCCACGATGCTCACGGACTTTACTGTACCAGCGACGCCGCCGACATCCACATAATCACCTTCATCAAAGGGTCGGTTGACCATGATCATCAAGCCACTGGCGAGATTGCCAAGCGCATCCTGAAACGCAAAAGCCATAATGAACGACGCGCCGCCAATCAGGGCAAAAACCGGAGTGATATCAAAACCAAGTGCTGAAAGAACGGCCAAGAGGCCAACAGCCATTACCAACCAGTAGACCACAGTGGCAAGAAAGGCTTGCAAAAGTTTGGAGAGATTGGGGATATGCCCGAACCATTTTTGCGCCATGCGTCGCGCGATTCCGGCCAGAATGAACAGACCGATCAGTGTCGCGATAATAACTGCAGTCTTGGTTGCAAAGCTGATGCCTCCGTCGCGGTCCACAGCCCAGTTCATCGCTTCTAGGGCAAGCGTTTCATAATCGGCAGTTCGGGTTTCTTCCAGGACGACGGCAGATTCATAGGCACGGTATTCCGCTACCAGATCCGCGGCACCGCCCTTTTTCTCCAGCGCGGAAATGACCTTGTTGTATTTATCGAAAAGGGCCTTGCGCTCTAGTGCCAATGCTGCAAGCGCATCCCACGCGGCACTTTCGGCGGCGCCATCGGCCCGCAAAACAGAAATCTCAGCCGACATCACTTCTTCAGTTTTGTTGCGGACAATCTCTAACCATGCAGCAGCGGCTGACTCCAGTTCAGGTTTGGTCAAGGGAATAAGACGCAAGTCCAGTTCATCGATGCCGACGTCCGCGTTAAGAACCGCTGCGGGTGCCTCGGGTTTGGCTGGAGCGTTTTCAGTTGCGGCTTCTTGAGCCAAAGCGGGAGAGAATGTCGACAATGACCAGAAGCATGTTAACAGCGCGACAAATGCAAACTTGCTGAAAAGGCAAATGATTCTGGGGTGCGAGATGCTCATCTGAGGGGGTCCACATTCAAGAAAAAAATTCAGTGTGATGAATGCGCTCATAGCCCTAAATATCAGCGGTCTCCACCCCAAATTTAGCGCTTACTCTGATCGATGGGTCGCTTCCCAAAAACTCTGAATGCTATAGATTGCCCGCAAAACGCCAAAGGCGCTTCGCAGTACTTGTTTTCTTGGGCTGCGTATCGTCCGTTTGAAAATTCAAACCGACATGCAGATGTATTTCATCTCAAGGTAGTCTTCGATGCCGTGGTGGCTGCCTTCGCGACCAAGGCCGGATTGTTTGACGCCGCCAAAGGGTCCGACTTCGGTTGAGATAATGCCTGTATTCACGCCGACAATGCCGTATTCTAGCGCTTCCGCGACCTTGTAGACGCGACTGAGGTCTTTGGCGTAAAAATACGAGGCAAGGCCAAAAATCGTGTCGTTTGCCATTGCAATGACTTCGTCCTCGTCTTCGAATTTGAATAGCGGGGCAAGCGGACCAAAGGTCTCTTCGGTGGCCACTTTCATGTCCTGCGTGACGCCAGCGACGATGGTCGGTTGATAAAATGTTCCGCCCAGAGAATGTGCCTGACCGCCAGTCAGGACCGAACCCCCGTTCGCGGTGACATCTTCGATGTGTTCCGCGACTTTGTCGACGGCATCCGAATTGATTAGCGGGCCAGTTGTGATGCCATCAGAAAGACCGTCTCCAACCTTAAGCGCCTCGACAGCTTTGACCAGTTTTTCTGCAAACGCGTCATAGACACCGGCTTGAACGTAAATCCGGTTTGCGCAGACGCAGGTCTGGCCATTGTTCCGGAATTTGCACAGCATTGCGCCTTCGACTGCGGCATCCAAATCCGCATCGTCAAACACGATGAAAGGTGCGTTGCCACCCAATTCCATCGAACACTTCATAACTTGATCTGCGGCTTGGCGCAGCAAAATTCGCCCAACTTCGGTTGATCCGGTAAAGGTGAGTTTACGCACAGCGGGGTTTTCGCAGAACTCTTTACCAATGTCGGAAGACCGCGAAGATGGTACCACATTGAACACGCCGGCTGGAATACCCGCACGTTCGGCGAGGACACCCAGAACCAGAGCAGACAAAGGTGTTTCTGCGGCCGGTCGGGCAACAAACGCACAGCCCGCAGCCAGTGCTGGGGCCGCTTTGCGTGTAATCATGGCGTTCGGGAAGTTCCAAGGGGTGATCGATGCTGCAACGCCGATAGGCTGTTTGATCACTGTGATGCGTTTGTCGCGTTGATGGCCCGGTATGGTCTCGCCATAAACCCGCTTCGCCTGCTCGCCAAAAAACTCAACAAAGGAGGCGCCGTAAGCAATCTCGCCCTTTGCTTCGGCAAGCGGCTTGCCTTGCTCGGCTGTCAGGATAGCGCCCAAATCATCGGCGTTTTCCATCATCAGATCGAACCATTTGCGCAGGATCACCGCGCGTTCCTTGGCGGTCATCGCGGCCCATTCTTTTTGTGCGACCTCAGCCTGTGCGATAGCCCCTGCTACCTGAGAGCGGCTCAGGTCAGCCACTTCAGCGATGACATCGCCGCGCGCAGGGTTTGTAACTGCAAAGGTTGCGTCACCGTCGCCGTCGACCCACTGCCCGCCGATATAGGCCTTCGTGGCCATCAGTTCAGGATCATTCAAAAGCGATTTCAAGTCAGTTGTTGAATCAAGCATTATGCGGGGCCTCCTAAAAGATTCCATTTGCGGCACCAAAAGCGCGTCTGGCTATGCTTGTCCAGTGCCTTAATCGCGCCGATCAACGCGGTCTGATACGATAAGGGTTGGACTTTCCTTTACCATCTTGTTTTGCAACACTTGGTTGGAAAATATGGGACGTCTTGATGTAAATCTGCGTTACATTACCTATATAGAGCGTAACTTATTGGAAAGAAGGAGTGTTTGATGGCAAATTTTGACGCGCAGGTCAGAGAATCCCAAGAGCAGGTCGCGAAAGCTCAGGACAAGATATCAGAATTGACCAGTCGAATCGAAACTGCCCGCTCAAAGATCAAGTCTGGCGATGACGCGATAATTGATATTGAAAATGCGACGCTGGATGATGTGCATGCTCATACCGATGTGATGAATGCCAATATAGCGGAACTCATCATGGGGCTTGATGATGTGACAGCAGCTTTTTCCAAAGATTTCGATGAAATGCGCAATAAGTCGGGTTGGGAGAGCTTTGTTGGTGTGTTCTCCAAGGGGAAATCGGACAGCTTGCGTCAGGAGCGCATCCGCTCAGCCTCAATCGATGACAAGCTACAGGACCTGATTGGCAAATCTGACGTGATCGTCAAACTGCTTGAAGGGCAATTGAGTCTGCTTGAGGAACAACGAGAGAGAGTCGAAGGAAACCTGACCGAAACACTGGATGAACGCGAGTTTACGGTTGGCGAACTCGAAAGTGCCCGTGCGGAAATCGTGTCGATGGACCCCAAGATCATCGGGCTTGAGAATAAGATCGCTGTAGAACAGGATGCAGCCGTCCGCACCAAATTGGAAACAGAACTGGCTGAATTGAACACGCAATACAACGCATTGGTGCAGGACGAGCAGGTCAAGCTTGCCAAATCCCAGACGCTTGAGCGCTATATTGAAAAGGGCAAAACCTGGATTGACTCGCTGCAAAATCAGGCTGCAACCCAGATGGTTCTGATCAACAAGTTGCAGACTGATACAAAACAACGGGTGGTGCTTTATGATGCGCTGTCCAAGTCACTGAAAACCGCCCAGCAGCAGGATGTCGCGCATCAGATCAACGAGATTGGCGTGCAAACCGATCAGGAGGCACAGACCGCCATGGCGTCGATCGGGACCGCCACCAACAAACGCATGGCCGATATGATGGAAGCCCACGAGGATCACATGGTCTTTGCACGCGACGTGCTGGAGGCCAAAGCAAAGGCAGACGGACGCTTTGCGCGTCGGTTCGAGAAGATTATCGAGAAGCACGATAAGAACCTGTATGGTGGGTGATGCATAACAAAGTTCTTGTTCCGATATCGGGTATTGTGATGATTGCCGCTGCAGCCAAGTTTGATGCGCCGTGGGGCGACTCCGGCTGGGGATGAACGAACTTGACTGACACACAACAAGACCATGTCGGGCTGACCGACCCGTTCGCGTCACGTCGGTATTTCAAAAAGTTCGAGGCCATCACGGGCCATATGACTCGCGTGGCAGGAGTTATGGAGGCCGAAGGATCGCTCAACACAGACGAGGTCAAGGTCCTGACGCGTTATGGCGCAGCGCTGTCCTACACCTTTCGCGCTTTGGCGATGAAATACCTGCTGACCGGTCGCGATACTGGCCGTTTCTTTGGCAGCCTTACTTTTGACAGTCATGAAAGCGGTTTCCCTGTCGCGTCCGAATTGTTGACCATGGCAAACGACGCCCAGCAAGCTGCGCAGCATCTTGAGAACATGCCTGACGAAGCCGAATTGAAGTCACAGATGATACGCCGCATCGTCGGGGATCTCGAGTTACCAACCAAATTGCAGTTCGCCCTGTCACAAAGGCTCTATTACGAGGAGTTGCTAAAGGGACATTTGTTCTGGGCCCAGAACGATCCGCAGGCCATCTGGACCGGCAACAGATCCGAACAGCGCCGCACGTTTTTGCTGCACTGGGCGGTTTATGACAGCCAGATCAACATGCCGACGATATACCTGATGGAGATCGAAGACACCGGCCGTACTGCTCTACCAAAAGACCAGTATCGCTGGCCGGAGGTTCAGGCGCATCTGATGGCGCAAAGCATGAACGGGCTCAAATTGCTGACCATAGCGCAAGGGTTCGATCAGGACTTTGACGATGTACACCCCAAGCGCTTGCGCCGGTTCCATATTGGTCCGATGTATTCGAATGCTTTTACCAGCCAGTCCGGTCCGTTGCGCGAAGTTCTGGCCGAGGCACATTCTCCCGAAGGCGAGGACTGGGCGTTGGTCTGGACCACGGAAGAACTGGAAAGTGAGCGCGTGGTCGAAGAAAAATCCGGCTGGTTCTCGACGGTCGAACGCGAGGTTTTTGCGCTTGATCCTTTTGCCGGTCGTGGCGTCGATACCGGGGCCACGCGGACTGAACGCTGCATCATCTTACCCCAGCGTCCCTACCAGGTTCTGGAAGAAAAAAACCCGCCAGGATTTACATCTGTGCGCAAATTCGTGGTGAGTCCAGGCGGGCGAGTTCTGTCCTATCGATGAATTTTGCATCAAATGACAATATATTGAGAAAGTGAAAGAATGAGTTTAAATTCCGACCAAATGGAATTGAGAGAGGATGATATTGTCAAACATTATCCGGCAGTGACCACGCTGCTCGAGGCGTTTGATCACACGCCGCGCATCGGCAAAGCAGACACAGCGCCCACAAACGAAAGGTCCGCAGGCATTGGCACCCGCCGCCGATTTCGCACAACGACACCGGGCCTTGTGACGCGCTCAACCGCGCGCAGCGAAGGCGTGCAATTGTTGGCCCGCATTGAAGGTGCTGACGCAGGCGACGCCCTGATATCTCCCCTGCAGGCGACGGTGATGAACACCCTGCGCCGCGCCACATCCATTGCTCTGACCGTCGCCGGTAATTTTGCCGAACAGACCGGTCTGGCTGATTTGAAACGGTCCAATCTGCAAGGATCATTGGCCGCATCAGACAAAACCGAGTTTTCCGAACTACTGGCCGCCGAGGCGTTGATCTCGCTTTATGTCTTTGGCAATGCTACGGCTTATTTGCTGTCCTCTCATCTGTCCGAGGTCACGGTAGAGGTCGGCGATGTCGAAGAAATCCTGACGGACAATGGACAACTTGCATTGCACGGTGCCCTTTGGGAACTGGATCAGGATATTGCCGCGCACGCCAGCGATGATGCTCGTCTTGTCGCATCGGTCGCCGCGTATGCAGAGAAACTGATGGAGAAGGTGGCCTTGCGGGCACAATCTGCGGGTCGGTTGGAGGCATTCAACAACGCCGCTTGGCATGTCGCGGCGGATGATCTGACGATCCGTGGATTTTCCCCGGCGTCCAAAGCCAAGTCCTCAACGCTGACCATGACGTTCAAAAAACCGAACGAAGTTGTTGGCAACCACATCGCCAAATATCAGGCAATGAAGCTTGCCAAAATGCTTATGGCCTACGACTTTGACCGGCATCTCAATCCGTTTGCCGAACTCGGCGGATTCATTTTTACTTTCATGGGAGATGGAAAGCCGGGTACAGGCAAAACTACCCTGATCCAGATGATGGCTGGGCTGATCAACGACTATTGCGGCATCGCGGACTATCCGTTTCGGTACCAGAACCTCAGCACCGATAATATCGACAGCTATCAGGGTAAATCCGGCCAGAACGCCAAGGCTTTTATCAATTCAATCATTGACCCCACGGTCATCGGGTTTGGCACGATAGACGATATCGACCAGTTGGCGGGCAAGCGTGGTGATCGGCAATCCTCGGCCGGGCAGCTGGAAATCACCGCCGTCCTGATGGAAAGCTTTGCCGGGGCCAACACCGTTGTGCGCGGCAACTGCACCTTTGGCATGTTCTCGAATTATCCCGAAAACGTCGACGATGCGCTGCGCCAGCGCGCTGGGGCGCGGTTTTTGGTGGATGGCCCGATCACACGCGACGACTATATCGATATCCTGAATTTGCTGATGGGCAAGAACCACGACATCCCGCTGGGTGATCACGAAGCCTACGCCGCGCAAGAAATCAAAAAGGCGGTTGCCGCATCGTTTGATAGCCATTCCCGCCCGCATGAAGAGGGGCTTTTGCGAGTCTATGATCAGGTTAGCACGGACATCGGCACGCTCGATACAATCGCCAAGCTTGGAACCTATCTGAAAGGCATTCAGGAGGCGGACGACCGTTTCACGGGCCGCGCCATCAAGAACATCACGGACGCGGTCAAGGTGCGCGCGATGGACTTTGAGCTGCCTGACGAATGGATGGAAGAACCCGATCTGTTTCTGTTCCGCGACTATGAAACCAAAAAAGGCATGATCGAAGAGTTGCGCCAGCCGATTACGGTCGAGATGGTGATCCAGGAAATCAACCGCTACGCGGATTCAGAATTCCGCTATGCTGACAAATCCGATGAGGTCGCAATCGAAAACATGGTGCGCGAGTATGGTCGCACTGAAGCGGCGAAAAAGCGGTATTTGGAGGGGAAGGAGTGAGCTTCATTGAAGTTCTCAGTTTGGTCGCTAACGCCGTAATAGCGATTTCGGCAGCAGCTGGCGCTAGCGCCGCTTGGCAGGGCCTCAATACGTGGAAAAACCAAGCAAATTTCGAAACAAATCATGACTTAGCTCGAAAGATACTTGTTCAGTTTTTCCGTCATAGGGACGCCATTTCTACTGTGAGAAACCCCATTATGTGGGCGCATGAAACCCGCGCAGCTATCCAAATGGTGGAAGTTGATCAAAGGGATGTGGGAGAGGAAAAGAAAAATTTCTTGGGCATTGCCTATGCATACGATGATCGCTGGCAGCAAATTACAAAAGTGCGAGCTGAATTATATCCACTACTTCTGGAAGCCGACGCGATTTGGGGAAGCGAACTAGATTCATTAGTTCAACCGTTATTTGTGTTGGAAGGGGAGTTGTCGTCTTACATCCATCGGCAACTGAGAGTCGACAACCCAGACAATACCAAAGGTCGACGCGAGGCTGCGCAACGGAGTTTAGAAAAGTCTCGGGATGTAATGCACGCAGACTTCGGAGATGAGGACGAATACAAGATTGATTACGATACGAAACTGAAAGCGGTGGAAGACTTTTTACGTGTAAAACTTGGAAATAGGATTTGAAAAGCCAATGACTATCTTCTTCTTCCTCGCCTCTGTGGTTCTCGTCTCGATCATCGCCAGCACTTTGATTGCTCAACTGGTGATTAAGGCGCCGTTCTTTGACAGCATCGGCCCGTTTTCGGCAGGTCTCTTGGGCGTGGCCGGGTGTTTTGTGGTGGCCTATGCCTTCTTCTATCTGCTCAACCCGGATCCAGTATCAGAGTTCGATGCGCCCTCTCCACTTTATATGCGCACGCTGACGATCACGGGTTTGTCGGCGTTCATCTGGCTGCCGATCTACACAAGCGTGTTCAACCGGTTACGCCGCAAAAGGGAAACCGCATGAAACGTCTGATCCAAAAGGGCCTGATGTTTGGCAACCTGATCGAGGTGATCTCGCCCGCGCTGGTCGAGCGCTACAACCGAGCGCTGGAACATCTGACGGGCAAGACCACGCAGCTAACCGATTTTCATATCGATATTTCGGGGTATTCGCCCGAGATTGGTGATGAACTGGACGATCATCTTTACCTCAACCATGCGGGGGTGAACCGGCAATTTATCTTGCTGACGACCGAACAGAAAAACGCGCCCATGCTCAATACCAAATTCTCGACCTCGCGCGCTATTCTGCGTCAGTTCATTGAAGAGAACGAGGCGCAATTGTTCGCGCTGACGGCCAAAGATGCTGTCGCCGGTGAGCTGGTCAACTCGGTCTATGATGTGTCCGCACCTGTGCGTCTGTTTGATATCCGCAGTGTTGAGGTCGAGGCGGACACCACCAGCGGTACCGTGCGAGACGCAAAAGCGCTGGGCGATATGGTGGACAGGTTTAACTCAGCCGACGAGGGCTGGTTTGATGATGTGCTGATCGCCGAAATGATTACGCTGGCCAAACGAACCGGGGATGTCACACGCAATCCGGTCAGGCTCAAGGAAATGAAGTTTGAGCAGGAAAACTTCTGGACGGCACATTTTGGCGGGCTTTATCTGTTTCGCGGCGTTGAGCATCCCGCACTGATCTCGGTCGGTTCGCGTGATAGGCTGGGTGAATTGCCGATCAAATATGTACTTGATTTGTCTGAGCGGAATCGCATCGCCAAGTTTTTGGAATTCAACGGGTTAGTGGAGCCCATTGTCAAAGCACCAGGCATCGATGCGGGCGCGATCCTGCAGCAAAAGATGGATTTTATCGTCGTAGACGTCGCCACCCAAAACGGAATGGACCTGACCGGCGCGACACGGCACGACATCAGACGTCTGGCCCGCGAAAACGCAAAAGCCTTGCCGGATGAGTTTCGTGGGTTGGCGGCTTTGCTGCGCTGGGCCGAAAATGGCGGAAAGTGGCCGCGGATATCGTCAGAGCACCCCGCTTACTTTTATACGCTGCGCGCCGCAGACACGCCTGATCGCGATTTGGTAAACATGCTACTGGCGGAATTGACGCCCAGGGACAGTCGACAGCTGTTCATTTGCCACAAAGAGTTGTTTTACCGCTTGTATCAGGGATGGAGTGAGGCCAAGAAATCCTATGTGGTGGATTTTCTGGATCGTGAATATCAAGTGGACAAGGTTGGCGCGCGCCGTGCGTTGTTCGGGCACGACGCGCCGATGGATGAACCGTCAGAACCATCGCGTGCCACCCGTGATATGATCTCCAGGGTTGGTCCCTGGGGCGCGGCAAGGAGATAGATATGGGGTTTGTCCGGCTTATTGTCTTTGGGCTGATCGGTATGACCGCAGCCTATTTTATGATCTCGATCTATTCGCGATCCGTGCGGCGTGAGAAACTGGAAAACCGCTGGGCTGAGAAAAATCCCGACAGCGAAGACATGACTGCGCGCGCAATTTATGTGCAAGAGGGTCTGGCTGAGTATGAGGCCGGATTTAGGCCCAAGCTGATCCTGCTCGTTTATATCGTGCCAACCGTCATGGTTGTCATGATTCACATTCTGACAACTTATTACTGAGGGCTCATAATGCAAAAGATCAAAACATGGTTCTATGTGTTTCTGTTCGTCGTCGTCGGCAGTTTCCTGCACTATGTGCTACCTCAGCATGACATAGTCAGAGTTACGTCCACCGACGTTATCCGCACAGATTTTACGTCGCTCAATCGGCTTTTCTATGCCCAGGCTGACAGCGGCACCGCAGAGCTTCAGACGCGGGATCTGCGCCTCATCAACACAGAAAAGAGAAAGACTTTTCTACTGGGCTTCATCCAGCGGGAATCGACCAAGGTGATGGTCTATCGAAACGAGGACACCGGATGGATATGGCCGCCATACTTCAAGTTCGATAGTTCGGATTTGCAAGCTCAGGCCGCGGCCAATATTTCGACCACAGATTCTCCTCAGTGGGTTGTGATGACTCATTATGGTTGGCGGATTAAGTATCTCTCGATCTATCCCAACGCCATAGGTGTGCGTCCGGTTGACGGCCCAGACGTCACGGTTATCCCCTGGTTCAACATTTTCTTTTTCATATTTCTGCTGGTTGGTTGGGCCTTTTTGCGCGCCATGTGGCGGCAATTCCGCCAACGTACGATTGATCCGACCCTAGAGGACATGAGCGAAAGCATTGGCGAGTTGGGAGACAGCGTTTCAGAAAAGCGCGGGCGGATCAGGCGGTGGTTGGACACGTGGCGCAGTAAATAGGTTGCAAAAGGCTTTGTTGGGCGTCAATTTTTCGCGAGCATCCGACCAAGCGGTCGTCCTCCCAGAATATGCACGTGCAGGTGGGGGACTTCCTGAACGCCATGTGAACCTGCATTTGAAATTGCGCGAAATCCGTCGCCTACCCCATTGGGCTGCACGCCGACCAATTTGCACACTTCGCCGATGGCCCGCGTAAAACCAACGATTTCGGCATCCGATGCTTCAAGCGCAAAGTGATCATAACACACGTAAGGGCCCTTCGGGATGACAAGCACATGAACCGGGGCCTGTGGGTAAAGATCGCTAAATGCCAACGCGTGGTCGGTCTCAAGAACTGTTTGGTTCGAAATTTCGCCGCGCAGGATCTTGGCGAAAATGTTCTGATCATCATAGATATACGTCATTTAGATGCCTTAGTCAGAGAAAAGATGATCGAACGCCGCAGCGTCCTTTGCTTTGTCCTGTGAGATAGCTAAAAACTCGGCCAGATTTTCGGCATTTTTCTCTAGATCTGCTGTTTCGCGCAGTCGGTAGTGATAATCAAAGTTTGCATCGCTGATGCGGTCACTTTCAAACACCATGTCATGGCGGATTGTGGGTAACAGGCGTTCAAACGATTCCGCTGACGTTTGTTCTCCGGCGAGTCCGACTCTCTTGGCGTGGCCGACGAGGTAGTCGTCAGAGAAATCGCATTCGATTTCCAGTAATTTGGTGACTGACCGATCGCTCCCGAAATCCTGCAACAGCTCAAAGTTATTGGGATCCATGCAAATCAGGAGCCGGTCGGTTTGATAATAGTCAAACAACATCCGCACCAGAGATCGGCGGTGACGTGTGCGTTTGTCAAGCGAGGATTGGATACCGCCCAGATCGGGTAAATCGGTGGCTTCCTCATTGAACAGGTATTCGACTGTGGGGACGTTGCTCATTGTACGAATGCGTTCGATCAATCGCTTTGCCACATGCCATTTTTTGCAAACGACTATCAGTAACTCGCGCTCGCGTCCCAGAGTACTCTCTGTTTCCCAGAACCGGTTTGCAAAACGCCGCCCGATCCGGCCCCGGCCTGTAAGAAAGTCAAACAGTCTCTGGCCTTCGTTTGAAATCTGAAAGTCCACATCTTTCGCGGCATAAAGCGCGCCAAGCCGACGTTTCAGTTCGTGTGCCTCAGGGCTGATCTTTCGCGCAAAAAGGAAATCCTGGCTGAGCAACAGATCGTAATGGTCATTATAAAATGTGACGGGCATACCGTAGTCCGAAAACATCAGACAGGTCAGCGTACGGGTATCGATTTCAGTCTCAGGCACGAGGTGCCGAACAAGTGTCTGAAAGAATGTTTCATCGGGTATCCAAGTCGACGAAAAAAATCGCATGACGTCTCGGCGGCGCTTGGTGAACTCTAGTATCCATTCGATCGTTCGCCGTCTCAGGCACCACCATTGACTGCCAATCTGAACCTGAATGTCCGCGGGGATGTTACGCCTGAGACCAAGCCGTTCCTGCAATTGATAAGAACCATAAAATAACTGCTTGTGTTTGCGCTCATTGAAGAAGTGGTGATAGATCAGCCGCTCTTCCACCATGCCGGTTTTGATCCAACCGCTTTCAAAAAAGTCAAAACTTTCACAGTAGTCGACATCCCGTCTATCCAGGAATTCGTGAGTGTATTCGGCGGACTTGATCGCCATGCAATCACCCGAAAGCATGTAGAAATGAGTTGCGCGGGGAAAGGCCTCGGCGGCGGCTTCGACTGCGTTCAGTGTCGCACGGACCAATGACCACTCACCCCAGCCGCACTTGACTCGCCGTTTTGCAAAAACGACGTTTGGATTGTCGGTCAGCGTGTCCTTGATCTTTCGAAAATGGGCTGAATCAGCACGGGCATCAAAGTGAATTGCCATGTAATCGCCGACAGCAGTCAGACGTTCCGCCTGATTGATAATCGCGTCGGGGTCTTTGTGACACAGCAAGATGTAGGCTATTTTGGCCATTATTGAGGTATCATCCGCCTTTTCCGCCCTGTTGCTTAACTTGATAGTGCTGAACATCGATTGAATAAATAGTATTTATTTGCTTTTTTGTTTGACAACGAACCTACAGGCGTAGAGCGCGCTGCTGATACAGGAGACGAGCAATATGGGATTTCCCGGCACCTGGATGACGGAAAGTGAGAGCGTGGTCTATCGCGTGGTGCCAAAATGCGCTTGCTCAACAATTGGTCAGATCATGTACTACTCGGATCACGGGGAGTTTTTTGACGGCGACATACATGATGCGAAGGGTGGGTTGCACAAGTGGGCGTTGGAAAAAAGCCAACCCATCATCACTGCCAATATAGGCGATCACAAATCTTATGCCTTTACCTGCGTGCGGAACCCCTACACACGCATTCTCAGTTCGTTTTTTGATAAGATATGTGGCATCCAGCGTAACGGCAAACGGTATCGCGGAAATCTGGTACCGTTATTGATCCAGAAATATGGGATTGAGGTTGGCGGTGACAACGGCAAAGACGAATTTGATCAGATCAGGTCATTTCGCCGTTTCCTTTTGTTTGCACGCGACACCATTCGGTGGCGCCGCCCTATGGAACCGGACATCCACTGGTCCGCTCAGGCGAGCCATATCTCAACGTTTATCGTCAACGGTGGACGGTACGACAACATCTTTTGGACCGAAAAATTCAACGACGGCATGGACTCTGTGTTAGCAGAAATCCGGACCCCGCATGCTGTTGATATCAACACCATCCCGCGTTTCAACGAGAGCGAGGGCCACGGTCCAAAGCGGTCTCATCCGGTTGAGGACTATTTTGACGATCTTTCGATGCATCTAGTCTATGAAATCTACAAAAGGGATTTCAATCTGTTCAAATATGATTTTCACAATCCTTCGAACAAAATGCCAACTGGACAGATTGACCTAGATGAAGTGCATGCAAAATTGGGGCAGTGAGGGGAACGTTGGTTTCCGCCACCTTGCGCCCGTTTCCCGCACCACTTACATCTGCCCCCCATGGCCCAGACTAAATCAGATCCCAACTACAGAATAATCGCAGAGAATCGTCGCGCGCGATATGACTACGCGATTGAAGATGACATCGAATGTGGTGTGATTCTTGAAGGGTCTGAGGTCAAATCGCTTCGTCAGGGTGGCGCCAATATTGCCGAAAGCTATGCCGCGGTTGAAGAGGGCGAATTGTGGTTGGTTAACAGCTACGTTGCCCCCTACGAGGGCGCGAAGACCTTTCGTCACGAAGAACGTCGCCGCCGCAAGTTGCTGGTTTCGAGCAAGGAACTTTCGCGGCTGTGGAATGCGACGCAGCGCAAAGGCATGACCTTAGTACCGCTGGTGATGTATTTTAACCATCGTGGCCTTGCAAAGCTCAAGATCGGCATCGCCAAGGGCAAAAAGAACCACGACAAGCGCGCCACCGAAGCCAAGCGCGACTGGTCGCGCCAAAAGGCGCGCCTTCTAAAGGACAATGGCTAGACCTCTGAGTGCCAAAAAGAGTCACCCGGACTTGCTAGTGTAGCCCCCTCGCGTTAGTCCATGTTCAGGCGCAACGAAGCGGGTAGGCCCCATGACAGACGATCCCAAAACCCTTGTTTCCACAGACTGGCTTGCGGCCCACAAAAAAGACCCCGACCTGCGAATTCTAGATGCATCCTGGTATATCCCTGCAACGGGTCGTGATGCCTATGCAGAGTATCAGTCTGCCCACATTCCAGATGCACGGTTCTTTGATATTTCGGATGTTTCTGACCGCCGGTCTGACCTGCCCCATATGGTCCCGCCAATCGAGAAATTCATGTCTCGAATGCGTGCAATGGGTATTGGGGACGGGCATCAGGTGGTGGTTTATGATGGAACTGGTCAGTTTTCGGCCGCGCGGGTATGGTGGCTGTTCCGCCTCATGGGTCAAAAAAATATTGCCGTGCTTGATGGTGGGCTTCCCAAATGGCTTTCCGAGGGACGAGAGACTGAGGATTTGCCTCCCGTGGTTCGTGATCGCCACATGACGGTACGATTTCAGAACCACCTCGTCCGGGATGTTACGCAGGTCGCGTCGGCTTCGAAAGTCGGCGACCACGAGATCATCGATGCCCGCTCTCCCGGGCGATTTCGTGGCGATGAGCCCGAACCTCGCGAAGGGTTACGTGCCGGCCATATTCCCGGATCACGCAATGCCTATTATGCCGATCTGCTGAACGCCGACCAGACAATGAAGGATGTAGGCGCAATGCGCGCGGTGTTTGAAGCTGCGGGTGTCGATCTGTCCAAACCTGTCATAACGACCTGCGGGTCCGGCATCACGGCTGCGATTCTTAACCTTGCTTTGGAACGGATCGGGAAAACCGATCATTCGTTATATGATGGATCATGGGTCGAATGGGGGATGTTCCCGACAGTGCCGATCGCCACAGGAGATGCCTGATGTTAAGCAATCTGAAACCACAAGCACCCGACAAAATCCTGGCGTTGATGCAACAATACAAGGAAGATCCTCGCCCGAATAAGATTGATTTGGGAGTTGGCGTTTACAAGGACGCAACAGGAAACACGCCCGTTATGCGAGCGATCAAGGCGGCAGAACATCAACTTTGGGAACAGCAAACTACCAAGACTTATGTGGGTTTGGCTGGTGCTCCTGATTTTGGCGATGCAATGGTTCAACTAGTACTGGCGGACGCTGTTGACCGCGCCAATGTTGCAGCGGCGGCCACACCCGGCGGAACCGGCGCTGTGCGGCAGGCTTTTGAGCTGATCAGAATGGCTAACCCGACTGCGCGGGTTTTCGTGTCCAACCCGACTTGGCCCAACCACCTGTCGATCCTGAATTATCTGGGCATTGAAACTGTTCAATACCGCTATTTTGACAGTGAAACCCGTGGTGTCGATTTTGACGGGATGATGCAGGATCTTTCTAGTGCCAAGCCAGACGACGTGGTGTTGCTGCATGGGTGTTGCCACAACCCGACCGGGGCGAACTTGAATCAGGTTCAATGGCAGGATGTCATCAAGGTGCTCAACAAGACCGGCGCTGTTCCGATGGTCGATATTGCGTATCAAGGGTTCGGTGACGGATTGTCCGAAGACGCAGCGGCAACGCGCTTGATCGCGAGCTCAGTTCCGGAATGTCTGATTGCCGCCAGCTGTTCGAAGAATTTTGGCATTTATCGAGAACGGACTGGAATCCTGATGGCGGTATCTCAGAATGCCGGGCAGCGGGTGCTGAACCAAGGTACGCTGGCGTTTCTCAACCGCCAGAATTTTTCGTTTCCGCCGGATCATGGTGCGCGTCTGGTTACCATGATTTTGAATGATGATGCATTGCGCGCAGATTGGCAGTCGGAATTGGAAGAGGTGCGACTAAGCATGCTGGGCCTGCGCACGTCACTTGCGGCAGAGCTGCAGCGCTTGTCCGGGTCTGACCGTTTCGGTTTTATAGCACAGCACCGGGGAATGTTTTCGCGCCTTGGAACAACGCCGGATTTGGTCGAACGGCTACGCGCGGAGCACGGCATTTACATGGTCAGCGATAGTCGGGTGAACATTGCCGGGCTCAATGCAGAGACTGTGCCAATACTTGCCAAAGCAATTATTGACGTCGGAATTTGATTGGGGCTGAGCAGGGAAGCAAGGGTTTGTGTTCCCCAGTTTTTTGTTCGAGCTTAGTTTTGCTGGGTTAAGCTGCTAGCCGTTTCAGAGCCAATCAATGCGCACCGAACTGTAGCAAAAAAACCCGGCCAATATTGGCCGGGTTTGTCATTCATGGTCCTTGGTAATGGACTTGGTTAGCTCATTGAAAACTCGGGATAAGCCTCCATGCCAAGTTCTGACGTATCCAGACCGTTGATCTCGTTTTCTTCGTCAACCCGAATGCCCATCGTTGCCTTCAGGATAGCCCAGACCACGGCAGAAGCGACAAAAACAAACACACCGACAATAATGATAGAGTAGAGCTGTGTGCCCAAGCTTGCCGCATCATTTGTGAATACGACGGCAATAGTTCCCCAGATACCGGCAAACAGGTGCACCGGAATCGCGCCGACCACGTCGTCAATCTTGAGTTTGTCCAGGAAGGGTACCGCCAGGACGACGATAACGCCGCCGACACCACCGATCAAAGTTGATGAGATCAGCGATGGCGTCAAAGGTTCTGCCGTAATTGAAACAAGTCCCGCCAATGCGCCGTTCAGAATCATCGTCAGATCGGGCTTTTTGTAAAGAACTTGAGTGAGGATCAGCGCTGCCACGGCACCTGATGCGGCCGCTGTATTGGTGTTGGCGAAAATTCGGCTGATATCTGCGACGTTTCCGGCTGTGTCCATGTAGAGTTGCGAACCACCGTTAAAGCCGAACCAACCGAGCCACAGGATGAACGTTCCCAATGTTGCCAGCGCGAGGTTTGATCCCGGCATCGGTATAGTCTTGCCATCTTTGTACTTGCCGATGCGTGGCCCAAGGATCAGTGCACCTGCCAAGGCCGCCCAGCCACCGACCGAGTGTACGACAGTTGAACCCGCGAAGTCCTGAAAGCCCATAGCGTCGAGAAACCCGCCGCCCCATTTCCAAGATGCCTGCACAGGGTAGATGACAGCTGTCAATACGATCACAAAGATAAGGAATGGCCAGAGTTTGATGCGTTCAGCCAAAGCGCCCGAAACGATGGACGCGGTTGCAGCGCAGAACATCAATTGAAAGAAGAAGTCGGACCCAACAGAGGCATATGTGAGGTCCGGTTCAGCACCTTCCAACCCAACCGGCTCCAGCCCGGTTATTGAAAATGCACCCAGCATACCCTCAATCGTCCAGGCGTCGCCTGGATACATGAGGTTATACCCTAGGATGTAATAGAAAATGGTTGCCAACGAAAACAGAGCCATGTTTTTGGTCAATTGCATGGTTACGTTCTTGCTGCGCACCAGACCAGCCTCCAGCAAGGCGAAACCAGCCGCCATGAAGAAAACCAGGAATCCCATGACCAGGAACATGAACGTGTTCAGTATAAATCCAATATCCTGCATCGTTGGCGTAGTTTCAGCTTCCTGGGCGAAGCCCAGCGTTGGGACGCATGCTAAAAGCGCAATTGGCGCCAGTCGTTTTAAAGATTTCATTTCTTTTCCTCTTAGTAGCGCGGTCATCACAGCGCGTCGTTATTGGTTTCGCCGGTCCGCACGCGGACTGCTTGTTGCACGTCGAGCACAAAAATCTTGCCGTCACCGATCTTGCCGGTCCGTGCGGTTTTTGTGATGGCTTCGACCACCTCGTCCGCGATGGCGGCTGACACAACGATTTCGAGCTTGATCTTTGGCACGTAGTTCACGGCATATTCGGCGCCGCGGTAAATCTCGGTGTGCCCGGACTGAGAACCAAAACCTTTAGTTTCGGTAACCATCATCCCGCGCACGCCGGCCTCGGTCAGCGCTTCGCGAACCTCTTCAAGCTTGAACGGTTTGATTGTCGCAATGATGAGTTTCACCCTTATCCCCTTTTTCTGGATCGTTACTGTACATTGTGCACGTGCAGAAAAAGGGACTGAAAGGAGAGATTATGGAAGCAGGAAGGCTTGATGTGGCAGCCCGATTTCAGAGTAAATGCACATTTTTTGCACAAAATGGTTGTGTAGCCTAAATTATGGGCAAAATTTAAAGCCATTCTGCGCAATACATGCTCTCAACATTTCTGCGCAGGCATTGTAGTGTCGTGCAAAACAACAGGCTCGGGCAGGGCTCTTTATGGCTAAACCAACGCGTCGAAAGCCGCCATTGGTGGCGGACAAACGCTATCCTTCGGGAAAGGCGTCTAAAAAGGTGCGTACATCAAAAGCAAAGCCAAAAGCTGTAGCACGACGTAAGCCAGCACGTCGTGCGCGTAAGACGGCGCGTGGCCCCTGGCGATGGCTGCTGATGCCGTTTCGCTGGCTGCTGCGTTTGTTGTGGGGCATTGGCTGGCGCGTTGCCGCGGTTGTTTCGGTGGTTGTCGCCTTGGCAGTTGGATATGTCTACGTGTCATTGCCGGACGTGACTGCGTTGCTTGATGGCAGGGCACGTGGTTCCGTGACCATGCTTGATCAGGATGGCGCTGTGTTTGCCTGGCGGGGGGATCAGTTTGGCGGCGTAGTTACCGCCGATACTGTTTCGCCTCACCTCAAGAACGCGATTGTCGCGACAGAGGACAAGCGCTTTTACTGGCATCTTGGTCTGAGCCCCCGGGGGGTAGCTAGCGCCGTTCGAATCAACCTGAGCGAGGGGCGTGGTCCGCTGTCGGGACACGGTGGCTCTACGCTGACCCAGCAGACGGCCAAATTGCTATGCTTGGGTGTGCCCTATGACCCGACAAGCGGCATCAGTGAGGCAGACTACGAATCCGACTGCCGGCGCGGAACGATGAAGCGCAAGATATACGAGGCCATCTACGCGTTGGCGATGGAAGTGAAGTACACCAAGGATGAAATCCTTACGATTTACATGAATCGAGCGTTTCTGGGCGCCGGTGCACGTGGATTTGAAGCAGCAAGTCAGCGCTATTTTGGTAAATCCGCTGCAAATGTCAGCCCGGCAGAGGCCGCAATGCTCGCTGGTTTGTTGGTTGCCCCCAGCCGTTATGCCCCGACAAGTGATCTTACCCGCTCGCAAAATCGTGCAGCCACCGTCATCCGATTGATGAACGAACAGGGTTATTTGAGCGATGCGGAGCGGGCAGAGGCAAGCGCCAACCCTGCAAGATTGTCTGCGGCAGCCGAAGCCCGCGCGGGGGGCTACTTTGCCGATTGGGTAATGTCGAGTGGGCCAGAATTCTTTACCCGCAAGACAACGGAAGATGTGATCATCCGAACCACGCTGGATCAGCGTATCCAAACCGCCGCCGAAAACGCGATGAAACAGATATTCGAAACAAAGGTGCGCGAAGGGTCCAAAGCGCAGGCAGCGATTGTTGTGATGTCCGCAGATGGCGCGGTACGCGCCATGGTGGGAGGGCGTAATACTAAAGTATCGGGTGGCTTCAATCGGGCGACGCAGGCGTTGCGGCAGACCGGATCGGCATTCAAGCCGTTTGTCTACGCGACCGCGCTTGAACTAGGGTATTCGCCAAACGATCTTGTTCTGGACGAACCCTATTGCCTGAACATACCGGGTTCAGGCGAATGGTGCCCCGAAAACTATACCCGCAAACATTACGGAGAGGTGACTCTGACGCGCGCTCTCCGGGATTCGTTAAATGTCCCTGCGGTAAAGGTGTCAGAAACAGTCGGGCGCGATCTGGTACGTAACGTGGCCGAGGGCTTTGGAATCCAAAGCGATCTCGCGTTGGGCCCAGCCTTGGCATTGGGGGCTTCTGAAAGCACATTGCTGGAAATGACCGGTGCTTATGCTGGTATCCTGAATGGCGGATCAGCAGTAACGCCCTACGGGCTGATTGAGCTTCGCCTGTTAGGGGACGACGAGCCCTTGATGGGCACGGGAGGTGGAATTGGCGAACGCGTAATTCAACCCGAGGCCGCCGGCGCATTGGTCTATATGATGGAGAAAGTGGTTTCTGAAGGAACGGGCAACAGGGCTGCCATTGAGGGTTGGCAACTGGCGGGAAAGACTGGGACAACGCAGGCCGCGCGTGATGCTTGGTTTATCGGGTTTTCAGCCGATTATGTGACAGGCATCTGGATGGGGTATGATGACAATACACCTCTTTCCGGTGTGACTGGCGGTGGTTTGCCCGCCGAAATCTGGCATGAGGTCATGGTACGTGTGCTTGACGAACAACCGCCGCACCCGTTGCCTATCACAAATCCTGCAGTGGCATCCCAAATGGTCGGGGGTGAATTTCCAACTGATGATAGACAAACGCAGCGCGCGTCCGGCGGCTCCTTTATGGACCGTCTTGTCAGGGATATCTTCGGCGGCGGCAACCGCAAAGAAGGGTCGCGCAGCACGGTACCGAAAGGCGAAGACCGATAACGGCCGCGACCGATCCTAACCCGCCTTTGCCAGTTCAGCAGTGACTTGATCGATGTTCCCGCCACTCCGGTCCAGCATTGAACCAATCTCGGTTCTTTCCGCCAGCAACAGGTTGATCCCTTCGATGAACATGTTGAAGAACAGGTCTTTTCCTGAGCGGTCTGAAACCAGAAATGTCACTTCAAAAGGGCTCTGACCGCGTAGTTTCACGTCTGTCTTGATCTCATAGCCGCTCTTGATCTTGCGGGTCGATCTGACTTTCACATTGCCGCCGATAAATTCACGAAAGCGCTTGCCATATTTCCGCGATATATATCCCTGAAACGCTTTGGTGAACTTGCGCAATTGCGCTTTGCTCGCGGTGCGCCCGTCATTACCAAGCGCATATCGCGCCATGATCGAGACATCAGCGTATCGCACAAAGATCTTTTCAAAATCACGAATCATTGCAGATTCTGATTTACCTGATCCAATTACTCCGTTGATCTCTCCAACTAAGCTGTTCACCAACGCGGTGGCGCCAGCTTCGGTCAGCGCAAAAAGCGGGGTTGCCGATGAGATCATTCCTGCGGTGGCGGTCATTCCGATCAGCATAGAACGGCGGTTATACGGCTTATTCTGCATATGGGTCCTCATATGGGTCTGTGTAGACATCATCATAGGGGTCTGTTCCCGTTTGGGCAGCTTGCCCCTGTCCAAGTTTAAAGCGGCGATTCTGTAGGTATATTAGGCGACTCTGAGCATAACTGTCCGCACTCTCATAGAGGATCGAATCGACCGTCTCGCTGAATTGACTTCTATCCCCTAAGCCCGACAAAATAACCATGAGGGCAAGAATGCCTCTGTCAGAGCCTTTGAAGGCATAAAGAAGCGGGTTTGTGAAGACGTCGACGACAGTTCCTACTGCATCTCGCTCTGTTGAGGGACCCAAGAGTGGCAGCTCAAGGTAGGCGCCTTCCGGGGCACCCCAGACATGCAGTGTTTCGCCGAAATCGGTGTCATGATCAGGAATACCCAAAGCGTCCGCAGGATTAAAAATACCACCGATGCCAAGTGTGGTATTCACCGCAAATCGCAACACGGTTTGTCCCAATCCTTTCAAGTCGGCCTGCAGAATGCTGTTCACAGCAACGCCAGGTTTGTTTAGGTTGCTGGCAAAATTGCTAATGCCGGTTTCCACTGGATCAGGAAGCGTCCAGCCATAGCCCTTGCCAAGCGGACGGACAAGTCCACTGTCCAAACCCTTGTTGAATTCGTGCCGCGAGCGATTTTCCTCTTCAAAAGGGTCAAAAGGTTCATTCAAAGCAACAGCCCCGCGATCAGGAACCGTACAGCCTGCCATTGCTGCGACGACAACAGCCATCAGTAACCCATGCAACTTCACGCCTGAAACACACTTAAAAGCAAATTATTGATCAAACCGTTTCTCACGATCACTTTATGAATCTTTTATTTGGTCCGCCGGCTCGGAATTAACAGGCGCCAGGCACCAGATGGTTGGCACAATAGCGCGACTGTTACATTATAGGAGAGATTGCATCAACACGACGAAACCCGACACCTGCGCACTATGGACCGCCCATTAAGGCAATTTTACGCCGATCTTCGTTCGTTTCCTCTGCATTTCCAGCTCCAATCAGAAGAGTAGGTAAAAATAAAGTAGTTCTTTCTTTTCGCTGGCGGCCTACGCGGGTAGCGTCGCACGAATGGCATCAATAAAAGGATACCCTGATGAGTATCGAAAACAGACTTGCTGAACTTGGTGTGGTCTTGCCCGACGCACCAGCACCGGCCGCCAACTATGTCCCTCACATTCGGTCGGGTAATATCGTATATGTGTCAGGGCAGATTTCGAGCGGGCCTGACGGTTTCATTGTTGGGAAGCTGGGCGCTGACTTGAGCGTCGAAGATGGCGCGGCAGCAGCAAAGCATTGTGCAATCAGTCTGTTGGCCCAAGTGAAAGCTGCGTGCAACGGTGACATCGAGCAATTGGTTCAGGTCATCAAATTGACCGGATTTGTCAATTCGACTCCCGAGTTTGGGGATCAGCCCAAAGTAGTCAATGGAGCGTCTGATTTTCTTGTCAAAGTGCTGGGTGACGCCGGTCGGCATACTCGTTCGGCGGTATCTGCGGCGTCATTGCCATTTGGTGTTGCGGTTGAAATTGAAGGTATTTTTCAGGTTAAATGAAGCGGCTTTCGCAAGAGTTCCTGCGTGTCCCGCTGGCTCATCGGGGTCTGCATGATGTCTCTGACGGGCGACCTGAAAACAGCCGCGCCGGAGTAAACGCAGCGATAGCAGCCGGATACGGATTGGAAATTGACCTGCAGTTGTCATCAGACGGGCAAGCAATGGTGTTTCATGACTATGACCTGACGCGTTTGACAGGTACGTCTGGCGCGCTGCGACTTAGATCGGCGGAAGAGTTGACCAGGTTGCCCTTGGCAGGTGGCGACGAGGGTATACCGACGCTGCGCGAAGTATTGCAACTTGTAGGCGGCCAAGTACCGCTCCTGATCGAGCTAAAGGATCAGGACGGCGCTATGGGCACTACTGTTGGGCCACTAGAGCGCGCGACTGCGGATGCAATTGATAACTATGCGGGTCCGGTGGCTGTGATGTCATTCAATCCAAATTCGGTTGCAGAGTTGGCACGATGTGCGCCGGACGTCGCGCGTGGTCTCGTTACGTGCGCATATGACCCGCAGATCGAGGCGTTGCCAGAAGATATTTGTGATCATCTGCGCGAAATTCCGGATTATGATCGGGTTGGGGCGACCTTTATCAGCCATGACGTGATAGATTTGAATCGACCACGTGTTGCTGCCCTGCATGAGGCTGGGGCTAATGTGTTGTGCTGGACCGTTCAATCACTTGAGCAGGAAGAACAGGCACGCAAGATCGCAGAAAACATCACGTTTGAAGGTTACCTTCCCGTAATCCCTTCTTGATGCAGTCGGAGCAACCCCTAGATACAAGTTAGGGCAGGGTCATCATGGCTGAGCAGCAGATTGAGATTAGAGTACTTTCGTCGCTGTCGCAGATTGATGCGGCGGACTGGGATATCTGCGCTTGTCCTGAGGCAAAAAATGGCGGACGTCCAGTCGACCCGTTTACGACGCATCGATTTCTCAAGGCTTTGGAGGACAGCGGCTCGGTCGGGGCAGGTACCGGGTGGCACCCGCAATACATGACGGCCTTTGTTCAGGACCAATTGATTGCTTGTGCGCCAATGTATTTGAAGTCCCACAGTCAAGGCGAATACATATTTGATCACAATTGGGCCCACGCCTATGAGCGCGCAGGAGGCCAATACTACCCAAAACTGCAGATTGCAGTGCCGCATTCGCCTGTGACAGGCAGTCGTTTCCTGACCCGTTCCGGCTTTGAAAAAACCGGGCAATCTGCATTGACTCAAGGTGCTATACAACTCGCTGCCGACAACCGGTTTTCTTCTGTGCATGTCACATTTTGCACCGAATCTGAAGCTTTGGCCGGCGAGCAGATGGGTCTGATGCCCCGGACAACGCAGCAGTTTCATTGGCTTAACGCAGGATACGATGGGTTCGAGGGGTTCCTCGCCTCGCTATCATCTCGAAAGCGCAAGAACATCCGCAAGGAACGTGCGCAAGCTGCAGGGTTTGGCGGCGGCATCGAAGTCCTTGCTGGCGATCAGATCAGGCCCGAGCATTGGGACGCATTCTGGGTGTTCTATCAAGACACAGGCGCACGCAAGTGGGGCACGCCATACCTAACCCGTCAGTTCTTTGACCTAGCCCACGAGACCCTGCGCGATGATTTGGTCCTGATAATGGCCAAGCGCGACGGAAGGTATATTGCGGGCGCTCTGAATATCGTTGGGAAGGACGCGCTGTTTGGCAGATATTGGGGCTGTACCGAACATCATCCCTGCCTGCATTTCGAGTTGTGTTACTATCAGGCAATTGATTTTGCTATTTCCAATGGGCTTGGTCGGGTGGAGGCTGGCGCGCAGGGCGAACACAAACTGGCGCGCGGCTACCTGCCCAGTCTTACTCATTCATTGCATTGGGTGGGCGATCCGGGCTTTTCTGATGCTATCAACCAGTACTTGCGGGCGGAACGTGCCGCAGTAGAGGAAGATGTAGAGATTCTGACGGCATATGGGCCGTTTAAAAAAGCAAATGTGGAGGAACAGGAATGACCGAGAGACTATCCGAGGAAACCCGGGGCCCTTTGCTGAACCCGCTATTTGATACTGGTTGGGTGATGGTTGAGGGGCGCGATGCCATTCGCAAAACATTTGTGTTCAAGAACTTTATCGAGGCATTTGGCTGGATGACGCAAGTCGCGATATGGGCCGAAAAATGGAACCATCACCCAGAATGGGACAATGTTTACAAGACGGTGAACGTCGTGCTGACAACACACAGCGCCGACGGACTAAGCGCCCTTGATGCAAAGCTTGCGCGGAAGATGGATAGTTTGTGACAAAATAACAGGGGCCATAAACGGCCCCCGTTTTTAGTTGCTTATTAGGCCTACATTGAAGCAAGCAATGCTTCGCCGCCTGAAACTTCGCAAACACCGGGGCTTTCTTCTTGTTGAAGCAGCATAACCGCACCGTTTTCCACCAGCATTGCGTAGCGTTTTGATCGCGCCATCAGGCCTGCCGGTGGGGCGTCAAAGTTCATCCCAATTGCTGTCGTGAATTCGCTTTCTGCGTCTGCCAACATGGTTATGCCCGCCTCTGTCGCGCCAGTTGCTTCACCCCACGCTTTCATCACAAATGGATCATTCACACTGACGCAGATGACTTCATCTACGCCTTTTGCATCAAACTGGTCTATGGTGCGAATAAAACTGGGCACATGCGCTGAATGGCAGGTCGGGGTATAGGCCCCCGGAACTGCAAAAATGATAACTTTGCGGTCTGACAACTTGTCTGCCAGATTAACTTGCTCTGGACCCTCTGCCCCCAATTGTACCATGGTCGCCGGTGGGAGTTGATCGCCTTGCGAAATCGCCATGAAATGCCCCTTTACTGCAATTGCGTTTTCATCGAACCACGATGTAGGTTCGCAGCAGGCATTTACCACAGTTTTGCGCGGGAGATTGACTAAAATGGGGCATATAGTTGTGATCGGGGCCGGTCAGGCGGGTTCCTCTTTAGTCGCGCGCCTTAGAAACAAGGGATTTGAGGGCGAATTGACGCTGATTGGTGCTGAATCGGTGCCGCCCTATCAAAGGCCACCTTTGTCAAAAACCTACCTGACGGGTGAAATGGCGTTGGAGAGGTTGTTTTTGCGCCCCGAGGCTTTTTATGGCGAACACAACATCTCGTTGAAACTTGGGACACCTGTAAGTGCGATTGATCCAAAGGCGAAAACTGTCACGGTTGGAGATGGCGTCATTTCTTATGATCAATTGGTTCTGACTACAGGTTCTGATCCGCGACGACTCCCTGCTTCGATTGGTGGTGATCTCGAAGGCGTGCATGTTGTACGCAGTTTAGCGGACGTCGACAGAATGGCACCGGACTTTGCCAAGGGCGCGCGGGCGTTGATTGTCGGCGGCGGGTACATTGGGTTGGAGGCTGCGTCAGTTGCCACCAAACTGGGCGCTGAGGTGACGTTGGTTGAAATGGCGGACCGTATTCTGCAACGTGTGGCTGCCCCGGAGACAAGTGACTACTTTCGGGCCTTGCACCGCGCGCATGGCGTCGATATTCGCGAAGGCGTCGGGTTGGACAAGCTGCAGGGCGAGGGGCGTGTCAGCGGTGCGCGCCTATCGGACGGGACAGAATTGGCCCTTGATTTTGTCATCGTAGGGGTTGGAATAACGCCAGCCCAGCATTTGGCAGAAGCTGCAGGTCTGACGCTGAACAACGGAATTGAAGTTGACGCCAAGGGGCGCACATCGGACCCTAATGTCTGGGCTGCAGGCGATTGCGCCTCATTGCCTTACAAGGGCGAACGCATTCGGTTGGAAAGTGTCCAGAACGCCATCGATCAGGCTGAACTTGTCGCGGACAATTTGATGGGGGCGGATCAGGATTATGTACCTCACCCATGGTTCTGGTCGGATCAATATGGCGTCAAACTGCAAATCGCCGGGTTGAATACCGGATATGACCGCGTCGTGACTCGCAAGGGCGAAAGTGGTGCGGTTTCTTACTGGTATTATCAGGGGAATAGGCTTTTGGCAGTTGATGCGATGAATGATGCGCGCAACTACATGATTGGAAAACGTTTGATCGAGGCAGGAAAATCCCCCGCGCCAGAGGTAATTTCTGACACAGAAACAAATATGAAGGCCTTGCTGAAACAGTGAGAATCATCGCGGGCCAGTTTCGGGGACTTTCATTAGCTGGGGTCGGAAAAGGTGACATCGGCGCGCACCTGCGCCCGACCTCGGACAGAGTGAGGGAGAGCCTGTTCAATGTTCTGAACGGACATGGTGTTCTAAGCGAGGCGCATGTCCTTGACCTGTTTGCGGGCACGGGTGCTATGGGACTAGAGGCGTTGTCTCGCGGTGCCACGGACGCGACTTTCGTGGATAGTGGGGGCAAGGCGGCGCAGTTGATTCGGCAAAATATCGCCCTTACGCGCACGAAAACGCAAACCCGCTTGATCCGCAGCGACGTGCGCAAACTGCCCGCAAATACCGGTCCCGTATGTGATGTTGTTTTTCTTGATCCACCATACGGAAAAGGGCTGGGACAGATCGCGTTGAACGTTGCGCAGGAACAGGGTTGGATCGCGTCACAAGCATTGATCGTTTGGGAAGAAAGCACACCTCAAATTGCTCCAGAGGGGCTCACCGTTCTGGATAAACGGCGTTATGGCGACACTCACGTAACGATTATGCAAGGCAATGGACCTGTGTTAGCCTGACCGCATGTCAGCGAATGCGACCTTGTTCGGCTTGTGGGGATGGAAGATCAGTTCCAAACTGAGCGCACGCACAGGCTCGAAACGCCCGACCTATCGCGGGCCGATCTTCATTACAGACGCGGTATTGCCGTGGGGCAATGAGACAATGCTGCTAGACAGGCTTCGCAAGGATGCGTTTGCCGCGATGGATGAGCAGGATAGCGAAAAACCAGGATTCTGAAACTGCCGCGCTAGTCAACTGCCAGCGTTGAATGAAACATGCCCGCGGGCGACAGTGTAAATATCTCAACGCCGGTTGCAGTAACGCCAACGGAATGTTCGAACTGCGCTGACAGCGACTTGTCCCGGGTAACTGCGGTCCAGTCGTCGGACAGCGTTTTGGTCTCGGGTCGACCCAAATTGACCATCGGTTCGATCGTAAAGATCATACCCTCTTCTAATCTGGCACCGGTTCCGGGGCGGCCATAGTGCAAAACATTGGGGGGTGCGTGAAACACTCGGCCCAACCCATGGCCACAAAAGTCGCGCACAACCGACATGCGGTGACTCTCGACAAAGGTTTGGATCGCGTGGCCGATATCCCCAAATGTGTTCCCGGGCTTTACAACTTCGATGCCCCGCATGAGCGCATCGTGTGTGACGTCGATCAGGCGCTCGGCTTTGCGCGGTAACTTTCCAGCCACATACATCCGCGAAGTGTCGCCGAACCAGCCGTCAACAATTACCGTAACATCGATGTTCAGAATATCGCCATCTTTCAGCTTCTTAGCTGAATTTGGAATGCCATGGCACACCACATGGTTGACCGAGATGCAACTGGCATGCTGATAGCCCTTGTAGCCGATAGTGGCGGACTTGGCGCCGGCGTCGTCGACCATTTTTGTGATGAGCCGGTCAATCTCTTCTGTGGTCTGTCCGACAAATACGTGGGCGGCAATGTCATCCAGAATGCGCGCAGCCAGTGCGCCCGCTGCGTGCATCCCAAAAAAGTCTGTCTGTTCGTAAATGCGGATGCCGTCTTTTGTAAGACGGCCTCGATGTTCGTTGTTCACGTACGGGCCTCATTGTCGCGCTAGTGACGTGTATTTAGTACGTCAATTTCAAAAGAACCAGAGTGAGTTAGGTCAGTATCCTGATTGGGTTGCCCATCTCCACATAATGCGGCGTAATCCTTGTGTCGAAACAGTACGCTTCGACCCCGGCCTTGCGGGCCGCATCAAAGGCGGCCGCATATGCCGGGTCGATATCCTCAGCCAGATCGAATTCCGTGCAATCCGTGCGCTGAACCAAAAAAAACATCGCGGCGCGGTGACCATCTTGCACCATCTGTTGTAATTCTTCCAAGTGTTTTGTTCCCCGGGCGGTGACACTGTCAGGAAACTCAGCAAGACTAGGCTGGCGGGACAGCGTGACGCTCTTTATCTCGAGATACATCGCTGGCAGCCCGTCCTGGGTCAGAAGGTAGTCAATTCTGCTGTTGGCGCCGTACTTCACCTCGCCGCGCACATTGTCATACTCTGCAAAGTCCGCAATCTGATTGGCCCGCAGGGCTGCACCCAGTACGCGGTTTGGCACTGCGGTATCGACGCCGGTAAAATGTCCGTTTTGGTGATCAACCAACCGCCAGCCGAATTTCAGTTTCTTCTTGGGATCATTGTTGGGTTCCAACCAGACCTTTGTACCTGGAGTTGCCAAGCCCATCATAGATCCCGGGTTGGCGCAATGCGCGGTGATCTCTTGCCCGTCCTCCAGATGACAGTCCGCGAGAAATCGTTTGTAACGTCGGATCAGCCTCGCAGGCACAAGTGGGGTTTGAAAGCGCATGAGACAGCCCTATACCTGCAAATAGGACCATTCAAGGAGGCCATCATGTCCAATCCATCCGCCGCGATGCTGGTTATCGGAGATGAAATCCTGTCCGGCCGCACTCGAGACGCAAATATGTACTTTCTTGCAGGAGAACTCACCAAGCGTGGCATCGATTTGTGTGAAGTTCGCGTTGTCAGTGACGATGCTGGTGCCATTGTGTCATCGGTTCAGGCGTTGAGTGCGTCCTTTGACCATGTGTTTACCAGCGGTGGGATCGGCCCGACTCATGACGACATTACGGCCGATAGTATCGCAGCGGCGTTTGCGGTCCATATTGATGTTCGCGACGACGCACGCGCGCTTCTGGCGGAGCACTACAAAAGATCGGGCCGAGAGTTGAACGAAGCCCGGTTGCGTATGGCGCGCATTCCCCATGGGGCAGAACTGATAGATAACCCCGTGTCGGTCGCACCGGGGTTCTCCTTGGGAAATGTGCATGTAATGGCGGGCGTTCCGACAGTGTTTCAGGCAATGGTTGCCAGTGTCCTGCCCCATTTGACGGGGGGTGCGCCGCTGCTATCGCAAACCTTGCGAGTCGAGCGGGGAGAAGGCGATATCGCTGGTCCACTGGCGGATTTGGCGAATGATTTCCCGGACTTAGCGATCGGATCGTACCCGTTTCAGCACAACGGTGCGTACGGTTCCAATATTGTGATCCGAGGTAGCGATGGTGCGGTGGTGGATGCGGCAATGCTGCGGCTTGCTACGATTTTTCCGGCATGACGGATACGCCGATATTTGATGCAATTGATAACACTTGGCCCGCCGCGCGCGTTGTCTCTGCAGGTCCATGGACGTTGCGGGATGGGCAGGGCGGCGGAAAACGCGTTTCTGCAGCCACGGCAAAGAGCGACATCAAGGACAGTGACATACCTTTGGCCGAGTCTGGTTTGGTTGAATTGGGACAGGAGCGGCTCTTCCTGATCCGCGATGGCGAAGACGCATTGGATTTGAAGTTAGAGAGGCGCGGCTATTCTGTGCTTGATCCCGTGACAGCGTATGCCTGCCCGGTGGAGACTCTAACCGATATTGCACTGCCCCGTGTAACCGTCTTTGAAATTTGGGAACCTTTGTCGATAATGCTTGAGATTTGGCAACTTGGCGGGATTGGACCTGCGCGGGTTGCCGTGATGCAGCGCGCAAAGGGGCCAAAAGTTAGTTTGTTAGGGCGCCTGAACGAACGGCCCGCTGGCGCAGCATTCGTCGCCATTCACAAGGAAGCGGCCATGATTCACGCCATCGAAATTCTCAGGCATCAACGCCGTCAGGGCCTGGGCGGATGGATCATGCGAGCCGCTGCCATATGGGCTGCGAAAAACGGGGCACATACGCTTTCTGTTGTCTGCACTGATGCTAATGAAGGCGCAAACCGTCTCTACTCTTCCTTAGGGATGTCCGTTGTGGGACATTACCACTACCGCCGCCTTGTCGAAAAGAAAGACTGCCCGTGACCGATGCAAATTCTCCCACCGCTCTTGACCTGCCTATGCTCGACCCATTGCCTGAGGATACTCAAAAGTACTTTGATATCTGTCGGGAAAAGCTGGGTATGGTGCCGAACGTGCTGCGGTCTTATGCCTTTGATATTGAAAAACTAAATGCGTTCACGTCCATGTATAACGACCTTATGCTGGCCCCCAGCGGACTAAGCAAACTTGAACGCGAAATGATTGCAGTCGTGGTTTCGTCGATCAACCGCTGTTTTTATTGCCTTGTTGCCCACGGTCAGGCCGTGCGGCAATTGTCGGACAATCCGGCGCTTGGTGAAGCGCTGGTGATGAACTACCGTATTGCCGATCTGGATGCCCGACAGCGCGCGATGCTGGACTTCGCAGCACTTATGACGACGGCAAGTGCGACGATCGAAGATAGCCACAGGCAGGCGCTGCGCGACGTCGGATTTAGCGACCGCGACATATGGGACATCGCCAATGTAGCCGGATTCTTTAATATGACAAATCGTGTGGCCAGCGCTACGGCGATGCAGCCAAATGATGAATATCACGCGCGGAACCGATGATCCGAACGCTTTTGCTCTTACCCTTTCTGGCCTATGGGTCTGCTGTGAACGCATTGGATCTGAACTTGCCAGCTAACGCGTTGCAGACGGTCGATCGAGACGTTGCATTGAGTAGCTATGAGGTACCGTTGGGCGGCATTGTCAATGGTGAGCTGCCAACTAAGGTTGTAGAAGGTCGGGTTAGGACGCAAGCATGGCGGGTCGGGAACACTGACCTTACCACGCTGCAGATTTTGGCGCCTCTGCGGGCACAGTTGATTGAAAAAGGGTTTACCGTCCTGGTTGACTGCGCGTCAGATGCTTGCGGAGGTTTCGATTTCCGCTTTGCAACTGAGGTTTTGCCGGCTCCCAACATGTATGTTGACATAAGAGATTATCGTTTCTTTGCAGTGGTTTTTGGTCCGCCGGAAACGCTGAATGAGGTAGCGACTTTGCTGGTCAGCCGTTCAGAAACTGCCGCGTTCGTTCAGTTCATTCAGGTGAGTGGCAATAGTGCCATGATTAACCCGGAGCCAGCTGAAACCCCTGAAATCTCTCGCAAATACGAACCGGGTCCAGCAGGCAATTTGGCCGCGAGACTCATGAAGGAAGGGCACGTGATTCTTCCGGATCTCAGCTTTGAAACGGGATCGTCGCAACTGAGCGCTGGGAATTTCAGAAGTCTGGACGCCTTGGCTGCCCATTTGGTCAAACACCCCGAGATCAGGATAGCATTGGTGGGGCACACCGATAGCCAGGGCCCGCTGAGCCGCAATATCGTATTGTCCAAACGACGCGCCCAATCCGTAGCGGAACGGTTGGTCAGCACCTACGCAATACCGCGTTCGCAGATGCAGGCAGAGGGAATGGGATATCTGGCACCAGTCGCGTCAAATCTGACTCAAGAAGGCCGAGAGCTTAACCGCCGGGTCGAAGCGATCTTACTTTCGACCGAATAGTTGCTGCACGCGGCACAAATCACACAAAAGAGGCCCCCACAGCCCAGGAGGGGAGCGCATGGGGGCCAAGAGTTGCCAACGCATTGGCAACGAGGGAAAAGTTGGTTGCTACCAGTCCGCCGGACCTCGATCGGCAAACGAGTGGACCAAAAAATCAATGAAAGCGCGTACTTTAGGTTGCGTGAACCTACCCGGTGGGTAGACCGCATAAATGCCCTGAGTCTCGAGCGGCAATTCGGGGATTGCATCTTCGATCAGCCCTTTTTCCATAGCATCTGCATATAAAAAGCTTGGCAAATAGGCGATGCCAAGACCCGAGATAGCAGCGTTCAAAAGCGATTGCCCGTCATTCACGCTTAACCAGCCCGCCGTGCGTACCTGCCGCTTTTCGCCGGATGGTGCCGTCAGTTTCCAGACGTTCCCGCTGGACTGATTGGAGTAGTGCAACAACTTGTGTCCGTTTAAATCGTCGATTTTTTCAGGATGACCGTATCTTTTGAAATATTCCGGTGACGCGATCATTCGTTTGTTCGTCTCGGTCAACTTACGCGCGCGCAACGTGCTATCCTCCAGTTCGCCGATGCGCACTGCCATGTCAAACCCCTCGGAGATGAGTTCGACGTAACGGTTGTTCAGAACCATATTGACAGTGATATCGGGGAAATCCGCGAGGAATTCAGACAGAACCGGTGACAGATGATTTACACCAAAGTCGGTGGCAACACTGATCCGCAGCAAGCCGGATGGCGCAGATTGCATTGAAGTCACCAGGGCATCGGCTTCGCCAGCGTCGTTAAGGACACGGCGAGCGCGGTCATAATAAGCCAATCCAATTTCAGTCGGACTGACGCGGCGTGTTGTGCGATTGAGAAGGCGTGCGCCCAGTCGTGCTTCGAGGCTGGAGACATGTTTGGAAACGGCTGACTTGGATATGCCCATTTTCTTTGCGGCATCTGTAAAGCCACCTTGATCCACAACCGTGGCAAAGGCTTCCATTTCCGTTAAACGATCCATGCTGCACCCCAATAATACACTTCCTAAGATCAACTTATTCTGCTCAATCTGGGCAGAAACGCGGCAAAGGTAGGATAATATCGCGGTATTCGACTCATCGTTCAGTCTGTGGAAACAACGAAAAGTTGTAATTGCGAGACCAAGGCGTGCATTGAGTCACGCAAATTTAGGCCATAACTTGCCTGCACGGTTAACTCTTTTGAAACGAAAGGTACTCATTTGATGAAAACACTGCTTACAACCTTTGCGTTCATCGGAATATTGGCTTTGCCTGCGTTCTCACAGAACACACCATCTAACCCAGATGCTAAGGTCTATTTCGCGAATCTGCAGGATGGAGCGACGGTATCGTCACCGATCACAATCATTTTTGGGCTATCTGGCATGGGGGTTGCGCCTGCGGGAACCGAAAAAGATAACACAGGACACCATCACCTGCTCATTGACCGTCCGCCGATGGGGCAAGGGGAAGACGGCGCGGATGAATTGATCTATGGCATCCCATCGGACGAACACCATATGCATTTCGGAGGCGGTCAGACTGAAGTCACTCTCGAACTGACACCCGGGTCGCACACTCTACAATTAGTGCTTGGGGATTTGGGGCATGTGGCACATGCAACACCAATAATGTCTGAGGTGATCACAATTACTGTCGAGTGACCACTCATACATGATGATCTGCCCAGATTTAAACGTGAGGCCAAAACCCATTGCTCATTGCGTGTTTGCGATGCAGGTAATGGTCGATGCTGATAGCGAGAATGCAGATGCCGGGGACGCTGGGAATTAGGACTCGACATGAGATGGGTGAAATCTGGTACTAACCAACGATGACGCTAGAAGCCCCAATTCGAAGCCGTGACTACCTTGGACCGTGTACCGATACCAGGATTTGGGATCGGTTCAAATTACGGCCCGGAGATGTAGTTCTAAGCACACCGCCGAAATCCGGTACGACCTGGAGTCAGGCGATCCTGATGATGCTCATTCATCAGCAAGCGATATCTGATCGAGCGATTTGGAAAGACTCTAAATGGCTGGATTGCAATTTCCGCGATCAGAATGAGCTGGCCAGCGCGCTTGAGGCGCAAGACCATCGGCGCTGCATCAAGTCACACACGCCATTTGACGGCATAACTTACACGCCGGACGCCATCTACATTGCAGTTTATCGGCATCCCGTTGATGTATATTTTTCTCTGGAACGTCATGTGGCCAATATGAACAGCGACTTTCTCGACTTTCACTTTGCTGAAAGCCCGGCTGAAAATTTTAGTCGATATCTGGACAACTCTGTAACTGACATGGGGACTGATGATCTGACGCTTGCTTCGCTGTGCCATCATTATCAGTCTTTTCGTAATTGGGCCCATCTGCCCAATATTCATTTTTTTCACTACTCAGATATGAAACGGGACCGACGCAGAGAGGTTCTGCGCTTCGCAGCTATCATGGGTCTTGACCCTTCGGACGCGCTTATTGACGCTATTGTCGAGGCAAGCTCTTTCGGCCAGATGAAGGATGTCGTGCGAATGGCAAATCGGCCAACCGAAAGTGTATTTGCGAACCCAGCAGGATTCTTTGATGCCGGAACGAACCAAAAATGGCTGGGACGATTAAGCCAAGAGCAACTCCTAGCTTATCGCGAACGTTTGTCGGACATGATAGGGCGCAAGGACCAACGCTGGCTTGAGGATGGGTCTACGAAAGATTGAGCGCCGAAACCTGATACTTGATTTCAAATACCTATGAAATCTGTCGGGTTTTGGCCGTCTGCGCCGTTTAGACAGATTTCAGCAGCGCATCAACCAGATCGGTCTTCTCCCAACTGAACCCGCCGTCGGCTTCTGGGTCTCGCCCGAAATGTCCATAGGCGGCGGTTCGGGCATAGATGGGCCTATTCATCCCAAGATGCTCCCGAATGCCCCGCGGGGTCAGATCCATGATCTCACTCACAGCCTTTTCGATAGCCGCCGGGGGGGCAGTTCCTGTGTCGAAGGTATCGCAGTAAATCGACAGCGGTTTGCTAACCCCGATCGCATAGCTCAACTGAATGGTACATTTGTCGGCGAGGCCCGCCGCCACAACATTCTTGGCAAGATACCGCGCGGCATACGCTGCGGACCGATCAACTTTCGTTGGGTCCTTGCCAGAGAATGCGCCGCCGCCATGGGGCGCCGCGCCGCCATAAGTATCTACAATGATCTTTCGCCCAGTCAGACCTGCGTCTCCATCAGGGCCACCAATCACAAATGTTCCGGTTGGGTTGACCCACCATTGGGTGTCCTCGGTGACCCAACCTTGGGGAAGAACTTCGAGAATGTAAGGTTCGACGATATCGCGAATATCATCGCTGGTCTGCGCCTCGTCAGCGTGCTGGGTCGACAGAACGATTGAACTGACCCCAACCGGTTTTCCATCCTCATACCGAACAGAAAGCTGACTTTTTGCGTCAGGGCGTAGCGTTGGTTCGGTTCCATCCTTGCGGACCTCTGCAAGTCGGCGAAGGATGGCATGAGCGTATTGGATCGGTGCAGGCATCAATGCTTCGGTTTCGTTGGTGGCGTAACCGAACATGATTCCCTGATCTCCAGCACCTTCGTCTTTGTTGTTCGCGGCATCCACTCCCTGCGCGATATGTGCCGACTGTTCATGCAGCAAATTCGTAATTTCGCAGGTCGCGTGGTGAAACTTGTCCTGCTCGTATCCGATGTCCTTTATGCATGCACGGGCGATATCCTCGATACGACCCATGTAGTCTTTTAGTTTTTCCTGACTGGACAGACCAACCTCGCCTCCGATTACAACGCGGTTGGTGGTGGCAAAAGTTTCCGCAGCAACCCGCGCCTCGGGTTCTTCGCTCAGGAAAGCATCCAGCACGGCGTCTGAAATGCGGTCGCAAACTTTGTCCGGGTGCCCCTCGGACACGGATTCCGAGGTGAAGGTGTAGTTCTGTCGAGTCATGAAAACGCTCCATTGGTTAATTCCGCCACGTCAGGAAGCCGTTGTGGCAGTGCTGACCGTCGCAGTACGCTGCTCAAATCCGGTGGTCAATTGTTTTTAAAGTAGCGAACAGACTGTTTCGCGAAATACAGGGCGATAAGGCTAAGAGCAATGAGTAGAAAAACCGGCATGTCGCCGCTCTTTGCATAAAGCGTAGGAGCGTGCTTCGCAGGAAGGGGCGCATCGACAAACCCCGAAACTCCAAGTTCCAACTGTGCGATAATCTGACCGTGCGCGTCTATCATTGCAGAGACGCCGGTATTTGCGACTCTGATCATTGGCAACCCCTGCTCTATGGCGCGCATCCGCGCCTGAGCGAGATGCTGGTACGGTCCGGAAAATCCTCCGAACCAAGCATCATTGGTGATCTGTAGCAGAAAATCCGGACGCTCCGGTGCGTTCTGCACATCTTGTGGAAACACTGCTTCATAGCAGATCAGTGGCAATGCGCGTCCAAGGCTTCCCAGATCAAGCAGTTCCGGTCCAGGTCCGGCACTGAAACCGGCGCCTTCGCTTGCGGCAAGTCCGCGCAGGCCAAATTTTCCCAATACCGACCCAAACGGGATATACTCTCCGAAAGGGACTAAATGGTGTTTGTCATAGAGCCCAGCTTGATTGCCATCAGCATCCAGCGCGACCATTGAATTGTAGCGCCGATTCACGTCCTGCCGTTGTATACCCAATACAACCAGAGTGCCTTGCGCCGCTTCGCTGATGAGGTTTAGGACAGGACCTGCATTTTCGAGCAGGTTGGGGACGGCAGTCTCCGGCCATACTATCAGTTCTGGCCGCTTGCCAGTTGCTGTTGGGGCGGTCGTGAACTCGATCTGGCGCTGAAAGAATATCGGGATCAGGTTCGGGTTCCATTTTTCGTGTTGTGGTGCGTTAGGCTGAACCAGACGAATCATTGGCCCAGTATCGGCGGGTGCCGGGAGTGTAGAGGGCCCGTAAAGGGCAATTGCCAATCCGATAGTTGGCAAAACCAATGCAACCCGGCCAAGCCATTTGCTCATTGAAAAAGCGCAACTGACCAGACCGATTGCGAGCAGCGTCACAAACGTTAAGCCATGCGGCCCTGAGAAGCGGAGCAATTGAATCACTTCAGTCTGCACCCATATTTGTGAAATCAGCGCCCAGGGAAAACCTGTCAAAAGATAACTTCGCGCTATCTCTGCAGTACAAAGACAAACGGCCCAGGACAGCGCAGTACGCAAGGGACTTGCGCCATGGCTCAGCCGAAAGGCCACCCAGAATGCCCCGCCCCAAAAAAGTGCCAACCCTGTTGTGATCAAGAGTAACGCAAATGGAGCCATCCACAGGTAACGTTCTGCATCAACGAGAAACGGCTCGACGATCCAATGCAGGGTAACGGCAAAGTAGCCGCTGCCGAACCCCCAACCGACCAATGCCGCCTGCCGGCCGCTGGAACTTGCGCATAGCAACTGCAAGGAAAGCGCTAACCCAATTACACCTAGAAACCATAGGTTAAAAGGAGGTAACGCCATTCCGGTGAGGCCCCCGGACAGCGCTGCGCACCCCCACTTTAGTCGCACAGAGCGCGTCGCAAGCCAGCCACAATTCCCTGTAGCCGAGCTGTTCGCAATCATGCGTCGGAAACGTTGGATAGCCTGACCCTTAGACGTTTGATCCGACGGGGATCGGCGTCCATGACTTCGAATTCCGGGCCATCCGGGTGGACAACGACTTCGCCCCGTGAAGGAATGCGGCTCGCCAGCATATAGACCAGTCCGCCCAAGGTATCGATTTCCTCTTCGTCGACTTGGTCATGTTCCGTCAGCGATTGGCCGATCTCGGCTTCGAACTCTTCCAAAGGCGTTTTTGCAAGGGCAACATAGCAGCCTGGCTTTTCCTTCAGCCAGTATTCGCCATCATCGGTGTCGTGTTCGTCTTCGATTTCTCCAATAACCTGCTCAATGAGATCTTCGATCGTGACAAGCCCGTCCACACCGCCGTACTCATCTATCACCAGCGCCATGTGCCGACGCTCTGATTGCATCTTGGTCAACAATACCCCAATGCTCATTGAAGGCGGTACAAACATCAACGGGCGTATCATTTTTTTGAGCGAAAATCGCCTGCCGCCGCCATTGAAACCGTGCATCAATGCGAAATCTTTGAGGTGTGCCATTCCAATAGGAGTGTCTAGCGTGCCGTTGTAGACCGGCAAACGGGTCAACCCGCTATCCCGGAAAACCGCTACCAACTCGTCCTTGTTGATTGTGTCGGGCACTGCAATAATTTCGGCAGAAGGAATGGCCACGTCTTCGACACGCAGACGTCGCAGATTGATCATGCCAAGCGCTACCGCGCGAGGCGCTTCGGCAGCCTCAACGGTTTTACCTTCATCGATTACGGTGTTGCCAAATGCATCTATGACCCTGCGGAAAAACCCCGGCCTGTCAGCGTCCGGATCCTCGTCGGTATTTGTGTCAATAATATCTTCTTGCCCTAACGGTCGCGCGCGTTGCGCTGCGTTAGAGGAACCGTCAATGTCGCCCATCAATCCTATCCAAATTGGGGCCCCTTAACCCCGTTGCTATCCCTATATGGGTCATCTAACCCCATGCTGCCAAGTATCTCCGTCTCAAGACCTTCCATTAAAGTGGCATCTTGGTCACTAACGTGATCGTAGCCCAGCAAATGTAACGTACCGTGAACAACAAGATGCGTCACATGATTCTCAAGCGTTATCCCGGCGTTTTCCGCCTCCTTGGCGCAGGTTTCATATGCAATTGCAATGTCCCCCAGTTCAATCAATCCATCTGCGTCACTTTGTGGCACGCGTGGTGTCGCACCTGCTGTCGAGGCTGACAGGTTTTCATTTGGCCAGGACAGCACGTTGGTGGGAACCTCCTTGCCACGGAAATCCCTGTTAAGGATCGCGATGCGTGCATCGTTGCAGGCTAGCAAACTGATTTCGCAATTCGCGATACTCAGACCGATCCGCGCCAGCACCCTCGCTGCGGCCGCATTGGCGAGGGTTTCCAGGTCCAGCGCGTTCCAGTCGTCGTCGAACACACACTCAATGCTCATCGCACCACCGTGTGCTTGCGAAAACCCAAGGCCGGGGTACCAAGAAGGACATGTCGGTTAGGCTGCATCCTTTCAGGCCCCGGCGTCGCCTTCGTATGCCTCGATAATTGCGGCAACAAGCGGATGGCGCACGACGTCTTTGGAGGTGAAATAGTTGAAACTGATCTTTGAGATATTTGCCAACAAGCGCTCGGCGTCGGCCAGACCGCTTGGGACACCACGCGGCAAGTCAATTTGGGTTCTGTCCCCCGTAATCACCATCCGGCTTCCTTCACCAAGTCGCGTCAGAAACATTTTCATCTGCATGGTGGTCGCGTTCTGTGCTTCGTCCAAAACAACAAACGCATTGCTCAGCGTGCGCCCGCGCATGAACGCCAGAGGTGCTATTTCGATCACTTTGTCTTCTATCATCTTGGCAAGCTGTTTACCGGGCAGGAAATCATTCAGGGCATCGTATAGAGGCTGCATGTATGGATCGACCTTGTCCTTCATATCGCCAGGCAAGAAACCCAGACGTTCACCTGCCTCTACGGCGGGGCGCGACAGGATAATTTTATCAACCTGACCACCAAGGAACATCGAGACACCAACCGCGACTGCCAGATAGGTTTTGCCTGTTCCTGCTGGTCCTATACCGAAGGCAAGTTCATTTTCAAACAGCGCCCGAACATATGCTTTTTGCGCGTCAGTGCGTGGTTCAACAAACTTCTTGCGGGTTTTGATCTCGACCCGTCCACCTTTGAACATTTCAAGTTGAGTGGTGTCATCTCCCTCATGTTCGTCCGAGGCTCCCATTCGCAATTCACGGTCAATGTCGCCAGGTTCGACGGCGCGGCCAGTCTCGAGTCGCGCATAGAGCGCATTCAATATGTCAGCGGTCTGTTGCTGCACATCAGGTGTGCCCATGACGGCAATCTGATTGCCGCGTCGCAAAAGCTGCACGCTTAGCTTTTGCTCGATGTCCGCCAAATTGCGGTCAAACTCACCGCACAGGTCTATCAGCAGTCTATTGTCAGGGAATTCTACCAGCACCTCTGGTGCTGGATTTGACGGGGACGGGGGAGTCTGGGCACTGATCGCCAAACGCATATCCTTATCTGAGCAACTTGTAAGTATGGTGCCAAGATCGCCGTTACAGCGCAAGCGACTTGGTGAGGATAATCCGGATTTGAAACAAAAAGAGGCACCTTGCCGGACTGACGCATTGATGGCCACAGATCAGTTGTGCGCAAATAACGAGTCCTAAATCGTTTCACCGGTCAAAGAGTTGGTCTTGCTTTCGATTATTCTGACCTTGGCAATATCACCAATATTGTAGCCGCTGCCGGCAAAATGAACGGAATGCAAGTATTCGGATTTTCCTAATACCTGTCCGGCATGGCGGCCCCCTTTTTCGATCAGGACGCTAACATCCCGGCCAACCATGGAGTCCTGAATCTCGCGCTGGTGCTTTGTGATCAGTGTTTGAATCCGCTGCAATCGTTCTGATTTGACGTCTTCGGGGACTTGCGGGCGTTCAGCCGCGGGAGTTCCCGGCCGCGTCGAGTACTTGAATGAATAGGCATAGCCATACTTGACTGCCTCAACCAAATCGAGCGTCGCTTGAAAATCCTCCTCGGTTTCTTCGGGAAACCCGGCAATGAAATCCCCTGACAAGACAATATCGGGCCGGGCGGCGCGAATCCTTTCGATGACCTTCAGATAGCTTTCGGCTGTGTGCGAGCGATTCATGCGTTTAAGAATCCTGTCTGACCCAGACTGGACCGGCAAATGGAGATAAGGCATCAATTTGGCGCAGGTACCATGGGCCTCTATCAGATCATCATCCATATCGTTGGGGTGTGAAGTCGTAAAACGAATACGCTCAAGACCGTCTACTTTGTCCAGCGCCCAGATCAGTTGGGCCAAAGACTGTTCAGAGCCGTCAGACGCAATGCCGTGGTAGGCATTAACGTTTTGCCCCAACAAGGTAATCTCTCTGACGCCACGTTCTACCAATTCGCGGGTTTCAGCCAGGATACGTTCGACCGGGCGGCTTACTTCGGAACCACGTGTGTAGGGCACAACACAAAATGCACAAAACTTGTCGCAGCCTTCCTGTACCGTCAGAAAGGCTGTTGGACCCCGTGCGGTATTGGGGCGCGATTTTAGCCGCTCAAACTTGTCTTCTTCCGGAAAGTCCGTATCGAGAGCCTGATTGCCTTGCCGAATCGAAGTCTCCATCTCGGGCAATCGATGATAAGACTGAGGTCCTACGACTAGGTCAACCGCAGGCTGGCGCCGCATGATCTCGGCCCCCTCGGCTTGTGCAACACACCCTGCCACGCCGATTTTTAGATCCGGATTTTTGGTTTTGTGGACCTTCAGCCGACCCAGTTCAGAATAAACCTTTTCAGCGGCTTTTTCACGGATATGACAGGTGTTCAGCAAGATCATGTCTGCTTCTTGAGCCGAATCTGTTGAAACGTAGCCCTTTGTGCCCAGAGCTTCTGCCATCCGTTCGCTATCATAGACATTCATCTGACAGCCATAGGTCTTGATAAACAACTTCTTGGGCTCGGACATCTGGGGTGTGCTTTCGGTGAAACTGGCGCGCCGCCTGCCTAAACCAAGCCGCGATGGCTTGCAATGCACACCAAATTAACCGAATCTGCGAGTGATAAGGATACTGACTGGCCTATGAATTACCCATCCCTGCAGGATTTTTTGGCGAATGGAAAACAAGCTCTTGTCTCGGGGCCTGTGGCGATTGTGCTGATCGAGGACGACGTTGAAATCGCGACGACGCTGCGCCATCACCTCGATGCGGGCTTCAAACACATTCTAGCGCTCATGCAGGACCGATTTGTTCTTCCGGATCATCTTGCGAAATCGGTGCACAGGATCACTTACGATACGCTGGCAGATGCAGCGATGGAAAACGCCGTAAATCAGATTATCGCTGCAGCACCAGGCACATGGCTCTACTACTGTTTTAACGCCGAATACCTGTTCTACCCCTTTTGCGAAACCCGCACAGTAAGCGAAATGTTGGCCTTTCATGCGGAAGAGCGGCGGGACGCAATGCTGACCTATGTCATAGACCTCTATGCGCCCGATCTTGGGAGCCACCCAAATGCGGTCACGCTGAATGATGCGCATCTGGACCGTTCCGGTTATTACGCTCTGAAGCGCGATGGGCGAAGCTCGGATGGCCTCCACAAGGACAGGCAGCTCAGTTTTTATGGTGGTTTGCGCTGGCGTTTTGAGGAACATATTCCGCTAGCAGGGCGAAAAATTGACAGGGTGGCTCTGTTCAAAGCTAAACCGGGTCTGAAACTGCGATCCGATCACACGTTTAATGACGATGAATACAACACCTATGCTTGCCCTTGGCACAACAATCTGACTTCCACGATCTGTTCCTTTCGCGTGGCCAAAGCACTGAAGCGAAATCCGGGCAGCAAGTTTGCCATCGACTCGTTTTATTGGCACAACTCCACCCGGTTCGAATGGAATTCAAAGCAACTGCTGGATCTGGGGCTGATGGAACCGGGGCAATGGTTTTGAGCGCCAAATTTCCCAAATACCGTTTTTATGAATTGCGGGTCACGGGAATAATGCACGCTTATGTGAGGCTCCATCATGCTGAATATTTTACAGCAAATGTTCAACTGCCGAAGCGTCAAGTCCGGCGTCGTCGGACATTTCAGCGCCAGCTATGTTGATGGCTAATGCCGGAGGTGGGATGCTAAACTTCATAAAGGTCCATTGGGAACAAGCATTCTTCCGTTTTGTCGGCTTGGTCTTTCTGGGTTTTAGCCTTTCTCAACTTTGGGCCGGAGAAATCGCCGGAACATCTGCGACTTTTGCGATGGCTTTCTTTTGCTTCTTTTACGCCAATATTTCACGCTTCAAGCGCTTTAAGGGGTTAGGTTTCGAAGCTGAACTTTGGGAAGACAAGAAGAAAGAGGCTGAACATTTAATAGAACGTCTTAAGGGAGTGGTCTCAGTCTACACGCGAGAAATCGTAATGATGTCCGTAAAACGGGGGAGATGGGGAGACGGTGGGAACTGGCGTGAACGCTGGAAAGTTTACGATGAGTTAGTGGGTTTTCACTCCGAGTTGGGGCAAGAAATTGATTTTTCTGATCTGAAAAAGGACGTGGACGCCTATTTTATTTTTGACATGGTATTACCGTTATATGAAAAAATAGGAAAAACGCTTATGGATGGCCGCGCCAAGGCACGGGCGTTAATTAAAAAAGAGTTTGGTAGTCCGATCAAGGATGTTGATGGGTACAGACTTAGGCATAAGCAACTTAGCGCGGTTCCAGAGAAAATGGACGGTTTGATTAACATTGCAAAAACGGACGATTCGGCTGCTGCAGTTCTAGAGTGGAGTAAGTCCTACAAAAAAATGCTTGCAGAGGATTTCGATGTAACCGTTGAATTTGATCAAGAAATGATCAAATCTCTGGAAGAGATTTCTCGGCTGTATCAGGCCGGACCAATTGACGTCACTGAAGAATTACTTTCGCGCTTCGATGACCGTTGAATCAATCAAAGAAAACGGGGTTGGTGGAGCCTAGCGGGATCGAACCGCTGACCTCCTGCATGCCATGCAGGCGCTCTCCCAGCTGAGCTAAGGCCCCGATGTATTGGGTGTTGCCAATACTGCGCCGGTATCTAGGCGCTCGCGAGGGCCGGATCAAGTGAAAAAACCGGCCCGCGCAATAGGATCATGATTCCGTCAGTTTAGCTGTCGTCGTCATTTGCAGGGACGTCTGCAATCTCTTCCAATGGGACGGTGTCGTCGTCGTCGTCTTCCAGAACATCATCGTCCAGATCGACATCAACGTCATCGTCATCATCCAGCAGATCATCCGCGTCTGCGGCTTCTGCTTCTTTGGCTTTTGCCGTCACTGCGTCCTCGGCATCGGCCGCGATCATCCGGCTTTTGCCATTTTCCATTTCGACCTGTTCACCTGTGTAGGGGCTGACGATCGGCACTTTGTTCAGGTCGTAAAACCGTTTGCCTGTGGTTGGGCAAATGCGCTTTACACCCCATTCTTCCTTGGGCATGTGTAATCCCTTTTAAATCTCATGAGTCTTATCGACGATTCCGGCCAAGTGCCATATGAGGCAGGCAGTGTCAAAGCCTTTACGCATAAGGGGAAGCTAATGTCAGATCATGTCCTGCATGGTGATCCGCCAATTCCGCTGCTTTTGCGCAGGTCGGGACGGGCGCGGCGCATCTCTTTACGTATCTCGCAGTTGGATGGCAGGGTGACTTTGACCCTGCCAAGCAGTTGCCCAGAGGCAGAAGCGCTGGATTTTGCAATGCAGAAGGAATCGTGGATACGAAGACATCTGCAGGCACGAACGCCTGATGAGGTGGTTGGGTTAGGGGCCAGTATTCCGTTCCAAGGAAAACTTTACCAAGTCGTTTCGGGGCAGGGACGCCGTGTGCTGGCTTCTGACGGGGTGCTTGTCGTGCCCGGCGCGCCAAATCGGGCCGCCGCACGTCTGAGCGGGTTCCTCAAACAGACTGCGCGTTCCCGGCTCGCGGCGGCGTCAGATCGCTATGCGGCCGCCCTTGGTCGTTCGTATCAGCGTCTGACGATCCGCGATACGAGGTCTCGCTGGGGGTCGTGTTCATCCACGGGCGGGTTGATGTATTCGTGGCGTCTGATCATGGCCCCGGCCGAGGTGCTGGACTATGTTGCCGCACATGAGGTGGCCCACCTGCAGGAAATGAACCACTCGCCTGCATTTTGGCAGTTGGTTGAAGATCTGTATGGGGATTATGAGAATCCACGCAACTGGTTGCGCCGCGAAGGGTCAGACCTGCATCGGTTTCGGTTTTAGACAGAACGGCTTGTAAGATTGACCTTTTCGGGTCTTGTGATCACAACTGTAGACATGATGATTAATCCCCGCCCGGCCGAGGCGACTCCTGCGGCACATGATATGGTTTACCGAAAGTTGCGCACGCGCATCATGTATGGTGAAATTGCTCCGGGTTCCGCGTTGACGTTGCGAGGGATTGGAAAGGAATACAACGTCTCGATGACTCCTGCCCGAGAAGCAGTGCGCCGCCTTGTTGCTGAGGGGGCCTTGTCCCTCTCGACATCTGGCCGGGTATCCACGCCTGAGTTGACAAGCGAACGGATTGAGGAGCTTGCTGCTCTGCGCGCATTGCTTGAAGTCGAATTGGCAAGCCGGGCCCTACCGCGTGCGCACATCGCGCTGATCGATCGGATGCAGTCCATCGACGCCGTGATCGCCGAAGCTGCTTTAAATCGAGATTCGGTTGGATACATACGGTCCAATCTTGATTTTCATCGTACCTTATACCTGAGGGCTCAGGCACCGGCGATACTGGCGATGGCGGAAACAGTATGGCTCCAAATGGGCCCGACCATGCGAGCGCTTTATGCGCGTATGCGTCGAACCGATCCGCCCCAATTCCATCGATTGATACTTGCTGCGCTTAAGGCAGGAGACGAACCCGGTTTACGACTGGCAGTGCGATCCGACGTGACGCAAGGATTAAGAATGTTGTCTAGCTGACATCTCTTTTGCACGGGTGCAATCTGTTGATCAGGCCGCCAATCCTTTTGATCCCAAATCCAGGTATTTACGGCGACGGTCTCTCATCAGGTCTTTGGGCTTTTTGCCATCCAGTCCTTTGAGCATCTTTTTGATGGCCTTCCCGACCGCATCAATCGTCTCTTTTGCATCACGCTGGGCGCCGCCCTGTGGCTCGGGAATAACCACATCTGCCACACCCAATTGTACGAGATCCTGTGCAGTCAGACGCAGCGCTTCAGCAGCTTCTCGCATCTTTTCGGCATCTTTCCACAAGATCGACGCACAACCTTCGGGGCTGATCACCGAATAGACCGAGTGCTCCAGCATGGCGACTTTGTTGGCGGTGGCAAAAGCGACTGCGCCGCCGGATCCGCCCTCTCCAATAATGACAGAAATCAGCGGCACGCCAATTTGCAAGCACTTTTCAGTCGCTCGCGCAATGGCCTCAGACTGGCCACGTTCCTCTGCGCCCTTGCCGGGATATGCGCCAGGAGTATCGACCAGCGTGATGACCGGCAAACCAAACGTTGAAGCCATCTCCATCAGGCGAATGGCCTTCCGGTAACCTTCGGGGCGTGCCATGCCGAAATTCCGTTCAATGCGCGATTTAGTGTCATTGCCTTTTTCATGGCCGATCACCATGACCGGGCGACCATCGAGACGCGCCAAGCCACCCATCACGGCGTGATCATCTGCAAAATTCCGATCACCGGCGAGGGGCGTGTATTCCTGAAAAAGCGTCTCGATGTAGTCACGACAATGAGGCCGATTTGGATGACGCGCCACCTGGCATTTACGCCAAGGCGTTAAGTTGGTGTACAGTTCAGCCAGAAGCTCCGCTGCTTTCTTGTCCAGAGCTTTGGCTTCATCCGCGACGTCCATCTCAGAATTTGAGCGGGCTAGCGCGCGCAATTCTTCGGCTTTGCCTTCGATTTCGGCCAGCGGTTTCTCAAAATCCAGGTAGTGGGTCATTCAACGCTCCTAGCGATCACGAGCCTTTATATGGCGGGCATTTCAGGCCTTTGCAATGCAGATGGCGTTGGGAACCGGCCTTCCTGGTTCATAAGTTCGACCGACGCCCTTGGATGAAAGGGCTAAGATAAAAGCACGGGATAAAGTGACGCGACGAGTAGTAACGCCATTGTCCAGTTGAACAGGACCATGCGGCGGGGGTTTATCAGGAGACGCGTCATTTGCTGCCCCAAGAAAGTCCATGACCCAATTGACGGGAGGTTGATTGCACCAAAAACCAAAGCAACAACCGCGACAGAGGCCAGTGCATGGTCAGGCGTGTACACCGTTACCGCAGTCAGTGCCATGGACCAAGTCTTGGGGTTGACCCATTGAAAAAGCGCTGCCTGACCAAACGTCATCGGTGTGCCAGACTCTTCCCCGTTTTCGATGGGTGCAGCGGTGGCGATTTTAGTCGCGAGATAGAGCAGATAGGCGATGCTCACTACCTTGAGTACCGTGTTGCTAAGCGGATAAGTTTCGAAAACCTGTGCAAGTCCCACGCCGACCAGCACGATCATGAAAATAAATCCCAGTGCAACGCCAAGCATGTGCGGCACAGAACGGCGAAAACCGAAATTTGCACCTGAGGCCATTAGCATCAGGTTGTTAGGCCCGGGCGTAATAGATGAAACAAAAGCAAACAGAGCCAGGGCAGTGATCAGTTCAAGAGTCATGATTGCAACTAAAGACGAAAAATCAACATGTGTAGTTGCGTTTTGGTGTAATTATCCTATTAGTTTAGCAATATATGGCTAAGATTGACCGAATAAATGAACGTATATTGCGCGAGCTTTCTTTGAATGGACGGATCAGCAACTTAGAGCTGGCAGAGCGCGTTGGCCTTTCTGCATCCGCTTGTTTACGTCGGGTGCAGGAATTGGAGCGCATAGGCGTGATCAAAGGGTATCGTGCGGTGCTGGATCGGTTTGCCTTGGGTGGCGGATTCGTCGCCTACATCGGTGTTGGTCTGGGCGTACACAGTAAAGATGCGCAAGAGGCCTTTGAACGTGCAATTTCGCGTGCCCCCGAGGTAAAGGAGTGCCACAATATTACGGGAACAATCGAATACCTTTTGCGGGTCGAATGTGCTGATCTGCCCACTTACAAAGTGTTTCATACGGACGTTTTGGGAACGCTGCCGCAAGTGCGCTCAATCACATCTTATGTTGTTATGGGGTCGCCCAAGGACGAACGCGCTTAGGTAGTCTGACGGGTGAATGGCCAAAGCAAGAACAACGTTTGGCAGATGCGTGGTTTCGGTACAGCATCCCATTGAACATAGTAGCGAAAGTACTACCTTTGGTATGCAATTTAGATGATCTATGAGACATGGAGAGAACCCGAATGAACCGGCCCGATGACACCAAACCCGTGGTGCTGAAAGAGCCTGGCCGCGCTCGAACTTCTATTTCAACCAGCCAAAGGAGAGACCTTAGCATGCAATGCCCCGTCGACGGTGAAACCCTTGTTATGACTGACCGCAGTGGCGTTGAGATCGACTATTGCCCGAGATGCCGAGGTGTTTGGCTCGATCGTGGTGAGCTCGACAAGATCATTGAGCGTGCTGCACCGCCGGAACAGCCCCAAGAAGCCCAGAGCCGGCGCGACTCGGATCGCCGCGAGTACTCGTCGCGTAAAGACTATGACGGAGATAGCGACAGACGGCGGGACAGATATGATGACGACAGGGGTAAATACCGACGTAAGAAACGCAGCTCTTTACTGAGTGAGCTATTCGATTTTGATTAGGTCGGCAGAGCCGCTCACAATATCAGGAGAACGCCTTAAAGTTCTTTGCATTTTCGGCAGGTTTGCCCTTTTTCTAAGTCAGGTCGCAACAATGAGAAGGGGTCGAGCTCATGCCTCATCCGACGTTACTGGGTCTTTCCGGTTCACTTCGTAAGCAGTCCACCAACCGACTTTTGCTGCGGGAAGCTGCGCGGTTATTTGGAGATGCAGAGTATATCGAAGGTGACTTGGATTTCCCGCTTTACAACGGGGACAACGAAGCAGCCGAGGGCGTGCCAGCGTCAGTTCAAATATTGGCAGATCAGATCGCCGCGGCAGACGCGGTTGTAATTTCCACGCCAGAATACAACAAAGGTCTTTCCGGTGTTTTAAAGAATGCGCTGGATTGGGTCAGCCGGACAAAGGGCGGGCCTTGGGCTGGCAAACCTGTCGCGATTGTTTCGGCAGCAGCAGGCCGTTCTGGTGGCGTTAGCGCTCAGATGACTCTGCGAGCCTGCATGGTCGCCTTTCGGCCGCGCATATTGCAAGGTCCTGAAGTGCACCTGGCCAATAGCAGCAACGAGTTTGATGATGATGGTCGTCTAAAGAGTGAGATCTACACCAAAACGCTAACCGACCTGATGACAGCACTACGCGTTGAGATTGATCGCTAGGCCGTTTTCTCACCAATGGCTGGAACGCTGATTTCAATGAGGTTTCCATCCGGATCGCGAACATAGAGCGATGAAATAGAGCCTGTTGCGCCGGTGCGAGACACGGGCCCATCTTCTATCAAAATACCCAGTTCTTCCAAATGTGCCTTCCAGACGGGCAGCGCCGACTCCGTCAGAAAACACAGATCAGCCGAACCGGGCACTGGGCATGCGGCCTTGGGTTCGAATTCTTCGCCTTGTTGGTGCAGATTGATTTTTTGCTTTCCGAAATGGAGTGCCCAACGAATGCTGCCGTCCGCCACCTGAAATGAACGTGGCTTTGTGCCCAGAGCTTCGGTGTAAAATTGTAGGGTTTCTGAAATGCTTGCGACCGTCAGCACAAGATGGTCCAGCGCTTTGATTTGTGGTGTCATTTTCGTTGTTCCTTGCGCACGCGCAGCTTAGCCTGACCCACATGCAAGATGACCTACCACCCTCGAGCCGTCAAACAGATGTGCTGGACCCGGCACGGGCTACCGCGCTGCAGGCTACACTTGGCGATTCTGTCTCCTTTTCTACTGGAGAAACTCTACCGCCGTTTTTTCACCAACTCTATTTTTGGAATGCGCTTCCGTTTGATCAGTTAGGCCGCGACGGGCATCCACAGGTGGGCGGCCTTATACCGGACATGGGGTTGCCACGGCGTATGTGGGCTGGGGGTCGACTGGATTTCCATCGGGAGCTGGTGGCGGGTCATGCCGCAACAAAATCTACCTCACGCCAACGCGCAGAGTGTAAAGACGGGCGCACCGGTCCACTTGGGTTTGTGACCCTCCGACATGACATTTACCAATCGGACCAGTTGTGTGTGAGCGAGTGGCAAGATCTAGTCTATCGAAGGGACGCTGGCCCCGATGACCCCAAGCCCGTTCCCCCGATTGCCGCACTGAACGAAACCGATAGACGAGAAGTTGGTTTTTCGTCGACGTTGTTGTTCAGGTATTCGGCGCTGACTTTTAACGGGCATCGCATTCACTATGATTTGGAATATGCACGAGACGTGGAAGGTTACAGCGGTCTCGTTGTGCATGCTCCTTTACTTGCCCAGCTTCTGGTATTGTTTGCACAAGAATGCATCGGCCCACTCAGGAATTTCACATTTCGCGCGACAGCGCCGTTAATGCATACGGAAAAAGCGATATTGTGCCGCAAGAATCGAGACTTTTGGGTGCGGGCTCCGGATGGGCGTCAGTGCATGGCCGCGACTGCTTCTGCAGCCTAGAAACTGGTACTGTCCGGCATGTCTGGCATGGCAAGTGGAGCCAAAAAGTAAAGGCAAAACGCAATTGCCAGAAAAACAATGATCCATTTCAGATTAGGCATGTGGCTTCCTGGTTAGGGCGATGCGCCTTAGATGTCATCTTACTCGTAGCTCACCCACGCAGTTGGCGGCAAATAATTAGACCGTCGAAAAATTTGAGAAAATTACCGATGGCGATCCTTATTTCTAAGTGTTTCAGTGCATTGGCGGATATGGGAAAGTCATGCCAACTTGCGAAATAGACCAATTCTGCTCTATACTGCCTGTCGGCTAAGTGTGTTGTGTGTGCTCTGGTCCGAATTGGGAGTTCGGGCCGGATAGTCAGTTTGACAGTCTGGGAAAACGTTGAACCTTGGCTAGCAAGGTTCAAGGACGAGTATACACGGGGGCGTCATGTACAACGAAGATCGTGACCAATACGATAATCCGAGGATTCAAGGAGAGCGAAGTCCGACAAATCTGGAGGCGCGAATGGAAGAGGCCCGTGCCCTTCGCCAAAAAGTTCTGGCCCAGCGTGAGCAAGGAATTGTCGCGGAGAGTGAGATTTCCAATCCGGCCAAAAGTTCTGACTCATCGGCCATGATCGTGGATTATGAGTTAAACGGTGCCAACGAAGCAGCATCCGAATGTCACTCTGGGCATCGTGACCCCACGACGTCTGTAAATCTCGCCGCTGATGAATTGGATGTAAAACGAGTATACTTGCCTCGACCGCGTGTCGGTCGCGTTGCTGAGCGCCTGGCCCTTGGTTTGGGAATCGGATTGGGAATCGGTGCAAGCCTCTATTTGGGCGCTTCTTTGTCCGGGACAAGGATTGGCTTTGTGACTTCTGACGCGCCGGTGATGGCAGAACAACCGCAGCAAACTGCACTGAATATTGAGCCCGTCGCAACAAGTGAAATTGCTTCGCCGGCTCAATTTTCGTTGGTCGAGCCGGTAGCATCGAACATTAATATCCCAAAGGAAAGTGAGCAAAAAGTCGAGAGTTCACAATCTGTGCTGCCCGATTCTGTCAATTCGAATTATGAAATGGCTCCAGAAAACGAGAGTACTGACAATACCCAACAGGCTCAGCAAGGCCTTAGTGTCATATTCCCTGCCCCAGCGATTGATGCGTCATTGGCTAGCTATGAATTGGATGCTGCGCCGCCGTCGTTATTGCCCGAAATCTCGGACATCGTACCGAGTGAGGCGTTAGACCCTCAATTGGAGCTTGCGTTACTGCCTGACCAGGAATTCGTCAATGATTTGAGTGCTGGTCCGACCGCTTCTATTCTTGCAGAGGAAGATGTTTCGGCCGAACCGACCGGAGAAAATATGCCCTCTCTTGCTGAACTTGATCAACGTTTGCCAGGAGCCGATGCCTACACAGTTGTCTTGAATGTGCCAAGTTCGCTTTCGGACGATGAAGTGGCGAGCGTTACCAAGGGTATTGTTGAGACTGGAGCGTCAATTGCCAAAGTCGACAGGGTGAATTTCCGGATTAGTTCAACACAGATTCGCTTTTTTCGCCCAGACGACGCGGAGCCGGCTGCGGCCATTGCCAATCGCATAGGGGCTGAGGCTCGGGACTTTACGAGCTACCGGCCTTCTCCTCCAGTCGGAACGATAGAGATGTTCCTGTCGGGGGGGGGGAGCCGTTCGGTCGAATCCAAAATCGTGCAACCGGCAAAGGAAGTGCCAGAACAAAAAAAACGCTCCGTAAGGCGTTATCCTTCCAACGACAACCGTTGATCTGTATTGGGATTTAGAAACGCAATCGAGGCTATCCTTGGGAATATCAGTTTAGACTTGGCACCTTGCAATACACTAGGGTCTCGGTCGTGTGAGACTGGTCATGATTCAATGCGGAAATCGTCCGGTATTAGGTCTTTTCCTTCCAAGATCAAATCGGTCATGACGTCCGCGATTTTTGGGGCCATCCCAAACCCGATTTTGAATCCACCATTTGCGATAAAGTGGCCTGGGCGGGTGGGATGCTTGCCCAATATCGGCGCACGAGAACGTGTGCGAGGACGTAATCCAGCCCAACGGGCAATGACCTGAGCGCCTGCAAGCGCAGGAACTGCTGTTATGGCTCGGGCAATCAGTGAATCCAGTAGGCGATCCGTGCTGGTCGGGTTGTCAAATGTGCCTTCGCTGGTCGACCCGATGGCAACTGTGCCATCGTAGTGAGGTACAACATGAACAGCGTCCACAAGAATCTGAGGAGCGTCCGATGATACTTCAACGGCGGGGCGTAACAGCGCCGCCTGACCCTTTTGCGGGCCGCCAATATTTTTACCAAGTTCCTTGCTGAGGTCATCGAGACCCTGAGCGCCCGTGGCCCAAACAACAGTACCCAGATCCGGGGCCTCAGGCAGCAGCTTTCCTCCGCCCACTTGGATGGCAGCAGCGAGCGCTGCACATGCACGCGAGGGGTGTATCCGGGCACTGAGCGTATCATGTATCAAATGACCGGTGGCGCTAACGGGAGCCCATTTCTGGTTGTCGCCAATGACCGCCCAAGTGGCTTTGCCCTGCCATAAGTCTTTGGCGCTGGCTTCTCTGGCTCTGGCTAGATCAAGTGCGTGACTATCTGCTATCGATTGCAAACGACCTGTGCGGCCATATCCGGTTTTCAGACCTGTGTCCGCCTCTACGGCTGCCCAAAATGGCCCTGCACTCAACAGGCTGTCCAACTGAAACGCTTTTTTCGGGTTCCAGTTTTCTGGTGTGTGTGGTGCCAGTGCGCCGACAACGCCGCCGCTGGATCCTGCTCCGACACCAAAAGGATCAACCACGATTACCGAAGCGCCCCGCTGCTGGCAGGCCCAGGCAATTGACAATCCAAAAATTCCCGCGCCCCGAACGGTGACGTCAGCCATTGCCAATCCGCAGACCCCTCTTCATTGTCGCTCCGTTAGAGAAACCTTAGTGGACTGGTCAATGGGGAATCAGCAAGCAGATATTGAATGGCGAGCGGGGCAAGTGCCGGTCTCAACGCAATTTGATGATCCTTATTTTTCGCTGGAGAACGGGTTAGAGGAAACTCGGCATGTCTTTCTGCAGGGCAGCGATCTGCCCGCTCGATTCAGAGATGGGTTTCACATTGCAGAGCTGGGGTTTGGGACCGGATTGAATTTTTTCGCCACATGCCAGAGTTGGACCGAGTCCAAGCTACAGGGGCATTTGTTCTATACCAGTTTTGAAGCATTCCCGATGACGACTAATGATATGTCAAAAGCACTTAACGCGTTTCCGGAATTATCTGGCACGGCTGCAGCGCTGATTGCAAATTGGAACGGGAAAAGCGGGCCCCAGCAGGTAGCTCAGCATATTTCACTCAATCTAGTCGTTGGAGATGCCCGCAACACCCTACCGAAGTGGTGCGGGCAGGCGGACGCTTGGTTTCTGGATGGATTTTCGCCAGCTAAGAATCCAGAATTATGGGAACCGTCTCTGATGTGCGCCGTCGCGGATCATACTGCGCCGGGTGGAACTGTCGCGACCTATACCGCGGCAGGGTCCGTGCGGCGCGGCCTTGAAGAGGCAGGCTTTGCCGTCACTCGATCCAAAGGGTACGGTCGCAAGCGGCACATGACCCAGGCCGTGCTCGCATGACACAATCCAACAACGTTCCATTGGGCATCGGTCTTATGGTCGCCACCACATTGGTCTTTGCTATTCAGGACGGGATCTCCCGGCATTTAGCAAGCGAATACAATGTAATGATGGTGGTGATGATCAGATACTGGTTCTTCGCGGTGTTTGTCATCGCGATTGCGGCACGCCACCCCGGAGGAATACGTGCGGCGGCGAAGACGACGCAACCGGTATTACAGACCATTCGGGGATTGTTGCTGGCGGTGGAAATCTGCGTGATGGTGCTGGCGTTTACCGTTTTGGGGTTAGTTGAAAGCCATGCAGTTTTTGCTTGTTATCCCCTGCTCGTTGCAGCCTTGTCCGGGCCAATTCTGGGGGAGCGAGTCGGCTGGAGGCGCTGGGCTGCAATTGGCGTCGGGTTTGTTGGTATTCTGATAATTCTGGAACCGGGGTTTGGTGTTTTTGATCCGGCAGCCATCATTGCCTTCGGATCGGCTTCGATGTTCGGTGTCTACGCGCTTCTGACACGCTATGCCGCGCGGCGGGATACTACAGCCACAAGTTTTTTCTGGACAGGAGCCATGGGGGCGTTGTTCATGACAATTGCGGGCGCTTGGTCGTGGGAACGTATGAGCGTCCCGGATTGGGCCTGGATGGGAGCGTTGTGCGTCACTGGCGTATCCGGGCACTGGCTATTGATCCGCTGTTATGAAGCCGCCGAAGCAAGCTCGGTGCAGCCGTTTGCCTATCTCCAGCTTGTCTTTGCATCGGCAATCGGCATCGTCGTATTTGGCGAGATTGTCGAAATTCACGTGGCCGTTGGCGCCAGCTTGATCGTGGCTGCCGGTCTATTCACCTTTTGGCGCGAACGCGCTCAGAGTAGATCCCGCTAACTCGTCCGAAAATGGAACGGGCAGGGGTTCAAGCCCGAGTCTTGCCCGATAAATGGGCAGGCTTTCGGTCACACGCATGACGTAGTTTCGGGTTTCGCGGAACGGAATGTGCTCAATCCAGTCGACCATATCAAACTCTGCTGAGGCGGCCTTGCGAGGATCGCCATATAGTGACATCCAACGCCGAGGCCGGCCGGGACCAGCATTGTAGGCCGCTGACATCATTACGACGTTTCCGTCAAACTGGCCTGCGAGTGTGGACAGAAATGCCGACCCAAGCTGAGCGTTGTATTGCCACTCGGTCAACAGCCTCTCGGTAGTATGTGAGGCGCTTTTCCCTAGTTTTACAGCAACAGCGCGGGCCGTCGCTGGCATGATTTGCATCAAGCCGTGGGCGCCGGCACCGCTCGTGACCACCGGATCAAATTCGCTTTCCCGTCGCGCGATTGCCAACACCATTTCGGGAGCCATGGGTAGATCCATTGCATTCATAGGATGGATTGCATAATAGGCCGCAGGCAGCACGACTCTCTGGCGAGCCGCACGTTTTCCGATCATGACGGCGAGATGCGGACGGCCCATTTCAATCGCCATGTCACCTAGTTTTCCTGCTTCATTGCGCGACAAGGTTTCGGTCATGTGAGTTAGGAACCGTTCAGCCAGATTCACTTCGCCGGAGGCGAGTAGCAGGATGCTTGCCTCAAATACGCTGGTTTGTGTAAATGCCGCTTCGCGCCAAGGCCCGAATTCTTCGGCACCTGTCAACTCAGAATCAAACGGTAGTCCCGCTGTTTCAGCTGCTAACAGGCCATAGAAAGAAGTTTGATAGCGCGCGGCGCTCGCGAAGGCTGCGTTTGCCATGGTTTCTTTTCGTTGCGCTTGATAGGCACGCCCGATCCAGTATCCGGCCCGTCCCTTTGAAATCGGAGAGGCAACAGCGGCATCGAAACGTCCAAAATGCTCCAGAGCAGTTGCGGGATCATTCAGCTTTTGCAGGGCAATATATCCGGACAACCATTCCAGATCAGCAAAATCTGAACCGCTTTCGAGGAAGTTCTGCGATGCGATCTTATAGGCACGCTTTGAATTCCCCTGCCGCATTTGCGCCCGTGCCAGACTGCGGCGGCGTGGCGCCCATACCTCGGGCCTTCCAAGCGATTTGGCGCTGGTGCTGCGTTCCAACAGCAACTCAAGTGCGCTTTCGAGCCCCTTTGAGGCACGCCAGTTGAAACGTTCATAGGCGAGACCGGGGTCCGATTTGAGGCTTGACGGGATCTGGTTTATCAGCGCGTTTACGTCGTCTTGTCTTTTTCGCAAAGCGATACGGGCCCGTGCCAGTTTTCGCCAACCGTCTGAGACCAATGCGTTCATTCGATTGGCATCAGAATTCCATCCCTGCCAAAGCATCTGGTCCAAGCGTGCGGCATGGTGATCTTTCAGGAGCGACTCGTAGGCCCCAAGGTATAAGGCTTGTTCCTGAACGCTCATCCGAAGAGAACGCCAAGCGTTCACTATTATGGCGTCGGCGTCATTGTCCCGCCCCTGAGATGCTAAGGCGCGTGCATAAGCGAGAGTTCCGGTTGCAGTCTTGGGCGGCGCATCGGAAAAGAAGGCCAGCACTTTGGCATGGCTTTGTAGGGCAACGGCAGGTTCTGATTTGGTACGTAGCCAATCGAGGCCTGGCCAATCAGGGTTGCGATCAAGAAAATTGATCACTTCGCCGTATGTGCCGCGGCCCAAGCGTAACCTATGCCATTCTATGACGTCTGAAGCCGCCTGACCATCGCGTTCAGCAAGGCGCGCGGCGTTGTCCCAATTGCCTGCTCGCATGGCGTTCATGGCCTGACCCAGCGGTCTGGGCCCGTTGGCCATCGCTGGCCAAGCGAGCGCGATACACAGGAACAATTGGATGAGAATTCGTGTCATGTCTTGCAATTCCGGCTATGTCGGGGATAGAGACGCGGGGACCATATCGCGTCGAGTGTTGAGATCAACACGGAAACGTAGAGCGATAACTGTCTTTTTCCAATGGGCACCATTGCCCACCAGAATACGAGGAACAAAACTATGTTCACGGGCTCGATGCCAGCACTTGTCACGCCGTTTTTGAACGGTGCTTTGGATTTGGAAACTCTGACAAAGCTTATTGAATGGCATATTGGCGAAGGGACCCATGGGTTCGTTCCGGTTGGCACAACTGGCGAAAGCCCAACACTGAGCCACGCTGAGCACGAAGCTGTAGTGGAGCATGTTGTCAAAGTTGTGGCGGGCCGCAAGCCAGTCATCGCCGGGGCGGGTTCAAACAATACACTCGAAAGCATTCGCTTCATGCAGCACGCCCATAAAGTGGGCGCTGACGCTGCGTTGGTTGTAACACCATATTATAATAAGCCCACGCAACGCGGTTTGATCGCCCATTACACGGCGTTGCATGACTGCTGCGAGCTGCCGATCTTTATCTACAATATTCCGGGCCGGTCGGTTGTGGATATGACACCTGAAACGATGGGCGAACTGGCCAAACTGCCAAGGATCATCGGCGTCAAGGATGCCACCGCTGACATGGCACGGGTCTCTAAACAACGCGCTACGTGTGGTCCGGATTTTCTGCAGTTTTCTGCCGAGGATCCCAGCGCTTTGGGCTTCAATGCACATGGCGGAGTTGGATGTATCTCAGTTACGGCTAATGTTGCTCCGGCGCTTTGTGCACAATTCCAAGAGGCGACACTCGCAGGGGATTATGCCAAAGCACTGGAATATCAGGATCGTCTGATGCCGTTGCATGAGGCGATCTTTGTTGAGCCAGGGCTCGTCGGTGTGAAATATGCGCTGTCGCGTCTCGGCATGTGCAGCGAAGAGGTACGCTCTCCGTTAACCGGGTTGGAAGACAACACTAAAGCTCAGGTAGACGCGGCTATGCGTCACGCCGGGCTGATTAATTAGCGCTTACCGTAGTAGAAGCCGACCACATGCTCGGCCTCTGCAAAGAAGAGCCAACGCGACGTCACGACGCCGATCAGATGGCTGACAACAGCCAAGGCGACAAGGAAATGGTGGAATGGCAAAGCCAGTAACACCATAGGCCCGATTATCATGAGCAGCACAGAGATTGCCCGGAGTTTCAAGGCATGCTTACGGGCTACCACATAAACGAATTCTCGCAGCAAGTAGTTTGTACCCGTGTGGGGAGGCTCAAATGCCCGCACGGACCCGATGTTTCCAAGGCCCGTGGCGCTAGCCATGTTGCTGGAACTTTCTTTTAGCGCTTTATCGCCCATCGCCCAATAGACCAGTTGCACCACTCCTGCGGCAGCTAGCAATGCGATGGTCAATTTCCCGGGTGCATCGGCCAATATGGCTCCGCCAGTAAGGGAAAAGGTAATAAACATGACCGGAGTAAGTGGTGTGTTCCAACGCGGCACGGTCTTCAACTGCCCATAGATCATTGAAGTTGTGTAGACAGTCAAAAGACAAAAAGCAGAGCCAATCCAGCCTAGCGGCGTGATCCTGATGCCTGCAAAGACGAGGCCCGCTCCGAAAAGTCCCATAACGCAAAGCGCAAAGACGGATGACCATGCCTCGCGGCTGAGCCAACTGGTTTTCCACTGGGTAAACGCCTTTACCGCCCGCTCCGGGTGGCCAAGGTGAAATGTGGAGGCCATCAGTCCACCGATTGCAAGCAGGTACGCAATGGCGAAAAAGACGAATGCAACCCACCCAGTAACTGGCGGGAAGCCAAGCCCAAGCCAGAATAGCAAGCCGAACCCAAGCCCGGATAGAGAGGTAAATGCGATGACTGAGGGGGCGGGATGCATATCAGAGCTTCTCCAGCGTTTTATCAAGCCATCCGAGGAAGCCTTTCGGCTCTTCGACCACAGGGGCAAGGAAGGGCGCGAGCACGTCGACTTCCTCCCAACTGTCCTTGGGGCGGGGAGGCAGGTATTTGTTGACGGGCTTGGTACCCTGTTCCGGCATCAGATCCATGCCACCACGTTCCGCAACAAGTTGGGAAACGTCGCTGTCGGGATCACCCAAATCGCCGAAATGACGCGCCCCGGCAGGGCAAGTACGTACGCACGAAGGTACCCGGTCTACTTCCGGTAGGTTTTCGTTGTAAATCCGATCAACACACAACGTACATTTCTTCATCACGCCTTCGGCGGCGTCCAGTTCGCGGGCACCATATGGGCAGGCCCAGGCGCATAATCCGCAGCCGATGCAATCGCTCTCGTTGACCAGCACAATGCCGTCATCGACGCGCTTATAGCTCGCACCCGTCGGGCAAACCGTGACGCAAGGCGCATCCTCGCAATGCAAACACGACTTTGGAAAATGGATCAGCTGGGCCGGTCCGGCCTCTGGCTGAACTTCGTAGGAATGGACGCGGTTCAGAAACGTCCCTGATGGGTCTGCCCCATAGGCATTTTGATCCGACAGTGGTGCGCCATAATTTTCTGTGTTCCAACCCTTGCAGGAAATCACACAGGCATGGCATCCGACGCAGGTATCAAGGTCGATGACCAGTCCAAGTTTCTTTTTGGTTGGGCCCGGCAACTCTGTCATGGGTGCACCTCGTTGGCAAAGGCCGCAAGATCGGCATTGAATTTAATTGCTTCGTCCCAGAACGGCGCATGACCGCTATTCTTGTATGTGATCAACCGCGCGCCCGGGATGGCATCTGCGGTCTCTCGTGACATTGGGTCGGCCCCGATACGATCATGCGCACCCCATTGTACGATTGCGGGACACGTCACTCTAGCAAGTTCAGGCTTGTGATTTTCGCTTCGCCCTCGGGCGGCTTTTCTGATTTTTGGTGGGCAACACATGTTAAATCCTACAGCAAAGGCAAGTTCTTCGCTGGTTAGTTGCGAGGCGTAGCATGCTTTTAAGAAATCAACGGTAGCTTCGATATTGGTAGTAAGATCGGCGCTGTACATGCCCTCTGCTGTCACAGCCGTATCGCTTGTTCGCGAATTCAATGCTCTAGGTTCGGTGAATGTACCTGACGCAACCGAAGACCCAACCAGACTTATGCCGCCGATGGCTGCATCTCCAAAATGGCGGATGTAGTCCTGAACGACCCATCCTCCCATGGACCAGCCGACCAAAACTGGTGCATGCAACTCCAGCGTGTCGATTACAGCATGTAAATCTTCTGCCCAGGAAATGGATGTGTCGTAGTTCTCGCGGCCCTCCGGTTTTCCCGAAGAACCGTGGCCTCTCAAATCTGGCGTTACCAAACGAAATTCATCTGCCAGCGGACCCGATAGTTGACGGGACCAACTCTGATGGGACTGACTCCAGCCGTGGACCAAGACAATGGGCGCACCATTTTCGTTCCCGTATTCGGGAACACTCAACGGCACTCCTTGCCCGCCCAAAACGGTGTGGCAATGTCTCGGGCTTGGTATGTTCACTTGCCCACCTTCCATTGCAGATTCTTTGGCCCGGTTCCAACCGGAGACTTGATCGGGCCAAGGCTTGGTTCGGATTCTTCTGACGCGTCCACTTTTTCGATTTTGACCTTTAGGTCAAACCACGCGGCCTGACCTGTAATCGGATCGGAGTTTGCCCACCGCAAACCGTCGCCCTTGGCAGGCAGCAATTCATGGATCAAGTGATTCAGCAAAAACCCTTTGGTCGCCTCTGGCGCGTCCTCTTCCAGCGCCCATGTGCCCTTGCGCTTACCGATCGCGTTCCATGTCCAGATCGTATTATCGTTCAGCGCAGCCATATGCGCGACAGGCACCCGGATAGTGCCATGCGGCGAGGTAACTCGCGCCCAGTCGCCATCCTCGAACCCGTGCTCTTTCATCAGCTTAGTCGGCAAGTACAACGGGTTGCGCCCGTGGATCTGGCGCAGCCATGCGTTCTGCGATCCCCAGGAATGGTACATTGCCATCGGTCGTTGTGTCAGAGCGTTGACGGTAAATCCTTCGTTGCCGGTTTGGTCGGTCTCGTACCAGATTGGCAAAGGATCCATTTTGGATTTGATCTGTTCGCGCAGATGATCGGGGGGCTGACGGTCGCCGTGGCCTTCTGCGGCAAGCTGGAATTTGCGCATCGGTTCGACGTAAAGCTGGAACAGGTAAGGCTGTGGCGCATCATAGATACCCATTTCCACCGCCCAATCCTGATAGGCATTGTTCCAAGGCTTATAATAGTCCGCACCTTCGGGAATGTGGCTCACGAAAAAGCCGCCGTTTTCGATGTATTTGTCCAACTGCTTTGGATTGACATCGCCGCGCCCGACGTCTGATCCATCACCGCGGAAACCAGCCAGCGGGCCAATGCCAGGCTTACGTTCATGGTTGACGATGTAATCGGCATAATCGGCATATTTGGCGCTGCCATCCTCATTGGTAAAGCCCGGAAGCTTCAGGCGTGCACCCAGATCACAAAGAACGGATTGAAAACCACGCACATCCCGGTCAGGTTCGATTACCGGCCAGCGAATGGCATCTGCCGCAGCATCAGCCTCGCAGATTGGGCGATCCAAAAGGCTGATGCAATCGTGGCGTTCCAGATACGTCGCGTCAGGCAAGACCAGATCGGCATATGCCACCATTTCCGAGCTATAGGCGTCCGAGTAGATAAGGTGCGGGATAACATAATCACCGTTCTCATCCTTGTCTGTCAGCATGTCGATCACGCCGCGGGTGTTCATGGATGAGTTCCACGACATGTTCGCCATGTACATGAACAGGGTGTCAATCTTGTAGGGATCACCAGCATGGGCGTTGCTGATCACCATATGCATCAGCCCATGCGACGACATCGGATTTTCCCAAGTGAACGCCTTGTCGATGCGCGCCGGCGATCCGTCTTCTTTCAGGGCAAGATCATCCGGCCCCTGCACAAACCCCAGATGTGGTCCGTCAAGCGGCGTATCTGCGGTTACCCTGCAATGTGGTTTTGGATGGGCAGTAGCAGGCTTGGGATAGGGTGGTTTGAATCGGAAGCCGCCGGGGACCTCGACTGTGCCCAGAAGGATCTGCAGAATATGCAATGCCCGACAGGTCTGAAACCCATTGGCATGGGCACTTACGCCGCGCATCGAATGGAAGGATACAGGGCGGCCGACCATTTTGTCGTGCTTTTCGCCCCGAAAATCGGTCCAAGCCTGGTCAAGTTCAAACGCCTCATCAAAGGCGACCCGTGCGAGTTCAGCAGCGATAGTTTTTATCTTGGCAGCTGAGATGCCACAGCGCTCTGCCACAGCTTCGGGCGCATATTCCGGTGCGAGGTAGCGTTCCGCCATCATGTGGAAAACAGGAACATGTGTGATCCCTGCCTGCCGGTGCGTTCCCGCCAAATCCGGGCGTACGCCGGGCTTGTCAAAGGCAGTCAGCTTTCCTGTCGCGCGGTCAACAACCAATGGCTTGCCGTCGTCGTCCTTCAAAAACAAACCATATTCCGGCGACTTAGGATCGGAATCAACCAAGACCGGGGCATTGGTGTAACGAGCGAGATAATCCAGATCGATTTTGCCGGATTTCATCAACTCATGCACAAGTGCCAGAATAAACAGGCCGTCGGTGCCCGGTGTGATGCCCACCCATTCGTCTGCGACCGCGTTGTAGCCGGTTCGAATTGGGTTCACGCCAATGACTTTGGCACCGCGCGCCTTTATCTTGCCGATGCCCATCTTGATCGGGTTGCTGTCGTGGTCCTCGGCTACGCCGAACAGCATGAAAAGCTTGGTGTGTTCCCAGTCGGGCTGGCCGAATTCCCAGAACGCCCCACCCATCGTGTAAATCCCAGCGGCCGCCATGTTTACTGAACAAAAACCGCCGTGGGCCGCATAATTCGGTGTGCCGAAGTTTTGAGCCCAAAAACTGGTGAAAGATTGCGACTGATCGCGGCCTGTAAAGAATGCCAGCTTGTCTGGTGCTGTTTTGCGCAGCGGCGCGAGCCAGCTCACGGCGAGTTCCAGCGCTTCGTCCCAGCTGATTTCTTCGAATTCACCGGAACCACGGGGGCCTACGCGCTTTAACGGTGCACGCAAACGCGATGGGGCATTAACCTGCATGATCCCTGCGGAACCCTTGGCGCACAGAACGCCCTTGTTTACGGGATGATCGCGATTGCCTTCGATGTAGGCGACTTTGCCCTCCTTCATATGGACATTGATCCCACACCGACAGGCGCACATGTAACACGTGGTTTTGCGCACTTCGTCTGACACATGGGGGGACGTGTCCAGCTGAGGAGTGGGAGAAGCCATTATTGTTCCACCGTTCTATTCCTGCTGCGCGACGCGGGTTTGCGCCTGCAAGGTTGTGACTGCGATCATATCAAACACATCTTCGGTCGTGCATCCACGTGACAGATCATTTGCGGGTTTGGCAAGACCTTGCAAAATTGGGCCGATTGCAGTAGCGCCGCCAATCCGCTGGGCAATCTTGTATCCGATATTCCCAGCTTCGAGATTTGGGAACACCATAACATTGGCACGCCCCTCAAGCGGGGAACCATTTGCCTTCCTGGCGGCGATGTCGGGTACAAATGCGGTGTCAAACTGCAACTCACCATCTGAGACAAGGTCAGGATCTTGCGCCTTGATGAGTGCGGCAGCCTCTGTCACCTTGGCCACATTGGGATGTCTGGCGCTGCCTTTTGTCGAAAATGACAACATTGCAACGCGCGGTTCGCGCCCCAAAAGCGACCGGCAAGATAGGGCCGCCGCTGCGGCGATCGAGGCCATTTCCGGTGCTGAAGGATCGATCACCAATGCGCAATCCGAGAAAATCAACATATCAGATCCCGAGGGGTGGCCCTCGGGCAGGATCATGACAAAGAAGCTTGAAACAAGGGCAGCTTCGGGCGTTTTGCCAATGATCTGCAGCGCTGCGCGCACGGTGTCCGACGTGGTCGCAACGGCACCTCCGATGGTTCCATCTGCAAGACCAGCGCGAACCATAAGCGCTGAAAACACCAGTGGGGATCGTGCCTGAGACTTTGCGTCCTGTTCCGTGATGCCTTTGTGTTTGCGTAGTTCGAAAAAGAGTGCCGCTAGTTTTGGCAAGTGCGTTGACTGCTCGGGATCTTCGATGTGAATGCCAGACAAATTGGCACCGCCTGCAGCGATCAGTTCTTTTTGTATGATGTCGCGTTGACCGACCAGCACAACCGTGGCGAAACCAGCCTTAACAGCGCGGACCGCGCCAGCCACGATCCGTGGATCGTGGCCTTCGCTCAGAACGATGTGTGCAGGATTTTCCGCCGCTCGGTTTTGGATATTCTGTAGCGGCGTCATGACGCCGCTACAGGCATTTTATGATCCGATTGCATCGGATTACGCACCTTCTTGGACGCGCATATCATCGGCAGAAATGCCAGCAACGGAAACGGGTTTCTTCATCGCGTCACGGCGGAAGGGTTCACCGAGTTCCTGATTGAGAAGGATTTCGATAAACGTGGTTTTACCTTCTTTCATCTGAGCTTTTACCGCTGTGTCCAGCGCCGCGGTCAACTCATCCATCGATGTGACGGCAACACCCTCAACGCCGCAGGCCTTAGCAATACCGGCATAACTGACTTCGGTTGCCAGCTCTGTTCCGACAAAGTTGTCTTCAAACCACAAAGTAGTGTTTCGTTTTTCAGCACCCCATTGGTAGTTACGGAAGATTACCATGGTAACAGCGGGCCAGTCTTCTCGGCTGATCGATACCATTTCGTTCATTGAGATGCCGAACGCGCCATCGCCTGCAAATCCGATGACCGGAACGTCAGGGCGACCAACTTTTGCGCCACAGATCGACGGGAAGCCGTAACCACACGGCCCAAACAGACCCGGCGCCAGATATTTGCGGCCTTCTTCAAAGGTAGGGTAGGCGTTGCCGATGGCGCAGTTGTTGCCAATGTCGGACGAGATGATCGCATTTGACGGCATCGCGGCCTGAATTGCGCGCCATGCCATACGTGGCGACATTTTGCCAGGCTCACGGCTGCGCGCGCGTTCGTTCCAGGTTGTGCCTGGATCGTCGTCTTCGTGATCCATCGACGTCAATTCCTGAGCCCATGCCGACTTGGTTGTGGCGATCATGTCTTTACGCTCCTGGCGTCCGGCGTCACCTGCCGTGTCAGACAATCGAGCAAGAATGCTCTGAGCAACTTTCTTTGCGTCTCCAACGATGCCAACACTTACGGGCTTTGTCAGGCCGATCCGGTCAGGGTTAATATCAACCTGAATGATTTTTGCATTTGCTGGCCAGTAGTCGATGCCGTAGCCGGGCAATGTCGAGAATGGGTTCAGACGGGTGCCAAGGGCAAGAACAACGTCTGCCTTGGAAATCAGTTCCATTCCGGCTTTTGAACCGTTGTAACCCAGAGGGCCCGCAGACAAAGGATGTGAGCCTGGAAAGGCGTCATTGTGCTGGTAGCCACAGCAAACCGGGGCGTCCAAACGTTCGGCCAGCGCTTTGGAATCGTCGATTGCGCCACCGATAACAACGCCTGCACCGTTCAGGATGACCGGGAACTTCGCCGAGGACAGCAAATCAGCGGCATGCTGAAGCGCATTTTCACCGCCACCGGGGCGTTCAAATTCTACGATTGCTGGCAGTTCAATGTCGACGACCTGTGTCCAGAAATCGCGCGGGATGTTGATCTGTGCCGGTGCCGACGCGCGTTTGGCTTGCAGGATCACCCGGTTGAGTGTCTCTGCCATACGCGTTGGGTCGCGGACTTCTTCCTGATACGCGACCATGTCTTCCAGAAGCGCCATTTGTTCGACTTCCTGAAAGCCGCCCTGACCGATTGTCTTGTTAGCAGCTTGCGGTGTCACGATCAGCAATGGTGTGTGGTTCCAGTAAGCTGTCTTGATAGGTGTGACCAATGACGTGATGCCCGGTCCGTTTTGGGCAACCATCATCGACATCTTGCCGCTTGCGCGGGTGTAACCATCGGCCATCATGCCAGCGTTACATTCGTGAGCGCAGTCCCAGAATTTGATTCCAGCGGCGGGAAACAAGTCAGAGATTGGCATCATTGCAGAGCCGATGATGCCGAAAGCATGTTCAATGCCGTGCATTTGAAGAACTTTTACGAATGCTTCTTCGGTGGTCATTTTCATGGTAGAATTCCTTTGAAAACGTGAGGGGACGCGCAGGCGCGGTGAATGTTATCGATCTCTTACTTGCTTTGGGCGGCAGGCGTTAGGTCCAGATAGAAAGCTGCGGTAAGACCAACTCATATCGCATCGCCGATGCTGGCCGCAATGCGTGCGATCCCGTCCGGAATGCGTTTTGCGGGAATCGACGAATACGCGAGACGATAATAATGCTTGGGCCGATCAGCCCCGCTAAAGAAGGAATGACCGGGTTCAATCATCACACCATCTTTTAACAGTCGTCTGCTCAAGACTTCGGTGTTTATCTGACGTGGCGCCTGCATCCAGAACGAGGAACCGCCATAGGCCCCCTGGCCGGAAATATGCAAACCGCGTTCGGCTATCGCCTGTTCCATTACGACGCGTCGCTCATGAAACGCTCGCCCCATACGCCTGATCTGTGCGTCGTAGTGCCCCAGCGACAGAAAGTATGCTGCTGTGCGCTGGATGTGGCCGGGCGGGTGGCGCAGAACGCTGGCACGCAGCGCCCGCGCTTCGCGAATGAACGGCTCTGACCCGACCAGATAGCCCAGGCGCAGCCCCGGGAATAAGGACTTTGAGAAACTCCCCACATAGATTACACGCCCGTCCGGATCTAGTGATTTGAGTGCGGGCGAGGGTGGCTTGAGAAACGACATCTCAAATTCATAGTCGTCCTCAACAATCAATGCGCCCATCTCGCTGGCCCTGTCCAGCAAGGTCCGCCGTCGTTCGAACGGCATTGTAGCTGTTGTCGGGCATTGGTGACTGGGGGTCGTAAATATTACATCGGTGCCCGGTGGAATTGCATCTGGCGGCAATCCATCCTTATCCACGCGGATTGGCGTCAGATGGCATCGAGACTGCGTTAGAATGTCGCGTAGGGCATGATAACAAGGGTCTTCGATTGCCGCAGTTCGGCGCTGCGTCAACAATATCTGCGCCGTTATCCACAGTGCATTCTGCGCACCCAAAGTGATTAATATTTGCTCCGGGCGCGCGTTGATTCCTCTGCGCGGCAATGTATGACGCGCGATAAATTCTATCAGCTGAGGGTCATCCTGATCATAGTAGTCAGTGGTCAACGGTGTGAAGTCTTTTTGACCCATCGCTTGAAGTGCGCAATGCCGCCAGTTTGCATGATCAAACAAAGTAGGATCAGCCTGTCCGTAGATAAACGGATACTTGAACCGGGCCCAGTCTTGCGGTTTGCTTGGTGTGTCGCCGCCAGTGTAGCGCCGGCCAATCGCGCGTGTCCAGTCTACAACTTCCTGTTGTGGCAAAGATGGCGCAAAGTCTGGCGGAATTGGCGCATTTGGAGAAACGAAATATCCTGATCGCCCGCGTGAGGTCAGATAATCGTTTGCCAAAAGTTCGGTGTAAGCCAGCGTTACTGTAATTCTGCTGACGCCCAGATGGGCAGCCATTTTGCGGGTCGAAGGCAGTTTCTCTCCTTGCGCAAAACGCCCGCTCAAAATGCCTTGGGCGATCATTTGCTGGATCTGTGCCTGCAAAGTTCCCTGGGTTTCGGGGAGTAGAAAAAAGGTCTCGACCGGAAGTGCCATGACCCATCCTAAACTGGACTTAGCGCAATTGCAATTTGGACCTAACGATAGGCGAAACCACCGGAAGATCTTTTGATGCAGCGACTAAGTGATATCATTACAGTTGGTCATATGCAAGGCTTTTCCTAATTATTGAGACATCTAGTCTCATAAGTGTTGCCTCGAGAGAGGCCGTGTTGATATGCGCCGAGCAGGCTGCAATGATAACTTATGGCTGATCGGATACTGAGACGTGCAACTCTACTGGATGAGTCTGGAATAGTGCGGTGCATCGAACGCGCGTACGCCATTTATGAGCGTGCCGTGCCAGACCTTCCAGAGGTATCTCAGGGGATTGATCGCGATATTGCAGACAACATTGTCTGGGTTGCGGAGTTGAACGGTCAAATAACGGGTGTTTTGGTACTCATTCCGGAACCTGACGGCCTGACCATCGCAAACGTTGCAGTGGATCCTGCTAACAAGGGTCAGGGGATTGGGGGGTACCTGATGGAAAGGGCAACCGCCGAAGCGGTCCGGTTGGGCGAGCGATCACTGCGGCTGAGCACCCATGTCGACATGCCCGATAATGTGGCGCTTTATATGCATCTGGGTTGGGAAGAGATCGGGCGCGAAGGGAACAAGGTATACATGTCCAAAGAAGTGAATGCGCAAGTTCCCTGATAAAAACCTCCGCGAACCGACTTGGTTCGCGGACGTCCTAAATTATGATCCTCAATCTGACGTGGACCCTACGCAAAGACCCGACCAAGCGCGCCGTCGATGGCGTTGGTGATCTGGTCGATGTCATCAGTTGTTGCGATCAGGGCCGGTGAAAGGCACAGCGTGTTATTGTAGCCCGGCACTGATCGGTTGGTCATGCCAATAATGACCCCTTGCGCCATACAATCCGCTACAACGGCTGCGGCCGCCTTCTCGTCTACAGGTTCACGCGTGCTGCGATCTTTCACCAGTTCGGCGCCGCAGAAAAGGCCCTTGCCCCGAACCTGACCAATAGCACTGTGTTTGTCCGCAAGAGCATTGAGGTTGTCGATTAGATGCGCGCCCATTGCGTTCGTATTATCGAGCAGGTTCTCATCCTCGATGATGCGCAGGTTTTCAAGGGCCGCCGCCGGACCAGCTGTGCAACCGCCAAATGTCGATATGTCGCGGAAATAGTTCATCGGGTCATCAGCGTTGTCCTTGAACTTGTCGAAAACGCCCTCGGTGGTCACCAGACAGGCGATTGCAGCATAGCCAGAGGCTACACCTTTCGCCATGGTCACCATATCGGGTTTAACGCCGTATTGTTGGTAACCAAACCATGACCCTGTGCGACCAACGCCGCAAACAACTTCATCGATATGCAGTAAGACTTCGTATTTTGCACAAATTTCCTGAACGCGGTCCCAATAGCCCTGAGGCGGGGTTATGACACCTCCACCAGCTGTGACGGGTTCCAGACAAAGGGCGCCGACGGTCTCTGGTCCTTCACGCAGAATGGTTTTTTCGATCTCGTTTGCGGCCCATTCGCCATAATTGTCTAGATCAGCGCCTTCTTGTTCAAAGCCGCGATACTCGAGGCAATGTGGGAAGCGCACAAAACCCGGCGTAAATGGGCCGTACTGAGCGTTTCGTTCGTCCTGACCGCCCGCGGAAAGCGCGCTGATGGTTGTACCGTGATAGTCCCGTTCACGATACAGGATCTTGTATTTTTTGCCGCCATATTTTGCATGAGACAACTGGCGAACCATCTTGAACGCCTTTTCGTTGGCTTCAGAGCCAGAGTTTGTATAGTAAACCCGGCTCATTCCCGGCATTTTTTCAATCAGCTTTTCTGCGAAGAGAGCGCCCGGGATTGACCCTGCAGAGCCCGCAAAATAATTTAATTTGATCAATTGATCCCGCACTGCATTTGCAATTGATTCCCGACCGTAGCCGACATTGACCGTCCAAACACCGCCAGAAACTGCATCCAGGTGTTCTTTGCCCTTTTGATCCCAAACGCGCATGCCCTTGCCCTCGACAATGACCCGGGGATCGATAGATTCGAAAGGTTTATGCTGGATCAGGTGATGCCATACATGGGCCTTATCAGCTTGCACCACATGACTGATATCATTGTCTTTAAATGTGCCGTCCATGGGATGACCTTTCCAGTTTGAGTTGACCAGTTACTGTGCTTAGGCACAGTCGACCCTTGATTTTAACAAATGGCACCATTTCTGTATCGTCGAATATAGTGCCAGATTACAGTGCAGTATAGGGCCAGCGTTTTCGCATTGACGCTTGAGTGGAAAAATGATTCGATATTAAGTATCTGATTTGTATTTATAATCTGCAATCTAGGGGCTCGAAGCTGTCAAGTTCGCACCCGGCAAGGCGCTAAAGCGAGTAAGGAAAACACTTGCTTGGTCTTAGCATGGCGACAAAGCCTGCGTATCCTTTTGGCACTTGTTCCTAAATTGTATCCCTCGCTTCAGGTATTGCCTAAAATCATTTCAGACTGACGAACAATAACTTCCGCCTGTTTGATCGACGCGATATCGACCAGACGGCCTTTATACACAGTGGCACCTTCTCCATTGGATTTGGCTGAATCCATCGCGGCAAGGATTTCGCGCGCTTCTGCCACGGCTTCAGCCGATGGCGTAAAAACCTGATTTGCCAAAGTAATCTGCTTGGGATGGATAGCCCATTTGCCCACCATTCCTAAGGTGGCAGAACGGCGCGATTGTGCAATGAAACCTTCGTCGTCGCTGAAATCGCCAAAGGGGCCATCTACTGGCAAGATCCCATGTGTGCGACAGGCTGCGACAATAGCGGCTTGCGCCCAATGCCACGGATCAGACCAATGCTTTTGTCCGTCCCTGTACATATAGTAGTTTTCCTGAGTACCGCCGATACCTGTGGTCTGCATGCCCATTGACGCTGCAAAATCTGCAGCGCCCAATGACATTGCCTGCAGTCGAGCACTGGAAGCAGCGATCTCTTCGACATGGGCAATGCCTGCGGCACTTTCGATTATCACTTCGAAGCTGATCGGTTTCGATCTGCCTTTTGCTGCTTCGATCGACGTTACCAGCGCATCCACGGCATAGACGTCTGCTGCGGATCCAACTTTGGGGATCATGATCTGATCCAGCCGGTCACCTGCTTGCTCCAGCAGATCCACGACATCTCGATACCACCAAGGGCTGTCGAGTCCGTTAATTCGCACGCTTAGATATTTGTTCCCCCAATCCACGTCAGAGATGGCTGCAATAACATTAGTGCGGGCAGCGTCTTTGTCGGTAGGCGCGACCGAGTCCTCAAGATCAAGGTTGATCACGTCTGCAGCGCTAGCCGCCATTTTCTCGAACAACGCCGGTCGCGATCCCGGGCCAAAGAGCTGACAGCGATTTGGGCGGGCGGGCGCAGCGGGTTGCAAACGGAAACTCATAGGAGGCGGCCTCTCAGGTAAGAATGTTGCGTCTGGGTTGAGCAGCGAGTTATAAAACTGCGCGATGGTCTGCAAGGGGATAATGCAGGCGCAGCAATTTTAATGAGAATTCCAACCGAACATTCCCTGCAGGGTAGGAAGATATGGCGCGCGAATCCAAGCAACTAAGCAATTTTTGCCGCAACAATGGGTGTATTGTAGAAGAATCTTCTATGTCGATGATCTTTTGCAATCTATTCGCAATTCCATTTCGCAGCCATTCGGGCATTTTGGGGAGGCAATTGGCCTAAATTCTTGGGGAGCCTTCAATATGATCGAAACACCATATCTTTTGTTCTTGGGCGATGCACCTGACCAACTGGCAGCCAAAGTCGCGCAAGGTATTAAAGACTGGCGCCCGGAAAATGCGGTCGGCCAACTTCGTCTTCCCGGTTGCGGCACTGACGTTGGGCTTAACGATATGACACTTGCCGAAGGTCGCGAGGCAGGCGCCAAGACTCTGGTGATCGGTGTTGCCAACCGTGGCGGTATCATCAGCACGGAATGGAAGACCGTCCTGATCGAGGCGATTGAGATGGGTTACGATCTTGCCAGCGGGCTACACAATCTGTTGCGCGACGAAGGCGATTTGGTCGCCGCAGCACAAACCCATGGCGGCACAATGCACGATGTGCGCGTTCCAACGGTGGGGTATCCCATTGCAAATGGGGTTAAGCGATCCGGTAAACGGGTTCTGGCGGTTGGTACCGATTGTTCTGTTGGGAAAATGTATACGGCGCTGGCGCTCGACGCTTCAATGCGGGCCAAAGGGTTGAAAAGCACCTTCCGTGCCACGGGTCAGACCGGCATTCTGATCACCGGCCATGGGGTTCCACTTGATGCTGTGATCGCGGATTTCATGGCAGGGGCAGTCGAATATCTGACGCCTGACAATGACGATGATCATTGGGATATTATCGAGGGGCAGGGTAGCTTATTTCATGTTTCCTATTCTGGTGTCACGATGGCGTTGATCCATGGTGGTCAGCCTGATGCGCTGATTCTCAGTCATGAACCAACACGCCCCCACATGCGCGGTCTGCCAGGATACACTTTGCCGTCGCTAGAGGCTCTGCGCGATGTAGCGTTGCAGTTGGCCCAGGTTGCAAATCCGGCCTGTAAGGTTGTTGGAATTACGGTCAATACGCAACATATGGGCGAAGCTGAAGCTGAGGCTTACATGGCAGAAGTCGAAAGCCGGATGGGCCTGCCCACGGTTGATCCTTTCCGGGACAGCGCTGATCGACTGGCGGATGCACTCGCGGCCTTGTAACGACGGGATCATTCACGATATCGGTGCGCCTGAAAAAGTTATGTGAATCGGGAGATATTTTGGTGCTGATAAATGTGACACAGGATGTGTTCCAACTTGCACAGGTGTTCACCATCAGCCGCGGGTCGCGCACGCAAGCCGCCGTCTTGACAGTCACGCTGAGCGATGGCGATCATGTCGGGCGCGGCGAATGCGTGCCCTACGCGCGCTACAACGAGACGTTGGACTCCGTGAGCCGAGAAGTGCTTTGTCTGCCGTCAGAATTTGACCGGGCTGGTCTTTTTGATCTGTTGCCAGCAGGTGCGGCGCGAAACGCGATTGACTGTGCGCTTTGGGATCTGGAGGCCAAGCGGTCTGGTCAAAGGGTTTGGGAGTTGGCCGGGTTGGCCAGACCAGGGCCGGAAATAACGGCCTACACCCTTTCCTTGGACACGCCGGAAAAGATGCAAGCCGAGGCATCACGTCATGCGCATCGCCCGATGCTTAAGATCAAGTTGGGAACGCCCGATGACATGGCTCGGCTTGAAGCGGTGCGTGCTGGAGCCCCCGCTGCGCCCATTATCGTTGATGCCAACGAGGGATGGTCTGCAGAAATCTATGCCGACTTGGCACCGCATCTCGCGCGATTGGGGGTGCAGTTGGTCGAACAGCCTTTGCCTGCTGGCAATGATGACGCTCTGATCGGGATGGAACGGCCTGTGCCGGTGTGTGCCGACGAGAGTTGTCACGACCGGTCGAGCCTCGATGGGCTCAAAGAAAAATATGATGTCGTAAATATTAAGCTCGACAAGACCGGCGGGCTAACCGAGGCGCTCGCGCTAAAGCAAGCGGCCTTGGCCGAGGGATATGACGTCATGGTGGGATGCATGGTTGGCAGTTCGCTGGCAATGGCGCCCGCCGTCTTGGTTGCGCAGGGTGCGTCAGTTGTAGATCTTGACGGTCCGCTGTTGTTGGCTGAAGACCGGGACAACGCTTTGACATTTGATGAGAACGGGGTGCATCCGCCAGATGCCACCCTATGGGGATAAGGATCAGACCATGCGCACTGTTTACGTTAACGGAGAGTACTTGCCCGAAGGTGACGCCAAAATCTCGATCTTTGATCGCGGTTTTCTCATGGCTGATGGTGTCTATGAAGTGACCTCTGTTCTGGATGGCAAGCTTATCGATTTCGACGGGCATGCAATTCGCCTCGAACGATCTCTGAACGAGTTGGAAATGACGGTGCCGGTGACGAAAGATGAATTGTTGGCAATCCATCGCGAATTGGTGAAAGTCAACGTGATCGAGGACGGGTTGGTCTATCTGCAAATTACTCGTGGGTCAGACGGTGATCGGGATTTTGTTTTTCCGGATGCAGATACCAAGCCTACCGTGGTTCTGTTCACACAACGCAAGTCGAGCCCGGACGACAGTCCGGTCGCGAAAAAAGGTATAAAGGTTATTAGTATTGAAGACGTCCGTTGGGGACGGCGCGACATCAAGACCGTTCAGTTGCTGTACCCCTCAATGGGGAAAATGATGGCCAAGAAAGCTGGCGCGGACGATGCGTGGATGACTGAAAACGGTTATGTTACTGAGGGAACGTCCAACAACGCTTATATCGTCAAAGGAAACAAGATCATCACGCGAGCGCTGAGCAACGACATCCTGCACGGCATCACGCGAGCGGCTGTGCTACGGTTTGCACGCGAGGCGCAGATGGAGGTCGAAGAGCGTAATTTCACCGTTGATGAGGCGAAACAGGCTGACGAGGCGTTTATCACATCCGCTACGATGTTCGTTACCCCCGTGGTCGAATTGGACGGAGTTGCAGTGGGGGACGGTGTTCCAGGGCGCGTGGCACCAAGGTTGCGTGAAATATATCTTGAGGAGAGCCGCAAGGTCGCAGTCTGAGTGCATCAAGTCTGGGAGCGGTAGTCGTCTACCGGGTGGTCAACGGCGGAACCAGAGAGGCAGACTGGCTATTCTTTACCAACATTGGCGGCAAAAGATTGCTTGAATGATTCCTGCTGCGCATCCGTTGCCTCGGTCTGATAGTTGGATTTCCATTCTTCCATTGTCATTCCGTAGAAGAGTTCGCGCGCATCTTCCTTTCCGATCTCAATGCCTTTTTCGGCTGCGGCTTCGGCGTACCAGCGGCTCAGACAGTTCCGGCAAAAACCTGCGAAATTCATCAAGTCAATGTTTTGTACATCGGTTCGGTCCTGCATCAGGTGTTTTTGCAACCGACGATAGGCCGCAGCCTGTAGTTCGATTTCTGTTTGATTATACATAGTTACGGCTCCAGCTATGTCATGATTCGACGTTGGATGAATGCGGTCCCATTACCTAGCGATCACAAATCAAAGGTACAAACGCGATAAGGGACCACACGAAAGTTTCTGTCACGTTAGTTATACCAGTTTCAATGCAAGGTATGGGACAAGACTACTGATCAGCGCCAGTACTTTGTAGTTGGAAAGGTACCCAAAGTAGGCGCGATTAAGGTCCGCTTCAGACAGGCCAGTGACCTGGTGGTGAATGCGGGCCGCCGTGGGCCGGAATGCGGTCAAGGCAATCGCAGTCGCGATAACAAAGCCGAAGTTGAGGACGGTCATCCATCCAAAAAACGAAGTCCAGGTTTCAATAGTCATGGAATTCTCCTTTCGGGAACGTTCCTTTCGTTCCAAGAATTATGTGGGGATGAGGGCGCTTTCGGGCAAGATCACAATTCATGATATCGCTCAGATCGTCGATCTGACGCAGCGTTTCTAAAGAGCCGAGGATGGGCGCTTCAGAGTCTCGTTGACTCAAGCGCATCTCTCAGAATCGGAGCCAGACGATCCGCCCAAGACTTCTGCCTGCTTTCGTCATGGATCAGGTCATTTCGCAACTCGATCAGAATGTTAGGCCGCCCATGTTCCAATGCATGGCGGGCAATTGCATCCCCTGGGAGATGGCCGCCATAGGGTTCGTTCTTTCCGACCGGGGCACCACCCTGAGCCTCCAGAGCCGCAATGATCGGATCAGAGAGCCGTTGGTCCTCGGCATATAGTACGCCAACTTCCCACGGTCGGGGGCGGCGGCCATCAAGTTGGCGCGTGAAGCTATGAATCGATAGCAGCGCGACGTTTGGGCGTTTGGTGAGAGATTCCAAGGCCGAGTGATAAGGCCGATAACAGAGATTGAGACGTTTTTGGAGTTCTTCATGATCCGCATGGCGGTTTCCGGGAATGATGGTACCGTCATAGAGTTTCATCAAGAGTGTCGGGTCGTCTTCACCGCGGTTTGGATCGATGACAAGTCGGGAAAAATTCGACAAGATTACCGGGCTGTTAAGAGACTGCGCAAGCGCCAGTGCTACGCCTGCGGCGCCGACATCATAGGCGATGTGACGATCCATATCTGCCTGAGGTAACCCAAGGCATCCGCCGTTAATCTGGGGGGGGACGACGTTTGTGGCATGATCGCATGTGACCAACCAACGGCCTGGCCGATCTGCGCCATGGAGAAAATAGGGGGTGTATGTCATAGTTGCGTCACTTAATTTGCCGCATGTTTAGGCCAGTTGCCCACAGAAGGGAAATGGGTAATAAGGCAGCTCACTGTTAGCGATAACAATATCATTGAGGAACGTATTATGAGACGCCTGCGCAATGTGAAAATCGTGGCCACTCTGGGTCCGGCATCGGATACATATGAAACGATCAGAGGGCTGCACGAGGCGGGCGCGGATGTGTTTCGCCTCAATATGTCGCACGGCACGCAGGATGAGATCGCCCAAAAACATGCCATCATCCGCAAGGTCGAACAGGATCTGGACAGCCCTATTGCAATTCTTGCCGACTTGCAGGGACCCAAACTGCGTGTCGGACAATTCGCATCCGATTCAGAAGAACTGGAAGATGGGGCGTCATTCCGGCTCGATCTGGACCCGTCTGACGGTGACCTTTCACGGGTATGTCTGCCACACCCCGAGATTTTTCAAGTACTAGAGCCAGGCGCAAACTTATTGGTGAATGACGGAAAGATCCGGTTGCGGATTGAAGCATGCGGACCCGACTTTGCCGACTGCACAATCATTGCAGGAGGCACGATATCGGACAACAAGGGCGTTAACGTACCTGACGTTGTCTTGCCGCTGGCGGCATTGTCCGACAAGGACCGGGACGACCTGGAATTTGCGTGTGAACTTGGCGTGGATTGGCTGGCTCTTTCGTTTGTTCAGCGACCCGAAGATGTAGAGGAAGGTCGAGCACTTGCAAAGGGGCGTGCCGCGATCATGTCCAAGATCGAAAAACCTGCGGCGGTTAAAGAATTTGGCGCAATTATGGACGCCAGCGACGGTATCATGGTCGCGCGCGGCGATCTTGGCGTTGAATTACCTGTTCAGAATGTACCCCCTATCCAGAAACGCCTTATTCGTATGTGCCGCAGCGTCGCCAAACCGGTGATCGTTGCCACACAGATGCTGGAAAGCATGATAGAAAGTCCTATGCCAACACGCGCGGAAGTTTCCGACGTGGCCACAGCCATTTACGAAGGTGCCGATGCCGTGATGCTTTCCGCAGAATCGGCAGCAGGAAACTACCCACTGGAAGCGGTCACAACGATGAACAATGTGGCCGAAGAAGTTGAGGGTGACCCGACATATACCGAAATCATTGAATCCTCCCGCAAAGCAGAGCGCGCTTCGGTCGCAGACGGGATTGTTGCGGCGGCCCGCGAAATCGCCGAAACAACGGATATCAAAGCGATTTGCTGCTTTACGCAAAGCGGGACAACGGCCCTGCTGACGGCCCGTGAACGGCCTCGGGTTCCAATCATAGCGATGACACATAAGCGCGGTACTGCGCGCCGACTGTGCCTGTCCTGGGGTACAAACTGTGTAATGACGGGTGAAATGGATCGATTTAAAACTGCGGTTGTGTCTGCCGCCAAGGCAGCCCGTGCCGGCGGATTTGCTGATACCACGGATCACATCGTTATTACCGCCGGTGTGCCGTTCAACGTACCAGGCAGCACAAATATTTTGCGCGTTGCACCGTGCGACGAACGTTTGATTTTCAGGACCGATCCAGAGTAACCTTTTTCGGGGGAAGAGGGAGTACGGTTTTGGATCCGGATCTGGCGCTAGTCATCGGTTTGATTGTCTGCGGATTTTCGATACCTTCAATCATGTCGGCAATCACTGATGGACGAGCGCCGCGGGCTTCTGCCATTACACTTTTAATAGCATTCAGTCTTTTGCTTTATGCGTTGACGCAAAAACCAAGCGGCTACACACTTAGGGACATTCCCGCTGCGTTCGCCAATGTTGCCGGACGCTATCTGCCTTAGGGCACTACAAATAGGGCTTGTTCTGCCCTTTCTCTCTTGCCCTGAACGTAATTGCCGCCTATACGGCGGCTCTGTTCGCGCGTCCGGCCAAAGTGGCATGCCGAGTCGCGTGTTTACCGACCCAAAACTCATAGGAGACGGAAATGCCCAAGATGAAGACAAAATCGAGCTGCAAAAAGCGGTTCAAGGTGACAGCGACGGGACGCGTTCTGTCCGCTCAGGCGGGTAAGCGTCACGGTATGATCAAACGCACAAATAAATTCCTGCGCAACGCGCGCGGCACAACGACACTGTCGGCACCTGATGAGAAAATCGTCAAGTCGATGATGCCGTACGCACGCTAAGGAGGGAATGAAATGTCTCGCGTAACATCCGGCGTTGTAACCCACGCCCGTCACAAGAAAATCATCAAAGCGGCTAAAGGCTATTACGGCCGGCGTAAAAGCACTTTCAAAGTTGCGGCCCAGGCCGTCGATAAAGCCAACCAATACGCAACCCGCGACCGTAAGAATCGCAAGCGTAATTTCCGCGCATTGTGGATCCAACGCATCAACGCCGCCGTGCGCAGCCATGATGAAGCACTGACATATAGCCGTTTTATCAATGGCCTGTCACTTGCCGGCATTGAAGTAGACCGCAAAGTGCTGGCGGATCTGGCCGTGCACGAACCAGATGCCTTTGGTGCAATTGTTGAACAGGCACAGGCCGCGTTGAGCGCCTAAGCATCCTTCAGATGTGAGCGACATTGTTGCGGGCCTGCGGGATAACCTTCTCGCGGGCCTTTTTTATGGCTGCATAGTCATCCGAGCGAACCAAGAGTCAGTTGGCGTCGAGGGCTTTTATGACTTCGTCCACGTCCCCCAGCAGGTTTCTTCGCCATCTTGATATGCTGTTATTATTTGCATATCGGCTGAATTGCTTGATCGGGATCAGCGTGTAGGTTCCCAACCCGTCAACCATCTTGAGCCGGTCCTGATCCGGGCCAACTACGACCAGATTCTTGGACGTCAGGTCGCCAAAGACCACGTTGTTTGTGCTCAGTTCATTAGTGAGTGCTTCAACATCCATACGCAATGCCAATAGATGATCTTTGTCGCGCGCATTGTCCAAAACCTTGCGCAGTATCGGAGCCAAACCGCCGTCGGGCCCTTTCAGGTATTCAGTCAGAAAACCGGGTCCGTTGCTGGTTTCGCAAAACCCGTAGTATCGAGGCAATCGGTCGAAATGCCCGCCTGTGCGAGCAAGCAGAGAAATATACTCACTGTATTCGCGGTGCCAAAGCCGGTATTTGCCATAGCGCCAAGCAGAATACCTAAGTGACTGACGCCGTGGCGAGCGCGGTTTCATGGTTTTGACCAATATTCCGGGAACTTCGGGATGCTGGTAGACGAACTGGGTTTGCCCTTGTGCAAGAGGTTTCTGGTCTGACAAGTCGATAAATTTTTCCAGCATGATGAAATGGCCCCTGTCACCAGATTTGAGCCGTATACTTTTCACGGCAAAGCAATGCAATTGGAACACAGGCCTTGACCACCTTGCAATCAAGCCCAAGCGAAGTTAGCACGGCTACGACAATTTCAAAGGCGATGGTAGACGATCTCATGGATGAACTGCGCACGAAATACATAGAAGCGATTGCAGCGGTTCAAGACGAGGTCGGACTTGAAGACCTGCGTGTTGCCGCTGTTGGCAAGAAAGGCGAAGTCGCGCTGAAAATGCGTGAACTTGGCAAGATGACTCCTGAAGAACGTCAGGTGGCGGGGCCCGCTCTCAATGCGCTCAAGGACGAGATCAACTCTGCGATTGCCGCAAAGAAATCGGCGCTCAGCGATGCGGCGCTGGATGAACGGCTGCGGACCGAGTGGCTCGATGTGACATTGCCGGGGCGTCAGCGTGCGCAAGGTACGATCCACCCGGTGTCTCAGGTCACGGAGGAAGTCACTGCAATCTTCGGGGAGATGGGATTTTCGGTTGCCGAAGGGCCGCGCATTGATACCGACTGGTACAATTTCGACGCGCTGAACATCCCTTCTCATCATCCGGCACGCGCGGAAATGGATACATTCTATATGCATCGCGCAGAGGGCGACGAACGTCCGCCGCATGTATTGCGAACCCATACCAGCCCGGTCCAGATACGCACGATGGAAGCGAAAGGCGCGCCATTGCGCATCATCTGCCCCGGCGGCGTCTACCGTGCGGACTATGACCAGACACACACGCCCATGTTCCATCAGGTTGAAGGGCTGGCAATTGACAAGCATATTTCAATGGCCAACCTGAAATGGACTCTCGAGGAGTTCTTCAGCGCGTTTTTCGAAATCGCCGGCATCAAGACCCGTTTCCGCGCCTCTCATTTCCCGTTCACCGAACCCTCTGCCGAGGTGGACATTCAGTGTAGCTGGGTGGACGGACAATTGCGCATTGGCGAAGGCGACGGCTGGATGGAAGTGCTCGGGTCTGGCATGGTGCACCCCAAGGTGCTTTCGGCAGGGGGCATCGACCCGGAAGAATGGCAGGGCTTTGCCTTCGGCATGGGCATCGACCGGATCGCGATGCTGAAATACGGTATTCCTGATCTGCGGGCGTTCTTTGATTCCGATTTGCGCTGGCTGCGGCACTATGGGTTCGCCAGTCTGGATCAGCCGAACCTGCATGGTGGTTTGAGTCGGTAAAATGTTTTGTTGAGGGATGAAAAACACAAGATCGGTGTTCCATCCAAATTTACCTTAAGTATTAGCGATAACTGGTAATTCCAATCGCACGAAAATCCCACGTACATGTGAGGTGACATGGGGGCTGCCGTCGCTAATGTCATCGGCATGAAATACTTATTCTCTGCGCTTTTCACCCTTATTTCGACCACTAGCGCCCCGGCCATGGGTCCGTGGTACGAGTGCCACGCCGAAGTGCCGTGTGAACTTGGGGATCGGTCTTATCACGTCAAGGAACCCGATGAGTGGGATAGGGAAACGCCGTTGCCCGTCTTGCTTCATTTTCATGGATGGATGCGCACCGGTGCCTTGCCGGTCAATCACGCGCGTATTTCGGGGGCGACACGCCGGCGCGGGGTCTTGTTGCTTGCGCCAAACGGAAACGGACGCACTTGGGATTTTTGGGATCATGACACTGATGACGTCGCCTTTGCAGCTGCCGTGCTTGAGGATGCTGCAAAACACTATCCCATTGATCGCAGCCGCATCTATGTGTCCGGGTACTCTTATGGTTCAGCGATGGCCTGGCGATATGTGTGCGAGAACGGCGACGATATTGCAGCATTGATCGCCGTCTCGGGAACGTTGCGGCAATCAGAAGACTGTCTGCAGGGACCGCGAGAGGTGCGACATGTGCATGGGCTGGCGGATACGGTGATGGATTTCCCGCTGGGTCCGGGCGGTGACGTAAACTATCCTGTGGCTCTTTGGCGTGAGAAATACGGCTGTACCGAGGGGGAAAACGCAGGCGAATGGCAGGCTGTCGATTTTCTGAAGTTTCAGCGCACGGTTTGGAGAGATTGCAGCGCCGGTGGATCAGTGACATTGGACATGCATCCGGGGGGGCACTTTATCCCGCACGGTTGGATTGCACGCCAGCTTGACGAATTGCTCGGCCGGACGCCGACTTACCCTTAATCTAACGCACTCTGACATCCCGCCCTTTCCCCTTGGGCTGCCTTGGGCTAATACCTGCCAGATACCGATCTGACCGGGGACGTAAGGCTCATGAAATTCACTCTCTCCTGGCTGAAAAAGCATCTTGAGACAGACGCTTCGCTGGATGACATCCTTTATGCATTGACCGATCTGGGCCTCGAGGTCGAAGAGGTCACCAATCCTGTCGCAAAGCTGCAGGACCTTGTTATCGGCAAGGTGCTGAGTGCTGAGAAGCATCCCGAGGCAGATCGCCTGAAGGTTTGCGTTGTCGCCACGGACGAAGGGGAAACTCAGATCATCTGTGGAGCGCCGAACGCGCGCGAAGGGATCATCGTTGTCGTGGCCAAGCCCGGCGTTTATGTGCCTGGTATTGATAGCACAATTGGTGTGGGTAAAATTCGCGGCATCGAGAGCTATGGCATGATGGCATCCGAACGCGAGCTGGAATTGTCCGAAGAACATGATGGGATCATCGAGCTGCACAGTGGCGAGATCGGTCAGCGTTTCACCGACTGGCTGGCCGAACACTATCCATCCAAGGTCGATCCGGTTATCGAAATTGCCATCACTCCTAACCGTCCCGATGCGCTTGGTGTTCGCGGAATTGCACGGGATTTGGCAGCGCGCGGTTTGGGAGTCCTGAAGCCGCAGGATGTAGTATCGGTTGAGGGTATTTTTCCTTCCCCCGTTACTGTCAGCATTGATGAGGATACTTTGAATGGGTGCCCGGTTTTCATGGGCCGGGTCGTTCGCGGTGTCACGAACGGGCCGTCACCGGAATGGTTGCAGGACTTGTTGCGCGCCATTGGTCTGCGCCCGATTTCCACACTTGTGGATATCACCAACTATTTTACATACGACCAGAACCGGCCGCTGCACGTGTTTGATGTGGCCAAGATGTCGGGGACTCTGCGCGTGCACCGCGCAGCTGGCGGCGAGTCGATCATGGCATTGGATGACAAGGAATATACGTTCTTTCCAAGCATGATGGCGATTTCGGACGATAATGGTCCAGAGAGCATTGCGGGCGTGATAGGCGGTGCAACAACCGGAGTGACGGCAGAGACAACTGATGTGTTCATCGAGAGCGCGTATTGGAACAACGTGCAGATCGCCCTGACGGGGCGCGCGCTGAAAATCAATTCGGATGCGCGCTATCGGTTTGAGCGCGGTATTGACCCGGTATTCACGCGGGATGGGTTGGAACTGGCAACACGGATGATCCTTGATCTTTGTGGAGGCGAGGCTTCCGAGGTTGTTGTGGCGGGGGAAGTGCCAGATCACTCGCGTGCATACAAACTGGATGCGGCCCGCGTGCGGTCGCTTGTTGGAATGGAAATACCTGAAAGCACGCAGCGCCAGACTTTGACCGCACTCGGGTTCAGATTGGAAGGCAACTACGCCCATGTGCCGTCTTGGCGGCCGGATGTGGATGGTGAGGCTGATCTGGTCGAAGAGGTGGCCCGGGTCGCTTCGCTGACAAAGTTGGAGGGCAAGCCACTGCCGCGCATGGGGGAAGGTGTTCCCAAGCCGATCCTGTCACCGATGCAACGACGCGAGCAGGCCGCACGCCGTACTTGTGCTGCGCTGGGTTACAACGAATGTGTCAGCTATTCATTCATTGATCAGGCGTCGGCTGCGCTTTTCGGCGGCGGTACTGATGTAACGATGCTCGAAAACCCAATCTCGTCAGAGATGAGCCACATGCGCCCGGCTCTCCTGCCCGGTTTGTTGCTAGCAGCCGCTCGGAATCAGGCGCGTGGTTTTGCCGACCTTGCGTTGTTTGAGGTGGGACCGGCGTTCCATGGCGCAGAGCCGGGAGAACAGCATTTACTGGTTTCCGGCTTGCTGGTGGGGCGGACCGGGCCAAAGGATGTGCAGGGCGCGTCACGCAGTGTTGACGTATTTGACGTTAAGGCTGATGCCGAGGCTGTATTGGCGGCAATGGGTGCACCCAACAAAGTGCAGATTTTGCGCGGCGCACGCGAGTGGTGGCACCCCGGCCGCCATGGTATGATTTGTCTGGGGCCCAAAAAAGTACTAGGTATTTTTGGCGAACTGCATCCACGTGTGCTGGCTGCGATGGATATAAAAGGACCAGCGATGGCCTTTACGCTATGGCCCGGCGAAGTACCGATGCCCAAGAAAGCTAAATCGACAAGGCCCGCTTTGGAAATTCGCGATTTGCAGGCTGTCGAACGCGACTTTGCTTTTGTGGTTGATGCGCAGGTTGAGGCGTTGACCCTTGTTAACGCGGCTGCTGGGGCCGACAGGGGACTCATCGACAACGTGCGCGTCTTTGATGAGTTCATCGGCGGATCGCTGGGAGACGGCAAAAAATCGCTTGCCATAACGGTGCGTTTGCAGCCCGTCGAGACAACTTTGAAAGAGGCAGAGATCGACGCAGTGAGCGCTAAGATAATCGACAAAGTTAGCAAAGCGACCGGCGGTGTATTGCGAGGCTAATGGCCGAGCATCGGGCCATTGTTGACTATTGAGTACCCGCTTAAGAAACAAGAGAAGGGACAGGCTATGACCTTGAAGGTTTATTTATCTGGCGAAATTCATACTGATTGGAGAGAGCAGATCACCGAAGGTGCCGCTGGCCTGGAAGTTTCTTTCAGCTCACCTGTCACCGATCACGCCGCCAGTGACGACTGTGGCATCGCAATTTTGGGCGAGGAGACCAATAAGTACTGGCATGATCACAAAGGCGCGATGGTGAATGCCATTCGTACCCGCAAGGGCATTGAAGATGCGGATGTCGTCGTGGTGCGTTTTGGCGACCAGTATAAACAATGGAACGCTGCATTCGACGCGGGATATGCTGCCGCTTTAGGTAAATCACTAATCGTTCTGCATGGGCCGGATCACGCACATCCGCTAAAGGAAGTTGACGCCGCAGCTCTTGCGGTTGCGGAGCATCCAGAACAGGTCGTGCAGATACTTCGGTACGTTCTGACGGGGCAGTTGCCGGGGTAAGGTTGCATAAGCGACCGGCCGACTACGCTTTCTCGTCCTCTTGGGCGCTTTGAGTGAGCTCTAGTAGCTTCCGTCGTTGTATCTTACCTGAAGGACCTTTGGGCAGTTCCCGCATAAAGTGGATATGATCCGGTGCTTTGAAGGAACCTAGCTTGGAAACACAGATATCTATCAGATCGTCTGCACATAACGGTGACCCTACCGATACAGCAACAGCCGCCTCTACGCGTTCGCCATAAGTTGCACAAGGTCGGGCAAATGCGGCTGCTTCGACAACGTCGGCATGCGAATAAAGCGCTTCGTCAATCTCGCGTGGGGCGATGTTTTCGCCACCTTTGATAATGAGTTCTTTCAGGCGTCCTGTCACAAAAAGATAGCCGTCGGCATCCTTGCGTCCAAGGTCACCGGTGCGTAGCCAGCCGTCAGTGAAACTCGCCGACGTTGCATCTGGGTTCTTCAAGTATTCCAGCATTACATTTGGGCCGCGAACGACAATCTCACCTTCCATCTCTGCCGGGCAGGGCGTCAAGTCAGATCCAAGAATGGCAACGTCATTGCCAAAAGCAATACCGGGCGAACCGATCTTGCGCGTCCCGGGCGGCAATGGGTTGGACAGAATCTGGGCGGCGGTTTCCGTCAGGCCCATAGTTTCGATGACGGGTAATTCAAAGCGCGTTTCAAAGGCGGATTGAACCTCTGGTGAAAGCGCGGAGGATGCGGATCTACCAAATCGCAATCTGGCTTTGGTCTCGGCGTCAGGTTCAGCGTCGCCATGCAACAGATGAGAAATGATCGTAGGTACCACTGAAAACCAAGTCGCTTTTGATTGCGATGCGTAGGACCAGAAGTTCCGGGTAGAAAACCTGGAACACATTGCCAGCGATCCGCCCGAAATCAAGGCGCTGATGACCGTTACACAGAGACCGTTGATATGGTAAATAGGCAAAACGCAAAGCCCTCGGTCGGTTGGGGTCAGAGCGTGAGCAATCGTGGTCGTCCACCCCCCCGCCAGCAAGCTTGCGTGAGTATGAACCACGCCCTTTGGCCTGCCGGTTGTTCCCGAAGTGTACATCAGAAGCGCATGATCCTCGGCGGACAGTGGGTGAAGCTCGACCTCTTCTAGAGTTTCGGGCAGCGGGATTGCTGTCAGGCAGGGTCTGGTTGCACCAGAAAACAATTCTAACGCGCTATCATGGACATAGGCCACTCGCGCCTCGGAATGCTCGAGCGCGTATGCAATCGCGTCTTGTCCGGCAGCGAGATTTATCATCGTAACGCGAAAACCGCCGTAGAGAGAACCAAATAGGGCGGTAACACCGTCGCGGCTATTTGGATGCACAACCGCGACGCTTTCTCCGCGGGCAATGCCCCTTTTAGTGAGGTCCGCAGCTATCGCGCGTGCGTTGTCACGCAATGCTGCCCAATCCAGTGAACTGCCGTCCTCAGGAAACACGATCGCAGTTCCGCCCTGAGTGGCGCGGTAGTCTAGCCAATCGCGCACTGTTCCGGCCGGAGGGACATCAGCTGAATAATTCATTTGCCGGCAGCGTCCCAGTAGTCCGCAAAAACCTCGTCCAAAGTGGGCTCACGAGCAGGAATCTCCCGAATGATCTTTGTCGTCTGCATGAAGTGCTTCCAATGCAAATTGTCGTCGATAGAGTTGCCGCCCCATGAACCGCATCCCATCGATAACGAGAACGGCATTCCATTGGTGAATGCGCCCCCGGTTGCAAAGCAATGGGCCTGATTGACGATAACGCGGCAGGTAGGCGTTGCCGCACCTAGTGCAACTGCGCGGGCATCGTCAGCCGTATGCAAACCAACAGAGTGGCCAGCACCGAGGTAGCCGAGTATTCGATTGGTGATTGCAACTGCATCATCAAAATCGCGGGCGCGGTACAGTGCCAGAACGCGCGACAGTTTTTCACCGGATAGCGGATGGCCTACACCGATGCCGGTGGTCTCAACGGCAAGGAATTTGGTTCCTATGGGGACATCGTGCTCCATTCCCAAAGCGGACAGCATCTTGTCAGCGTCCTGCGCGATTACTTCGCGGTTCAGGTGGCCATCAGGCCAGAGTTTTGCGACAATTGGTGCTTCGTCCTTGACCAGCGCTCCTCCGGCCTTTGACAGTTCAGCCACAAAGGCGTCGTAGATTTCGTCAAGCACTACCAGGGCATTTTCGGAACTACAGGATGTCGCATTATCAAACGTCTTGGAGGCCGTTATTTTTTCAGCCGCTTTGGTCAAATCGGCGGTTTCGTCCACGATCACAGTGACATTGCCTGCCCCCACTGCAACAGCCGGCGTGCCACATGTATAGGCGCGCTTCACATTGTTTTGCGAGCCGGTCACGACCACCAGATCGCTGATTTCTAACAATCGCTGGGTCTTAGCCTTGGAGCCCGGGGCAGGGACCATAAGAACCAGGTCGTGGTCTAGGCCTACTTTGTCGAATTCGTCGTAAATGTAGTTTAGCAACAGTTCACAAGCGGGTACGCCCTTGGGGGAAGGGGAGAGTACAATTGCATTGCCACATTTAAGTGCGTTGATGATATTATTTGCAGGTGTGGCGGCTGGATTTGTAGATGGCACGACGGCGCCGATCACCCCGATGGGACGTGCAATTTCAGTAATTCCGGTGTTGGAAACATCCGAGATTACACCATGGCTTTGGACTCCAGCGATATCGCGCATCAGACCAAGTGTTTTGCGATGGTTCTTGATGATTTTGTCATCAACATTGCCAAGACCGGTGGTATTCACGGACAACTCGGCCAATGCCCGATTACGGGCAGGCTCCATGATGGCCCAAGCGACGGCTAGAGCAGCCTGATCATAACGCGCTTGTGATGCACCAGCTTCGTATGCCTTCTGGGCGGCGCGCGCGCGCGCTACAATGGCTTCAACTTGCGCGAGATCATCATGGGCATTCATTGGATCATTCCTTTAGCGATTAGGCGGGACGCTAAGCGCGCCCCGCCGAAGGGTTCAAAGGCCTTGCAAGAGAACTGCTAGAGTTTCTTGACGTGCATTCCACATTTCGATGACTTCATCCCGGGTCATGATGTGCATGGGCGAACCGCCTGCCTTCATTTTTCCTGCAACCCGCTTGTTTTCAAACATGGCTGGCACAGTTGCGGCAAGTTCGTCGATGACGCCTTGAGGGGTGCCTTTGGGCACCATGATTCCGCGGAAATTGACCGAAGCATTATCAACGTCCAATCCGGATTCCATCATTGTAGGAACATCAGGCAGGAATTCGTTGCGTTCGAGATCGGCGACCGCGAGGATTTTGACGTTACCGGCTTCGGCTGCTCGGAATGCATCGGACAGGTTGTTGATGCCCGCCATGACTTCACCTGCGATAACCGCTTTCATTGCAGCAGCGCCGCCGCCCTTTGTAGGGATATACGCGAGTTTCATGTCGCCGGCTTTTTCCATTTGCAACGCCGCGATATGATGACCGACAAACAGCCCTGCCCCGGATGTTGTTAGTTTTCCGGGGTTGGCTTTTGCAAAATCAACGACATCCTGAAGCGAGTTGAATTCGCTATCATTGCCGACGACTAGCACGGCAGGGTCAGCTCCCCAGTTTGCGATCGGCTCAAAACTATCTGTCGAATATTCGACTCCGCCTTTAATCGATTGCGCAATGAAGTGTGGAACGTTGTAGGCACCAAGCGTATAGCCGTCAGCTTCAGCTTGTGTTGCCAACCAGTTCCACCCGACACGACCTCCCGCGCCCGGTTTGTTCAGGATGGCGACGGGCATGCCAAGAGCATCCTCATTCCCGGCCGTCATGGTCACGATGCGTGCCTGAAAGTCCGTGGCCCCGCCAGCACCATAGCTGACCATCATCATGATGGGCCGCTCAGGATAACTTTCATGGCCATCCGCGAGGGCGGCTCCACTCAAGGTCATGAGGGCCATAGCGGCTCCGGTTACTAGTTTTTTCATTTTTGGTTTCCTCCCTAGGATGTTTGTTCTGTCCGGTTGCTCCGGTTCAGAAAAGTATCTCTCGCGGCGTGTACACTTTCAGCAATAGTGCGAAGAGACCGTACATTACGACCATGAATCCGGCCGTGATGATAACGCGCTTGAACCATGTTTTTGGCTCCCCATGAGGGGCCGGATCATAAAGGCTCAGCAGTAAAAAGAATGCGATCGTGGTGGCGGTGTAAAAACCTAACCCCTTCGCCACCCAAAAGATATAAATCAGCGAAATGACTAGCCCGGGTACCAAGTTGATCATCTGCCGGGGCGATACGCCGTTGCCCACTTTTGTCCAGCCAAGGCATGCCTTGGCAAATGTCCAGATTGCCAGCACTGCGAATACAGTTGATATGAGGCGGGGGAACAAAAAGGCTTCCGACGGCTGTTGCGTGTAGCTGATGTAGGCCACCCAAATACCGACGACGGCGACGACACCTGACGCGGCAATATGCTGGGTACGGGGCAGGGTCAATTCGCTCATGACATGATTTCCTCTTTTGACGTGTGTCGACGGCTGCGCACTTCCATGTAAGCCGAGTAGAGGATCGAGGCGACTACTACGGCGATCAGGAAGATATTCAGCGCTCCGCCGAAAAAGTAGGGAGTCATGCCATCGGTTGCAGTGGCAATCATGGAACCCTGGATAAAGTTGGCTTCGGCGATGGGGCCAAGGATCAGGCCCAGAACTAACGGGGCGGCAGAAAACCCAAAGCGTTCAAGAAAATACATCATCACGCCAAGGGTGGCCATAACGTAGACATCGCCCATCGATGATTGAACTGAATAGCTGCCAAAGACGGCGAGACCCAGCACGACGGCGGCCATCACTGATTGAGGTACCTGCGCCACTCGGGCAGCAAGGCCAGCAACATACAGGCCAAAGATACACATCAGGACTTGCCCGATCAGCATCGAATTGATGAAAGTCCAGGCAACGTCAGGATGATTGTCAAAGAGATCAGTGCCCGGAAAAATACCATGGATCAGCAATCCGCCAAGCAGCACAGCTGCTGTTGGTGATCCGGGAATAGATAGGGTGAGCAAAGGTACCAGCGATGGGCCGACCATCGCATTATTGGCAGATTCCGCGGCGATTACACCTTCGCCATGTCCCGTGCCAAACTTATGGCTTTCCGGGCTGAATTTCTTGGATTGATCATAGGCAACAAGCCCGGCAATTTGCCCGCCCACGCCGGGAATCAACCCGATGATGGATCCAGTGGCCGTTCCAATCGATAGTGCACGCTTGCTGCGCAATATTTCCTTGATGGCATTTGTTATCGAGTGCTTTTGCACTTCGATGACTTCGGCGCCATCGCTTCGCCTGCCCTTGGCAAACATTGTTAGAACCTGAGGGATCGCGAACAATCCGATCAACGCGGCAATGATGTTTATGCCACCACCCAGCGCCGGGTGGAAGATAAACCGCTGGGCCCCCATGATGTCGTCAAATCCAATTGTAGCAAGCCATAGGCCGATGCAGCCTGACAAAAGACCCTTGACCACGGAACGGCTATCAAGCGATCCAATAACGGTGACGCCTAGAATGGCGAGCCAGAACAGATGCGAAGGGCCGAATGCCAAGGCCCACTTTGCCAATACAGGTGTCAGAAATATCAGGAGCAGGACGCCAAAGACCCCACCGACGGCAGAGGACAGGAACGAGAGCTGCAACGCTCTGGCGCCCTGGCCGTGCTGGGCCATGGTGTGACCGTCCAGTGTGGTCGCGATGTTGGCTGGCGCGCCAGGTATCTTGAGCAGTATCGCTGAAACCGCTCCCCCGGCAACGGTCGAGGTATAGGCTGCACCCAGCAGAATCAGGCCTTGGGCCGCCTCAAGCTGAAATGTGAATGGAATGAGCAGGGCGACTGCCATCGTCGGCGACAGCCCCGGAGTTGCCCCCAAGATCAGGCCGCCTATGGTTCCGATCAGGAGTAGTCCGAAATTGATGGGCGTGAATACATCGCCGAAATAATAGAGGAACTCCATCGCAGGTCTCCCAGCCCGTTGCGTCGTTGACATTTAAGGTAAGACATGAAAATAGTTTTGCAAACGTTTTCATAAAATTATCGAAATGAACGGATAAGTGCCTGACCTTAAGAAGAAAAATGTGGATATTATAGCTGTTGCCTCAGCTGCAAAGGTTTCCATTTCTACGGTCTCTCGTAGCTACAATCATCCTGAACTTGTCAAACCGGCGACTCGCAAAAAGATTGACGCGGCGGTACGAAAGCTTGGTTACATTCGCAATCGCGCGGCACAGACAATCCATGGAATCCGAAGCGGGACAATTGGTCTTGTGGTGCCAACCATCGACCATACGATCTTTGCGGAAGTGATCCAGGCTTTCTCAGATGCAGTGGGTGCTGAAGGCTTCACCATCCTTGTTGCCTCGCACGGTTATGATCTGGAAAAGGAATACGCTGTACTTCGAAAGTTTATGGAGCATAGGGTGGATGGTGTAGCCCTCATAGGGCTTGATCACTCTGAAGAAACCTATCAACTCATTGAGAGTCAGGGTATTCCAGCTATCTCGATTTGGAATTATGATGGGTCGTCGCGCATCTCCTGCATTGGGGCGGACAACTATTTGGCAGGGCAAAAGGCCGCGACCCATCTGTTGAACCTGGGACACAGGGAAATCGGTTTGGTGTTCCCACCAACCAGCGATAATGATCGCGCGCGCGGCAGATTGGTATCAGCACTTTCGGTACTGTCTGATGCGAACATCGAAGTACCGCCGAGGTGGCGCATTGAAACCCCATATAGTTTGTCAGAGGCGAAAGAGGCGGTCAGCAAATTGCTCGACGAAGGCAAATGCCCCACCGCCCTGCTTTGCGGAAATGATGTTCTAGCACTTGGCGCGATTTATGCCGCAAAACGATCTGGCCTGGACGTACCTGTCAACATTTCGGTCATTGGCATTGGCGACTTCAAAGGGTCGAGTGAAATGGAGCCAAACTTGACGACGATACGATTGCCTGCCCGCAGGATCGGACGAATTGCCGGTGAAGAAATTTCGAGATCGATCATCGAAGCACAAACAGAGGTCGTTCGGATTAACTGCACGATTGAACTTATCGAACGGGAGACATGCCAGCCAGTTACAGGCATGGTCCGTTCCGCCCTACCTAGCAAATAAATATCTTGGAAATCCAATAACGCTTTCTGGAAAGACTGAATCACTTGTTGCTGACTAAATCGATAATTTCGGCGCGTTTGTGGTAGTTCGGGCGCCAGATAATCCAAGAAACTAAGGAAAGGGGTTTACTTTCCGCTTCAAGAGCCATTGTGAGGGGCTGGCCAGATCAACGGATTATCTTCGTGACCCAGCTAAATTCACGCGACATTTCCAAACTCAGCATACTCCTGACGAATTTGATTCCAGTCTGGTGCTCTTCGGTAACCACCTGAACGCAAGGGCAGGGCCAGCAGAGAATTACGCTCGGCCACAAGTACGCCAGATTGAATAAGCCGATCAACTGCAATTGCAAACTGGTTTTGGGTAATTTGCGGCGCAAGTTCCGCCGCCACGCGATCACGTGCAATTATACAGGCACAAAGCCGCACAATTTCGGATTCTAGATGGCTCAACGATAGGCGCGTTTCCTTATACGTTGAACGGTTGTCAACGAGCGTCATTTCAGAAGTATTGTCATCAACGATGTAGAACTGAGCTTCCTGATGGCAGTTTATCCAGCTGTTTATGGCCTCTCTGGCGCGTTGCGTGTATTCAGTCGCGTCATCTATTCCGGCGCCAAACATCTGATGATGATAGCTGAAATTGCTCAATTCCTCCCCGACGCCAGAATAAATGTAGCGATACGGCCTTGCGGGGCTGACCCGGATGTTGTGCCCTGCGGGGTCAGTAAAATAGGGGCTGAAACGATCAGCGCGAACGGGGGCAAAGGCAGCAGGCGGCTGCAGATGGTGCAGCAACGGGATGAGTTCAGCCATTCTATCGTAACTTTGCGGATCCTCGCTTGGGAATCCGAAGATAAATCCCCAATCAACGAAAATCCCAGCCTGGGCACAAAGTTTTAATGTTTGGATGTTCTGTTGGGCGGTCACACCCTTCTTCATCAGTTTCAGAATATTGCTGTCCAATGACTCGATTCCGGGCTGTATCTTGCGAATACCTGCCTCAGACATGGCCTTGATATGTTTGGGGAAGAGGTTTGACTTAACCTCATAGTGCATCAGAAAAGGGGTCGGATCTTCGCGCAACATAGGCAGAAGGCTGTCGAAATAGGAGTAGTCGAGTATGTTATCTACAACGACAAAGTCCGAACCGTATTTCTTCGCCTGACTGCGAAATTCAGCAAGGGCACGGCGGGGGGATTTGCTTCGATACGTCATGGCGTTGCCATTGAGGCCACAGAAAGTGCAATGATGTTTTTTGCCCCACCAGCATCCGCGCGAGGTTTCGATTGTTGGCGCGGGACGAAGCAAATTACTCAGTCCTGGTGTTTGTTCAAACCGCTCGTAAAAATCGGAAAAGTCCGGAACAGGTAGGTCATCAAGTGCCGTGATCATTTTTCCGGGCAGTTTGGATGGAGGGCTGTCTCGCGTGGTAATTCCGGGTACTTCGGGCAATGGTTTTGTGCTGGAAAATGCGTCGACAAATGCGGGAAATGAAACATCCCCTTCGCCACTGCACACTGCATCAATGCAAGCGAAACGCTCCAGCAGGCTTAATCCCAGCTCTGCCTCACAATTGGCACCGCCAAAAATGATGGTTGTTTCTGGTGCGCGCAATTTCAGGGCTTGTGCAAAGGCGATCGAAGCCATGTTTTGCTGAAAAGACGTCGTGACGCCGACCAACGCAGGCTGTTTTGCCGCCACTTCGTCGGCACAGTGACATATGAAATCGCCTGCCGCCTGCCGCGCGCCCAGGGCCAAATGCGTCAGCAGCACCGCCTCGATGGAGTCCGCGAAATCCGGCAGGATATCTGTCAGATATTCCATATCCATTGTCTCAGGGCGCTCAAAAACCAGATCTGAGAATATCCACTCGCCCAAAAAGGCCTGATAAAACTTCTCATGAGAAAGAAGCAGGTAAGCATCCAGGCCGATTTTCTCGGCAAAGTCGAATGCAAAGTAGCTGATTGCACACTCCTTGCCTTGGTGCCGCAAAGCGGTTCCAAGAAGGCTGGCACCAAGGTTCGGATATTGCAGGGACGTGAACGGTAGCGAGATGAGATGAACGCCGGTTGCTTTGGGCGACACCTGCGTCAACTCATCTAATCTCCTGCACGATCAGGAACAACGAGGGCGAATAATCCCATCTCCCGAATCTAGATAGGACTCTCTCATCTTCTTAAGAGCATCACTCAAGCTCGCACCTGTATTTTTCTCGTCGAGAGCTTCGGCGAGTGACTTTATCAGGTTTACTGCTTTCTCATCAACTTCGCCTTCGACCGCTGTGCTGATACCTAGTTTTTTCAACGTTCCTTCTGGGTCACGCGTAAACTCGCCGCGAAAGCGTTCATCGACCATTGCTCGTCCAATGATGGTTTGAACATCGCCTAGCGAGAGATGTTTGTTATGTGTGTGTTCACCATCCGACATGAATTTTCCTCTAATGCAAAAATAAAAATCTCAGTGGTTACACTTAACTATGTTGGCGGCTCAACCGTCAATAGGTCTTCCGTTCTTACGAAAGACTGTTCCCTTCAACAGTCCAGCATACATCTGATGACGTTGCTAATCGACGTAAGCCGTTTTTTTGAGTCAGGCCATCTGCTATTTGTTTTAATTAACACAAGAACTTACGTGATACGCATTTGTACGTTACTGACTGCAGCTTTCACAAAAGCGTTGAACCGTTGAAATCGCCTTGACGTGACATTCCTAGGCGATTTGATATGACTGTTCCCAGTTAACTGGCTGAGTTGCCTAAAAGTTTGGAGTTAATCTTGACCTCCAAAACCTATCGCCACCGGAAGGGATACCTTGTCTCATCGCCCAAAGACTTCCGGATCACGCAAACGCAAATTGCAGATCGAAGCGCGCCAGCGAAAGATCTGTACCGTTGCGTTCATAGACATCGTACAATCTACGGCTCTGATTGAGAATCTTGACCCCGAAGAGGCGCTTGATCGTTTGGGGCCTGCGGTCGAACTGATCATGGATACATGCGAGGAATTTGGTGCCTCGGCGCGTTTCGTTGGGGATGGTGCCTTGGCTGTCTTTGGATTTCCGACCGCAGATGAAAACCATTGTGCGCGCGCTGTAGAAGCGGGACTGTCCGTGATTGAGCGGGTGTCCGACATGAAAAAGGATCGGGTTGAGATCAGGGTTGGCATCCACAGCGGTCCAGTACTTTTTGGAAATTTGTCACACGCGAGTTTTGACGAATTAACGTTGACAGGACCGGTTGTGCATCTGGCAGACAAAATACAATCCGCGGCCCGGACGAATACAGTTACCGTCTCACAAAGCGTCGTCGACACCGTTGGAGAGATGTTTCATAGCCGCGCGGTCGGTGACACGTTGATCGGAGGCATTGACCATCCACTGAAGTTATATGAGATCACTCATCGAGATCAGGCCATTTCGCGCTGGAAGAGCCGGATCGCCCGCGGATTGTCTCCCTTTGCCGGGCGCGAAGCCGACCTCAAGAAGCTGAACCAAATCTGGGCTTCGTGCGCCGCCGGCACTGGTTCAGCGGTTGCCATAGTCGGCGAAGCCGGGATTGGGAAATCACGGCTCGTTCATGAGTTTCTAACGACGTTGGACTTCGCCAAAGTTCGGGTTCTAGAAATCAGTGCTACGGCGCTTGATAGGCAAGCGGCATATGCACCTGTGACACGCGCAATAAATCAGTGTTTTGGGCTGTCGCCCGCTGATGACCCTGCGGATATGGCAAATGAAGTAGCGGCATGCCTCGAAGGTGACTCCCTTCTGTTTCAGCGGCACTTAAATGCCTTACAGTCGGTTTTGCATTCCGCAAGTAATGATCCAACATGGACCAGCCTGGGTCCCAAGATCCAGCAGGATGCCATCGTTGAGGCGTTGCTTTTGGTTATCGTCGGCATGGCCGCGAACAGAGCGCTTGTCGTGGTGGTAGAGGACACGCACTGGGCAGATCAATACAGTCTGGCGCTCTGTTCCGAGCTGATCAGTCGGGCATCTGATGGCAAGCTGATGTTGATACTAACGTCCCGGACAATGGATGGGCTCCCTCATGGAGTGGGCCAGAATGCCCAGCATCTAACTCTCGGGCCGCTGGATGATGGATCCAGCCGCGACCTGATTAGCGACCTGCTTCGCGAATATGGTAGGGAGGCGGACCTAGGCGGGTTCGTCGAAGAAATCTGTGGCCAAACACCTCTGTTTATTGAAGAAGTCATCCGCAATCTCAAGGCAGGGGGCATGCCCACCGGTGGCACAATTGGCGAAAGCTTCAAGGTGCCAGATAGTGTCCAGCCGCTGATCGCTGAGCGTATCGATGTATTGAGTCCAGCAAACAGGAAGACGCTTGAAGTGGCTTCGGTGATTGGTACGGAATTCCCAGTGGACTTGCTAAAGAAATTGTTGCGCCGGGAAGGTTTGGAGAACACTAAATCTCTCGCGTCGCTCGCAGATCTCGATCTTTTGGAGAATGTCAGTGAACCCACAGCGAAGTTTCGCCATGCTTTGATCCAGCAGGTCGCCTACTCCACATTGCCCAAACGGCGTCTTCGGCATCTACACGGCCTTTTTGCAGACATTATCAAGAGTACGAATCGCGTCACAGACCTCTCAACTGCTAGCTCGCTTGCGCATCATGCAGAACAGTCTCAGCGCTGGGCTGAGGCTTCAGAGGCTTATATCAATTGCGGGCATCTCGCCTTGGATCGCGCGGCATTCGATGATGGGATCAGGCACTTTGACCGGTCGATCTTTTGTGCTGAAAAACTCAGTACGGATCTTCAGGAAGTTGACACTCTCAACATGCAGGCCCGCCAGGGTTTGCGCATTGCCTATGTACCAAAAGCCGATTTTTCTCAGATTCTTGAAATTACCGGCGAGGTTGAGAGACTAGCACGCAAGATTGGAGATGATGCGTCGGCTTTGGGTGCTGGAATTGACCGGGTGATCATGATGACCATCCTGGCAGATGTTGCTGCAGTCATTCCCATCGGGCAGGAAAAACTTGATGCGGCGATTGCAAGTGGCGCACCCGGTTTTATTGCAACAGCTGCCTTCGCACTTAGTCAGGCATATTGGTTCACGGGCCAGTTCGAGAAAGCGACGGAGCTGTCTGAGAAGTACTCTTATCTTTACGTTCCGGAGAACGACCGTTTGACGACCGGGACGGTTGGAACGGTTTCAGTGTTGGGCACTGGAACACACGCGAATGCGTTGAGCTATTTGGGGCGATTGGATCGGGCGGCTGAGGCGTGCCAGAGGATGGGCCAGCTTTCAGATGGTACTGGTAAGCCGTATGACGCAGCGTTCCATGCAATCTCAATTGGCATCTTGGCGTTGCAAAAGGGCGACTTTGAAAACAGCCAGAAAAGCCTGATTTACGCGAAGGAAACCAGTGAAGGTGCCAAGATTGACGTGCTGTGTGCGTTTTTGTCGGCGCCGCTGGCTAAGGCACACGCGGCCCTAGGGCAATTTGATGCCGCAAAGGGGGCGCTCGTCATGGGGCGGGACATCGCTGAGCCAATGGGTATGGTTGCTTTCCTTGCGCAACAATTGGCGGCGGAACTCGAGATATTCGGTGCCACCAACGCACCCAGTTGCAATCAGAAAATCAAGGATCGCTTGATCGAAATGTGTAGTAAAAATGGCTATGGTGAACTGCTTGGGCAGCTTGAAAAACGCCGGAAAACAGAGGTTCGTTAGCAAAGTTGTCGTATCGGCGGCAGCACACCCGGCAAACTTGCCAGCATCCTGCTGTTTGCTTCCACGCGACATAGGCTTTCTTGAACGCTCAGCGCCGGTCGCGCATGGTGTGATCGATAACATATAGACCGGTCAGTCCAAGTGGCAAAAACACCAAAACCTCACTCAACTGTTACGATGCGCGATGTTGCGCGTGTAGCAGGCGTTTCGCGCATGACAGTCTCTCGGACTTTAAAGAAAGACAGTCCCATATCGGACAGCACGCGTGAAAAAAATTCTCAAGGTGGTGCGAAGTATGAATTATGTGCCCGACCAAATGGTGGGCAGCCCCGCCGTTTTACTCGTTCCAGTGTTTGGACTTTGGAACAATGATTTCTGCCTGCACAAAGAAGGGTTTGTTGGTGGGTTGATCTGCGATGCCTTTGGTGGCAGAGGTGACGTTTGCCTTGCTGGGACACGTTCAGGCATCATCCTGGTTTAACCTCCCCTTTGTGATCTGGATACTGCAGAGTTTCATTGTTCAGGTCCCACGTTCATTGGAAGAAGCTGCACGCGTCGATGGAGCGGGTCCGTTTCAGGTGTTTTTCAAAATTGTCCTGCCGCTGATCAAACTAGGATTGGCGGCAGCGGCAATTTTCACGTTTCGTATCGCTTGGAATGAATATTTGCTGGCCTCTGCGCTGAGCGATCGCAACACGAAAACTGTGCCAATCCTAATTGTGAACAACATGTCAGAGTTCAATGTCGAGTGGGGTGTCATTATGGCCACTGGCATGTTGTTGGCGATCCCACCAATTATTCTCACGTTGTTTGCGTCGCGTCAGATCATCACCGGCATGACCGCCGGGGCGGTCAAGGGCTGATGTGGGAATGGCTCTTTTCGTCGCTTGATGCCGCTGAGCCGCTCGACATAACTGTGGCCGTCGCGTGGCATGGGCGTACGATGGTTCTCGCTTGGGGCATATTGTCGCCAGTGGCGGTAATCGCGGCGAGGTATTTCAAAGTGTTGCCCGGCCAGGACTGGCCACGAGAGTTGGATAGTCAAATTTGGTGGCGTAGCCATTGGATGGGGCAACTGTTTGTATTGGGTTTATCTGTCTTTGGGCTGGCGCTGGTTCTCCCAATGAACCTTTCAGTTCTAAGCCTTCACGGCGTACTTGGTTGTTTAGTTCTTGCTGCATTGGCAATGCAAATTGCCCTTGGTGTTTTTCGGGGAAGCAAAGGCGGTCCAACTGCACCCGCACCAGATGGATCCTTGCGCGGGGATCATTATGACATGACTCCACGCCGCCGTTGGTTCGAGATCTTGCACAAGACCATTGGTTACTCACTTCTGGCGTTGGCCAGTGCCACGATGTTTTTGGGTCTGGTGTTAGCCAACGGACCCAATTGGATGTGGCTGTCAATTGTTGTCTGGTGGGCCATCTTGCTAGGTTTCTGCGGATATTACCAGCGCAAGGGCATGGCAGTCAGCAGCTATAGAGCAATTTGGGGAGACGATCCCAAACATCCGGGAAATGTGTCTGGTAGTAACGAAATTGACAACAAGCTGGGCGATCAACCAAGCTCCGTTTGAGATTATTGATCAAAGAGCTGGATTGGGTGCCCGTTAGAAAAACTGAAAATATTTGGAGTCATGATAAGATAAATCGCGCCGCAACTTGCTTAGAGCTAACAAGTCGCGACGCAATCCCAGGCATCCAAGCCTTGCCGACTCGAATACTTAATCTGGAGGGACAAACACAAAACGAGGGCTCGGCAATGCCAGCACTCAGACACTCACTACTCCACAGCACCTCACGGTGCGGAGGATTTCCACCGTACTCACGCCAAATACGGTGAGCTATTTTCGCCCGAGCGTAAATCCGCATATTTACCTAGGTAATATTACCTATTCGCCATGTCGGACTATGATTTTGAAAAAAGATTAGCGGCAATTGATAAATCAACTAGCTCAGCCACCGAGTGGATATTCATCTTCTCGAGTATGCGCGCCCTATGATGATCGACCGTTCGAGGGCTGATGCCAAGGTGGCGCGCCACGTCTTTGCTTGAGCTATTCGAGGGTCTTGATACCAGGAATTCCGCGATTTCTTTTTCGCGCTCCGTCAGACTCTCGAACTTTCGTTTTGTTATCCGGGACTTGTCATCTACGCGCCGGGCTTGGACATCAAGTTTGAGGGCTGCTTCAATACGCGTTATCAGTACTTCTTGGCGAAACGGTTTTTCGAGAAAGTCCACGGCCCCGTATTTCATGGCCTGAACAGCTTCGGGTACACCGCCATGACCTGTAATAAAAATGATCGGGATTGAGCGGCCGCGGTTTACAAGATGTTGCTGCAGGTCCAGTCCGGATATTTCCGGCATACCAAAGTCTAAGATCAGGCATCCGGGTTGCTCAAACATACCGCTGTCAAGAAAGGCTTGGGCAGATGAATATACTTGTACTGTGTAACCGCGCGTTCGTAGTGCTCTTGAAAGTGAAGAGCGGATATCTTCGTCGTCATCGACAACAAAAACGCAAGGGTCAGACATTGGGTTCATCACGTACTTCTTCAGTCAACCTTGGTCCTAAGACAGGCAATAAAAAGCAAAACTCAGAATTCCCGGTTTCGTTACGCTGGTACCATATCTTACCCCGATGCGCTTCAAGGATGGTGCGGCATATAGAGAGGCCAAGCCCCATTCCGTCTTTCTTTGTCGTACGAAATTGCTCGAATAGGTCCATGTCTTCCTCAAAGCCGGGGCCAGTGTCAGCAACTGTTACCAACAATCCCGCGTCAATATTCTTCGCACTCAATTTAACTTGGCCTTCTATCGTATCCACGCTGGCAATCGCTTCTATTGCATTGCGCAGCAAATTTACCAAAACCTGCGCGATTTGAACACGCGACCCATAAACCTGCTCCAGATTTTCGGCTGTGGTGCTGATACTGATCCCATGCTCCTTGGCTTCGGGCCCCACCAAATGTAACGTTTGTTCCAGGAGTTCCTGAAAATCGAATGTCTCCTTTTCGACCCCTTTCTTCTTAACGAAACCACGCAATGCTTTAATGATATCACCAGCTCGGTGGGCCTGCCGGTTAGATTCCTGAAGAATATCTTTGAGCTCGTCTTCGCGATCGGACTGCTCTCGCAAAAGGTACAGTGCTGTATCCATATTCTGGGAAATCGCCAATAGAGGCTGGTTCAGTTCATGAGCCAGGCCAGTTGCCATTTGTCCCATCGCATTCACCCGCGCTGAATGAGAAAGATCAAGATTGAGTTGCTGGATTTTTCGCTCCGCAGCTCTCCGTTCTGTAATGTCATCAACGGTAACGACGGCATGGACCGGAACGCCGGAATCGTCTCGGATTACGATCACATTCTCGCTGATCCAAATCGCGCGGCCATCTTGGTGCAAGTACCGTTTCTCTGGCCAATATTCGGAACCACCGTCGTTGGAGTTGTTGAAGAATACCGCAGATACCGGATCATCGGGGTGAGAAATATCGTGTACCGTCAATCCAAGAATTTCATTTTCGTCATACCCCAGCATGTTGGCAAATTTCTTGTTAACGCGGATCAATTTACCTGTCCCAGCCTGTATCTGCGCCATTCCGCGTGATGCCAGATCAAATGTACGCCCGTATTCCGCCTCGGACTTTTTTCGCTCAGCAATGGCCTGCACGAGCGTTTCGTTGGCACGCTCGAGTTCCTTGTAGGTCGCTGGTAGCGGGTCCGACGCGGGCACTTCACCTTGTGAAACGAGTGAAGCGCGTACTGCGAACGCTCGCACAGGCTTGTGAATGTAATTTGCCAGCAAGAGACCAAAACCGCCGGACGCAATAGCGATCGCTGCCGCTATCCAGACGTTATGAGTCCGATTGTTCTTGATCTGGCCGGTGAAATCATCTTCCGGTGCGTAAACAGCAATCGTCCATGGAAGCTCCCCACTAATGGCGGGCATCACAGTAGAAACGTAAGAGGATCCATCGTAGTCAAATCTGGACGTCAATTCATAGTTCACCGATATTTCTTCGCCCGCTGCTAACCCGCCAAAGGCGGCTTTGGCGACAGGGTCATCAATTTCCCGGATGTTCACGAAACGAAATGTACCGTCGCTGTTTTCCTCCCTGATAAGGTTCTGATCAGGGTGGGCTATCACATCTCCATTTTTGTTCAGAATTAGAGCGCTGCCACTTTCCCCAATATCCAGTCGTGACAGGAATTCTGAAATGGATTCAATGCCGATATCCACTCCGACAACACCCCGCAGTGTACCATTGGTATCAAATACCGGCGAAGCTGCGGTGATTCCAGGAGTTTGCGAGGTAAAAAAGATGTATGGATCTGTCCAAACGCTCGACAACTCCGCCTTTGCTGATTGGTACCACGGCCGCGTCCGGGGATCGTATCTATCGGCATTATCCGACTTTCGTTCAACAACTGAATACATTCCGTCACGCCAAACAAGCTCAGTTGAACGTTTGTCGCCCTCGACCCTTACGATTTTTGTTCGGAAAGGTCCGGTGGATTCGCTACGCATGACGTAAACGAAATTCCCTGCTTCATCGCCATAAAAAATGCCCGCAAACTGTGGCGAAATCTGCAATTGCTGAAACAAGAGCTTTTCGAGTTGTTCAAAGTTGTCGCTGGCAACAACCCTGTTTTCGGCAAGGCGCGTCGAAAGCTCAACCGCCCCCTTCGCGGGCTGAAGAAATCCCTTTGAATGCTCAATGGTGTTTGTCCCAACGTCACTCAGCAGATCACGCGCGTGTTCCAACAGGACTTTTTCAGATGTGAGAAACGACGAGAAGACGACGATGGTTACAGCAACAAATTGCAAACCCGCGAGGCAAAGCGCCAAGATCATTCCAAGTGAAAGCTTCATCGCGCAGACTCTCTCTCAAAAATTGATCGTTGTTAAGACCTAGAAATGCAGTCCAAGCCGTCCCTTCACCTGCGCTGCCGAAGAGTGGGTCATTGAGCAGCCTCTTAGAGAGGAAAATCGACAATTAACGCCATATTTTGAAATTCTGCCTAAGGTGGCCGAACAACCACTCGAACAATAAGTCGAAAAGCATGGAAACCATTGCGATCTTTTTGGCCGGCCTCGCGATTTTCGAGGAAACTGATAAAAAGAAACACTTTGCGATAGGTGCGGTGACGTCGGCCTATGTCAAACACAAGACCGGAAATCCGCTCAATGGATGTCTGGCTGCGGCTGCGTTGGGTCTGGGGAAGGAGTTCTACGACCGGCATCACGCGGGCGAGTTTGATGTGCGGGATCTTTGGGCCACTTCCGTCGGGTGTGTCGTTACAATCCGATTTTGAGTGGCGCGAAACGCTCAATTCGTTGAACATTCTTCGATCATTCGCCTTTTTTGAATATTTGCTTCTAATAGTGAACTCGACGTCGGCGGGATCTAGTGAATACTGTTGATTATAAATTGAACTCGTCTACGCTTTGACTGTTCGCCTTTGTTTTAGATCTAAAGAATTTGCTAGCTCCAAGCGTTTTGGGGGGAAAGACAGACCTAATGAAAAAAATATGCCACAAGATGATGATGAGCTGCGTCCGCGTTGGTGCCGGAGCGCTCTTCGCTGGAGCTGCACTGGCCGCTGGATCAGCTTTTGCGCAAGAGACTGACAAACCAAATATCTTGGTAATCTGGGGCGACGACATTGGTCAGTTCAATGTGAGCGCGTACAACAACGGAATGATGGGATACCGAACGCCCAACATCGACCGGTTGGCAGCAGAGGGTGCGTTGTTCACGGACTGGTATGGCCAGCAAAGTTGTACCGCCGGTCGAGCCGCCTTTATCACCGGGCAATCACCGATGCGCACGGGATTAACTAAAGTTGGGCTGCCGGGCGCACCGGAAGGCATGAAGATCGAAGATCCAACAATTGCGGGCCTTCTAAAGCCACTTGGGTATATGACCGCACAATTTGGCAAGAACCATTTAGGCGATCGGGATGAAATGCTACCGACAAACAATGGCTTTGATGAATTTTTTGGTAATCTTTACCACCTCAATGCTGAGGAAGAGCCTGAAAACATCGACTATCCAAAGGATGATGAGTTCCGGGCGAATTTTGGTCCGCGTGGCGTGATCAAATCGTCAGCTGATGGGTCTATCGAGGATACCGGGCCACTCAGCAAGAAACGCATGGAGACAGTAGACGAAGAAGTAACCGCTGCTGCGCTTGATTTCATGGACAGGGCCCATGAACAGGGGAAGCCATTCTTTTTGTGGTGGAATTCGACACGGATGCACATTTTTACGCATCTAAAACCTGAATCGGTCGGCGTGACCGGGCAGGGAATCTATGCTGACGGTATGGTTGAACACGACGGCATGGTGGGTCAGTTGCTGGATAAGGTTGACGAACTAGGCATCGCTGACAACACCATCGTGATGTATTCAACCGATAATGGCGCTGAAACATTCACCTGGCCAGATGGCGGAACGACCATGTTCAAGGGTGAAAAAAATACCCAGTGGGAAGGTGGCTTTCGCGTTCCAACCGTCATTCGCTGGCCAGGAACAATCGAGCCGGGAACAGTGATCAACGAGATTGGTGCTCATGAGGACATGTTGCCGACTTTGCTGGCTGCAGCGGGATCGCCTGATATCAAACAACAGCTTTTGCAGGGGGGCGTTGAGGCCATTGGGCGTGAGTATAAAGTGCATCTTGATGGATATGATCTAACGTCTGCGCTCAAGGGCGAGGCCGATTGGCCGCGCGAAGAATTCTTCTATTGGACGGATGACGGGTCGGTTGCGGCATTGCGCTATAACGACTGGAAGGTTACGTTCCTGCGGCAAAATGCCGAAGGGATGAGAGTCTGGACGACGCCATTTGAAGTTTTGCGGGCTCCATCGATTACCAATTTGCGGATGGATCCTTTCGAGCGAGCCGAGGCCGAAGATGCGATGGGGTATCAGCGTTGGTGGATTGAGCATATGTTTGTGATCGCCCCCGCCGGCGCCTACGTAGCCAACTGGCTGAAAAGTTTTGCAGAATTTCCGCCACGACAAAAACCGGGTAGCTTCAATCTTGATCGGGTGATGGAATCAGTAATGGCCGGATCTCAGGGAAATCAGTAGAAACTCTCTGAGAAAGTTTGAGAGATTTAGAAAGGCGGGTTTGCAGAGCAAACTCGCCTTTCTCTTAATATTTTCCAACCGCGCTAGTTTGTTCTGGTACCTATTCATAGCGAGCCCTAACAATGGGCCAAATGGTTGTTTGGTCTGAATGAAAGGCGCTGATATTGACTTTTATTGCTAAATGCACCGAACTCTTGCGAACGGCTTTGGCGGTGCTGTTGGTCGCGTCCCCGATTTTGGCTCAGGAGCAGGCCGCCCCAACCTATATTGGGTCAGAAGCTTGTGCGGATTGTCATACAGACGCGGCCGAAAGCTGGAGCGGGTCGGACCACGCCCTTGCCTGGACGCCGCCAACGCCCGCGAATATTGTCGCGGATTTTGATGAGACTGAATTCACTCATGATGGCATGCTGGCCCGTTTCCGTGTCGAGGATGGGCGCCACTTCGTAACAGTGACCGAGAATGACGGCATAACTACCGATTATCCGGTACATTCTGTTGCGGGCATCCGGCCGCTGCAGCAATACATATTGGAAACCGAACCTGGTCAATTGCAAAGCTTTGATGTCGTTTGGGACACAGAACGCAAAACTTGGTTTCATCTTTACCCGGATCAGAGTTTGCCACCAGATGACGGATTGCACTGGAGCGGCCCCTACAAAAACTGGAACGCACGCTGCGCTGAGTGTCATGCGACAGGGTTTGAAAAAAACTATGACGCTCAGGGCCGCAGATACTCCTCTACTCAGGCCGAGATGGGCGTTGGATGTGAATCTTGTCATGGGCCCGGCCAAGCCCATCTTGCGTGGACAAAGGATCAGGACATTTCGCAATGGGACGGGTTTGTCGGCCCAATTGGTCTAACGATGGCTTTCGATGATGTAGAAACCAGCATGCAGCAATGTGCTGGTTGCCATTCGCGTCGCGAGGCGCAGGGACAGGGCAATCCGCTTCCCGGCACGCCGTATCACGATGCCTACAATCTGGCGCAGCTTCGGCCCGGGCTTTACCATGCAGATGGCCAGATTCTGGACGAAGTCTACGTCTACGGATCGTTTCTGCAGTCGAAGATGTATGCGAACGGTGTTGGCTGTATGAACTGCCATAATGCCCACTCAACGGCACTAAAGGTCGAAGGTAATGCGGTATGCACCCAATGCCATTCCGAAGCCGGTAACGCAGAATTCGACGCTCTTAAGCCCGCACTTTATGACAGCCCCGAGCATCATTTTCACCAGGAGGGATCAGACGGGGCCCAATGCAAGAACTGCCATATGATCGAACAGGTCTATATGGGTGTCGATGGTCGTCGCGATCATAGTTTTCGGATCCCTCGGCCTGATCTGGGAGTTGAAATCGGTACCCCGGATGCTTGTACGGAGTGCCATCAGGATCAGACGCAGGATTGGGCGGCGGCGCAGATCGAGAACTGGTACCCAGACTCCCAAAACCGGGGGCCGCATTATGGGCAGACATTAGCATGGGGCCAGTCTAACCCGATCGCCGCAGCGGTTGCGCTGTCAGATTTGGCGCTGGACGCAGGGCAGCCCGGCATAGTACGCGCCACTGCATTGTGGCTGTTGGAAGAGTCGGGTGATCCGGAAATCGCCGAAAGGCTTGCGTCCTTACTTTCGGACACGGACCCGGTAATTCGAACTGCGGCGATCGGGTTGCAACGTCTTGCTCCAGACCAGGAACGCGTCCTCCGGTTGGTCGATGTGCTCGCGGACCCAATCAAGACTGTGCGCATCATCGCAGCGCGCCAATTGGTCGATGCACCAATTGCCCGATTGCCTAAGAAAATATCGGCAAATCTGCGTGATGCCACTGTGGAGTGGAGACAGTCGTTGGCCAATCGGTTTGATTTTCCGGAGACGCATCTGCAACTTGGTGGGATCGCGCTGGCCATGCGCAATCCGCCTGCGGCGACCACTGCATTCAGCGAGGTCGTGCGACTTGATCCGCAACGCGTTGATGCATGGGTCATGCTTGTGCGCATCGCCGCCGCGACAGAAGGAGTTGAAGCGACACGCGCAGTGTTGGCCGATGCGCTAGAGATCAACCCTGACGATCCAAGATTGCAGGGCTTTGCAGAGGAACTTCGCAGTTTGTCCGATGACGACAATCCGTGAAGGTCGGTCGTCAGGCCACCGACAGAACAATCTTACCAATGTGGCTGCCGCCCTCCATGCGTGTGTGGGCCTGCGCAGCTTCGGCCAGATCAAATTCGCTGTCCATGACAGGGCCGATCTGACCCGCTTCCAGCAACGGCCAAACCGCTTCTCGCAGGTCCGATGCGATTCGGGCTTTGGCCAAGGTGCTTTGCGGGCGCAGGGTGCTGCCAGTGACCGTCAATCGGCGCATCATGATCTGGGCAAAATTCAATTCGATCTTAGGGCCTTGCAAAAACGCTATCTGCACTAGGCGCCCCTCATCAGCCAGGGCATTGATGTTCCGAGGCAGGTACGCACCACCGACCATATCCAGAATCAGGTTGGCGCCACCTTCGGTCTTTAAAATTTCGACAAAATCACTGTCCCGATAGTTGATGGCACGTTCTGCCCCCAAAGAAAGGCAGACTTTGCATTTTTCTTCAGAGCCGGCCGTTGTAAATACTCGCGCGCCAAACGCGGAAGCCAACTGTATCGCGGTTGTTCCGATACCAGATGATCCACCGTGCACCAGAAATCGTTCTCCTGCCGTTAACTGACCCCGCCCGAACACATTTGAAAACACGGTGAAGTAGGTTTCTGGCAGGCATGAGGCTTGCTTGAAATCCATTCCCTTTGGGATCGGCAAACAATGAGCTGCGGGGGTTGTTGTGTATTCGGCATAGCCGCCACCCGGAAGCAAGGCGCAAACTTCATCCCCGAGCTTCCAATCTGATACTCCTGGGCCGATACCGGCGACGACACCCGACGCCTCCAGACCGGGCAGGTCGCTCGCGGTCGGGGGCGGTGCGTATGCGCCCGCCCGCTGCAAAGCATCCGGGCGGTTGACTCCTGCAAATGCAACTTGAATCAATACTTCATTGTAACCGGGTTCCGGCACCGGACGGCTAGTCATCTGTAACACTTCAGGTCCGCCTGGTTTGGTGATCTCTATGGCGCGCATGGTTCGTTTCAACAGGGCTGACTCCTAGATGTTGCGGTTTACGTTGATCGGTGAGGCAGTTTTGAGAGCAGCAACACACCTTCCAAAATTGATTCTCAGGTACGTGGCCGACTCCATCGACCGGGCAGGTCCTCATAGGGAGTTTTGGACGGCGCCTTAACTCTGCTCAACGCCCAAAGCGGCCCAGCGAGGGCACGTTTGAATAAAGGGTTCTCGTTCACCTCAGCCTTGAATTTCTCAAATTGCATTACGTTCTCAATGCGGCGGTCCAGAAACTCCCATGTCGCCTGATGATCGATTGAGTCGTCGCCCAGCCAATAGAGCGCCGTCGAACTATAGACTGCGCTCAAGGTGGCGCGCTTCGTATACCAGTTCACGTCGTCTGAAGTGTCTCCCAGTGCTTCCCAGATTTTGTCGGACGTTCTCCAGATCACCTTTGCCCCTTCTGCAGCGTGATACGGCAAAGCAAACAAGGTAGCCCCGCGCCGCACGATTTCTTTGTCATCGACGGCTTGCAGGCGATATCGTATGGCGGCGGCCACTTTTTCCCGGAATTTCAAACCGCTCATATCAGTTGCTTTGATCCGCTCAAGCATGGCCCTGTCGCCTGCCTCATGGAAGGCGATCGCCAGATCAACCGCCCCTCTCGGACAGGTAGTACGGGCAAGCGATGGATCGAGGTCGCTGTCCGCGATGGCCGCCCTGAAGGTGGAATCGGTCCAACCGTCAAATGGGACGTGTGGCAACGCAGCATTTAGCAAGATCGCAATGGGGTCTTCGGTAGATGGGGTAGACATGTTCGTCTCCTGCTGTATCCGGTTGATACTAGACAACGTTGGGGTGCTTTGCTATACGGCCAATTCCTGCAAATCATTGCAACTCATACTAGAAAGGTGGTGAAAACCACATGCAGGTTAGTGTTCGTGACAACAATGTCGATCAGGCCCTTCGGGCTCTGAAGAAAAAACTCCAGCGCGAAGGTGTGTTTCGCGAAATGAAGCTTAAGCAGCATTTCGAGAAACCGTCCGAGAAGAAAGCGCGGGAGAAGGCAGAAGCGATCCGCCGTGCTCGTAAACTGGCACGTAAAAAAATCCAGCGCGAAGGAATGATGTAAATCATCCCCGCCGCGTTCCAAGAATAGATTGAACCCCATGTGTCCCTGGATATGTGGGGTTTTGTCTTTTGTGGCTGAACCTTTTGGGGGACGAATTGCCGTCTAGCGCAGTCTTCGGCCACTGAACGCAGCATAGCATGGGGAATTGGCAGCGTGCAGGTATGTTAAAGTCGATTGGCGGCAGTTAAGCTGAACAAAAGCGCAGGTGAGGGAACATAATAGCGATGTCAGACAGACTATTGATGGTGGGCGCGGGATTGTCAGGCGCGGTGATTGGCCGCGCACTGGCAGATGCCGGCCATGACGTCACAATCGTTGACTCGCGGGCACACGTCGCCGGCAATTGCCACACTGAACGTGACCAGGAAACAGGCGTGATGGTACATGTTTATGGCCCCCATATCTTTCATACCAACGACACCGAAGTCTGGGACTATGTGAACAAATTCGGTACGTTCCTACCATACAAGAACCGGGTGAAGGCAACCAGCCGCGGTCAGGTGTTTTCGCTGCCGGTCAACCTGCACACAATAAACCAGTTCTTTAGTCAAACCCTGCGCCCTGACGAGGCGCGGGCTTTCATCGAATCGCAAGCAGATCTGACGATCAAAGATCCAAAAACGTTTGAGGAACAAGCGCTGAGATTTGTCGGTCCTGATCTTTATGAGGCATTTTTCAAGGGGTATACCCAAAAACAATGGGGTTGTTCTCCGACAGAGTTACCTGCGTCGATCCTGAAACGCCTGCCAGTCCGATTTAACTATGATGACAACTACTTTTTCCATGATTTTCAGGGTATGCCGAAAGACGGATATACGTCGATTGTCGAGAAAATTCTTGATCATCCCGGTATCACCGTTCGATTGGAAACGACCTTCGCGCGAGATGCGGCGGCTGAATATGACCACGTTTTTTTTTCAGGCCCGTTGGATGGGTATTTCGACTACGAATTTGGTCGCTTGGGGTATCGGACGTTGGATTTTGAACGGTTTACCTACGAAGGTGACTATCAGGGGTGCGCCGTGATGAACTACGGAGAAGTTGATGTGCCCTACACGCGGATCACCGAACACAAACACTTTTCGCCTTGGGAAAGTCATGATGCGTCAGTGTGCTATCGGGAGTTCTCTCGACTGTGCGAAGAAGGTGATATTCCGTATTACCCGATCAGAATGGTCGAAGAAAAAGCGCTTTTGACCGACTATGTTACAAGGGCACAGCAGGAAACCGCGATCACTTTTGTTGGGCGGTTGGGCACCTACCGCTATCTCGACATGGATGTAACAATACGTGAAGCTCTGGATACAGCGCGCGCGTTTCTTGATGCCCGCAAGGACGATACTGCAGTGCCAGTTTTCGCCTACCCGCCGCTCTGACTACGGACGTTTTGACATTCATAAAAGTTAAGTGTCTTGAAGATTCAAAGGTTGTTAGTCTCCAAAGCTTTGTTTTTGGGACTTAAACAGCTTCGCATAGAGGCCATCGGCGGCCATAAGCGAAGCATGGTCGCCAGTCTCGATGACGCCACCCGACTCCAGAACAAAGATTTGATCCGCTGAAATGACGGACGACAAACGATGCGCTACGGTAACGGTAGTTTTGTTCTTGCACAGCCGGGCCAGTGCAATCGTCACTTTTTCCTCTGTGCGATGGTCCAGCGCCGATGTGGCTTCGTCTAGCAATATGATCGGGGCGTCCCGCAAAAAAGCTCGCGCAATAGCAATGCGCTGTTTTTGTCCACCGGACAATTGCGAACCTTTAGGGCCGACGTCTGCATGCTGGCGCGCGAGCATCAGTTCTTTTATTTCTGCGGCTTCTGCAGCGGCCCATACTTCCTCATCGGTCGCATCAGGGCGGACATAAAGAATATTGTCGTAAATCGACTTATTAAAGACGACAATATCCTGGGCAACGACGGAGAAAGAGTGCCTGAGGACGCCTATTTTGATGTCCGAAACAGTCGTGCCGCCAATTGTAATAGATCCGCTGACAGGATCATACAACCTGCCCAAAAGGCTCAAGATCGTCGTTTTTCCCGAGCCGGTTGGGCCGACTATGGCATTTACCTTACCCCCTCTTAAAGTCAGGTTTAAGCCTTCAAAGAGCGGCTGATCATCTGAATACCGAAAAGTCAGGTCGCGCAATTCAATGTCACCAAGCCGATCGAAATGATCAAGCGCTCCCGGTTTTTCGACGATCGAAGCGACCAAGCGAAAAACACTTCGAATACTGCGCAACTGAACCATGCTTGCCTGCAGGGAAACCAAGTACGTCGAAAACCTGCGCCCCGGATCAAAGACCAATACAAGCCCTAGAAGGAAGGTGATGATGCCAGCGCCATCGATATCATAGTCGGGGCTCAAAACCATATAGCCCCCGCCGCCAATGACCATAACATATGCGATGCCTGCTGCGACGTCCACAAAGGGCGACATCAACGCCTTGGCGGCTTGTAATTTGATCTGCAGATTTCTTATGTTGTGTGTACTCTCTCCCAACCGAGTTTCTTCGACGGGCTCTTGCCCAGAAATCTTGACCGTGCGCATTCCATTCACCATCTCTTCGACGCCATCCATATAGGCTCCTAGTGCGTTTTCCGACGTGCGCTGGATACTCTTGATCTTGGCTGAAATGCGCCGGATCAATAGGATAATGACTGGTATGACAATTGCGGTCGCAGAGAATAAGATCGGCTCTTTGTAAATGAGATAGGTGGATAGGATAAGGACCGTTAAGATGTCGCGCAGCGCATTCACCGTTTGCTGCCCGACAAAACCACTTAGAGCTTGCGACTGTTGGACTAGTCGAAGGATAACATTGCCTGGAGACGTGCGCTCAAAATAAGCAAGATCAAGCGTCAGGTAGTGCGCGATCATATCGGTGCGCATTTCTTCCACCGCATTGCTTGCTACCCAGACTGAAATCCGGGGGCCCGCGTAAGATGTCACAGCGCGAACGAGGAAAACGCCAAAAACTGTTGCGCAAACCCCCGCTAGTTCTTTTGCCGACCCGTTTTCGAATACTACGCGAAGGCCATCTTCAGTCAGGCGCAGGAATTGTTGATAAACCAGACCCTGTATGGCAATGATTCCAAACACGAGCAAAAGCCACGGCGTCTTGGATTTCAGGTAATTGCGCCAGAACCAGCCGATCGCTTCCAGTTCTTCTTCCGAAAAAAACTTGGCCCACTTTCTAGGTTTTGGATCTGGCTCATGCATGATTGTTACTTTCACGTATTTAAGGGCTGCTCGAAAGTTGCAGGCGCATCGTTAATTATTACAAAAAGCTGATGGTTCCAGAGGATCGATTTTACACGCGCAAGTCTATCTGGGTCACAAACCGTCAGCAAGCGTCTGGCGCGGCCTTAATTGGCTAAAGGGGGGACATGTCCAATGGCTTGATGAGCTGACGTTTGTAGATTTGCAGCATCTTCCACCTAGCTTCACGGGGGTCGCGGAAATCCTTGAGGTCTTTCTTCCAAGAGAGTGCCATTGCGTTGGCCATGCTATAACGCCCGGCTATTGGAACGCCCTTGGCAGAAATACCGGCGTAGGCAATTGGTACAACCCTTTCCTTGAGGCCGTAGGCTTCTTGCAGAATGATCTCCTCGTCCTGCGAAGTGGTCCCGGTGGTCGCAATAGTCTTTTTTAGAGAGCCTCCAATGGGGCGCGTGTGAAAGACTGATATCGCATCCAATATCGCAGCGCGATAGCCTCGCGATTCTTCCAGCCTGCACCATATGTAATCGAGACCAAATCCGCTCATCGTGTCCTTGAACTCTGGTAACACTCTTTGAAGCATAGCTCTGTTCAGACAAGGCACCATAATTTCGATGTGATTTGTGTATCGCAACCGAAAATCTCGGCATTGGCTGAATATGAAATGGGTAAAGTAGCTTTGGCGACTAAGGGACGGCTGGCATACCGCCAATCCGTGGTTGTTTGCCATTTGGAACATTGTGTCAATGACATCCCCGTCCGTTTCGATATCATCGTCCGGCAACCAGAAGAAATCGTAATCTTCCCAATTCATCCCGGTGAGGGTTTTATGCAAACCATCCCACTTGCCACCGACGTGCAATACGCGCGTTACGCCCTCCACTTCGACGTGCGCATCGAATGCGGTCTGAGAAAAATAGCTGACGACTAAGTCAAAGCTTCTTTTGTTATAAGGATTTGATAGCCACCCCGGGTGAAGGGATTTTTCCCCCGCCCGGACAACAACAAGGTTGCGTTTGCACGATTTAGTTTGGTTCATCTTTTATATCGATCAATTTTTCAGAGTCTTAAGTTCAGCTGCCGCCACCTTGGTCAACGGGTGATGCCCATTTGTACCCGATGCAGATTCTACCGATGTTTACCATGCAGGTGCGCGCAGTACAGTGCCCGGGTTGAACACCTAGGCCGAAAGCAGTTCCCTAATTCTGTCAATTTTTGTTTTTGGATGGATGAGTAATCCGATCTTGAACCTCGCCTGATACAGCAGGTTGTTTAATAGCCTCTTGAGGACACCACCACTCCTTTGCGCGTTGCGTGCTTCATCCAGATTGCTCTTATTGTCATCGCGTTCGCGGACCAGTTGGGGAATGGCCACAAGCACGGGTACATCATACTCCCAGTGATGCTTGATGTCATTGTCGACCGTTCGGAAAAAATTTCTGCGGCTTTCATATAGCCTCTCTGCCGCTTTTCGGCCGATCAGATATCCCGTGGTTCTGGCCGGAATGATGTCAACCATACTCAAGGTCGTCTCACCTAAATCTTCTACAATCCGTGGCTTCCTTTGCCGAGGGCTGCCGTCAATCTTGATCATCACATCTGCAATATTCTTGTCGGCCAATTGTCGAAAAAAGGGTGTCGGATCGACTATGAATTCAAAGTCATCTTCCAGGATCAGAACACGATCATCTGTGCCGTGCGCGATCTTTTCCCAAAGCCCGATATGGCTAAGGTAACAGGCGATTTCTCCATTTGCTAATGGGCGTTTGAAGTACTTTCTATTTCGGGCTTCGTCATAGTGCGCATGGAGCACCTCCTTCTCAAGTCGTTTGCCATCGACGGCGTCAAAAAACTCGAACTCCAGACCATATTTATTTGCCTGGTCAGTGGCGAGCGCTCGGCGCTTGCTCTGATCAAGAAGGCTAACGATAAAGGTTCTCAAATTCATCACTCGCTGAATTAATTATGGCAGACGGTTCCGCTTAGTTGAGCAGTCTTGCAGCACAGTAAGTTGGAGCTAACGCCACCAAATGGGGTCACAGAAGGATTGATGGTTGGGCTGTCTCGGGAACGTACGTCGAGAGATGTGACAACTTGGGGTCAGGTGGGTTTAATATCAAGGCTAGGTTCATAAGTTTCGATCAAGTGCCATAGCTCGAGTTTAGGGTTGATTCCATTGCTACGCATATAATCATAATAGGCACCGCCTGTGGTATCAATTGGCTTGAGATGCCGGGCGCGGACATCAAAAATAACGCCTGCATTAAGACCCAGACGATGCGCCATTACACCATAGGCAAGATCGAGTCCAAACCCGCTAATGGTTTCATCAAAGAGATGGGCGATCTGGCGAAGAAAATCCATAGAAAAGCCGGGCATCATGATTTCGACTGTATTGAATGGCTTAACCCCCCTGCTTTTTCTGTCTTTTAGAGCAGGCCAGATGCAGTGAGATTCAGACGTCAATCCCGCCTGGAATAGGGATAGATTCTTATCAGCGGCGGTGTCAAAGATTCGGTCAATATCGTCGAACTCGAAAATAAGATCGTCATCAAGAAGTAGGATTTGCTCGTATTGCTCAAAAAGTGAAGGGTAAGTTTTTAATGCTTGGGCTACTCCTGTAAATTTGGTGCCTCTTTGGGCAAAAGAGAATTCTCCAATAGAGAGATCCACGGCGTCAAATCCGTACCAGTTAAGCACTAGGTCCCAGCCACGTGCTTCGGCAACCTTGTACCAGTTACGAAATGCAGAATCAGGGCCGATTTGCACCCAAACCAGTTTTTTTCGCGGACGCGATTGCTCTCTGCGATCAAACAAAAGTTCAATATTGAGCCGCGATAAAAAAGCTTCCTGATAACTCTGCATCTCGGAGTAGTTGGCAAAGAAGCCCATTTTTCCGTTGAGTGATTCAGTAAAGAGGTTTCTGTAGGCTTCAATCGTCGTTTCGGCACCGGTATTGCGTGCCACTTGAGTGAGGTCTACAAATGGGGAAGGATCAATGAAACGCGAACGACCAGCGGTTACAAAATGTTCCAATAAGGTAGGATAACTTTTATGGTCAGGGTTCTGCCAACGATACCAATTGGGCAGAAAGTGAGGTGCAGGGGCTGCATTGTTTTCTTTACCTGCGGCGAGGTAATGCGCCCATGCCTCATCTTCGGTTTCGAATAAGATTCCTGACGCCTGCCCATAATGACTACTAGAAAAAAGGTCTCGCCCAATGGGGCTTTGCATCATTGTTTTGCCTGCTCACGTTCCGAGTTTCGACGAGCTTGCTTGAGCCTGCGGCGCTTCATGATGAGTTTCCAAAGTACCTTGGTGCGCGTGTCCAGAAGATCTTGATTGGTTATCTCGTGCCGTCCCACTTTGAGCAAATTTGGGTGGGGTGGGACTTGTGTAAATGCATAGAGAGCTTCAGTCTCGGCCATTGCACCTTGGCGCGAGAAGTGACGTTCAGTTTTTACCGGATCCGCGTTCATCATTTGTAAGACCTTGATCATCGGATTCTTATCTGGATGTCCAAAAGCCATGACGCCCAAGCCGTGGGTGTGTTTGAACTCGAACGAAGCAGTTGCTTCTTTGCGAATCATCGAAAAGAAATCCCAGACACCGAAGCCGCTCTGATACTCATTTGTATCATGAAAAATAATGACACCATTGTCCGTGAGTTTTGGCTGCCACGTCTCGTAATCTTCCTTCACTGCTTCGTATGTGTGGAGCCCGTCAATGTGTATGAGATCAAGTGATTTATTTTCGAAATGCGGGGCGGCATCGACAAAATAGGAACGGATGGAACGACTTTGGGCCTCGAAATGTTTTTTTCTTAGGGCCTCAAAGCTGGCGTAGACCTCTTCGCCGTAATAACCCGCCTGTGGATCGCCTTCCCATAAGTCGATTGCCACCGCACAAGTAGGTAAGCGAAGGCGTTTGGCTATCTGGCAGGCGGCAAAAAAACTCGCACCGTAGTGGCTGCCAAGCTCAGCAAAACGACGAGGTCGCAGTGTCTCAGTCAATGCGAACATGAACGGAATATGGCCGCCCCACGCAGTCGGTGTGAAAACATCTATTTTATGGAGAGACCGCGCCAGAAATTCATCCAGTGTTTCAGGTGGCTCGATGCCCTCCAGAAGCTCATTTTCAGCCGGTAAGGTCCCGGCCTTGAGCCCATCATCAGGCTTGTAGCTGTCATGTTTTGGGTGAGGGTCGAGGGGCGGTTGGCATTCTATGACGCCGGCGCCTGAGAGTGCGAGCACCCGATCAGTCAAACTTTGCTTTGCCGCAGTTTTTGGCGGCTTTTGACCCACACCAGCCACATCAAGTTTGATCCGGCGAAATAATTGTTCTGATAATTCGTCTTTAGCCAGCAGTTTGGTTTCAGGATCGCTCAGGCTTTCGAGAAAGCTGTTATCGCCATAGCTGGCAATAAAGCTGTTTAAAAGAGCATCTCCCCCCTCTTTGGATTGCAGAATTTCATCAATAAGTCGCCAGTGTCGACCCAGTTCAGTATTGCCGGCTTCCCAATGGGTTTTGTAGGCTCCCATACCGGCGGCAATCTTATTTTTGAGGTGCTCATGGCTGTCAATGGGAATATGAAAAAGACCAAAGGCGAACTCTGCCGGAATATTTGCGCCGTCAGCCGTGTATCGGACCGCGTGATTGCCCTGCTCAATCACTAGGCCTGGATAATTGGCCAAGAGCTTTGGCTGAAACGCCATTTTGACATAATCAGATGCATCTGGCGACACAAAATAGTCCGCCCCCAAATGCGATTTTCCGCCGAAGCAGTCGGGAATCAGGTTATGCCACCTTAGCTGGATTGCAGGATGGAAGGCATGTTGGATCAAAGCCTGTTCGAACTCAGCACGAGACCGAAATGGCAAATACTCATCGAAATCCAGAAAGAATACCCAATCGGCATCCTGGGTACGGACTTGCGCACGGGCCAGAAAGGTCATGACTTCAGATTGATAATAACCTTTATCATCAAAAGTATAACCGTGAATCATGCAGGTCTCACTGTTCCACATTTTTATGGCATCAAGAGTTCCATCATCGGAGCGATGATCGACAACGTGGATTTCGTCAAAAAGTGTTGAGAAATGTGCCATTGCACTAGCAACATGCACAGTTTCATTATGAACCATTGAATTCAGTACAATTTTCATATGTGCTTTTTTCCTAGATGGCCTGGATAATGGCGACGGTATTATAGAACTCGGCTGTCATTACAACTGGGATTGGCAAAACTTGGCCATTTGATTTCGGACCGTATTTCAAAGTATCTCGATAGTTTTAGTTGGCTCGGATCCTACTTCTTATTATGCGGTATTTTTGACGTCGGGCCAAGTGGTCAAAGCGCCACTTAGATGCCATTTGCAACCTTTAGATGCGGGCCAAAATCGAGCGTAGGGGGAGTCTGTGGCGATGCTCTGTCTCACCCTCCTTATTCCATGCCAAAACGTCCTCAAATAGTTCGCGGACTTGCGGGGCTGTCAGTGCTTTGCGCGGCAAGGTAAACACATCTTTGTCTGACACAAGTTTCAACTCCTCCGCGTCCCAAAGCTGAGGAGAACTTTGCAGCGCACAACTCCAAAGGGCCATCTCAAATCCTCCTGTGTCGCTAAGGAAAGCAGCCTCGGCAGGACCGTCGTAAGTGGAATCTGGGAATGCAGTGGCAAGACAGATGCATGTGAGGTACCCTTCAGCATTGAAAGTCTCAAGTTTCTTTTGGGACGACAAAAGCGCCACCCGTTGCCCTTCAAGCTTTATTGGCAAAGGTTTCGCCCAACGAGACCGATAAAAGTGGCGAGGGGCTTGAAACATAGCGCGCGGGGCTAGAAGTCGCCCGGATTCGCAGCGCAAGGGAATGTCGGGTTCGGCCAATGCGAGGGGTTCAATATCGGCCAGTGTATAGCCTCTCGCACGAACGCAATCTGCAAAAAAGCGCTCTAGCCCATGTTCAAACTGGTCTCCTAGTTGCGCGCTTTCGTCAGTGAACACTTCTCGATCAAGTGTGAGGGTCTTCATATGTGCAAGAGCGTCTTTTCGAACCCAAAACATCGTCCCCGCAAAAAAATCTTCCTCAATGTTGACCGCGCCCATCTGAGCTTTTGCGCAAAGGTTGCGGCGAATAGGTAAGGAAGAGTCAAATCCGGGATCGCTGCCGCTGCCATTCCTAAGTCGAAGTGTTGCTGGTCCAATCATCCCCAGCTGAGGTCTGGTTTGAAATCGAGAAAGGATTTTTTGAACTTGAAGTGGGGAACCCAATAGATCAAGCAATGCCCTACGTCGCCACAAATGCCCAAACCGTGCCCCTGAAACGCCGCTCAGGATCGAGCGTTTTCCATGAAGTTTGCAAATGAAATCCACGTTCTCCAGCGCGACCGATTGCAACATTTTGATAAAGGGGCGGACGTCGCGTCCCAAGTTTTCGACAACTCGTACTATGGCGCCAGGAAATTCAGATGTAATTTTGGCTTCGAGATCGGAATTGGTCGCTGTCAGTGTGACGATGAGTTGGAATGAGAGCTTGGAGTGTTTGAAAAAGGTGGCAAATTCTTCCCAGAGATGGGGGTAATGCAAGTGTAAAATGATGGCGATTGCTCCGTCGATCTGCGGGGCAGGGGCGTCGCCATGTGGTAACTTCGGGATTGAATCTCGGATCATCTGCGAGGACAACAGTGTCGCAAGGCTCTCGCTGCCTAAGTCCATACCGCGATTGTCGGCAAGACTCAATTTGGGGTCTCCTTTTTGGGGGCGATCGAAGGAATAAATGCAACCACCGTAGCGTAGTGGGGCTGCAAAGCGAGATTTTCTGACAATCCTTTCAGGGGTATTGCGATTCCAAAGAGAGATGCGCGCCTTGCGGGCTTCAAGTCGCTCTGCGCGAATTACTACTTCATGTTCAAGTGGCAAGAACTGGAAGCGCTGAAAGGCATCTGTGGGGAGGAGAATGTAGTCGATGGCGCCGGGTGCGTGATGGACTTCGATGATCTGGGGTTTATCTGTTAAACTTCTTAAAGCATATGGTGCGCCGGCCTTCAGGCTATGCGAACGCGATACGCTCATCGGGATCGCCGCAATCGCTTGATGTCGGCGTCAACTGCCCTCTGCGAGGCGCTGAATAGATGTCGCAAGGTTTTCTTAAGGCGACGCAATGCAGTTTCAGACGCTGACTCCCGCCAAGGAGTCTTGTTGCGATATGTCCAGTAGAGATGCCCCAGCGGGTTCAGGTCCTTGAGCATCCATGGTTTCCGTCGATCAGTGAAATGTAAAATACCTGGGGTTTTCGCCGCATCCAGAGCATCTTCAAATGTATAGGCGGCCTCCAATTCGGAGGGAAGATATAACCGGGTATTGGCATTCCAGCGCAAGGGGAGGAGTTCGGTATCTCCACAAAAGACGAGGTTAAGAAGGTCCTGATCCTGAAGCGTGATCTTGTCTTTATGGGTCGCAAAGGTCTCCATGACAACTGTTTCAAACGCCATGTGTCGCAGGGCGTCAAGGTCGAAAATCGCAACCCCCGCATTGAAATAGAGATGCGTTTCGTCCAAACTCAGGCGTTCGGATTGGGTTTGTCCTCCTTCATCGGCGCATGCCCCTATCGGGTGGCCGTTTAGCGGTGTGTCCCAGAGATACTCCAGAGCATCTGTAACCACCGTGTCGGCATCAATATAAATGACCTTAGATATACTGGTGGGCAGGACGTTGTGCATCGCTAGTCGATAATAAGTTGCCTGGGAAATATACTCTCGATTGACAGGCAAATCGGTGAAGGTCTCTGTGTTGACAGCGACAAAGTTTAGTCTTCCTTGAGCAGTTCTTGAGAGTTTATCGCGAGTTGCCTCTTCGAGCGTGCCATCTTCAAGAATATGAAATGAAAGCCGCTCTGGATTGCCAGCGTGATCAATGCTTGAAGCTATTGTAACTGCAGCATGTGGAGCATAGGCCTCGTCAATCGCTAAAACGATATGGATGACCTCTTTGGGTGACGGTGAGATCTGAGCACGGGCCTTCTGCTCAGCAATATTGGCCATCACTTCTTCTGGAAGAGTAGGTATTCGTTTGGAGAGGCCAGGTGTGGGATGGATCATGGGAGATATTGGCCAGTCAAAAGATGAGGTTGTCAGAACACAGTATGTCATTGATCTCCACTTGCGGGCAAGGCGGTGGGGTGTTGTGGAATTCGCCTTGGTAACTTCAGCAAAAGCTCTCTCATTAATTCTGATAGACAGCTTGCAAGACCTCTCCGCGTGCTAACTTCTCTGGGTTGCATTATGGGATTTAGATCAGGATGTGTCGGCAAAAGCAGTGTTCGATCAAGGTGCAAATCGGCAGTAAGACTCGCCTTTCAAAACTGGACTTCCAGGAGCGCTCATTTTCGTCAAACGCGACGCGCGGTTTTGAGGAAGTAAAAACGGGTGGTTGAGCAAAGACTCAAAAATACAAACTTTGGTTTAGTTCCGGTAGAGCTAACCGATATGGCAAGCCATATGCATGTTGACAGACATAAACTTCTACCAGCATAGCAGTTAGGATGCGATCGATCGAGGAGCGGAGCTAGTGAACAGGAGATTAATTCTACACATTGGCGGGAGCAAATGCGGCAGTTCCGCCATCCAAAACTATTTGGCTGCAAACCGCGACCAATTGATGAAAAACGGCGTACTTTCGCCGGACGTGAAATTGGAATTGGAGGGCCCGTTCAAGGCCCAACAAATTGACTTTTTCCAAGAGTTGAAAACCCAAGATGATGCCGCAGACGTTCTCAAGCAAAAGTTCGTGCGCTTAAGCAAGGCTATGGACGAGAATGCTCAGCATACTTTGATAATATCGGCAGAAAATCTGTCTCTCATTCGCAATCTACCGGCTGTTTTGGCAAAGGAGTCCAAATCGTTTTTTGATGAAGTTGGGATTATCTTTTATATCCGACGCCAAGATGATTATCTCATCTCGGCTTGGCAGCAATGGGGGCTAAAGACCCAACCGGATTTTGCAACTTATGTCAAAGTGTCTGGGCTTCGAATGGGCGACTGGTGCACGCTGGCGCGCCCTTGGGAGGATGCCTTTGGGCAAAAACAGATGATCGTGCGTCCATTCCGGCGCGATCATCTTGCCGGCGGCGATGTTGTCGAAGATTTTCTGAGCGTCCTGAACCTGTCATCTGATGGGTGCAAGCCGCTTGGTGGCCTAGCCAATCGCAGCTTTGACGAGCACTTGGGAGATCTGGCCCATCGGTGCCAGGAAGTTTTTGACGGGCCCCACGACAATAAGTTCTACGATGTCATGATTCGCACGATCGGCGAGGCGTCCTTCAAGAGCCGTGCTGGCTCTCATCTATTGAGCCTTCAAGAGCGGCTGGATCTTCTTGCCGAATTTGAAGAAGGGAATGAGGTACTCAAGCAGCGCTATGTCCCCGATCTGGGGGATGTTCCGCTCTTTGAGTTGCCGATTGATCGTGATGTGGTTAAGTCAAGTGCTGAAGAAAAATTGGCGGCCGAGAACGCGCTTTTGACCCGAGCTGTTTATCATCTCGCGCAACGGGTTGAGGCTTTGGAAAAGAAAAAACCAACATTTACAAAAAACGACTCAAAGGATTCCGAACGTGATCGCGTACGTCGCTCTCCCTGGAAATACCTTAGCAGGCGATAAAAAGGACCAAGCTGCCAACTGAGAGCTGCGGCGTATTATGATAGCCCGCCCGCGACTTGGCGATAATGGACCTGTCGCGGTTTGATGCCGCTCCTTTGATAGCGTTTACTGCACCAAAGGAGACTGACTATGGGACTGAAACGGACAGACGAATTCCGCCAAGATGCGGTGCGCATCGCGCTGACCAGTGGGTTAACGCGAAAAC
>JBDVOA010000007.1:0-280870 GCA_039969355.1 Paracoccaceae bacterium
GGGGTCATATGCACCGACGGCAAGTGACATATCGCGGACTGTTCGATGTGACACGGACGGGAACTGAGTGGCACCTCATCGGCGTCACTATCCTGAGTTCAAAGGTCGTGGTTTAGGGATGATTCAATTAGCATCTGGATGCTCGATTAGTTCTGTGAGCGTTGTTGGTTGATTAACCCTGGTCAGGGCCAAGATGAATTTGATGCAGGTGCGGGGATATATCATTTGACCAGGTCCGCTCTGGGCTCAAAGCAGTCATTTGCGGCGCGACTGCCGAACGACCGGTCTTGGAAGACGAACGGCGGGTCTTGCCGCTCGTCAGGCTGTAAGATGTTGATTTTCTCAGCGATACTTGGTGCATCTTCAGGTTCGACACCGAGTTATCGGACCGTACTATCCACCTTGGCGTGACCCAGCAAAAGCTGAACTGCACTCAGATTCCCGGACTTGCGGTAAATCCGTGCCGCCTCCTTGCGTCTCAGTGAATGTGTGCGACATGCAGCAAGCGAAGGGGTAGGTACGAGAAACTATTACATTATACCAGAAACTCTTGGACAAGCGGAAAGCTCAATGCGTTGCTCAAGCATAATTCCGTGTTGTTTTCATGCTAACTGCCCCATTCTTCGCGCCAGTTCATCACATACGACCTTCATAGAGGGCCGCAATGCATCCAGCGACGGTTTCGTATATCTCTGTCCCGTGATTGACAGAGGTGTGTGGTTCAGCAAACGCACGACGATCTCTTCGAGACCCCCGGCTTCCATTGCTACAGTTGCAAAAGTGCGCCGATGAGCATGTGGGCTCCACGGCATCCTTCTGGGTCCGGTGAGGTGTCCAGAGATGGATTTCGGGGATGGAAACACCCACTGCTCACTGAGCCGTGAACTGGTGCAAGAATCTCGTGATGCATCTGCTGGATCGGTAGGTCAAAGCTGCGACCATTCTTTGTTATCGGTAGGTAAATGTGATCTTCAAGAACGTTTTTCCACTCCAGCGTAAACGCCTCTGATTTACGAAATCCGGTGAACAGAAGGAATTCGTAGAAAGCCTGATGGATCGGGTTCTCGAGGCCGTCAATGGCTTGACGCCATTCTGGCAAATCTTCAATGATGCTGTCGTCGGGAGACTCTGCATACCATTCAATGGCAAGGGTGGGGGACTCGGGTAGATCATGCACGCGTCTTGCATGTTTCCAGACCGACCTGAAATACTTCAAAACATGGTTTGCGGCAGAGGACGTTGCACTCAACGAGCGGTGCCGATCTAAGACCATAGCCTTAGAGATTTCGTCCAGTGGTAACCTCAACCAATCCTTGAAATGCACCTCGAATTGCCGACGCAATCCTGCTTTGTGCGTTTCCGAGCGCGCCAGATAGGTGTCCATGGCCGCCAGTAATGTTGGAGCACCAATCTGTATTTTCTTGCCGGCACCGCGACCCCAGTCCAACGCAAATCCAAGCGCCGTTTGCCGGGCGGCATCTGCGGAAATGATGGGAAATCTTCCGATAAGGACACGTTTGGTTTGCCCCCCGACGTCTCGTTGAAAGTACCAGGTCTTGGATCTCTTTCCGCTGAAGAGAACCAATCCTTTAACTTCACTGTCCCAATGTTTGTCAGTTCCTGTTTTTGTCTGTGGAGCCTTGCGCGCGAAGGTCTCTGTGAGCTTTGGCATTTTGTCAGCTTTTTGTAGGTCACGGATGGAAACTCATGACATCAGTCGGTGTCTCATTTCCATATAATAAATAATAAAAATAGATAGTTGGCAGCCTATGTCGTGAGGTAGAAACTAAAAACCCCTGTTTGGAAGGCTGAGGTCTTACCATTACACAACGCCCTCTCAACAGATTTACCTATTATTTCATACCTATACTGGCGTCAAGTGGAACCAATTGTACGACTATCTCTGCGAGCTGTCTCAACGATATTTCTGGCCCATAGCAGCCCTTCGAGAAATCGGCGGCGAATGGCAAGTTTGAGCCCATTGCGGAAGTGTCAAGTTCTCGCTGCGGGCTTGCAGCAAGAGCAATGCCGCAATCGCAATTTCAATATCGCTGCAGCGCGGCGTGAAATGCTGCCGCTCAAGTAAAGTACCGGAAAAATTCGGAATGCTAAGATCAGGTCGTCAGAAAACAATCTTATGCTTCCCTCGCGCCGAGACCGCAAATTCGGATGGAGACACCTTCCAGTACAAATATCTCAGGCTTCTGCCGACAAGCGCACTTCGAAGGGACAGAGAACTTTGGAAATGGCGCTTGCTTCGCGATCGAATTGATATGATATAGTTATCATACCAGTTGGGGAGAAAAAACAATGACGAAACTGGCATTGTTCGGGGCCGGTGGAAAAATGGGTGTACGCAGTGCCCGCAACCTACTGGTCTCTGACTTCGAGGTTGCCCATGTCGAGATTTCAGAGGCGGGGCAGGCCAATCTGAAGCAAGAGATCGGCGCGGATTGTGTATCTGCAGAGGCAGCACTGGAAGGCGCCGAAGTCGTTCTGCTGGCGGTTCCCGACACAGCCATTCGGGCAGTGTCTCACGCTATAATCGACAAGGTAGAACCGGGCGGAATGGTTGTTTGCCTTGATGCCGCGGCACCCTTTGCGGGGCATTTGCCGGACCGTTTGGATGTGACCTATTTTGTTACCCATCCCTGCCATCCGCCATTGTTCAATGACGAAGAGACGCCGGAAGGGCGCAATGACCATTTCGGCGGGATTGCGGCCAAACAGGCGATTGTCAGCGCATTGATGCAAGGGCCCGAGGCGCATTTCGACTTGGGTGAGAAAGTCGGGCAAACCATCTATGCGCCGGTTATGCGATCACACCGTGTGACGGTAGAGCAGATGGCATTATTGGAGCCTGGCCTGGCCGAAACCGTCTGCGCGTCGCTCCTTGCCGTCATGAAAGAGGCCTTGGACGAAGTCATCGCGCGCGGCGTGCCGGAACAAGCGGCCAAGGACTTTCTGATGGGGCATATGAACATCCTCTCGGCGGTCACGATGGGCCATATCGACGGTGTCTTCTCAGATGCCTGCAACCTGGCTATTGAATACGGCAAGCCGGTCTTGATGAAGGATGACTGGAAGAGGGTGTTCGAGCCCGAGGAAATCGCAGCCAGCATCCAGCGTATCACCTGAGATGCGCATCGGAGGATTGATTGGCTGTGGGTTCTTCGCTGGAAATCATCTCAATGCATGGAATGAGGTGACAGGCGCATATATTGCCGCACTTTGCGATCCGGATGAGGCAAAGCTGAGGGCAGCGGGGCAGGCATTCGGGATCGATGCGCTATACACCGATGCGCGGGAGATGCTAGATCAGGAGAAGCTGGATTTCGTCGATATTGTCACCACCGCTCCGTCTCACCGATCCCTGGTGGAACTGACCGCGGCGCGGGGGTTGGATGTCACTTGCCAAAAACCGTTTGCCGAAAACTTGGCGGACGCGCGTGCCATGGTTGCTGCCGCGTCGGAGGCAGGCAAGACACTGATGGTGCATGAGAATTTTCGTTGGCAATCGGCGGTGCGCACTGTGATTGAGCGGGTCCGCACGGGTGAGATTGGTACGCCGTTTTTCTGCCGGGCGAGCTTTCGGTCTGGCTATGACGTTTTCTCGGGGCAGCCCTATCTGGCTGAGGGGACGCGCTTCATCATTGAAGACCTGGGCATCCATGTGTTGGACATCGCGCGTGCCATCATGGGCGATGCGGTACGGGTTGCCGCCACCACGGCCCGGATCAACCAGAAGATCAAGGGCGAGGATGTTGCAACAATCCTGATCACCCATTCTTCGGGTATGACCTCGGTCGTGGATTGTTCCTATGCCACCAGGCGCAGCCCCGAGACGTTTCCCGAAACGTTGTTGGAGATTGACGGCGAGGCGGGGACTCTGCGTCTTGATGCAGGCTATCGACTGACGATCCAGACTGAAGGCGGCGAAGAGATGGTGGATGTAACCCCGAAGCTCTTTGCCTGGGCCGAAAAGCCCTGGCACAATATTCAGGAAAGCGTCATCACCATTCAACAGCACTTCATCGATTGTCTGTCTGCCGGGCAAATGCCCGAGACGTCCGGGGCGGACAATCTCAAGACCCTGGAGCTAGTCGAGGCTGCGTATGTGTCCGCTGCCGAAGGGCGATCGGTGGGGACCGGCACCGTTTAATCGGGCCTATTTGCGCAGTTTGGCCTGCCAGCGTGGGTTATCCCGGATCGATGGGTTTACAAGACCGAAGGGAACCTCGCCCTTGGCCAGGGCTTTCACCGCCGCGATATCGTCTGCGCCAATGCCACCGAAACACTGATCGGTCCAGCACAAGGCATGCGGGGTGACAATGACATTTTCCATTTGAAAGAGCGGGTTGTCTGCAGGCGACGGCTCTGCCTCAAAGACATCCAGACCCGCACCGGCGATCTGGCCAGAGCGCAGGGCCTTGATCAACGCGGCTTCCTCGACAATCGGACCGCGCGCGGTATTGATCAGATAGGCACTTGGCTTCATCATGGCCAGGCGGTCGGCATTGACCAGCCCTTCTGTTGATTCCGAAAGTGGACAATTGATGGCGAGATAATCGGCGCGCCGGAACATTTCTTCTATCGACACCAGTTCTATGCCCAGTTTCTTCGTTTCGGCGGAGTCTGCAAAGGGGTCGTTGGCGATGTACTTCATCCCCAGGGGCTGCGCGACGCGGAACATCTCGGCCCCGATATTGCCGACCCCGACAGACCCCAGGACTTTTCCAACCAGCCCTCCGCCCATATAAGCTGATTTTTGCGCCCAGCCGGACTGCCCCTGCCGCGTCAGGCGGTCCTTGACCATCAGCTTGCTGGACAGAGCCAGGATGAATGTCAGGATTGCGACGGCGACGGGCCGTCGGACGCCATTGGGGGTTATCGTCAGGGCCACGTCGTTGCGATCACAGGCGGCAACATCGACATTATCATAACCCACACCGAAGCGCGCGATCAGTGCCAGGCGGCCATCTCCGGGAAAGCTGTCGACGTCAAACCGTGCGCCCAACAAAATCAGGGCGTCGAGGCCAACCATGTCGTCCGCGGCGATGCGCCCATCGCTGACGGGTACATAGGACCAGTCAAGATTGGGGTTGTCTTCAAGTGGCGTGAGATCGAAGGACGGAAACGCGGCGCTGCCATCCGGCTTTCGAAAATCAGCGCTTAGCCCAACGCGGAAGGTGCCCATATCAGTCTCTCCCTATTCATTGCGGTCCGCGAATGTTTGCGAACCCGTTTTGCAGCGCCTCTTTGAACAGCCAGACATCCCCAGAATAGCAGACCAGGTCGCAGCCTTCGGCGATGCAGCGCGTGCCGTCCTGTACGGTGTTGACCAACCGGCCGACGCTTTTTCCACTGCCTTTGCCGGCAGCCATGACTTTGGCGATGGCGTCGGTGAAAAGCGGGTTTTCAAACTCGCCTGGAATCCCGAGCGAGTTGGACAGATCGAAATGACCGATCCACAGGCAATCACAGCCGGGCAGGGCGGCGATGCTCTCGACATTCTCTACGCCTTCGGCGGTTTCGATCAGCGCGACAAAGCAGGTTTTGGCATTGGCAGAGGTAATCGCATCCGCCACAGAGCGCGCCACGTAATCGTCATGGGCAATGCCAAAAGCAGCGCCTCGGGTGCCGGTCGGCGGATAGTTGATCGCGTCGATCACGGTTTGCGCTTGCTCCGCCGTGCCCATCATCGGCGGACAGATGCCTTGCGCGCCCACATCGCAGGCGCGGGAAATGTGATGAATGGCATGGCTGGGTGGCCGCAAAAGCGTGGCCAGCCCAGCGTCTTGCAGAGACCGCAGGACGGACTTGGCGGTTTCAAACGAAAACCCGCTATGTTCCATGTCGAGAAAGGCAAAATCGCAACCCGCGCTCTTCAGGATCGCGCCGATGCCAGGCGTTGCGAACTCTCCGATATAGGTGCCAAGATGCAGATCGCGGGTGGCCGTGAGGTCTTTGAGCTGTGTCATTTGGATTTGACCGCCTTTCCGGTTTGAGGGTCGAAGAAATCGGTACGCTCGATGGCCACACCAAGACGGACGTCTTTCCGGTCGCCGATATGGGCCTCGAATTCCGCCACAACATGACTGCCCGCCAGATCGAATGACCCATAGGCGCGCGAGCCAGTTGGCTGGATGACATCTAGGGTGACCGCCAAAGGACCATCGGGTTGGGTCGTGAAGTGCTCCGGGCGGACGCCCCAGCGATAGCGGCCATCGGGCATTTTGCTTCCCATCAGGCGCTGGCCGTCGGCCAGAACCACCGATCCGCTTTCGACCGTGACGTTGATGAAGTTCATTGGGGGCGAGCCAAGAAAACCCGCGACAAAGGTGTTGTCGGGGCGTTCGAACAGGTCCAGCGGGGGGCCGGATTGCTCAATTGCCCCGTCGCGCAGCAGGACGATCCGTTCCGCCAGCGTCATCGCTTCGATCTGGTCGTGGGTCACGTAGATAAAGGTTTTGCCCAGCCGTTCATGCAGGCGCTTGATTTCCTCGCGCATGCCATCGCGCAGCTTGGCGTCAAGGTTCGAGAGCGGTTCGTCAAAGAGGTAAAGATCGGCATCACGCACGATCGCGCGCCCGATTGCAACGCGCTGGCGCTGGCCTCCGGACAGGTCGCGCGGCAGGCGGTCCAGATAGTCTGTAATGTTCAGGGCCTCCGCCGCCCAGGCGACCTGACGCTTGATTTCGTCTTCGGGAGTCTTGCGGGCTCGAAGTCCGAAGGCAACGTTTTCGTAGACGCTGAGATAGGGGTAAAGCGCGTAGGACTGGAACACCATTGCGACGTTCCGCTCACGTGGGGCCAGGTTCGTGATCTGTCGTTCGCCCAAGGTGATTTCACCTTCCGAAACTTCTTCTAGTCCAGCAATCGCGCGCAACAATGTAGACTTGCCGCAGCCCGATGCACCGACCAGAACAACGAATTCTCCGGCCGAAATGTCCAGCGACACGCCCTTCACGGCGTGAAAATCTCCGTAGTAATGGTTGATGTTCCGCAAACTCAGATCAGGCATAGATCATCCTTTCACCGCGCCCATGGAAATGCCGCGCACGATGAACCGCTGCATGGTTCCCACGACGATCATCATTGGCAAAACGCCCAGCATGCTCATCGCGCCGATCTTCGACCAGAACGTTGATTGCGACCCGAAATAGCCTGTGACCTTGACGGTATAGGTCACGACCTCGGACTTTGTGAGGATCAGGGCGAACAGGAAATCGTTCCACGCAAAGATGAAGGTGAAAACAGCGGTTGCGAACAGTCCGGCGCGCGCCATTGGCAGAACAACTTTGCGCAGCACGGCCCAACGGCTGAGCCCGTCAACCAGCGCGCTTTGTTCAAGTTCCAGTGGGATTTCCTGAACGTATCCGCGCATCATCCAGGTGACGTAGGGCACATTGAATGCGGTATAAAGCAGGATCAGACCGACGTAGGTGTCGATCATTTTCCACGACACAAACAGCAAGAAGATCGGAAAGGCCACGCAGATCGGTGGGATCATCCGTTGCGAGATGATCCAGATTGCCAAGTGATCGCCACCCGTCCGGTAGCGGACGATTGAATAGGCGGCAATTGTGCCGATAATCATCGCCAGAACGGTACTGACTCCTGCCGTCACGAGCGAGTTCCAGACCGACCAGGCGTCGCCATCGCGAAACAGGGTGATGTAGCTGGAGAAATGGAACTCTGACGGGATCCAGACCGGGGGATAGGCAAAGATCTCGTCAGGTGTCTTGATCGAAATCGCAGCGAGCCAATAGATCGGAAACACGAAGATCAGCGTGACGACCAGCACAAGTGCAAGGCGCAAACCGTAACGCCAGCCTTTGTCGGAACGCGTCATCGGGCGACCTCCACCCGTCTGAGAAGCCAGATGATCACCACTGTCAGGATAAAGATCACGAGAAACGCGATGGCCGAGGAATAAGAGACCTCGAACTCGCGGAATGCCATCTGGTAGGCATAGATCGAAATCGTTTCGGTGAAGGTGCCCGGCCCGCCCGAGGTCATCGTCCAGATCACGTCGAATATGCGAAAGAGGTCCAGACCGCGGATCAGAATGGCTATGAACATCACGGGCAGGATCGCCGGCAGGACGATGCGCCGGAACGTCACCCACCAGGACGCCCCATCGATCTGCGCGGCCTCCAGTTGTTCTCGGTCGACGTTTGAGAGCGCCGCGAAAAGCAATAGGAACATGAACGGTGTCCATTGCCAGACTTCGGCGATCAGGATCGCGGGCCAGACCCATGCGGTTTCAATAGTCCAAAGCAGTTTCACCTCGTAGCCCGCGAACCAGCTGATGATCTGGTTGATCGGGCCGAAGCGCTGGTCGAACATCAGCCGCCACGTCGAGCCCGCCACGATGGGCGAGATGATCGTTGGCAACAAGATGATCGCGACAAACACCTGTTTCAGAGGCAGTTTTTCAAGGAACAGGACTGCGAGCAGGTAACCCAGGAACACCTCAATCGGCAGGGCGACCAGAGTGAAAACAACGGTGTGCAAAAGCGACTCCCAAAGGCGGGAGTCTTCGAACAGCCGGGCGTAGTTCAGGCTGCCCTGAAAGCTCAGATCCTCGCCGAACATCGAAATGTCCTGAAACGATGTCACGCCAAGCTTGATCAACGGATAAAGGCCGATCAGCAGAATGACGAACACCGCCGGTGCGATGAGCAGGTATTTGAAGGTCGATTCCCGTTCAAGGAAACCGCTCTGTGTCGTCGCCATGGGATCAATCCGCGCCGATGCTGGACAAGGAGGGTTCCCGGACCGTGTCGGCCCGGGAGGTGGATCTAGATGTCGTGGGATCAGGGATAGGCATTGGGCTTGCTGGCCCAATCGGCGTAGACGCGCTTCTGCTTGTCCACTCCGATGCGGTCGGTCAGGCTGTTCCATTGACCTGCCATGTCATCCAGGATCGCCTTGGGATCGTCTCCGGCCCACAGGCGGCTGATGCCCTGGCGCAGCGCCTCTTCGTATCGGTCGACCTGTAACAGCGACAGGTCCAAGAGCCCGGTTTCTGCACCCTCCTTCAGAACATCGAGGTAATCCCCGGCATTAGGCCAGCGCGAGCGGTATTCCTCGCTTTCGAAGTGGCTGGTGCGGAACGGATCGCGCAGGGCGAAGGGCAGCTGTACGCGCTGGAGGCTGATCTCTTCCGAGTTCATCCACTGAATGAACAGGTAGGCGGCTTCCTTGTGCGCCGATCCCGACGCCACCGAAAGCGAGAAGCCAGCGGCAAGTTCCGGGCGTCCACCCGGTGGCAGCGCATAGCCGATGGTGTCGGCCACGGTGGTTTCCGGAATCCAGTTCAGCGCTTCGGTGCCCTTGCCGTACCCGGCGGCCCAACGACCGACCGGCGGCCAAGAGATAGTCATTGCGATATCGCCCGCCAAGAAGGCGCTGAATGCCTCTCCAAAGCCCCATTGCTCGACACCGGGCGGCATCCAGGTGTTTTCGGCCACCATCTCGGTGAAGACCTTGACGCCCACGTCGGAGTTGACCGTCGCGTGCATCGTGTCGAGGTCGAAGAACTTGCCGCCCTCGACCCGGAACCGTTCCTGGAACATGAACTGCGCATTGCCCGGCTGGCGCAGCATGCCCGCGCCATAAATGTTGGGCGCATGTTTGTCGGTGATGAACTGGCCGATTTCGGCGAATTGCTCCCACGTGGTGGGGGGCGCCAGATCATAGCCGTGCTTGGCCTTAAATTCCGCCATGGTTTCGGGGTCTTCGAAGATGTCCCGGCGGTAGTACATGATCAACACGTCGCCATCGTCGGGGAAGCCGTAGATCGTGCCTTCGACCTTCATCTGGTTGTCGCGATAGACCGGCGCGATCAGGTCGAGCTCATCGCGGAACCCGTATTTGTCGACAAAATCATCAAGCGGCTCCAGCGCACCGGCAATGGCAAGGTCCGGCATCTGGTTGGGCAGCACATTCAAGACGTCATAGGCGCCCGAGCCTGCGCGATGCGCTTGCATCGTCTTGGTGAACATCTGGTCGATTGGCGACTCGATCACGCTGATCTTGATGCCGGTCAACTCTTCCCACATCGGGCCTGTGAAGTTCTTGGGGTCAAGCGGTTGCAGTCCCGCCTCGTAGAACACATTCAGCGTGATGCCCGAAAACTGCTTGGCCGCCTCGACCGCACGCTCGGCCGCAGTTGCGGCATGGGCGGGTCGCAAACTGGCCAACATGGCCGTAGCTGCGGTTGACGCCAGAAGCGTCCGCCGGGTGATGTTGTGTTTCATTGTCTTCCTCCCATATGACCGGTTTCAAAGATTCGGGTTTCGTAGCTTAGATGTCGGCAAAGGCGGTGGCATATCCTTCCAGGGTGAGTTCTGATGCATCGAGGCGCGGCGTGTTGCGCAGCCAATCAATATCTCTGGCGGCGGTGGTAAAGGTCTCAGTGTTCATCACCGCAACCTTCGCACTCACTGCCAGCCGAAGGGTACGAGGCTCGGTAGACGGATTCGAGATCATGAAGGACGTGCCCGCACCATAGGCCCGAAGACATTCAGGCACTCCCTCTGGCTGTAGCCGGAGCTGACCGGCCATGAGTGTCGCCGCCCGGATCACGTGAAATATTGGGTAGACCGCAGCGTCGTCGCTGTCGTCGAAATAGGCCTGGCGGTAGCTCTGTTTGCAGTAGCTCACTCCAAACGGCCCCGTGGGTGCACCAAGGCACAGCGACGAAATCGGCTGTGCCTGCGTTGCCGCCAGAACGCCCACGGCCCATGCGGCAGCAAAAAGCCCCTTTTGGCGCGGGTCCTCATGAGCCATCGTGTGCCGCACCTGGGCCGGGTTGCGGGCAAGTTCGGCCCCGTAAGGATTGGTGCGCATCCCTATGGATAAGAGCCCCAGATGACAAGGCTCGCCCTGCGCCAGAGCCGCCGTGCTTTCAAATATCTGGGGCAGAGCCTCCAATGTTTCGCAAACCGAAAGATCGTCACCGGCATGAACGATGGCAGAATTCGCGTGGGTCACGAAATCGCATTGGTCCGGATTGGGCGGGAAACGGTTGAACTCGGTGAAATTGGTCAGCATCCCGCCACCGATTGCCGCGCCCGGAAACGTCTGGCGCGCGGCCTGCACCGCATCGGTCGGCGTCGTGCCATCGGGCCAGGGGCCGCTCGGTTGGTGGCTACCAAGGTAGGCTTCCGGCAGCGCGATGATCCGTGCCGGGTCCAGCCCAATCTGCCCGATAGTATCGCGAACTTCGTCAAGGAATGCCGCAGGATCGGCCCTGTCTGCGATCACGACCTCAAGGTGCAACGCGTGATCTTTAGCAACATTGGCCAGCCGCGCGAGGAACGCCGCATCCAGACTTGGCCCGATCCGCGCCACCAAATGCTGCACGCCGCTGGCCGCAATGATCCCGTCATTCTCAAGCCAGCCCGCTTCAACGGCCAAGCCCATGGCTGGGGCAGTGGCTTCGGCGGGTTGGATCGTCACGGGCGCCTGACCTGCAGCCGCCGCCGTGTCCGTGGCCTCGCCTGCCAATGCCAGCTTGATGGACTGGCTTCGCGGGGCGTCCAATTCATACGTGAAAGGGAAGACCAGCGGCACGCAGTAGGTCTTGTAAGAGGCATCCGACCAGTTCCGCTGGTCCTCCATCTCGAAGACGTCGCCGCCAAAATCAATGTCGACGGTCCGGCCATCGAGACCATAGCGCAGCCCCTGGATGTCAAAGACCGGCTGACCGGGCGAGATCAGTCGCGGAAAGTCGGTATCCTCGACCGCCCCGTCGGAATGAGTCACCTTCAAGGGCGCGCCTGCGATCCCCTTGATCGGGTGCAGAACAGTGAACCCGGCACGGTTTGTAGAGAAAGGGCCTCCGACTGGCGTCATCGATAGGTCCAGGTCAAACGTGCCGTTTTCGGATGCTTGTATCTTCAACAGGCATGACAGCCGCCCTTCGGCCACCGAAAAATTCACCTGCGCAGAGAATGCGCCATCTGACTCCTCAACCTGCTCATCCAGTATTTCCGACTGATACGTTCCCCAGCTTGCGTCGCGGATCGGCCATGCGATCCCGCGCACCAACTCGGCCTCGTGCCAGCATATGCGCCGAATGGCCTCCGCGGTGTAGACAAACGAAAGCGGACCCAATTGCACCGTCTTTAAACGATCCGGCGCTTCCGAGGTCCCGTATAAGACGACATTCCTGTCAATTGACATGGATTTAGCACCCCACCCATATCAGTTGATGATTATACCAGTTTGAAAAACCGGTCAATCCAGCGCCTTTGCAGGCGATAGGGTTCAGGGTGATGTAGGATGTTTGCCGGAACCAATTATTGGTCCTGCGCGCGCGGCTTGAACAGCGACTGCGAGCGATCCAGATGGGATTTCATCTCGTCTACGGCCATGTCCGGGTCGTTGGCCGCTATGGCGTCGATGATCCGGTCGTGTTCGGCCAGCGTCACGTCTTCCATGCCGGACCAGCGCAGAAGCGAGTTGTGATAGTCGCGCAGCCAACCCAGCATCGCGGCCGATGCCGCCGCAATGACCGGGTTGTCCAGACTTTCGGCAATCGCGGTGTGAAACCGCATGTCAGCTTCGACGAAGGCGCGGCTTTCACCGTCGTTTGGCAGATGGTCACGCTGGTCACGCACGATCTCGCGTAGCCGGGCGACATCCTCGGGGCCTGCCCGTTCGGCGGCAGACCGGACAATGCCCAGTTCGAACATGCGCCGGGCTTCCTTGAGGTGTTCCAGGTTAGCAGGTGCGGCCTCAAGCAACAGGCGTGCAACATTGTCGCTTTGGCTGATGACGGATTGTGCCGACAACTCGTTTACACGGCTGCGCTCGCCGTGGGTGATCGTAATCAGCCCCTGCGTATCGAGAGATTGCAATGCCTCGCGCACCGCCGGGCGACCAACGCCGAAACGCGCCATCAACGCGCGCTCGGACGGCACCTTGTCACCGGCCTTCAGTTCACCGCTGATAATCATAGCACGCAGACGCTCAAGTACCTGTTCCGACAGTTTGAGGCGTGTGATCTTTTCGGGCTGCCCCGCGCTTTCCTTTGACGACATTCACCTCTCCAGATGCCTTGGCCCAGACCCGATTGCGCTAGCTCTAACGATCAAAAAGCGCAAGTCTTGCGCCTTGACCGGCCTCCTGCCTAGGCTTAAGCCTAAATGCTGGTATGATGAGATGATATATGAACTCAAGCGCAATGGCCAACGGCGGTAAGTCCCCCAAGATCGTCTGGCTAGGTGACGATTTCACTGGCGCGGCTGCCGTCATGGAAGTGCTGAGCTTTTCCCGCATTCCCTCCATCCTCTTCCTAGACCGCCCGACACCGGAGCAGATGGCGGCTTGCGACGGCATCGAAGCCTTCGGCATCGCCACCCAGTCACGCGCGCAATCACCCGAATGGATGGAAAGGCATATTCCGCCGCTGCTCGAATTTCTGGACAGGACCGGTGCCGGGCTTGTGCATTACAAGATCTGTTCCACGCTTGATAGCGCGCCCGATACGGGGTCAATCGGCAAGGTGATCGACCTGGCCATCGACCGGTTCGGGCCCGCGACAGTCCCCGTCCTTACGGCGGCCCCGCCGATTGGCCGCTATCAGGTGTTCGGAGACCTGTTTTGCGCCGCTGGCGACACCATCTACCGGCTCGACCGCCATCCGACCATGTCCCGCCATCCCGTAACGCCGATGGCCGAGGCCAGCGTGGCGCGGCACCTTTCCGATCAAACCGATAGTCCCACCCGCAACCTTGATCTGCACGGATTGGCGCAACCTGCTCGGGCCGCGGCGCTTCTGGATCAGGTAAAGGGTGCCAACCTCTGTACCATCGACTGCCTTGACGAGACCCATCTTGGAACCATCGGGGAACTGCTCTGGAACAGGCGCCGTGAAAGCCGGTTCGTTGTCGGTTCACAAGGCGTCGAATATGCTCTCGCCGCCCATTTTGTCGAAACTGGCGCAACTGCAGAACCGGAACCGCCCAAAGGGCTTGGGGTAGATTCCCGAACAGCGGTCGTTTCGGGCTCGGTCTCGCCCGTCACGGCGGCCCAGATTGCCTGGGCGGCGCAGAACGGCTTCGCACGTATTCGCGTCGATGCCGCTCAATTGTGTGCCTCCGCTCCGGATCGGGAAACCGCCGAAGCCGAGGCTTTGGAGGCGGCGATGCATGCGCTTTCGGATGGGCTTTGCCCTCTGGTCCTGACGGCCGAAGGGCCTGATGATCCGCAAGTCGCGCGGCTGCACAAAAGCGTGGCGGATCCAAGTGCCGCCAACGACATCATCGGCCAATCATTGGGACGCATTCTTGCCCGACTGATCGCCGCAGCCAACCTGCGCCGCATCGTGGTATCGGGTGGCGACACGTCGGGGCGGGTGTGCGCCGAGCTTGGGATCTACGCACTTGAAGCCGCTGCACCAACGATCCCCGGTGCCGCGATTTGCCGGGCCCGATCGGACAACGAACTGAACGGACTGGAGATCGCATTGAAAGGGGGACAGATGGGCTCAAAGGACTTCTTTGGCTGGGTCCGCGATGGCGGCGGGGCACGGACATGAGCCAACGTTTCACGGCCATTTATGACATCGAAACCCCGGTTGGATTGGATCGTGCCGCGGCGGTCGTTGCGGGCGAGCAATCTACCGGCACGTTCGTTAGGCTGGCCGCAGAGACCGACGCGCTGCGCGCGCGTGCCGCCGCCCGCGTCGAACATATCGAGGAGACAGGGCACTCGGACCACCCCGCGTTGCCTTCACGCAAGACCGGCCCGTCTTACTGGCGCGGCAGGATCACGATCAGTTGGCCGATGGACAATATCGGGGCCTCTATACCTAATCTCATGGCCACCATCGCGGGCAATCTCTTCGAACTTGCCGAGCTTTCGGCGATCCGGATTTTATCGCTGGACATACCCGCCGAATTCGCTGCCGCCCAGCCCGGCCCGGCTCACGGCATCGCGGGCACCCGGTCGCTGATGGGCGTCGCCGAGGGTCCAATGATCGGCACAATCATCAAGCCTTCTGTCGGGCTCAGCGCAGAAGACACCGCCAGCCTTGCCGGTCAGTTGGCCGAAGCGGAGCTCGACTTCATCAAAGATGACGAACTGCAGGCCGATGGCCCGTCCTGCCCATTGGACGCACGCGCAAACCAGGTGATGGCGGTTCTGAACGCCCATGCCGACCGCACGGGGCGCAAGGTCATGTACGCCTTTAATATCACCGACGAGATTGACGCCATGGCGCGCCATGCCGAGCGCCTGGAAAAACTCGGGGCGACCTGCCTCATGGTCTCGCTGAACTGGGTCGGCACAACCGGATTGCGGTTCCTGCGGGACAGAACAACTCTGCCCATCCACGGACACAGAAACGGCTGGGGCCTTTTCTCGCGATCAGGCGATATCGGTATGGACTATTCGGTCATTCAGAAGATTTGGCGTATGGCGGGCGCGGACCACCTGCATGTGAACGGGTTGGGAAACAAGTTCACCGAACCCGACGATGTGGTCATGGCTGCCGCACACGCTGTTCAGGCCTCACTGCCTGGTACTGCACGCTGTGCGCTGCCGGTGTTCTCTTCCGGACAAACGGTCTGGCAGGTGGGGCCCACCGCCGCACAGCTTGGCAATCAGGATTTCCTGATCTGCGCTGGCGGCGGCATTGTGAGCCACCCGATGGGTGCTGCCAGCGGTGTCACCGCATTCAGAAAAGCGGCGGAGGCCGCACGCATGGGTGTCAAGCTGACAGATTTTGCCACGTCGAACCCCGAACTTGCCGCAGCACTTGACGCCTATGATAGACCCGTGCTTGACGGCTAAGCGCATTGAACAGCGGTCAAGACGCGCCCATACAATGGTTTGCCTGACCGGGCAACTGGATTGTCATAGTGGAAACGAACGCGCGCGATGGTGTTGTCCCAAATGCCAGTTGCTGCGTTTGAACAGGGCGGGTGCGTTCGCGTCTTTCGTGTCCAAATACCATGCAGCGAATGCGCGATTTGGATCAGTCGTTCGCAACCAGCAAGCAATGACTGCTTTCGCGACTTGCGCTGCAACGCAGCGAGAAGCGCGTCGCATATGCGAAGCGATGCTGCGTCAGCGAAGAGGAAAAATCCAAGGTCGGTTCTGTCCGCTGAGTGTGAGTTCATGCACGCCGCAGCGCATGGCGGATCCAGTGAGAAGCGCCAAGCCAGGCGTAAGACCACACTTAACTCGGTCCGCTTGGGCGGCTTAGTATGAACGTTGCAGCACAAATCATACAGATTGCTTGTAGGAGCAAAATTGGTCTTGCCAAGTTTAGTGCCAGGCTTGCGCCAAAGGCGAAGATCATCATCACAAGAGCTAGGGTTTTGTACCGTTGGGCAATCGCCCCATGAATTCGCCATTTATCCAAAATCGGTCCAAAGACAAGGTGATCTTCAAGCATAGCTGCAAGGCGCGGTGACCCCTTGGCGAAGGCGAAGGCGGCCAAAATGACAAAGGGCGTCGTTGGCAACAGCGGAAGCAATACGCCGATTCCACCAAGAAATAGCGCCATCAAGCCTAAAATTGTCCAGTACAGTCTTGCCATAAACGGGGGCTCCCATTTGTCGACACTAGTGTATGGGTTAGCGCAAAACCGTCAATGAGTTCGTGGGCAGAGCAGCGAATGGGGACCTGAGTCTGCGCCCACTTCGGCCAAGTTCAGCGGATGCCACGCCAAACCAACGGTTCGACTGTAGGCATCGGCCTTCCGACCCCCCCCTCTAAACTACCGCGCGCAAAAAATCTGACTACCGACGCTGGTCCCTAGACCAAAGGGTTTGAACTTTTATGCCCCCCAAACACGTTTGTTGATTTCCTGTCCCTCTGCACTGGATCGAAACGTTTCAGTGGGTGGTAATTTTGCTCCCCAATTTACCAAGCCATGTTGCTGCCAAGGCCTAAGCCCCGGGACACTTCTCATTTATGGCAATCACTTCATTGAAGAATGCTATGTGACTGCTTTCGGAGCCAGTTTCGGGATAGCGGGATGGCAAAAGATAAGCGCCATTTTGGTAACCAATTACGCCAGCGACAACGAGCATTATGATAAGAAAATAGATCAAATACGCTAACCTCTCTGATAGAAGAAAATCTGGCTTTCTTATACGGCAAGTCCAGACGCACGCATTAAGCCCCAATCAATCTCGAGTTCTTAACCTCATTACTTAGGACGAATGGTAAACGCCAGAAAACCCATGCTTCCCCTGCCAATTAAAGATTGATCACTCGCGTCTTGAGGCGTTCGTCCGCGCTCTTAAACCGTGAGGCCAGCGTGAGCATTGCGACGGAAACAGCAAGCGCAGCAAAAGCAATGGCCCAACCAAGGGCGACCAAACCTGAGCCGGGCCAGAAAATAAGAATCACCCCAACGAGAAGGGCCGCAATTCCGGCGTTCCGGGTGAGTAAACGCTCTGGAACGCCTTCGGTCATCTGTCTAAAGGCCATCAACGAACTAGCTCCTGAAATCAGAGCAAAAGCGCCCAACAATGCGAATGCAAATCGCGCAATTCCTTCAGGCCAAATCAGCAAAACCAAACCGATCAAAACTGCACCTATGCCGACCCCACCAGCTGCACCTCTTTGCCCAAAACCAAACAGAGTAAAAACGCCATCGAGGACCAGAAGCAAGCCGACCAACTGCAGCAACAAAGCAATGCTTCCTGTAGGCCAAAACAGCGCAGCAATACCGACAGCCGCAGCCAACAAACCGCGCACAAGAAATGTCCACCATAGCCCAGCCAGCTTTTCACTCATTGCCTCACGCGCCTCAAGCCGATTGTCGTCGACAATTTCGGCATGTGGAGTTTCTGGATGTTCCATATGTGTTTCCCTTTTCTGAGCGCCGCAGGACAGTACAAGCATCATTTCCAGCCTGTTTATTGCCGGGCTTCCGTCCCTTCAACCGTATCCTGCACGCTCAACGGGCCGGATCTGGAACGGCGCATATCCCCAGGTCGGTCGCAAACTGTACTAGGCGCTCGTTGGGTTGCTTGTTGTTCACCAGCATGACCACAAACTGAATGATCGTTGCGACGCCCAGCACCGTTTGTGCGACCGAGATCATGACGGCGATCAGCAACATGCACACGAGTCGCAACAACATATTGTCAAGCTGCTTGGGTTTGAACCATTCTCCATGTGAGCGGCCTTCTGTTTTCTCGTCGCCCTCACTCATTTTCGCCCCCTAAACTCCTCACCTCACGGTGAAATGCGTTGTCCCAAGCCTGCAGCTTCTGCTCGTTGAACGGCCAAAACTGCGACCGCATAGTCTCCCAGTGCTATCCCTCGGAATGCAAATGCTGACGGTGTTTCGAGACTTTGTTTGCCTGTAACCAATCCCGTTAAATCGTCGTTTATTTGCTCGTAAGGAAGCATCGGCTTCTCGCTTTCAGCTTCCTGTGTGAGATCATCAACAATCACCGTTTTGAAGGCCTCCATGCTATCCGGAACCCAAGGAATGCAGGCGTCGGTTATAGCTGCAAATGCGTTCTTCTTCAGCCACCGTGCATCCAGAAATGGTTTGATGGAAAAGTCCAGATTGATCGACGTCACCACCAAGTCCGCATCGTTCAACGCAGCCTCCGGACTGGTGCTTACCTCAGTATCAAACCCCATGTCCTTGGCTGTCTTACACAATTTTTGCATGTTCGCCTGCCCGCGCCCAAACACGCGGATCCGCTTCAAAGGAAACAGGGTTGAAAAAGCCGCAAGATGCGAATGCGCTTGTACGCCCGCCCCTACGAAGGTCAGTGTCTCCGAGGCCGGATCTGCCAAGCGGCGGGCTGCTACAGCCGATAGGGCCGCCGTACGTATCGCAGTGATCCAGTTTGCGCCAACGACCGCACGAAGAAGGCCGGTTTCCGCATCCAGCACCATTACCGCACCGTTAATGGCCGGAAGATCCTGCTTAGGATTTTCAGGACATAGGCTGACTTGTTTGACGACGATAAATCCGTCATCTCCAACGGCCAGCGTCGACATCATATAGCGCGCCCGGCCAGGCAGAATAGCAGTCTTGGGTGACGTATGAAGGCGACCCTCCGCTTTTGCCACCAGAGCCGCCTCAATAGCGTCGGCGACCTCCGGCGGTGAGATGTTTAGTTTCTCCAGCATTTCATCGGATAGAAAAACGAAGTCTTCGCCTGTATGAATCATGTCCTCAAATCCCCTGACATCTGAATGTGGCAATTCATGTTAATCAACCGATCCTAATCTTGTAATATTTTTAAAAAGCTACGCGAAAATGATGCCCCATGAAAAGTTATCCGTTGCCGGGCAACTCTGGCGCTCGACCGACCCGCTCTGCCAGATGTGTGACCGTGAGTCCTTGAACAATGATCGAGAAGATCACGACAATATAAGTGACGGTCAGGATCAACGGCTTCCACTCGCTGTCGGGTAATGATAGCGCCAGTGCGACGGAAATGCCGCCCTTTAGACCGCCCCAGGTCATAATGGGGATGATGCCCCTGCTGAAGGTTCGAAACGGCTTCAGGATGAGCACCGGGATGGCAACAGCGGAGAACCGGGCCGCGAGAGCAAGTCCGATGGCCATAAAGCCCGAGATCAGGAAGTCGATTTTAAACGCAATCGCAAAGACCTCGAACCCGATCATCAAAAATAGCACAGCGTTCAGTATTTCGTCTATCAGTTTCCAGAAGGCTTCCACGTATTGGCGGGTTTCTTCGGACATGCCGTGCTTGGAACCGATATCGCCAATCAGCAGACCTGCGCAGACCGCCATGATGGGCGCTGAAACATGAAGCCAAACGGCCAACTCATAACCGCCGAAGGCAAGGCCGAGGGTGATCAGCACTTCCAGTGAATAATCGTCAATTTGCCGCATGACCCGAAAGGTCAGCCAGCCGAGAACTAACCCGAGGATAGCCCCGCCCAACGCTTCTTGTATGAACAACACCCCGGCGTCGGCAAGGCTAGCGGAATGGCCGACCTCAGAGGGAAAGGCAAATCCTACAAGCACCAGAAAAACGACATATCCGACGCCATCGTTAAAAAGGCTTTCACCCGCAATCTTGGTTTCGAGTGATTTCGGAAGATCAGCCTCCCGCAGCACGCCGAGTACTGCGACCGGGTCCGTGGGCGAAATCAGTGCGCCAAAGACCAGCGCGACCATCAGAGGCATTCCTGTGATCCAACTGAAGCCAAAACCAACGATGGCGGTTGAAACGCCTACACCTATTGTAGCCATCAATAAAATGACCAACCAGGCTTTGCGCAAATCCGACAGTTTGACGTGCAAGGCACCGGCAAACAAAAGAAGGCCCAGCATGCCCTCCAACAGGGCCTCAGAGAACTCAAGCTCAAGCACTTGCGCGCGTATCTGCTCCTCAACAGTCAGAGAAGGAAACAAGGCATCCGTGGCAATAACCGCGAAAGACGTAGCAAGCGCCACGACAAGAATCCCGATCGCAGATGGCAGCCTGAGGAAGAGATAGTTGATTGCCCCGAAAGCTCCGGCCAGTACGATTAGGAGTGACGCGATCTGAAGAATTGACATGGTGGTCCTATCCTAGCTGTGAATGTTGATAGCATCGTCACACACGAGCACCAATCCACTGCTGGCTTGAGAACAGGATGGCCTTCATGTTTTTCTACTAAGTAGCAGAAGGCTCTGAAAATGCAGATCTGGCGACAAACGTGGTCGCGTCGACAATTTCGGGTAACCTAGGATTGCCTGTATGACCGAAGGTATATTAAATGCGTCTCGCCACGTTCAACGACCAAAATCTGCGACTGCGCCAGAGGCAGGGATGAATTGTTCTAGATGGTGCCGTAGATCAGTACTTTGACGTTCGGCCGAGATCAATCGATTAGGATATCACTGGCCGAAAAAAGACCGCGATAGTCATTGCAACCGCATCTGTTGACGTTCTTATCCTTTAGAAAGTGTTCGATACTGAGCCCCTGGACTTCTTCCATGTCCAGTTCCTTCATAAGTTCGGGTCGTCACTAAAGACAATGCAAGTTACGAAGCGTTTACTCACCGGTTCTTCTTTTTCGACAAAAACGTCCAGAAATTCCGCACGTCTGTCGTGGTTGGAACAGAAACGGCGACTTTGAACTACCGTTGTAGAACCCCGTTGACAGACATTCAGGACATCGCAGAAAGCCAGCAAAGTGTGCTTGTCTTGTGCATTCCTCATCGATCTTAAATGCAGAGTAACTGCTGGCCCGGCCTTATTCGGGCTGCCACCTAGCTGTTGTGCGGGCCGCTCACGTCAATACACACAAATGCTGGCGCTTTCTGCCGTTGGGCATGGCAGGTGCGTTCACTGTGATTAAAAAGGTCTGGCAATTTTTGGCGCGGCTGCCAACAATGGAACAATTCCACATCGATAAATTCAAGAAGCGAAGTCATGATGCAATCCCTCTCTCACGATCTTCGGGTAGATATCGTCTCCGACATTGTCTGTCCTTGGTGCATCATTGGATATCGTCAACTCAAACAGGCAGCTGATGCGAGCAGCAAAACGCTTGACGTCCATTGGCACCCCTTTGAGTTGAACCCGCAAATGTCGATCGAAGGCCAGAATCTTAGAGAACATGTCGCCGAGAAATATGGTAGCACTGCCGAAGACAGCGCCAATTCACGCGACAAGATAATGAAAATTGGTGAGGAGTTGGATTTTAAGTTCAGCTTCACGCCTCTGAGCCGGATCGTGAACACATTTCTGGCTCATCAGCTGATCCATTGGGCCGAAACAAAAGGGAAGGGGCACGAAGCCAAAATGGCACTGTTTCGGTACTATTTCACGAAAGGACGGGATGTCAGTAGGAAAGAGGTGTTGCTTAAAGCCGTGCGTGAGCTCGGACTTGATGTCGAAGAAGCCGAAATCATGTTGAACAGGGGCAATCTTGCCAACACCATCCGCAAGGCGGAACAATTCTGGACATCGAACGGCATTCATGGCGTTCCGGCGATGATCTTTGATCGGCGCAATCTGGTGAACGGTGCTCAGGGCGTTGAAAATTACGCCCTGATCATACGCCAATTGACCGAAACAGAGGCCGCGTGAGACCGGAAGTAATATGAAATGAGTAATCTAGAACTCCTTAAAGCAGTCAAGGCTCTCGCCAAGGACAATTTTACGACTGGTCCTCACTGGGGGGCGTGTCACAACCTCTGTCAGGCACATGAAGGTGAGCCAGACTATGACTGGGTGCATGGGCTGGTGCATGCTATTGAGGGCGATGTCGCTAATGCCGGATACTGGTATCGGCGGGCGGGCAAAACCCAAGTTCATGACGATACCAAACTGGAATGGCAACACATCACCGTTCAATTGGGTTGATTCCGACGGTCGAATTACCCAACGATTTTTTCGGTGAAGTGGAGAAATGCTCTGCACTTAAAGATCAGGAGTATTGGGCTTTGCTAGAAAAATATAAGGGCGGCTAAGCCCCGCCCATCCTACGCGGGACGCTTTTCTTTTGGGTACTTTGGCCATGGTAATTCCTCAATCCTTTTTCCCAATACAGCTCCAGTTCAAGGTGATCGATGAAGCCTCGTAACGACTATGGACCAACATGCAATGGGTGATGACTGGAGTGCGGGAATTTCGATGAAGAAGCAGGTCATTGTTATTGGGGCCGGGATTATCGGCGCCTCAATTGCCTATCAGTTGGCTAGATTTGGTGCCACTGTAACGATAATTGATGCAGGTGGGCCTGCAGGGCAGGCGAGCGGGGCCAGTTTTGGCTGGATCAATGCAAGCTTTTATGTGAACCCCGAGCACTTCGCGCTGCGTTTGGCTGGCATCAAAGCTCATGCGCGTTTGGCCCGTTGCCTGAACATCGCAGAGCGCAGGAAGAATGGGGCGCTGTGTTGGGAGGCTAAGGGGGAAGCGCTGGACCACCAAGCCACAGCGCTGCGTGGCCTTGGCTATGTGGTCGAAGAGATTGATGCGGCAGCATTCGCAACGCTAGAGCCTAATATAGCGACACCACCTGAGCGGTGCCTATCCTTTCCTATTGAGCGAGCGGTGGATCCTGCCACTCTAACTGCAGAGCTTTTGCAGGCCGCTTCAGCACTTGGAGCGCGTTTTGTAGGTGGCGTTTTCGCAGGTGGGCTTGCAACGCGCGGTGGGCAGGTTTGCGGAGTTGAAACTGAACTGGGCATTTTCTCCGCCGATCAGGTTGTAGTTGCCGCTGGAACTGGCACCTCGTCGCTCTTGTCACCGTTCGGCCTGACGCTGAAAATGCTACCTAGACCGGGACTTTTGATGCGCACACGCCCGGTAGCACCGGTTGTAAATCACATACTTGCCGCGCCGGGGCAGGAACTACGGCAGCTCAAAGATGGTCGAATTCTGGCTCCAACATCCGCCTCCCACCAAAGCGATACTAGCGAGGTCGTAATGGAGCGCCCAGACTTGCTGGCTGAGGTTGCGCTGACACGGCTACGAGCCCTGCTGCCGAGTGTGGATATTGAATGGGAGTCAGTAACATTGGCCATGCGTCCAGTGCCTGAGGATGGTTTACCTGTAATTGGAGCCTGCGGGCCCAATGGGACGTATGTTGCGACTATGCATAGTGGGGTGACCTTGGCTGCCATCGTTGGCGAACTTGTTGCAGAGGAATTGCGAGGCAAAGACTCATTAGGAAGCAGAGAGGCGGCAATGCTCGCACCTTTCCGTCCTGCGCGATTTTCTTAGATCAATGCCGATAACACCGCACAAGCTGGACGTCGGGGTAGCGGATGACAATTCAGATTCAACTAAGCATCGGCCTTTGGATTTCTGATGCGATTCTATCTTGCCTTGATCTTACAGCAATAAGCGCCGGATGATTTATTTTTGCACGTCCGGCTAACTCCATGGGATGATTGACAGACAGTGATTTAGCCTTGTTGTGGCCTGATTATCACATCGTTTCTTGAGCGGTGCCAAAGTCATTGCGAAGCGGCACAGCCAACTACCAGGGAAAACATGAGTTCGATGAGAGGAAAAACAGGGCTAGAGGAAGCGGCGCTAGAGCTCCTAGGCTTCCTCCAAACGATCAGTGGCTGGGGCAGGTGAGCGCGAAATGGCACCAATCTGGTCGTACAGATCGTCGGACAATTTAAATTTGATGGCATCAAGTGATGGCGTCAACTGCTCAACGGAACGCGCGCTGATGATTGGATGAGTGATTCCGGGATTTCGGGCGACCCAGGCGATCGCAAGCGTTGCGGGGTGGATATCTTCTACAGCCGCTAATTCAGATAATTTTCTTGCTGTTTCGTGCATCCAATCAACGCCGTACCGGGCTTTGTACATCTCATCATCAGAAATTCTCCCACCTGCGCCGTGGGCATATTTGCCAGTCAACAACCCTCCGCCCAGAGGTGAGTAAGGAGCCACATTAAAGCCTTCGCTTATTGCCATTGGCAGAATCTCAACTTCAACCTGTCTTTTTACCAGATTGTACATCGGCTGGAGTATGTCGATGCCAATCCCAAGTTTTTCGGCGACATTTGCGGCCTTCATCGTTTGCCATGCAGAATAGTTTGACACTCCGATGTATCGGAACAGGCCGACTTCGCGAAGTTCAGCCAGGGTTGAAAAGGTCTCTTCCAAAGGGGTGTCATTGTCCCACTGATGAAGGTAGAACACGTCGATAACATCCATATTAAGTCGGGTGCGGCTTTCATCGAGCTGCGAGCGGATGCTAACCGCAGTTGCCCCGCCAACGGAAGCGCATTTCGACGCAATGACAAGGCTGTCTCGTTCAACAGCAGCGAATTCACCAAGATATTGTTCGGAGCGACCCTCGGTGTAAACATATGCTGTATCAAAGAAATTGATGCCCGCGTCACGGCTGGCTTCGAACAGTCGCTGGCTTTCTTCTTTCCCGGCTTTTCCGCCGAACTGCATCGTTCCAAACGAAAAATTGGAAGCTTGAGTACCATCGATAGCTATGAGGGCTGGCGGTTTCATCGTGGTTCTCCGGATCGAAAGTCAACGCAGGGTTGCCAAAGTTCATGTCAACTCAGCAAAACAGATCAATGTTGAGTAGTATGGAGATGGGTGAGAGTTTTACCAGAGCGGAAATTGTGTGAGCATATACTTTGCCAACAACCGCAGCGTCCCTGATAGTCCAAACTGCCTTCGGTTTAAATTGGGCTTTGCGCTGGTGACTTCATGCAGAAACCGGTCAAAAGTGTGCACTGCGTGGTTCAGTCGTTGATGGTCGAATTCAGGTTGGGGGCGGGTAACCTAAACTGCTCACAGCTTTTTAGAAGCAGTGCGTAAGCTAACTTTTTCACCAGAAAAGAAGCTCATGCTCAAGTGTCGGTGCCAACTGATCGGAAGGACATAATCTTTTCGCCAACTTGACCTGAACGTCCAAAGTAACAGCTGGTCGATCTGGTTCGCTATTCGGATATTCTGTTATGATTTCAGCGAAAGGCCCAAAGTTTCGACGGAAGGAATTTTAAACAGTCACGACTCCAAATACGGTTTTTTCCAGTGTCGGCACATTTCTCGGGCATCAGACTCTATCAATTGCTTGTCGACAATCCATTGCAGCTAAGCAGACACGGCCAAGCTATCCACAGCCCGTTTCTGCGTAAGTTGAATTTCCATCAATTCACCATCCACTGAATTTTTAGGCTATCCTCAGGAGGCTTTGAGCTGAGAATATTTGAAATCTCTTTCTGCGGAAGACTGTGAGATACAGCCCGTTCGATGTCGCGTCCTAAGCCATCAATAATTTCAAGAGATCTCTGAATACTGTGGTTGAGAGAGTGAGAACCGGCGAGGGTTAGCTGCCGGCGGAATACCTCAAACGGGGACACGTTGATCTTTGCATCCGACGGGCACACGCCGAAGAACAGGCCCTTGCCTCCATTTGCCATGAAGCCAGTTATGCCCGAGGCGACCGCTGGGACGCCCGTGGCCTCAACGACAAGGTCGGCGCGGTGGTGCCATTTCAACAACTCAGCTGAGCCGACAGCAACGGGTTCAAAGCCAAAGCTCGACGCCAGATCGAGCCTACTTTCTGCCAAGTCGACAAACGCAACTCTTCCTACGCCTTCGGCGCCATCCCCATGAGTAACCCCATTGGCCCGGCTCCAAATATCAACGCCTCGTCCATCCAAGAAGCGTGCACGGCATCAACTCCGTTGAGGACGCAACCCATCGGTTCGGCAAGGACTGCCTGAAGGAACGTCATATCTGCAATGGGATGAACAGCTGAAGCCTTTACGACGCTGAGTTCGGCGAAACCGCCATGCCTCGTTACGCCATATGCGCCAAGGTTTTCGCAAAAATGTGCTCACCCACGCAGGCAGGCGCGGCAGGTGCTACATTCAATGTTCGGATCGACGGCGACGCGGTCACCTGTTGCAACACTGGTGACGCTCGATCCGACCTCGACCACGATACCTGCGTATTCGTGACCGGGGACAACCGGGAAAGCACCTGTGCCGTAATTGTCTTTCAAGACCTCAAAAATCTGTATGGCAAATTCCGCGGGCCTTTACCTCAACCACGACCTCGTCAGCGCCGGGTTTGGGGTCCGGTAACTCGGCATACTCGACGTCGTTTTTTCCTGTGAAAACGATGGCTTTCATTTGGTTTTATCCTTGCAGGTAAGCGCGCAGGGCAGTCTCAAGCCCGTCAGACCATATCAAAGTGAGCCAGTGCCTGAAGCGATCCTGAAACGCGGCGTTGTCGGCGAGCTCGCCATAGAGGGAGCGCTGGTCCAGCCATGCCTGAGGGTCGGCTTTTGCGACCTTGGCCGCGGCATTCAGTTTTTCCCAGATGGGGTCGTTAGGCTCGATAGTGGTGCCGTCTTCGCGTGTGCCTTCGCACATGCGCGCCCAGATGGCCTCGACCAGCGCCAGTCCCTCGATGGATCGCCCTGCATCCATCTGGTCTCGCATGATTGGAAGCAGGAACCCAGGGTGCTTGGCGGACCCGTCGAATGCCACTCGGCGGGTGGTGTCGACGATGCGAGGATTGGAGAACCGCTGCTCGATCAAGTCCACGTAGTCCAGTGGTGTCTTTTCCGGGACCGCAGCGACCGTTGGAGCGATTTCCTCAGTCTGAACTTTGCGAAACAGGGCCCCGACCAGAGGGTGTGCCATGCAATCGGCGATCGTCTCGGCACTCAGCAGTTCTCCGGCCTGGGCGATGACGGTGTGTCCGGCATTCAGAATGCGGATCTTCATCGTCTCGTAAGAATGAACGTCATTCGTGAAGGTGGCACCGGTCTTGTCCCAGTTCGGGCGCCCTGCGCAGAAATTATCTTCGATTACCCATTGGCGAAAGTTCTCGTGGGTCACGGGTGCCGCGTCAGCGATGCCAAACGTTTTGACAAGCTCCAACTCTTTGGGCCCGGTGGCGGGCACGATGCAATCGACCATCGAATTTGGGAAAGTGCAGTTGGTATCGATCCAATCTGCGAGATCCTGATCCGACAGGCGTGCCAGCGATACCAGCGTCTGACGCAGGATAGCGCCGTTCCCTTGCAGGTTATCGCAACTTTGGCCTGTAAACGGGCCTGTACCATCTGCACGGCGCCGTTTCAGTGCTGCGACCATGGCGCCGAAGGCTGTCCGGGGCTTGACCGGATGTGCCATGTCATACTGCATGTCGGGATGGTTTGCATCAAACGCCTTGGTCACAGGGTCGATGTAGTACCCGCCCTCCGTAACAGTCAACGCGACGATGCGGATTGCAGGGTTTGCCATTTGGGAGATCAGGGCCGCATTGTCCTCTTCCACAGGGATGAAATCGACCATTGAACCAACAATTTCAGCGGACCGTCCCTTGGGGTCCAGTTCAACAAGTGTGGTCAGGTAGTCTTGAGCAGCCAGTCGTTGCCGCTGTTCTTCGTCACTTGCGCGCACGCCCGCGCCAATGATGCCCCAGTCCATTGCCTCACCTTGTTGCATCAATCTATGCAAGTACCACGCCTGATGCGCGCGGTGAAAGTTGCCAAGGCCGATATGAACAATACCGGGCGTGATCGCAGCCCGATTATAATTCGGACCGCTTACACCATCAGCGAGGTCGTTCAACACTGCGTTTGAGAGTTTCTGTATTGTATCCAACGTCAGTTCATCCAATTCCCGCCATCGACGTTGATCGTCTGCGCGGTAATATATCGGGCAGCATCTGACGCGAGGAACACGCAGGGGTCCGCTACATCGCGTGGATTCCCCATGCGGCCTAGCGGGACAGCTTCCCCTACTTCGCGCTTCTTCTGGCCTTTCGGTTTCTTTTCGTATTCGGCGAATTGTGCGTCGACTACATCCCACATGGGCGTGTCTATTACGCCCGGCGCTACCGCGTTGACGCGGATATTGTCATCCGCAAGTTCCAGTGCCAACGACTGGGTAACAGAGATCACGGCAGCCTTGGTCGAGCAATAGACCGCAATGTTAGGCTCTCCTCGTCGGCCAGCTTGGCTAGAGAAATTGATGATCGCACCACCACCACGCTTCTTCATTGTGGGTACAACGGCTTGGCAAGCAAAGATCGTGCCGCCGACATTGACGTCATATTGACGCCGATAGTCTTCGGGTGTGATCTTGTCGATCGAGGCCATGTTAAAGATACCCGCGTTGTTCACAAGGATATCAATCCCGCCCAATGCGGTCTCGACCCGATTTACACAGGCTGCGATGGAGGTATAATCAGTCACATCCATCGCGACGGCCATACCGCCAATTGCCTTTGCTATTTCATCGGCATCTTCTACGCGAAGATCGGCCACGGCGACAGTTGCACCTGCCTGAGCCATCGCTTCGCAGATGGCGCGGCCGATTCCTCGGGCACCACCTGTGACCATAGCAATTTTCCCGGCCAAGAGTTTCATGACAGACGCAACGCGTCTGCCCCAAACTTATGGATCTGGGCGGCCTGCGGCGTAAGGTAGACGGTGTCGCCATGCTTGACCGCAACATCACCCGGTGCCCGCACTGTTATCGGATCACAGCCTTGGATGCCGTGGATGTGGATGAAAGTGTCAGAGCCAAGATGCTCGGCCACACCAACTGTGCCCTGCCAAGTGCCTTCGGACGTCGATATGTCGAGGTGCTCTGGCCGTATACCGATGGTGTGCGCATCATGTTTGGCGGCCTCTGGGCCTTCGATAAGGTTCATCTTGGGGCTGCCGATGAAACCGGCAACAAACTTGTTGCGCGGTGTGTGATAGAGTTCCAGCGGGCTGCCCACCTGTTCGATCACACCAGCTTGCAGAACGACAATCTTGTTGGCCATAGTCATGGCTTCAACCTGATCGTGGGTCACATAAATCATCGTGGTCTTCATGCGCTCGTGCATCTCGGTGATCTCAAGGCGCATACCAACCCGCAAGGCGGCGTCGAGGTTCGACAAAGGCTCGTCAAACAGGAATGCCGATGGATCGCGGACAATAGCGCGGCCGATCGCGACCCGCTGACGCTGACCACCCGACAACTGGCCCGGCTTGCGATCCAGATAGTCCGTCAGGTTCAGTGATGCAGCAGCAGCGTCGATGCGCTTGTTCTGCTCTGCCTCAGGCATCCCCGCCATCCGCATTGGGAAGGCGATGTTCTTGCGGACGGTCATATGCGGATAAAGCGCATAGGATTGGAACACCATTGCCAGCCCGCGTTTGGACGGAGAAATCTGGGTCATGTCCTCACCGTCGATGAAAACCTTGCCCGATGTGCAGTCTTCCAACCCTGCAATCACCCGCAACAGTGTCGACTTACCGCAACCGGAGGGGCCGACAAACACGGCAAACTCGCCGTCTTCGATCGTCAAATTCAAGGGCGGGATCACTTGTGTCTCGCCGAAACTCTTGGTCACATTTTCAAGTACAATACGTCCCATGATCTTTTCCTATTCTTGAATTACTTGACCGCGCCAAAGGACAGACCTTGGACCAGTTGTTTTTGACAGAACCAGCCCAGAACGATGATCGGGCCGACAGCGGCTGCCGAGACAGCTGAGAGGCGTCCAAAGAACAGACCTTCCGGTGCACGGTTTCCTTCGATGAGTTTAGAGAGCGTTGCAGCTTCGGTGGTGGTCAGCCGGACAGTCCAGTAGGCCTCGTTCCAGCAGAAGATAAAGCAAAGCAACGCGGTTGAGGCGATGCCGCCCCAGGCCAGCGGGATGAGGATTTCCCTGATCTCACCCCATGTGTTCACGCCGTCCATCTGGCCCGCTTCGATGATCTCTTTCGGAATCTCCTTGAAGTAGGTGAAGAGCATCCAGATCACGATCGGCAGGTTGATAAGGCAAAGAACCACTATGACCATGAAGTGAGTGTCGAAGAGGCCAAGGCTCTTTGTCAGGAAGGTCATCGGGTAGAGAACAGCAGCGGCTGGCAACATCTTGGTAGACAGCATCCACATCAGCACGTCTTTGGTCGCCCGGGTTGGGTTGAATGCCATGGCGTATGCACATGGGACACCAACTACGAGCGCAAAGACCGTGGCGAAGACCGAAGTAATGACCGAGTTGGTCGCAAAGCGCCAATAGTCGTAGTTCTCGGTCATGTTGAGATAGTTCTCTAGCGTCGGAGTGAAGAAGAGTAGATATTCCGGTTTCACCGCGTCTGCATCCGTCTTGAAGCTGGTCAGGACGAGCCAGAAGATCGGAAAGAAGAACAAAAGACCAACTATCCAAGCCAGAATGGTCCGGCCCGATTGTCCGTATTTTGAGGTTTGAGCAACAATTGCCATAGTTTGGTCCTCCTATTCCATCAGTGTCTTGCCAACCATGCGCAGCAGGAAAATTGCTACGATGTTGGCAAGGATGACTGCGAAGATACCGGTGGCACTGGCAGCACCGATATTGTTGTTGGCGAATTCACCGATCAGATAGGGCAAGTTCTTATTGCCGTTGCCCCGGCTGACTATCTCGATCTCGGCATAGAGCGACAGGTGGAAGATCGCCTGGATCATCACCACAATCGCAATGGGTCGTCCCAGATGCGGCAGCGTCAGGAAACGGAATTGCGACCAGGTACTCGCGCCATCCAGGATTGCCGCCTCTTTTTGCTGCTGATCCTCTGATTGCAGTGAGGTCATGAAGATCAGGACTGCAAAGGGTGTCCATTGCCATGTGACCATGATGATCACGGCAAAGGCAGAGGTCTGTGTAGCGCGGAAAGAAATCGAGTTGAATTCAGGCCAAAGCGAGAAGAACCCGCCGAGTACGGGCATCTCTCGCAACCCGGCCACCATCTCGTTTACGCCTGCAACAGCGATACCTTGAAGGCCCAGAACCGGGTCAAGGATCATGTTGATCCACAAGACCGCATTCACCGCTGGCATCACAAAGAATGGCGAAATCAGAAGAACACGGACGATCCCCTGACCCGGGAAAGATTTGTTAATCAACACCGCGATCAGAACGCCAAGGATCACGGTCAAGAAAAGGATACTACAGACAATCAACAGACTGTTCTGGATGGCAAAGAGGAAGTCCTTGGACTTGAGAACAAACTCATAGTTGCCAAAGCCGCGCCAGTTGCTCAAGGCAGGTGTCGTCCACTCGGGCCGGCGCAGGTTGTTCAAGACATAACGGATGAACGAAAAGTACAGCGTCATCGACAACGGGATGAGCATCCAGACCAGCAGCAGCAAGACTGCGGGTGACTGAAGCAAACGAGGCAGTGTTCTGTTAGACATGACTAGAGACCCCCTGCGAAGCGCAATGCTCGCAATGTTTCTAATTTGATTACGAATCGTCGGTGTTTTTCGAGTCGGCAGAAAACGGGCGTGTTAGAAACAACCGATCTGGCAACTGGCGTAGTGGGGTGGAAGGCCCAAATTGACCGGGCCTTCCGTGTTTTTCAAAGCAATGGCTTAGTAGCCAGCTTCTTCCATGATTGCCGCAGCAGCAGCTTGAGATGCGGCCAGCGCGTCGTCAACTGACTTTGCACCGGACAGAGCCGCAGCGATTTCCTGTGCAACAGCGGAACCCACTTCTGGGAATTCCGGGATCGCAGCGAACTGAACACCAACGTATGGCTTCAGGTCAGTTGCGGCAGGAGCGGCGGAGTCGATGGCTGCTTTCTCGGCAGCGGCGAAACCAGCAACGGCCTGGAACTCAGGCAGACCATAGGTCGAGGCACGCTGACCGGTCGGAACTTTGGCCCAGCCGAAATCAGGGTGGTTACCAACGGCCTGAACGTACTCTTTGGAAGTTGCCCACTCGATGAACGCTTTTGCGCCTTCGGCATTCTCTGTACCTGCTGGTACTGCCATGGCCCATGCCCACAACCAGTTCGCACCGACTGGGTTACCAGCGTTTGGCGACTGAGCGTAAGCAACGCCGTCAACTTCAAGGAAGGATGCCGCGATTGTCGCGTCGATCCACATGCCGCACTTGCCTTCGTTGTACAAAGCCAGGATTTCGTTGAAAGAGTTACCTTCCGAACCGGGAGGGCCGTAGTTGCCCAGCAGGTCGACGTAGAAGTTGATAGCGGCTTTCCACTCATCAGAGTCGATGGTTGGTTTGAAGTCAGCGTCGAACCAAGCACCACCGAAGGAGTTCACCATTGTCGTGACAAACGCCATGTTGTCGCCCCAGCCCGGCTTACCGCGCAAGCATGCGCCATATACACCGTTGTCAGGGTCATGCATTGCGGCAGCGGCTGCCTTTACGTTGTCCCAGCTGTCATTGTCAGCAATGGTTACGCCGGCTGCGTCGGTCAGATCCTTGCGGTACATAACCATGGAGCTTTCACCGTAGAAAGGTGCAGCGTACATGGTGCCCTCGTGGGACAGACCAGCGCGAATTGCGGGCAGAATGTCGTCGGCGTCATACTCAGCGCCAAATTCCAGCGGCTCGATCCAGCCTGCAGCACCCCAGATTGGCGCTTCCTGCATACCGATGTTGATGACATCGTATTGGCCACCACCGGTTGCAGTGTCAGACGTTACCTGCTCACGCAGAACGCCTTCTTCCAACGAAACCCACTTCAGCTCAACACCGGTTTCTGCGGAGTAGGCTTCTGCAACTTTCTGCATGTTGATCATGTGACCGTTGTTCACGATCGCGATTGTGAGTGATTCAGCGGATGCGAAACCGGCTGTCAGGCCAAGGCCGACTGCCGTCGTCAGTAGTGTTTTCTTGATAGACATTCATTGTCCTCCCATTTTTTACACGTGTAAATATTGCCTGCAAGAATCAGTTACGTCAATAAAATTTTTTTTCACGTGTAAAAGGCAGTTTCCATAGGGCGATATTGATCAGGCGGATTCACGCAATTTGAGAGCTCCGGGGAGCAACTTGATCTGAGGGCTCTGGGGGTCACCCTTGTGCGCGATGAGCTCCAGCAGCCGGGAAACGGACGTCTTTCCAATTGCTTCGAAGTCCTGGGCGACAGTGGTGAGCGCCGGAATCGTAAACGGGCAAAGTGGGTAATCATCGTGACCCGCGATGCGTAACCCGCCCTCTGGCAAGCGACCGGGATACAATCCGTGCCGCGATGCGGCGCGCAATGCGCCAATCGCAACACGATCATTGGCACACAGAATCGACCTGTCTAAATATGTACCGCGCGCAAAGTGGTGGTCCATCACCGCCTCTCCATGGGCTTCGAAATGCCAGTCTGTTTCGATTGCCTGTACGCCTATTACATCTGCATCGTACCCAAGTTCGGTTACCTTTTTGGTGTAGGCACTCTCGCGCTCCATCGCGTTGAAATTAACTCGCGGCATCGCCAGAAACGCCGGCGGCGGGCCGACGCGGCAAAGGTATTCTGTGATTATTCCAGTACTTTGAACATGATCTGTTCCGACGAAATCGACGTTCGGCATCGTTGCCGGGCGTGAATCCACCAATACGAACGGCAAGTGCGACTGCAAGCGCTCGTAGACCGCCCTGTCGCTCTGATTGCCAAGCGGTGCCACCAAAGCACCATCCACACTCATCGACATGAGCGTCTCTGCAGCGCGGGCTTCGATGCCCGGATCGGAATGCGAACATTGAGTGATAACTGTATAGCCAGCTTCCATCGCGGCGGTCTCGATTTCTTCCAGAAGCCTGGTGAAAAACAGATCGTTCAAATATGGAATAATAACACCTATCATTCCCGTTGATTTACGGTTCATCCGCGTCGCAAAAAAGTTCGGAACATAGTCTACCGATTCTAGTCGTTCGATAATTTTTTTTGACGTGCTGGGCCGGACAGAAGCTGGATTCTGAAAGTAGCGCGACAGGGTTGGGCGCGAGATGCCGATTGCATCGGACAGTTCGTTCATCGTGCTGATTTTTTTCTTTTTGTTCATCAGGCAACGGACCTCCCTCCGCAACACGTCATGCAAAAATTTTCCGAATCTGCGGCCCTTACTTTGACACATGTAAAAGAATTGTCCACACCGTTGCATAACGAGAGGGTAAGCACGTCCTTAGTCAGAACTAATGCAACTGTCGGGGAGAACCTCTTCGAGTTTGTCTCACATCGTCGCAATTGCGCATTAGAGCAGATCTCTGATTATTCAGGGCCCTATCCTAGTGGAGCACCTGCCATCTTTCTTCACCAAGCCGCCAGAATGGGCGCGCCGACCGAGATGATTGGTGGCGTTGGGGATGATGGATTTGGGAGGTCTGTTCTGAGCCGTCTCGTGGCTGACGGTGTCGGAACTCGCGGGGTTGCGGTCAATACAGATCGCAGTACAGGCGTTGCGTTCGTGTCTTACTACGACGATGGGGCTCGCGGCTTCATCTTTCATATGGCCAACACAGCATCCGATCACATTGTGGTGCCTGAAGCCATTCTCGATGCAGCAAATTCCATTCTGCACGTTTCAGCAGCATCGCTCGGCAACGCACGGATGCGCGACATGATCATGAACACGCTACGACAAATCGATGCAGCCGGTGGCAGGATCAGCTGTGATCCAAACGCCCGTCCAGAGCTGATGCGCGATGACGATGTGCGGGACGCTTTGACCGAGGCTATGGACCGCAGCACCTACCTGATGCCCAGCACCAGCGATCTGGCGTTTTTGTTTCCCGGCGTGTCTGAAGAGGCCGCAATTGAAAAGCTCCTGAGCTCCAAAGCCGAAGTCATTGCCATTAAGCGTGGTGCTCATGGTGCGACGATTGTTGGGGGCGGCGAACGTTTTGATTTTGATGGGCATTCGGTCAATGAGATTGACCCAACAGGTGCGGGCGATTGTTTTGGCGGGACATTCATTTCATTGCTAGCACAGGGCGCGACCCTCCGCGATGCAGGTGCCCAAGCTAACGCGGCAGGTGCGCTTGCCGTGACGCGCCGCGGCCCGATGGAGGGAAACTCCAGTCCTTCTGAAATCGCGGCGTTCCTTGAATCCCAAAAAAGTGGGGCCGTCGCATGAGCACGGTACATGACCTTATTGCACGAAACCGCGCGGGCGAAGCTATCGGGCTACCCTGTTTTTGCACGGCAAATGAACAGGTTCTGCGGGCGGTGCTGTCTTATGCCAAGCAGACCGGCCTTCCGACAGTAATCGAAGCGACGTGCAATCAGGTGAACCAATACGGCGGCTACACTGGCATGACCGCTGCCGACTTCATGGCATGGCTGACCGAGATGGCGGCCCAAGCGGGCGTTCCTATGGATCAACTGATCCTCGGGGGGGATCATCTTGGCCCGAACGTCTGGAAGGCCGAGCCGCTCGACATCGCCATGGAAAAATCGCGCGAACTGGTCAAATCCTATGTGCAGGCCGGGTTCAAGAAAATCCACCTCGACACAAGCATGGCTTGCGGCGGCGAACCCAACCCGACATTTGCGCAAATCGCCGGTCGCGCGGCTGATCTGTGTGCCGTGGCCGAGGCACACGCACCCAATCCCGAGGAACTATTCTATATCATTGGCACCGAGGTTCCGATCCCCGGCGGCGAAACCGAAGAGCCCGACGCGCTGGACGTGACATCCGTCGACCGCTTCCGCGACACGATCCAAACGCATCACAATGCGTGGACCGCGCGGGGGCTGGGCGCTGCATGGTCTCGCATTGTCTCGGTCGTGACCCAGCCCGGCGTCGACTTCGGTCACACCTCAATCTATCCGTTTGTTCCCGAAAAGGCGCAGCCGCTGAGCGATGCAATCCTATCAGAGGCGAGTCTAACCTTTGAGGCACACTCGACAGATTATCAATCCTCGGATGCATTGGAAGACCTGGTCAAAAATCACTTCTTCTTCTTGAAAGTAGGGCCGGAACTGACATTCCGTTTTCGCGAAGCGGTTTGGGCTCTTGCCTCTGTCGAAGACCAGCTTGGCGGTGGTACGCGTTCAAACATCCGCGCCGTTATCAATGATCAAATGAACGCCCATCCAGGGTATTGGCAAGGGTACTACAGCGGCACCGATGATGAGCTAAACATACTTAAAATCTTTAGCTACAGTGACCGTATTCGGTATTACTGGTCAGACGAGAAGGTTGCCGCCGCCTTGAATGGGCTTGTCAAAGCACTTAATTCCAAACCCGCACCTCAAACCCTGATTTCCCAAGCTTTCATGGGGCTTGATTTCGGTGAAGTACCGAGATGTCCAAACACTCTGATCGAGCAACACATCCATCGTTGTGTCCGGCGCTATTTCAGCGCAGCCGGACACGTAGAACATCACTAAATTTGATCAGTTACAACCAATGCTTGCCATTTAGATACTGCCCAGAGTTCATCTGATAGTTTCGAGCAGGTAAACGTGTCACTTTTTATTTACCCGACCTCCAAATAAGTGTTCGAGAATTGGCCGTTGGCAGCTATCGCGCGCTTAATGTCTGATTTCAGAAGGTGGGAACACGGAATGCAGAGCATAATGAGTTAGGTTTGCAAGCGGTTGAACTTGTCGGCGATCAGGATGGTGATTTTGATGGAATGACGAGTGAGCTGACCGTCGGTGACGTCACGGCGCTAACGACCTATATGGCGGCCCTCGAACGCCCGGTTATTCGTTCGCTTTTTCCGAATGCGATGCCAAGCACCTAAAGGGCCGTTTGAATTCGGCCGTTGATGATCGGCTTCAACGGCCGCTTCGGCGAACAGAGATGCATCGCGGCCGACGGCATGCTGACGGCCCAAGGATATGCTGCGTCGGCAAATGGCGGTTTTGCCCCACTCAGCGGTCATTGATGCGAGCTATGGCAAATGGCTAAAAAGACCCATATGGACTCCGTTCCAAACTGCAGTATCCGTAGTGAAGGGTGGGAAACGGTCGTTCTCGGCCTGATGAGTCAAGCCCATGTCATAAACCACGTGTGCCATATTTCACCTTACTCAGGATGCGACTTGGGCCAGAAACCCTGCCGACGCCATCAAATATTTGACACAGTACTTTCATACCAACACCAATATCTTGGGGCAAACTGAACCTGAATTCCTGCCAAGATGGTGCTTCAATGACTCTACGAAGTTTTTTCGCAATCGACAGCGCAAATTTGGTTGTCGACTCCAGCTCAAACGCCTCAATCGTAGGCCACCCGGTGATCAACAATTCTGATACGCCGGATGGAACTGTGTTTACCTACACCGCGGGTGGCGGCACCACTGCCATTCTCGATGACACCGGCGGCGATGTCGATATATTCGAAGACGACGACGAGGCCAACCATGTCATTACCGATGGCGGTGGCATCGTCGCAAATGGCACTGAGGTCGAAGCTGAGTCGCTGATCTTTTTGCGCGCGCTGGACATCAACGGCAATCCCACCGGTCCCACGATAACCATCACGGTGTTTTCCCAGGGCGGCGTCACGGGTGACGTCTGGGGGTTCAGTCCCGATATTCTGCTTCAGGATGGCGTATCCTATACCAAGACAGGGGGCAGCAATATCGGGTCGTCGGGTTACAACAATTTCATCACTTGTTTTGGCCCCGGCACCGAGATTGACACAGAACAGGGCCTCACCGGGGTCGAGATTATTGAAACCAGTCAACGGGTCTGGACCCTAGAAAATGGGTTTCAGCCTGTTCAGTGGATCGGCCGGACCAAGGTTCAGGGCACAGGCAGTTTTGCACCAGTGGTCTTTGCCCCCGGTGCAATCGGCAACGAACGCGAACTTGTTGTCAGCCAAGAGCACCGGATATTTTTTGACACAGGCTTGACCGATTACCTTTTTGGCGATGCTCGGGTGTTGGTCGCGGCTAAACATTTGCTCGGCCTGCCGGGAGTGGCTCTACAACAGCGATTTAGTATCCAATATACCCACCTGATGTTCGACCGGCACCAGATCATCCGCTCGAACGGCACCCTAACCGAGAGCTTTTTTCTATCGGAAAACGCTTTGAAGGGCGTTGCTGGCGATCAGAAAGCAGAATTGCTGGCACTGTTCCCGTCGCTGGCCAATGGCGTTTCTGGTTTCGGTCCGATGGCGGCTTATTCCCTCAAGGCTCGCGAAGCCTCAGTTCTGCGCCACTATATGGCGGCCTGAACCAGCCCGGCATAACTTTTATTGTTAGGTTACGGCAGAAAAGCACACAATTTAAGACAATTGCGCAAATGGTAGCAGAGCGTTGCATCGTATGTTGAATCGCGGTTGATAAGCCTATCGTAGTTTTTCTGGATTCTATGGACTGCAATGAGTTGCTTTTCAGTGAATGGACCATGCTGCCCGTCAACAGCGAGGATCAGGATGGCGAACATGACGGGCGCGTTGCCCTAGCGTTGACAGTAAGAGCTCTCGAAACTCCAGATCGCTGCGATGATCATCGCATCCACACTGTATTTGTTTTGGGATTGTAGTGAGTTGAACCGAAGCGTGCAATTGCCGCGCATGCTTTGCTGACGCGGTTATCTGAGGCCCCAATGGAAAAATAACTCTCTAGGCTGCATTTCAATTCGGTCTGGCTGCGGTCGCGCATTGTGATGCCGGTCAAATCTTCTGTGTTTTGAAACCCGAACATAAGGGTTGCTTCAGAAACGCCGTTTCACTTCGTCTGCCTCCGGAATGTGACAATCAAGGTGTCGTAACCCACGTCGGGAATCGGGCGAAGAACGGCAGGCGATCCGATTGCTGCACCAGTGCCGCGCAAAGTCGGCGATGCTATGCCTCTGCACCCGACAAGGCCAAAGGCTGAAATACCAAACCCAAAGTGACGTCTTGCGTTGCGCATGTCGATGCTGGTCAGACGGATTCTTTGTTGAGATCGCACAATCGAAAATATGCGGTACGCGAATGCCTTAAGGTGTCTGCTGACCAGCGGTGTTTCTGGGCTTAAATCAGCGCTCGTCAGATGGTCGAGTATACGCCTTTTTTGTGGTAAAATTTTGGGAAAAACCGCCTTGTGATGCAGCTCATCTTCATGACGAGTGATAGCGTTTTGAGGTGCGGCTTTTTGAAACCAGCGACCAATTGGACGAAAGGTTGAATTTTCTCTAGTATGTACCAAGGGCCACCAAGCGGAGCTAATCACCTGCGCGGTGTGACGGATTACGCTGTAGATTGTTTCGGGTGGGAAAGCCCAATGTGCAAGGTTTGGTTTGATGAGTGATTTGGTGAATGCGGACGCGAGCGTGCAGGTTACGCCGTTTCATAGTTCGGCACCGGAGTTCGACTATTGGGGGTCGGCGCATAGGCAGGCGGCCGAGCATCTTCAAAGTATCTGCAAGAATCCGACTTTTTTAAACCTCTTTACCGGCCGTGGCGGCAGTGGAAAATCGACTGTCGCCCGCAGGGTCGTGTGGGACAGCCAGGAAGAGTTGCTAATTGGTGTTGTGCCTTACTCGGCAGATCTGTCAGTTGATCCTTGTCAGACCATTATCTCGGCCTTTGGAGCGGACTCAGAGTCGAGCGGGAAAGACAGTTGTTACAAAGATCTATCCGATCATTTGCGCCGGGCGTCCGTTCAATTCGGCTTGCCAACGCTGATCGTCGATGACGCGCATCGGTTGACCGATAAAAAACAGCAGGCTTTGTTTGATCTGGCGGGGTTCGACCTGAAGGAAGGCCCGTTGTTCAAGATCCTCCTTGTCGGACAAACTGGTCTTTTTGATCAGATTGGTCCGCACCAGAAAAGATTGCTGGGGTCGTCGCTCCATCTCGAGACAATGACTAAGGAAGATACTTCGGGGTATATCCAACACCGATTTGCAGCCGCAGGGGCGGGGGCAATGCCGTTCACCGACGCGGCAATTGACGTAATCCACGAGATAGCGGACGGCAACCCTGTGCGGATCAATCTGGTATGTATGCGCGCGCTGGACGAGGCTGAAATGCAATGGATTGACACCATTGACGGGGATATGGTTCGGGAATGTTACAATCCCGCCAGAATGGCGTTGGACCTGGCCAAAGTAACTGGCGTACGTTTGTCGTCTGTTCCGGTCTCGACACCGACAGAAAACTTGGCCGAACCGTCTAGAACAATATTGCGGCTGAACGCCCCGGTGATGAAAGAGTCAGAGACGATACCTAAAACCTCGGTGATTGAAACCGAGACGGCACCAGGGCAAAAGCCATCAATGGCGCCGCCATTGGGAACTGCTGCATCCTCTTCCCAGCCTTCAGCGGTCCGGAGCGAAGGTCCCGACGATATATCCGATTCCATTGAGAGGACATCTAGCGCGTCGGCGCCAAAAGTTACCCTGCGCGCGCGGCCCGGCCAACCTGCACCTCCTCGCGCAACGGAATTGGGAGAAGAGTGGCGTGTTCCAGCAGCGAGCCTCCAACCCGCCCGCAGTATTGTCGATAACTCTGCGTTGGTTACTACCTCCGCAGGATTGTCGAAACCCCGGCGTCGCTTAGGGCGCTGGCGGACCGCCGCGACAGGCATCTGCCTCGCTGCCGCAGTGGCCGCCATCGCTTGGATCAGTTTGGTTCAGGACGGGGCTGTCGATCAGCCTGCGCAGATTGAGGCCAGCGTCATGAAGACGGTACCACAGCCTTCAGATATGGATGGGCAGGTCTCAGAAGCTGTAATGAAATCGCAATTTCTGCATTCCGACGCCGACAGTCGTCAGCACAATCCGGTTTTTGTCCGGCAAGCCTTGATTGACGACCCGAACTTGCCGCTTATCCGATCTGTTCCGGTTATTCCTGTTGCCGTTGACAGCGATGCAGCGACCCGGCTCATCCAAATCCGTAGTGCCCTTGGAAATTTGCCGGAAACGCCCAACGAGCGCTTTCGGCGCGCGATCGAAGTGGCTGGACAGCAACCTGAGGCAGCAGTTGTGGCCTATGCATTGGCTGCTTATGACGGTCACTCGCGCGCGGCCTATTATCTGGCCCAGATGTATGAATTGGGCGAGGGTATTGCCGTCGATTTGATCCTTGCCCGGTCTTGGTACGAGCGCGCAGTGGGGGATAACGGCGGCGCGGGCGGACGGTTGGAAGCCTTGCAAAAGTATGGCCCCGTGGCAGCAATTGCCCCTCCGGTTCCGCTGTACGCAGGGAGGGCAGAAACCAGTAAGATCGAATTGGCTTGGACCAGTGGCGAAGGCGGCGATCCAACCACCTATGCCGTCGAGTTCGCTGATCAGTCGGGGCGCATTCTCCACCGCGAAAGCAACCTCGTGCTATCAGCCCTGCGCACCGCCTTTCCCAAATCAGCAGTCTACTGGCGCGTAGAGGCACAGACTTCGGAAGGTGGGGAGACCGCCGTCGGCGGTTGGCTACCGTTAAACCTGGATGCATCAGGCTTTCCGCTAGCTGATCAGGCCAATCTCAAGACAGCACCATTGCACCAAGTATCTCAAAGGCGAGCGAGCGGACCATAGGACGGACCACCCGTCCCGTTACGGGACTACCTAACAGCCAATCGACGCACATATGCGCTCGCGATAGGCCGCGTTGGCCTTACTCTCAAGCGTTTCGGCCGCCACAGCGACTGGCGTAGTCGTTTGGGCTGCGCACTTCAACTCGTAATTTTCCTGCAATCCGGCATTCACGCAGTTGCCGATGTCCCAGCCAGGCGGAATATCGTTCAGATCGACAGAACGCCATTTCGGATGCCCAACCTCTTGTAGCTGGCTGAAATTTGTGAGGATCAGCTTTGAAAGATCTGACACTGACTTGCAGCTCTCTCGGTGATAGGCGTTCCTTGTAGGGCTATAATCGTAAGTCATGAGTACGGCCTTGACCGCCACAACTTCAGTCGCTTCGGTCTGGAATTTGTAGGTGCCAGCCGGGATAGAGGTCGGGACGTAGACCGAACTTAAGGTCGGGTCGTTGATTGGCAGAAGATGAAAGCGCGCGGCATCAATCTCTTCCGACTGAAAGAGTTTGGTGGGCGCACCTGCGACATAAAAGAACGCGTCGATCTCGCCCGCCAGAAGGCTTTGCAGCGACTCGGTGGCGTTGATCGTCACACGCTCGGCTGGTTGGACATTTGCAAGGTCAAGCACCAGCGAGGCTGTCAGGAAAGTGCCACTGTCCTCGACGCCAACGGCAACCCGACGACCGTTGAGGTCGACTAAGGACGCAAGATCACGGCTGGCAAGTATATGTACCTCTTCGTTGTAGAGCGGGAATGCGATACGCACACCGAAGATTGCCCTGGCGATGTCGGGATCTTCGCTGGAGAATGTGTTAAGGTATTCCAGCACGTCACTTTGAACTATGCCCAACTGGGTATGGCGGCGTTTGCGGACTCCAAGGAAGTTTTCAAGTGAACCAGCGCTCTCCTGCACGGCATAATTGAGCCCACAGTTGCTTGCGACGGCTGCGAGATCCCGGCCGATCTGGATATAAGTGCCATTTGGGCCCCCCGTGAGGATATTCTTCTCGAATTCTTGCGCTTGAACTTTGTGGTTTGGTGCGACTGCCAAAACCAATGCCATCACAATGGTGAAAATTGTAAAAACGATACTCTGCACGAAACTTCCCTCCAGGATTTAAACTTCAGTCGTCAACATGTGCCCATGCCGCGGACGAGCGCGACAAGGGTTTGGCGGTTTACACTGCCGAATACAGTATTCAGTGCGTCCACCGGGCAGGCACCACGTTCAAGTTCCGCGGTGAGGCTCGCCAAATCGGCAGGCGCGGCGTTGGTCAGGCCAGGCGTCGTGGCGAGGATAGCGCGAATCTTTTGGCGCGACAGGGTCTGTTCGCGGCTACGCACAACAACAGGGGCGGAAACCTGCGGACCGTCCTCGGCGGTTGCTTCCGGCACGGTCGCAGATGCAGGCTCCACATCGTCGGTCATTACCACGGCCGACGATACTAGGGCCGCTTCATCCGAACCAATACCGGTTAGGACGCGGGTGAGTTTCTCAAAATCGGCGCGGGCCTGTTCGGCATTGATGCGCATCACAGCCAACTCAGCATCGAGTGCATTCAATTCCTCAAGCCGCGTGGTTTTTCCTTGCTCGATATTGATCAGTTCGCCCTCTGCAGTGGCGAGGAGTTCACGCGTCTCGCTCAGGTTCGCGGCAAGCAACTCGCTTTCTGCCAAGGAGGCCCTGCGGGCGTCTTCTGCGCCACTTGCCGCAGCTTCAAGCGCCTCAAGGTCAGCCATTGTCGCATCACGGCGCTGGGCGAGATCGGACAGCGTTTCCAAGAGCGTCGCCTCGTTTTCTGCAAGACCAGTGAGCCGTTCCTCGGCTTCGGCGCCATCCAAGAGCTTGGCCGCGAGCGCCGCCAACTCTGCACTATGCGCGGCCCGGTCCGCTTCAAACTGCGCCTGATCTTCCTCGAAAACCGAGTGCGTCTGTGCAATTTCGGCATTGAGATCGGCGAGCACGTCGCGACGGTTTCGGATCTCAGCGGTCTGTTGGGCAACCTCCTCGTCCTTCTCCGTGACCTGTTGCATAAGCGTCGACCGGTGAGTTTCGATCTCATCAATTTCTGCTTGAGCAGTTGCCGCTGCGCTTAGCCCAGCCTTGAGGTCGGCTTCTGCGGCTTCGACCGCTGCGCGGGTTTCGGTCAATTCAGCAGTCAGACCTTCAAGCTCGACTGAAACACTGTCTCGGCCACGCACGAGCGACTCAAACTCGGTTGCAGCTTGGCGCGCTGCGTTCTCGCTGCGTGTTGCAACGTCGATAGCAGCCTCGACTGCAGCCAGTTTTTGTCGAGTGTCAGCAAGTTCTTTGTCTTGCGTGTCGAGAGTGGCGGCGGCCTCCTTGCCAGCCCGTTTGCTTGCCGCCAATGCGGCCTCCACCTGAGCCAGTTCGGTCTTGGCCGTCTCGCGCTGGACGGTGATAAGGGCAAGGTCAGAACTTACCGCCTGAAGATCGGTCCGGGCGTCGGTCAGTGTTTTCAAATCGGTCCGCATAGCCTCGGTTTCAGACTTTAGCGACGCGAGATTTACCTTGGCTGCTGTGACCGCATTCTCAGCCTGCGCGGCCTTCTCCGTGCTTTCTGTCATACGCGCGGTCATAGCCTGCAACTCGGTGTTTGACGCATCAAGTTCCGCGCGAGTTTGGTTCAACTCGGCGGAGACCGTGGCCAGTTCCGCCTCTGCGCCGGATTTTCGTGCCTTTGTATCCGATAACGCTGTCTCAACGACGCCAAGCTCGGCTCGAAATTCCGCGCTTCGCTGTATTGTAGCGTTAGCGTCTTCTACTTGCGTTTCCAACCCACCAAGTTCGTCGCGTACAGCCGAAAGTTCCGCTCCGCTGCTATCGATCTCAGCCGCAATCTGAGCGAGCGTCGCACGTGCGGTCTCGATTTCTTGTGTGACCTCGGCCAGAGTCTTTTGGGCAGTGTCACGGCGAGTGGTCGCATCGGTCAATTCGGCGCGCATGACTTCGGTCTCGGATTTTACGGCTTCAGCATTGGCTACCAAACCCTTGAGTTCCGCAAGTCTGGTTTCTCGGGCCGTAATTTCCACGCTCAGTTGCTTCGTTTCTGCTTGCTGTTGGGATGCGAAGGCGATCGTCGCAACAACATCGGTTTCAAGCCCAGCCAGTTGTGCGCGCAGTGCGTCAAGCGCGATTTGCTCCTCCGACCGTGACTGAATAATCTCAGCGACGGACGCCTCCGCTTCGGCTTTCTCAGCTCGAATCCCATCAATTTCCGTGGCAATCTCGGCTGCAGATGCGATCTCGGCGCGCAACCCCTCGAGGCGACCGTTTGACTCCTCAATCTCACTGAGAAGTTGTTTGCTTTCGCTCTGACTAGCGGCGATCTCCGCCCTTAGAGTCTCGACTGCGGCCTGCTTTTTGATTAACGCATCGCGTGCCTCGGCGCGCTCGGTCTCAAGTTCGCGTTTGGTCAGTTCGATTTCTGCTATCAATAGTAGATTGGTACGCCTCTCCTCCCGCTTGCCTTCGAGTTCGCCCGATATCTTGGCAAGTTCCGACTGAGCCGCGCTCAGCGCGTGACTCACCTGATCGCGTTCCTCCTCGGCTTGCGCTATATCGTCCTCAAGCAGAGCGATAATCTGTCGGAGCGAGGCGGGGTTTGGTGTTGCTTCGCTATTGTTCTGATCTGTGGATTGTGGAAATGCTGGTGTCGAGCAAAACACAATGCTGAGACACATAAGTACCGCAGTAGAATTCGATATACTAAACATTTACCAACTAGCCGGAACTAAAAAAACCATGCTAATCGTTGCACAGAATACACAAAAAGTCGATTCCCAACTGCCAGACCCTCCGATGGAGTGCTAGAGGCAAGGACGCGCGCGCATTCTCGCAACACGGTCGCACGCAAAGTCAAGCCTTCTTAAGCAAGGTTCGCCTCCATCACAGGCTTGCTAACATTTGGTATCAGTACGTCATTCCTAAAAGGGCTTGTCGCACGCCTGTTGCCTGACACTGTCCGAGATACGATCTGACTGGTGCCTCGGAATATCAATGCGCGCACGACAGCTATTTGTGCGCTTGAAGCGAATATCAGAAAAGTCCGCAGATTAGAAATTGGTGCAAAGCGCAGCGAAGGGCTGATCAACCCCAGACGTGTTGTTTGGGGGCGTAATTGCGCGTCGCCACAGCGCGGTCGCCAAGCGCGGAGACTATATTCTGACAGATGGTGCTGTCCGCGCGTTTTACGCGGCATTGGCCGCATTCTGTCTGGTGCGCATCTTGGCCATGTTCACCGTACCGCTCGAGACCATGTTAGAGCATTACCGTAACGGTTACGAAATGGTCTACGCAGTGCGCGCGCACAGGCAGGATGAACCCCGCATGAAGCGAATCCTTAGCCACGCCTTTTATCGATTTGTCAGTTATGGTGGCGAATTCGAAATTCCGCCCGATGCCCGTGATTTTAGGTTGATGGACCGCCGCGACGTGGATGCGCTTTGCGCCCTGCTGGAACGTAATCGCTTCATGAAGGGACTCTACGGCTGGGTCGGATTCCGCTCCATCGCCGTGCCAGTTGAGCTAGAAGAACGTCAGACCGCTACCTCCAAACTCGGCTTCAAGGGGCTACTGAAGTTGGGATTGACAGGGCTCACATCTTTCACCGACAGGCCGCTGCGTATCTGGACGGGGATCGGCATGACTCTCGCCTGTCTCTCAATCGTTTATGACGCAGGCCTTACGTGATCAACGGCGCCGTTGTGGCGCCCGAGGTTGATCCTAATCTCGACGATCGAGGGTTTTCGATCCTTCAACAAGCCTATCCGGGTCGCGAGATTGTCACATGCCGCAGTGAGTGGCAGGCAGTGGGCGGCGGTGGCATCGGTTGTTTGACCCAGCAGGTGCCCGCCAGCAAAACCAAGGGGGTTTGACCTATGCGCGAAGTAACGGTCGCTGCCTCCCAAATGGCTTGTTCGGATGTTGTCGATGAAAACGTCGCTAATGGTGAGCGACTGATCCGCCAGGCCGCCGAGCAGGGAGCCAATATCGTTCTCTTGCAGGAACTATGCGAGGGAGTTTATTTCTGTCAGGATGAGGATCTGCCGAGCTTCCGTCGCGCGAAACCTGTCGAAGGTCATCCCACAATAGGGCACTTTAAGATGATCGCCAAAGAACTTGGTGTCGTGCTGCCAATTTCCTTCTATGAACATGCTGGAAATGCCCGTTTCAACTCTATCGCAATCATCGACGCCGATGGAACCAACTTGGGCATTTACCGCAAGACCCATATCCCCCATGGGTACGGCTATCAGGAAAAATTTTATTTTTCACCGGGAGGCGCCGGTTTCAAGGTCTGGGACAAAGCCTTTGGTCGTATCGGATCAGGTATCTGCTGGGACCAATGGTTCCCCGAATGTGCTCGATCCATGGCGCTGATGGGAGCCGAGTTTTGTTTTATCCGACGGCGATCGGGTCTGAAATCGGGGATGAACAATGGAATTCCGCGCGCCACTGGCAGAGGGTTCAACAAGGCCACGCCGAGGCCAACCTCACGCCGCTTGTTGCATCGAACCGAGTGGGGACAGAAACCGGTTTGAATGGCACGGAAATGACCTTTTATGGTTCGTCCTTCATTGCCGATCAATTCGGTGAAAAGGTACAGGAGGCAAATACTGCCACTGAAACCGTGCTGACACACACATTTGACCTTGATGAAGTGGCGCACCTTCGTGACTATTGGTGTGTGTTTCGTGATCGCCGCCCCGAGCACTATGAACCGTTGGCGACAATGGATGGGAATGCCCGCGCCGCATAGCAAACAACCTATAGATGGCTGGGAGTGTCGAAGTTCGATTTTTCGGACACTTATGACGGCCCTCACTTTAGGGAAAGAACTATTAATTGTGACTTGCCGACCTTAGTGCAAACTGCAGTTTCAAGAAGTATAGGCAACGTGCCGACACTCGCAGCGCCATAAATTTGTGGCCGGTATTGGAGGACGAACGGCAGGTCTTGCTGTTCATCAGGCTTTCAGATGTCGATCTTCTCCGCGAAACTTAATGCATATTCCAAACCGACGCCAAGATAACCGTCGACGTACATCTTCGCCAAGCCGCCGCCCATTAAGAAAGTGATGCCGCCCATAATTTCGTCGGAACAGACAAAACGATACTCACCGTTTTGCACCGGTTCAACGCGGAAACGATGGTTGTCTCGGACGCCACCCGGCGCTTACTCAACGCAGTAGAATTTCTGTCCATCCACAACTGTGATTGTGTAGTTCAGCGTCGTCAGCTTGTTCTTCGCAGAGTCAAGTTGAAACGCAGCATTGATTGTCGCGCCGTCCACAATCTAATCGTTGATTCAGACCACCGTGGTTGATGCCTCAATCACGATATCGGTGTGGATCTTGTGAAGTGAGAAGCTCACTTTTTTGGATATTCCAGTTTCTAGGGCTTTCCTTCCCGATTTGTCTTATGCGCTTTGTGGGACTCTGCGCCCCGCGTCTCGAATTGTGATCTGCCCAAACCGATCCTGCATACGCTGTGAGCGGATGAGATAGACAGAGATAATGACATAATTGATGCACTCCTGAATGAATTTTCTGTAGCGATCAGGATTTTCGAGCATGTCGAAGGTTTGGACAGCGCACATCGTTGCGAGAGCGGTGAACGTGACCAACATCGCAATTGGCGTATAGCTCCAGCGCAGAAAATATCCCACCAGGAATGTTGCCCCGGAGGTTGTGATCAGTATCCAGTGGATCGTTTGCATGCCGATTGGAAAGGTGGAGTTCTGCAAATGCATCAGCGGGGCCAGCCCGGTGAAGTACTCCAAAAACCCCAGAAGCCCCCATCCAAGCATGATGACCGAGGCTAGGACGATCAGATAGCTAAAGCCTTGTGAAAGCCGGTCCATAAGGTCAGGCATTTGTATTCTCCTCAAATTCGAAACGGGCGGTTTCATAACACTCCCCTCATTCGCGAGAGCTTTTGCTGTCGCTTTGCCGCTGCCGCTGGAAGTATGGGGCACGAGCGCAACCCATTTTGTCTGATGTGTTTTGCTCATGGGTTTGCGCCCTTCAGACCAAAAAAACTTGACTGGTCATCTCTTCAGAGAGGCTCCACAGCCGTTTAGCGGTTTCGACGTCCTGCGTGACCGGGTCACGCGTGGCCTCACCGACCTCGCCGCTCATTTCCTGCGGTCCTATTGGCCCGTAGTAGTCCCCTCCTTCGACATCGGGCGACAGCGCGGCATACAGCGTGGGTTTTGCCGCCGAAGCAGGTGAGTGCAGAAACTGCTCCACTTGCGCCTTCATCTGCGCCAGTTGGTCTGGGTCCACGCTCTGGAACAACCCGGATTCGGAGCCGCCTGGATGGACGGCAAGCGCCCTTGCTCTACGCCCGGCCGCCCGAAGACGACGATCCAACTCGTCACCAAACAGAAGACAGGCTAGTTTTGACTGGCCATAAGCGACACCACCGTCGCCACCACAACTCAGGTCATCGAAGTGGAATTTGGCACCCATGTGCCCAAGGCTCGACAGGGCAACGATCCGCGACGCCGGATCATCAAGGACCATGTCGAACAAAAGCGCCGTCAGCAGGAAGTGCCCAAGGTGATTTGTGGCGAATTGTAACTCGATACTTTCCCCATTGGTCTGGGCAGAGTAAAGCAGGATGCCAGCGTTGTTGATAAGGACGTCGAGTTTTGAATAGCGGCGGCGAAACGCCTCTGCAAAAGCGCGAACCGATGCCAAGTCGCTCAGGTCCAGCAGCATCACATCAAGCGACGCTGATGGGACTCGTTTCATTACATCCGCCTCGGCGGCTTCCACTTTCTCTGGGCTGCGACAGGCCATGACCACATGAAACCCGACCTCAGCCATACCGACCGTGGTTTCGAATCCAATGCCGTTGTTGGCACCGGTGACAATGGCGATGTTCCGGGATGGCGTGTTCATATCGATTCCTAACAGATGGACATTATCTGTATGATGGTCAATCATTGACATGTGGCCTTCATTTGTCAATATGTAAATCATGAAAGAGCGACATGCATACATCATCGAGGCCGCGAATGGCCTTTTCCTCCGGTACGGGGTGAAGCGAACCGGCATGAACGATATCGCCAACGAGGCCGGTATCTCGCGGCAGACGCTTTATAAAGCATTTGCCAACAAGGACGCGGTCCTACAAGCCACGATACGATCGTTGGCCGACAAGGTTGTATTGGATATCGAGGCCGGACTCGAAAAGGCCGACGGGCTCGGCGAACAATTGGATGTCATCTTCAAACACATCGTGATTGAGCACTATGATTTTTTGCAATCCTCGCCCAATGCCGAAGACATCATCGCGGGCGTAAGCGCTTCAAGTCAGGACGAGTTGGAGGCAGGTGCCAAGCGAAACACCGAAATCATTTCGAGGGTTCTGGGGACTTTCTCCAGCGAGATTAAGCGAAATGACTTGACCGCCGATCAGTTCGCAGACTTCATCCAGCGCTCTGCAACAGCCGCAAAGTACAATGCGAAGAACAGAAAGCACTTGTTTGAACTGTTGGCGGCACTCCGGGTTTCGACTCTAAAGGTAACCGGTGCATCCTAAGTTGGCAGCGTATTTGGTTGCAAAGCGGACGTTGGTTTTGCTTGCAGCATCGGTTGATTTGGGCTCAAAGTGACATTTTGCTATGTGACTACACACAATGTGAAAATCAACGGATCAGGAGAGGCCGATACACAAACTGACGTTGGTCATGTTTGGTCGCGCAAACACCACTCACGAATAGGGATGGGGTATTTATCGTCCAACCAAGGGCGATATCTCCGGGTAGTACCGGACAGAAGACCTGGTGCCACAATTTCTTATGGGTGCGCTGCTCGCGAAAAGTACTTGGACACGATCCGAGTTGCAGCGAAGTCCGCACCGCCAAAAGTAATGGCCTCCACAATCGAAGACATTCGCGGTACGTTCCTTTTATTGGCTTCGAAGGAGACGCTTTTTTGTTTAGGCTTGCTATAGCTATGCTTCTGCTGCCGACATCGGTGTTTGCACAAGAATCCGCTCCTTTTGCGAGTTTTGTAGGAGCGAGTGATCCCATTCTGAATGATCCGCACGATCTAGCCATTGGCCCGGACGGCAACCTCTATATTGCTGACAAGTTCGCCAACCAGGTCGCGATTATGGACCCGGACACTCTGGAGGTTATCAGCAGCATCGGGGACGGCGCCCTTTTTGGGGCGCACGACGTGTCCTTTGGCCCAGACGGCCGCCTTTACGTGGCCGCGACAGGGCTAAGTGCAGTAGTCGTTTATGATATGTCAGGAACTACGCCGGTCAATGTTGGCACACTTGGGCCGTTCCCGCGGACAGAAGGTGTACTCGCCCATTCGAACGGGCGGATTTATGTGATGGCGTCAGGCACAGGTCAGCTATTTTCTGTTGACGGCGACCGCGTTGCGGCGACCGCAAGTGGTATGGTGGGTGCCCATGATGTCGCCGAGGCACCTGATGGAACGATTTGGGTGGCCGATAATTTCCATAGGCGTCTGGTTCAATTTGCCGAAGATCTGGAGCCAATGCACATGCTTCAGGGGGCGCAGTATGGCTTTGTCGGTCCACGATATTTGGACTTTGATTCTAGTGGATTTATCTATGTTGCAGACCAAGAGGCGCATCGGATTTTGAAGATCGACCTGATCGCCAATGAAGTTTTGGGCGTTATCGGGACTGGACAACCTGGTAAAGGACCGGGACTACTTGACGATCCGGAAGGCGTAGTCAGTCGCGGCGCAGAGTTCTTCTTTGCTGACAGCGACAACAACAGAATTGTGAAATACATCGTTGTTTTGAATTAATCTAGCTCGGCAATGAACGAGCTGTTCTGCTTTGGATCCTTTCCAGGATATTCTTATTGTCGCGAGGAGGGCAGGGCGCTCCCCTAGAGATTACTCATGATGCCTTATGGGCGGCGGTCTGGAAACGATTTCCGGGGCAGGCGGGCCAAACTCTTTGCGCGGGAATGCAAAGTCACGGGTTTTGTCATCTGGTTCGCTTTACGTGAGCTACACCTAACCAGATGGGCTACCATTGACGTACGCCCTCCGGATCAAAATCTGATTGGCCACACCGACCCGTAGGTTCGTATTTTGCCGAGCTTCTTACTCCCCGTTTAGGGCAAAACTCGTTGCTCAAATAGGCCAAGAGCCATAAATTGCGCACGCTGATACTTAGCTAGTCAGTTGAAGAAACGTCCAGTTTACCTTTCAACTTGGCGCCTTTCTGTATTTCCAGATCATTGGCGGAGATGCTGGCTGCAATGATGGCACCAGATTGGACTTCAACCGACTTAGCGGATAAGGATCCAGTTAGATGTCCACGGATTTGCGCAGATTTCACCTTAACCGCGCCTGAAATAGAGCCACTTGATAACACATCGACAGACTGCGCTTCGACATCGCCATTGATGCACCCTGCAATGTCAATTGCTGCGCTCCCCGACAAATTTCCTGTTATCGTCAAGTCCTCTGAAATTACCGTTTTATCCATAGTGCGACCTCCGATCACGCAAACCAAATTGTGGCATAAACTTATTCAATCCGAAAGTATTTCCGGGTTTTGGTCTTATGAACTGATTTGCTGTCCGACGTCTGAATTGTCGCGAAGATCGATTGGATTCTGGCCAAACTATTCAATCAGAAGCGGTTTCAGGTGGGTGGCGAGAGCGACTTTCCTGATGCAGCCATTTCAACCTTGCAACTAGATTTGAACGTAGCTTTTGGGGGGTGGGAGGGCCTGCAAGAACCCATGAAACTAAATTTCTGTATGACTGGACTGACAGTGTATTCACTACACTTTCACTTGGCGTCGAGCCCCCAATGCAGGCAATAGAAGGTGGACTGTCACTGAAATGGCAGCTCGGCGATGGGGAAATCTCTTATCACGAAGGCACCAGTAACAAGAACACAGTTGGCTAATTGCCAAACTACAAGTGCCAGAATTGGCAAAGGAGAAAGTGCCTTACGTCTTCACAGCAATGACAACAGGCGTTTTCGTTTTGACCAGGCAGCCCATCATTGCCGAAGGTGTTAACGCGGTCAATGATGCGATTGACCCCAATTACACGGTGCTGAAAGCTGTGATCAGGAGAACAATGAAAATTCCACCGTTGGTATTGGCAACCGATACCGTGTCGCCGAAACAAAGCGTGATGTAACCGGCGTTGGTGAAAAGGTGAACGGTGTGAACGGCTTAAGCGTAAATAAGCCTATAACGGAAATTGATTATTGAAGCCTGAAATTGGAGGATTTGGCATGGAATTTGGAATGCGTTATTGGGCGGCGACAGCATTTGCAATAAGCCTTGCCTCCGGCGCTTTAACGCAGGATTCCATCGATATGGACGGCCTTCCGTCGGTCTTTCCCGAGCGGCCTTAATCGCCAAATGCGGACCGGGTGTTTCCCGAAAACGTCTATTTTGGCGACACGCATGTTCACACCGGTCTGTCTGGTGATGCAGGGGGCGGAGGCACAACTTTGATGCCGCGCGACGCCTATCGGTTTACCCGGGGCGAGCAAGTGACTTCGAACACCGGCCAGCCGGTCAAGTTGCGCATGCCCTTCGATTTTTTCATGATCACCGATCATTCTGATGGCATGGGCGCCATCACCGACATGATCGCTGGCACGCCAAATGTCATTGCGGATCCCGAAGGCAAAAAGTTCCACGAAGCGTTTAGTGCAGGCGGGAAAGAGGCACAAGAAGCTGCGGTTGAATTGGTACGCCAGTTCTCGCAGGGAGAGTTATCTGATGCGCTCAACTATCAACCCGGAAACCCTGCTTACAAGCGGGTTTGGGATGACATCATTCAAGCAGCAGAAGAGTTCAATAATCCGCCCATTTCACCACTTTCATCGCTTATGAATGGACCTCGCTGGAAAAGGGCAACAACCTACATCGCAACGTGATCTTCCGCGACGGGCCAGAGCGTGCCGGGCAAATCGTTCCCTACACGACGACCCCACCAACTGGCAGCCGCGACCCGAAGGACCTTTGGAAATGGCTGGATGCCTATGAGGATAAGACGGGCGGAGATGTCACTGCCATCCCGCATAATGGAAATCTCAGCAACGGCATGATGTTCGCACTTCAGGATGACTTTGCCGACGGCGCAGCCTTCGACGCGACCTACGCCGAACAACGTAACAAATGGGAGCGGCTGTACGAGGCAACCCAGATCAAGGGAGATGGTGAAGCGAGCCCTTTACTGTCGCCCGACGATGAATTTGCAGATTTTGAGACCTGGGATTGGGGCAATCTGGATGCTTCCGAGGCCAAGACTCCAGAGATGATACCCGGAGAATACGTTCGATCTGGCCTGCAACGCGGGCTTCAGTTGGAAAGCGATCTGGGGACTAACCCGTTCAAATTCGGCCTTGTTGGTGCGTCGGACACCCACACGGGGTTATCGACGCCAGACAACGATAATTTCTTTGGAATATTCACCGCTTATGAACCTAGTGAACATCGATTCAATCACCTCTCCAAAAAAAACGAGGCACAGGGAATCGAATACCATTCGTGGCGCTACATAACTGGTGATCTGACTGCGGTTTGGGCCAGGCAAAATACCCGCGGGGCGATCTTCGATGCGATGGGGCGTCGCGAGGTCTATGCAACGACGGGCTCACGCATCCGTTTGCGGTTCTTCGGTGGCTGGGATTTCGAAGCGGCTGATGCGGATCGACGCGATCTAGGCTTGTTGGGATACACCAAAGGCGTGCCAATGGGGGCGGATCTGCATCCCGGCAAAGGCGCACCATCGTTCCTCGTTTACGCGCTACGCGATCCAATGGGGGCAAATCCCGACCGTATACAGATCGTCAAAGGTTGGCTTGATGCCGAAGGCACTCCACGAGAGAAAGTCTACGATGTCGCCTGGTCGGACCAGCGCGTCGCTAGCGACGACGGCAAGTAATCTGCGGTTGGCAACACCGTGTATCTGAGTATTCCTGCATGGACAAACACCATTGGCGCATCCGAGCTGGGTACTGTCTGGCAGGACCCGGACTTCGATCAGGGTATCAAGGCATTCTATTAAGCACGTGTAATTGAGATACCCACTCCCCGGTGGACCGCCTACGACGCCGTGAAATTCAACCTAGACCTCCCCGATCACATCCCGCTGACCACTCAAGAGAGGGCTTATTCCTCGCCAATCTGGTTTAACCCTAAAGGATAATGACTATGAAACGGATTGCCTCGCCAATTATTCTTGGGTTTCTGGCCAGCACAGCACTGGCTGAACCCAACCCTCTCAAAGATGCGTATTTCGGCGAAACGCACATGCATACGGCATTGTCGCTGGATGCATATATCGGCGGCGCAAGGTTGATGCCGTCCGATAGCCTGCGTTTTGCCAAAGGGGAGCCGGTCTTGGTAAATGGGCGCCACAAGCAATTGTCGCGCCCGCTCGATTTTGCGGCGGTCAGCGATCATGTGGAATATCTGGGCGAAATGTACTCAACCATCTTTCCCGATGCACCCGGCTATGCACAGGAAGATCTTCAAAAGCTGCGAACCCTCGAATCCTTAAAAGACAAACAGGATTGGTTCTACAAATACGTTGTTTCGAATAACCGGGGTGACAACCCATCTCATCCGCCGTTCTACAAGGGGCCCGAAACAACTAAATCTGGCTGGCAAATTATCACGGACGCGGCCGAAAAGTACAACGACCCCGGCAATTTCACGGCTTTCGTCGCTTTCGAATGGTCGGCTGCGCCGGGCGGGGGAAACATGCACCGTAATGTGATTTTTGGTGACGAATAGGCGCCGGACCTTCCGATGTCGAGCTATGATTCAAACAAAGTGGAGGACCTTTGGGCATGGCTAAAAAAAGCCACCGATGACGGTGCAACACCGCTCGCTATCTCACATAACTCCAACGCCTCGAAGGGTTTGATGTTTCCAGAGGTGGACAGCTTTGGAAATCCGATCACAGAAGAATGGGCGGCTACGCGGGCGCAATGGGAGCCTTTGATCGAGATGATGCAGATCAAAGGTAACTCTGAAGTCCACCGCTCCTTCTGGACGGCAGATGAATTTGCCGATTTCGAGAATGCGGATTCAATTCAGAAGAACTCAGATCGCTGGTTTTCAAAGCGTGATTTCGTCCGCGAGGGCCTGAAGATTGGCCTTTTCAACGAGCAGGAACTAGGCACCAACCCATTCAAGTACGGCTTTATCGGCGGGACAGATAGCCACAATGGTCTGACCAGTGATGTTGCCGAGAATGATTTCATTGGAGGGCACGGGCCAGAGGATGGCAGCATTAACCGACGACGCACCGCCGGGGTCGGCGGTTGGATAGATGGCTTGGACTTGTCCATTGGCTCGCTTGCCGGTGTCTGGGCCGAGGAAAACACCCGTGCCAGTATCTGGGATGCGATGAAACGGCGCGAGACAATCGCGACGTCTGGCACGCGCATAAAAGTGCGTATGTTCGGAGGAGCGGACCTTTCGGTACCATCAGATGCGGTTGCGATGACTGAGCAGGGATATGCCAAAGGCACGCCGATGGGGGGTACTCTGTCCAACATTTCTGAAGCTCCGAAGTTTACTGTGCATGCCCAGAAAGACCCCGATGGAGCAAATCTTGACCGGGTCCAGATCATTAAGGAATGGATAGACGCTGGCGGAAAGACCCACGAGTCGATTTTTGATGTAGCCTGGTCTGGCGAGCGCACAATAGACGGAAAGGGAAGATTACAACCCGTCGGCAATACTGTCGACCTGACTACAGCGATGTTTACCAATAATATTGGCGCTCAAGTGCTTATGGGGTACTGGGCGGATCCCAGTTTTGACCCTGCAGAACGCGCCTTTTATTATGCCCGCGTGCTAGAAATCCCGACTCCACGCTGGACCACGTACGACGCCGTGCGCGCCGGATTGCCACTGTTGCCCGATGTACCGGCAGTTATTCAGGAGCGCGCCTGGGGGTCCCCGATCTGGTACAGCCCGGCAAGTTGAGAGTAGCCCATTTCGAGTAAAACAGAAGCGAATGCAGGGCTAATTAAAGATGCAACCTCCGCCCAACCAGGTGATCGGTTTCTAGATTGACTGATGGCGCACTCGATATTGATGGCCAGGCACCTGTCAGAATTCAGGGGCGATCAGTCAACGGATCTGCGGAATAGCGCAAGACTTGTAGTTAATAACCCAACTCCCAGAATGCTCATCCAAACAAGTTCCGGCCAGACGATGTCGATGCCGGCGCCTTTAAATATGATAGCTTGGCTTGCTGACATGTAGTGACGTGAAGGAAGAAATAGCGTTCCCACCTGTAGCCACGCGGGCTGGCCTTCGATGGGCGTTTCTCCGCCCGACAGCATCAGCATGGGTAAGATCACCAGCATGACCAAAAGTGCAAACTGCGCCATGGAGCGTGCCAGGGTTGCCAGAAAAACCCCCATAGCAGTGGCAGTAAAAAGAAAAAGGGCGGTTCCTAATAAGAAAAGTGCTTTTGATCCCGAAATGTTAATTCCGAGCGACCCCTGCATCACAAACGTCAATGAGAGGGCCGCAGCGATGAGAACAACAGCTGCGTTTGACCAGATTTTGGCCATGGCAATGTCGAAAGGGGCAATCGGCATCGCGAGTAAGTGTTCGATTGTTCCATGTTCCCGTTCCCGGATCATAGCGGCTCCCGTCAGGATTGTTGTCAGCCACATTATCTGACCAATGAGCGCAACAATTCCTGCAAATCGCACTGTGTCCCGGTTCGGATTAAACGCGCTTTGCAGTATCAGTTCTACTGCTGGCTTCTCGGAGAGATCTGCACCTGTAGCAAAGCGTCGGATTTCTGATCCTAAAATATTGGATATGTAACTGGCCCCGATCCCTGCCTGTTCCATTGCAGTGGCGTCGATCAACACTTGTATTTCGGGCACTCGACCGGCGCGTAGATCTTTTTCAAATCCGGGAGGAATCGCGACAATAAACAAAAACTTTCCTTGATCCATGAGTCGGCTGCCGCTGGCGGGCGCGATCTGAACAACAGGTTGAAACTCAGGTGGAAAAAAGGCGATCGCCACTGCACGTGACAACGGTGAATTGTCTTCGTCCGCGAAAGCAATCGATGCATTGTTAACCGAGTTGGCCACGCCAGTTGCTTCCATAACTGGAGCGAGAGTGAAAGACCAAACCAACAGAGCAATCATCACCCAATCGCGGCGCAAGCTCATGATTTCCTTCAACCCCAACCAGAAAATGACCTTTGTCCGTAGCACTTACTTCTCCTGTGCTCGAAGTGAAATTGCGGCGAGCGCAGTCAGTGCCGGTCCAAAACAGGCTAAAGCCAAAATATCGGGCGACAGTGCCTCCCAGCCCAAACCCTTTGCAAATGCACCAACGTTAAGGTGCAGAAAATACGATGCGGGCCATAGATGTCCGATGAATTGGGCACCGCCCTCTAGCGTCGACACAGGTTGCAACAGACCGGAAAACTGAATGGTAGGAACAACTGACGCAATTGCTGTCGCAAAAGTAGCGGCTACTTGGCTCGATGTCATAGTAGCGATCAGGAGACCGTAAGACGTGGTAGCCCAGACATAAAGCAAAGCGCCTAAGGCAAGAGGTAGCGGGTCGCCTTTAAGCGGTACTCCAAAAACAACGACAGTCATCCAGGTCAGAATTAAAAAGTTCAAAAATGCTATGACAATGTAGGGGATCTGTTTCCCGATCAGGAACTCCAAACGCGTTGTGGGAGTCACATAGAAGTTGATGACAGATCCCAACTCTCTTTCGCGCGCGACGCTGACCGCCATCAGAACGGCTGGCAGCATTATGAGCAGGATTGCAGGCATGGCCGGTGCCATTGCAGTGATGCTCTCAAAGCTTTGATTGTATCGGAAACGTGGTTCTATTCGTGCAATTTCTGCGAGGCGCACACCGGCCTCCTGAGCTTGCTTGCTCACAAATGACCGATGCAAACCGGCAACGTATCCTTCAACTGTCTCGCCTTTGAATGGAATAGCGCCATCGACGGTGGCGAGGATTTCTGTTGTCTCGCCAGCACGCAATTTTCGACCAAAATCTGGCGGCAATTCAATGATCAGTGAGACGTCTCCAGCAGTCAGCCTTTGCCGACCTTCTGCCGCGCCGGAGAGAGGGGCCGTGGGTTTGAAATAGCGTGATCCTTCAATTTCAGAAATGTAGGCTCGGCTCTCCGGCCCTTTAGAAAGATCAAGAACAGCAAATTCCAATTCATCAATATCCAGCGTTATGCCAAAACAAAAAACAAGCATCAAAACCACGGAACCAAGGAAGGCAAACGCCAGCCGCACATGGTCTCGCATTATTTCGACGGTTTCACGGCGGGCGTAGGCAAAGGCGCGTCCGATACCAGTTGGGTATCTTGTTTTTCCAGTTTTTATGCCTGCGTCAGGCGCTACGACTGGTAGCGAAGGCTCCGCTTTTTCGAGTATTTCAATGAATGCCTCCTCGAGGGTTTCTGCTGATTTTGACGCAATCAAATCATCCGGCTTTCCCTCAGCCAAAACGCGCCCAGCGTGCATGAAAGAGACGCGGTCGCACCTTTCCGCCTCACGCATGAAATGAGTGGAGACGAAAATCGTGACGTCTTGATTGCGTGAAAGATCGATTAGCAGGGCCCAAAACGCATCTCGCGCTTGCGGGTCTACACCGGAAGTTGGCTCATCCAGTATCAACACTTGCGGTCGGTGGATCACTGCAACTGCTAATGAAAGTCGCTGCTTGATTCCAAGCGGCAGAGCAGCTGCTAGAGTATCTCGATATGCATTGAGCCCAAAAGCGTCGGACAATTCTGTCATCCGTTTGTCCGGGTCACTGATCGCGAACACCTGAGCGTGCAACAGCAAATTCTGTCGGACACTCAACTCACTGTAAAGCGAAAAGGCCTGGCTCATGTAACCGATCTGGTGTCGTAACTTTCGGTTGCGAGCGTCAATCGTCTTGCCAAATAATTGCGCTTCGCCAGAGCTGACCGAAAGCAAGCCCGTTAACATCTTCATGGTCGTGGATTTGCCGCAACCGTTGGATCCAAGAAAGCCGAAGATTTCTCCTCGTCTTATTGAAAAATCCACTCCATCCACTGCAGTGAAATCTCCAAATCGGCGGGTCAATGCACGGGCAACGATCACGGGCTCACCATCAACCTGCCGTGCTGGCATCTCATCGGGGATTGGCTGCGCGCGACCGTGCACTTGCAACTGCCGGTAGGCTAATTCGATGTCACTTGCACCACCTTGCAGAGCATTTGGATGGCCTTCAAACAAGACTTTCCCGGCTTCCATCGCGACGATCCAGTCGAAACTCTGAGCTTCTTCCATGTAAGCCGTAGAAACCACCACTGACAATGTTGGGTTCTGTTGCCTTATCGCCTCAATCAGCGCCCAGAACTGACGGCGCGCCAAGGGATCCACCCCTGTGGTTGGCTCATCCAAAACCAGTAGTTTAGGGTCATGGATCAAGGCACAGCAAAGCCCGAGTTTTTGTTTCATTCCCCCGGAAAGTCTACCCATGAGCCTGTCTGAGAAGGGAAGAAGCCCAGTCGCCGTAAGCAGAGCATTTATCCGCGTTTCGCGTTCGTCTTGCCCTTGGCCAAAAAGTCGCGAAAAAAATTCCAGGTTCTCACGTACTGACAATTCTGAGTATAGATTGCGACCCAGACCCTGCGGCATATAGGCGATTGCCGGGCAAACAAGGCGCCTGTGTGCAGCGTCGGCAATCGATCCACCCATCACTTCAATTTCACCGGCCTGAAGTTTTTTTGCGCCGGTTATCAAGCTCAGAAGCGTTGATTTGCCAACACCATCAGGGCCGATGAAACCCACCAACTTGCTCGCGGGCAATTCCAAGGACAGAGCGCCAAGAGCTTTGTGTTTACCATAGCGGTGATTTACATTGCTAACTCGAATAGTTGATCCGATTGGCTCCGGTTTCATTCGAATAACTCTGGTGGGATGCGTCTTTCCAAATCTTCAGGCCAAGCGATCTGGCGATCCAAGCGTACGAACGCCACTCCGCGAAGTCCCGTCTTCACATGCTCAATGCGACCCTCGATCAAGTCTTGAGGTATTCGGACGCGAACGCGAAACACCAATTGTTCCCTTTCGTTCACGGTTTCAACTTGTTTTGGTGTGAACTGCGCTTCCGGCGAGACAAAAGAAACTGACGCCGGGATGGCATACTCAGGCAAAGCATCTAGAACGATGCGCGCTTCGGCTCCGATGCGCAAAAGACCAGCTTCACGCGCTGGAAGGAATATATCCATGTAAACCTTTTGAAGGCTAAGCAGTGTGAGGATCGGTGAGCCTGCGCTGACTACCTCGCCGGGCTCCGCCAACCGGTAAAGAACACGGCCGGGAGCAGGCGCAATCAATGAGCTGTCTTTGATCTGTTCTATTATGCGACGGGCCTCTGCCTCAGCAGCCGCAATCCTACTGTCTGCAGTCGAAACTCTGGCATTGGCCGCCCCCAATACAGCATCTGCGACCTGAAAAAATGTCTCGCGCTCTTCAAAAACTGTTTCTGAGATATTTTCACTTGCGAGCAAAGAGGTCGCACGCTCCAACTCATGTTCTGCTCTGCGGCGTTCGCTCTCGCGCTGGATGACCACCGCCTGTGCTTCAGCTTTGGTTTGACGAGCCAATGCAACCGCTGCTTTGGCTCCGTCGAGCCTTGCGGAAAGCTCGTCAGTATCCATCACGACTAGAATATCTTTAGGTGCTACAAGACTACCTTCTGAGGCCAACACGCTCTCCACGCGTCCGGCAACTGTCGGTGCTATTTCGATCTGCTCGGCCTCCACCCGACCGTTGCCCTTCGCAAAGCCATTGGGTAGCAACACAGGTTGGTTGGAAAAATACACTAAGGCGCCGATCACTCCAGCCAGCAAAACGCCAATCAATAAAATTGTATTTTTGGATTTAATCATGGAACCGTGTCCCGCTCTGCAACACATGCTCCAACTTTACTTGGAGCGGACCTGATTTGCCTTGAGATAGGTCAATGCTCTGTGGTTCGAACAAGTGCAGGTCGCTAGTTTGGGTAGGCATTTTGCGATCTTCACTGCCAACCCTCCAGTGTTTTCCAGTAACGATTTTGAGTCGCGTCAAAGCACCAGCAGTGCTTACTTGATTGGTGAGGAGTGTCTGTTTCAGTCTCGATGGGTCTTCCGTGCGGTTTTCCAGTAATGTCTTGCCCGCGCCAAGTTGCGTCACATCGCGAAACTGTAACAGGTGGGTGGATCTGCACTGTGATACCGTTCAATTCCTTAGCCATCGAGCAAAGCCTGAATTGCTGTAGACCAAATGTGATGTGGGAGTTATGATGTTTCATCTTCTTCTAGCAATTTCTTTTCGAGAGACCGAGAATGGACCGGTCAGAAAATGGTGCAACAGATCTGCGCAAGCCAAGCGTAAATTCAGTTGTTCGAGCTTTCCTTGAAGGCCTGACTGGCCCATCCAAGGGGCAAATAATCTGGCTGTCCGACGACGTGGTGTCAGCCTCTGTCGGCGATGACAGATTATTGCTGATTTCGAAGGACGGATCGACATCGAGCAACTCAGATCAAGTAGCATTCCTTAGTTGGGATGGCGGCAGTTATACGATTGAAGCAGTTGATAATCGACACGTCTGGGTGAACGGGCACAGGATTTCTTCTGTGCACCTGATGCATGGTGACATGATCGAATTCGAAGACCACGGTCCTATGTCGCGCTTTCGTCTTTGCCAAGATTCATTTCCTACCAAATGGCCCGTAAACGAAATCGTCGGTGATGCATTGGCTTATGCACGAAGTAGCCGTCGTCCGTTGTCGGGTAGAATGTCCATGGCGTTGCGTGAAAGCTTTCGGCGTATGGCATTGCAGACGACGTATTTTTTCCGCTTATCAGTTGTGGCTGTGCTGTGCGCTTTTACTGCATTTGGGATCGTGCTGTACCGCAACGATCAGAAAATTCAGGCGACGCTTGCACAGGACGCGCGAAGGATCGAAGCCGTCACGCTGTTGCTGGCACAAACACGCGACGAAGCCTTGTCAGAAGAGGATTTGACCTACCTCCAGCAACAGCTTGAGACGCGGATGACGCAAAACACCGAGCGACTTGGTGCTTTAGAAAAGCGCTCGGATGCGGCGTCACGGGTCATCGCCGCTTCGGCACCCTCGATTGCCTTTGTACAAGGCGCATTTGGTCTCAGGCACGTTGATAGTGGGGAATTATTGCGCAGAGTTCTCGGCCCTGGCGGGCAGATGCTGGAAACTCCCTTCGGTCAACCGAGGATTGAACTGAATGGCGATGGTCCACCCGCCGAATTTCAATTTACGGGTACTGGCTTTCTTCTGGGAAATGGCCAGCATCTGGTAACAAACCGGCATGTTGCGTTACCCTGGACTGCAGGAGACAGAGTGCGTGCCTTCGAAGCGTCAGGGCTGAAACCCGAAATGTTGAAAATGTCGGTGTATCTTCCCGATATGCAGGGGGCGATCAGCGCAGAGCTGCTGGGCTTCAGCGAAGTCGCTGATGTTGCAGTATTGACGGTCGCGCCTTTGCGCATCGATGGTCGCGGCTTGTCATTGTCGCCGACACCGACGCGTGCAGGCGAAGAGGTTTATCTTCTGGGATATCCAACTGGGCTTAAGGCCTTGTTGGCGCAAGCGGGATCGGAATTCGTAAACTCAATCAAAAAGAACTCAGAAACCGATTTCTGGTCGGTGGCTGCCCGTCTATCCGATCGAAATCTCATCAACCCACTCGCCAGTGGCGGTATCGTTGCGCAAGTCAGCTCCAGCGCGGTCGTCTATGATGCCGAAACGACCGTTGGGGGCAGCGGAGGACCCGCCTTGAATAGATTTGGACGCGTTGTGGCGGTCAACGCAGCAATATTGCCGGAATTCGGAGGCTCGAATATTGGCGTGCCAGTGTCGCGAGTAGAAGATCTCTTAAGCGAAATATCCAGCGAATAACCCAATTCTTACTCGTTCGTGCGGTACTTTGAGCATTGTACAATCAGGATTGTCAACATTGGCAGGGCCACCGTCAGTACTCCGACGGTTATCAGAAGATATCCCAATTGGCTGTAGTTCGCTGTCGATATGGCTTCTCCGGTTTCAGGATCAGAGGCGGCGCGAGTCACGAGAAATATCTCGTTCAGATACTTGGTGCCGAGACTGCTGGCTGAAAGCGCCATATTTGTGAAAGATGCCATGACGGCAAAGAACGTTGCCTTTAGGTGCACCGGGGCATTACGAGCAATCCACGCCAGCATCGGCACCATAGCCACTTGACCAAGGGGCGACTCGATCGCGGTGTCAAGGATTGCGATGAAGCGCGCATCAATGATACCTCCCGTTCGGGCAGCAGTCCATTCATGAACACCATAGTAAAGAGCAAGATTCGGCAACGAGAGTACGCCTGCGGCAAGGGTCAAAAGCACCACAACTTGCGCGATTGACCTGCTTGCCATCAGAGGACGCAACACAACGAGCCCGATCAGCGCGAGAAGCGAAGTGATGAATGCGAGTATTGCGAGAAACTGTTCGTCGAACCCCAATTCGTCGATCTCAAACCATGTCAGCCCGGGCCCTGGCAAGGGAACTGCGCGGAAGACGAAGATGATGGTCGCAGTGCCAATTAGAACATATGCCTGAGCAGGTTTAAGTTCCTTGGTCAGCTGAGCGATGAGGTAGAGAACGATTGCGAGCGAAACGGCAAAAACAGCTTCTTGTGCATATGCAAACTTGGTGGTCCCGATGAGGACGCTGAAAAGAACGAAAGCAAGCCCACCTCCCAGAATAGACCAATTGACCTCGGTCTTACTGTCAGGCCGCGGCACTGAGTGCCCTCGGGCGCGCATGGTCCGCTGTATTAATGCGTGCAATACAGTGCCGCTCAGCGAGATGATGGGGATGATCAGCGCGGTTAAAAACACGCGCCCATAAAGGCTAAGGCGCGCATCACCGATGATCGCTTCAGTCCCGGAAAAAATCCAGATGTTCACGCCTGCGACACTTGCTAAACCTGAAATGATGGCGACACGACCAAGCGTCTGCATGGTTGTATGCAGCGCGCGCGCTTCCTCTTGACTGAAAGGTGTCCCACTTTCATCAACGTGCGGAACTGCTTCGACTGTCATCGCGTCGGCGACCACGTCCTGAACGGCATATCCGGAGGGAGCCAACAGCAAAGCAATGACGTACCAGTCACTTATCGGTATGACTGCTCCCATCTGGCCCGGCACGGTCACCAACGCGTACATGATAAGCAAGGAGCCTGTAATGAGTGCTGCTCCCAAAAAGATCAAAAGGGCTTTCCAACGCCAGAACAGATCGACTACGTGCCCTAGCGGCATTTTCAGGATCCACGGAAGGCCCGCCCAAAATGCCAGTCCCGCGACGAAGGACGCGGAAAGATCCAAATAATCCTTGAGAAAAAAAGCCCCTACGACAGAGGTAAGCCCTGACACGCCCGCCGCGAAATATACCATGAGCGGGGGCAGGTAGGACCATCGCATCTGCGCCGCCAGATCGACGAACGTCGCGTGCCACCAAGCTGCAAGCCACCCCCGGTTTCGTTCAGTATGACCTTGCTGAGAAACGATATTTGGCTCTCCCCTTATTCACAAGAAACCTGCTGCAAATAACAGAACGCTTGTGATGACTCCCAGTATGGGCACAAAAAACGGTACCTGAAAGCATTCGGACGACTGGTCCACTTTGGATTTCAGGCGGATCAGCGACAGGTTTACGAGGATGAAGACGAACAGGACGATTTGCGAAGTTCGTTCCGCCAGCACCGCAATCGGCAGAGTTTTAGTGAGCACTAGAATGATGCCGATCACGACCAGAGTTGCCATGACCGGCGTTTTCGTTTTTGGCGCTACTCTTGCGAGCAGTTCCGGCAGGTGCCCACGATCGGCAAGACCATAAAGCACCCGTGACGCCATAATTGTCTGGATCAACACGCCATTTACCGTCGCAATAATAGCGACCATGCCAAAGCCCTGTTTGACTTTTTCAGGCGCGCCGGCAAATACCAAAGATAATGGAGCTGCAGAGGTGGATAGCCTTTCAAGTGGTACGACCATTAGAACAGTCGCTGACGTCGCGATATAAAGTAGCGTTGCCAGAATCAGGGTCCAGACAATTGCCTTCGGTATGGTTCGGACCGGATCTTTGACTTCTTCGGCGACATTGGCCATGTCTTCAAAGCCGACAAATGCAAAAAACGCCAGCAATGACGCCGCGAGTATCCCCCGCCAGATGTCTGCGTCAAAACTTGGCAGCATTTCCAGAGCCGTAAAACCTTGTGGGTCGTTTTCGGAAAGGCCCCAGACGACCACAAATAGTAGGCCAAGAATTTCGATCACGGTTATGACCGCCGCAACGATGACCGACTCAGCAATACCCCACATTGCGATCAGACCCATGACCAGAACCACCGCGATCGTAAGTGCCGCTTCTGGCAAGCCTATGAGCCCATGCAAATAAGACGCAGCCCCCATAGCAACGGCAGATGCCGAAATCATTCCAGAGGCAGCAACCGCCAGACCAACCACAACAGAAAGCCATGTTGCGCCAAAGCCCGCCTCGACATAGGCAGCTTCACCTGCGCTGACCGGGTAGCGGGTTGAGAGTTCCGCATAGGACAGTGCGGTCAGAGAAACTACAATTGCAGCGACCAGAAATGAAAATGACGCATATGCCCCGGCCTCCTGTGCCGTTGCTCCGACCAGCACGTAAATTCCGGCACCGATAGTTACGCCAAGACCGTAAAGGGTCAGCAGTGGCGTGGTAAGGGCACGGCGGAGCTTGGCTGGCGGTTGTGAAGTTTCGGACATTTGACTAATTGATAACACTTCCTGCGTGGATACGGCTTATGGAACATAGCTCCTTGGCTTGGGCGACTGAATGCTCTCTAGGTAACTGACGACAGCCACAAGGTTTTCGGGTGCACTGACGACGATACCATTGCCACTATCAAAGTCGATTTGTTTCCCTTGGCTCAGTTCATTGATAACAGGCATGCCGTCGCGGGGATCCGTCGCATTAGTATACCCGTCGATGATGGACATAACCTCAAGCATTGGCCAGACTGAGCCGCGCCTCTCGGCAATCTTTTTTAGGTTGGGAGGAGACGTATCGCCGGTAGTGACTGAGTTTTTGCCGCCTTTCGCGGCCTGTCCGTGACAGCCGGCACAATGCTGGTTGTAAATGTCGCGGCCCAGGGAAACTTGGTTTTCTGCCATTGCAGGCAGCGAATGCGCGCATATTAATGCGGACAAGAAAGCCAAAAAACGCAACATACGTTCATCCTTCCACAGATTTCACCAGCTCCCGTCGCTGCTAAGGGGCGGTGAATACTACAGCACCAAACCGTACCATTCCAGCCGACGCTTCCAGTCTCAACGCATCCTACTTAACTTCCGCCTTCATAAGTGCGCGCAGTAACTCTTCACGTTCTTGCAACAAGTCTAGCACCATTGCTATTCCAGCGACGTTGATCCCCAAGTCGCGCTGCAAGCGGCGCGCCTTCTTGGCCCTGACGATGTTGACGCCCCGAAAGTGCCATTCTTGGAAAGAGCGTCCCTCCGGGTCCAGAACGCCATGCCCGACAAGTTCGGTGACCCAGTTTTCATCTGCGTCGCAAAAACGACAGAGTTCCACGGATGTTAAACTGTCCAGAAGTTCGCCGGTGAGTTTGGTTTTCTTCATCGGTCTATCCTCCCATGCCAGCGCGCGGATTGAACGAGGTGTCCCGCGCCATTGTTTCAAACAACTCTTGCTCTTTTGGCGAAACGATTTTTGGATTCACAATACGAAGCGTTGCGTAGATGTCGCCTGGCGGACGGGCTGGCAAACCCTTACCTTTCAAGCGCAGTTTCTGTCCGCTGCGTGCGTTTTTAGGTATCTTGAGGTCAACTTTTCCATCTGGCGTCGGCAGTACGATCTTCTGACCAAGCGCCGCTTCCCAAGGTGACACAGGCAGGTCGAGATGCAAATCCCGCCCTTCCGGGCGATACACCGGATGCGGTGCGAAGACGATTTCGAGGTAAAGGTCACCAACGTTCTTTCCATCTTCCAATTGCATTCCTTCGCCGCGCAACCGGATGTTCTGCCCTTCCGTGATCCCCTTGGGAATCTTCACTGCGATATTCCGCTCGGTAAATGAGACCTCACCTTTCGAATTAATTTTGGGCATTTGAAGATTCAGGTTTCGTGTCGCGCCGAGAAAGGCCTCGGACAATGGGATTTCCAGCCTGGCGTGCTGATCCATTGCTGCCATGCCGCCGCCGAAGCCGGAGGCACAGGGGTCGGATTTGTGGAATCGCTCAAATATGTCGGAAAACCCACCGGAATTTCCCGCGCCGGGATGGGAAAATCCGAAACCGCCGTCCCAGTCCGGCGATGCAGTGAATTCTGCTTGTGGCTGCGGATTGTCGTAGGCAGCTCGTTTCTCAGGGTCTTTCAGCACTTCATACGCTTCGTTGACTTCTTTGAACCTAGTCTCAGACGACGCACCGCTCGCTACGTCAGGATGGTACTTTCTCGCCAGTTTGCGAAACGCGCGCTTTATCTCTTCATCGCTTGCATCCCGAGAAACGCCAAGTGTCTGATAGTGGCTCTTGTTTTCCATTGTTCAGTTGCTTCTCGAATAAATTGCGTTGACCGGGATGTCTGACGAGCAGTCATCCTGGTCATTCGATTACAGGATCAGGACTTGGAAATCGATATTTTTTGAGTTTCGTCCTCTTCCTCCAATGCAATCCGCGGGATTGTTACCTTGAGTACCCCATCTTTGATGGTCGCGTGGGCCTTTCCGCCATCAGCGTCTTCCGGCAACTGGAAGGTTCTGCTAAAGGCACCATACTGCCTTTCACTGAAGTACCAAGTATCGCCTTTCTTCTCGCTCTCGGTTTTCTTTTCTCCACGAATTACCAAAGTGCCACTCTTGACCGACAACTCGACGTCGCTTTCCGATACACCAGGCAATTCCATGCTGATGCTGTAAGCGTCCTCGTCGCTCGACGCGGCGCTCGCAGGTTTCAACCAATCCGCAACCCGGTGGCCAAATGTGCGCAAGGGATCGTACAAGGGATCAAGCAGCGAAGGCCAGCGGCTATATTCTGCGTTCTTTTCAACCATTTTTTCCTCCATATTCATGACAACTCAAGGGCCGGTAGACGCGAGGCATAACTTGTCTCCGCCAACAGCGTAACTAAAGGGTGCCAGTCGAAGGTCTTCTAACTACCTAGCCTGACCTTCCGGCCTCTCAATCATAAATCATTGTTTGAGTCTGCGGGTTGATATTGATCAAAGCCGGGCGAGGACTTTGAAGGGCAATATTAGCCTCCCAACAACTAAATCGGTAAAATTCATGCGGGAAACCTCGTTTCTAGATGCGTACAAACCAGCGCAAATCGCGCAATTGATCGAAACCGTCGGTGTTAACAAGGCGAAACTGCCAGCGGCACAAATGCTAGTGCTTGCGATTTTGGCCGGTGCTTTCATCGGCTTTGGAGCTGCAGCATATACAGCCGTCATGACCGGTGCAGATGCCAGCTTTGGTCCTTCGCGACTTTTGGGCGGTATTGTATTTTCGCTCGGGCTAATTCTGGTGATTGTCGGCGGCGCTGAGCTCTTTACAGGAAACGCACTGATGGTCATGGCCGCTGTCGACAAGCGCATTTCGGTCCGATTGCTCTTGCGCAATTGGGTCATTGTCTACTTTGGGAATCTCGTAGGAGCCTTAGCGCTTGCTTCAGCTTTCGGCCTCTCTGGAGTGCTGGACCAATCTATGGGCAAAACAGCAGTTGCGCTCGCAGAGGCCAAGGCTGCCTTACCTGTTTTTGATGCATTTACACGCGGGATTCTGTGCAATGCATTAGTTTGCCTTGCGATTTGGTTAACGTTTGCAGCCCGAACAGTTGCAGGAAAGATACTTGCTATTCTATGGCCCGTTTCCGTTTTTGTTTTGCTCGGCCTAGAGCATTCGGTTGCGAACATGTTTTTCTTCCCTCAGGCATGGGCTGCAGGCGCTCAGGTCTCATTAGCGGCAGCTTCCACCAATCTGTTGTTTGTAACGATGGGCAACGTAGTAGGTGGCGGCATCGGCGTTGCGGTGGCCTACCGTTTTGCGTACCTCAGTTCAGAAAACCAAAATGAGTAGCATTACGCGTAGCCTCAAAAAGCAGGACACCGGAAAAATAGTGTCTCTTGTCTCCCTAAATTCTATCCCTGTAACAGGTGCTCGTGATGTTAATTGGATAGCTACATCTTATGCTGAACAATACGGAGGCAAATGAAACGAATGCTGTTCACCTCGATCTTTTGGCACCGTTGAGTTGTTGAACACATCTTTTGCCAAGCCTGCTTTCTCACTGGTCGAAGACTGATGGGAGCGTTTGCGAAGAGATTAAGCGGCTCCTTTGCTGCCAATGCAGCCGTTCGTCATGGGGCGGCATGAAAAGAAGGTATGAGCATTCGAACTACGGGCGGGTCCGACTTTGTTGGTCGTTGCGCCTAAGGCCAAGGGCCCTCTTTCATTGATCTGCCGAAGCAATTTGGCAGCTTCATAAGCAACGACACACTAGATTACCGGTTCAGAGCCGCAAGTATCGAAGCGTCCCGTTCGTAAGGGTCTTCACGAAAGTGCACTGTTCCGTCTTCAACCCAAGCCGTCCAGTAAGTCAGCAGCACAGGAATGGGTTCCGCAAGATTCACTCTCGTCGTTTTTCCACTATCCAGAATGGCGTTCATGCGTTCGGTGTTCCAGTCCGCCTGGCCTTCCATAAGAAGGTTTGCAAATTCGAACGGGTATTCAAGCCGGACACAGCCAGAGCTCAGATTGCGATCGTTCCGAGCGAACAGACCCGGTTCGTTAGTATCGTGGAGATAGACGGCATAATCGTTGGGAAACATGAATTTTACGCGCCCCAGTGCGTTACCGGGGCCGGGTTGCTGCACGAGTGTTACGCCAGGATTGTCTGATGCCCAGTTGACCGAGGCGGCACTGACAGGCGTGCGGTCGCTACTACGAACAACGGTGTAATTGTTGCGCGCCAGATACCCTGCGTCTTTGCGTATGCGCGGCAGTTTGTCTCTTCGAAAAATTGAAGCAGGGACAGTCCATGTCGGGTTAAACTCCATATACTTGATATCGTCGCGAAATACCGGAGTTTTACGGTAGGCCGACCCTGTTACAGAACGAGTACTCCAAACTGTCCCGTCCTTGATTAAGTAAGTGCGTGCACCGGCGATATTGACCAGAACGAAATCGTCTTCTAGGTCGCGCATTAGCCACCTGGAACGCTCGAGACTGAGCCTGAGTTGGTCGACACGATCACTGGCTGTCCGGTTCAGAGATGCAAATGACCTTGGCCCCACTACTCCATCGGCATCAAGCCCATGACGGGCCTGAAAAGATTTAACGCCTTCAACAAGCGCGTCATCATAATTGTCCTCACCTTCGACAGCTACTGAATTTTGAAATGTGCTTTCTTGCAACACTCCTTCAAGTATTAGTCTTTCTCGCAAAACTGCGACCGCAGGATCAGACTGTCCTGGCTTAATGACATTTTCGTCCGGCACGAGTGGCCAACCGCCACTGTGCTCAATGTCTCGGTACTGTTTTAGGGCACTAGCCAGTTGCCGGTATTGTGCAACATCAAGGTCAATCCTGTCCATCAGGGCGCTAAAGCCTTTCCCGTCGAGGAATTCGTTGAGAACGGTTGACGGTTCCTGGCGTATAACGGGCTTGGAAAAGTTCCAAGCACTGTCGAGTTTCGAAGGATCAACTTTGCCAAATACCACATGATGGATCAGTTTGATCGCAGCATCGGTGGCGACGAGATCAAACGCAGCCATATCTCTCGGGTCGCCAGATCCAGCTTTGTCCTGCATTTCATAAAGCAATGGCAAGTTGAAGTCTGCTGGGCGGAATCCCTGTTCAACACCTCGGTTCAGCTCCGCAAAAAGCTGCTGCTCATTGTCTGTCCCATACCAGGCGAGGGTGTGCAATCGCTTTTCATAAAACTGAGGGATCATGACTGCTGTATCCAGCTTCGCGTCCCCGAAAAGGTCGGCATCACCCGCGTCGAATGATGATGACAGTCGCTTGATTTCGTCTTCGATGGGGCCCGCTGCAAGACTGGCAGGTAACAAAGCCAGTGCAAACATTAACCCGGCTCCTACGGTCACAATCAAGCTTTGCATTTGTACGACGACCCCTACATTTTGTGTGTACAATCCTTTTCATCGCAATTAGCAGGTTTCAAGTCGGAGTTTCCAGTTCAATTCCTAAAGTGCAGCAATAACGTCTTCCTGAGGTAGATTTGCGCCAAGATCAAAGCCATTAAATTGACGTCGTGCAGAAATGTTATCGTTTGAAAAAGATCTTTAAAGGTAACGCTCTGCTTACCTGATCGGTTGAGTCTTGTCGCTTAGCCCGGAACGCTTTGGTCTAGCCGCGGTTAGTCACGACATGGCGGCAGAGGATAGCCGAGCGAACGTTTTGACTAGGCGCCCAGCAATCGTCGGCGTACTTCTGTCTGATGACAACTCATCAACGTCGATCGCCCATTTCGATGGTCGCCTACCCAATCTCAAGTTTGACTGTGACGTCAGTCAACAACTTCGTAATCATAGAGTTTGACGAGGATACCAGCCCGCAAACGTGCTGCTTTTGCAAATCAGGGTTGCGACGGAGGGCCTCGACCTTCCAGAATTGAGCTTTTGCCGCATCTCCATTGAGCCAATGACTCATTGCGGCAAAGATGGCCATCCCAGCGTGCGCCCAGGGAGTTCGAGCTGCAATCTCTGCCCATTTCACGGCTGACGCGTAGTCACCTTGCGCAATATACACCCACATCTTGTTGCCAGTCATGCCCGGTCTGAACGGATCAATCGGGCTGAGATCGATCGCCCTGTCAGCGCTTTCCATAGCGCTGCCGAAGTTTTCGGTGAATACATCTGCCCAACTTGCACCGTAGTATCCCCACGTATAGTTTGGCGACGCTCCGATGGAGTACCCGAACCACTGCTTGCTGCCTTCGGGATCGTTTTCGAGCCAATGGCACCGCCCCATCATGAAGTTGCCAAAAGGGTCGCGGGGCTGCAGCGAGAGGCTATGCTCTGCATAGCGGCGCGCATTTTCAGTTGCAGTGGCAATGTCTGCTGTATAGCGCATGAACGCGTTCTGGAAGCTAACAAAGGCCATGCGGGCGTACGCTCGCGAAAGGTGCGGATCTACCTCAATTGCCCGGCTCAGCATCTGTTCGGCGAGCGCGTTGCCATGTCGACTGAATTGGCTCATGTGGTGGAAACCCAGATGCATCGCGGACCAAGCATCGAGATTTTCAGCTTCCAGATAACCCAGCGTTGCCGTTTCATGTTAGGGGATTTCCAGTTCTGCCACTGCAATGATGTTGGCAGCGATCTCTGCACGCAGCGCGGAAATGTCGTCAACGCTGGCACTTTTGCGTAACGCCCAGATGATTTCGGAGGTGCGAAAATCAGAAAGTTCGGTGTCGATGACAATCTTGTTCCCTGTCAGATCAATCGCACCGGTCAAACAATAGTGTGCGCCCAGGATCCGATTCACTTCCGCCAGATCGACATGTTCTCCCCGGAACCTGAATGCAGAGCCGTGCGAAATCACTTTGATTCACCGAAGACTGGCCAATGTCGCAATTAGCTCGCGAGGAATTGCTTCTTCGATGGCAATAAATTCATCAAGGTTTCCATTTCTCTGAAATTGCAACACAGTTTTCGAAGGACGCTGCCCTGACGGTGCTGACTCAATGCGTGGAGGCAAGGTTTCGACATTGTTCGGGACGGCGACAATGTGTGGCTCTCGGTTGGACAATGCGCGCAATTTGACATTGCCGATAAAGCGAATTCCGCGTCCACGGAAAGTGCGGATATATTTCGGATCTTTGCCAGTGTCTCCTAGGGCACGCCGCAGATCTCTTAACCGACTTGTGATTGCATCATCAGATACAATGCGCCCGTTCCAAATTTATTCGATTATTTCATCACGGCTTAATACGCGATGAGCATTTGCGATCAGCAATGTCAAAAGATCAAAGACCTGAGATTGCAAGTGAACTGCTTCGCCAGCGCAGCGCAATTCGCGGCGTGAGGCGTCAAGAACATAAGGGTCGAACGCAAAATTCGCAGCGGCATTTCGCAGTTCCATTTAGAAGACTTGAGCATAGGGCAATCAAATAACCCTGCAATATCCCGGTAATCTCCACCCAAACTCCCGGCAGCGCGCGCAAATCCACCTTAGAAAGACGGGATCGAAACGCGACTAAGGAGTCCACAATGTCTGCAATTTCACTAAATCCGGCTGAGCCGCTCTTGCCGCTGTCCAACGACTCTTATTATCTAACCGATGGTGGTATTGAAACTACCCTGATATTTCGAGAGGGGTCGATTTACCCTTGTTCGCCTCTTTTGTCCTGCTCGATGACGATATTGGGCGCGCGGCATTGGCGAATTATTTTGAGCGTCACATCGATGTTGCTAAAACTCATAAGCTTGGCTTCATACTGGAAAGCCCGACATGGCGTGCGAGCCCTGACTGGGGGCGTAAACTCGGTCGCAGCCGCGAAGAAATCGATAAACTAAATGCCGAGGCGATCTATCTGATACGTACCCTGCGCAACCGGCACGAAAGCGAAGTTTTACCGCTGGTTATCAGTGGTTGCATTGGGCCGCGCGGCAATGGACATGTGCCCGGGGAGTTGATGAACGCCGGCAAGTCGCAGGAATACCATTCGCGGCAGACTAATGCCCTGGCCGAGGCGAGGCTGGAGCCGACATGATCAGCGCTATCACCATGAACAATACGCCTGAAGCTCTAGGGATCGCGCTGGCCGTCACCGCGCGATCATTTCCGGCCGTGATCGGTTTCACGGTGGAAACCGATGGTAGGCTGGCGACTGGACAACCGATTGGAGAGGCAATCCAAGAGATAGATAGCGCCACAGAAGTTAACCCGATCTATTATATGGTTAATTGCGCACATCCCGATCATTTCGAGCAAGTGCTGCGCGATCGCGGTGACTGGTTGGGTCGAATTGGTGCTGTTCGGGCAAATGCGTCGCGCATGTCTCATGCCGAACTCGACGAAAGCGCGGAGTTGGACGACGGCAATCCGACAGAATTGGGCGAGGACTATCGTCGGCTGATGGACATTCTTCCGAACTTGCGGGTTCTGGGTGGGTGTTGTGGCACCGATCACCGCCATGTTGATGCGATGGGTCGGGCGTGCGGTCATGCGCCGCACATAGCGGCGGAGTAATTGCACAGGGGCGGGCAGTATGCCCGCCCAGTATTGATTTTAAGAAGTTTTTGAAAATGGATATTGTAATTCGACATGTAGAGATCGGTGATGCAAAGGCTGTTGGAGTCATCCTTTCGGACACCACAGTGATGTTGGGGACAATGCGGCTTCCATTTATGCCGTTAGCCCAGGTTTAGCAGCGTGTTGTCCCCGCCCCGGGAGCATTCAAGCTGGTCGTCGAAGTCAATGACGAGGTTGTGGGATTTTGTCTGATGCGATCTTTCCCTGAAACTGCGCGACACAACCACGCGGGCGAAATCGATTTGATGGCGGTTCGCAAGGAGTTCCAGGGTAGGGGCATAGGCAAAGCGATGATGAACGCGCTTTTGGAGGTTGCCGACAACTGGCTGCAGTTAGAGCGGGTAGGGCTTCTGGTCTGATCTGACAATACCCGCGCCATCGCCATGTACGAGGCTTTCGGGTTTGACGTAGAAGGCACCCTGCGGCGCTACGTCATGCGCCCGGGCGGAACTGCTGATGCGCATGTGATGGGCCGCATTTCCGTTAACCAAATTCCTGGGCCACTGATCTCACACGTCCAGATGGAGTCTGCTTGAAAGTCAAGTAGTGGCAAGACGGACCAACATTTTCGAACCTGAAGTAAATGAAGGGCGGAGGGCCGGATCCAAAGTATCGAACGAGAAGGTACTACCCGCACCTCCCAACATAATCATGCGTGCCGACGCATTTGTTTCAATTGGCTTTCAACACATTGGGCATTTGGTTCAATTGTTTCGGCGGGTCGTGCCATTTTTAGTACGTGATCATTTTAAGGTATTGATAAGAAATGATTATATTCGACGAGCATAAATTCGTCGCCGTTTCCAGAATGAAACACGAAACTGCGATGGAAGAAATTGGACTGCAACAAAACAAGCGCAAAAAGGGCCCATCAACGATCACAGTGATCAACCCATTCACAACGATCCAAACACGACGATCAAGGATTGAGACGATGACAGCTTATACTGCCAGATTGCCCGCAATTGACTTTTACGGCGCCGCCAAACGAACCCTGCAACAGATGAGGCGTGGCGTATCATTCATCGCAAACCGCGTAACAGAAACTGGCGCCAATGATTTGGCCAATCTGGATAACCGAGCACTGGCTGACGCCGGTTACGATCGGATCGACTGGGAAAGCGAGACTGGTGAAGCCATCCAGAAAGCACTGATTAAGATCTACGATTGGTAGTCTTGCTACATTGACATGGCGTGAATTGTTACCGACCGGTTCATCTATACATCCAGGTTGCATTCAATCCGAATGACAATAAAGGTCCACTGCTCAGCACTGAGCCTAAAAACAGAACCCGCGATTGCAGCATCTTCGACCCAGAGCACACGTTGGCGACCGACGCAGATATGACTGAGTTGTAGGCGTAGTTGCCGTTCGCCGCATCGCTTTCGAAAGACCTGATTGCAGACAAACAAACATTTCAATATCTCGCGGAACTCCTTAACTGGAGCCCGCGAGATAACTCAGTTTACCCCTCAGGCGTGTACCAGATGGGAGAGGTGTAGGCCCGTTCCTGATGTACCATTACCGTGCCTTCGGGGGCCTCGACACCAAAACGTTTTGCATCAAATGCTGTCCAGCGTGGTGTCGGGATTTCCAGGACGCGCGCATAGTAGACTGCGCGTTGGTCAGAATCGAATTCAGGATCCTGCCAGACGCCCATCAATTCGGGCTCTCCGATGCTGTTGGTCCAACTCGCGTCGGCGACATCGACCGTATTGCCCACTGCCGGTACCTTGCCATCAGCGCCAATGGGGCGCTCGTCCATGTCGCTCCAGATAACATCGTAGACTTTTTCCTGGGTTGCACCGTCAGCATCAACCCAGCCTTTGACGATCTGAATGCGATCCAGATTGCCGCTCATCGGGTCGCGCATGGCGGCGACGAGGAAGGTAGGCGCCTCAGCACCTTCTGGCGGTGCGGATAGGTTTCCGCCCATTGGCACGCCTTTGGAATAGCCAATTTCGGCGGGCAAACGGTTCGCTGCATCGGTTTCAGTGTAGTCCCAGCCGCCAAAGAAGCGCACCAGCATTCGGGCACCAGTTGTGGCATAGACCTCTTTACGCGCCATTGCGTCCCAAAGTTCTTTGCGCGTGTTGCCAGTGGCCCAGACACCTGTGTATCCCGACGCGACCTCTTCCGAGGACAGCACTACCTGCTCACCAAATTTAAGAACCGGGTGCGACATCCGCTCGGCGCTTGGCTCGACGCCGGAATGCTTGCCGATGTAATTGTCTTCCCCGACAGACGACAGGGCAGTATGCGTATCGGTTGAACCGATGGCACCAAACTTGTACGGGTTTGTGCCCAGTTCGGCTTCCATTTTCAGGCCGTTTTTGAGCGCCTCGCGAGCATACTCATACTGCAGCATGTCGGGTTCTTTCGGCACCGTCAGGTTAAGGTTGCCTGAATCCCAGGTGCCATAATCCGCAAATTCATCATCGGGCGACAGAGTCGGATGCGCTTCGCCGTCACCTTTCATCTGCGTGAACTCATAGAGAGGTTCCCACTTAATGCGCCGTTCAGCATAGTCGGCGTCCAGAGGTTCCCCAGTTGCCGGGTTGGTTTCAGTAGGGAACATGATGCCGTTCGACAGGTTACCGTTGTGCGCAATCGCCAGAAGGCGACCACCGGTTTTTTCCTCATAGGTCTCCATCCAGTTCCACAAGTCTTCTGGATTAAAGCTCTCCGCCGTCGTGTAGGGCCGCATCATGCTGGCGCGAAGTTCACCATCGCGGTAGAGGACGTTCCGGTGCAGGTTGTTGCCGTTTTCGGTCGAGGTCCATTCATAGCCGATCATGGCAGTAAAAACGCCGGGCTCGTTCATGCGCGCTGTGGTTTCGAGGTATTCATCCCAAACAGATTGCTGAAAGCGCGTGTCCAGAACGACTTCGGGTATCGTGCCTTGGGTAAACGCATTGATCACATCAAAGGTGGCCTCAAAAGCTGCCTCGCCCCCCTGATTGATCAGATTGTGCCAGTTGCGCACGGTCGGGTCGGCCATCAGAGCCGGAGCCCCCGCAATGATCTGTTTCATCGCCCCCATGCCGTCGGAGTGATCTGACACCACCAACCAGTCCAGCGGGCGGCTCAGCTTGAACGGCATACCATGGCTGGATACAACCTCTTCGCCGCGTGCGAACCGCAGCGCATCTTCGACATCAAGCCGCACTCCCAGACCGCGTGCATCCAGCGAGTTATCGGTGTGAACGTGGGTATCGCCCCAAAAGACCCGCGTCGGAAAATTCCGTTGCGCGTAAGGGGAATAGCTTTTCCCATCCGGCAGAGCGCCGTTATCTGCGTCTGTGGGCACGAGGCCGACAGGGTCGTCTTCGGCGCTTTCTGTCTGGGACAGGGCCGGAAAGGCAAAGGCCACCAACGCAGTTGTGGTCAGAATGTGCTTGATCATATTTTTTCTCTTTTCTCTTTTCTCTTTTCTCTTTCCCGCGCGCAGTCGCGCGAGAATAATGCGCTAAGCAGTCGTTCTCCGCATCAAGAACCAAGGTCGGCTGTGCGATCAGAACACCTCTAGCAGGGCTGCGCCATCATACAGGTGTATGCCGGTCCGCAATATTGTCCTAAAGGTCAGGTTGACAAGCGACCGAGCATATTAACCGTGACATATTACTGTATCGTCGCTGCGAGAACTGATGCAATTCAATGGCAAGAGGCATTGGGAACGGCTTCGCGCGACCGAAGGAATGCAATGAACCCATTGATGATCAAAGGATACCACATCTAAGTTTCTTGCCGTCTTCCACGATGCAGCGTTCAGGCCCCACATTCGCAAAGTGTTCCTTGCACGCATTGACAAATTGTTGAACCAATCGGCGCGGCCGGGATTTAGGGTAGGCGATTGCTAGTGTCAAAGGTGGCAAAACGTCAGAAATGGGTAACCCGACCACCGTCTCCCCACAGTAAGTTGTGGCAGTCATCGGCTGCATGTTGAGTATCGCGCATCCGTGTCCCGCGCTCACAAGGCTTCGAACCATTTCTGTGGAACTTGCGTAAGCCGCGATCGAAATGTCATGACCTTGGCTGTCAAACAGGCTCCGATAGTAGGCAGATGCCACCGGCCGGTTCAATGCCACCATTGGCTCGTTGCTGATTTCGCGCATGCTAACCCTGCTTTGTTTCGCTAACGCGTGCGATTTAGGTACTAGGCAATAGGCTGGCGCCTCTACTAAAACATCAAAGTTGACTGCGGGGCGCACATCTTCACTGACAAATAGAATGACGTCATAGGCACCGTTCAGCAAACCGTCCTGAGCACTGTCGTTGTCACATTCCTCAAGGTGCAGCACTACGTTACCGGAATCAGGAACAAATGACTTCAGAATCTTTGGCAGGAATGCAGGCGCAATGGGCGCGTAATATCCGATACTCAGTGTCCCGGTTAATGCATGGTTCAAATCGGCACCCTCGACAAGAACGGACCGATAGTCTTCCAATAGTCGTTCGAACTTTCGCGCTACGATTGCGCCGCTGGTGTTGGCCTGAACCCCACGGGAACGTTGTCGTGTCATCAGTTCCAAATCGAACGCTGTCTCAACTTGATCGATCGCCGTGGATAGGGCTGAAGCGGCAATATTCAGTTCAGCGGCGGCCTTGGCGATATTGCCATGCCGCACCACGGTTACGAAATACTCCATCGCTTTTAGTGATATCGCCATTTCTACCTCTGATAATCAGGTTTTATAACCATACTTAATCTGTTTTCCATGTGTTTGACTTTCTGTCAAACTGAGAAAGACAGGATCGCAATCGAGGTATCGCAGATGACCGAACCCCGCCTCAAAGGCTGGAACCACGTTCCGGATGTTCCACTGCAAGTATCGCCGTTATTTCAGTGGCCCTTGCGCCCATTGAACATGCTGACTTGGGTTTGGAACTCGTGGTTTTTGATCACCGAAAAGCTGATCATCGTCGGGATTGCATTTGCGTCGTTCTATTGGTTCCAGCCGCCACTGGCAGAGTCAAAAACGCTCGCTTTCGGATGGATCGCGGAAATGTATATCCGCAATTTCATTCTCATGTCGGCTGTAGCTGGTGGGCTGCATCTGTACTTCTACACTTTCACCAAGCAAGGGCAGCAGCTCAAGTATGACCCCCGCCCCCTCATGAAAAATGGCAGACAATTTACCTTGGGTGGCCAGATCCGGGACAACATGTTTTGGACGTTGGCCAGTGGAGTCACGATTTGGACGGCCTATGAAGTGCTTATGTTTTGGGCGTTAGCCAACGGCTATGCGCCAATGTTGACATGGGCAGCGCACCCGATTTGGTTTGTCGCAATGTTCCTGCTGATCCCCATTTGGGAGAGTTTTTACTTTTATTGGATACATCGCTTTCTGCACGTGCCGTTTCTCTATCGACACGTCCATTCACTACATCACCGCAATATCAACGTCGGCCCATGGTCAGGGATGTCGATGCATCCGGTCGAACATGTCATTTACCTTGGCACTGTTTTGATCCACTGGTTTGTCGCTGCTCACCCTGTGCATATCCTGTTCCACCTTCAGTATTATACGCTGACTGCTGCCACCACCCATACGGGGTTTGAGGGGCTTGTCGTAAGAGACGAGAACCGGTTGAAATTGGGTACCTTTCATCACCAGATGCACCACCGTTATTTTGAATGTAACTACGGTTCACTCGAAATTCCTTGGGATAAGCTGTTTGGCTCATTTCATGATGGGACGAACGAGGCAAATGAGCGGATGAAAGAACGTCGCAAGCGGATCATGGGGAGCTAGTGTCCGGTCCGGTCGTTTAAGGCTCGCACTGCGTATCCGCGGGCTTGTGATCTTTGCATGCATCCTCATAGTGGTGTGGCGATTATTAACAATCAGAAAGGCCATGATATGTCTGTAGCGGGCGATCCCTTTTTTCAGCCAATCTCGGCGATGGATCTGGCGCGCTTTGCCGGTGTTGCGAGTTTCATGCGCCTGCCAGTACTCACGCCGGATCATCAACAGTATCCGAATGTAGAAGTCGGGCTGGTGGGCCTTCCATGGGATGGGGGAACAACCAACCGGCCTGGCGCCCGTCACGGTCCGCGACAATTGCGCGACTACTCAACCATGATCAGGGTAATGAATCCAGTTACAGGGGTTAGTCCATTTGCAATGGTCAATTGTGCCGATCTAGGCGATGTCGCTCCGAATCCGGTTGATATTCACGACACTTTGGACCGCGTAACCGCCTTCTATGACCAGCTTGTCAATCAGGAGATCATGCCGCTCACGGCAGGCGGAGATCATCTAACCACGCTCCCGGTATTGCGAGCGCTTGCCAAAGATCGCCCGCTTGGTCTGGTGCAGTTCGACAGTCACACTGATCTTTTTGACAGCTACTTTGGCGGCCATAAATTTACCCACGGAACGCCATTTCGCCGGGCCATTGAAGAAGGCCTGATTGACCCAAATCGCTATGTGCAAGTTGGTATTCGAGGCACCGCATATAACACTGAAGACATCGAATGGGGCGAGGCACAAGGCGTCCGTATCATTCGTATCGAAGAGGTGTTCGAGCGGGGTTTGGATGATGTGATGGCAGAAGTTCGCCAGATCCTCGGTTCCGAGCCGTGTTATTGCACCTATGACATTGATTTTGTGGACCCAATTTTCGCGCCAGGCACAGGTACGCCGGAGATTGGCGGCCCAAACAGCTTTCAGGCCCAACAGGTCATTCGCAAACTCTCGGGGCTCAACTTTGTGGGGGCCGACCTGGTTGAGGTTTCTCCGCCATTTGATCAGGGCGGCGGAACCGCCTGGCTGGGTGTCTCATTGATGTTCGAATTGCTCTGCATTCTGGCGCAGACTATCGAAAACAGACGATAATGATTGCAACTTTGGCGTCAGCCTGCGTGATCAGCGGCTGTGTTTTCGGCGATCATTGAAATCATTTCGAACATGATGGCAGACGCCGTCAAAGCGGTGATATTGTTCGGGCTGTCCTTGGTGGGCATCATGCAAACGACGTCGCCACCAACAATGTTCAACCCGCGCGCTGCCCGCAATATACCAACTGCTTCATCAATATCGAACCCTTTCTCGCCCGGCTCAATATTTGAAACGCCTGGGGCCACAGTCGGATCAAGGCAATCCAGATCGAAAGTGATGTAGACTGGGTTTCCTGCCAGAACGTCGCGCGTCTGAGCGACCACGTCTTCCATGCCTCGCTGACGGAATTCGCGCATTGTCACGATATTATAGCCGTAGTCGTATGAGGGCTGAAGCCAATCTAAACTGCGGGGATGGCCACGTAGGCCGATCTGCATGGAGCGACTTGGATTCACCTTGCCTTGGTCGGCGAGATAGGCTCCCCAGTGCGCCGCAGATTTTTTGGCCCCCAGAAAATGATCGACTTTGGTAAAAACATCCGTATGCGCATCAAGGTGCAAAAAACTCACCGGTTCACCGTTTGTCAGATTCCCGCACCCCAGCGCCTGAACGATCCCTCCGGTGATTGAATGATCGCCACCTACCGAAACCGGTCTTGCGCCGGCGGCGTCGATTTCCGAGAAAAACGCGGTGATCTGCTCGATGCAATCTTCGTTGTCGTTTGCACGCGGAAAAGGAACATCACCAACATCCGCAATTCGCGCGCTGGTCCACGGGTCAATCTCGAATACCGAATGAACCCGCCGTTGCACGGCCGAAACGTTGCGCAAGGCACGCGGGCCCAGATGCTGGTCACGTTCAGTGGTTCCGTTACCGGTGGAATGCGGCACCCCGACAAGCGCAATATCCTGTCCTTCAGGGCCTTGATTGGGGCACCTGAACAACGTTGGAATTCCCCACCAATAGAGGTTTTCCATCATAGATTTCTGATAGCGATCCGGCATGAATTCCCTCACCCAGTCAGGCGCCGCCCGGATAATTGTCCGGACGGCGTTAGCTTCCTCAGACTTTTTCGTCTTCGCGACGGAATGCACCCTGAACGATCCGGTCAAGCACCATTGCCACAAAGAGGATAGCGAACCCGCCCAAGAGTCCCGGACCTTTTGCCGCGTATTGCAGCGCTTCCAGGATTTCTTTGCCCAGTCCACCGCCGCCGATGAGCGAAATGATCACGACCATCGACAAGCACATCAAAATCGTTTGGTTTACTCCGGCCATGATGGAGGGGGATGCGAGAGGGATTTCCACGTCCTTCAGCAATTGCCAACGCGACGCGCCAAATGCAACTGCGGCCTCTTTGATACTCTCTGGTACCCCTCGCATACCTAGCGCGGTCAGGCGAATGACTGGCGGCATACCGAAGATGATTGTCGCAAGAATACCTGGCGGGTTGCCGGTCCCGAAAAATGCAATGATCGGGATCAGGTAGACAAAGGCTGGCAGTGTCTGCATCAGATCGAGCACCGGTTCAGCTATCTTGTAGGCGCGGCGCGATTTGCCGAACCATATTCCGAATGGGATACCAATGACGACACATAGGATTACCGCCGCACCTACCAGCGCTACCGTTTCCATCGCGACGGCCCAGTAGCCTAATAAAGCGATATAAGCGAGAGAGGCAGCCGTAAAGATTGCCACGCGCGGACCAGCTGCGCGCCATGCAGTAACAATGATCACCAGCATGACCACAGGCCAGGGCGAGCCGTTGAGCGCAACCGTCAGCGCATCCAAGACGGCACGCACGCCGGTCACAATACCGTCGAACACGTCTCCGCCCGCGGCGGCGGCAGCGTCTATTTTGCTCTCAAGCCAGTTTGCCAGTCGCGAAAATAGCGTACCGCCCCCTTCTCCTAGAAACATTTCCGAAACTTTCTCTTCCGGGAAAGCGTCGAGCAGCGGAAGCGAAGAACTGACCGTAAATTTGTACACGATGAGAGGCCCGATTGCTGCGGTCAGAATAGCCCCCAACACTGTATTTTGCGAGTTCCGTCCGCTTTCTGTTTTTTCCGGGTCAACACGCCAGTTGGAATACTGTTTTTCGTAAACTTGATTTGCGTAAAACCCCTGAATCAATTTGAAGAACAACAGCAGGGCCAGACCGGTCAGCATAATGCCAGAAGATTCTGCCTGTGCTGCCGCCGCTTGTTCCAGACTCGTATCGGCCGCTTTCTGAATGTTCGCCGCAAGTTTTGTAAAACGGTCGATGTCGGCTTGCTCAGCCGCGTCCGCTGCACGCTGTCTAAGCTCGTCAGCGCGCGCTACCTGCCGCTCGGCCCGTTCGGCAATTTCGGCGCCGGGGTTGCCCCAGGCGCCACGGCCGATTTGCACCCAGGCGATGATCTCAAGGATCAGGAATGTCCAAAACATCCCCCAGATCGCCCGCGATGCAGACCAAAGAGGGCCAAGCAAAGCCGCCCAAAGGTTGAACGTGCTTGGAATGGCGTTTGTCGTGTCATGGATCTTGTGGAAGGCGCCAACATAGTAGTCGCCGTTAACCCCGGCAAATTCCTTGATTGAGCTGTCCAGCGCGTCGCGGTCTACCTCAATATCAGAAGCCGCCGTGACCTTTACTTCGGTGGTTGCGTCACTCATCTTTGCCCCCTTGAATTCCGCGCAGCAGCGTTGGTTTTGTTACGATACCCACGTCATCGCCGTTTTCGGTGATGACCAGCGGGTGTTCCGTGCCGACGGCAAGATCGATCAACTGATCAAGATCGGCACCGTGGTCGGCCCGTGGCGCGCCATCAAGTGATTTCTGATAACTCGAAAGCGGCTGCATGATCGAATGCGCCTTTACCAACTTCAACTTGGAAATGCCCTGCACGAACTCACGTACATAGTCGTCTGCCGGGTTCATGACGATATCTTCGGGCGTGCCGATTTGAACGATGACGCCGTCTTTCATGATGGCAATACGATGACCAATTCGGATTGCTTCATCAAGATCGTGCGTGATGAACAGCGTGGTCTTTTGAAGCTGCGCGACCAAAGCTTTGAATTGGTCCTGCAACTGCAGCCGGATCAGCGGGTCAAGAGCTGAAAAGGGCTCGTCCATCAAAAGGATTTCCGGATCGGATGCCAAGGCGCGAGCGATTCCGACGCGCTGCTGCATCCCACCAGACAGCTCTTTTGGCAAGCGATCTTCATAGCCGGTCAGGTCCACGAGGCCAAGGGCATGATCAGATATGGCCCAGCGTTTGGATTTTGAGATTTTTCGGATTTCCAGCGGGTAGGCAACATTGTCGCGCACTGACCGGTGCGGCATCAGCGCCATGTGCTGGAACACCATTCCAATCTGCTGCGCCCGAATACGCCGTAACTCGGCCTCGCTGACGGATGAAACGTCCTGCCCCAGGATTTCGATCGTGCCGGCAGTCGGTTCAATCAAGCGGTTGATGTGGCGCACCAGTGTGGACTTTCCGGACCCCGACAACCCCATAATGCAGAAGATTTCGCCACGCGGCACTTCGAAGGAAGCACCCTGCACCCCAACGACACACTGAAATCGCTCAAGAACTTCGGGCTTTCCGATCCCTTCGCTTTTAACGGCTGACATCGCTTCGTCGGCGCGCGCGCCAAAGATCTTCCAGACGTCAGTCAATTTAACGACAGTTTCGCTCATTCCCGTCCCCTTGTTCTTATTATTGTAAAGGCCGCTCAAGAAATCTGGCGGCCTTTACTTCGGTCAGATTGAAAATCTGAACTTAGTTGCTCATCCAGCCCAGAACTTTGTCTTCATTGGCCGAAACCCATTCTTCAGCGTAGGCTTGTGGCTCTTTTTTGTCGATGACCAAGGCGAAAGTCATGTCTGAAACCTCTTCGGTCGTCAGATTCATATTCGCGAGCATCGCAGCGACCTCAGGGTGGGAGCCTTCAAGTTCTTTTGCAAAATGCAGGTGCAAATATGCGCTGTCCCAAGCGACGCCAGCATCCGATTTGGCAAGCCAATCCGGGTCATCAGTCGGTTGAATCACGTTCCATTTCGCTTCATCATACGCTGGTTCTTCCAGCACGACGACATCATGCAGCGCAAAAACGTAATGCGGCGTGTAGCAGAACCCAACCCACGGGTCGCCAGCCTCAATGGCATTGGCGAGGTTTGCATAAGCCACTGTTTCGTCGATTTCGATAAGCTCGAGAGTCTGGTCGTAGCCGTAGGATTTAGCACGAATCTTCTCAACATTGGTTGAGGCCCATCCCGGCGCACCGATCCAGATTTCACCCTGACCGTTACCGTTTGAGTCAAAGAGATTGGCAACATCGGGATTTGTCAGATCATCAATTGACGTAATGCCGTTGGCGTCAGCCGTGGCTTTGTCTACGCACATCCCTTGAAAAGCTTCTACACCATTCGGGTTCATTGCAACCGTCCCTTTGTCCTTCACAAAGGTATCATGCAAGTTCTGCTGGTTGGGCATCCAAACTTCTGGATGTACATGCATTGCGCCAGAATCCATAGCCTCGAAGACGATCGGGTTGGTGGCGTTTTGCAACTCAACCTCAAGCCCGAGATTCTGTTCGATAGCCACCTTTAGAATGTGGGCCGTTGCATTGACCGACGGCCAGTTTGGCACCCCGATCACAACGTCGGCTGCCATTGCCGTGGTGCCCATCGATGCAGCAATGCCTGCAATCGCCAAGTTCCTGATAGATTTCATTTTTTTCTCCCGTTTTTTTCGATCACTTTTTAATCTGGACTCCGCAGGGTGATCATTCAGTTAGAGTCGTGGTTCTTATTGCTGCAATGGACGTTAATGCCAAATATTGACGATGGCTACCGAGAATTCGCTATTCAAACGTCTTCGCGGCTCAGCGCTTGGCTAAGGCAATGAACACCACCTCCGCCCAGTGTGAACATTGACATATCGGGGTCATATACTTCAAAGCCAAGCGCGCGCATCTTCGCGTTCAGGTCCGTCGCGCCGGCCATGGAAAGTACTTTGCTATCGCCCAGCGCAACTAGATTAACGCCTAGGTTTTTGGCCTCGCGGTATTCTACATCGACGATTTCAATACCCCAGCCTCTGACAACGTCGACGAGCCAGGGTTCCATGGCGTCAACACAAGCAACGGCCAGCTTTTCGGCGAGGGGGACGATCAGCCCGTCCATATGGACAAACTCGCGGCTGATCGGGGCCACAACTGCTTCCCAACCTTCCGCACGAACGAATTCGGCAACTTGGTCTGATCCAGCCTGTTCCGAACGTTCGCCGCAATAGCCAATCAGCACGCGGCCCGGCTCAATGATGTTGAAGTCGCCGCCTTCAAAATGCCCCGCCGTGGCGAATTTCCATATTGGGATATCATGGTTTTGGTAAAACTGGATTGCCGTCACATAGTCTGCACGGCGACACTTCAGTTGCATATGGCAGATCAGTGCGCCCCAAGGAGACATGGCTGAGCTGTCCCGTGCAAAGAAGTTGCGGTGCAGCACTTCGTCACTTTCAAGATAGTGGCAGGTCACTCCGCTGTCTTCGTAGATCGAAACCATTTCTGCATGCTGCGACATGGCCAACTGGAGATCAAATTTGACTCCGGTCTTATGGGCATTGGCCATAGTGCGCCCGATTAGTGGCCCTGCCTCAACCCATTTAAAATATTCGGGTCGGCCCAACAGCACATCCGTCAGCTTGGTATAATCATTATTTATGCCCCAACGAATAGGCAGGGCGCTGTTCATGCTCATGCTATTGTATACTTCCGAAAACTCATCATTTCGGCGGGAACGTTGCATGACGATCACGTCTAATAAATTACAAAATAAGAGACTCAACTTTCATATTTATGCATGTATCGTGAACCCATGGCGCCCACCTCGTTTTCCAAAGCTGACTTGCATTTGCTGCGCGTGTTTTGCGCCATCGTCGAAGCGCGCGGATTTTCGGCTGCCCAAAGCACATTGAATGTGTCTGCCTCGACAATATCCAGACAAATCACGGATTTGGAAGCGCGTATGGGTATGCGATTGTGCCAGCGTGGTCGCAAAGGATTTCGGCTGACGGACAAAGGGGAAATCGTCCATACCGCTGCGAGAAAACTATTTGCTGAGCTTGATCGGTTTGGAGAGGCCGTCGACGGGACGCGAGGAAAGCTGGTGGGCCGCCTGTCAGTTGCCGCAATTGACAACTGGGTGTTCAACGATGATGCGCCGATCATGGGGGCTTTGACCCAACTATCGCGGTCAGCGCCAAATGTGTCGATCGAAATACACTCGTTAGCTCCGGATGACATCGAAATTGCTGTTCTGGACAGACAAACAACAGTTGGGGTTGGTGTATTTCACCGGCACAAGCCAGGCCTGATCTACGAGTCTTTGGGAACGGAGAGAATTGGGCTTTATTGCAGCAAAAGCCATCCCTTGTTCGTGGCGACCACAACTGCCCAAACTGATCAACTTCTTACAGAAGCAAATTACTGCAAACGCGCGTATCTGGACGAGAGCATTGTTGCCCCTGTATCGCGACGGCTGCGATCCACGGCTATCGCCCATCAAATTGAAGGTGTTGCAATGATGGTGCTTACGGGCGGCTATATAGGCTATCTCCCCGAGAGCTTCGCGGACATATGGGTTCGAGAAGGACGTTTGCGTACAGTCGGGAATGGCAGGTTTGACTTGCAGTCCGAAATCAAACTGGTCCGCAAGCGTGGCGAAGAGCCGAACCTTGTAACCAGAACGTTCATTCAATACCTCAAAGGTGCCACTACATCCAAAGGTTCAATTGAACCTGCTCGGAGAATGAAACAATGAAGGCCGATGGGCGTAAGTGCCATTGAGTTTTTTCGAACGCTTTTTCATGCTTGAATATTGCCCACGTCGCCGCCGTTTCCTGTTTCTAACAAAAACCGCCGACAAGCGAGGATCTCGTGCATCGGTCTTTACCCCCGAATGCGGGCATATTCAGGATCGTAAGGGCAGGGGGCGATTACGGTTGCATCAACTAGTTGGCCGCACATGTCCAGTTTCATTACTGTTCCTTCACTGGCCATGTCAGGATCGACGAAGGCGTAGGCGATGTTTTTGCTGACCCGGTGACCCCAATCTCCCGAGGTTACTGTGCCGATTACCGCATTGTCGCGTATTAGCGACGCACCGCCATGTGCCGGCGCGCTTGTGGCATCTACATCAAGTGAAACCAGCTCTTTGCGCAAGCCTTCAGCCTGACGTTTAAGCAAGGCCTCCTTGCCAATGAAATCTCCCTTGTCCAGCTTCACAAAGCGACCCAGACTAGTTTCGAAGGGATCAAATTCGGTAATCAGATCAGCTTTCCAGTGCAAATAGCCTTTTTCCATGCGCATCGACTCGACGGCGCGTGCACCAAAGAGTTTGAGGCCATGTTCCTCCCCGGCCTGGCGCAGAGCCAGATAAGCTGCATAGAGTTGGTTGTTGGGCACGTGGATTTCATACGCCAATTCACCAGAAAAACTGACACCCATTACGGTCGCGGCTGCGAAGCCGATGAAACATTCCCTGACGCTAAGCCATGGGAAGGCCTCTTTTGACCAGTCGCCGCGCGCGCAGGCCGTCAGAACATCCCGCGATTTCGGCCCGGCCAACACAAGGATCGTCTGGTCATTGGTCAGCGAACGGATCTGGACGTCTTCATCCGCGCGCAGGTGTTGCTGCAGCCAGTCCATGTCGTGAAACTCGGACGCAGCGGCAGACCCATACCAGACCCGAGCGGTCCCGCGATCACTTGCCGGCAGGTTGGCAACGGTCGCTTCGCCCTTGACCATACCGTGCTGGTTCAGAAGATAACCCAGACCGATGCGACCATCGCGTTTGGTGACATTGCCGCAAAACATCCGGTCAAGGAAGGAATGGCGATCCGCGCCCGTAATTTCGAACCGGTTGAACCCGTTCACTTCGCACAGGCCGACATTTTCCTGCACGTTTTTGACCTCGGCGGCGATCAATTCGAAAGCTTCGTCGAAGTTAAAGGTCAGAGAGGGGTGGAAATCCGGGCTGGGTTTGATGTAATCGACCCGCTCCCAGCCGTTTACCACGGTAAACTCGGCGCCTTCTGCCGCCAGGATCGGGGTCAGCGGGGTGGTTTTAGCCGGCCGACCCGCCGGGCGGTGTTCATGTGGAAAGTGGAAGCGGAATTCGTTTTGGTAATCTTCGATCGCCTTCAGCGCTGTCAGTTCCACGTTAGCGTGGTTGGTAAAACGGCGCGGGTCAATAACCCAAGTATCATAACACGCTTCACCATGCGCAATTTGCTGCGCCAGCAGCCAGCCGTGACCGCCACCTTCACCCAAGCCAGCGCGCAGCCCGATGATGCAGAACGCGTTGCGCTTGCCGGGGATCGGGCCGACCAGCGGCGCGCCGTCAATTGTATAGGTTATGGGGCCATTGACCACGCGCTTGATGCCCACTTCAGTGAGGGCAGGCATACGAGCGAACGCGCCTTCCAGCACGTCCATCACACGGTCAAGGTCGTCAGGACAGAGATCGTTGGAGAAATCGGGACTAATCCCATCAAGGCCCCATGTGCGGCACGCCTGCTCGTAGAACCCTACTAACAGGCCGCCCTTCTCCTGACGGCTGTAATAATCAGAGATCGGACACCGTAACAGGGGCATGCGATGGCCCGCCACGGCAATGTCAGGGATGTCCTCAGTAATGAAATACTGGTGTTCCATCGAGGCGACGGGATGGTGTACGCCCATCATCGCTCCGACCTCATTCCCCCGGTAGCCGCCGGCATTGACAACAACCTCGCAGTCGATGTTGCCCATCGTGGTGTGCACTGTCCAGCTGTGGTCTTTATGCTGGGTCAGTCCGGTGACAGCGGTGTTGCGATAAACCTCAGCACCGGCTTTCCGCGCGTGGAACGCCAACGACTGACAAAGCTGCGCCGGGTCGATATCACCATCCTCTCCATCCCAGAGGCCGCCCTTCAGGTTGTCGGTAGAGATCAACGGGTGGCGGCGGGCGCATTCTTCGGCGTCGATCACTTCGAATTGCACGCCCATCCCGCGCGCCATGGATGCGAAATGGCGATAGGCCTGCATCTGCTCTTCGGTATTGGCAAGCCGGATGCCGCCGTCGCCGTGGTGATAGCCGACCGGGTAGTCGGGATCATCGCGCAGCTTTTTGTAAAGCGCGATAGAGTGGGATTTCAGACCCACCATCGTCTGATTCATTCCGAAATTGGTCACCTGCGCCGCGGAATGCCATGTGGTGCCAGAGGTCAGTTCGTCCCGCTCTACCAGAACGACATCGGTCCATCCCTCTTGAGTGAGGTGATAGAGCGTTGAGCAACCGGCGATTCCGCCGCCGATGACAACGCAACGCGTTTGGCTTTTCATGGGTTTTGTCTCCAGTACGTATCGCTGGGAATTGACGATAGCTTGGTCTTAGAAAGCAACAAATATTGCCTTACTTGCAGATAATCGAAGTAAATATCCTAATTTCTAGGAATAATATTGAGCACTATTGCGGGCAAGCGTTTGATGGTCGTTCATGCCCTTGGATCTCGATCGAAAGGAACCGGCATGGCTGAACGGCGCGCAAAAAGAGAGGGGCGAAGTGAACGTTTGGCAAAGAGGGCGGCAAAACCGGCGATTGACCCGTGTCCTCCGGGCCAGATCGGCGGGACTTACAAACCGCTTACCGAAGATGAAATCCAACGGATTTATGGAACGGCGCTAAATCTTCTGGAAAATCTGGGCATGGGAGAAGCGCCGAAACGCCTGTGGGACGATCTGCTGGCTGTTGGCGCCATGGACAATGGGGCGGGGCGTCTACTCTTTCCCCCGGTTCTTGTCGAGAAAGCCATCGATCAGGCCGCAAAAACCTTCGTTCTGCACGGGCGTGACGAGGGTCGATCTATTGAGGTGGGCGGAAACCGAGTGCATTTTGGAACAGGCGGGGCCGCAGTGCAGACGCTTGATCTGGACAGCGCCGTCTACCGACCTTCGACGCTGACGGACCTTCACGACTTCACCCGACTTCAGGACACGCTGGCCAATGTAAGCTGGTTCACACGCTGTTGCGTTGCCACCGACATTCCCGATAATTTTGATCTGGACGTAAACACAGTTTACGCGCTGCTGAAAAACACCACCAAGCCGACAGCAACATCCTTTACCATTGCCGAGCATGTGGAGCCCATCGTCAAAATGCTGGACATAGCAGCGGGAGGCCCCGGCGAGTTCTCCAAGCGGCCTTTCATGAAGGCACATATCAGCCCGGTCATTTCCCCCATGCGATACGGCGAAGATGCGGTCGATGTTGTCTATGAATGTATCAGGCATAACATACCGATGTCTTGCATCACGGCAGCACAGGCCGGGGCAACAGCACCCGCAACAATGGCCGGTTTCCTGGCGCAGTCATTGGCCGAAACGCTTGCAAGTCTGGTGATGGTGCAGGCCATCCAGCCTGGTTTTCCGATGGTGTTTTCAAACTGGCCGCTTGTGATCGATCTGCGTACTGGCTCATTTTCTGGCGGCAGCGGTGAAACAGCAGTTCTGAACGCAGCATCGGCACAACTGTCCAACTGGCTGGGGTTACCTTCTGGGGTTGCCTGCTCGATGTCAGACGCCAAGGCGATCGATGCGCAATACGGGGCCGAGAAGGGGCTGACATCTATGGCCGCCGCGCTCGCGGGCGGGAATCTGATCTATGAAAGCTCGGGCATGACGGCCTCTCTTCTGGGTGCAAGCTTCGAAGCGTTCGTGCTTGATGACGAGATGCATTCACACACCTATCGAGCCCTGCGCGGGATCGAAGTAAACGATGAAAATCTAGGATATGACGCCATTTCCGAAGCTGTACTGGGCGATGGTCACTTTCTGGGCGGGCAACATACATATGCAGCGATGGAGCGGGACTATTTCTACCCGTCTCTGGCTGACCGAGACGAGCCCAGAACATGGGCGGAAAAAGGTGCAACGGACGCGTGGTCACTAGCGCGCGAAAAGTCACGCGAGATTCTTGCAGCGCACCATCCGGCCTATCTGAGTGAACATCAAGACAAGCAAATCCGCGCGTTGTTCAAAATACTGTAGTCCGGCCCATTTCCATCAATCTAAGAGTATGAAACTGTCCCTCAGCCACGGAGCTTCCTTGTGCAACGGGGTGATCGCATGTTCGACGATCAACGCGCGAATGCGACTGTTCACAAGGTTCAATATTGAATGCGAGCAATCCGGCGTCGACACAATCGCCAGCGAACGTGAAAAGCTTTTTCCCGGGAAACGGTGCATCTGTATTTTGGGCTGAAACCTTTTGGCGCGGGAATAGAGAAGGGGAGTGGTGATAGTCCATCCGGCGCCGGCAGCAACCATCGCCATCAGCGTTTGGTCATTGCTGCATTCGAACCTGTGCGACGACGACACTCCTATACGACGCAGATGCGCCTCGATCTGCCTGGCCATGATCTGATTGCTGGAAAACCGCAGAAACGGAAGCGTGGAGCGGTCCTCAACAACATCTACAAGGGAAAACTCGGTTGCCCGAGGAAGGACAACTACAAAAGGATCACGCAAAAGCGGTCGATCTTGCAGGTCGCGCAACCGCTCGGGGGGCTGCGTTGTGACACCTAAGTCCAGATGCCGGTTGCGCAGCATCTCGATGATCGATTGGCTGGTATCAGTATGATACATGAAATCACAGAGCGGCATGTTTGCCGACAAGGAAACTGCCAGTTCCGGTATTATGTCGCTGTCCATGTCTTCAATCGTGCCGATCCTTAGGTAGCTGGCTTCGGCAATGTCACCGGAAGACGCCTCTGCCTTAGCCCTTCGGATCGAAAACAGGGCCTCTTCAATGTTCCGCAGAAATACCCGACCTTTGGGAGTTAGCACCATCGGGCGGCGCGCGTGATTGAATAACTCAACCCCCAAATGTTCTTCAAGGTTTCGCAAATGATGAGACACAGTGCTGACCGACAGGCCAGTTTCATCTGAGACAGCCTGCAGCGACCCTTGGTGCGCGCATATCTGAAATAGCTCCAGCCACTTCAAACTGAGGTCTTTGCGGGAAGATGACTGTGGCATGGCGGTGGCCTTTTTGATGTCAGGTAATAACGCACTTTCTTCGAATATACCTGAGTATTGTTGCAAAATTATCGAAGTAAAGCGCGAGGAACCTGACTACCGCCGATTTCTGAACAGGGCAATCAATGGCATGCACCTCTACCGAGTCATTGCTGCTGCACCGATCGAGCATACAGCGTAACCGAAACCACCGAGTGGCCATTTTGTGGCAATTCAGCTGGGATTTTTCTGGCACTGTGTCAGCGATTTGACAGGATTTCCCTGTTCCGCCGAAAACCGGAAATTTGATTGCCAGAATAGCGGTGCAAATGAGTGTAAACAAGGAAGCGGAAGTTTTGTTCACCAACTTTCATTAGCCAGATTGCGCGAGATAGTCGATTTAACGCTCCGAGGACGTTTGCTCGCATTATCTTACAGACGCCGGAGAAATCACCGTCCCATCCAGCCGCCATCGACGAGCATGATGTGGCCATGCATATAGGCACTCGCGTCGGACGCAAGGAAAACGGCCGGTCCCTTGAAGTCATCAGGTGTGCCCCAACGACCGGCGGGAATGCGCGAAAGGATCGATGCAGAGCGTTCGGGATCATTGCGCAGTGCTTCGGTGTTATCGGTGTCTATATACCCCGGCGCGATTGCATTGACGTTTATGCCACGGCTCGCCCACTCGTTTGCAAAGGCCATCGTTAATTGGCCGATGCCACCCTTTGAGGCCGCATAGCCCGGCACCGTGATGCCACCCTGAAACGTCAGCAGGGACGCAGTAAAGATCACCTTGCCGTTGCCACGCTCCAGCATTTTTGCGCCGATTTCGCGAGTCAGAACGAATTGCGCGTTCAGGTTCACTTCGATCACCTTGTCCCACATTTCGTCAGGATGCGACGCCGCGGGTTCGCGCAAGATGGTTCCGGCGTTGTTCACAAGGATGTCGATCTGGTGGTTTTCCAGCACATCTGCGGCAAACGCCTTTACCGCCGCACGGTTCGAGAAATCACAGGCGTAGCCCGTGAAACTGCGCCCCATGGCCGTCACCGTGTCCCCAATTTCGGAATCCGTGGCTTCCAGCGTCGCACTTACCCCAGCAATATCTGCGCCAGCTTCTGCCAACGCCTCAGCCATTGCGCGACCGATGCCCCGCTTGGCACCGGTGACAAGAGCGGTCTTGCCGGAGAGGTCGAATTTTTCAAGCAGGGCCATCATGCGTCCTCCGAAATGCGGATCATAGATTTCATGGCGTTGGGGTTTTCGGTCAACGCCTTAAAGGCAGCCTCTATATCTTGCAGCTTCTTTATGTCCGTGATGAAGGCATCACAATCAACGACACCCTCGGCCAGTAAGGCCATCGCCTTGTCATAATCCTCGGGCCGGTAGACCCTCGCTCCGATCAGTTCAAGCTCGCGCCAGAAGAACTGAAACATGTCGATCTGCGGCTTAGTGGCGTGAATGGCAACCATAACGATGCGTCCACGAGTTGCCGCTGCTGCCGTCATCAAATCTACGCCGGGCTGGCTGCCGGAGACCTCAAAGACCACATCCGCCCCCTTGCCGTCAGTGGCCTCATGGATCGCTTTGGCCACATCTGTGTCCTTGGGATTCAGCGTCGCAAAACCGGCGTTGCGGGCAAAAACCAGTCGATTCTCGTTAATCTCGGTGATGGTCACATTTGCTCCGGCCTCTCGTGCAGCCATCGCGACCAGCATACCGATCGGACCGCCACCGATGACCAGCACGTCTTCGCCGGGTAGCACGTTACCACGATCCACATCGTGCACCGCCACGGCCAGTGGCTCAATGAGGGCCGCGTGGCTCAGATCAAGGTCTTGGGGCAGCACGTGGATCGTATGCGCGGGCACATTCCACTTCTGCTGGAAAGCCCCGTCGGTGTCGATTCCGATGAACTTAAGCGTGTGGCAAATGTGTTCGTGCCCTGCGTTGCAGGCCGGACAGTCGCCGCAATGATCCAACGGACGCACCACGACATGCTGGCCAGACGTCAGCCCGTCCACCCCATCACCCACGGCAGAGATCACACCCGACATCTCATGCCCGATAGTGCGTTCAAAGCCGACGCGGGCGTCCATGTGCCCAAGATAAATATGCAGATCCGTGCCGCAAATCCCGCAATAGGCCACGTCGATCTGCACCTCTCCCGGACCGGGAGCAGGCACAGACACCTGTTCTAGTGTGAAACTCTTGTCCCCGCGATAAACGGCGGCTTTTGTGGTCATAGTTCAAATCCTTGGTTAGGTTAGAATGTTGGCAGCGTCGAGCTTTGCCCAGTCAAAAGTCACACCAATCCCGGGATCAGCGGGTGCTTGCGCGAGATGGCTGTCCACTTGGAGTGGCCGCTGCGTATAGCTGTCGATAGGGAAGGAGTGCACTTCGATCCAGCCCGCGTTTTCGCGCGCTGATACGAGGCTGACGTGCAACTCCTGCATCCCGTGGCTACAGACAGGCATGGCGTGGTTTTCCGACAACTTCGCCACCTGCAAAAATCCGGTAATCCCCCCGCAGTTGGAGGCGTCGGGCTGGATGTAACTCAATTTTGCACGCTCAAAGGCATACTCAAACTCGTGGATCGTGTGCAGGTTCTCGCCCATCGCAAGGGGCACGCCGGTAGCATCGGCAATGCGGCCGTAACCGTCGTAATCGTCGGGGATCGTAGGTTCTTCGAACCAGAGGATGTCATGCTCGGCAAAGGCGCGGGCGGCGATGATGGCCTCATCCACGCTCATCGAATAATTGGCGTCAACCATGAAAGCCACGTCGGGGCCGATCAGATTGCGCACTGCAGCTGCCCGTTCGATGTCATCAGGGCGGCCGACTTTGATCTTGACCCCGTTAAAGCCGCGTTCGAGATAGCCCTCGACCGATTTCAGCAGCTTCGGCAGCTCAAAACCAAGATCAATGCCGCCGCAGTAGGCCTTGCACACGGTTCCGGCTCCGCCTGCCATCTGCCAGAGCGGTTGCCCGCTGCGTTTGCCTCGCAGGTCCCATAGGGCGATATCCACTGCAGAAATGGCAAATGAAGCAATTCCGCCCCGCGCCACATAATGAATATGCCACTGCATCGCATCGTAAAGCGCCTCAACGTCAGCGGCATCCTGACCGGTCAGAAACGGAGCCAAATCATGATCGATCATCGCCTTGATCGCGTGCCCCCCCTTGCCGCCGGTATAGGTATAGCCCGTGCCTTCACTACCATCCTCAAGGCGGACCGTCGCAGTGACCAGTTCAAAGAAATGATGATCGCCATGCTTGGCATCCACTAGTACTTCGGCCAACGGCACGTGAAAGAGCCGTGTCTCTATTGTTGAGATAGCGGTCATGCTGATCCTTGGAGTTTGCTTCGCCCGGACATGACCCGCGCCTGAAACAGGATCACGGCAAACAGGAACCCGCCCCGGATGACCATCTGCCAATAGGCGCTGAAGCTGATCGTGCCGCGACCGTTTTCAAAGTTCAGGATGTTGAACACAAGCCCCAAAAGCAAAGCCCCCGCGACCGTAGCCGTCACCGACCCCAGGCCGCCGGTCAGAAGCGTACCACCCACAACGACGGAGGCGATGGCCGATAGCTCCCATCCAATACCTTCCAGCGGTTGGCCCGCGCCGAAGCCAGAGGCAAGGATCACGCCGGCGAGGCCCGCACAACCACCTGATAACAGATAGACAAATGCCGTCGCACGATGCACCTTCAGCCCCATAAGTATAGAGGCATCCTCGCCCCCGCCGATGGCCAGTACCGTGCGTCCAAGAGAGGTTTTTTCAAGCACCACCCAGAGTGCCACCACGACCACGCCAACCACGACAATGGACCACGGCAGAATGTTAAGTGCCTTCTCCATGCCCATTTTCGTGAAGTTCGATCCCCAGTCGACTGAGATCGTCTGAGCGCCCGAGATCACCAAAGCTCCGCCCTTGGCGCCCAGCATGGTGGCCAATGTCGCGATAAAGGGTGGTATGCGTAGCAGGACCACGCTGAAGGCATTTATCGCACCGAAGCCAACTCCGGCCAACACAGCCCCCGGCAAAGCGACTTCTATACCAAACGGCGACAGATAGGCTGCAATGACAGATGTAAAAGCCGCCACCGATCCCACCGACAGGTCGATGCCGCCGGTCATGATGACAAAGCACATTCCAACAGAGATCACGATGAACATCGAGTTGTAATTCAGAAAGGACGTGATGTTATATGCGCCGCCAAAATTGTCATAGCGCATCAGGCCAAAAAGGATCAGTGCGACAAGGGTGACCCACACCGCAACCGACTGCGGGTTACGAGACAGATATTTCCGCAGATCAAAGGCGTCATTGTTGAGCATAGGTTATTCCTTCCGCGATTGCTGCACGTAGACAGCAGTCAGAATAATAATGGCTTTGGCGATCAGGGCGACTTCGTCCTCAACACCATTTGCCAGCAGCGTGTATTTAACCAGCTGGATGATCACGGCCCCGAGGATAGCGCCGAAGATCGGCGCACGCCCGCCTTGCAACAAAGCACCGCCTACAACCGCCGCCGCGATGGCGTCCAGCTCCATCAGGTTGCCGTTACGCGCTGCATCCGAGGCAGAATTGATCGCGACCACGATCAATCCCGCAATACCGGACAGGACCCCGCAGATCATGTAAACGCCGGTCTTGACCCTCTTGACCGGCCCGCCGGACAGCTCCGCTGCCCGCTCGTTGCCGCCAATGGCCAGCACGTAGCGCCCAAAGGTCGTGCGCGTCATGACAAAGAAAAGCAAGCAGGCAATGGCCATTGCCAGCCAGCCCTGAAATGGCAATCCCAGGATCTTGCCCGTCCCAAGATAGCTGAAGGACGGGTTGGAAAACGTCTGCAAGTTTCCATTGGTTAGCACCTGCGCAATGCCGCGCCCCGAGATGAACAGGATCAGGGTGGCAATGATCGGCTGCACTTTAAGGTTGGCCACAAGGATCCCATTGAAAAGACCGCAAAACATTGCCGCGGCAAGTGGCAGCGCAATCGCCGCTGCAATGCCTAAAGCAGGATAGCTCTGCCCGAAATCGGACAGAAAGATAAGCGGGGCAAGAGCGCCGGACAGGGCCATGATCGCACCAACCGAAAGATCGATCCCTCCGGTTGCAATCACCAGCGTCATGCCCATCGCCACAATCGCGATCGTCGCAACCTGACTGATGTTTACGAACAGGGTTTGCATCTGCAAAAAGTTCGGCGTGACAAGGATGTTGAAGATCAGAATGACCGCGAGTGCGAGCAGCCCACCATTCTTTCGTAAGAAGGGCCCCCATTCGAAGGACGTCCCGCGCCCTGCCTCGAGGTCTGCATCGTGCGTCGTCATGCCGCCGTCCCTTCCGTGTGCGCAAGCGCCCGTACCAGCGCGTCTTCGGTGATCCCCGGATTGGTCAGCTCGGTCACGATGCGCCCCTCGTTAAGCACGATGATCCGGTTAGCGCCTTCTACAATCTCTTCGAATTCTGAACTGATCAGCACAACCCCCACGCCATTGGCGACTGCATCGCGGATGATCGCCTGAATTTCACGCTTGGCACCCACGTCGACTCCGCGCGTCGGCTCGTCAAGGATCAACACATGGGGTTCAATGGCCAGCCACCGCGCCAGCAGCACTTTCTGCTGGTTGCCGCCCGACAATTCGCGAACTGGCTGCTCCATATTGGCCGTCTTGATGCCTAAGGCCTTGATATATTTAGCTACCAGCTCGCGTTCGCGCGCCCGGTCGATTTGCCCGCCATTGGTGAGTTTTGGCAAAAGCGCAAGTGTCAGGTTTTCGCGCACGGACATATCTGGGATAATGCCTTCGGCCTTGCGATCCTCGGTCAGGTATCCGAACCCGGCAGTAATCGCAGCAGCCGGTGTATCAAGCCCCGCACCGTCCCCCTTCACCTGGATAGTGCCTTCGGTCAGGCGGTCCACACCAAAGATAGCGCGCGCGGCCTCTGTGCGGCCAGCCCCCAGCAAACCGCCCAGACCGATGATTTCCCCTTCATGCAAAGTCATGTCAAAGCCCTTCAGGCGCGGTCCGGTGGACACCCCTTTGGCCTGAAGCAGAACCTTGCCCTTCTCGGCGCCGGGGTTTCCGCCGCTGAATTCGGTCATGCCGGCCTGTTCGATTTCCTCGGTGTCGCGGTCCAGCATGGCCGCAATCAATTCCAGTTTCGTGGCGCCTTCGATGGGGCGGCAATCCACCGTGCGCCCGTCACGCATCGTGGTGACTCGATCGCAAATTTCAAAAAGTTCGTCGAGGAAGTGAGAGACATATAGCACGGAAACGCCCGCCTCGCGCAGGCCCCTCACGACCCCAAACAGCACCTTGACCTCTGAGGCATCCAGTGAGGAGGTTGGCTCGTCCATGATCACCAGACGGGCATCCAGTGAGACAGCACGCGCAATCGCCACAAGCTGTTGAATTGCCGTGGAATAACTGCCCAAGGGCGCGCGCACATCGATGTCGATGCCAAAGCGTGCTAATATTTCTCGTGTACGCTTGTGCGCCTCTTTCCAGTTAATCAGCACGCCAAAGCGTTTCGGCTCATAGCCCAGCATCACGTTTTCCGTGACCGAACGCAGGGGCACAAGGTTGAGTTCCTGATAAATTGTGGCAATCCCAGCCGCCTGTGCCTCGCGCGGGCTGGTCAATACTGAGTCTTCACCGTTGAAGCGGACAACACCGCCATCGCGGCGATAAACACCCGTCAGAATTTTAATCAGCGTGGATTTTCCCGCCCCGTTCTGACCGATAAGCGCATGCACCTCTCCCGGTACGATCTCAAGCGATGCACCTGACAAAGCACTGACACCGGCAAACGCCTTGTCAATTCCACTCATGGATAAAAGCTCTGCCATATCTCCCCCTTAGCAAAGTTTAAAAATCAAAGGGGACACGGTCAATGACCGCGCCCCCTCCGACAGGGAGACCTTAATAGGCTTCGTCGATGTGATCAGCTGCATTGTCCTGAGTAAAGATGCGGTCTTGCACCTGCACCCAATGTTCGATCTCTTCACCGTTTGCATATCGGTTCATAACCTCACAGGCGAGCGGGCCAAAGAATGGAGAGCTCTCCACCGTGACGCCCATCTTGCCGTCGATGATGGCCTGAAGCGCGTCGCGTGTGCCGTCGATGGACACAACCAGAACGTCCTCACCGGGCTTGCGACCGGCCAGTTCAAGCGCCTGAATGGCACCAATCGCCATCTCATCGTTATGCGCGTAAACGACGTTCACATCCGGATGCGCCTGCAACAGCGTCTCCATCACCTGACGACCAAGGTCACGGGCAAAGTCACCGGTTTGCGAGGCGACAATTTCAAAGCGGTCATCCTTGACTATCGCGTCATCAAACCCGCTCTTGCGGTCGTTCGCTGGCGAAGATCCCGTCGTGCCTTCCAGTTGCACGATGATGCCCTTGTCACCTTTAAAGTTTTCGATCGTCCACTCCGCCACACGTCGGCCCTGATCGATGAAGTCAGACCCCAAGAAGGCGACGAAGTCTTCGCCAGGCTTGGCCGCAGCGGGATCAACCGAACGGTCGACAAGGAAAGTCGGAATGCCTGCGGCCTTTGCTTTTTTTACGGCCGGAATAAGCGGCTTTTCTTCGCGTGGTGGCAAGAACAGAACGTCAATGCCCTGTGCGATCATGCTGTCCACGTCAGCCACTTGCTTGGCAGCAGAGCCCGCCGCGTCCGTCGCGATCAGGTCCCAGTTGCAGCTTTCCGCTGTGTCATGAAACGACTTGGTTTCAGCAATCCGCCATGGGTTATTGGATTCCATTTGGGAAAAGCCAACCTTGTAACGCTCTTTCATCTCCAGCGGTGGCAGCGACTGGGCCCAAGCCATCGAGCTTGCGCCCAGACCCAGTGCCGTGGCAGCTAATAGCAGCATTCTACGGTTCATTTGTGTTTCCTCCACAGTTTTGCGCCAATGTTCTCCCGGCGCGTTTTTACGGGGTTACCCCCAGTTCAAATAGGTGGTCTGTTTCTTCAGATAGGCATCAAAGCCGTATTGCCCGTCCTCGCCTCCAAGGCCGGAATGGCCCCAGCCGGTGTGGAAACCCTGAACGGATTCACCGTTGCTCCGGTTGAGGTAGATCTCGCCAAATTTCAGCGCATAGGGTGTCTGGGCGATGCGTCTGGCGTTCTGCGTGAACAAATAAGCCGACAGCCCAAACGAGGTGTCGTTGGCCAAAGCGATCGCCTCGTCAAAACCGCTCACGCGTTTGGCTGCAACCACCGGGCCAAAAATCTCTTCCTGCACCAAAGGCGAGGTGTTGTCCGCAACTTCGAACACCGTCGGCGCAACCCAGTGACCCTTGGCATAGGGGCCATCCTTGAGCGTGCCACCCTGCAACAACACTTCAACGCCCGAGGACACCCCGCGCGCCACAATCTCTTCGATCTTGGCGACTTCGACGCCGCTGACTTTTGGTCCGATATCAACGTCTTGCATCGGATCGCCAATGCTCAGCAGCTTGCTGGCGGCCACAAACTTGTCAAGGAATTCGTCAGCGATCGCGTTATGCAGATACATGCGTTCATTGCAGGTGCACACCTGCCCACAATTGGTATAGCGCGCCGTCACAGCGGCACTCACCGCGGCGTCCACATCCCCGTCTTCCATGACGATAAAGGGCGCTTTGCCCCCAAGCTCCAACCGTACGACTTTCAATTCATCCGCAGCCGTACGGAAAATCTCGCGCCCCGCGCGGGTGCTGCCCGTCATGGTGATCAGCGCCGTGTCCTTGTGCTCGACCAAGTGCTGACCGATCACCGGTCCGCGACCCGTCAGTACGTTGAATACGCCTTTCGGCAGGCCGATGCGATCCGCTAACTCTGCGATGGCAAGGCCCGACAATGGTGTGATCTCATGGCTCAGAAGAATGAATGTATTGCCCGCAACCAGCGCCGGGCCAAGTTTGCGTGCCGCTAGTGCCGCTGGATAATTCCACGCCGTAAGCCCTACCACGACACCATACGGGTGGCGCCTGATATGGATTTCTTCATTGCGATTGTCTGAAGTGACAATATCGCCTTCTATCCGACGGGCCTGCGTGGCAGCATACCGCAGGAATGCAACGGCAGCACCAACCTCGCCCTGCGCCTGCGCAATGGGCTTACCTTGCTCAGCCGTCACTAATGCGGCCAGCCTTTCGGCATCCGCCGCAATAGCATCGGCTAGCTTGTTAACAAAATACGCGCGCTCAATGGCGGGTGTCGCAGCCCATGAAGGAAAAGCCGCTTGAGCCGCGGCTACGGCCGCATCGGCATCCGCAACCGTCCCGTCTGGAATCGTCGCGATCAAATCCTCATTGGCAGGGTTTTCAACGTCGATACGCGATGCCTGCGCCGAAGGCTGCCAGGCACCGTCCACGTACATTTCCGTGGATACGGGCGCGTTCTTTGTATTCTCAAGGACGCTCATGACACTCTCCCATACGATCGCGATGTGTGATCGCTTGAACGGGCCGCAATTTTACTGCACCGCCACTCGGTACTGGAATAACTAATAAAAATTATCTGTCAACAAATAAATTACTAATATTCAATTGCGCAATCACGATCCGCGCGTTAGTAACTTAAGTCAGGAATCGGGACCGGACGCTATGAAGCAGAGCTCAGATACACGCGCCAATCATAAAGGCGTAGGCAAGATCACGGGTCGTCAGAGGGTGACGATGCAAGATATTGCGCGGGTCGCTGGGTGCTCTCAACCAACTGTTTCGATAGTACTTAATGGAAATGACAGCATCAAGATTTCGGATAAGACGAAAGCCCGAGTGCTCGATGCCGCGCGCGAACTCGGCTATCGGCCACCCGGTTCTCGTGCGCAGGAGCAAGGTGCAAAGCCGTCTCAGACCGCATTCTTCGATGGCCCGGTGGGCATCATCGTGGATAATCTTGCAGTGAGCCCCGAAGCCGTTAATGCCTTTGACGGCATGATGCAGGCCGTCAAGACTACTGGAAACATAATAATATTAGCAGAAACGCAAAATGACCCTGAACGGGAGCCAAAAACCATTCAGTGGCTTTTGGATCAGGGCGTTCAGGCCATCATTTATGCTTGCGTATTCACCCGTCGCGTTGAACTGCCTTCTCTTCTGCATAACGCTAACATTTCCGTGTTTCTTCTCAATTGCTACACCGATGATCTGTCCTACCCGTCAGTCGTTCCGGGCGAAGTTGCGGGCGGACATGCGGCCACGAACGCACTGATCCGCGCGGGGCATCGCCGCATCGGGATCATAGTCGGCGAAACCTATCAGGAAGGTGCAACCAGTCGCCTCAGCGGCTATCGCAATGCGCTCGCTTCGGCGGACATCCCCTTTGAGGACGATCTGGTGGTAGAGGGCAACTGGTTGCCCAGCTCTGGCTATAACGGCACACGGAAACTTATGTCACTGCCCCAGCCGCCAACCGCAATATTTTGCCAGAACGACCGTATGGCCGTTGGCTGTTACGAGGCGCTGAAGGAGCTCGGCTTGTCGATCCCCTGCGATGTGTCGGTCATCGGCTATGACGATGACGAACTGGCCCGTCACCTGTCGCCGCCACTCACGTCGATGATCCTTCCATCTCGGGCACAAGGCCGATGGGTCATAGAGCAATTGTTTCACGGCCCGCGCAATGAAGCGCGCCACCCACTTACCAAGCTGGAATGCGAACTGGTGGAGCGTGAATCCATCGGCCCACCAAAACAGACCACAACCGCTAACGGTACATGACAGACAGTTACGACTATATCATCATCGGTGGCGGATCTGCCGGAGCGGCCTGCGCAGCGAGTCTCGTCAACGGCGGCGGACGCGTGTTGTTGTTAGAAGCAGGTCATTCACACCAGCATCCGCTTCTTGATATGCCGCCGGGCATTTTCAAAATGATCAACGGCTCCAAGTTCATGCGTTATCACAGAACCGAGCCTCAGGCGCATCTGGACGGGCGAGTTCACGACATTCCACAGGGCAATGTGCTGGGTGGCGGGTCGTCGGTGAATGCACAGGTTTATATGCGGGGCCGCCCTTCGGATTACGACAGCTGGAACGAGGTTTTGCGCGGCAACAACAGCGGGGTTGGCTGGGGCTGGGAGGACGTGCTGCCATATTTCCGGGGCATGGAAGGCAACAACCGGTATTCCGACGATCTGCACGGTACGGACGGGCCAGTGCTCGTGTCCGATCCAGGCCATGTCGATGACATGTCACGTTGGTTTGTTCAGGCCGTTCAACAGCTGGGCGAACCCTTCAACCCTGACTTCAACGGCCCAAATCAGCGCGGCGTGGGCTTTTACCAGTTCACTAATCGTTCCGGGCGGCGCAGCTCTTCGGCCTACGCGTTTCTGTCCCCGCTCAGTCAGGATCCAAACCTGACCGTAAAGCTAAATGCGGAAGTAGTGCGGATCATCATCACAAAAGGGCGGGCGACCGCAGTTGCATACCGCGATAAATCTGGCGAACACACAGTGCAGGCATCTGGCGAAGTGGTCGTTTCGGCAGGCGCGCTGGTGTCACCGAAAATTCTGATGTTATCCGGTATCGGCACAGAAGATCACCTGAAAAGCCACGGCATCAAGGTAACCTGTCCGTCGCAGGGCGTCGGCCAGAATCTGATCGATCACCCCGAAGTGCCGATAACCGCTTTTGCCAACGGACCCTATGGATATTTCAAACAGGGCAACGGTTGGCGAATGCTGCGCAACGGCGTTCAGTTCAAACTCTTCGGCTCCGGCCCAGTCACCTCGGCCGGCGTCGAGGCCGGCGCCTTTGTGAACCCCCAAAACCCGGAAGCGGAACCGACCATTCAAGCCTTCTGTGTTCCTATCGTTTATCTTGACCGTGACGCATTGGAAGAGATCAAGGATGACTACGGCCTGACGGTCACAACAGTTGTTGTAAAACCAAAGTCACGGGGGGGAGTACGGTTGCGTTCCTCCAATCCATTCGAAATGCCGAGCGTGTCGCCTAACTTGCTCAAGGACGAGGCGGACATGGACGAAATGATCCGCGGTCAACGGTTCTTTCGCCGCGCTTTTGAGACGGCACCGCTCAAGGAGCGCATTCGCCAGATTGTCATTCCCAACAGGGACGATGATGAGACGCTGCGCGCCCATTGCAAGCGCTTCGTTAAGACCAACTACCACCCTTCAGGCACGTGCAAGATGGGTGCAGACGGCGACCCGATGGCTGTTCTCGATGCCCGGATGCGGGTGCGCGGTATAGAAGGCCTCCGCGTCTGCGATATGTCCGCCGTGCCCGACATAAATGCCGGTAACACTAATGCGCCAGCCATGATGCTGGGTGCGCGGTGCGCCGACCTGATCATTGAAGAGTCGTAGTTATACCCCGCAAAATGGCGCTGCCAGACGAATTCGAGCTCGTCTCTATGGTTGCGCTTGCTGCTTGAGGGCTGAGGTCCAGAAATTCGGTTGGCATAGTTTTTTCTGCTACCAGGGCTTCGCAGTGTCTTTTCAGGACAAGGGAGGGCAGACGACTTCGATCACGGATGGTCCACTGCTGGAGAGCCCGGCGATTAGCGCCTTTGCAAAGCCGTCGATGTCATCCGCGCGCGCGCCCGGAACACCGTGGCCTTTCGCTAGAGACACCCAGTCCAACATTGGATTTTCCACGTCGAACATGGCCTGAGCATTCTGACCAAAACTCTCTACACCTACATTCGCGAGTTCATCGCGCAGAATTTGATATCCTCGGTTTGCAAATACGATTACTGTGACATTCAGATTTTCGCGTGCCATGGTCCACAGTGATTGCAGTGTGTACATGGCAGATCCATCCCCAGTCAGGGCAATTACTTTTCGGTCTGGGCAGGCGATTGCTGCACCAGTGGCACACGGCAAACACAGTCCTATTGCTCCGCCAGTACCCGCGAGCAGATCATGCGGGCGGGCGGTGGCTGTTGGCGGTATGACATGAAATCCTGACGTCACGGATTCATTGCAGACGATGGCATTTTCCGGAATCAGCGCCGCGAGTGTCAAACCAACTTTTTCGAGAGTTAGCTGGCCGCTGGGAATTGCAGGAAGATCAAGCGGAAAAGTTTCCGCCTCAGTCTTGTCGGTTACTCCGACTGCATCGGCAAGCGATTGTAGCGTCCATTCTATGTCATCTGTAGGCGCGCAGAAATCCATAATAGGGCAATGCGGAGGCTCGGGAACGCTTGGTTTTCCGGGATAAGCAAAGAAGGCGACTGGCCTGTTTGTACCAAGCAGGGTGATCGAAGAAGTCGCTTCAAGTTGAGCGATTTTTGGTGATACAGGATAGACCAGTTGGTCCAACTTTGTTGCACCCGCACCTTTGGAAATTCGCGGTATCAGCGTATCGGCCAACAACCGGCACCCCGTCGCGGATGCAATTTTGCCAGCCAAGTCACGCTGCGGTCCGAACAGGGCTGATCCACCGATCATCAGCGCGGCATGCGGCGTCGTAAGGCGTATTGCCGCGGCCTCGATGTCCCCGGGTGACGGGCGGTGAAGGATTTCTCTGGTGTCCGGACGTTCTGCTGCAGCACCGGCTTGGCTCCAGGCGGCGTCGGCTGGTAGGATAAGTGTTGCAATCTGGCCGTTTTGCGAGCGGGCCGACTGAACCGCAGCGGCTCCATCTACAGCCACGTCGACGGCATTGGAAGACACGCGTGTCCAATGGCTGACCGCATGGCTGATACCAAGTATGTCTCCCTTTAAAGGGCTTTCATAGCGCTGATGATGCGTTGCGTGATCCCCGACGACATTTACGATCCCGGATCCTGCTTTCCGGGCGTTATGCAGATTTGCAAAAGCGTTGCCAAAACCCGGCGCAAGATGCAGGAGAGTGCCTGCAACATCCCGTTTCATTCGAAAGTATCCGTCTGCCGCGCCTGTTGTGCCGCCTTCAAACAAGCAAAGAACGCAATTCATCTCAGTGTGCTGATCCAGGGCAGCGACGAAATGCATTTCCGAGGTGCCGGGATTTGCGAAGACAGTATCCACGCCATTGTTCAAAAAGGTTTTTACCAGCGATTGGGCGCCGTTCATAATATTTCCCCTAACCTCAATTAGTGCGGTCAATTGAAGTGAATATTCGCACGAAAATCTTGTAACTCACATTGCCAATCTGTCAGAAAGTGATGTTTTTGTCGTTGTGTCTTAGCCGACGGCATTCGACGTGAGCCAATAAGGGCCGTCATGTTAAGTGAATCGTGGCGACCGGCCATTTGATGCCCTGACGCTTGCACTTGGACGCTATAGAGCCACCAAATTGCTTGGCTGGAAGATTTTGCCCGTCATTCGCGTGGAGCATTTGACTGAGGCGCAAGTGCGCGCGTACTCATCCGGAACGGTCAGCATTTTGTAGCTGTGCCCAATAGCGGCAAGCTTGAGTTCGTTCGGCGACGTCTGGGGCAACTTTCCAATCCCATGTCGCGCATTCCTTTGTTTCGCGCAGCCCGTGCGTGCGCTATGCGAGAGGCAAACACAGTCGTCGTCACTGCGCGATTGCCGGCTGCTCAAGAAGGGTGTCCCGGTTGAAGTTGTGGTGTCATTTGTAGGCCAGGCGACGTGCAGCAGACGCAAGGCGCGTACTCCCTTACGACCAATGCCATTCAGTAAAAGCAGGTTGTTGCAGTGGCTGACGCGATGGACGGAATGTCTGAGCCGGAGGTAGTTTATTGCCTGACGTGATGCTAAAGGCCATACAGTTCTCAAAAAAAGACCGGGCAATCATCGGCCGAAGCCATTGACCTGTCGACGGGCAAATCCTCGCTTGCTGCGAAGTGAACGGACCGCTACCAATCGGATCTAATGTAACAAAAAAATATTCTATTGCACGACCCTGTTGTACTGGGCAAATTTCGGGGTTGCGGAATGCAATCATTCGCCTTAAATCACGGGCGAGTGTTGGGATGTGGCCTAGCGGTAGGGCAACTGTTTTTGGTACAGTAGATCGTAGGTTCGAATCCTACCATCCCAGCCATTTTGATTTAATACCGCAATATCAACGCATTGCGTTTAGGAAACATTCTTACTCGTAGCGCTCTTTCGTAGCAGTATTTTTGCTACAAAAGCGGAAATACTGAACTTCTCACTGTTCCAGATAATTGCAAAGTCTCGCAGAGTGATTTTGACGGAATTTTCCTTGTGATGGTTTTTTACGGGGTTTTCACAGGTCTTTTTTAACCGAAACTTTAACCAAGGGTAAACGATGGCATATGTAAGCATTTGAAATAAAAAGGAAATTGTCGATACTGATTAATTATTCGCTCTCTGAAAGGTTATGTCTAAAACTTCTGTCAAGATGAATGAAGTCCCGAAGAGGGTAATTTAAACTTGTATAAAGAGGTGGGGAGATTACGGGGATACTATGGGTTTTTGACTAACGTCCGAGCGTGTCCTGTTCGACCCTTGCTCGCTACGCTCGCGGGTGGCCTTAGCAAATGGACAAAATGGACAAAGCGCTCAGTTGGCGGTACGCCAACTTCAGCGTACTTTTTGTCCATTTGCCTGCGCCTTCGGCGCTTTTGATCAAGTTTTTGGCTGCGTCCTTAATGCAAGGATTGCAGATGCCCGGGCGTATTCTTCCTTTCATAGCTAACTTCGTTTCGGATATTACTCTTGTCGTTAGGCAACAGTTCACAACAGGTGCATCTCTCGACTAAGAGCACCGCTAGATTATTGACAGAGTTGACCGTCCATCCTGTTCCGGAGTCTCGCTCTCGGCCATGGCTGGTACTTCCAAACGGAAGCACGGACCTAAATAGTCGATCTGTACAGTTTTGAATTTTTTGGAGTTTTGATTTTTTGAATTGGTTTTGCGTTTTTTGTTTTTTTTGCGTTTTTTGTTTTGAACTTTTTGAAGTCTGGGCGCCTGTTAAGGGTGGGCCTTATATGCAGGGGAAAACGTAAATGCTTCGAGGCTGTTTGAGTGCTTCAGGAATTTCGTGACATACTTACTTATCCCCGGCAACGCGTAGATCAACTGTACATCTGCGTCCCCGGTTTTAGTAAGTTTTCGCCAATGACGGTTTGCAACTCCCCTTACCGTCGAACTTTCTAACCAATATTCCTCGCTTACTTTCGCCTCCCTGTGTTTAGGCAGATCAGGGGATTTGTGCCAAAGCACGTGCCAATGTGGTTCAGAGTGCTGACCTTCTAGAAACGCTATCCATTCACAGCCCTGACATCCGCGTCTTTGGGACCACTTTCTTCCGACGTACGCGTGGTCCATGCGCCTACCCCATTCGTCCAACAAGTCTTTTGCTTTCGCGGTCGAACAGGTAGGGTTGTGGGTCGCCAGCGTAATTGAGTGTGAGAACTCCTTGCGCAACAACCAGTCACGCATCTCATTTCGAATTGCAGTACTCTGCATGAAATTTGAATTATGCAAGGTAGTATTCTGCGTATTTCGTTTGTCCTTGTTGAATCAAATTCGTCCGGATGTCATAACCTGTCTTCTTTAGATTGAAGATCAAGCCAGCCAGGCGCATGACACCCCACCGTTGATATGCAACTTTAGGAGTGATGCGCTCTTTGTGTTGAAGCGCGTAAAGAATCTGCGACGTAGCCGTAGGCGCACTCATTGGTTTGCTTTTTCTTTAAAGGCTGCAGTAATGATGAAATCCAGCGCCATTCCGATGCGCGGAACACTGGTTGTAGCAATGCTCGTTTTCACGCCGATTGGCTTTCCTGACTTTTTGTCGATGCGTTGAAATATGATGCCGTTGCCATGACGTCGAAACATTATCATGTCACCCATCTTCGAATGGCTGCCAAAGTAGTGGCGCCCGCCGCTTTTGGAGACGGCCTCAAGATTAATCTTGACCGATTTCGCCTCCTTGATGCTGACATAGGTCGGCACGAAGCCATCCAGTCCTAAATTGAAACCTACCAGCGTTTCTATTTTGTAAGGATTGTTTTGCATAACGAAGGTGCACACATTTAGGGTCCAATCTTGGGGCAGGAGCGCATTGGCGTTCTTCGTTTGGGTTTCGACTTCTGTGTCCTCATCGTGGGAGAGATAATCTTCGAGTTCCGTGGATAGCACTCGATCAATTGCGTATTCCAAGGCGGCTTTCAGAGACATCCCTGTAAGTTCTGCGTGCCGACGAGCCACAGTCAAATAGTCGGTGCCTATTGTGGCAGTCATAGTTGGTCTATTCATGTTAAATTCACTTTATGTTCTTCTTTTTCTTCCGATGTTCGTGTTTTTTTGGCAACTTCGTGTTGTAATTATACCATGATTCGCATCTTGAAACAAGACATGCGTTTCTAAAACTCGACATGAGCGCCAACAATCTTGACCGCGATAAAGCACGCTCCGTGTGCCACTAAGACTTCGAATATTGCGACCCAATCCTAACGACATAGAAGGCAGAGGCCCGTTGGTTTGACGGACGGCGTTCGCCGACCACAAACCCAGATAGAGACGCTGAAGGAGTGGCATGCGCGACACCACGCGCAGGAATTGTGGACTCCAGCCTAATTGCTCGCCGCAGAACACACCCGTGATGCAGGAACGTAGTCACTTGGTGCCTCAGGGCGGCCAATCTAGGCGGGTAACAGATGCTCTAGACCGACCTCCGAATAGACATAGGGTGCCACTTACAGAACTGTGTCCTAATTGAGTATACTCTATTATGACATCTCTAATAATCGAAAACATGTCCGATTAGACTTGCGAATCACATATATCTGACACTACATATTTATCAGACACTCTAATCAGACAAAGAGGCCCGGTATGCCCGAAAACATCGGATACGCTCGCGTAAGCTCCCGCACTCAAGACCTCTCTATCCAAGAAGATGCTCTAACCAGTGCAGGTTGCAAAAAGGTTTTTTCCGAGAAGATCAGTGGCACGCGTACGGAAGGACGAACAGAGCTTGGGCGCATGCTTGAATATGTTCGCGAGGGCGATACTCTGGTTATTGCAAAGCTTGATCGCCTTGCCCGATCTCTTCCCGATCTTCTCAAAATCACAGCAACATTGGAAAAAAAAGGGGTGCAATTACGCTGCTTAGATCAAGTAATCGATACCACGACCCCTGAGGGTAGAATGACCTACCAAATTCTAGGCGCTGTCGCCGAATTTGAGACTTCCATTAGAAAGGCGCGTCAACGTGAAGGAATAGATGCAGCACTTGCAAGAGGGCCAGACAGCCCATTTAAAGGGCGTCCCGCCAAGATTAAAAAAACTGATGTGGAGGAGGCCTTAAAGAAACACGGTAGCAAGGCAGCAACGGCGAAAGCATTGGGGATAAGTAGGGACTCGGTTTATCGAGTACTGGCATCCTAAGCCTGATGCCAACCTTTCCATTCGGTAAAAAAAGCGCTTGGGGGCCCCAACACGGTACCCTCTCTTCCAAACACCGGGAGGCAGTTGCAGTTCCAATCAACGCCCAATGAATCTGAAAATGTCAGCCGAGGCAGAGCTAACCAGGCAATGGAAATTGCCTTAGCATCTGCTCATAGGCATCAATTCCTAAGTGGAACCATGAATCTTGTGCGAAGCGCTCAGATTCCAGTCGGCCCAACCTAATTTTCGAACTTCCACTATTTAGGAAAACGCCTACAGCAGAGTCGGTGAACTCTCCAATTTCAATGGCCTGTATACCTCTTTCACCACAAGTTTGACGGAGTTGCTGGGTTTTGTCTGGACTAACAGCAGCAACAACGGTCCAATCTCCCCAACCCATCCAGAGTCGTTCAGGACGTTCAAGAGACGTCAGATGGAGTGAGTGGTCCTTTATCGCCTGAGTATCTATGACCAAGCCTAGTTTGTTCTTGTCAGCGAGTTCTTCGAGGGTTGGAGCCAAGCCGTCGCTTGTGTCCATCGCGCATTGTAGCAGTCCGTCCTCATGAAGGATTGAAATGTTCCGGACCTGGGAAATTGGGCGAAACAAGGGACTGACTGCTTTGTCCACAGTTCGGTTATCCTTGATGTCTAAGACATCAGACCAAAATTTGCCGCTTTCACCAAACACGAAAAGTCGCGACCCCACCTCTGCTCCATGACGCGTCAACGGTGGGCGTAAACTGTAGCCATTCGCAACGCCTACAGCCACGAACTTGCGTGCCTCGCGAATGTTCCCGCCGACATACTCCAATCCCTGAACGTCGCAGGAATCCCGGACGCCTTGCATTAGGCGCTTCAAACTGCTTATCGGCCAATCCTTAACCATATCAAATGATGCCAAAAAAGTTTGGGGTACCGCACCTGAGGCGGCGATATCTGAGGCGTTAATCGTGACAAGCAGCCATCCGGCATAATATGGGTCATCACTACCTCCAACGGCTTGTGCGGCAGGCAATGGAACAGGGTCCATAGTCGAAACAAGGAAACCGTTTGCAAGAGGCGTGATTGAGCAATCATCGCCAGCGCCTGAAACAAAGTTTGGAATGATCTCACTGAGTATCCGGCGTTCACCTAAATCGGTAAGTTTCAAGTCGGTCAAACTCATTGCTTTCTAAGAATTGCTACCCTTTCGGTGGAAAGGCTTGGAAACTGGCGGCGCATAGAAGAAATATTCCTTAGGATATTCGACTCGATGTCAAAGCCAATATTCTGCAAGCCGTCCAAAAATCCGGGAAGCATATCTTGTCGCGCTGGCGAAGAGCCAAAAACAATTACCGCATAGCCTCCGGGTTTCAGCGTGCGATGGCACTGCGCAAAAACCAGTTCCAGTTCGTGTAGGAAGTCTGATGCTGCAGTTTTGCGATGCCTCTTGCTGCGGGCACCGATTTCTGCTTTGCGCACTGGCTCTATTTCCAGACTAAGCCATTCCATGGACAGTCTTTGTGCTTTTACGTAATCAGCGACACCGAAGTAAGGTGGCGACGTAACCACGAGATCGATTGCGCCGCCATCGACTTGCTCAAGGACAGACTTGGAATCACCTTGAATTACGTTGGCGGGCTCAATGGCTTGGTTGGGCCAAGTCTGTCGGCTCGCGTAAGCAGCCTTATACAGCCTCAAACTCTTTATAAAAGTTTCCTTGGCCTCTCCGATTCTATCGGTCTTGGGAGTTGAATTATCGCAGATGTAGCCCCAATGCCGGGTCTCCTTACAACAAGATATCAATACGGAAGAGAATGCCGACTTGCCGATGTCCGAAAACTCCGAATTATCGAGGTCAATCAGCCCCCACAGTTTCCTGAGTTCAGACAACGTACTCGGTGCAAACCACTTATCTCGCTGGACCGGTTCAGGCACTTCGGCGGGCTCAAGGCGCGGCCACTGTGTTTGGGTTCTCGTCAATAGCCTTTCAATGTACTCGAGAATATCCGCGGTTTCACGGTTAAGGACCTTTGATTGGGCCATCAGAACCGAGATTGGATTTATGTCGACTCCGATCGACCGCCTCCCGAGCCTTTGAGCCTCCACAAGCGTGGTGGCAGAGCCCATAAAAGGGTCCAGAACTATCTCGGACTTGTTTGTCAGTCGGCTAATAGCGGTGGCTGGGACTTGCGAGGGGAAGCGACAAGGGTGCCAATGGAGCGCTGAAAAGGGCGACTCGCTTTGCTCAGTTGCAAAGTCCCAGTCGTGAGCATCCAACCGTCTTCTTGTGGCTCGTCGCTTGCGCTCTTCTATAGAAATTTCTTGCGAATTCATAAGCTTGTGATCCAGTCTGCAAAACATCTACCCGCTTCGCTTGGATCATACCGACCATGCTTTGAGGTGAACCCATACACAACGAGACTATTGGATTTCTCTCCGAGAGTCCAAGTCTGCCCATTCCTTGGGTCAAAGGCTTCGATGCGTTTGCTGAACGCACCTTTGTCTCGGAAGGAATAACCGTAGACGCGTCCAGAAACTCCTTTTTCCTTCATAAACTGCTCGATCAAAGCTACCAATTCGTCACGTCCCATTGAGAAGGCGGCGTGGTCAGTGTCTTGGAAGTGGTAAAGCATACATAAGTTTGGCAGTGGGCCAAGGAAGTCGTTGTCCAACATTTTCTTGTTGTCGAGAGAACTGTCCCTAAGGGCGTCAATCATTTCATGATCAGCGTAAGTCCAGTCTTGCAGTCCCAAGTCGCCTTCTTCCAAACCGCGCCTTATGGCCTTAGACAGCACGGCTTGGGCTGACACTGTTGGAGCGTCGAATACCAGAACTTCATATGCTTGCCTTCGTAGGTCAAGCCAGTATCCCAAATTGCTTTTTTCGGTTTCAGGAAGGGTTAGACCAACATCCGTCCCTGCTCCAAGGTTCCCTGCAATGCTAAGAATGCGTTGTCGGTCAACTGAGTGACCCAACATCCAATTCATTCTTGCTACATTGTCCAAGTTGTCGAAGTCGATTGAGCCAAAGACCAACCGGGACAGCGGATGCTGGCCACGGATGATTGCCATGACAATAGCAAAGTCAATTTTCGCAGCCTTGCACAATCGTTCGAACTGCGGCGTTTTAGAGAAATAGATTTGGGTCGAAAGTCGGTCTACATCCCCGCCCTCACTTAGAAGGTCAGGTATGGCGCTTTCATGGTCCCATTCAAATCTGTCCGTTAAGAAGTACTCAAAAAGGTGGGCAAAGGCTGGTGTTGCGGCGTCGTGAACCACAATTGCTGCGAGCAATGCACTTCGCTCGCTCTCATCAAACCCAAGCATAGGATTTTCAAGTGCGAGCCGCATTACGCCCAGCGTGTGAGAGTACCTTTTCGTCTCAGATAGGCTCGAAAGCGAAGGAGAGTTCACGTTGATAAGTCTTACCTCGCTCAGCCTCCTAAATTCTGGCGTTGTCAAGAGACCATCGAGATAACTGGGCAAATCGAATGCACCGAATATGCTATCCCTTACCTTCATCTAAACCAATGATCCCGAATGTACCCATACACCTTTCCTGGCGTGGAATTTGCAAAGAACAGATAGACACCAGCGCCCAGCCGAATTTGGGTATCATAAATTGTCAGAACCAATTGTATCTCAGATTTATCAATCCACGTCCAAGCTGGAACAAACCAGAGTAGATGATCCGGGTCTTGTATCGCAATTAGAGCAAAGACCGCAGCGAACAAGGGAACTACGACGCGGGTCAGCACATTTTCACGGACAGCAGAAAATATCGGCTTGAGCTTTGACAGACGGAGGTCAAGAAAGCGTTCGCTATCACGTAAGCTGTTGAAAGACAGAGCCATAGCTGCCTGATCTACTGTTGAAGGCTTTGCTGCGCCTGGCAGCACATAATACTGTCCAGAACCAACCATTCGCTCCAAACTCTCGGCGAGAGTTATCCGCGCTTTAGCAGCAAAATACTGACCAAAAAAACCAGAATGCCTAGTTAAGCCTGCGGTCATCAAGGCGAATGGTAGAAGAGCTGGATAGCACAGATAGTCGCGTTTCAAGCTGGGTGGCTCGTTGGCGACAGACGTTTCAGCGTAGTCGAAAAAGGAAATACGTTCGGCCAATACGCTGCCGAACTGGCGCAGCATAGCACGTGTCCTCGCTAACAACCGAGCCGGTGCCTCCCCCTTCGGCAAGGTCTCAAGTAAGCTGGCCGCTGCGAAATCGGATATCGACTGACGAGAACCCTCATCTGCACCAACAAATCTCATGAGGTATTCCTGTGCGCTTTTGATCACGTGCTTGTCGGCATTGGCTCGGCTGAGAGCGAACAAAATCCATGCCGTGGTGACTTGGCGAGGTGGGCCACTCCCATTTTCTGTCGCCCAATCTCCCCAAGCACCGTCGACTCGTTGTCGTTCGACAAGAAGAGCGCTTGCTTCATCTCGGATTGCATTGAGTTTGTCTTGATCCACATTCGCCAATGCCAATATCAAAAAGGCGACACGGACATTTTGACTCTTCAATCTTAAGCTTTCTGCCGGATCGTTCCAAAATAGGTCGATCTGCTTTTCGACATCATCGTCAATCTTAGAGTCTGGGTTTAGAATTTGGTCAAATAGCACTGCTGAACAGGTTCCGTAGGGTCCAACTTGCTCCTTGTGCCCTTCGGCTTCAAGAAACTGACCCCACCCGCCAACTCCATTAGCGCCTGCGCGTTTTGCCCCTTTGATCTGCTCACCGATGTCTTGCAACCTAGGGGCAATACTTTCATGCAGTTTCATGAGGTCGCTCCCTGTCTTTGTCGCTCTAGCTTGGCATTTTCTATTGCCTTACCATGGCTCGGGTTTTCCCGCCAATCTGCGTTCGCTTCGGAACCCTCGACATGCGCTACCATTTGTCGAAAAAACTGACGCGGGACATTCAAAGCGCCGGAGAAAACGCGGTATTCGTCTTCACTTGGTGACAGAAGATGATAATTGTCGCAGTCACTAGCGTAATCGAGAGCTTCGCTAAGGCTCGAAAAGTCCTCCGATTGCATGAAGTAACTTGCGCAAAGCTCTCGTATTTCTTTCGATGTCTCAAAGAGCAGAAAATGGGCGTGAAAGCAGTGTGCGTCATGCCCATCCTCACCGTCCACGCAAACGGGGACACGTCCATGCTCTGTCATAAGAAGTGGAGGGTCCGCTCCTTGCAACCTGCGCCGAAAAGTTTCGACTTGCGCAGCCAGATCACTGTCTATCCGATGGAGGTCGGCGAATGACCTTACGTGTTCTACCGATGCAATCATTAGATACCGGTCTGTAATCGGTCCGAGTCCTACCATCGATAATAACGGAGGGGTCCGGTCAATAAGCAGACGACTATCAGGTGCACAAAGAAAACATGAATTTTGCTCGTTCAAATACAACCCCAATATGGTTTTCTTTTTATATAGGCAATTCAAGCAAGTGTAACAGCCCCGACGCTTCGCTTCTTCGACGAAACCGATGCAACAGGAATCAGATGGCTCCTTTGGCAAAGCCTGGGCTTCCAGACGCAGTCTTTTCGGTACTTCACCGACCACTTTCGGTACCTACGCCATCGTCCCAGCGCTAACAGAACAAGTAATGATTTGATTTTACTGCTTAAATATCCATGCAGGGAATTGACTTTATCAACATTCCAAGGTCGCCCATAACGATGGACAAGCTCGACTCTTTTCATGCGACTCGTACGATTGACCTTTGCAACCAGAAATTCCAATAGTTTTGCACCTCGATGCATTCAACTGTCACGGTTTTCAAACGCGCTAATTTTAGAGAGGTCAAGGCCCGGGTATTCTATGTCTTCGATAAGTGCCTTTCGTGATTGCAAATCCAATGTTTCAGCCTTCCCATAGCTTCGTGTAGTACTAGCATAGGCGTGCCCGATTAGTGGTTGAAATTCGTGCTCATTGTGCTTTCTTCGCAGCTCATCGACAACGGAATGCCTAAAAGAGTGAAAAACTGGATCAGGTTGACCAGTCGCCATACCAAAATTCATCCGTGAGAAGTAACGTTGAAAGAACTTTGAAACCGGTCCGAACTGCTCCTTATTGTCTCTTCCTGCATCGGGGAACACTCTCGTTATGCCTTTGCTGTGTATATCACCAACAAAGTCTAAAAACCCCAATCTGATTAGCATTGAGTGAATCGGAACACGGCGCTGGGCTTGATCGCTTTTGATTGACTTTGCGGGATCAACTCCTTGATCAGTTATAAAAATATAATTGATCCTATCGCCAACCTTTATGTCGCTAGTTTCAAGTTGCGCCAACTCGCCCAAACGTGCGCCGGTATATGCAGCCAATAGCGGCAGCCAAAACCGCCAATCGCGAACTTTGTAATCTCCTGTCGCTGTCAACGTAGTGATGTTACTCGGCCCTGCGCAGCCAATGAACAGGGGCGAGTTGAACAATATCTGAAGCTGGGAGACGCTGAAGGGCTGCCTTTCACTCCGACCGCGGCTTACTGCCGCTGACAACCCATCGAATATGTTCTCTGGAGTTCTTCCTTGCTCTACTAGCCACTTATAAAAAGTTCGAACCCCCGACACGTATTTATTAATGGTTGGCTTCCTGAGCACTGGCCGTTGCAGTGCTTTATTTAGCTCTACGATTTCAGTGAGATTCATACCACGAAACTCGGAAACCTCCCCAGATTTTATTGGCAAGTCGAATAACAAACCAAACCAAGTCCGGGCATGCTCCTTTGAGATTTTGCACAGCGGCGTACTCCGCCCAACGAAATTGGCAAATGACTCCAAAGCCAACCTCCGATCGTTCATTGTGTCGCGCTTGCATCCATCACCAACTTGCTTTTCGTGATCCGGCCACAATTCCAATAAGGTTGATTTGGGCAGTGTTGTCCCCGACGATATTGTTGAAGCCATCGGAGAGGCGCTCACGACACCATTAGAGCGCCTGAACATCGGATCAGAAGGCTCGCCGCCAAATTTTTGCTTGTCGTGCTCAGCCCAGCGCTCACAGGCCTCTATGTATGCCCGCATTAAGAGCTGTCTGAACTTGTTTTCTTTGTGAGAACCGCGAATGAACTCGAAACCAAATTCATCTGCCATGAACTCAATATCGACGTATTGATTGTCGCCGCTTGCCATTGCCTTGCGCCATTCTTTCGCGTGAACCTTAAAGCTCTTTGCGCTCGATTTTGTGTTCCGGCCATTAACCGCAGCGTTTTCTGCATCAGCAAGTTCGTCTAAGTCGGCTTCCACTTCCATCTCATAATACTGGCGCGCGGCTTCTTCCATCGCCTCGTGACTCGGTTCAAAAACTCCGACTTCCGCGATAGCTGGTACCCGAAGCTGCGCCGCTTTGACTTTTTTTAAGATTTGAGCCGCCACTTCTGGAGCCCTTTCATTTGCAATGCGAGCATCAGGAGAACCGAGCGACACGGGAACTTCCACTCTTCCGAAAGCTAACTGATATTGTCTTGGAACGTAAAAGCGAAGCTGCCAGTTGCCACTCCCCTTTCGCTTGCAGACCGTATACATTCTAGACACTGGCTTGGAACCTCGTAGCGTAATTTCGTAGCACTTTATACCTTATCACCCTGATATTGAATTACTATTTATTCATCAATCTGATAACACCTTGTGACTTAGAATCCTACCATCCCAGCCAAACATTTCATTCAAGGCATTGATCTATAATAGATTTCATGTGTGGATTGAATGGTGTTCCCACTTTTGGCAGTGATCTGGACGTTTGCAGCTGAAACAGCGGTATTGTTGGATAGGCGCGTCTCTGAGGCGTAGAATAAAGATTCCTGAGTCCAAACCGGGTTGCGTCCCACCCCCCGGGCCACCCAAGGCAAGTCAACATTTATCGCTATTAGATGACCCGACTAAATTTGTGCATTTTAAATTTCAATTTCTGATAGGAGGTCAAAACAGATTAGGGCCAAGACCCATAAGCTGACTCACAGCAGCCATTCGCGGCGCCATGCATCAATGTCTGTTTTGCGGACGAAGCCGACATTGGTTGCCGCCACATCAATGACTGCTACGCTCAGGAACCCCCTGTAGCCAAGGACGTAAAAAAGTCTTCTGGACGAGGTGGTAGCTTCATCAACCCGTCACCATGTCGAAAATACAGGGTGGGTGCCGGAACTCTCCCCTCAAATGATCGAAACAACCCATCTGGAACACCCCAGGGCGCGCGGCCAAGAATTTCCTGTGCCCTGGCTCGTTGCTTTTGAAATGCCTGCTCCGCAGTTTCCAGTTCCTTGCCTGCAAACTCGAACTCATTGGTTTTGTAAAAGCCGTCATTCCAACGCTGAATGATCTGCGCTGTCTGATCCGCAAATTGTGTGAGTCCCTGCTTTTGCTCGGCGTCCACAAGATACTCCAGATACCCTGAAGAAGTATATCTTTGGATAAACGCTGCAATGCTGGCCTGATCACAGGTGGGTTGAGCGAAAATCCAGTAAAGTGCGTCATGGTCCGCTTTCCAGCCCGGCTCACTTTCGCACGCGATCACATGCCATAAGTCCCTGTCATGCGGCTCGATCTCCTGAAGAATGCCGACCAGATCTTCATCCTCGTGATAGCGTGGAATGTTCCCGTTCATCTCCCAGTTTGATGTCGCACGGCGGTATGCTTCGGCTTCGGTCTCGTAACGGTCGGTTTGCCCACGTATTGCTTCTGCGCGCAGCCATAAGGCACGCGCAGCTTCCTGATCTTTGAAGAGAGCGATCACATTCTCCGCGTCCTGACCCTGTGATGCCAGGAGGCGGAAAATCGTTGACCGTTCTGCCAATTGCTCAACGGTCATATTCTTACCTTTTACAATTGGCTGGAGTCTCGTGATATCAGCGCTGACCGAGGCCAGAAGCGGTGCCATTTCCGGCTTTGATGGAATGCTGGAGTTGAGCTTGTGGCGCTTGTCATCAATCGCAGCCCAATTGGCAATGTTCGAGGAGGCCACAGTGATCTCGGTGCGCAACTGGTCGATTGTGGGCAATTGCTTGCGGCGGATCATTTTCTCAGCCGGTGCTATTAACGCAAGATAAGGCTGATGCTTTTGTTTTCTCAGTAATTTGGAAATCATCGGTATTGGTTCCTGAGTACTCACACAGAACGGGTGGCAAGGAACAGCTCCAGTCGGCCCGATACGCTCGTTTAGCTTTGTGCAGCGACAGATACTGATCGATCTTGTTTAAACTTTGGCGACCGTTGGATTTTCAAATGACGGTCGTAATCCGTCTTACCCAACATATTGCGTGTAGTCTGGCCAAGAGTTACCCAAAACCATGATAAACTGGCAGAAGAGCCTTCAACAGTTTGGCTACTCTATATGGAAGGCAACAATCAATATCTGCAAATACTTCGTTTCTTCAGGTTCCGGTCATTCGAGCATTGTGCAGCATTCGCCACTTTGGGCTCGAAGGCGACATTTTCTGTGGCCTGCGCCGATGTCGGCAACGCGGGACAAAGCGCTCATTCGCTGCGGCTGCGCCAAGGTCCGCTTACGGTGCATCGCGACGACTGATCCTACTGGAGATCCAAACAGTTAGCCAAAAAGCGTTAAGCTGCTCCTAGTTGTTCAAATAGGCTCCGATTTTCGAAGTTCTAAGCTTGTTGTTCACCAACGCCTCAGCAAATGTGACACCGGCAGACACTCCATCGATGACGGGCAGGCCAAACTCTTCGCTTAGCTCTGCCATGAGATCAGCCATTCCTGCACAACCAAGGACGATTGCTTCTGCGCTGTCCTGTTCAATGGCCGCACCGATTTCCGACCGGATTTTATCCAGCGTGGCTGGATCGCCCTCTTCAAGCTTAAGAACTGGGATATCAGTTGCTCGAACACCCGCGCATTTTTGGGCGAGCCCGTAGCGCATGAGGTTGTTTTCCAGGCCCGGCACAGAGCGAGACAGGGTTGTGATAACGCTGAACTTGTTCGCGATCATGCCGGCGGCGTGATAGGCGGCTTCACCGATTCCCAGGACCGGGACAGACACCAGCGTGCGCACAGCGTCGAGACCGGTATCGTCAAAACAGGCAATGACGATTGCGTCGACGTCCTTGTGTCGTGCGACTTCTTTCAACAACCCCGGAACACAAGTGGCGACGTCCAGAAAGCCCTGAATACTGGCTGGGCCGTCTTGCGAACTGGCGGCCACGATCTCCGTGCTAGGACGGGCAACGGCACGGGCTGCCGTCGCAATCTTGTCGGTCATGGAGATGGTTGTGTTGGGATTGATAACAAGAATTTTCATGTCAGATCACACCTCACCGCCAAGATAGGCGGCCTTGATCCGATCGTCGTGCAACAGCTCTTTCGAGTTGCCTTCAATCACGACATTCCCTGTAGCCATCGCGTAAGCGCGGTGTGAAATGCTGAGCGCCATGCGCGAGTTTTGTTCCACTAAGAGCACTGACACCCCTTCGTCACGGTTGATTGCAACGATGGAACGGGCGATGTCCTGCACCAGCTTTGGCGCGATGCCAAGGCTGGGTTCATCCAGCAACAACAGCTTGGGTTTGGCCATTAAGGCGCGTCCAATCACCATCATTTGCTGCTCACCTCCTGACAGGGTGCCAGCCGCCTGAGAATAGCGTTCCTTAAGGCGTGGAAAGCGGGTGAGGATGCTATCCAGCGTGACTTGAATGTCGGCCTTATCGTTGCGGGTGAAGGCCCCCATCATAAGGTTGTCTTTGACGGACATAAACGGGAACACACGTCGCCCCTCAGGCACCATGGCGATTCCGCGATTGACGATTGCGGACGGATCTGTGCCGTCGACGCGCTCACCTTCAAAGGCGACGGACCCTTTTACAGGCCTTGCCAGCCCAGTGATGGCCCGCAAAATGGACGACTTGCCCGCACCATTGGCTCCGATCAGGGCAACGGTTTCACCCTGATTAACGCTGAGCGATACGCCCTTCAGCGCATAGACATGGTCATAATAAAGTTCGACATCTTTGAAATCCAACATGGCTGTCATGGCTTACATTCCGATCTCATCGTCGACGCTGCCCAGATAGGCCTCGATGACTTTTTCATTATTCTGGATCTCAGAAGGCGTACCCTCGGCGATCTTTTCGCCAAAGTTCAACACGACGATCCGATCTGAGATGCTCATGACTGCGGGCATATCGTGCTCTACCAACATGACCGTCACGCCGCGTTCGTCCCGGACAGAGCGAACTAGATTGACCATGTTCATCGTCTCATCGTGGTTCATACCTGCGAAAGGCTCATCCAGCAGCAGCACTTTTGGGTCTGTTGCCAAACCAATCGCAATGCCCAACGCGCGCAAGTTGCCTTGGGGCAGATTACTGGCCAACTCATTTGCAATCTCGGACATGCCGAGGAACTCCAGCAACTCATCGGCGAATTTGCCGAATGCTGACACGTCATCTTTGGCGGTTTTTGAACCTACAAAATATCCGGCCAAAGTAGCCTTTGCCCGCAGGTGTTGAGCGACAACTACGCTTTCGCGCACCGTCATGCTCTTGAAGATTGTTGTCTCCTGAAACGTGCGCACGATGCCTTTGCGCGCAACGATGTGTGGTTTCAGATTGGAGATACGTTCCCCACGATAAAGCACTTCGCCCGAAGTCGTTGGTGTGAAGGAGGAGATCATCTTGAACAGCGTGGATTTACCCGCACCGTTCGGCCCTATCACCGACAAAATTTCATTCTCAGAGACATCGAACGTGATGTCATTGTTCGCCGTGAGGCCACCATATTTCTTGGTGACATTTTTGACCTCGATAAGAGCGCTCATTTGTTGCCCCCATTGCCGAACCGGATGCTAAGCAGACCATTGGGCAGAAAGCGGATCACAGCGATTAGGATGATCGAGTAAATCAGCATCTGGTATTTGCCGAGTTCAAACAAAAGGTCCCACCCGAAGTACAATACCAGCGTGCCCAGCATTGGCCCGAAGACATAACCAAGACCACCAAGGAAGCAGTTCAGCATGAAGTTGACAGAATCTGCGACAAGAAAGGTGGAGGGATAGACGGACTGCGCGATTGAGCCGAACATGGCACCGCCGATGCCACCAAAGAAACTAGAGATCGCGAATATAACAACCCGGATATAGGCGATGTTCACACCAATGGAACTGGCGAGTTCTTCGTTTTGCTGCATCGACCGGCACAGGTGCCCAAGGCGCGAATTCACCAGCCGATAAAGTGCTGCATATGTAACGACCATCAACAGGCAGGCAGTGAGGTAAAAGGCTAGTTTGGTGTTTTCCATCGCGCCAAAATCCGGGATGAGAGGGATGCCCAAGACCGACAGGCCGGACGGCAAGGGAATGTTCGAAATACCTTTGGCTCCATTTGTGATGGGCAGGGCCAAGGCCGTCAGCGTCACAACTTGGGTCAGGACCAGGGTGATCATGGCGAAGTACACGCCGCGCAACCGCAAGATAGGCAGGCCAATTAGCACGGCCACGAGGGCTGCGAACAAACCTGCCGCGGGTAGTGATATCCAGAAGGACCATCCAGCCTTTACCACCAGAATGGCCGACACATAGGCACCAATCAGTGCAAAGGCCCCTTGGCCAATGTTGATCCGCCCGATGTAGAAGGTCAGCCAGACGCCCGCACTTGCGATGGCCAAAAGTGCGACAGAAGTCAGCGTAAAGTAGAAATCCCAACGACCCGTCACGCTAATCAACAGTGGCACGCCGACAAATATTGCAAGAAGGAAGACGCCAACGCCAACCAGTTGTTTTGCAGAAAATCTCATCATCTGCTCAACCCCACGGCTTGCCCATCAGACCCTGAGGCCGGATGGCGAGAAAGATCATCAGTGAGATGAATATCAGGAGATAAGTGATGTCACCGTACTGAGCCAGATATGCCAGCCCAAAGGCCTCCATAAAGCCGAGGATAATACCCCCCCAGATCGCGCCAGAGATCACACCAGCACCGCCGATCATCACCATCATGAAGGCTTTGATAGATGTGGGTCCACCCATACCAAGGTTGACGCCGGTAATGGTAACCAACAGTCCGCCCACCAGACCCGCCAGCATCGCACCAAGCGCAAATCCGATCATGGAGTATCGGTCGACATTCACGCCCATCAATTGCGCAGCGGTCCGGTCTTGGGCTAGGGCGCGCAGGGCACGACCCGTCTTCGTATATTGCATCAGGCCAATGAAAGCGACGATCGACAGGATCGCTAAGACGCAGATTAGAATACGGTCATAGGGCATGATAAGGCGGAAATCGTAGTTGAATACGCCATCGACAATCTTGGGCACACCGCGCTGTTTTTCGCCAAAGACGATCAAAATCAGAGCATCCAAGAAGAACGCAATCCCTGCCGCAAGGAGCATCGTGCTTTCTTCGCGGGCGGAGCCCTTGATAACGGGGGCAAACAGGTATCGTTCTATTAGCGCACCCAGGATCGCGAGTGTGACGCAGGACATCACAAGGGCCAGAACGAACGGCACACCCCACTGGCCGTAGAATGTGTAGGTGACGAAACCGCCAATCACATACATCTGCCCATGGGCAAAATTGAGAACGTTCATCAAAGCGAAGATCAAGGTCAGACCAAGCGCGATCATCGCGTATTGGGATCCCAGATAGACGCCATTGGCCAGTATCTGCTCCATGTCGGATTTTCCTTCTTGGAAAAGCCCTGGGCCAATGCGGCCCAGGGAAGGTTCTGCTCAGGAGAGGTCCAAAAGCAGAAAGGGACGTTTAGTCGACTTCAGCAACGAACAGCGTCTCAAACGCACCGTCCTGATAAACATTCACCACCAGCGGCACCGCAACCTGACGCTTTTGGCCAAAGGAAGACATGCCGACATAACGCAGCTTTGCATCGCCGTTCATGTAGGGGTTTGGTGCCTCGAACGTGTCCATTGTCGCTTGGAATGCATCCACATCTGTGATCGCGGATGGGTCGGCCTTCAGCGTTTCCAAAATATATTCCAATGCATAAACCTTGGTGTTGGACTCGTCGTTGTATTCGCCAAACATATCAGTGTAGCGCTGCACAAATTCGTTCATCATTGGAGACGCGAGCTCGGGCGTGGACGCACCACCGACGGAGATGAAGCCATTTGCCAGATTGCCAGCGCCTTCTGCGAGAACGCCAGCATCCTGTGCGGTTTCAGTAGAAATCACGCCTTCGAAACCCAGTTCGCGAGCTGAACGGATCAACTGGGGCGCGTTCGCAGGCGACACACCAGACAAGACCAACAGATCAGGGCGTGTGCGCATGATCGGTGTCAGGACCGGTGTAAAGTCTGTCGTATCAACCTGATAAGTGACGTTGGATGAAACGACTTCCATGCCAAGTGCTGTGGCAGCTTCAACGCCGCCGTCACGCTGGCTGAGAGGATCAGATTCGTTGGCCGCAATAAAGGCGACAGTTTTGACACCTTTTTCTGCCATCAGATATTTGTAGATGGCCGGGCCGGACTGGTAATTGGCGACCATCCCCAAAACGGCATTCGAAGCCGGTGCTTGGTAAAGCGACTTTGGAAACGCGTAAGGGAAATACATGATCCCGTTGGATTCAGCCACGGGGCGCACAGCGGCCGCGCCATCGTCAACGTTTGGACCCACAACATAGTGGATGCCTTCTTGGGCCATTTTCTCCATGCCCGCAATTGCGCGCTTGGGATCTTTCTGGTCATCGAAGGACACGATTTCAATGTCATAGGTCGTGCCACCAATCTCATAACCGCCGGTCTCATTGATCCAGGCTGCGCGAGCTTCCATTGAGCGTTGGTTGGAAATGCCCCATGCAGCAGCAGGGCCGCTGGTCACGCCAACAAAGCCGATTTTCAGAACCGTATTCTCTGCAAGTGCTGTTGTTGCTTGAAGTGCGGTCAGTGTTACCGCTGTCAAAGCCGCTTTCATAAGTGTTCTACGTTGCATTCTTAACTCCCGTTGAATTCAATTTCGACGCGGTTTGCGCCATTCTTGGCCGGCAGTTAGATGGAATCCCCACGCATGCCGCGGGGTCAGTTCACGATTGTTAACAATCTTTGTCAACACATTTGGCATTTTGGTCGACAAATTCTAATGCTTGGCCTTAGACTGATCGGAGATTAAGACTTTATAGCCAGCGAATCCGCAAAACTAATCTACCTTGAAAGTGATATTGTGTCCTCCAGTCCCCAGCAAAACATCATAGGTAAGGCGGACCCTACTTCTGGATCAGATGAGAGCTTCATTGTTGAGCGCATCTACAAGGCGATCATGGAACAACGTTTGGCACCAAACACCAAACTGAGTGAAGCACGCCTGTGCGAAACCTTTGGCGTTGGACGCATGCGCGTTCGACGGGCGCTTCTGCTGCTCTCAAGCCAAGGGCTCATTGAATTACAGTCAAATCGCGGCGCTTATGTCGCCTGTCCTGACGAGTCCGAGGCGAACGATGTATTTGCGGCTCGGATGTTGATTGAGCCCCCGCTCGTTCGGCAATTGGCTCAGAGCTCTGGTGACATTGATCTGACGGTTCTTATCGATCACATCGCCCTCGAGGACGCAGCCCGCGAAAAAAACGAGCGAACAGAGATCATCCGGCTGTCCGGCGAATTCCATACCAAACTCGCCCAGGCGACGAGTAACAAGTTCATCTTCCGTATGATGCGCGAGTTGGTCACACGGACATCACTCATCGTTGGTCTCTTCGGATCGTCAGAAAACGCGAGCTGTCCAGATGATGAACACAGCAATATCCTAAAGGCGATCCAATCAAAGAACGCAGAGTTGGCTGAACAGCTGCTCATATCCCACCTGAACCACATTCAGAACGGTCTTGATATGGAAACGCGGAAGGAACCTCAGGATGATCTGGCTACTATTCTCGGTTCGAATTGATCAGATCACCTGTGGTTCTCGAGAACGAAGAGCATTTGGAAATCATTCAATTTAGATAGGTTTCCAGCAGAAAGTTCAAAAATCTGTGCATCTTGCCAAATACCCCCAAGTTTCGGTTGATAGGTAACTGCAGTCATTCATACAGATCGCAGCATCCAGTATCCTTTTAGACTACACAGCGTCGTCAATATGGCAACCGCCGCCAAAAAAAGCCTGGTGCCCTAAGGTCATCGCCACCGATACGCTATGACCCCTCAGTGGCGCTGACGAACAGCCCTGCTTTCGCGGCAAACGACCAGATCGAAACAAATGTCAGTTAGGGCTCTCAGCCGCCATTGGCGCCATGCTTCGCCAATGACCGCATTAGATCCGGTCGTCAGGAGCCAGAAAAAATGCGTACATCCTAAAGCGCGGCCACAGGACCAGTTTTGCCAAATGACCGCTCAAAGCCGTTTACGTCAGCGCGAGAAACCGCTGATCTGCGACATGTATGTCGGTGAAAATGGGGCAAGAACCTCCTTCAGGTCGTCGCCCGCAGGCCCATATACTGCTACCGAGTTGATTGAGAAGGCCTGAGTGAACTCTTCGGCGAAATTCGCGCCAAAATTCCCCATATGTGTCATCGCCGCCGCGTTGTCGGCATAGCGTTCGGAGATGTGAACTTGATCGCCGTCGCCCATATAATCGTAGGTCAGGGCACCCGGTTCATTGGCCTGCGTCGCCGCAACCATCCGGTCCAGAAGCGGTTTGACTTTGTCTGCCTGTCCGTCGTTGACCGTCATGGTGATGTGCCAATGTACGTCATCCGCACTTTGGTCTTCCGCAATAACAGGACCAGCAACGAGCAATGTAGCAGCAATAATTGACATGAATTTCATAGTTGTTCCCCTTGAGGAGTAAAAATTTCCCCTTTGATAAGACAGCTTAGGTTGAATGAAGTAGTTCCAGCAAGTTGTTTTAGCTTTCTACTAATGGTGCCGTTGCTCAACACGCCCATCTGAGTCGTTGCCCTATCGAAATGGTTCGATGATGACATCTGTGCGGTTTCGTTGTCTGATCAGCTCACCATGCTCAACCGCCACTTACGAATGTTCGATTTATAGGTCCTGATCTCAAGAGCAGTCATTGGTGCCTTTTGCAGCATCCGTGACATTGGGCTCTTTCCTGATGGGGTGGATGGCTCCTGCTCCAACCGACGTCGCGATGCGTCATACTTCAGGTGTCAAATCCTGCAAACGAGAGGAGTCACCGCATGCAAGTTACAACTATCGGAGTCGACCTGGCCAAGAACATTTTTCAGGTTCACGGGATAGCGGAAAGTGACGAGGTCGTTTTCAACCGGCCTTTGCGGCGCGCTCAGGTGTTGCCGTTCTTCGCGCGGCTTGATCCTTGCCTTGTCGGGATGGAAGCCTGTTCCACAAGCCATTACTGGGCGCGTGAGCTGACCAGACTGGGCCATGAAGTTCGCCTGGTCCCGCCCATGTACGTCAAAGCTTATGTGAAACGCGGAAAGTCAGATGCTATCGACGCCGAAGCGATCTGCGAGGCCGTCACCCGCCCTACGATGCGGTTTGTCGAGACCAAAACGGTTGAACAGCAGGCGCTGTTATCCCTGCACCGCGCACGCAGCCTCATGGTTCGCCAGCGCACGCAGCTGGTTAATGCCTTGCGCAGCATGTTGGCAGAGTTTGGCGTGTACATCGCCAAAGGACTTGTACGCGCCTTCAGTTTTTCTCAGGGCGTGCTAGCTGGCAGCAGGTTGGAACTCCCCGAAATCGCGCAAGACGTAGTCCATAATCTGTGCGGGCAGCTGAACGTTCTGCACGGCCAAGTACGCTGGTATGAAACGCGTCTGAGGCTTGAAGCGAAATGTGACCCCCGGGTCAAACTGTTACAAACCATTCCCGGAGTTGGTCCTGTAACTGCCTCTGCGCTTGCCGCGACTATCGGTAGCGGGCACCAGTTTAAGAATGGACGCGAATTTGCAGCATGGCTGGGATTGACGCCGACCAATCGATCAAGCGGAGGAAAGGAACGGTTGGGCAAGATCACCAAAATGGGTGACCAATACCTGCGCCAATTGCTTGTCGTAGGAATGACATCGCTCGTCAGGCAGACAAAATCCCACCCAGAACGAGCGAACAAATGGCTCGCGGCTCTTTTAGAACGCAAGCCTGCCCGCCTGGCAACTGTCGCTATGGCGAACAAGACAGCGCGGATCGTCTGGGCAGTTTTGACAAAGAACGAACCCTATATGCCGAGAGCGGCCTAAAAGGAGTTGAGGGACACGAGATAGCAAGACCTGCGAAATGATGGTGCAAAAGTCAGCCGCCAAAACTAAGAGACCCCGCCGAACGGCACGGGCAATATAGCCCGCTTTGCTGATAGGGACTTGGTATGCGGAACCCTTCAGGGCCAGCGGTCAAAACCGCGCAAACAGGCCGGACACATGACTGCTTCTGACAAAGGTACAAATCATATCAAAAATGTCTTGCTATGCAGGGGCCATCCACACATGCCGTTCGCTGCGGCAAGTGCCAACGCCTGCTTTGCGGACAAAGCCGGTTTTGCTGTGGCTGCACGAAAGGCTGCTAAGTGCACTTTCCAATTACTGAAACAATTGCTTCCAGAAATGGTACTTGCTTCGACAAGTTTTGCTCGTCAGTCATCCAAGAGCTTCGATCTGATTTTGTTGCTTTCTGATTTTCCCCGGAGGTACGTCAAAAACCCGTTTGAACGCTTTGTTGAACGAAGGTTCTGACAGGTACCCAACATTTGCGGCGATCTGCGAGATTGGCTGATTTGTTTCAACCAATCGTTCTCGAGCCAGATACATGCGCCACGTTGCCAAATATTGAATTGCTGGAACGCCGACGAGTTCCGTAAACCTCGCTGAGAATGCCGACCTAGACATTCCTGCAACCTGTGCAAGCGATTCGACTGACCATTTTGCGGCGGGTGCGCGGTGAATAGCCACAATGGTGCGCCCAACCTGCGGGTCTCGCGCTGCTTTTAGCCAGCCGCGGTTCGCATCCGGCGCGTTGTTCAGCCAACGGCGAATAGCCTCGATAACAACCACGTCAGCCAAGCGTGTGATGACTGTTTCGCCGCCCGGTCGCAACTCGCGTGCCTCTCTTGCAATAAACTGTAGAGTTGCCTGTAGCCAGCTGCCTGCGTCCTCTTCCCAAGGATCGATCTTGAGTGCGTTGGGAAGCAAGTTCATCAACATACCGCTGGCGGCGTGATCTATCCTTATTAGCCCGTACATGATGCCTGTTTCAACGCCGCCACCACCGTATTCGAGCGTTTCATAGAGCTTGGTCACCTTGCGAATGGGCAGCTCTTCCAGCGTTAAAATCGGGGTTTCTTCCGTGCTGAAGAAAGCGACAGGTGCGCCATTGGTCATCAGAACCAGGTCGCCTTTTTCGACTTCAAACGGATCATCCTCGCCTATCCTCATAAAGCAACGCCCGTAAGTAATGACCGTAAAGCTCAAGATGTCCGGAAACCCGGGTATTGCCACGCCCCATGGCGCTGACATGCGAGACTGGCAATAGAATGTGCCTGTGAGCTTCAGAAGATGAAGGATTTCCCCCAGCGGATCACCAATCGGCTGCGCGAGCGCGTCGGGGTCAGGGACATGAGGGTCAATCTGGTTCATGTCATAATCTTGGCTGATATTCGGTTTCACGTCTACGGTAACTGGACGATAGGATAATAAGTGCGGACTTTGGAGAATAGATCATCTTACGAATTTTCCTATTTTTGGGTCATCAAACGAAATCACGGAGATGAACAATGACACAGCAATCTATTCTTGTACTTGGTGCAACGGGTAAAACAGGATCGCGTATTGCGAAACGCCTGAAAGACCAAGGCCACACCGTGCGGCGCGGATCCCGCAGTAGTGAAACTCCCTTTGATTGGGAACAGCCAGAGACATGGCCAGCTGTTCTAGATGGGATTTCTGCCGCATACATTTCCTATTTTCCTGACATTGCCTTTCCTGGCGCGGTTGAGCAGGTCGAAGCCTTTATAGCAATGGCACACGAAAAAGGATTGCAGCGGTTTGTGTTGCTGACAGGGCGTGGCGAGTACCATGCCGAAAGAGCTGAAGAGGTTGTTCGAAACTCCGGCGTGCCGTTCACGATCGTTCGTGCTGCATGGTTCGCACAAAACTTCTCTGAGGGCGCATTGCTTGATCCGGTCATGGCAGGTGTATTGCCAATGCCTGCCGGCGATGTGCGTGAGCCGATTATCGACATTGACGACATTGCTGACGTGGCCGTTGCTGCATTGACTGAAGAAGGGCACGCCGGCGAGCTATACGAAGTCACAGGACCACATCTCATGACATTCGCAGACATGGCCGGAGAGCTTTCGCGCGCCATGGGCCGGACTGTTCAATACCTGCCGATTTCCTTTGAAGACTTCCATGCGGAAATTACGAATACGAATGGGGAGATGATTGCTGACGTGATTACGGATATTGCGCGGGAAACACTCGACGGACGCAATGCGAACCTTGCGGACGGTGTTCAGCGCGCTCTTGGACGTGCGCCGCGTGGCTTTGCTGAATTCGCTGATAAAGCCGCAGCATTAGGTGCGTGGACAAAGGCTGCCTGAGCCAAGCCGACAAACAAAGGAAACAATTATGACATTTGACTTTATACGCAGGCTTGTCCTCGGCTTTTCCGGTTTAACGGCAGCCTGCATTGGTCTGGCGATCACACTGGACCCGCAGGCCTTCTATGCGAGCTATGGCATCGCACTCACGCCGCAACCAAACCTCATGAGCGAACTACGCGCCCCTGCAGCCAATCTCGCAGCACTTGGCGTGATCATTCTGTCGGGTGCTCTGTATCAAAAGGCGACACGGTCAGCCGCTTTTCTCGGAGCGATCGTTTTCTCCGCTTTCGCCGTGGGGCGCATCGTCAGTCTGATACTCGATGGCCTGCCATCCGACGGCGTCCTGGCTGCACTCGGTGCAGAGATCGTTCTTGCGCTGTTGTGTTTGTGGGCTGCAGGTCAAGAGAGGCAAAAGAAACCTGAAAATGTATTTCGCTTTACCGCGTAGTCTCTGGATTTGCGCGGCAGCATAATTGGTTTCCAATTTTTCGGCCATCCGCTTCTCGAAATCGGGTGGCCACTTTATACATTTTGCCGTCGAATGACATCTGAGGCTTCCTAGTTGGTTCGTCGTCACAGCTGGGAGCCGTCCGCAGCGACGCAACTCAACCCGACTCAATGGACGCGAGGCGCGTCTGTTCCGCATACTCGCAGCAGTCTCTAATTCGGGATCACGACAATAGGCAGATGTTTTTACAGATGTTGTCTTAGACAGGAAAATTCTCTTCTTCTTCGTCGCTATCGTCCCCAACACTGTCATCAAGCCAATCTTCTGCTGCCTTCCTGGCAGAAAGCGGAAAGCTCTTTATCTCAAGAGACGGAATCACGGCACCCTCGATCTCTGCGGCAGTTCGTATCCATGCAGTATCAGAGAGCACCGAGCATTTATCGAACTTCCCAATCAAACTAAACAGCTTTGGCATCTTCTGGAATTCAACCGCCATAGCACCCAGGGTCGGCATCTCGAAATCCACAATCTTGTAGAGCATCCTGCCGTTCGTGATGCCTTCTGATTGATCAATAAGATGATCAAGCGCCAAACGCATTGCTTCTGTATCAAGAGCTCCTGAAAGCTCGATGTCTAACCGATTAGCCGATGGTTTCGAAACGTTCAGCATTTTGGGAATCCTTATCTCTTCGCCGGACAGGATGCGCGATCTGCAACGCGGCTGCGTTGATGCAGGTCAACAATTACACACGGGATAACAAATGGGTCGATAACTCAGTCTCAAGGATGTTGCTCACGCTCGCTCTTGCGAGAGTCGAATGGCGTACAGGAAGCAGACAAATCGGCATTCACGTTTCAGCACCAGACCCTGCCAAAGTGATGCGATGAGGACTAACCAAATTTAACATAATGGCGGTTACGCGTGCCAACTGTAGGTTCCGAATTAATCTGAGCCCGATCCGGGCCGGCGGCGGGCGTTGTCACCCCCCCAAAGCAGATTCAACTTTGACGACATCGGCGCCGAGGTCGGCGAGGATAAAACCGCAGGTCGGCCCCAACACCTTGCGGCCGAATTCGACCACCCTGACACCATCGAGCGGGCGTGGCGAGCTGGTTATGTTGCACTCCTTTCGCCTGCATAAGTAAAGCCCTTGGGCAAGCCGACCTCGGGGACGTTGCCAAATATGGCCTCATCTGGCAGTCCCCGTAACAGCACCTCGCGTGCCGTGATCAACGCGTCTACATCGACACCTGTGCGCAGACCCATCGCTTCCAGCATAAAGACAAGATCCTCAGTGACAATGTTGCCGGTTGCTCCCGGCGCATAGGGGCAGCCTCCAAGTCCGCCAAGCGAGGAATCAAAGGTGGTCACGTCAACCTCCAGGGCGGCCACGACGTTGGCGAGGCCTTGGCCACGCGTGTTGTGCAGATGAGCACCTGCCATTTTCTCCACACCAATCTCCCGGCGCAGGCGGGCGAACATGCGTTTGATCTGGGCTGGATTGGCATAGCCGGTCGTGTCCGAAAGACCGATACTGTCCGCGCCCGCTTTTGCCAGTAGGCCGGCCATCTCGATCACCCAGTCCTCCGACAACGTGCCCTCGAATGTGCAGCCAAACGCTGTCGAGATGCCGACCTCGACATCTGCGCGTTGCTCGACGGGCAGACCATCGCGAAAATCGCAAACTCGGCGAACCTCTTCAATCGCCTCTTCGGGGGTCTTGCCGATATTATTGAGGCTGTGCGTCCGAGAGGCTGATATTGGCATGGTCAATTTGCGTGCACCCGCAGCAAGGGCGTTTTCTGCGCCCTTAAGGTTGGGAACCAGCGCCAGAACGGTGAGACCCTCAAGCTTGTTCGCTTCTCTTACGAGCGTGGCGCAATCCGCCATTTGCGGCAGCAGTCGGGGGGACACAAACGATCCCACTTCGATCTCACGAAGTCCCGAAGCCGCCAGCGCTTCGATCCACTGAAGTTTGGCCTCTGTCGGCATCGTACGTTTGATGCCTTGTAGTCCATCCCGCGGGCCGACCTCACTCACTAATACATCAATTTTCTGAAGCATGGTGCATCCTTCCGTTGGGAATCCTGCACTGATTGGGCTCCATCCCAATATGGGCGGTCTGCCACCAAACTTCGGTCTTCCCGCGTCCCTTGGGGGTTGTCATATCGCGCCTTCCGTTTTCAAGGCCGCGATCTGGGCATTGTCATAACCAAGTTCGTTCAGGATATCGTCTGTATGCTCACCCAATGTGGGTGGCGGTACATCAACACCGGGCGCCATGCCATCAAGCTTGGCCCCGATCCCGACGAGTTGCAGATCTTCAGAGCCAACGCGGTGGGTTTGCAGCAGGCCCCGATTGGCAAGTTGCGGATGCGCCAGCGCCTCGGGCACCGACCAGACGGGCCCAGTGGGAACGCCCTGCGCTGTTAGTTTTTCGACCCACTCAAGGGTGGGGGCTGTGACAAGGGCCGCCTCCAGTTCGACCGTCAGAGCGGTGCGATTGGCCAGTCGGTTCTTTCGATCGGCAAAGCGTGCGTCCTGCGCCAGGGCTGGGTTGCCGATAATCTCGCACAACGCCTCGAACTGTTCTTGTTTGTTGGCGGCAATGTTCATCACACCATCACCGGTCCTGAACGTGCCGGACGGGCTGGCGGTGAAATTGTCATTGCCGTTCGGGGTGGGTGCCTGTCCGGCAATCAGATGGTTCGACACAACCCATCCCATCGTCGCAATGACGGCCTCAAGCATCGAGACGTCAATGAAGGTGCCGCGATCCCGTTCCTTATTGGCGAGGGCGGCGGCGACAGCAAAGGCCGCTGTCATGCCGCCAATGGTATCGGCCATTGGATAGCCCACCCGGTAGGGGGCGGTGTCCGCATCGCCGGTGATCGACATCACACCACTCATCCCCTGTACGATCTGGTCATAAGCGGGTAGTTTCGCCAGCGGACCATCCTGACCGAACCCAGAGATAGCACAATAGACAAGGCTGGGGTTTTCACGGGCCAGCATCTCATAGTCAAGGTTCAGGCGAGCCATCACCCCGGGGCGGAAATTCTCGACCAGAGCATCGGCCTTTTGCGCCAGCTCTTTCAGGATGCGTTTTCCGGATGCCGATTTCAGGTTTAAGGTAATGGACCGTTTGCCCGGATTTTGCGCCAGAAAGGAAACGCCCATAAGGTCGGCGTTGCGCGCGGGATCAGCCCCTAGCTGGCGCGCAAGATCACCGGTGCCCGGGCTTTCGACCTTGATCACGTCAGCGCCCATGTGGGCCAGTTGGTGACAGCAGAACGGACCGGCCAGAACATTGGTCAGATCAAGAATTCGAATGCCTTTAAGCGGCGCTTGCGTCATTATCCACGTCCCTCGTGCACTACCTTAGCTGCAGTGAAAAACTCACGGCAATAGTTACCTTTTTCTGGGGCGCCGTAAGATGATCCTTTTCGGCCAGTAAACGGGGCATGGAAATCCATGCCAGCGGTGGGCAGATTGACCTTTATCATGCCTGCCTCAGCGTTTTGCGAAAAATGGTCGATCTTGATGGCATCCCGCGAGACGATGCCCGCAGATAACCCAAATTCGCAATCATTGGCCGTGGCAAGGGCGGCATCGTAATCCGGCACGCGCAAGACCGCGGCGATTGGCCCAAAGATTTCGTCACGCGCCACGGCTGCCTGCGGTGACACATCCGTAAACAGGGTTGGAGCAAAATAATGTCCAGGGGTGTTGGATCTGACTTCTGCGCCACCTGCGGCAAGTATCGCGCCTTCATCCAAAGCTTGAGAGACGCATCGTTTGTCGATAACCAGCTGCGCTTCACTGGCCACCGGGCCAATCTGCGTTTCCGGCGCGCGCGCATCACCGATCTTAAGGTCCGTCATCGCCGCACAAAGACGGTCCATAAATGCTCCATGAATTCCCTCAGTCACGATCAGGCGGGAAGAGGTCGTGCATCGTTGGCCGGTTGAGAAAAAACTGCCCTGCATAGCGCAGTGGACTGCCAGATCCAGGTCCGCGTCATCCAGCACGACCAGCGGGTTCTTACCCCCCATCTCAAGCTGCATTTTGGCCCCACGGGTGAACAGCGCTGCACCGATCTTGCGTCCGACAGGTGTGGAACCGGTGAAGGTGACGCCTGAGACCTTGGGGTGTGAAACGATCGTCTCCCCGACTTCAGCGCCCCTGCCCATCACAAGGTTGAATACACCCTCGAGCAGGCCCGCGCGGGCAATGATGTCGGACAACATCCATGCCGATCCGGGCACCAGTTCGGCAGGTTTGAACACAACCGTATTGCCACAGGCCAGAGCCGGTGCAATTTTCCATGCCGGGATCGCCAGCGGGAAATTCCAGGGCGTGATCACGCCCACCATGCCAATTGCTTCGCGCAGAACCTTCAGCGATACACCTTCGCGCAGAGATTGGTAAACATCGCCGGTTGCACGATATGCCTCGGCCGCGAAGTATTTGAACAGATGCCCCGCGCGATGCGCTTCTGCCTTGGCCTCGGACAGTGTTTTGCCTTCTTCGCGGGCCAGCATATCCCCCAGCTCGTCCACACGGGCGAGGATTTCTGATTCGATGCGATCAAGTGCTTCGAACCGGACCAGAGGCGATGTCGCACGCCATTTCGGAAATGCGGCAGCCGCGGCTTCGATTGCGTCAGCGGTCTGGTTGGCACTGGCCTGCGCATAATGACCAATCGTATCGTTCAAGTCAGATGGTTTGGTATTGGGGGCAGCATCGTTGCCAGCTGCCCATGTTCCGGCGATATAGTTGGGAAACAGGTCGACAGTCATAGCACTTCCTCAAGAACTGGTCGCCATCCGATATCTTCATGCCGGTGGACTACAGTGTTCACGTAAAATTAGGTCGGGCCATAATAGCCCCGGCATACCCGCCCGTCGGCGCGGTTGGCGACAGGTTCGGCCGTCCGGCTGACCGCCCCGAACCAATTCCACAAACTGTTATGGGTGGAGGTTAGATGATCCGGGCTAAGCGGTGCTGTACTATCGGCCGGGTCCGGCTGAGGCGCGTTCGACGCGTCGCCGCCGCCCACCAACGCATCCCATTCATTGGCCAACCATTCTCATAAAACCTATGATACCAGAAGCGCGGCTAAATAACCGCGTGGTTCCCGTGGGTTGTGGCGGATGTTGATCTGGGCAGACGCAGATCCTTCAGGAAATAGACCCACGACAACTCATTCGTCTGGACCGGCGATTTCCGCGATACGCGAAGCGGGAACTTCAAAGGGTTGCGATGAGCCGACGTTGCTCTGACCAGTCGAAGGGTAGCTCGTGACGCAGACACCAGTCCGACGTCAGGCATATGGGCTGGGAACCACTCGTGATATCACGAACAATAGCCCAGCACGCAACAAAGTCAAAACAGTCATTCATCCTAAGCGCAGCATTTGTCGATATGGACTCGGAGCTGCCGTTCGCCGCAGTTTTGCACAAAGGTCTGCTGAGCGGACATTCCCGCCATTCGCTGCGATCGCACTATTTCCTTCGGAACTATCGGATTAATGGTTCTGAAAACAGGACACAAACAGTTACTGCGGGGGCGAAATCAGCGGTCAGCGCCTCGGCCAGGCTGTCGTTCATGCGGTGGCTGGACGGGTTTGGGGGCACTAGTTGTTCGTTTTTTTAACAGCGTCGTCGCGCAACCACAGACGCAGCTCCGGCACGTTGTCGACTTTCGATCTTTCTACTCTGATCGCAATCCGTCACCGAGACTCAGGCCCAGAAGGGGACCATCCGGCGGCGCGCAAGCCCTCGACCAGGGTCGCGACAATATGGTCATCGACCTGAAAGTTGCCGTAGGCGGCGGCAGGGTCGCGTCCCAGCAATGGCCATGCTTCGGCCATTTTTGTCAAACTCGCGCTGGCGGCGTCCGTACTTCCCAGTTTGGCGTGACTGATTGCTGCCAGAGACAGACCGACGGCGGAACCGACCTCGGCAGAGTGCTCGGCCGCGGCGAGCGCAGCAGCATAGTTACCCTCCATATAGTTGTGAACGGAAATCAGATGAAAATACCAGCCGGGGGGATTGGCGCTGCGGGCGATCGCCTTTTCAAGAAAGGCCACACCTTCGTCCATGTTTCCACGCACGGCAAGCCGCCAACCAAGTTGAGCCAGAATTTCCGGGTCGTGCGGATTGAGCGCCAGTGCTGCACGCTGCAATCGCTCGGCTTCGGCATAATTCTCGTTAGAAAATTCGATGGCCGCAAGAGCCTGGTAACCGCGCTGGTTGCTGGGGTCGAGTTCCAAAGAGCGTGTGGCTGCATCATGCGCTGCAGTCAAGTAGATTGGATGCTCTGCCTCGGGAACCATGTCCTGGCGGGCTGCGTCGAGGTTCAGCCAGCCCAGCATCGCCCACGCGTCTGCATAATCTGGTTCCTTCACAACAACGGCCCCAAGACAGGACAGTGCAGGTGCAAAGAGTTTATCCTCAAAAGTGCGCCGATATTCGCCGGCGCGAAGAACGCAGGAATAGCTGTCCATACTTGGGACGCCATCGATGTTCAGTCGATTGGCGATTGCCGCGTTCACGACCCCATAGGGTTCGCCAAGTGTAGTTGCGAGCGCGGCTGACAATTTGCTCCGAACCTCGAGAAGATTGTCGGGTATCAACGGCACGTTGAAGGTATGACTCCACACCACTTGACCGGTCGATGCATCGGAGAGTTGCGACCCAAGCCGTAGCGTTCCAGCGTCGGACTGGACATTGCCGTGCACGACATAGGAAACACCAAGTTCCCGGCCAAGCTTGATCGGATCCGCATCGGTGCCCAGACTATCGCTCACCAGAGTGGAATACATGCGAAAGTCGGGAAATCGCATCATGTCCGAAACCAGATCATGCGACAAGCTGCGCGCTATCAGTCGGGAGCCGTCGCTTGCATCCAGGGCCTCAAAGGGCAGGACAATGATCCTGGGCGTATTCAACGCCCCGAAAACGCTGGTGCGATTAACCCATCCGAATACCCCAACGAGCAGCACAAACATGCCGAAAAATACGATCCATTTGATCCGGCCGAGCTTTGCCTTGGGTCTCGTCGATGAGCGTGTCGGGCGGGTTTGCGGTGACTCCTCGGGTTCCTCCGGGGTCTCGAACTTCAGTTCCGTTGAACGGGCGGTTTCCGGACTTGTGGCATCCTGCGTGGGCACGCTTGCTTCGGCTTTCTCGAACAGAACCGCGTAGGCGCCTTTCGGGATGGACAGATGGATGGGGTCGTCGCGGCCTGCTGTCCCATAGTAGCTGTCCAGATCACGCCTCAGGCGCCGGGCTTCGATCCGAACAACCGGATCTGTTCGCGCGTCGAAATCGTCCGAGCGCCCCAGCGCTTCGGTCGCAATGACGTAGCCTTTCAACTGATCGCCGCGTCCGGCCAGTGTTTCACCGACGAGGAATTGTAACAGGGTCCGGCGTCGCGGGCTGGCTGAAAAATCCGGGCTGGAGAGAATTTGCTTTACTTGCTGCTGACACAAATCGTCTGGAAGCTGGTTGTTGTTACTTTGAGAATGGCTGGCTATGGACGTCATATGCAATCCCACCAATTGATTCACATCACCGCGATTATACTAATAAAATCAAACTACTAGAAACATCTGTGATTTTACCATTGCTTTAAAGCTTATTTCAAATAGTGTTCTGTATCGTTCCATAAATTGAAACGAATGAGGTCGGACATCATTGACTCGCAAACACTGGCAGCCGTGGTTGCCCTTGCCGAACTGCAGAGTTTTCGCGCCGTTGCCGAAACGCTGAAAATCTCGAAACCAAAAGTGACCCGTTTGATTCAAAAGGCGGAATCAGATTTTGGAGCAAAAATCTTTGAACGAACAGGTCGGGGTGCCGTTCTGACACTGATTGGGCGTGAATTCGTTGCGCGATGCCAAAGCCTCGCCTCCGAGATCGACGATTTCTCGCGGGATGTCGATAAGTTGAGAGGGTCAGGTGCAGTCTTGACCATCGGATGCGGGCACCTTGCAACAAGCGCCGTGGTTGAGCCGGCATTACTGACGTTGTTGCATGATATGCCTGACATCCGGGCCCGAATCTATGTCAGAGGAAACAAGGACGCCTTGGCGGGACTGCTGGACCGACGCGTTGACATTTTTGTCGGTGATCTCACGCACACGCCGCAATTTTCCGGTCTCGATATTCAGGTCGTCAAACAATACGAAGTTATCTTTGTTGCAAATCCTCTGCACCCGGTACATCGCAATGGCCCGCAGGCACTGGGCGAACTGCTTCGGTATCCTTTAGTTATGGCCCATCTTCACAAGTATTGGCGCGGAGTTTTCCAGCAGGCTCTGGTCGAGGAGGGCGATGCCGGAAACGAAGCATGGACAATTCCCAAGCTCGAATGTGACGATTTCGCCCTGACCACCGGTCTGGTTGCGCGTTCAAGTTTTCTGACCGCCGGGATACGCGAAAATTTTGCGGAACATTTCGAAGCCGGCACTTTGCGCAAGATCGAAATGACATCCCCTCTATCCTGGACAGCTTGTGCCGCACGTCGTTCGAATTCGGGGCTGCCCGAGTTGGACCATTTTTGGCGAATCCTGACGGAAGTTGGGACCAAAAAGACGTCTTGAAATCCGATTGCCAACGTCCTGATTGTTTCAGTTCAAGTGTAACGCCAATCAAGTTCGAACGTGCTGGCTGATTTTTAACCGCCAGCCAAAATCCATTGTTTCTAAATACTTTATTGTGCCCTGCATGCTGGGGCATCCGAGGGTGCGAACATGTTCGTATCTGGCTGAACGGCCCCCGGTTATGACATGTTGGAGTTAGCTGAGGCGTTAGGGGTAACCACGGATGCCCAATATTTCAGAATTGGCGGCAAAGTTTCCTGCGAACGAATTGACTGTTCACAGGCTCTACTCAAACTCGGAGTCGTTTCGCGCGGTCTATGCCGATTATCTGGAAGCTTCCAATGCATTGGACTTCTGGCGGTCCAAAACCCCGGCGGCCACCGACAAGATCGAAGATTATCAAAAGATCATGGACGAACTGGAGAAGGAGATGGCCGACATAATTGAGCAAACCGAATGCATTGGTGAGCGCCGACAGCGATAGCGATCTCGGCAATGATGCACACAATAAGGAGAGCGAATATGAGACACAAACGCAAAAATTCCAGCAAATGCTCAGGATCCGGGTCAATCATCCGCGGGATGAAATCCGTCACTTTCCTGTGTGCAGGGGCGCTCGTTGCGGCGACATTTGTCACACCGCAACCTGTTTCCGCTGCGGGGTCGGACAAACCCAACATCCTCTTCATCATGGGGGACGACATCGGCTGGATGCAGCCGTCGATCTACCACCGCGGCCTCATGGTTGGCGAAACGCCCAACATCGACCGCATTGGCAATGAAGGCGCCATGTTCACCGATTACTATGCAGAGCAGAGCTGCACCGCTGGCCGGAATGCCTTTTTCACGGGCATGCAACCGCTGCGGACCGGCATGATCATGCCACAGCTGCCCGGCAGCCCGAGCTACCTCAAACCCGGCACGCCGTCGCTTGCCGTGTTCCTGCGCGATCTCGGTTACAATACCGGCGAGTTCGGTAAGAACCATCTGGGCGATCACACCGATGCCCTTCCGACCGCACATGGCTTTCAGGAGTTCTGGGGCTACCTCTATCACCTCGATGCTATGCAAGGTGTCAGCTTTCCCGACATCAACAAGTCTCCAACCGTTCAGGGGATCGCGCCGCCATGTAAAAATACGCCGGTTCCCGGTCTGCCCGCGATCGCAGGTGCTGTTGATCAGGCGACGACCATCTGCCTGATGCCACCGCGCCCGGTCATCCATTGCACCTCCAGCGATGGAACGTCGAAGAACCAAACGTGCAAGGACGAGGGTCCGCTGACACTGGAACGCTCCGAGACGGTCGACGAAGAAATCTCGGCCAAGGTCATCGACTTCCTCGACCGTAACGACCCTGAGAAGACCGACAAACCCTTCTTTGTCTGGTACAACCCGGCGCGGATGCACGTCACCACTGTCTTGTCGGACAAGTATCTGGACATGGTGGGTGAACCGGGCGGCAAGGACTGGGGCGTCAACGAGGCCGGCATGAAACAGATGGACGACAACATCGGCTACGTGTTGAAGAAGCTCGAGGATATGGGCGAGCTCGACAACACCATCATTGCCTTTACCACCGACAACGGGGCTGAAACGATCACATTCCCCGATGGCGGCACCACGCCGTTCAAAGGCGGTAAGCTAACCACCTGGGAAGGTGGCATGCGCTCACCGATGGTCATTCGCTGGCCTGACAAAATAAAGCCGGGTACCGTGTTGAACGAAACCTTCGCGTCGCTGGACTGGTTGCCAACGCTGGTCGAAGCCGCCGGAGGGCCAAAGGGCAACGACCTGAAGGCCACAATCGAGAAAGGCGCGTATCCCGATATCGTCAAGACCACCCTCGATGGTGTCAATCAGATGGACTACCTGACAGGCAAATCTGACAAGTCGGCGCGTGACCACTTCCTCTACTTCTCGGGCAAAGACCCATCGGCGGTTCGGTTCAAGAACTGGAAGATGTACTTCGCGATGGTGTCCGATTCACCAGAAGGCTTTACCCGTGGCGTTCAACCCTACCACTGGACGCAGGTCGTGAACATCAAACGTGATCCGTTCGAAACGTCGGTTGGCTCTCAGCAAAAAACGCTGTTTGGAATGGGCGGAGCGATTGCCTCACCTTCAACCGCCTATGTCTATGACTGGAACATCTTGCCGATCGGCCAGCAATTGTGGCTGCGGCATCTGCTGAGCTACAAGGACTTCCCAGCGATGCAGGACCCGGCCAGTTACAACCTGGAAGCGGTCATACAGCGGGTCAAACTGATGAACACGTCCAGTCACGCGGGCCAGTAGCATCTGCTTGAAGTTTGCTCACAAACATCATGCCGCGGCGGCATTTTCTGAAATGTCGGCGCGGCAAATAGCTAAAAAATTGGATCGAATGCTCGCGTGAGACGGGTTCTGGCCAGATATGCAAAGAGGCATCTGCTCCACGAAATCACTGTGAAACACACAACGGCAAAACGGATAAAACGGCGTTCCCCGTCGAGAATGCCAATCAAAAAACAGCGAAAGAACGCGACAGGGACGGTTGAAATGTTGAAATTCAGGTTGGCACCGGGCGCGCGGCCTGCCTCAAATCAGAAAGACGGTGTTCAAGTCATCTTGCCAAAACTTGAACTGGAGTGGACAATGTGTAAACGAAACAGCTTTTCAATTGAATATCGCAGCATTCTTCAGATCTTCGCTGCGATTGTCATTATTGCATTGCCAGCGTCGGGAATTGCTCTGGCTGATCCGTTGCCATCCTGGAACGACGGGGCCGCGAAACAGGCGATCCTTGATCTCGTTAAAAAGACAACCAAGCAAGGCAGCGAATACTTTGTTGCGCCAGAAGACCGGATTGCCACATTCGATCAGGATGGAACGACCTGGGTGTCACATCCGCTCTACGGCCAGGCCCTGTTTGCACTGGACCGGGTGAAAGAAATGGCTCCGCGGCACCCCGAATGGAAAGAGGACGAGCCCTTCAAATCAGTTCTGAGCGGCGACCGCGCTGCAATGGCCGAATTCACAGAGCATGATTGGATGGAGATCGTCGCCGTTACCCATTCAGGCATGGGCACCGCTGGATTTGAGAGCCTCGTAGCCGCTTGGTTGCCGACATCCCGCAACCCGGCCTTTGACGCGCCGGTCACCGATTTGGTTTATCAGCCGATGATCGAGGTCATGACGTATCTTCGCGCCAATGGCTTTCGCACTTTTATAGTAACCGGCGGCGGACAAGAGTTTGTCAGGGTCTATGCGCAGGATGTCTACGGCATACCCCCGGAACAGGTCGTCGGATCCAGCATCGTCACCAAATTCGAGATGGTGGACGGCGTTCCGGCGCTGGTGCGGGATCCCAAGGTATTCTTTATCAACGACAAGGGTGGAAAAGCCGTCGGCATCAACCTGTTCATCGGCAAACGCCCCATGATCGCCTTTGGCAACTCTGACGGTGACAAGGAAATGCTGCAATGGACAACCGCGGGCGAGGGTGCGCGTCTGGGTTTTCTTGTGTTGCACGACGACGCGGAGCGCGAACTGGCTTATGGACCAGCAAACGGGCTGCCCGACACCAAGGTCGGAACATTCAGCCAGTCGCTGATGAACACTGCCAAGGAAAGCGGCTGGATCGTCATCAGCATGAAGAACGACTGGAAAACAATCTTCGCGGGGGATATTAAGATTGCTAAGTGATCACTTCCTCAAACACTCGGACAATGACCCTGTCGGTGGTGCACTTCAAAAACTGGAAGCTGTACTTCGCCGTAGCCTCCGATTCATCGGATGGCTTTTCATCGGGCGATCAGCCCTCCCACTGTGCGAAGGACGTGAACATCAAGTGCGGTCGTTTCGAGACCTCTTTGGAAGCATTAAGCCGCGCCGATATTTATTAAATAGTCAGTGCGTCAAGTTGCAGGCCACAACATTTAGCCGATTGTTTATGTTGGTTGGTTCTTCGCCAGATGTGCAGCACGAAACGTGCTCTACTAAATACATGGTGAATAAGCCTGCCATACGAGTTTGGATGAATATTTTAACTGTAAAACAGAGAGGAAGGCGGCTCATTTGCTCTGCAAAAACGGGTGTCGCCCAAGCAAAAATCCGGATCACAGCCGCTGCCGCGACCCGAAATCGCGCTCGGGTGGTTTGATCGGTGAGAGAGACAACAGAAACAACAAAGAGAGGGAATTCAACTTGGGAAATTTCGGATTTGGAGGTTTGAAAATGGGAAACAATGTTAACACGGTGAAAGAACCACGACGGTTTTGGCATCGAACCACTCGCTATGAATCATGGCATAGGCAGGCGGCCAAGGGCATAGCCATTTCGCTTCTGTCAGTCGCCTTGCTCGCCGCACCTCAAAGCGCGTCGGCGTGGCAGTCGTTCAATGGGATGGAAGTCAATAAGGTCAACGACAACGTCTTCGAAGTCTTCCCGAAAAACATGGACGCACCTAACGGTACGCATTATTGGTGTGCCGCAGCACAGTTTGCAGAAGGGCAATTGCGCGCCAAATCCGGAGAAATTTATGTGGTCCGAGGCTTAGGGCCCGCCGAAACCGCGGACCACCCCGGGGCAGTCCAGTTTACGCTGGATGCGTCTGCAGCGGGCGTCACTCCGGGATCTATGGCCAGAGACGAGAACAGATTCAACACAGGCGAACATATGAACATGGGGCAGGCGCATATGAACTGCTAGACATTGGCCGATCGCCCGAACACATCAATTTCTTGCTCCCGAGGTGAATATCCTAAATGACGGGCTGCGGCGCACCTCGGCGCCCTTTCGCAGAAAGCCAGAGTTCGGCCGTTTTGGGGGTGCAAAATAGTGCTGCAGTCGCATTTTCATTCTATTTTGGGTGACTGCTTCGGGATTATTTCGTTGAAAAACTCTTCCTTGATCGACGGGCAAGTCGCTGATTCAATCGCCGTATTGAATGGGAGATTGAGCGATGATGGGACCGAAGCAGGAAGCTCAGGCGGCTTTGTTCTACGAGTTCTCGCCGGAGGTTCATGTCCCACAAGATCACCTCCTTCGGTCAATTGACCGGTTTGTCGATCTGGGCGGTATCCGCACCTGTCTGGCAGATTACTATAGCCATAAGATGATCCTTTTCGGCCAGTGAACGGGGCATGGAAATCCATGCCAGCGCTGCACCGAACTTGCGTCCGACAGGTGTGGAACCGGTGAAAGTGACGCTTGAGACCTTGGGGTGTGAAACGATCGTCTACCCGGTTTCAGCGCCCCTGGGCTCGAAACCACGCCGCACCTCTTTTGACTAGGCAACGAAACCACGACCTTGCTTACAAATGGCGCAAGCGATGTTTGCTCAGTAGCTCGACGAGGATTGCCTTGGCGTGCTGGCGGTGCTGCCGGTGGCAATCTCGGGCGGTTTCAGCGTCGCCATCCTGGATCGCCTGATAGACAGTGCGGTGATCCTTGTTCGACTTCGTGGGCAAGGGGCGCATGAAAAGTGTTGAGGTTCGTGCTCGGCGCACTTGATCGCTCATCATGCCGGCGATGCCCTGAATGCGACTGTTGCCGCCGAGACGTACGAGTTCGGCATGAAAGCGATCATCGGCCTCGGCCCATGCATCAAGGTCGGTGGAGTCGATTGCTGCTTCCATGTCTTCAATCGCACGTGCCAGCGCGGCAAGGTCCTCTTTATCGTGGTCGGAGGTTGCGGCACGCTCTGCCGCATGGCTCTCCAATTCGGTGAGAACATCGTAGATCTCGGCCATGTCGTCAGGCGATAGAGGTAGGATGCGCACGCCCTTTCGGGGGCGCAATTCCAGCAATCCCTGGCCTTCAAGCTTCAGAACAGCCTCGCGGACAGGAGTGCGAGACATTTCCAGTAAGTCAGCCAACTCGGATTCCAGATGGTCCGTTCCTGCTGCAAGTTCCCCCGAGAATATTCTTGCACGGAGTTCCTGAATGGCTCGCTGTGAATTGGAAAGGGCTTTCACTGACATTTACGGTCTGACTCCTGAAGAACCTGTTTATGACCGTGTTCGGCAGACTCGTAGATTGCCGCCTCGATCTCCTCAACAATAAGATAGTCCTTAGCAATGTTCTCGAGGTTTGCTCCGTCAAGGATGCCTGCGATGACATGGGATTGAAGGGCGTGGACGCAATCACCGCCAAACCCGTCTCCTGTTCCCGCAGGCAACAGTACCATTGTGTCCGAGGCACCAAAAAGGCGGAGGCGGACCGCGCCATCACCGTGCAGCCTGATTGTGCCTTTCGTCCCTTCGATCAAGGCCTCACCCATGGTGCAGCGGAGGTTTTCAGCATCATGATCAAGATGCCGGTTTCCGTCGAACAACGCTCGCACACCGCCGGGGTGCTCAAAAAGTATAAACCCCGCGTCCTCTCCGGCAATAACTGGGTTGATGCGACGCAGATCGGCGTAGACTGAGAGAGGGTTTCCTAACAAAAACCGGAAAGTATCGATCCAGTGGACGGCTGTTTCGTGCACGAGAAACCGTTCCATTCTCTGGAAATAGGGTTGGCGATCCAGATAAGCGTCCCGCCCTTGGCCGTCGCCAGGCCGCAAGCGGAACGTGACTTGGTGTACTTTTCCCACGTCGCCCCGGTCCAACGCCTGCTTAATTGTGCGATACCATGGTTGGAAGCGAAAGTTTTCATGCACGATTACACTGGCGCCTGCGGCTTCGGCCTCCTGCGTAATTTGCCTAGCCTCGTTCACATCACGACAGAAGGGCTTCTGGCAAATGATCCAATTGATGCCCGCTGACAGGGCGGCTCGAATGGCTTCAGCATGGGCTACAGGCGGCAAGATGACATCGAGGAGGTCGGGCGACTGCTCCGCCAGCATTTGTTTCAGATCGGAATAGGCCGACAGGCCGGTCGCTTTGGCCTTCTCAAGGTCGCGATCGCAGGACCCCACAAGGACCACGCGATCCATTCTGGCCCAACTGCCGTAGTGGTACTGGCTGAAATACCCGGCGCCGACGCAAGCGACCTTCAGAGTGGCTCCTACCGTCATGTGACGAAAAGCGTATCTAACACGGCGTTGGCCGCGGCCTCAGTGCCCGCGCTGCCGCCAAGATCCCGTGTCAGCACAAGTCCACGCGCGACCACTTCTTCAGTAGCATCCCGCAACCGCCTGGCGTCCTTACACAGAGCGGAGTTGTCGTGTTTGATGCCCAACCAATCGAGCATCATTGCGGCAGAGAGTATCATGGCGAACGGGTTGGCCAGACCTTTGCCTGCGATATCGGGTGCTGAGCCGTGGCACGGTTGAAATACCGCGTGTTCCAATCCGATATCTGCCGACGGTGCGAGCCCCAGCCCGCCCATAAGGCCAGCCCCGAGGTCGGACAAAATGTCACCGAACATGTTCTCGGTCACCAGTACATCGAATTCCCAGGGCTTTTGAATCATCCAAAGAGCGGTCGCGTCCACATAGGCATGATCTGCGGACAGATCAGGATTGCGAGCTGCCTCAGCATCGAACATCTCGCGGAAGAAGGCGAAAGCGCGGAACACGTTGGCCTTGTCGACACAAGTGACACGACCCTGGCCACGCAACGCTTCCTTTCGTGTTCTGGCCAATTCGAATGCGAAGCGAAACAGTTTTTCGGAAACGTCGCGAGTAATAAGCAAAGTCTCTCGCGCCTCGTCCTGGGTCACTTCCCCGCGACCCTGCGTATAAAAAAGCCCTTCGGTACTCTCGCGGATCAAGACGAAATCTATCTCACGGTCGGCGGGAATGTTGAGCGGGGTTTTTTGGCCTGATTTGACCCTCACGGGGCGCACGCCTGCAAATAGCCCGAGCGCTTTACGCAGGTCAATCTGGGGTGAGATCTCGGTACCGTCTCCATAACGTACATTAGGAAGTCCCATCGCGGCTAAGAGGATCGCATCCGAATTACGGGCGATTTGCATGGAGGTTTCTGGCAGCGATTCTCCCGTTCGGAAGTAATGCGCCGCCCCAGCGGGTGCGTCGACAAAATTGAAAGCATAGCCGTCTGAGGCCCTAGATACGTGCTCTAAGATTGCAAGCGTCGGGGCCATAATTTCAGGGCCAATTCCGTCGCCGCTGAACACCGCTATGTCGAAAGTTTTGTTCATTCTGGGGTCTCTTTCCGCAACTGGATCTGGACGATTTTTCGACTTAGCCAACTCAAAAGTTGATAAGTATTATTTAATGCATGCATATATAAATGCAATAATAAATACGTTATCTTTGAGAGGATTATGAAAAAACACTTGTATTCGGAAGCTTGCCGTGAATGCGTCACTCGCAACGGGATTGGGGAGAGCTGCCGCGGCGCAAGTTTAGCCGTTCCGCGACATTACCACAGCGGTCGTATGGGGCGTCGGCGGCGGCACGGTTACAGCAATGACCTTTACCTGATGTTGAGTGTGGGATTTGCGGTCTACTTCCTCATCATGTTGAAATTCCAATTACCCATCTAAACATCGAATTTAAACTCGGCGGGCATTTCGAAGATACCTTCCGTCGGTCCTTGCTTATCTCTAGCGGTGATAAATTTGTTTTCTGTTCGCGCCCTGTTGCATTCAACTTGTTGCTTTCGAACATCGCCCTCATTATGGCCCAGTTCCCGTTCATCAAACGGGCTTTCTATCGTCTTCGCAGAAAGGCTGCATGATGTATGCTGTTGTCGTGACCTTCCAGATTGAACTAGCCCGGATGGCAGAGTTCATGCCAGCCATGAGGCATAATGCCGCGACGTCCCTCAAAGGCGAATTGGAGTGTCACCATTTCGATGTCTGCACTGATCCCGATCGCCCGGGGGAAGTGGTCCTGTATGAACTCTACACCGACCGCACCGCATTTGAGTCGCATCTGGCCAGTGCCCACTTCAAGGCCTTTGACGCGGTGGCTGCCCCAATGATCACTTCAAAGGTCGTGCACACATATTCTGAGGTCACACCATGAGCGACTGGCAAGTCTACTCCATCAATTACGCTGACCGCAACGCGCGTACCCGCGCCGACAGTTTCACCTTTGATGACAATCACGACGCGCCTCATGCCATGGATTATTTCATGTGGCTTTTGCGCCGTGGGGAAGAGGTGATCCTTGTCGATACTGGGTATGACGACGTAGAAGCCACGGCCCGTGGCCGCCCGATTCGGTTGAATCCTGCCGCTGCGCTCGCCCCCTTTGGTCTGAGCCCGGAAGACGTAACCAAGATCATTGTCACGCACCTGCACTACGATCACGCAGGCGGGCTACACTTTTTCCCCAATGCGACCTTGCACCTGCAAGAAGCTGAAATGGCCTATGCCACAGGCCCCTGTATGTGCCACGACACTTTGCGCATGCCGTTCACGGCGGATCACGTCTGCGAGGCCGTAAAAAGGCTCTACTCCGGCAAGGTAAAGTTCTATGACGGAGAAGCGCAGGTGTCCGAGGGTGTTAGCGTGCATTGCATTGGCGGACATAGCCGAGGGCTACAGTGCGTGCGAGTGCGCACGCAGGCTGGCTGGCTGGTTTTGGCTTCAGACGCGGCACATTTTTATGAAAACGTCTTTGCTCGCAAACCCTTTCCGATTGTGGTCGACCTCCAGGACATGTTGGATGGATTTGAAACGCTGCACCTTCTCGCCTCCTCCCCTGGTCTGATCGTTCCCGGCCATGATCCGTTGGTGCGCGATTATTTCGACTCTGATCTGGCGCCGCATATTCACCGACTTGACCATGGCCCTAGTAAGGTAATCCTTCCATGAAGACCGGTTTCATCGCAATTGATTTTGCCGGCGCATCCGACGTCGCGCTAACGCTGGCCGAGGCAGGTATGCTGGTCGTGCAGTTCAACGGCGTGCCAACCGACCCGGCCAGCCGGGGACTTGGAGCTTGCGAAGTCGCCACAAGTACAGGGCGGTTGTGACTTTGACGCTCGGCAAAAGAGAGTCGACCATGCGCGCCGCCGCTGACTGAAAATACGTCCTCGGTCTGGGGAGTGATACCAAATCGGGCTTAACAGTACCGCCTAAGATCGCTCGAGACTGCGTAGGCAGATACTCATGATTGTCACCGCTCATCACGATCAGATTTCGTCGTGCACGTGTCATGTCTCGCCTGCCCATTCAGCCAGCCAAATCAATGATGTCCTCCGAGGGAAGACCCCGGCCATCAAATTCCAGCCCTACGTTGTCGTCTTGACCGGATGATGTAAAATCTCGGTCCCTAACACCGCCATGCATTCACGAATAAACGCGGCAAGCGCTGTCCACCCTTCCGCTGTTACCAAATTGCCATCGCGTAATGCAGCCTTGGGGCCGATTTTAACATAGGTCGCATCAGTTAGGGCCACCTCTGGCTCAACTGTGAAAAGGCCTGAAACCCGCTTGCCAGAAATCACTTCTGGCACTGCAATCAGCACCTGTAATCCATGGCAAATCGAAAAAATGGGCTTCCCAGCTTGATGAAACTCTCTTACGATCTCGCGAACGCGTGCATAGGTGCGAATATACTCCGGACCTCGCCCGCCTGCGATATAGACCGCATCATAGTCCTCGGTCGCACATCCATCAAAGTCCAGTGTTACTTCGACCCCATGGCCCATATGTTCGGTCCACGTCATAATCCCTGGCCCGAAATCATGCACAGATGTCGTCACTCGAGTTCCTGCAATAGTGTCCGGGCAAATTATGTCCACGACATGTCCTACAGCCTCCATGGCTTGCTGAAACACGAAAATTTCGTATTCCTCTGAATACTCACCTATAAGCATCAAGATGCGCTTGCCATTCATGTCATAGTCCTCCTTGGAAAAACACGACTGTCGGCGAAGAGGCCGCGCATGCCAACCCCAACGGTCGCCATTTGGTTATTATTGTTTGCGCGGTGTCTATCGGCAGCACTCGTTGGAAAGAATTGATGGTTGGAGTAACGGAGGGGTTCAAGACCCCTTGTGCAGGCAGTCAATAAGGCCTCAGAAGGCTGACCCATGTCAAAGCCAATTACCAGTTGAGGTGCAACAATGCTTTAGAGTACTAGGAGAACTCCAATGGAAATTGAGACACAAAAAAAACTGCTATTGAATCGTCGGAATGAGTTGACGGGTCATCTAACAGACTTAGAAAAAGCCCTGGACGAAACACCTTCGAAGGATTGGGAGGATCGATCCTCAGAGCGGCAGGGCGACGAGGTGCTCGAAAGTCTTGGACATGTTGAGACGGCCGAGTTGAACCGTATCGACGCCGCTTTGGTGCGTATCGAAAAAGGTAGCTATGGTGTGTGCCAAGTGTGCGGGAAGGATATTTTAGAACATCGCCTGCAGCTATTGCCGGATACTCCCTTCTGCAAGGACTGCGCCCGCTGATATGAGACTCCGATAGGTGCAACAGAAATGGTACACCGAAGTCATTTTTTGGGGTGCGACCAATGAACTGACTTTCGATGAACGTCTGCTGACCAAAGCAAAACTGTCGTCTGACCAAAACACCCAGATGACGGCTCGGTGTCCCGTGCAGTCGTCAGATTGAAACACAGCAACCGGTACCTTGGGCGGAGCGCCATTCAACTTCATGCCCAATACCTAAACGGGCCACACACTTTGTAGACAGGCGGGGGAAGGTAGGAGTTTTCTGGAGGATCAAGTGTTTCACTTGAACACAAAACTACGGCGACTGTCACATTTGACAGCAGTGCCAAATCAATCGGACTTGAATCAATTCATTTGAGGAGAGGTCAAACTCTTTAAGGAGTTCACGAAGTCGAAGACCTACCCTCCGACCAGCGCAGGAAGCGTCAGCGAAATGGCAGGCACAAAAGTGATTAGCATCAGGGCGATCAGGATTGCGATATAGAAGGGCCAAATCGTCCGCACCGCTTTTTCCATTGGCAACTTGCCCACAGCGCAACCGACAAAAAGACAAGAACCAACCGGCGGCGTGCATAGACCCAACCCCAGATTGACCAGCAGGATCATCCCGAATTGCAGGGGATCAATGCCCAGACTGTTGGCGACCGGCAGAAAAATCGGTGTGCAGATGAGGATAAGCGCAGCCATATCCATGATCATGCCCAGGACGAGCAAAACCAGATTGATCATCAGCAGGATCAGGATAGGGTTATCCGTCAGCCCCGTCAGCAAATCCACAGTCTTCGCCGGAACACGATAGAATGTGAGCATATAGGCAAACGCACCCGCACAAGCGATCAGTATCATGACCATAGCCGTCGTGCGGACTGACTGAACGACCGCCGTTTTGAATTTTTCTACGGTAATGGATCGGTAAACCAACACTGTAACAAGAAAGGCATAGATAGCTCCGAAGGCTCCGGACTCTGTCACTGTGAAAATACCTGACAGAACACCGCCCACAATAATGACTGCGGTCAAAAGCCCTGGAATCGCGCCGAAAAAGGCCATTACCAACGCTGTCCGACCGGGGAATTTCTCGGCGCTGTAGCCACGCTTGACTGCCACGATATAGGCTGCTGCAGCGAGACAAAGACACATAAGTATGCCTGGAACAACGCCCGCCAGAAACAGCTTGGAAATGGAGATGCCCCCGCCTGCTGCGATTGCAAAGATGATCATGTTATGACTTGGCGGGATAATGATCCCAGCAATCGAAGATGTGACCGTAACATTCACCGCATAGTCCGCGTCATAACCCTTTTCTTTCATCACTGGCACAAGGATCGAGCCCAGCGCCGAGATGTCAGCAATCGCAGATCCCGAGATACCCCCAAAGAGCATCGATGAGAAGACGTTTACGATGCCCAAGCCGCCACGCACCGCCCCAACAGCGGCCTGTGCAAAGCGCACAAGACGCATCGCAATGCCACCATGAAACATCAACTCGCCTGCGAAGATGAAAAAGGGAATTGCCATTAAGGCAAAAACATTGATGCCTGAAATGATCCGCTGAAATCCGATCATCAGCGGCAGACCTTCATACCAGAAAGCCACAATAGCGGATATTCCAAGCGCGAATGCTACGGGGGTACCGATCACCACGCAGAATGCAAACGCCCCAAGAAGGACTGCGATCCCCATTAGCTAATCCTATTCTATGCTGTCGCGGCGATCATCCACACCAAGAAACAAGCGGATGAGGTGACCGAGTGAAAAAAGAAGGATCAAACCGCCGCCAAGTGTCAGTGGCAACGAACGCAACCCTTCGGGCAGTTGAATTAAGGGAATGAGAGATCCCCATTTGAAGATCGTCAACTGCGCCCCGTACCAGAGCATGAGTGCGCCAAAGCCTGCCATCGCAACATCTGTAATGACGACAAAGACAGTACGTACACGTGCAGGTACTGAGGTACGCAGAATTGAAACAGACAGATGAGTGTTTTCATGCACACCTACTGCTGCACCTAGAAAAGCGATGAGCATGACCAGCAGCAAGGCAACTTGCTCAACCCAAGTCGGAGTTGCATTGAGGACATATCTGCCAAACACCAACCACCCGAATATCACGGTCAGTATGACCAGAGCGATGCCGGTCAAGATTCGGCACAGCAGTGCAATCCTGTCCAGGACGGCAGTCATGCGCTTCAGCTTCGGCGATATGTCTGCGGCATTATCCATCCAGTGTCTCCTGCGAGAAAATGTCCGGCCCCGAGAATTCGGAGCCGGACATTGGTCATCTGACGCGACAGCTGCTTAGTCGGTCGCTTGTATCAGTTCGACCAACGGACGCAGATCAGGGTTCGTTGCGAAATAGGCCTCATAAACCGGACCCATTGCCGCCTGGAACGGTGCCTTGTCGGCCACGTCGTTAACTGCAACGCCTGCCGCTTCAACTGTTTTTCGGCTAGCAGCTTCACGTTCGACCCAGAGGTCTCGTTGCAAAAGTGCGGCTTCTTGCGCGGCTTCTTTTACCGCAGCCTGCATTTCTGGAGAAAGAGCGTTGTATGTGTCGGTATTGATGCAGATGCACTCTGGAATGATCAGGTGCTGAGATAGCGAGTAGTAGCCCGCAGCTTCAAAGTGCCCTGTAGACTCGTAAGAGGGCCAGTTATTCTCGGCACCATCCACAACGCCAGTTTTTAACGCTTGCTGGACTTCGGCAAATGCCATCGGCGACGGGTTGCCGCCCAGTTCAGCAATCATGCCCGTAAAAAGATCGTTGTTCATCACCCGGACTTTCATGCCCTCGACATCCGCAGGCGTGTTGATGGGCTTAATGCTGTTGTAAAATGATCGCGCGCCGGCGTCGTACCATGCCAGCGGAACTAACCCCTTTTCGGCCATACCAGCCGCGATGGCCTTGCCGCCTTCACCGTCAAGGACACGGAACATATGCGGGACATCTTTGAAAACAAAGGGAAGCGAAACAACGTTAGCCGCGGCAGCAATTGGACCGATCGGTCCCAGATTAAAGTTACCGATTTCCAGACCACCTATACGCACTTGTTCAACCGCGTCAGGCTGGCTGCCCAATGTGCCACCGTGGAACATCTGCAGAGTGATCTCGCCGCCGGTTTTTTCGGCGAGGAGTTCTGCGAACTTGTCCATGCCTACAGTGTTTGGATAACCAGCGGGATGGATATTCCAGCCGCGCCATTCTGCGGCATGTGTAGTAGAGCCAATGACTGTGAGCGCCAATGCTCCGATAAGTGATTTGGTGATGTTCTCGAACATGAAGTCCTCCCTTGAGAAATGATCCATTTATTTCCGTCGCTATGCCAATAACTCATCGAAGCCACCAATTCCCGCTCCGAAAGGATCAACTAAGCTGCTTGGCATTTAGCTGTTAGTGAATGAAGACTAGTATACCAGTTTTGTCAACGATTAATGTTCTTAGCTTTCTACCACCCGAAAAATGAGGCAGGAGCGGTATGACTCCATTCCCGCGCAATTCGCTGTCTTTTAACTGAAAGTCATGCAGTGCCTCGGACAGGTCGGTTGTTTTCGATGTTGAACTTCATTCCATCCAAGAGTTCTTCTAGGTCTGGTCGGGCGGCGGGGCCGTTTGAGATATCGACCAGCATGAGGGTGCCGTCTGGTCGGATACCGAAGGCACCCGGCTCCGCGAACCTTCCGGATGTTTCCGCCTCTGAAAGGGGATCTGAGACATAAAGCCCCAACACTCTCATTTGCTGTTCTGTCAGGTCACAGGCCAGTTCAAAATCCCACCCAAACTCCTCTTTGTCCAATCTTGCTTTTTGAGCAGAATCGGCGGAAACGACCACCACGTCCATTATAGCTGTCCATTCAGAAAGGATCTCGTTCAGCTTGTTCAAAAATCGCTTACACCGGGGACAGTGCCTGCCGCGATACACAAATAGCATGGTCCAACGGTCCTTCGGTTCGCCGATGTGAATCGTGTCACCGCCAAGCGTTTTGAAGCTGATGTTTTCGACGGCTTCACCGACTTTGGGTTTGGTATGCATGTGTTTCGGTCCTTTTACGCAATTAACTGCTTTCTGGCATGAAATAGTCCGCATTTGTTGCGGAAATCTGATCGATGGTTTCGTCCAGTCTCGACAGGTGCAGCATGCCTGCTTTTGTGGCGGCTTCTACATCATGATTTGCGACCGCTGTCGCGATGTCGCGGTGATCTTCTACCAATTCCGGCATACGATCCCCTTTCGACAAACTAAGTGTACACAAGCGGTCTACTTTGGATTTTTCAGCCATGATTACGTCAAAGGCAAAATCTGCCTGCGCAATCTGACAAAGCGATTTGTGAAAGTCATAGTCCAATACATTGAACAGGTCGATATCTCCGGCGCGAACTGCTTCTTTCTGCAGTGCGATGGACTTATCAAGCAGCGCGGACTGTTCCTTGCTGCAACTTTCCGTGGCACGTTTCAGAACTTCTTTTTCGACGGCGGCTCGAACAAACCGCGATTTAACTATTTCGCGCATCGAAAAGCGTTTGACTTCGGTGGCTCGCTGCGGGCGGATTAGCAGCAAGTCGCGCGTGGCCAGTCTGTTGAAAGCATCCCGCACAGGTTGTCGAGAAACGCCGAATTGCGTTGCGATATCCGCCTCCGAGATCTTATCGCCCGGTTTCAGACGCAGCGCTGAAATCTCTTCGTAGAGATAGTCAAATATATCATCCACACTTGTGCGCCGCTCACCAAATTGAGTTACCTGCGCCATCTTACGGCCTCCGTATCGTGTTCTTCTGTCACTCATCTAGCGCTTTTGCAGCGATGCCGACACTCGAATTGCAGGTTCGGGAAATTCGCATGGCATAGTTGTAAGTCCCTAAATTAGCCTTGGACAGAGATTTCGAAACATCTGATTGACTAGTATACCAGTTTCTGTGAAAAGTGAACCTAAACTTGGGTCAGCGCTGCAACCAGCTGGCCCAACGGTATGAAAGGATGTCCAAATATCTTTGAACCGCCGCATCCGGGCAATGGGCCTCTTCCAATTTGAAAAAGGGAATCAGAACATGAAACTTACTGGACAAACCGCAATTGTGACAGGCGGTGGGCGCGATATCGGTCAGGCAGCAGCACTCAAGCTCGCGTCAGAAGGCGCAAGCGTTGCGATAAACTATTTTTCCAGCAGTTCGGGCGCGGATGCCGTCGTCGAACAGATCATTGCGAAGGGTGGCCGGGCCTTCGCCCTTAAAGGCGACCTGACCAAACAGGAAGAAATAGACGTACTTGTTGCAAAGACGGTCGAGGAATTTGGCGGGATCAATATTCTGGTCAACAACGCTGGTGGACTAATTGCGCGCAAGAAGATCGCAGAAATGGAACTTGATCATTGGAACGCGGTGTTGGACCTGAATCTGACTAGCGTGTTCATGGTGACCAAAGCCTGTCTTGCTCATATGAAGACGGGAACAATCGTCAATCTGGCCAGTCAGGCGGCGCGTGACGGCGGCGGGGCCGGAGCCGTTGCATACGCCGCGTCCAAAGGCGCCATAATGACGATGACACGGGGATTGGCCAAAGAGCTTGGGCCGGAAATTCGTGTAAATGCCTTGTGTCCCGGAATGATCGATACGGACTTTCACAATGTACATACACCTGATGCGGCGCGACGGGGATACGAAGCCGCGGTTCCGGTCAGGCGACAGGGGTCTACCGAAGATACCGCCAATCTGATTCTTTTTCTTGCTTGCGAAGACTCGGCATTCATCACAGGTGCCAACATCGACATCAACGGTGGTATGCTGTTTTCCTGAGCCGTTAGGGAATTTCCGAGATGTCGGAACTTTGAGTCGCGCAACAAAAAAAGTGTGAGCCGGCAGCTTCTCACTGATCCTCCGGACTTGATGGCCGCCGTGCTACGGTTCTGGGCGGTCGAGGCCGTAGGTGAGCTACCTGATCATCCTAATGTTTAGTTGGCATATGTTAAAAGTGGCCGGATCTGCATTGTGAGTGGTATCCAAAAACGAATAGTCAGCCAAGGCGATAGTTTTGTCGTTTCCTTCTTCGCAAGCTGTTGCCACTCGTATCGGAAAACTGCACCAAGTGACTTTCGTGCGGCGTTTCTGTTAATTGTCGCGTCGACACGGCATACAAAAAACTATTCTTCTGGCGCTTCTCGTTTGAGAAGGTCACCGTCCTGCAATTCTTGGCGTTCCTCATTCACCATTCTTTCCAGCTCTATTTCTGCTTTGATTTGTACGTCTTCGATTTGGACTTCCGCCTCAGGTATTACAGGAGACATGGTGAGTGGTTTGGGATCGATTTCCACGGCGGCACTATCTGTACGTAGGCGATAGGTCGGTTCTGGCATTTCAATTCCCGCAGCATCAAATGCAGCCAATGATAATCTCATTGCCTCGCCTCGCGCGCGGGCAAAGCTCGTGTCATTCTGAGCAATCCAACCCGCCAGCCGCAAGGATACGGTGCTATCGCCCAACTCACTTATCCAGACATCCGGCGCAGGTACTTTTAGAACGAAAGGTAATCCCCGAAGAGTCTCTGACGCCAACTGGCGGGCCATTGCCAGATCCGTGCCATAAGCGACACATAGATCAAAAACAAAACGACGTTCGTCATTGCGAGAGTAGTTTACAATGCGGCTCTTGAAGACAGTTGCATTCGGTATTCGGATGTGGTTGCCGTCAAAGGAAAGCAATATAGTGGCTCTGCTTGTCAAGCGAATGACTTTGCCAATATCACCGTCAATCTGGATCGTGTCATTGGGTCTGAATGGTTGGCGGATAGACAACATTATCGAAGCTATGAAATTTTCAACGGTGTCTTTGACCGCAAAGCCAATGGCCAGCCCAACAATGCCCGCGGCACCTAAAATGGTCGACAGCAAGGCTGTAGCACCGAGGATATCCAATGCCACCACCAACGCGGCCACTATAAACGCGAGGCGAAGCAGTTGCCGATAGATGTCGGCAATAAATGCGTTGGGTGCAATCCTGTCCCAGGGGCTTTTTAGACGGGCAATTAGAAAGCCTACAAACACAACGGTTACAAATGCGACGACTGCAACCGCAGCCAACGGCAAGTAAGCGATAAACTGGTTGGCTCGCTCAACAAATCGCTGTGCAGCGGGGTTCAGCCGCTCGACAACATCGGTTGTTTTGATGACTTCGTTCTCAATGGCCACCACACCTTGGACGCGAGCCGCGATGTTGCTTAGCCGAAAAGCTGTCGAGCTATCTAACGTGGTGCCCCGCAGTGTAACGATGCCGGATGATACGGTCACCGTGACATTTTCAAAACCGTCCAACTCACCCAGAATATTACGAATTCTTACCGCAATTGCAGCGTCCTGAGTGGCACTGTCTTCGACTGCAATGGTACCGTCAGGCTGGCCGGTGACCTGCGCGGTAACCGCCACAGGCAAGAGAAGAAGAAAAAACAGAATGACAAATCGCATGAGTATGTATCAATGTTGTTCAAATATCCGGTGATCATAGCGGACAAGCTGCTGCGATCAAAGTTCTTCTAGTGACAACGCTTTAGCCTTTTGACATCCGGCAATATAGCACCGCTTCGTTTGGTGGCTGCCGAGGTATCATGTCCGGCTGCGCATTCGGACATGGGGTAGGCTTTTCGACCGGGCAATTAAAGGCGCTATCTCTTAACGCCTCAAATAGCTTCACGATGGCGCGGATGCCAATATGTAAATCAATGCCATTTCCAACGCCACTCCCGCTCGCTGTTTCTCGCTGGGTCGACGCCGTCACCTAGGTGCGATATCACACCAGAACTATCGCTGTGCTAGGTGATCCCTGGGGATCAATTTCGGTCTGGCCAGCGCGTACTCTGACCCGCGCTTTGAGATCAGCAGGGTTCACGTCAGAATACCGGAAATCGACTTGACCCTCATCGGGACCAGGCGGATCAAGTTCGAGTCCTCTAGGTGCAGCGCGTCGGAGGCCGGACAAAATGAGGTATAAGTAAAGGCCTTCATTCCAATCTCCTGTTGATCGCAAGTTGAATGTTAGAGAGGCGCTGCAATTTGTTTGGTTCCGAAGTGTCAGATTGCTAATCTCATCTTAGGCGGAAGGACGAGAAGATGAAAACGCTTAGAACACCAGATTCGCGGTTTGATGGGCTGTTGGATTACGCATTTGCTCCGAACTACCTAGCGGTCGATGACAGCGAAGGCGGCAATCTGCGTGTGCATTATGTTGATGAAGGCGCGTACGGCGCCGACCCGATCCTCGCTATGCATGGCGAGCCAACGTGGTCCTATCTTTACCGTCACATGATACCGATTTGGACAGGTGCCGGGCACAGGGTCATTGCCCCTGATCTCGTTGGTTTCGGGCGCTCAGACAAACCTACTGATCGGAACGACTATACTTATCAACGCCATGTGGATTGGATGCGCTCGGTCGTTGAACAACTTGAATTGAAAGAGATCACTCTGGTTTGCCAGGATTGGGGCGGGCTCATTGGTTTGCGACTAGTGGCTGACATGCCAGAGAGGTTCGCGCGAATTGTGGTCGCCAACACCGCCTTGCCGACAGGGGATTATCCCATCGGCGTCGCGTTTGAAAACTGGCGGGCGTATTCGCAATCTGTGCCGGTCTTTCGTTGCGGTCGGATTGTTTCTGGCGGCACAGAAACTAAACTGGATGCAAGGGAAGAGGCTGCATATGACGCGCCCTTTCCGGATGCCGGTTATCTCGCCGGAGCGCGCGAGTTTCCGATGTTGGTCCCTTCGACGCCGCGGGATCTGGCGTCCGAGGCCAACCGAGCGGCCTGGGTCAGGCTCGGGTCATTTGAAAAGCCAGTTTTGACGGCCTTCGGTTCAGACGACAAGGTCATGGCTGGCATTGAAAAAGTATTTCAATCACTGATTCCGGGTGCCGCAGGTCAGGATCATACTCTTTTTCCCAAAGCCGGGCACTTTTTGCAGGAAGACGTCGGGCCCGAGTTGGCGGCTCTCGTGAATCGCTTTATCGCAGGCTGACATTCTATTCGCGAATTTCTCCCGGTTTCACGCCCCATAGCGCTTCTTTGCGCGCCCAACCCTTGTATCCGCCGGTGGACAGACGGCACCATTCGAGCGAGCAATCTCCGAGTCGGGCAACAACGCCTTGTTCCAGTGCGGCAGTTATCGGGGTCGTCAGGTCGGGACGCGAATGAAGAGTCAGCATGTCCTTTTCGACAATCACTGTCCGGTTGCCTGACAACAGAGAGTAATGCACCCAACCACCGACGCCATCACGATCCTGCACCCGGCGCCAGTGACCGTGTTCGGCTGTGATCTGAAGCGGCATATCGCGCCGGGTTAGCACCCAGTCGATCCGATGGCTGAGGGAAGGACCACGTCTCACGTTACCTTCGGCAGCCTTCATCGACACGTATCGTGGGATTGGCAGGTTGGTAACCGCGCCTTTCCTGTTTTCAGACTGGGCCAGTACGTTTGTCGCAGCGGCAAGCCATAGCGCCGCGCAGAGTGCGACAGATTCAATTAGAAAGCCCAATTTACTCATATGACCGCCTGGTTTTTCGCCAAATTATCTGCCACGACATCAATTTTTCAGCCAGGTTCTTGTGCCCCGTGCTTACATCGGACACCATGCCATGAAGAAGTCGGCCGAGGGAAGCCGTTGGAGGGATTTGATGCCAGCTGAACGTTTGAGTGTTGTCGTTACGCGACGGTTACCCGAAGCAGTTGAGACTCGCCTGTCTGAACTTTTTGATGTTCGGTTGCGGACGGAAGACACTCCCATGACCCGGTCAGAGCTGATCGATGCGGTGCAAAACACTGATGTTTTAGTGCCGACGGTAACCGACACAATCGACAGTTCGCTTATCGGTCAGGCTTCGGACCGGCTGAAGCTGATCGCAAATTATGGTGCGGGCGTGGATCACATTGACGTCTCAACCGCCCGCCAGCGTGGCATACTTGTGTCAAACACCCCGGGCGTTCTGACTGACGACACCGCGGATATGGCACTTGCGCTGATGCTCGCCGTTACACGGCGCATTCCCGAAGGATTGGCGCTTATGCAATCGGGTGAATGGGAGGGCTGGGCCCCTACGGCTCTGATGGGTGCACGTGTCGGTGGCAAACGGCTGGGTATTCTGGGCATGGGCCGCATTGGCCAGGCCGTCGCCTATCGTGCACGCGCCTTTGGCATGCAGATACATTATCATAACCGAAAACGCTTGCGCGCCGAAACAGAATCCGCGTTAGAGGCAACCTATTGGGATAGCCTGGACCAGATGGTCGCGCGCATGGATGTGCTAAGCATCAATTGCCCGCACACCCCCAGTACATTTCATTTAATGAATGCGCGACGTCTCAAGCTTATGAAGCCGTCCGCTGTGATCGTGAACACGTCACGTGGAGAAGTAATTGACGAAAATGCCCTGACCCGGATGTTGCGAGCGGGCGACATAGCCGGGGCAGGGCTTGATGTTTACGAGCACGGCAATGAAATCAACCCGCGACTGCGCGCACTAAAGAATGTTGTGCTCCTGCCGCATATGGGATCAGCGACGCAGGAGGGGCGGGCAGAAATGGGCGAAAAAGTTCTTATTAATATCAAGACTTTCGACGATGGACACCGACCACCGGATCAGGTTGTGCCGTCAATGCTGTAAACATCTATCTTGCTAGTTCAGATGCCAATCCGGCATTTCATCTCTAGGAAAGGCATTTCTCGTGACACGTTTTCTTTCGACAATGTTGATGATTGTAGCAAGTTCAGCGTCGGCGCAACAGACCGCTGACAGCGTTCAGCCCGAAGCGGCGACCGCAGGCGTTTTTGAATCTCTTTCGCCTGAGGTTCAGGCGTCACTGGTCGCAAAGGCGGACGGACAACCTGTAAAGGCAGAAAACTGGATGGTTGCCGCTGCCAATCCTCTGGCGGTCCAGGCGGGCGCTAAGATCTTGCGCGCAGGTGGTACGGCCGCGGATGCAATGGTTGCGGTACAAGCTGTATTGGGTTTGGTCGAGCCGCAGTCGTCTGGGCTGGGGGGTGGAGCTTTTCTTGTCTGGTATGATGCTGCCAGCGGTGAGTTGACGACGCTGGATGGGCGCGAAACCGCACCGGTTGCTGCGACACCGACGCTCTTTCAGGACGAAAATGGCGAAACGCTCAAATTCTTTGATGCCGTTGTTGGCGGACTTTCTGTCGGGACGCCGGGCACGCCGGCGCTGATGGCGCGCGCCCATGAAAAATGGGGCAAAGCGCATTGGAGAACCTTGTTCGAAGATGCCGAGGCTTTGGCAAATGAGGGTTTTTCAGTTTCGCCGCGTCTGGCGGGGCTTGTAGAAGCTGATGCTGAAAGATTGTCTCGTTTTGAAAATACCGCTGCCTATTTTCTGCCCGATGGTGAACCGGTGAAGGTTGGTGACGTTCTGAAAAACGCGGCATATGGCAAAACGATAGCTGCCCTCGCAGCAGGTGGGCCCGATGCGTTTTATACAGGTCAGATAGCGGACGACATTGTGCAAACTGTGCAATCTGCCACCGGTAACCCGGGTGTTTTGTCGACACTAGATTTGGCGATTTATCAGGTTAAGGAACGACCGGCGGTTTGTGCGGAATATCGCAAGCACGATGTATGTGGGATGGGTCCGCCCTCATCTGGCGCACTCACCGTTGGTCAGATACTCGGTATGTTAGATGGATATGATCTTGCGGCCCTTGGTGCCGACAACGCCGAAGCATGGCGACTGATCGGAGATGCGTCGCGCCTCGCCTTCGCAGACAGGGGACGGTATATGGCGGACAGCGATTTTGTCCCCATGCCAACAAAGGGTCTGATTGATCCGGGTTATCTTGCTGCGCGCGGCGCCCTGTTGGCGGGTCCGAATGCGCTGAAGCAGGTCGCTCCTGGTGCGCCAGAGTTTGATCACGCATTGAATCTGGCAGACGATATCTCAATCGAATATCCTTCAACATCGCACATCTCGATCGTCGACGGCGCAGGCAATGTGCTGTCGATGACGACTACTATTGAAAACGGGTTCGGTTCCCGGCTTATGGTTGGTGGGTTCCTGTTGAACAATGAACTGACGGATTTTTCATTCCGCTCTCATTCTGACGGTGTTGCGATCGCCAACCGGATAGAACCGGGCAAAAGGCCACGATCATCTATGGCGCCAACCATCGTGATGAAAGATGACGCACCGGTTCTGGCCATCGGTTCACCAGGCGGTAGCCGGATCATCGGCTATGTGGCCAAAACGATCATCGCGCATCTGGATTGGGGAATGGATGTGCAGCAAGCGGTTGCGTTGCCCCATGCAGTTAATCGGTTCGGAACATATGATCTCGAGGATGGAACGTCTGCTGTTGAGCAGCAGGCCGCCCTGGAGGAGATGGGTTTTGAAGTTTCAGTGCGCGGCTTGACGTCTGGCCTGCATGTAATTGCAATCGGGAAAAATCTTGCGGGCGGGGCTGATCCGCGACGCGAAGGCATCGCGCTGGGCGAATAGGAGAATCCAGATGGTTCATGCCACGGCGCTACCGCGCAACGAAGACGGGATCGCCACGGCGATTGGCGTGCTTAAACAACAATTCGCAGAGCAGTTACAGACGGGGCAAGCGATCCGAGAGCAGCACGCGCATACCACAACCTGGATTGCCAATCAGCCACCCGACGCGGTTGTGTTTCCGACCAGCACGGTGGAAGTGGCGCAAATTGTAAAAACCTGCGCGGCACATCGCGTGCCAATTATCCCGTTTGGGACAGGAACCTCACTTGAAGGTCATGTGAACGCTCCGGCAGGTGGCATTTCGGTTGACCTGAGCCAAATGAACAAGGTGCTGGCCGTGCATCCCGAAGATCTGGATTGCGTTGTTCAGCCCGGCGTCACCCGCGAGCAGCTCAACACCGATCTGCGCGATCAGGGGTTGTTTTTCCCTATCGATCCGGGAGCAAATGCGTCTTTGGGAGGGATGGCCTCAACCCGGGCATCCGGCACAAATGCGGTTCGATATGGCACCATGCGCGATAATGTGCTGGCGCTTGAGGCCGTGATGGCGGATGGCACAGTAATTCGAACGGCAACGCGGGCCAAAAAATCGTCAGCGGGATATGATCTGACCCGACTTCTGATCGGATCGGAGGGCACATTGGGCTTGATCACCGAGATTACATTGAAACTGCAAGGTATTCCTGAGTCTATTTCATCAGCACGATGTTCTTTCCCAACTGTCGATGCAGCCTGTCAGGCAGTGATGATGGTGATCCAATACGGCATCCCCGTCGCGCGGATCGAATTGCTAGACGCGCTGCAGGTCAAAGCGGTAAATGCTTACTCGAAATTAACATTACCCGAAGAACCGTTGTTGCTGCTGGAATTTCACGGCACTGAAACAAGCGTTGCCGAGCAGGCAGAAAGTTTTGGTGCCATCGCCGAAGAGTTTGGCGCACACGGTTACACCACCACGAAATCCACCGAAGAACGAAATGCAATGTGGCAGGCCCGGCACGATGTCTATTGGGCAACTTTGCAGCTTCGCCCCGGAGCCAAAGGGATTTCAACGGACGTCTGCGTACCCATCTCGCGGCTCGCTGAATGCGTTACAAAGGCGCAGACCCTGCTGGAGGAACTCGAGATCATCGCCCCTGTGGTTGGACATGTTGGTGACGGAAATTTCCATTTCCTGTTGCTCATCGACATGGATAACCCCGATGAAGTATCCAAGGCGGATGGCTTTGTTTCATGGTTGAATGAACTGGCGATTTCGATGGAAGGCACATGTACCGGAGAACACGGAATTGGTCAGGGCAAAATGCCTTATCTCGTGAAGGAACTCGGGGAGGCAACAACCTATATGGCGGCCCTAAAGACTGCCCTTGATCCTCTTGGGATCATGAATCCAGGTAAAATTCTCATACCTCCCATTGCCTGAAATCAATGTGAACTAGTCAAGACATCACAAGCTTAGCGAGTTTTGTTTCACTTTTCGAACAAATCTCAAACAATCGTCCAGATTGTTCACACTAGGTCGGCCAAGCGACAGGCACACGATCTTTGATCCGCTTCAGCTTAAGCAATTCGCTGTAGTTGTGGATCTTGTGGTCCTCACCATCATCAACCTGATCGGGCTGTATCCAGTAACGGCTCCCGATAGTGCGAAAACCCATGAATTTAGGTGGCGCATAACAAACCTCATCATCTACGCGACAGATATTTATCACCCATCCTTCATTCGGCATGCGAGGTTTGGTGCGACAGGTCTGGGGTGAAGCAAATGCGATGGTCGGCACTTTGAGCGACATCCCGACAATCTGTGCAGAGGCCGCGCCAAGCGAATGGCCTACGATGAATTTAGGCCGAACACCCTTGGCAAACATATAGACCATCTGGGCATGCTCCAGAAAACCCGCGTGCCACAAGGCACCGCTGTCGCCAGGGATAACTTCGAACCCATGCGTTTCAGCGCTCATGTGGTCCGACACGTTCAGATTGAAATCAAACCAGTCCGATAGTTCGTTCGTGCCGGGAATGATCAAACCGCCGTTCTTAAGATAGACCGCCTGAACCCCCGCGACATCAATCCGCTCTTTTACGTCGGCGTTATTGGTGCCCGCATACGTGTGCGCAATCATGCCTGCGGCGTCAAGTAATTTGACCTGAGCCATACTGAATCCTCCGTCCTGCTGAAATAAAATCTTTGAATAAGTCAATTTAAGCACGCAGGTTGCCTTGGAGTCGAGTGCGCGTGCAACGCACAAGTATTCTGGAGGTCGGAATGTCGCTTTCCCATCATGAGCGGTCGGGCTGGTTTTGCAGCATTGAACAGTGCGATGTATTCCTGTCATTGGATCGATACGGAGTCGCTTGCCATGAAAACCCACGTGAAAGCTCTTGTTGTTGGCGGCGGTGCCGTTGGAACGTCAATCGCCTATCATCTGGCCAAGGCAGGATGGGAAGATGTTGTCCTGCTGGAACGCGATGAACTGACATCCGGCTCGACCTGGCATGCGGCTGGTCTTCTTCCACTGTTCAACATGTCCTACGCGACGACCCATATTCACAAATATTCGGTCGATTTTTACAAATCGCTTGAAGAAGAGACAGGTTTGAACGCCGGGTTTTCAGTTGTTGGGAACTTGCGGATGGCGCAGACAAAGGCCCGCATGGATGAGTATATGCTCTACGCGTCCACGGCAGAAACCTGTGATGTTCCCTACGAATGGATGAGTCCGGTACAGATCAGGGACCGCTGGCCGCTGATCCGGACAGATGACCTCGAGGGCGCAATTTATCATCCGACTGACGGCTATATTAACCCCGCCGATGTCACCATGGCGATGGCCAAAGGTGCACGCCAACGTGGCGTGGGGATTGAACGGAAGTGGCAGGTCGATGGCTATCATTGGACCGGCAATCATTGGGATGTAACCTGCACCAAGATGATTGAAAAGGGCGGCAATCTGGTGCCGTCCGACGAACAGATTGTGATCCATGCAGAACATGTGGTGACGGCAACGGGCAATCATGCGCAGCGCACGGCCAAGCTGCTGGGCATCAAGATGCCAGCAATACCGGTCGAACATCAGTTCATCGTGATGGACAAGGATCCGGCGCTGGTTGAGTTTCGCAGGTCCAATCCCGAGCACCCTGTGATCCGCGATGCCGATGCGCAATCTTATGTGCGCGAGGAACGTGGCGGCTGGATATTGGGCGTCTATGAAAAGAACGCGCCAGCGCGGTTCGAACACGGCGTGCCGGACAGTTTTCGTGCCGACCTTTTCCAGCTTGATCTTGAACGGATCGAAGACCAATACGCCGCCATGATCCATCGCGTTCCATCGTGCGAGGAATGCGGCCTCAAGGACGATTTTAACGGACCGATCTGCTATACACCTGACGGCAATCCGCTGGTCGGACCCGCTCCGGGACTACGCAATATGTGGCTCGCCGAAGGGTTTAGTTTTGGCATTACCGCTGCAGGCGGTACCGGCTACTACCTTGCCCAACAGATGGTCGAGGGTGAGGCCGAGATTGACATGGCCTCACTTGATCCCAAACGCTACGGCAGCTGGATGACAACTGAATTTGCCGCGCGCAAGAATGAAGAATGTTACGATCACGTCTACATCCTGCACCATCCGGACGAAGAGCGGCCGGCGGCACGGCCGCTGCGGACATCTCCTGCCTATGACCGCCAGGCTGCGCGCGGTGCGCAATTTGGCTGGGCTGGTGGTTGGGAGCGTCCAAACTACTACGCTCCGCAAGGTTTCAGCGATCATGACAGTCGGTCCTTTCGGCGGGGGGCGTGGTGGAAATATGCAGTCGATGAGGCAAAGGCGGTGCGCGAAACCGCCGGTCTGATCGATGCGACAGCGTTTACGAAACACATTGTCAAAGGACCGGGCGCTACCGCGTTTCTGGATTGGTTCACCACGAACAAACTTCCGCGTGTGGGGCGAATTAACCTGACATATGCGTTGACGGCGCATGGGACCACGCGCACGGAATACACCATAGTGCGCCTTAAGGATGATGAATATTATCTAGTCAGTGCGGGGGCCTGGGCGGATTACGATGCTGATTATCTGCAAAAGGCAATTGAAGACAACGAGGCTGAGTTCGGTCGCATAGAGATGCAAAACGTCACGACACAATGGGGTGTGTTTGCGATTGCCGGACCAAAGTCACGCGATATTCTGAAATCGGTAATCAACGACGCCGATCCGCAAACTGCCTTGTCCAACAAGCGGTTCCCATGGCTCAGCGCGAAACAGATCGAGCTTGGAATGTGTCCGGTCAACGCCATTCGCGTCGCCTATACGGGTGAATTAGGGTGGGAACTGCACCATCCCATCGAGATGCAAAACTACCTATTTGACCTTCTGGAAAAGGCGGGTGAAGCACATGGGATGAAGCTGGTCGGTGCACGGGCGCAAAACTGGTTGCGACAAGAGAAATCATATCGTGCTTTTGGCACTGAGTTGGGCCGTGATGCGACACCGCTTGAAGCTGACCTTCCTCGATTTGTCGATCTTGGCAAAGAGTTCCATGGCAAGTCCGCGCTCGAGAAAATCGGTATCCGTTCAAAATGCGTAACGATCCTAATCAATGGGCCGGAAGATGCGGATCCATGGGGGCGCGAGGCGCTTTATCACGACGGAACTCGGGTTGGTCGCCTAACATCTGGCGGCTATTCGGTTGCTTTTGGAAAGTCTATTGGAATGGGGTATGTCACACCTGATTTTGCGGTACCCGGGACCAAACTTCAGGTTAAGATGCAGGATCAGCTTTGGAACGCAGAAGTGACTGAGGATAGCCCCTACGATCCAACCAACGCCGTCATCCGTCAGGACGGATAAGCGGCCAACACGTATAAACAAGGGCCCCCGACTACAATCGGGGGTCTTTGGAGTTTTAGATTGGGGTTACGTGGGCCGTGAGAATACCAAGGCCAAATTGTTGGCCGGCATTTCAACAACCTCTTTGACGTCGAGCCCAGCCTCGCAGCCCACCTCAAGCGTACTGACATCATCCTTGTATCCGATTTCAGCGTCCTGGTCCGTCAAGCTGCGGTGAAAGGCTAGATCGCCTTCACTGGTCAACACCCCGCCGCGCATGAAAGGGCCATAGATGATCAACTTGCCCCCAGATGTCAGTGCCCGCGCGGCCTGTGTGATCAGTGTTTGCGCTTCTCTGCCACTGATCAAGTGCAACAGATTTATCAACATAATCAGGGACTGCCCGGCAAATTCGTCGCTCCATTTACCTTCGCAGGCGTCCAGTGGAACAGCGGATTTCAGATTGGCCAGTCCTGCCTCATCAGCGTATGCGTCAATGCTTGCAATGCGAGACGGGTCGATTTCGGTGGGTTGCCAGTTCAAATCCGGGAACTGAGCGGCAAAACGCACGATATGCTGCCCAGTGCCACTGGCAAGCTCAAGCGCATTACCGGAGTGCGGCGCATGTTGTGTCAACAGTTGGTTCAGAGCATCGACATTCCGGGTTGCTGATGGTGCCTCGAGTTTTGCACCCGCTGCCATATGGGCAACGCTTGCCGAGCAGGGCGGGGGGCGATGTGGCATTGGCAATACCTCCAGCCGTAGGTGCGAAGCAGACAATCTGTCGGAACTCCGCCAATAACACGTTGCGTAATGTTTGTGCCAGAGTTTCTTAGAGCGTTGATATCGAGGATCAAACTGGCTAAACAGCGGCACTTAAGTCCGAAAGGCGAATTCCAAAAATGACAATGCTGGGAACGTTCCTAAAACCGATGCATCCTGAGGGGCGCAAGTTTGTGGCAATATTTGCCGCGATCACTATCGCCCTGTTTCTGATTTCAGAGTTTCTGGGATGGGTTGGCGTCGGACTGACCGTTTGGTGTTACTATTTTTTCCGCGATCCAAAGCGTACCACGCCCTTGCGCGCGGGTCTTATTATCAGCCCGGCTGACGGCATCGTCTCGCTGATCGAAAAGGCCGTACCACCTGCAGAATTGGGCATGGCCTCTGACGCACTGACGCGCGTGAGCGTGTTCATGAATGTGTTTAACTGCCATGTGAACCGCGCCCCGATTGAGGGTAGAATAGCCTCTGTCGCCTACCGTCCGGGAAAGTTCTTCAATGCCTCGCTCGACAAGGCGAGTTCGGACAATGAGCGCAATAGCCTTTGCATTGAAATGGATGACAAGCGTCAGATCGCCGTTGTTCAGATTGCGGGTCTTGTCGCGCGCCGAATTGTCTGTTTTGTAAAGGATAATCAACATCTTAGAACCGGAGAGCGATTTGGTTTGATCCGTTTCGGATCCCGTGTCGATGTTTACCTTCCCGATGGTGTTCAACCTTTGGTCAGCGTTGGGCAGGCGATGGTAGCAGGCGAAACAGTTTTGGCAGATTTGACCTCGCAGGAAGACGCGCGCGCCGCGTACACCGGGTGAGTCATGCAAGATGATCTGACACCTTCAAAAACGGAAATGCCCATCGTTCAGCTGCTGCCGAACATGGTGACGCTGGCGGCAATTTGCGCCGGATTAACGGCCATCCGTTACGGGTTTCAGGGCCATTTCGGTGCGGCTGTTCTTCTAATCCTTGCTGCGTGCATTCTGGATGGGATTGATGGCAAGCTGGCGCGACTTTTGAAATCAGAAAGCCAAATGGGAGCGGAGCTGGATTCGCTTGCGGATTTTCTCAACTTTGGTGTTGCGTCGCCAATTCTGATCTACTTGTTCACTCTGCACGAAATGCCCCGAGCCGGGTGGTTCGCGGTTTTGATGTTCTCGGTGTGCTGCGTGATCCGACTGGCGCGTTTCAATGTAGGCAAGAAGTCCGAAGTTGATGAGAAAAACGACCAATTCTTCGTAGGTGTGCCAGCACCAGCAGGCGCGTTGTTGGTGTTGCTCCCGATTTTTATCGCGTTTCTGGATGAAGATCTTGCGGGCCTGCCAAACGGCCTGATATGTATTTGGATGGCGGTGGTTGGATTGCTTATGATTAGTCACATCCCGACCTATTCCTTCAAAATGATGACGATATCGCGGCCCAACGTTAAGTATTACATGCTGGCCTCAGCTTGCCTTGTCGCAGCCCTGTTGAACTACCTTTGGCTGACATTGGTCGTGGTGGACCTAATCTATCTTGCCGGGGTGGCCTGGGCTTGGTGGACGAGCAGGAGAAATAAGGCCTCTTAGTGGTGACCGCCCTGGCGAAGAAGCGCTGGCCACTAAGGTGGACTGATGACCGCTATACGCTCGAAATAAACCCTCAAGACCAGAACTCAATTGGTATTTCGACTTTTGTCGCTGCGCAAATTGTGCACCGAGGCGGAATGACGACACATTGGTGCAACACTGATAGATGTTGTTGTTGATCTGTCGCGTTTGGACTTGTCCTAGTACTCGGCGAATAATAACTGCTCGGCATATCTTTCGCGCGTTTGCGAAAGCGATGGAGATTCGATGTTAGAGATTGCGGTAATCCGCTAGGTCCAACTTCTGGACCGTCTTGAATCGAAGACCTTCCGAGCGCGATGCCGGAGGCGTCTTTTTTGATGGCATAATCCACGAGACTATCCAATGAACATCTCAAAAGTCGAGCAGCGTGTTTTGCACGTTTTGGCTCAGGGCGGCGCAATCCACTTCGAGCAACTGCCAAATGGCAAAGTACGTGAAGTCGCGTGCTTAAACCGCAACAACCTTGTCCTCGCGGACTGCACCCTTGCGGTGTTTGGACGCCTAAAGAAGCGGCGCTTCAACAAGTCCGTATCCGGAGGTCCCTATAGAGTTATCCGCTTGGTTATCACGTCCGTTCGACCTCAATTTAATAACAGATAGGTTCTTAAACATGACTATGAAAGAAAACAAAACGACTGGCATCATGATCCGTGAAACAACCTCGGATGATTTCGACGAGGTTCTTGCGCTCTATCCTCAGGCATTTCCAGATGAGGAACTCAGGCCCATTGTGTCTGCTCTTCTCGATGGAGAGCATGAAACTCTTTCACTCGCAGCATTTGGCGACGATAAATTGGTTGCCCATGTCCTCTTTACCTTTTGCGGAATGCAAGTTGATGATCGAAATCGCGCGCTTCTTGCACCTCTGGGTGTGATTCCATCTCATCAGGGACTGGGTTTCGGTACATTGATTGTCCGTGCCGGGATTGCTCGATTGGAAAAGTCGGAGATTGGCCAACTCTTTGTACTTGGCGATCCAGCCTATTATTCGCGCTTTTGCTTTGTGACAGAGCATAACGTGTTGGCACCGTACCATATCCCAGAGGAGTGGGCGAATGCATGGCAATCGTTGCAGTTGAGCACAGGTGCGCCTGCTGCTCAAGGGCGCTTGCTTCTCCCTGAGCCATGGATGCAACCCGTTTTATGGGGGCCTTGAAGACTCGATTAACAACCGTATGCAGCTTCATTGAATTGAGGCTGCGGACGAATTTTGACTGAGAAATTGGGATTTCGGATGGTTCACACGGCGCAGCTATCACACTCGTGTGGCAGTGTAGTAAATTACACACGCAGGAACCCTGGGCCTTGTTCAGGGGCGAAACGCTGTAGAAGTCCTTCATACTTACAGAAACAGCATCCATCGTGGAGCGCTCAGCATCCGCGGTAGCGAATTGAGAAACTGCCCCGCAAAAAGGGCCTAAGGCAAGCATCATCGCTGTAGCATTCTCAGCAGCACCGATTGGCGAGAGGCGAACAGAAACTGGGCGTCGATCTTGGTTGGCCAACTTACTTCATCGAACGAACTCATCAGGGCAAAATGTGTTGTGGCAGAACGCCGTTCCAGACCATGATTGAGGGCAAGCAGATCTGGAAGGAAAAGTTTGTAAACTGAACTTGGCCTGACAGATGCCGCCGGAAAAACGGCCAACTGTCAGATTAAGTCGGAATTACTACAGCTTTCGACATCTGTTCTCGGCGCTTCTTGCGAACTTGTTCAATCTTTCGGTTGTTCAGGAATCTGAACCAGCGACGTAGAGGGAGATATCTTTTTGATCCAAAACTATCGATCCATACTATGCGAGAAAGACCGTCCACATCAGTTTGATAAACCAGATTGTCGAGGGTCATCATGCTTCCGACTATGTTGTGCTGCAAGAGTGAGTCGATGAAAGTTTCGAATGCATCGAGATGGCGTCGTTGCAACTGCCCCTCCTCAATCAACTTTTTGAGGTTAGGTGATAGTGTGCCATCCGGCTCGCTTATTCGTTCGTAAACAAGGCCCAAACCCATGTCGGTCTGAACAATTCCCCTCACTGCGCAAAGTGGCAGTATTGCACCAGCGTGCTGGTGCTTGGATTTCAGTTCAACATATTCCCGAAACTCACGCAAGAAATCTTGAACTGCCGTGGAACGGCGGTAAATGAACCTTTCATGCCACTTTTTTCGACCTATCAGATTGGCAGTTGAAGCATCGTAATCCTCAAGTTTACGGAACTTGATAAGCGATGTCGGGTCTAGCGGATGTTCATAGACATATTGGTGATTGCCTTGCGCAATAATCGGACTTCCGGACAAGACCAAAACGGATTCAATAGCGTGCTTCTTGATTGACATAAGCTAATTCTTTGGATGGTGGGGCAATGTTCGTCAACTTGGCGCGAGGCCGACGAAAAGGGTGGTAAGAAAACACTTCTACGCAGTCTTAAATATTAGAATGAACGATGATTGGGGGCACCCTAATCGCCTCTTTTAAGACGCGCAACTTGGATTTCTGGATTGGAGGATTGGCCTGCGGTGCCACGCGGTTCAGCTTCGCTGCAGCAAAGAAAAGCTCGGTGTGCCACGGTGTTTTTAGAAGGGTCGCGCAGTCCCGAAAAGATAAATTAAGGAAGAAAGGGCCCCACAATTGCGGAGCCCTCGAAATCCTGAATTGATGCTGCCCGATGGGCTAATCAACATCAGTTTGGAATGTCGCCTTCTATGCCTTCGACATAAAAGTTCATGCCCGCCAATGTGCCGTCATCAGCAACTTCACCCTCGGCCAGCCAGTCGGATCCGTCTTGCTTTTTCACGGGTCCGGTAAACGGATGATAAGAACCATCGGAAATCGCGGCTTTCATGGCCAATGCTTCGTCCTTTACATCGGCAGGGACACGGTCTGTGATTTCGCCGATGCCAACCATACCATCACCGATGCCGTGCCATGTGTTAACGGTTTCCCATGTGCCATCCATAACGGCCTTGGTCCGGTCGACGTAGTAGGGGCCCCAGATGTCCAGGATCGAGGAAACGCGCGGGCCATCCGCATATTCAGCCATGTCAGCCGCTTGACCAAATCCGATGACATTGCCTGCCGCTTCGGCGGCAGCCAGCGGGGCTGTAGAGTCTGTATGCTGAAGGATCACGTCGGCGCCCTGTTCGATCAGCACTTTGGCAGCATCCGCCTCTTTTGCAGGATCAAACCAAGTGTAAGCCCATACGATTTTGAACTCTACATCGGGGTTAACCTTACGGGCATGAATGAAAGCGCTGTTGATGCCGCGAATAACTTCGGGAATTGGGAATGAGCCGATGTATCCAACGATATTTGACTCGGTCATCTTACCAGCAATGTGACCTTGAATTGCGCGGCCTTCATAGAAACGCGCGCTGTAGATCGATACGTTTGGCGCCGTTTTGTAGCCGGTAGCATGTTCGAATTTCACATTTGGAAATTTCTTGGCGACATTCACCGTAGCGTCCATGAAACCGAACGAGGTTGTAAAAATCAGGTCGGCGCCGTCCAAGGCCATCTGAGTCATAACGCGTTCTGCGTCTGGACCTTCAGGCACGCTTTCGACGTAGACCGTTTCAACCGCGTCTCCAAGATCGCTTTCAATTTGTAGGCGGCCTTTGTCGTGTTCATATGTCCAGCCGCCATCGCCAATCGGGCCGACGTAGATAAAGCCGACTTTGGTTTTGTCCTGCGCCATCGCGCCCGTTGCCAAACCCAATGCGAGCGTCGCACTGGCAAGGAAGTGAGTGAGTTTCATTTGAGGTTCCCCATTGTGTTTGCTGGCCCCTTTGATGGGGCCTTGTTGTGCCCCTAGTGTGAGGCGTGGAAGTTGCGGCCAAGCGAAGCTGGTGCGCTGCTTTTATCCGCGGATAGTATCACCAGCACAAGGATGGTAATCAGGTAAGGCGACATTGCCAGATACTCGACCGGAATGGCAACGCCTGCGGCCTGTAGATTAAGCTGAACAACCGTAACGCCGCCAAAAAGATAGGCACCCAGGAGGGCGCGGCCCGGCTTCCAACTTGCAAATACGACCAGAGCTAGGGCGATCCACCCTGCGCCTGCCGTCATCCCTTCGGTCCACTGCGGCACACGGATGAGCGAGATATACGCGCCACCCAGCCCAGCACAGGCACCGCCAAACATGATTGCCAGCACTCTGATGCGTACAACCTTATATCCCAGAGCATGTGCCGCATCATGGCTTTCTCCGACTGCCCGCAAGATAAGTCCGGCGCGGGTAAATTTGAGAACGGCCCAAACAGCTACAACCAAACCGATTCCAAAATAAAGCACAGGATCATGCGAAAACAGGATTGGGCCAACGACTGGCAGGTCGCTGATGACCGGAATGTCGAGCGCGCCGGTGGGGGGCGGTTTGACCCCAACATAGCTTTGTCCAAGCAAGGCTGACAGTCCCAACCCGAAAAGCGTCAGTGCAAGGCCTGAGGCAACCTGGTTTGCCAATGCAACCTGCGTGAGCAGTGCAAAAAGCAGGGAGAGGACCGCGCCGCCGACTGCTGCGGCGATAAAACCCAGAAAGGGAGAGCCGGATTCAACGGCCATCGCAAATCCGCAGATCGCGCCGACGATCATCATGCCTTCGACACCCAAGTTTAGAACGCCGGATTTTTCGACCACCAGTTCGCCAATTGCAGCCAATAAGATCGGTGTGGCGGCCACCATCAGGGAGGCAATAAGAAGAACGGGATTGATTGCTGACAGGTCCATTATGCGGCCTCCCCTTGCGCCAGTCGGACGCGATAATTTGTCAAAAGGTCCAGGGCCAGTAAAAAGAACAACAGCATTCCCTGAAATACCTGAATTGCGGCTGCGGGCAATTGCAGACTGGACTGCGCGATTTCACCGCCAATGTAGGTAAGGGCCATCAACAGCCCGGCCAAGAGAATCCCAACAGGGTGCAATCGGCCCAAAAAGGCGACGATGATTGCGGTAAATCCATAGCCAGCATTAAAATCGATGCTGATTTGCCCGGACGGGCCCGCGACTTCGAATAACCCGGCGAGACCTGCCAGCGCGCCGGATGCTCCAAGGCAGAACAGGATGATCCGCGCCGGATTAACTCCGCCAAAGCGGGCGGCGCGGGGTGCCTGACCGGTCAACTTGATATGGAATCCCAGCATGTGACGATTCAACAGAACATAGGCAAAGATTACCGCGATAAACGCCGCTACAACACCCCAGTGCATGCCAGACCCTGCAATGAGTTCAGCGTTATGCGCGCTGTCGTATTGCTGCAGGTTACGGCTGCCCGGAAATCCAAAGCCTTCTGGGTTTTTGAGCAATCCCAATGACATGGAGGCCAGCAGTTGTTCGGCCACATAGACCAGCATCAGTGAAACGAGTATTTCGTTGGTCCCGAACTTGACCTTCAGAAGGGCCGGAATCATAGCCCAGGCCCAACCGCCGACCGCGCCTCCGATAACCATCAGAGGAAAGATGAACCATGCTTCAAGCGGATAAAAGGCCAGCCCGACACCGGCGCCCACGATTGCGCCCATGATGTACTGCCCTTCGGCACCAATGTTCCAGATGCCAGCGCGAAAGCCCAATGACAGGCCGATCGCGATCAGGATCAAAGGTGCGCCTTTGACCAGTAGTTGCGGTCGGTAGTAGAACGCAAACTCGCCAAAAAGCGGGTCCCAAAAGATAGTTCGAATGGCAACCAACGGATTGATCCCCAACACCATGAATACAAGTCCGCCAAAGAACATAGTTGCAAGTACGGCCACCAGAGGTGTCGCCAAGGACCACGCGCGCGATGGCAGGGGGCGTTTTTCGAGATGGATCATGATCTTGCCCCATTTGTGTTCAATTTCTTGGTGGTCGCTAAATTGGTAAGCGGATCAAACATGAGCCACCTCCATTCCATGCGCTCCGCCCATCATCAGGCCAATTTCGTCGACCGTAAGCCCGGCGGCTGGTCGGATATCAGACAACCGTCCTTCGTTCAGCGCTGCAAAGCGGTCAGATATTTCCATGAGTTCATCAAGGTCTTGCGAGATCACAATCAACGCTGCACCGCCTGCTGCCAGATCCAGCAAGGCCTGCCTGATTGATGCGGCAGCCGAGGCATCAACACCCCACGTTGGTTGGTTCACAACCAGCACTTCTGGGCGTTGCAAAACTTCGCGCCCGATGACGAATTTCTGCAGGTTCCCACCAGAAAGTGCGCGCGCTGCGTTTGCCGCGCCCGGCGTGCGGACGTCAAAATCCTGAATTATCTTTTCTGCGAACTCTTGGGCTTTCCCCCAAAGCAGGAAACCTTTGTTTTCAAGATTTTCGCGCACGGCTCCGGTCAGCATCGCATTTTCAATCAAACTCATATCCGGGGCGGCTGCATGCCCCAGTCGTTCTTCCGGGGCACTTAAAAGCCCTTGTTTGCGGCGCTGCGCGGGTCCCAGATTTCCAATCCCCACGCCGTGCATCTGAACCATATCGGGCGCGCTTTTGATCTCTCCTGACAGGGCGGCCAGCAATTCATCCTGACCGTTACCCGCAACACCGCCAAGTCCAAGAACTTCGCCGGATTGCACCGAAAAACTGATGTCCTTGAGCGAAGTGCCAAAGGCGCTTGGGGAAGCAGCGCTTAACCCGCTAAGCTCAATTGCAACCGCGCCCATGTCGCGGCCAGCGCGTGTCGGCGTTTGAAGAATGCTGCCGACCATCATTTCGGCCATGTCGCGCGCGGTTGTATCTGCCGGCGTGCATTCACCAACATGTTTGCCAAGTCGCAATACGGTGGCGTGATCGCATAGTGTCCTGATTTCTTCAAGCTTATGAGAAATATAAAGTATCGCCGTTCCCTCTGCGCTGAGTTTCCGGAGGGTTTCGAACAGAATATCGACTTCTTGGGGTGTCAGAACGCTGGTTGGTTCGTCCATGATGAGAAGTTTGGGATCCTGCAGCAAACAGCGAATAATCTCGACCCGTTGACGTTCGCCTGCGGACAGGTCCCCAACGACGCGGTAGGGGTCAAGCGGCAGCCCGTATTTCTCGGACACTTCTTTTATTCGATCAGCCAATTCGCCCATCTTGGGTGGGTTTTCCATTCCCAGCGCGATGTTCTCGGCGACGTTCAAGGCGTCAAAGAGTGAGAAATGCTGAAAAACCATCGCGACACCACTGGCCCGCGCAGCGCGGGGTTCGGGCGGTGCATAAGGTGCACCGTTCATTTTCATCTCGCCCGAATCCGGTTTCACGAGGCCGTAGATCATCTTGACCAGGGTAGACTTCCCAGCGCCGTTTTCGCCAAGCAGCGCGTGCACTTCGCCGACACCGATGTCAAAGGAAACGTCGCTGTTAGCAACGACGCCGGGGTAAGCCTTGGTAAGCCCTCTGATTTTGAGCAGAACATCAGTATTGTCGTCGGTCACGCGCGCTTCTCCTGTTGGGAGGTGAGGTGTTTATCGTTTTTCATAAGGGCCGCAGCAACGCCGATAGCGATCATCTGGGGATGTTTGCCCAGCGACGGTTCACCAATCGGGCAGGTGATCTGGTTAATGTGCACCGGCGCGTGGCCCAAAGCAGCCAGCCGGTTTTTGAAACGCGCCCATTTTGTTTTGGAACCGATCACGCCCGCAAATCCAAATCCACGTCGCAACAGCCGGTTGCAAAGCTCTAGATCCAGCGTGTGAGAATAAGTCAGGATAAGATGTTCGGCATCAATTGGCGCATGATCAGCCAATATGGCGGGATCAGCGGCCGGAACGACATTCACACCTGCCGGTACGAACTCGGGAAACCTTTCTGGTCCGGTATCGACCCAGGTGATCGCCAGATCAGGCATTGGGGACATCACGTCCACAAGGGCGCGTCCGACATGTCCGGCTCCCCAAATCCAAAGTTCTCTGGTCGGTTGGTGAACCGGTTCAATAAACCATCCCTGAACCAAGACCGGCTTTGGACTCTGACCGCAGTTGCGGGCCCGCGTGATAAGGCGTTGTACGGCCAACGGGACGCCCCCCGGGCCGCGAGCGATGACGTTGGCGGGAAGGCTTTTTACACGGGCGGCATCATAGACTTCGGTCAGCACTTTTACAGCGCCGCCGCAGCATTGGCCCATATCCGGACCCAAGGCATGGCTGGTCAGTCGGTCGGTATCTGTCGCCAAGGCGGCTTTCGTCAGTTCAAACTCCAGCACACCGCCGCCAATGGTGCCGGATTGACCACCGTTCCAGACCAGCATTGACGCGCCAACTTCGCGCGGGGACGAGCCTTTGACTTCGGCGATCACAACACGGGCAACGCGACCATGTTGCGAAATCGCATTGCGCAGGGCGATGATATCAAAGCCCATTTTGTAGGGTCCTTATTGTTGTAAACACGCGTTCGGCCGTCGCGGGCGCGTCCAATGATGGATATGCTGCACCGCTGGCAGCGACAGCATCGCTAATTGCCATTAACGCGGAAATGCCCAACATCAACGGCGGTTCGCCGACCGCCTTTGAACGATAAATCGTGTTTTCGCGGTTCGGATCACTCCAAAGGGCGACGTTGAAAACATCGGGTCGATCAGAGCACGCTGGAATTTTATAAGTCGAGGGAGCGTGAGTCTTTAATTGCCCCCGATCATCCCAGACCAGTTCTTCCGTGGTCAGCCAGCCAGCGCCTTGCACATAAGCGCCTTCGACCTGTCCAATATCCAATATTGGATTCAGCGAGGCACCCGCATCGTGCAAGACATCAGCGCGCAAAATGCGGTTCTCGCCTGTTAAAATGTCGACCACAACCTCGGTAACCGCCGCGCCATAAGCAAAGTAGAAAAAAGGGCGACCGGTCCCTTTGATGCGGTCCCAGTTCAAGCCAGGAGTTTTATAAAACCCAGTTGCCGAAAGGCTGATGCGGTTCTGGTAGGCCAAGGCAGCAGCGGCCGCGAAAGTGTATGATTCGCCCCCGACATGCACGTTTCCATCTTCAAACCGCACCAGTTCTGTCTTGCTTTGGTGCAATTCGGCCAGAAATCCGGCCATGCGGTCTCGGATCGTGTCACAGGCAGCTTTTACAGCCATGCCGTTCAGATCACTGCCTGACGATGCAGCGGTAGCCGACGTGTTTGGAACTTTGGCGGTGTCGGTTGCGGTGATCTTGACCGCTCCAACGTCCACGCCAAATCGTGTTGCTGCGACCTGCGCTACCTTTTGAAATAGCCCTTGTCCCATTTCGGTGCCGCCGTGATTCATGTGAATCGAGCCGTCCTGATAGACGTGCACCAACGCGCCCGCCTGATTGAGGTGGGTCAACGTGAAGGAAATCCCGAATTTTACGGGTGTAAGCGCGATACCTTTCTTGAGTACTGTATTTTTGGTGTTCCAGTTAGCAATGGCGGCGCGACGATTTTCGTAGTCAGAAGATGCGACCAGAGCATCCGTCATTTCATGTAAAATGAAGTCGGTGACGGGCATGTGGTACGGTGTCGTTTGCGTGTTCTGCTCGGGAGTATCTGCTGCGGCCTCATAGTAGTTCGCACGTCTGACGACCAAGGGGTCAAGACCAAGATGATGAGCAATGTGATCCATCACCCGCTCGATCCCAACGACCCCTTGCGGCCCGCCAAAACCGCGAAAGGCTGTGGCGGACTGGGTGTTTGTTTTCAGTCGGTGACTTTCAATACGGGCGGCAGGCAAGTGATAGGCGTTGTCCGCGTGCAGCATCGCCCGGTCTGCAACGGGCAGGGACAAATCCAACGCCCAGCCACACCGGGCATATTGGATGAATTCTACGCCGGCCACACATCCCTGATCGTCAAACCCGACCCGGTAAGAGATGCGGAAATCGTGGCGTTTTCCGGTGATCACCATATCATCGTCACGGTCATACCGCATCTTGCACGGCTTGCCGGTCAAACGCGCGGCAACCGCGCAGGCCACCGCCAGAGCGTTCCCCTGACTTTCTTTACCGCCGAACCCCCCGCCCATACGTCGTGTTTCCACACGCACGGCGTTCATCGGGACGCCCAGAGCCTCAGCCACTTTATGCTGAATTTCTGTGGGATGCTGAGTCGAGGAATGGACCAGCATATCGCCCGCTTCCTGCGGAAAGACGAGCGCGGCCTGACCTTCGAGATAGAAATGTTCTTGCCCACCGATTTCCATTTGGCCTTCGACCACATTGGCCGCGGCTGCGATAGCGCTTGCTGCATCTCCTTTTTGATAGATGCGGGGGCCATCCTCAAAAATCGAGCCCGCCTCTATTGCGTCATCTATGCTCAGGACCGCCTTGTGTTCTTTGTAAGTGATCTTGCCGAGACGTGCAGCGGCGCGCGCTGCAAGATGGCTGGTTGCGATCACGGCAAAAATCGGTTGCCCAACGTAGTGCACATCGCCTGTTGCGAGAAGGGGTTCGTCGTGGATAGACGGTGACACATCGTTTTCAAAAGGCAGGTCATCTGCTGTCAGTACGGCCACGACACCGGGGCTTGATCGAACATCGTCAAGATTCAGCGTTTCAATGCGACCAGCTGCAATTGAGCTTTGACCAAATGCCAGATGCAACGTGCCTGCGGGCGTCGGGATGTCATCAATATAGCGCGCTGTTCCTGCTACGTGCAGGTTGGCGGCATCATGGGGCAGGGATTTTGCAACGCTCATGCCGTCACCTCCAGCACGGAAGTTGACTGCCCCTGATCCTCAAAAAACGCGCGCAAAAGCATGTTTCTGGCGGATTCCAAACGGTAGTCTGCGGAGGCTCGCATATCGCTCATGGGTGAAAAATCTTCGTCAAATATTGCCATGGCAGAGCGAACGGTCGCTTCGGTCCACGGGTGGTCGACAAGCGCCATTTCGACCGCCGCCGCGCGTTTTGGTGTTGCGGCCATGCCGCCAAAGGCGATCCTTGCGCTTGTCACTGTGCCGCCGTCATGGGTGATATTGAAACACCCGCAAGAGGCCGAGATGTCCTGATCAAAACGTTTTGAAAGCTTGTAGCAGCGCAGGTTGTCTGGTTGGCGCGGAATTGAAACCGCCTCAACGAATTCGCCGGGCGCGCGATCCTGCTTGCCGTATGCAAGGAAAAAGTCTTCCAGCGCAATGTCACGCCGGGCCAAACCGCGGCGCAGATGCAAAGTCGCGCCCAATGCGATCAGGGCGGGGGGGTTATCACCGATGGGGGAACCGTTTGCGATATTGCCGCCCACGGTGGCCGCGCCGCGCACCTGAACCGATCCATAGCGCCGGATCAACTCACCGTATGACGGATGGACATCACCAATGGCATCTCTCAGATCGTTCATTGACACCATGGCACCAATGCGGATGGCGTCATCGCCAAACGTGACCTGCTTCAGATCTTCGCAGCGATGCAGAAAGATGACCTTGTCCAATGAGCGCAACTGCTTGGTCACCCAAAGACCTACGTCGGTGGCTCCAGCGACAAGCGTTGCGTCAGGATTCTTTGCATAGACTGCCGCCAAATCATCGCCTGATGTTGGAATGAACTGAGGGTTTTGATCAACTTGCGGTGCTGCATCCTTGACCCATACAGGGACAGGTCTGTCGGCCGCAGCCTCGGCGGCGCGAATGATAGGGGCATAGCCGGTACACCGGCAAAGATTTCCCGCCAGTTGATCATCAAAATCGCTTCGGTTGTTCAAGTGCGCAGTTGTCATCGACATTATAAAACCCGGCGTACAAAAGCCGCACTGGCTGCCATGATGTTCGATCATTGCGTCTTGCACTGGATGGAGCGAACCATCCGGACCGCTCACACCTTCGACAGTACGCACAGATTTCCCATGCAGCTGCGGCAAAAACAAAATGCAGGCGTTTAGGGCGCGGGCTGTTCCGTTGTCCGTAACCATGATCGAACAGGCACCGCAATCACCCTCATTGCAGCCTTCTTTTGTTCCGGTAAGTCCGCGGGTCTCGCGCAGCCAGTCCAGCAACGTCGTCGTCGGGTTCACGTCCGACAGCGCAACGGGACTCCCATTCAGAAGAAAGTTGATGTCCACTTTTGTAACTCGTCGCTTTACCCCATTGGTTCTTCCGCAGCAGATGATCCCTTGATGCGACGTAAAAGGATATCTGTGTCGTGTTTTTATGGCTTTACGTTAGGGGGCGTTTGGTCGATCTGGCAAGAAAAACATGCGGCCGGTTTTCGGTTCAACTTGGATAATAGCAAACAACAGCTACGAAATTCTGAGGATAACTTAGCGAAATCATACAATTGCGTGCTTCAGTGCTTGGCTGAAAATCAGAAAGACTTTCGCATTTATCCGAATAATGATTTGAGAACATGCCACTGACTAATTGGCGTTCACACCGTTGCGATGCTGAGATAGCGTACCCGCATGACAGACATTCCCCGATTCATCCACCTGCGTGTCCATACCGAATATTCGCTGCTGGAAGGTGCCGTGCGCCTTAAAAAACTGGCAACCTTCTGCCGTGAGGCAAAAATGCCGGCAGTGGCGGTAACTGACACAAATAATATGTTCTCGGCCCTAGAATTTTCGGTAGCGGCAAGCGGTGCCGGCATTCAGCCGATTATCGGCTGTCAGGTTGATCTGAGCTACTTCAAGGTCCAGCCGGGAGAGCGGCCCAAACCTCCAGCGCCATTGGTTCTGCTGGCTCAATCCGAAACCGGGTATGCAAATCTGATGAAGCTTAATTCGTGCCTCTATATCGGCAAGGACGGACAGCTTCCGCAAATCACGCTAGAAGAACTGGAGGCTCATTCTGCCGGTCTTATTTGCCTGACCGGAGGGCCAGATGGACCCATCGGTAGCTTGCTGAAGTCAGTACAGCGTCCTGCTGCTGAGCAACTTTTGTCTCGTTTGGCTAGAGCGTTTGATACGCGGCTTTATGTAGAACTGCAGCGTCATCCGGGGGATGGCGGGCAACCGGAGAACGAAAGGTTGACCGAGCGTGGCCTCGTCGAGATGGCCTACGCTTTGGACCTGCCGTTGGTTGCGACGAACGACGTTTATTTCGCCAATACTGAAATGTATGAGGCGCATGATGCGTTGATCTGCATTGCAGACGGGGCGTATGTGGATCAGCAGGATGACCGCCGCCGCCTGACACCACAGCACTATTTCAAATCGCAACAGGAAATGGTCACTTTGTTCGCGGACCTTCCAGAAGCGATTGAAAACACTGTTGAAATCGCAAAACGCTGTGCATTTCAAGCCTTTCGCCGCGATCCTATCTTGCCGAAGTTTGCAACCGACGAAGTCGAGGAATTGCGCAGGCAGTCGCAGGCCGGACTGGTTGAACGACTAAAGGTCATCCCGCATGCGGCGAGTGTTCAGGAGTATGAAGAACGACTGGAATTTGAGCTCAACATCATCGAAGGCATGGGTTTTCCCGGATATTTTCTTATCGTTGCCGATTTTATCAAATGGTCCAAAGATCACGATATCCCGGTCGGGCCAGGCAGGGGGTCCGGTGCGGGGTCACTGGTTGCCTATGCCCTGACTATTACCGATCTGGACCCCCTGCGGTATTCGCTGTTGTTTGAGCGCTTTTTGAACCCCGAGCGGGTTAGCATGCCCGATTTTGATATCGATTTTTGCATGGATCGCCGAGAAGAGGTGATACAATACGTGCAGGACAAATATGGTCGTGACCGGGTGGGTCAGATCATAACCTTCGGTGCGCTTTTGTCCAAAGCGGCCGTACGTGACATTGGTCGGGTTTTGCAAATGCCGTACGGGCAGGTTGACCGGCTCTCCAAGATGATACCGGTTGAGGGGGTCAAACCGGTCAGCATCGAAAAAGCGTTGAAAGACGAACCGCGATTGCGCGAAGAGGCGCGCAATGAAGAGGTTGTGAAGCGCCTTCTTGATTATGGCCAAGAGGTCGAAGGGTTGCTGCGGAACGCATCAACACACGCTGCCGGGGTCGTCATCGGCGATCGACCTCTGGATGAGTTGGTACCCTTGTATCAGGACCCTCGGTCTGACATGGCGGCGACACAGTTCAATATGAAATGGGTCGAGCAGGCCGGGCTGGTTAAATTCGACTTTCTGGGCCTGAAGACACTGACGGTCATTCAGAACGCGGTAGATCTGATCAAGGCGTCGGGCCGACATCTGCACGTGGCTGCAGATGGCACAGAACTATATGCGCCGCCCCCGGTAGCGGTTGATGATATTGGGGCCATTCCGCTAGATGATGAAGCGTCCTACAGGCTTTACGCGTCGGCCAAGACTGTTGCGGTGTTTCAGGTGGAAAGCTCGGGCATGATGGATGCCCTCAAGCGCATGAAACCCACCTGCATTGAAGACATCGTCGCGCTTGTCGCTTTATATCGCCCGGGGCCGATGGAGAATATCCCAACCTATTGCGAGGTAAAGAACGGCCTCAAAAAACGCGAGAACCTGCATCCTAGCATCGATCACATTCTGGACGAAACACAAGGCATCATTGTCTACCAGGAACAGGTCATGCAGATCGCGCAGGAAATGGCAGGGTACAGCCTTGGCGGGGCCGATCTACTACGCCGTGCGATGGGTAAGAAATTGCAAGAGGCGATGGATGTCGAACGGCCGAAGTTCCTTAAAGGAGCCGCCGAGAATGACGTGGACGAACCCAAGGCGATCGAGGTCTGGAACCTTTTGGACAAGTTCGCCAACTATGGTTTCAACAAATCCCATGCCGCCGCCTATGCGGTGGTCAGCTATCAGACCGCTTGGCTCAAGGCGAACCACCCAGTGGAGTTCATGGCAGGGGTGATGAATTGCGATATTCACCTGACAGACAAACTTGCCGTTTATTTCGAGGAAGTACGAAAAGGTCTGGAATTACCTTTTGTGCCGCCTTGCGTGAACCGGTCTGAGGCGCAATTTGATGTGGCTGAAGGGGCGCTCGTCTATGCTTTGGGGGCTTTAAAGAACGTCGGCGTCGAAGCGATGAAGCTGATCACAGACGGGCGCGGTGACAAGCCGTTTGCGACACTTTTCGATCTGGCCCGTCGGGTCGACTTGAAACGAGTGGGTAAACGTCCGCTTGAGATGCTGGCGCGCTCCGGCGCTTTTGACCAACTCGATCCAAATCGTCGCCGCGTGTTTGGTGCGCTTGATCCACTGGTAGGATACTCGGCTGCGATCCATGATCAGAAATCGTCAAATCAGGTCTCGCTTTTTGGCGAGGCCGGTGATGATTTGCCGGAACCGCGACTGATGCCCGTAGAGGATTGGTTGCCCGCAGAGCGTCTTGGTGAAGAATTTAAGGCAATCGGATTCTATCTTTCCGGCCATCCACTGGATGACTATATGGGGCCGCTAAAACGCAAAGGCGTGATGACGCTGGATGAAGTGACCGAACGGGCTAAGAGCGGCCCGCATGTTGCAAAGATGGCTGGTATTGTTGCAGGCCGCCAAGAACGAAAGTCAGCCCGGGGCAACCGATTTGCCTTTGCGCAATTGTCCGACACGACTGGCGCTTACGAGGTTACGCTCTTTTCGGATACGCTTGAAACTGCACGCGAATATCTGGATGCCGGATCAAAAGTTGTGATCGCAGTCGAGGCGACGATGGAAAGCGACCAGTTAAAGCTGCTGGGGCGCTCCGTCGCACCAATTGATGCTGCTGTGGCTGACGCGGGCGCCATGGGGCTGCGCATCTTTGTTGATGATGCGGCGGCGATCACATCGGTATCCTCGGTTTTGGAAAGTGCCGCCAAACATGCGAAAACGGGCGGCAAAGGTCAGATTCAACTTTGTCTTTTGGACCCTAGCCTACCCGGAGAGGTCGAAATTGACCTCAATCGGGACTTTCCGGTGAATCCGCAAATCAAAGGTGCGATCAAAAGTCTCGGCGGTGTTGTCATGGTTGAGGACAGTTAGTAAGCGAAACTTCGGCCATCTGCGCCGCATCATCTGCAACAAGCCAGGTGGTGCATCCCTGCCGGTTTTGTCCTTGTGATGCAGTCTGGATAGACACAACTGCCTCTTTTGGGATATGCGGTGAAGACTGTTAACGGCCGGGGAAATTGGAATTGCTGCGCAAGTGCCTGATATTGTTTGGTTGCATTGCACTTTCCGCATGCGGTGACCCGCTTGCCAATATCGAGCGGCTGGCGGATGTACCAGTTGCAGATGATCAGGCGATTGCGCTTGCATTGCCGGATCCTGAGGAAACCGCCGATCAGCCAGGAGTGTTGGAAAGGTGGTTTGGTCGCAGCGCGCCAGAAACGAATAACTCCGAGCCGGCGGCAGTAATCGATGAACCGACAGACAGCATCGTCACGGCCGTTTCATCAACGGATGCAACCGAAAAACCGCGCGGCAAGAAGCGCCGACTTCTTTCGGACCAAGCTTTTTCGCCCGGCACAGACGCGGCGGATGTGGCCAGTGGCACCAGCCTTCCATTTGGTGACGTAGCCCGCGTGTGTGACGCCCGTGGTCAGCGTCTGGGGAAGGAAATTGCCCGTTTTCCTGAGCGTGGGAAGGGGTATCGGCTGTACGACAGCGCGCCGGGCGCGACGACTCCGCATACCTTTTATGTAACGGGTTTTCGGGATGGATGTCCCCGTCAGTTTACGGCGGCTCTGGCTATTTTCGGGGCGCCCTCGATGTACGAGCAATTGCGATATGGTGGTGCCGCTGAAAACCATAGCAGAAGCGCAACGGATAAGGCGTATGAAAAGGTTAAATCCCGGGTATGTGGCGTCGCGAAGCGCAAGCCGTGTGGCCGCAAGATCAAAAGCCTGGAACGGGGAACCGTATTCATAAGTGTCTACGAACGTTTTGAAGACAACGCCCGTTGGGCTGATATTCTGGTGCATGATGGCACCGTTCTTGCGGCGAACATCAAGAAAAACTAACGATCAGTAGTGAGGCGGTTTTTCGTCCGCTAGCGCAACGCTGCCTGTCTCCGATGCTTCGCGTTCGCCTTCGCGTCGCATCAGCATCGCAACACGCCGTGTCAGCCTCGCAATCTCATTTTCCTGCCGCGCGACCACATCGCTCAGGTCTTCCAGCGCACGGGTAAGGTGGGAAATCTGTTCTTCGAGGTGTCGCATCTGCGCCGCTTAACACGTGCGCCTCCAAGCGCCAAGTGACCTTCACCAACAAAGCGAGCGGTTGCCCCTGACCTGCCCATCCGGTAGAGGGCGGAGCAAAGTGAGCCCTCAAGGATCAGACCATGGCCAAGCCCAAAAAAACGCCACGCCCCAAGGCCGAACCGCCAAAAGGATTCCGAGACTACTTTTCCGCCGAAGTGACAACTAGGACAGAAATGTTGCGCCAGATCGCGGATGTCTATCATCGTTATGGGTTTGATGCGTTGGAAAGCAGCGCCGTCGAGACGGTGGAAGCGCTTGGCAAGTTTCTCCCTGATGTTGATCGCCCGAATGAGGGAGTTTTTGCCTGGCAGGAAGATGCCGATGAAAACGGTGAATGGCTGGCCCTGCGCTATGATCTCACCGCGCCACTGGCGCGCGTGTATGCGCAACACCGCAATGATCTGCCCACCCCATATCGGCGCTACGCAATGGGCCCAGTCTGGCGCAATGAAAAACCGGGGCCGGGGAGGTTCCGCCAGTTTTATCAATGCGATGCGGATACTGTCGGCACTGCCAGCATGGCTGCGGACGCCGAGATTTGCGCGATGCTGAGTGATACGCTGGAACAGGTCGGTATTTTGCGCGGTGACTACATTGTACGTGTGAATAACCGCAAGGTTCTGAATGGTGTGATGCAGGTTGCCGGTATTCTGGATCCTGCAAATCAGGACCGCTTCGCCCATGAGCGCGGCATCGTACTGCGCGCAATTGATAAGCTCGATCGGCTTGGTTTTGATGGCGTGCGTGCCTTGCTGGGAGAAGGCCGCAAGGACGAGAGCGGTGATTTTACGAAAGGTGCGGGACTGGAAGGGCCACAGATCGACGTCGTGATGGGTTTTATGCAGGCCAAACAAAGCACCGGTGCAGAAACCGTTGCGCACCTTCGGGAATTGGTGGACGGCTCACCGATAGGGGCGCAGGGTGTAGACGAGTTGGAACAGATTGCCAGATTGCTCGCTGCCCAAGGGTATGGACCGGATCGGGTTGAGATCGATCCTTCGGTTGTGCGCGGCCTGGGGTATTACACGGGCCCTGTCTATGAGGCTGAGCTGACTTTCGAGATATTTGACGATAAAGGGCGCAAACGGCAATTTGGCTCGGTCGCCGGGGGCGGACGTTATGATGATCTGGTCAAACGGTTTACTGGACAGGAGGTGCCAGCGACGGGCATCTCAATCGGTGTCGACCGTCTGCTGGCGGCATTGCAGGCCAAAGGCCGTCTTGAGGGATCGGTAAAAGGACCAGTTGTGGTGACTGTCATGGATCGCGACCGGATGGCTGACTATCAGAGCATGGTTGCAGAACTGCGGCAGGCAGGTATCCGCGCCGAAGTTTACCTGGGCAACCCCAGGAACTTTGGCAACCAGCTTAAATACGCTGACAAACGCAATAGCCCCATCGCCATTATCGAAGGCGGCAATGAAGAGGCGGCCGGTGTTGTCCAGATCAAGGATCTGATCCTCGGGGCGCAAATCGCAGAAAACGCAACACTGCAAGAGTGGAAGGAACGGCCGAGCCAGTTTGAAGTGCCCCGTAAGGAACTGGTAAATAAAGTTCGCGAGATTTTGGACGGTCAGGAATAATGCCGACACGCGCGGAAACGCTGGCGCGCGCAGCGCAGTTGCGGGCAAAATTCGAAGCGGCTGGTGCTGACGTGATTGAAACGCCCGTTTTGCAACCCGCTGACACCTTGCTCGACTTGTACGGCGAAGACATTCGCGCACGCGCCTACGTCACTTCTGACGGATTGCGCGGGGAACAAATGCTGCGCCCTGATTTTACGGTGCCGGTGGTGCAAAAACACATGGAGCATGGCGCGGAACCCGCCAGATACACTTATGCGGGCGAAGTGTTTCGTCGACAGGAGGATGATCCGGAACGACCAAACGAATACGTTCAGGTTGGATATGAGGTTTTTGATCGTTTAGACTCTGCAGCGGCGGATTCAGAGGTATTCGCTCTGATCGCCAAAATGCTCGCCCCGTTGGGTTTGCAAACTGTCAATGGTGATATCGGATTGCTGATGGCGGCAGTGCGGGGGCTTCGTACAAGCGCGCCGCGAAAGGCGGCCCTGATCCGGCACATCTGGCGTCCCCGGCGGTTTCGCGCTTTGCTTGATCGGTTCTCTGGCCAAATGCCAGAACCCAAGGAACGGATTGCCCTGCTTAGTAAAGATGACCCGTTGGCGGATGCTGGCCCCTTGGTAGGGATGCGGACCTGGTCAGACATAAGAACACGGATTGAGGCCCTGCGCACGGATGCGACGACACCGCCTATTTCACAGGCAGAGGTCGATCTCATAGATGCGCTGTTGGCCGTGCGTGAGACTGCGCCGTTCGCGTTGGAGCAGTTGCGCGATATCGCCGTTGACATGCCATCGATCAGTGCCGTCGTCAGCCTGATGCAGGAACGATTGGCTGCGCTGGACGCACGCGGAGTTGATGTAGAGTCATTGGCGTTCGATGCGAGTTATGGCCGAACGTTGATGGAGTATTATGACGGTTTTGTATTTGGCTTTTATGTCAAAGCCCGCCCCGAGTTGCCCGCGATTGCGACAGGTGGCCGGTATGATGCGCTGACTCGCCATCTCGGGAAGGGGGCAGAAATACCCGCCGTCGGAGGTGTGATGCGACCAGGCTTGATCCTGGAACTGGAGGGCGCGGCATGAGCCTGAAACTTGGGGTCCCGTCAAAGGGGCGGTTGATGGAAAAGACTTTCGACTGGTTTGGCAAGCACGGGATCACTCTTGAACGCAGCGGATCAGACCGCGAATACGCCGGAACCGTGAAGGGGATCGTTGGAGTCGATCTGGTTCTCTTGTCGGCGGCGGAAATTCCGCGGGAACTGTCGAGCGGTCGCATTCATCTGGGTGTGACAGGAACCGATCTGGTACACGAGAAACTCGCGCGCTGGGATCAGCAGATCGCGCAAGTCGCACCCCTTGGCTTTGGAAATGCTGACCTCATTCTGGCGGTGCCGCGCGCATGGGTCGATGTCGACACGCTGGACGATCTTGATGGAGCGGCGGCTGCCTTCAGAGCGGCGCACGGTTATCGAATGCGGATTGCAACCAAATATCACCGTTTGGTGCGTGATTTCCTGCGGCAGAACGGAGTTGCAGACTACGCACTTGTGGATAGTCAGGGCGCGACTGAGGGCGCTGTCAAAAACGAAACAGCAGAAGCCATCGCTGATATCACTTCGACAGGTGAAACCCTGCGAGCAAATCATCTGAAGATTCTGAGTAACGGTTTGATCCTAAAAAGTCAGGCAACTCTTTTTCGCAGTCGCACAGCTTCGATTGACAGTTCAGAACGCGCGGCGCTGAACGCAATACTGGATCGATTGAGTTAGAATATCACCGCTAGAGTACGCCGATTTCCGCCAGTGCCCGATCCAGTTCGGTGGGCAATTCGTCTTCGTTTTCGCGACCTTTGCGCAGGTCAGGCGGGGCATCCGTGGGCTGCAGATAGCGCCAACCCTGAAACGGGCGTTTGGTGGCTGATTGAGTGCGGTGCAACTCGGACTCAAGCACAATGGCACACCGGCGAATGCCATCGGAACCGATTACTTCGTCTAGTCGCAGAACGCGTTGGCGGCATTGGATCAATCCCTTGATCACCCAATAGATCGAACCGCCGTTCAATATCTCAGCCTCGCGTTTTGGCCACATGCGGGTGACATGCCGGGGCAGACCATCAGCCGTCTGCGCACGTTTGGTCTGATGCCATGCAGCCAGACCCTCAACACTTTCAGTACCAACGGACAGCTTAATCAGATGCGTTTTTTTGACCACAGATTCCCCCAAAGCTTATACCATATGTAGTGGATTTAGGCTGCGCTTCAAGCTATTGTGTGTTTCCCAGCCACTCGTTTAGCGGCTGGGATCACGTAACCGCGTAGCTCAATAGGATAGAGCCCCTACAGTCAATTGGAACTTGGCTAAACTACGATAGGGAGGTTGCAGGTTCAAGTCCTGCCGCGGTATCCAATCTTTCACGGAGGCCCCCATGAGTCGTTTCGCTGCCCCTATCGCCGAGCAAATCTGGGACATGAAATACCGGTTCAAGGATGCTGATGGCACCGCCCGAGATGGCTGTGTTGAAGATACCTGGCGCCGGATTGCGGCTGACCTCGCGCAGGTGGAAGCTGACCCTAAAGCGTGGGAAGATCGATTTTATTACGCACTTGAAGACTTCAAATACCTGCCTGCCGGGCGCATTACGGCGGGCGCGGGCACGGCGCGCAGCGTCACTCTGTTCAACTGTTTTGTAATGGGGACCGTACCCGACAGTCTGGACGGTATTTTCGAGATGCTGAAAGAGGCCGCGCTAACCATGCAGCAGGGAGGGGGCATCGGCTACGACTTTAGCACAATCCGTCCCAAAGGCGCTGACGTTCTGGGGGTATCGGCAGATGCATCCGGTCCGTTGTCCTTTATGGATGTGTGGGACTCAATGTGCCGCACGATCATGAGCGCCGGAAGCCGGCGTGGCGCGATGATGGCGACGATGCGGTGTGATCACCCAGACATATACGAATTCATTACAGCCAAATCGGACGCGGCACGTCTGAGGATGTTCAACCTGTCGGTTTTGACCACGGACGCTTTCATGGAAGCGGTGAAGGCCGACCAGCCATGGGATTTGCAGTTTAATGGCAAAGTTTACGGCACCGGTCAGGCACGCGATCTGTGGAACAAAATAATGCAATCCACATATGATTTCGCCGAACCTGGGGTGATTTTCATTGATCGGATCAATGCTGCAAACAACCTGAACTATTGCGAGACCATAGCCGCGACAAACCCGTGCGGCGAACAACCTCTGCCTCCTTATGGTGCCTGCCTTCTTGGTTCGATCAATATGGCGCGCTTGGTGTCAGATCCCTTTGAAGATGCGGCGGCGCTGGATGAAATCGCGATGTCCGATCTCGTCGCGACGGCGGTACGGATGATGGACAACGTTGTTGACGTCTCGAGGTTTCCGTTAGAGGCGCAAGCTCAGGAAGCGCAATCCAAGCGACGCATTGGATTGGGCGTAACAGGGCTTGCGGATGCTCTGCTCCTGGTTGGCTTGCGATATGGATCGGACGAGGCCGCGCGCCAAACCGAAGACTGGCTTCACGCAATCGCCAGAGCCGCCTATCTGGCATCGGTTGATCTGGCCAAAGAAAAGGGGCCTTTCCAGCTTTTTGAGGCCGAGGACTACCTTGCATCTGGCACAATGAATGCGATGGACGAAGATGTGCGTGATGCGATCCGCGAACATGGCATACGGAACGCGCTGCTCACCTCCATTGCACCAACTGGTACCATCAGCCTTTATGCAGGTAATGTGAGTTCCGGTATCGAGCCGGTCTTTGCCTATGCCTATACACGCAAAGTTTTGCAAAAAGACGGATCGCGCACTGAAGAAGAGGTTGTGGATTACGCAGTGCAGATGTGGCGCGACAAATTTGGCGACAAGGAATTGCCAGAGCATTTTGTGAATGCCCAATCGCTGGCGCCTCTGGATCACGTCAAGATGCAGGCAGCGGCGCAGAAATGGGTGGATTCCTCAATTTCCAAAACCATCAACTGCCCCGAGGACATCAGCTTTGAGGCGTTCAAGGATGTTTATATGGAGGCCTGGGACAGCGGCTGTAAAGGCTGCACCACGTATCGGCCGAACGATGTAACTGGGTCGATTTTGAGTGTGTCGGAAGAGACGCCGAAGGCTGCTGCCCCAGAAGTGATTACTTCGGACCCCGCAGAACCCCTCACTCCGCACGGCGACGTCATCTACATGTCCGAGCCGTTGGATCGCCCCTCGGAACTCGAAGGCAATACCTACAAAGTCAAATGGCCCGACAGCGAACATGCGCTCTACATCACCATCAATGATATCGTCTTCAATGGCCATCGTCGCCCGTTTGAGGTGTTCATCAATTCCAAAAATATGGAACATTTTGCCTGGACGGTGGCCCTGACCCGGATGATCTCTGCCGTGTTCCGGCGCGGTGGGGACGTGTCCTTTGTGGTGGAAGAGCTAAAAGCGGTTTTTGACCCGCGCGGCGGTGCCTGGATGGGGGGAAAATACATCCCATCCATTCTCGCAGCTATCGGTGGAGTAATCGAACAACACCTGATCGCAACCGGATTCATCGAGGGAGAAGGCATGGGACTCAAGGCCGATCCGCAGGCTAAAGTCGTGGGCCTCGATGCGCCGCGTGGCAAAGCTTGCCCTAGCTGCGGCCAGTTCGAACTGCGCATGATTGAAGGCTGTATGACCTGCGGCAACTGCGGTCATTCAAAGTGCAGTTAATTACTTAGCTGCGCTTTTTCTTGATTGCTCAACATTTACATAGAGACGCTATAGTTTGAAGCGGTTCTCTCGATGCCAAGTAACAAATTCAAGCCTTGGTCGATTGGCTGGTCGTTCGGGGATCATGAGCCTGCCTGAAGTATTGATCATCTCCATGACGGCGCCCGGATCGTTGCTTTGTCGGGAGACAAGTATAGTAAGGTCATCGGAGATTCCCACTAACCCTCGATCAAACATCCAGTGAGCAGTGCCAGAAAGCGCTAGTCCATTGCTTACAATGTCAGGACCGTCTTGGTCTACTGGCCTTATGTGCGCAGCCTCTACTTCGGCTCGACCACCGCCATTGATAAGTCGAAGGCCCGTTATGGCACATCGTTCACTGTAAGCGCGGAGGACGTTCTTCCTAAAGTTTCGGTCCCGTATTACGCGGTTGGTCAACTGATTGACTCGTTCTCGAACTGATAGATGTTGAAAGGGAACCCGTGTTTCTTGGAAACCGTCGGTCTGTGCATCGCGGTCAATCCTCGGCAGAATATCTTGGTCTTGCCCAAGGCCACTTTCAACGATCCGGGCGAAATCCTCGGAGGATAGTGGTCGCACAGCTGCTTGAGCACGGCCAGAAATTCTCCCATGATCATTTAAGAGGCCTTTCTCAACGATACTGTCTGCATCGCGGAATGGCACCGGGTCGCCAAAGTCGAGATATGTTCCTGGTTCGATGATGGCCAAGTGCATGTCCGCGTTCCTTGGGTCCGGTATCGCTTCTTGAATCTTTGCAACAGCAAAGTAGCCCTTAGTGTTTTTGACCTTGCTGGGTTCGAGGTAAATTATCCAGTCGCCCTCGCATTGCTGGACACGCGTGAGGTATTGTTTCGGAAACTGATATCGTTCCGACGGGACGTCATCATAAATTGAATCAGTCCGGTGGATGAAAACTGCAAACGCCATCTTGTTGAGAATGCCTGAAAACCGTGAAGGAGCCAATGTACAACGCTTCTAAACAGAAGAATCTGTTCGGGAAAGCAGAGGGATGGGGATTTGTTCGGTGATTCGTTGTGATCATACTTTGCGATCACGGCACCAAGTATTTGAGCTTCTAGAGTTAGTAGTGGAATGAATGTCAACTTAACTATAAGAAATTAAACGATAAAATAACATATCGAGCAAACCAATTGATATGGTTATCTAGAAATTCGTAACCCCATGGACTCTACCAGTCGTATACGTACTCCGGTTAAGTTTTAGGTTACGCGTAATGATCGACAAATCAAACCAACGTGCCGAAACGGCACGGCATCACGAAACAATAATTGTTCGCCGCGCAACGTAGTTTGTCAGTGTTGACTATCACCAGCATTATCAGGCAGTGAAAATTGACTAATTTGGCTCTGCACTTTGAAGAGCAGGTCATCCATTCCTAATACGTCAGAACTTCCCGTTTTCATTCTTCCATTCGCTGCGTGGTGGGATAGCCTCAATGGTATCCCAATGCTCGACGATCAAGTCGTTCGCGACGCGGAACAGGTCATAGAAGCTGGAATGCTCGCCGTAGCGGGCGCCTTCGCTGACGCAAAGCACAAAATTACCTTCGGCAAGCACCCGATGGAGGCGCTTGTAGCGTACAATAAGATTGCCGCCATTCGTTCCCTCTAAAGCGAAACGCAGTGCCGCAATGCCATCGCCCAACACAGGGTTGTGCTGGATCAGATCGTTGTCCAGATAGTGGGGAAGCATGTCGAGCCTGCGATCGATCATTACGTCGCTGACGAAGTCACGCACAAACGCCCGGTTGATCTCGGTTTTGTCGAGATCGGTGATCTCCGTACTTCCGTCCAGCATGCCACGACCCGATGGATTTAGGTCTGCAATCGGTTGGATGTTGTCCCAGTGCTCAACCGCGCGACCGTCTTCGAACCGGAACACTTCGAATGCGGCTCTGACGCTGGCAAAATCGTATTCGTTATGTGCAAATGCAAAATCACCGTCTTCAAAGACGCGCATGAAAGTTACCTTGGGCGATGTCGTGGACAATCGCGCAAACAGTGCGGCAATCCCTTCACTGCCTTCATGAGTTTGAGGGTTGTGCTGAATGTATTTTTCTTCATTTACGACTGCGGCAGCCATAGCGTCACCGGTCTCGATACCACTCAGGAACTTACGCAGAAGATCTTTCTTGGAAGGCATGGCACCCGATCAAATCAAAAAAATTTGTCCGCAGTGTGCAATATCGAATAAAGGCAGGCAACGGGGTGGTAACTTCTCAGGCCGGGATTCATGCAGGATCACGGCATCAATTTCGAATTCAGTTGCTTTTGAGTAGCCCGCTAGACTATCGGCGCACTAGAGGCAGAATCGCGCAATAACTGCGCTGCCCTGGATCGAATGCGCGGCACAACCTGATCCTCAAACCATCTGTTTTTCTTAAGCCATCTGTTGTTGCGTGGGCTGGGGTGAGGCAAAACGAATATGCCGTTGCTGCCTTCCGATGCAAGCCGCACAGCATCAGTGACTGACTTGCCTTTTAGATTTGGCAAGTGCCAGGCGATGGCGTAGGAGCCAAGCACCAGGGTCAGTTTGATGTTTGTGAGGGACTGCATCACAGGGGATCGCCAGGTTTGTGCGCATTCTGGTCTAGGTGGTTTGTCTCCGCCGGACCCCGAGCCGGGAAAACACAACCCCATTGGAAATATGGCAATCCTCTTGTCGTCGTAAAAGGTTGCGCGATCCACGCCAAGCCAGGCGCGCAGGCGCTCTCCGGATGGATCATCAAAGGGACGATCCTTGACGTGGGTTATACGCCCGGGGGCTTGCCCGACAATCAATATCCTGGCTTGTTCATCCAGCTGGAAAATGGGGTTTGGGCCCAACTCCAAGCCTTTGCAAAGCGTACAGCCTCGCATTTTTGACATGAGTGATCTTAGGTCTTCCGACACGCCGACCCTCTATTTGGGTTTGACCATAACCTGAAGTTCTCAGATAACGCGGCGGTCAGCAACGCAAAGGGTCCGCCGCAAGACATAGCAATGCCTACTCGTACTCTTTGAGGATAGAGCGCGCATCTGGTGGTACGGCGGTAAACCGTACAGCGAAGGACCCTCCTGACATAGATTGATCAAGAACCTTAGCGTAGATACTTGTCGCGGTTTCGGAACCGTCTGCGCGTTCTAACAAGAGTTGCAGATCGGTGAAGGGGGAGGGCGTGAATTCGCTTTGGATCAGCGCCTCAGTAGAGGACAAATTCAGCACAAACCCGGATTGCTCTTTTCCTACGACTTTTTTGCCGGAAAGCAGACGGTATTTTATATGAACTGGTGGGTCGAGAGCAGTGCGTTGCGTTTCACTTGATCCAAGCTTCAGATCGTAGCTTCCGCCCAATCCTGTCACATCATAAACAGTTATCGGAGTGGCTAGGCCTTTCGGCTCAATGACGTCGGAATCCTTCAGGGCTAACTGTGTTTTTACAGCATCTTTGGTGCCCTTGGATATCAGGACCTGACCACCGACAGTATAACCTTCTATCCGCGCAGCAAGGTTTACGTTACTACCAACGACACTGTATTTGGCGCGTTTTCGAGAACCGATGTTTCCGACGACCACTTCGCCTGTATTGATCCCAATCCCCATTTCGAGGTCTGGCAGTCCGTTTTGGGAATTCCACGTGTTGACACGCGACATAGCGAGTTGCATTTCAAGGGCGCAGGCAACCGCGCGTTCTGCATCGTCGGGTCTCTGCAGCGGGGCCCCGAACACGGTCAGGATTGCGTCCCCAATAAAGGCGTCGATGGTGCCATTGTATTTCTGGATCACAGTTGTCATTTCGCTGAGGTAGTTGTTCAGCAATTTGACAATGGTTTCCGGTGGCAGCACATCGGAAAATGTAGCAAAGCCCCGCAAGTCAGACAGCAATACAGTAACAGTGCCTTTACGCCCGCTGAAATCCAGGCCGTCTGCGGAACGCAACAATCTGTCGGCAACTTCGCTGGACAGATATCGGCCAAAGGTTTGTTCGATGAAGCGAGAGTGCACTTCGAGCTGTTCTGTCCGTTCGCGGACCTTGTCTTCCAGATTTTCGACAAGCTCTGCATTATTGATCGAAATGGCAATCTGTCCTGAAAGCAGGGACAACAGACGGACGCTGTCCGGCGTAAACGCAGAGTCGACCAGATCATTCTCCAAATAAGCCAGACCAATCAACTCGCCTTGATGCATGATGGGATGGCATAGGACTGATCGCGTTTCGCGAGATTGAATATAAGGATCAACCATGAAACGCCCATCTTGTTGGGCATCTGCGAGGACAATGACCTCTTTGGTGCGGGCGACGTAGTTGATGACGCCTTTGGGAACGAGCCGGGCACCATCTTCCGAGTCAAGTGGCAGGGCCAACAAAACAGAAGCTTCATCAGATAGCACGCTTGCTTCAGCGTCAACGTACAGCTTTCCAGCACGGGCCAAGAGCAGAACACCGCGCTGCGCGCCCGCGTTTTCAATGAGAATGGCAAGGAGCCGGTCAAGCAGGCGCGGTAGCAAAACCTCGCCCGAGATCGTTTGCGCCGCTTTTGTCAGGGTTTCGATGTCCAGTACGGAGCTCGCTGACAGAGTCGTATCGGCTCTTGTTGTGCTGACAAGCGTTTCGGTGATCGGCAAATGCGCAGTCCGCGCGTCGCGATATTCAGTAAGGAGTTGAGGGAACTCCAGCTCCAGTTCTTCAACCTTACGTTCGGCACCCCAAAGTTGGTAGGTATGACGCGCATCCCGCAGGTACATTGCGCCGACGCGTGATTTTGGGCGGCGCTCCATCATGAACCGTGCAGCCAGTTCGTTTGCCAATGCCTCATCTTGTAAGATGCGGCTCTTCTGAGCGGCATCGATGGCGCTGTCGTATAGATCAGCAGCCGCGGATTCGTCCTCTGTGATACGCGCCAGCTCGGCCTCGACCAAAAGCCGCTTTGCCAGAAAATTATCGGGACAATTGTCTGACCAAACTGTCAGTTGCGCCAGATTGCCCCGGATTTTTTCTAATGCCGCGACGGCCTGCTCGCTTTCACCACCGACGTAAAGGGCCGATAGTGACAGGGACTGATAAAGTAAATGGTCGGCTAGGTTTGGATGGTTGACAATAAAACTAAGTGAGGTTTCGATTTCTTCGGTAGCGCGCAAAGCTTCAGAGGGCCTGCCAAACAGATAGAGCGCCTGAGCCTTCAGGATATTGTAAAGGCATTTAGCCATTGCGAGCTGGTCCCGGTCGCAGGATCGCAAATAGGTAGCTTCGTCAATGTCGCCTGCAGAAAAATCCGTGCTCGATTTCGTGCGACCTGCTAGGGTCGACAAAACAATCTGATGCGCCTGAATGCCGGCTTCCGCGCCTCGGTTTTGCGTGCGCGTGGCAAAGCCCAACTGATCAGGTATCGCATCCAGAACCCGGTCCAAGGATCGCCCTGCAAAGGTATCCAGCAATACCCGGTACATCACCAGGTACCCAGCCCAGAGAATATCGCCCGAGTTCAATCCCTCATAATAACCACGATCTACCACTTTTATCGCTTCTCGCACATGCAGAACCCATGGAATTATTTCTACGCCATGCACCAGACAAACTGTTGCAGTCGGCGCTTGCCCCTGAAATTTATCGCATAGACGCATGGCAAGCCGGCCGAATTCCATGCCTTCCTTGTAGCGCCCCATGAACGCCCCTAACACGAGGCCGTAGTTGGCAAAAAACAGCGCGGATTCCGGAGAGTTACCATGCTGAAGCGAAAGCCGCACGGATGTCCCCACAATCACCGGGAACAACCGTTGATTGTAAAGAAAAGCGGCAATCGTCAGATGGCGCAGGCAGCGCTGAGCCAGCGCTATCTCCGGGCTTGTCGCGTCCGGATTATCAAATAGCGAGGCGATCTCTTTGTCCTGCAGCAACTCCATTGCTGCCCCAATAGCCTGTTGACCCGCTGCATCCAGGTCTTCCTGTGGCAGGTCGACCCCTAATAGGGCAAGTGCCTTGCCGCCAGCTTCGACAGCTTCTGCGAACTCAGCAAGCAATGTATGTTGTGTGATGCGCGTAAAATAAACTTCGGCTTTTTCCAGATCAGTACGGGCATGATCAAGCGTTATATTGACGATTTCGTTGCAACGTTCAAAGTTGCCATTGAGGTATTCAAGGGAGGCGCCCATGCGATGGGCCTCGATCATAAGGTCATAATTCTCCTGCCAACCGTGTTCGCCGAGCAGATCCTGCGCGTCACGAACCAAAGAGAGCGCTGCTGAATAGGCAATCGCGTCGGTGGCTTTGTGTGCAGCTTGCAGGTTAAGCGTCGCCAACCCTACACGCTCTTCGTTTTGATCGATCAACTCGCGCCCGAAATTGAGATGATCAACAACTTCAAATAGCCGCTCCTGCAACATTTCGGGCGTCAACGTAGCGTGAAGTCGTCGCCCGATCGTGAGATGGAAATCTTTCTGCCGATCTGCGTCGATAAGGCTGTACGCGGCCTGCTGTACTCGGTCGTGTTGAAATGCGAACTCTCGCACGATAAGCGGGGACAGGGCGTCTTCGTTCTCCGTCGTTGCAAGGTCGGACAGCGGTTTTATCAAACCCTCTTCGATGGCATCAAGCAGGTGTTCAAAAGTCACATGCGGTTCGGCTTTTTGGATCAGTGCAAGCGTGTCGATATCAAAACGGTTCCCGATACAGGCGGCAAGCTGAAGTGCCTCTTGGGTATCCGGCGCCAGTCGCCGAAGCTTTCGCAGCAACAGATCGACGACATTATCCGTGATCCCAGCTGATTGTATTGCTTTAATATCCCATGTCCATTTTGAACGTTCGGATGCCGGCGAACTTGTCTGGCTGATAAATCCTTCACGGTGGATGTCCATCAGAAACTGTCTTACAAACAGTGGGTTACCTTGAGTTTTTTGAACAACCAAACGCGCCAGAGCCACGACTTCGGTAGTGTCCGCCTGCAAAGTATCAGCCAGCAGCTTTACAACCTCTGTTAGGCCAAGAGGGGCAAGTGTGAGATTGGTGAGTTTACCGCCTTCTTCTCCGATCTGAGACAGCGATTGCATTAGCGGGTGCATCGGATCAACTTCATTGTCTCGATAAGCGCCGATCAGGAACAGCCTTTCGATGCTTTCATCCGTCAGAATGACGCGTAACAGGCCAAGCGTGGCTGTATCCGCCCATTGCAAATCATCCAGAAACAGCACAACGGCGCGGTCGTTTGCACAAAGCGCACGCAGCAACTGACCGATGACACGCTCAAATCGGTTTTTGGCCTCGGTTGGTTCCAACTCTGACACGGCAGGTTGAGGACCGATCACCATCTCCAACTCCGGAAGCACATCCAGGATCACTTGGCCATTTTGCGAAAGTGCGGCATTCAGTCCGGTGCGCCATTCCGCCAGTTGCGCCTCACTTTCGGTCAGGATCTGACGCACGAGTTCGCGCAATGCAGCAGTCAGTCCCGAATAGGGGTCATTTCGTTTGAACTGGTCGAATTTTCCGGTGGCGAAATAGCCCCGTGCCCGAGTAATTGGTTTGTGTACTTCGTTTACCAGTGCGGATTTCCCGACGCCCGAATAACCGGCAACAAGCATCAGTTCTGCCCGGCCATGCCGCGTGCGTTCGAACGCTTCCAGAAGGGTTTCTACCTCGCGCTCCCGACCATACAGTCTTTCAGGGACGTGAAATCGCTCGGAGTGATCGTTGCGGGCCGGTTCAAAGCGCTCAAGATTGTCGCCTAGGCGAACTTTTTCAAGGTCAGCGACCAGCCCCGCCATACTCTGGAAACGATCCTCAGCTTTTTTTGCCATGAGCTTGCTGACGATCTTGGACAATGCAAGCGATACGTCAGGATTGCGGCGATGGGCTGGTATGGGTTCGCGCGCGATGTGGCAATGGACCAGTTCCGTCTTGTCGTCTGATTCAAAAGGCCGACTTCCCGTGAGCATTTCGTAAAACGTCGCACCAAGAGAATAGATGTCTGTTCGATAGTCCAGGGTACGGTTCATCCGACCAGTTTGCTCGGGAGACATGTAATAAAGTGACCCCTCCAGAACATTGGGGCTCTTGATCACAGGTTGCTCAAATGAGAATCTCGTCGATATGCCAAAATCGATAATTTTGACTTCTCCGGTGCCTGGATTGATGATGAGGTTCTGCGGGCAGATGTCTTTGTGAATGACATTGGCGGCGTGGATCTGGTCGATCGTGGCTGCAATCTGGATTGCCGCGTCAAGGAATTCATCTGGCGACAGCGAACGTTCTGACAACAGGTCGGCAATCGACATGCCGTCGAAATCCTCGATCGCCATAAACAGCGACTTATTATGCCTTTGCAGATCAAGGCCACGTATCACGCCTGACAGTTCAAGATCCTTGGTGATTTCGAATTCACTGCGATACCGCGCCAGTTCTTCGGCGGTCGGAAAGTCGCTCTTGAGTATTTTGATAACAACAGGAAGAAAATCGCTGTCGCGGACGGCTCTGATCACAAGAGATTTTTCACTTTCGTAAAGTCTCTCTCTGAATTGATAACCTTGGATAAACGACATCGAGTATTACCCCTGCGGCGCATTGACGTAAGCGGGCGCGCCACTTTGTGTGGTGTTATAGTAACCCATACCGTGACCGATCTGGGCGAAATTAAGCTCTGAGAAGTTGCCAAAGGGCTCATAAAGCGTCAGCAATGGCAGTACCTCTCGATCCCAACTCTCCTGATCGTCATAGCCTGCCAGGCTTAGTCCTGGCAATGCGCGACCTGCATCGACAAATGCATTCATCTGCTGCAAGTGAGGTCGAGCGTCTTCGCTGTTCCGGGCACGTTCCATGCTGGATCGAGCCAAGTCCCAAAAAGGTGTATCCCAGCGGGATCCACACGCATAGTGCCAGGCCACGAATAACGAGTTGCGCAGGACGTAAGAGCGCATGGCCCTGTTCCAACCTGCAGTTGCAGCAGTGTCATTGGCGGTATTCGGTTCAGAGTCCGCAATCCAGCGCTGAGCTGCCCTAACCTGAAGGATCGACGCCCCGATTGAGGTTGCCTCCAATGGCTCTATGAAAGATGCTGCGTTGCCAATTGAAAAGACCCGGCCATCAAAGAGATCGCGACGCAGAAAATTTGGATAGCTGAGTGCGCCGCGTTCTTCCCATTCCGAAATCTTCTCATTGTTTAGGAAGGCGGAAAAATCGGCCTCGACCTCGTCATCTGAATTAAGATCAGAGTTGAAAAGGTAACCGCAAGACGTTGTACCATTTAACGGAATTTGAAATATCCAGCCATGAGGTCTGGCCACGGCGCGGGTTACGCCGCTCAGATCACTTGCAGGAAGACGCCGCAGAATCGCCCGCCCGGTAGGGATCCAGTCCATTTGTATCACGTCGTCATCGCTCGAACCGTCAGTTTGCGCCGATTTGGGAAACCCGCGTGCATCAAGTACATAATCGCAATGAAGCGTAGCCCCGCTTTCCAAAGCCACAAGCGCGCCAGCGTCTGTGGTGTCCAAAGAGACCACTCTTGCATCAATGTATTGCGCGTGGACATGCTCTGCGATCAGGCCCACCACCTTGGACGCGTCAAAGTGAAATCCGATTAGTCGAGTCGGTTGAAAACGGTTGTAAAAAGTTTGCCCGTCAGTGCCCCAGCCTTCAAATCGCGTTCCAGTCTTGAGGGTGGCGCCGCAGTGCTCCTGCAAATCGGCAAAATCCAAGCCAGTCGTGTGCTTCAGCCACTGAGGAAACCGGGGGGTTGTGCCTTCCCCGACGCCTATGGTTGGAATGCGAGAATCGTAAATATGGAGCAATTCTGCTTTTGGTTCCGTTTTGGTCAGGTGGGCGGCTGCAATGAAACCGGCGGTTCCCCCGCCGAGGATAGCGATTTTCATGCGAGCTGCCTTTCCATCAACCTATTCAGCGGAAGCAGCAGATGTTGAGTTTTGAGGATAGCGAGCGCGACGTCCGAGTCTGAGGGGGCCAATTCAAACAGTCGGCCATACTTCTCCTTGTCGTATCTCAGCCGACCTCCCGATTGATCGTGACCTGTCGCAATCTGCCAGGGTTCAGCATTGAGTTCCGCCAACTCCTTTTGGAAATCCAATCCGGACAGTATCTCATTATCGTGTTTGTCGACAAACTCTGCCAAAAGGAGCGCACTTCGCGCTGCTGCCGTCATGCCCAACCCATAGTAAGGGTCAAGCGCGCAAACTGAATCCGCAATGGCGACTAACCCGTTTGGCCATTGGCCGAGTTGGTCATAATGTCGGGTCCGGCTGGCTGTTCGCCCATAGTGGTGGATCTCAGAGACGGGTTTTGCATGTTCCAACACTTTCCTGAATTGCGGGTCATCTAGACTCTCAACAAAATCGAGGAATTCCCGATGGTCTTTAGGAAGGTCGTCTTTATTTGTGGCCAAAAGGACGACACCCCAGAAATCATTCTCGGCGCGCAACATCATCGCCGCGCGATGACCGGCCTTTGCCGTCGGAGAAACCGCAAGGCACTGCCAGTCTGGTGCATCGCCCGGATCCAGATGAAACCAGCATGATACATATTTCCGACCTGACTCGATCACGGTTTCCTTGGCACGCAGATCCGAACCACCGGGGATATCGCCGATCCAGCGCTGCAATCTTGAAGCCGCGCCACTTGCATCAACTACCAAATTTGCAAAAATCGTTTCTTCGTCAGCTGGCGCGACGGCCCGGCAAACCCCTGAGACCTGTTTGCCCGTGGGATCAGTCAACAGCCCGGCGACCTGGCAGCCTTGACTTATTGTCACGTTTGGTCGTTCAAGAATTTCCGTCCGCAGAACGTCTTCCAGCAAAGACCTCGAACAGGCATACATTTCAATGCCCGACGGTGACCGGGGCAGCCAACCAGACGGGAACCGCATTGCGACGTCAGCACAAGCATCAAAAGGAATTGCGCCGCGTGCAACAGCTTCCCGCCGCCAATTTGGTGCCAGAACATCAAACGCGCGCACGCCGGCCCCCATCAAAAGGTGCAGACAATGACCCTGAGGTACGCCTTGGCGCGCCGGCGGTACGGTGCCCGCGACGGCCTCTGGGTAATGCGAACGTTCAAGGATCGTTACTTCGGTGTATCGATCAGCCAGCGCATGTGCGGCCAATAAACCGCCGATACCACCTCCGATGATAACAGCATGCTGCCTGGCGGACATTTCGCCATACTGTTGCGCCGGATCATGCTGATCAGACATTATGCTGGATGTCCGCGCATTCAGTCTTCCTTGAGCAGTTTTTCCGGAACGTCGTATGATATCCTGGAGAATGTCTGAGATACCACATATTTGGCATCTGTTTTTCCTGTCGGGACAAACGGGCCGATGATGTGGCGTTCATTCGGGTTGGGGAAGAATTGGTTGTTGTAGTAGTTGCCATGAGGGAAATTCAGGTGAAAAAGATAGGTTCCGGGCGTGCTCTCAACACCCTTCACAGCGACACCCCCACCTTTGCCACGACACGATTTGCCAGAGACTTTCAGTTCAAAATTGCGGGTCTTGATAATGTCTCCAATCCAGACCTTGTCGTCATCGTCGAGGTTGAACTCTAGTTCGTCGAGATTCCCGAGGTCTTTTTGCAAATAGTGCAGAACCTCACCCGGTTCGTGCCAGTGAATGTACAAAATGCTCGGGCCGGTGAACAGATATTTTCCCTTTGCGTCGTAGGTGATGGAGTGCCCCGTCCATGTCCCAACCATAAGCTCGAAAGGTTGGGCGTAATCTAGCCCCCTGAATTCTTGTTTATCAGTCATCTTAAAACTCCTTTTTGTTCAAGGCCCTAGAACTGGACCACCGCAGGGTTCAAATCGCTCTCTTTAATTTGGTTTGTAAGCCACCCTTCTTTTACCGGCACGTCGTACAGCCTGCCGGGGCCGAAACGGCCCCAGAAATGGCGCAGCCCGGGTGCTACGACGCGTACAACAGGTAGTTCCACGTCAGGGCGGGTCTGATCCAGCACCAACACTTCAATATCGAGAGATTTGGCCGTAGATACACAGAATTCGATATCCTGCCGGATATCCTCTGAAGAGCGGTCGGCGATATCATTCAGGCTTCGCGGCTCCACTTCTGGATCAGGCAAAAGGTAGGGGGTCTGCCTGACGCGAACAGAGTGCCACCAGTCGACACTTTCGACGTCACCGCGATAGGTGCGGGCAGACGCGGGGCCGTTGGCGGCAGGAACCGCTTCCAGTGACTGATTCAGCTCGGTCAGCGCGCGAGACAGCGCGACGCTCGGATCGAGGTGGCAGCCAAATCCATAAATAATGTCCTCTTCCGGCTTGTCCGTGCGCCGGGACAGCGCCGCAAAAATAGGTATGCCAAAGTCGCTCGTCAGATCCAGCGCCCAGACCTCGCGGTGGAGGCCCCTATAATGATCAATCAGGCCGGAAACATAAGCGTCTTGTGTATTGCTCAGGTCGACGCCGGGCAATTGCAGGCGATTATACCACCAAATTGCAACGGCATCGCGCTCGATCAACTCAAGTAAACCCTGCAAAATCGCCTCTTCCACACTTGAGCCGGCAGCACAGCCATTTGAATCGGCGCGTGCAAATATCGGGTCGGCGTTGGGGTATCCGAAATAGCAAAAGGACGTCGGTAGATATCGCGTCTTCAGATTTGTCAGGGACCACAGTGGCGTCCATTCTATCGCGGCATCTTCGCGGAACGGCTCGGGCACCCAATGTGCTTTGTGCGCCTTACGATTGTGGATGCCGCGATCTGCATATTGCGCCTTGCTGTAACACATGCAGCTATTGGGGTTGAGCGCCGCGTTCCCAAGCTCAAGATAGGTAGCTCGCAATCTCGGTTCCGTTCCGTCAAAAACACCAGAGTAGCGTTCTAGCGACTCCCCTAGCGCGCTGGCACGGGCCTGCTGGGCCGATTTGCCCTTTCCGCCGGATCGCCGCCGCAAACCTTCCCGCAGGAAAAAGCGGTTATCGTGCATGTCTGAGAAATTGTGGTCCGCCGAATACGTCACTGTGGGGGCGTTTTTACTATCGCTCTTTTGTGTGCGATCCCCGATTCTCAAAGTTCCGATGATGCCGGTGATCGGGCTTAGATGGCGTTCAAGACTTGCGATAACGGTAGTCTGATCACTACCACGGTGGCCCCCATCCGTCGTGTCTACTTTGGGGGTGGTACGCAGGGCGATTGGCCGTGCGCTAGTGCCGTCCAGTGGCGCTGCCGATCCGCAAGCCGGACACTGTGGCCGCTGGATCAGCCTGTGATGTGAACGCTCCAGCGTCTGAACATTTGTTGTAATCACCTGATCTGCCAGAACCGGCGCGCTTCCCGAACCGATCCACCGCGCAATTTCAGTCGATAACTCTGCCAAAGCCGCGACGCCGGACGCTGGAAGCGCCGCAGCTGGACCGCCGGAAAATCCGGACTGACCTTTGCAATGGCCTACATATTCTTCCATCCGCCGATGCCATCGTAAACGATGCGCCAGACATTCCCAGCAAGCCGTTCGACCAGGCACAAAGGCTGGGCCAAGCCAGGTTTCAATACCGGTCGGGCGGGCGAGAACCCAAGGTTGACCGGATTTCAATGCGCCCTCGTTCCAAGAATCCAAATCCGGATGCAGGTAATTTTCCGTGAGGATTACAGTCAGGTCTTTGCCAGTACCCAAACCGACGCCCTGTTGTTCCAGCAGGCTGTCCAAAGTATCCTTGCTAATTCCGCCAAGGCCGCGCGTGGTTACCTCGGTCGACGCAAGGCGAGATTGGGCGTCCCCCGGAAATGCACCAGTGTGTTCCCAAAACGATCTGAGCGAACGCGGCAGATTGGCTGTATCCTCCGCGAGGTAGCCGTCGCGCCGCAATCGAGTCAGCGCCGAATAAACGTCGCCACTCTCGTAACTTCCTGACAATGCTTCAAAAATGTCTTCTACAGCACTGCCGCCGTCCAAATAGGGCGCAAGTGCCGCAAAAACGGGGCGGGGCATAAAAGCACTGTCCCCGTCCCGAAACAGGAACAGGCCTTTATCGTGTTCAACAACGGGTTCTACAGACGACTTGAAGCGTGGCCTGGCCGCGGCATCGACGTCCATGTTGGTTCTATGGTTTTAGCAGCAAGCAGGCGGCGCGACGTTGTTACCATCCGTGGGTTCAGCCGTTTGAACCACCTTGTCGAACTTGATGTCATGCTCAGCGCCCCATTGGTCGATGGCCTTCCTCGGGTCATTCTCCAGTAATTCGCGAAACTCAGCGTCTTTCCATGCCTTGGCGTGGATCTTGTTCCAGTCACTATGTGATGGCTTGGGTTGGTGGGTCATTTTACCTGACATCTGTCTGTCCTCCTTCAAATATAAAAAATCGGGCTTTATTCGCAATTTCCTGGGCAATGAAATACCGCGCGAATTGCAGTCCGATCACAACAAACAATCAACTATCTTACCATTATACTCCGCCAAACATCACACGAGTTGTACTAGCGATCAAGTTAACTTATTGGTAAGGAAGGTTATAAATTGTGTCAGCTGATCTCGCCGGGTCCCAGTGCACCTGCAATCTTGCACTTTGAATTATTCGTTGCCGCCTACGCAAAACCCCCAAACTCAGTCCGGCAATGCCGTAATCTTGAACCTCCGCGATGCGCCGGCCATGGGATCTAATCGGAAACGGGACGCAATTTGGATGCAAATTAGGGTCATTTGGAGAAAAGCCTGTTGGCTCGCAACGCACACACGCGGTCCGGCACCAAATGGCATGAAGGTACCGGCGCGCCGGTTTTTTTGGCCCTGTTCCAAGAACCGTTCGGGTCGAAAACATTCGGGTTGCAGATAGTATCGCGGATCGCGATGCAGCAAGCGGGGGCTTACCCAAACGCCCGTATCGCGCGCGAATTCGTACCCAGCCAGTTCAAAAGGTGAATCCACTTCGCGGTAGAGGATCGGGGCAGGGGGATCAAGTCGCATAGATTCCTTGAGTGTTGCAAGGCAATAGGACCTGGCGATATTGGCGGTGGCAGCCTTGTCAACGGTGCAAAAATGAGCTGCTTCGACTTCTAACTTCGCTCTATGTTTGTTTTCTGCGAGATCACGCCAGAAATTCACCATGCAGAACGGCATGGTGAGGTGGCCGGCAAAAAGCAGCTGCATGACCTCTCCGAAAACTTCCTCGCGAGTCAGTTTTGCACCGTTGGGTTGCGCACAAGTCAATTCAGTCAGGATGTCTCCGTGGTCTTCACCGGTCGCGATGCGCCGATCAACAATCTTGGTCACGGCAGTAAAAGCGGCTGGCGCTCTGGGGCGCCTCATTTGCAGCGGTGACACCTCATCGCGGCTGGGACCGCTGGTGAAATCCTCTCCGTAGGCCATCGAAACGGGCAGTATTCCAGACCGCCCTTCGCCTGGGCCAAAGCCCTCCAATTCTGCATTCAACACTTGCCGGGCACCGATGCGCGCGGTCAAAAGGCGAAGTTCATGGGTCAGATCGATGTCGGTATCAGGGCGCCATTTGGCCAGCATTTCCTGGGCAAGCTTTGCCACAACTGGTAGCCGATCCGCCACAGGGCTCGCCCTGAACGCAGGTCTCAGGATCCGCCGCCGCGGGCTCCATCCAGGGCCGTCGATCGTAGTCAGCCCATCGCCCCAATGCCCGCGATTGGAGTCCTTCACAAATTCGGGTTTGCGCATACTACCTTCTCGCTTGAATAAAAGCTCGCGGATGTGTTCTGCTCCGTTCACAAGGATGAACGGTGAATGCCCAATGTCAAAACCGGCGATATCGCCAAATGTCTCAGCCAATGTGGAAAGGAAACCATACTTGTCCCTGCGCCAGTGTTTGGCATTGAGCTTGCCCAAGGTCGCGCCTTTGGGACCGGGAGGTGGCGTGCCCATCAGTCGCGGCCCTTTAGTTGACGGGTGTTCTCTCCATGGATTTTGACGCGATTGTATTGACGTTCTCTCTGTTGCCGGGGTTGGACGTGTCCGGGAGCGGAAAAGAGGCCTTTGTATCGGTAGCGCAGAGCAGCCACAAAATGGGTGGCCCACTGGAGTACAGAATTCTCACCCGCCTCGCAAATGGGCGATGTACCGAAGCCCAGTTGGTTGCGTTGCCGGATTTGAAGGCAACGGGTGTGCAGGCCGTGGAGTGTTGCGCGGCGTTGCTGTTCAAGCTGGATCAACTTGGGTTTCTGGTGCGCACAGTAAACGAAGGTGCGCGCGTGTTGATTTCGAGCGTACCGAACAGGGCGCATTTGATGCGGCACCCTGAACTGTCCCTGACGGGTCCACTCAGACTTTCGCCGTTTGCCATGCTGCAAGAGCACATGGGAGAGATGTCTCTTGAGGCACCTGGCGGCTGGGCGCGAGTGACCCTGCACGACCGGGACCTTTTCCCGATTTTGCATGACCTGGCGGCGGGGCGCACTGTCGAGGAAATTACCGAAGGCTTCGCGACGTGTTCCGTAGGGGCTATCGAAGCTGTACTTGAGATGATGAATTCCTGCAACCTGCTTGATGTACCTGACGGCGCGTGGCCACGCCATGACATGCTGCTGCACACTCATACGCGTGACGGCTACAGGCGCGGACATCTCGGCAAGACGTCCGGGGGGCGTGTCGTGACCCTCGATCAATCTGGACCGGTCATGCAAGCCGACGAGGTCAATACCATTGCGCTTGATCTGCCGCATGAGCAACAATTGCGCAATATCGATCCGAGTTTTGCAGAGGTTTCTGCGCGACGCCGGTCGGTAAGAAATCAAGGAGTGGTGCCGATTGGCTTTGGGCAATTGTCAGAGTTCCTTTTCCGCACTTTTTTTGAGTCCGATGGGCACAGACCCTATCCAAGCGGCGGTGGCTGTCACCCGCTTACACCCTATCTTGTTGTTGATCGATGCGCCGGACTGGCTGCGGGGGTTTATGCTTACGATCCTGTGCATCACCTGCTCAGGATGGTGGCCGAAACGGAAAACCGCAACCAGAGACTGCTCGACGAGGCCGCAGGGCGGGCTGTCATCACAGCATCGCCACAGGTTTTGGTGATCCTTGCTGCACGGTTCGATTGCGTGCAGGACATGTACGGTAGCCTAAGTTACAGCCTTATCCTCAAGGAAGTTGGCGCTGTTTTTCAGATGGCCATGCTGTCTGGCGCTGCGATGAGGTTGGCCGTCTGCCCATTGGGCAGCGGAGATTCCGTGATGTTTTCTGAGATGGTCGGGGTCGACCCGTTGCATATGACATCTGTTGGCGAATTCATTCTGGGATCGCGCGAGGATTAACCTCCACAAGTGGCCTTTAGCTCCAAACGCCGGGCGTGCAGCACCGGTTCGGTATAGCCCGAAGGTTGAATTCGCCCTTCAAACACCAGATCGCAGGCGGCCTTAAACGCGATGCCGTCAAAGCCCGGCGCCATTGGGCAATAGCTTGGGTCATCCGCATTCTGCCCGTCAACAACCGCTGCCATTTTGCGCAATGCCGCCATGACCTGCTGATCATCGACCACATGGTGATGCAACCAATTGGCGATGTGTTGTGCCGATATCCGGCAGGTCGCGCGGTCTTCCATCAGGCCCACATTGTTCAGGTCAGGTACCTTGGAACATCCGACCCCGTGATCGATCCAGCGCACCACATACCCCAGTATTCCTTGCGCATTGTTCTCGATTTCAGCCTGCTTCTGTGCATCCGTCCATTTCTGGTAACTAGCTAGCGGGATATCGAGCACGGTATCAACATAAGCGCGCCGCCCGCCTGCCTTTAGCTTGTCCTGCACGGCGAAAACATCCACCCGGTGATAGTGCAACGCGTGTAGCGTTGCTGCCGTTGGGCTGGGTACCCAAGCGCAATTTGCTCCTGCCTTTGGGTGTTCGATCTTCTGTTCCAGCATTGCCGCCATAAGATCAGGCATGGCCCACATGCCCTTGCCAATCTGGGCCTTTCCTTCAAGTCCACATTCTAGCCCGATATCGACGTTCTGGTTTTCATAGCCGCCAATCCACGCTTTGCGCTTGATGAAGTCTTTGCGGCTGAACGGGCCAGCTTCCATTGAGGTGTGGATTTCGTCTCCTGTGCGATCCAGAAAGCCGGTGTTGATAAAGGCCACACGCGACTTCGCGGCACGGATACATTCCTTGAGGTTCACCGACGTGCGACGTTCTTCGTCCATAATTCCCAGCTTCACGGTGTTTTGCGGCAGGCCAAGCGCCGCCTCCACGGCCGAGAATGTTTCGTCCGCAAACGCCACTTCCTGGGGGCCATGCATCTTCGGTTTGACGACATAGATCGACCCTTGGGTCGAATTTCCACCCTCACGCCCCAGATCGTGCATTGCGATTAGCGTGGTGACCATCGCGTCCATCAGGCCCTCAAATGCCTCATTTCCAGAGCTGTCCAGAATCGCAGGGTTGGTCATCAGATGCCCAACGTTGCGCACCAGCATAAGAGCCCGGCCCTTGAGGCTTATGTCTTGACCATCCGAGCCGGTATAGGCACGGTCTGCATTCAGCGCGCGGGTGACCTTTTGTCCGGCCTTTTCAAATGTTTCGGCTAAATCGCCGCGCATTAGGCCAAGCCAATTGTCATAGGCTTGCACCTTGTCCTCAGCATCGACGCAGGCAACGCTGTCTTCGCAGTCCATGATGACTGAGATCGCCGATTCGATCTGAACATCTGCAAGCCCGGCCTGATCCCTGCTACCGATCATATGTGTACGGTCGAAAACCAGCTCGACATGCAACGCATTGTTGCACAACAGAATGGCGTCGGGGGATTTAGGGTGCCCGCGATACCCTTTGAATTTTGTCGGGTCCGCCAGAGGCAGGTCGTCAACCAGTAGGTGTCCGTCGTGAACATGATAACGCCGCGCGTCCGCGTGACTAGTCCCGGCCAGCGGAAAAGCCTCGTCCAGAAAAACTCGCGCCCGGGCCACAACGCGTGCGCCATGACCTTTGTCATATGCGCCTTTGGCCGGTGGGTTACCCATGGCATCTGTGCCGTAAAGGGCATCATAAAGGCTGCCCCAGCGCGCATTAGCCGCGTTCAAAGCGTAGCGCGCATTAGTGACGGGAACGACCAGCTGTGGCCCGGGGACCAGCGCAATCTCTTGGTCCACATTGGCGGTATCAATTGCGAAATCCTCGCCTTCGGGCAAAAGATATCCGATTTCAGTGAGAAACGCCTTGTAGGCCTCGTGATCATGCGGCGCGCCCCGGTGCGCCATGTGCCAAGCATCAATCTGCGATTGCAGCGCGTCTCGTTTTTCCAGCAATGCCTTGTTTTTAGGGCCAAGATCATGAATGAGCTTGCCAAGTCCAGACCAGAAGGCAGCAGCCTTTACCTCTGTTTCGGGCAGAGCCTTTTCCTCGATGAATTGGGCCAGTAGCGCATCTACCTGTAATCCATTTCTCATAACCCGTTGTGTCATACGTTGCTCATCCTGTTCGCTGGTTCCTGCACTCCATTGACATATTCAAAGTGGCGTGGCTTCACAAACTCAAATATCGTGGTTTTTTCTATATTTGAGATACTTCCCTGATGTTTTGGATTATCTTATCTGAATCGATGGTCCTTTGAATTTCCATCGCATTCTGCTGCGAGGAACCGCCTGACACTACCAGCATTGTTCATACCCAAATCCCCAGCGCCACGGCAAACCGGTGCAGGGTCCGCCGCCAGCGCGCACAGACAAATACATCAGCCGCGCCACACCGTTATAGGCCCAGCGAACATCTTCCGGCTCTGCATCGTAAAACCCGGTTTCGGCTCGGCTGTCGCCCTCTGATATGACGCAAGCCTCCAGCGCGATGTCTGCAGTCAGGCGCGCAGCGTAGCTGGCCTCCGGAACCGGATCAGCACCTCCGGTGTGATATGCACGATCGTGGGTGACGCAGCAGCCCTCCCAAGGAGGGATCGCTTCGTGAATATCGGAAAAGGCAGGGAAGGTATTGGCGATCAGCCGCCACGCGTCAGAAAGACCACCGCTACACCCGTCCGTATCGAACGGCGAAAGGGTTGCATCTTGCGCTTCACGCACAGTGCGCAAAGCTTCATGGGCCGGCAATTCGATCTGACGCTGGAGGCCTTTGTCTTGGGGTGCGGCAATGGTGGGTAGGAAAGCTAACACCTGAACAGCCAAGGCAAATCTACGGGCTGGCATCGCGGTAATTCTCTTGGTTCATTTGAACACCAACAACGTCGGCTAACAAAAGCAGAAACCGTTCTGCCGTGCTAAGCTCGGCCCTGATTTCAAGAACGTGACGCGCCAATGCCGGTTCGTCGGTAATAATGCCATCAACCCCGCGCGACATCATCTTGGACATGTCCAGGGGATCGTTGATTGTCCAAACGTAAATGTCCTTTCCCTGCGCGTGCACGTTATCGATCAATGACTGCGACACACTTGCGCCGCTCACTGCGACGAAGTCCGCATTCAAACGAGCTAGGTTGCCGATTGCCGTTGCAGCCAGAACGCCTGCTGACCAGTCGGGTCTGAGTTCTTTCATTTTCTCTACCGCAGGGTATTTTAAAGACATCGTTGCAATGTCTTGAACCATGTCGGTTTCCTCTACAATTGAAATTACCCGGTTTTCCAAATCGATATCGTGGCCATAGTATTTTAGTTCTATCAGCACTTTGGATTTTCCCTTTGCCGCATCCAGAACATCACGCAGCAAGGGTGTTCTTTCTTGTGCATACTGTGCGTCAAACCAGGTGCCGATGTCGATGTTGGCCAAATCGTCCATGGTGGCGTCCCAGACTTTCAGATCAACCTGCGACAGTTTCATGAAGTCGCTGTCATGCACTACAACAACCTGATTGTCCGCAGTCTCCTGTACATCAATTTCAACCCAGTCAGCACCGTCTTCTATCGCTTTGTGGACCGATGCCATAGTGTTTTCCGGCCGGTCACCCGCGGCACCGCGATGCGCGATGATCAGGACTGTGTCACTAGTCTTAATCCGGTCTATCAACGCCATGCCGGACACAATGCCGAGGGCACTGGCGCCCAGTATTGCTATTGCTACCCATCGTAACGAAACCGACTGCGGCATCTGTTGCGAACGGGTCAATCTATGTTCGCGGTCAGGGTCGAAAAGATCATAGAGCAGAAAAGCCAGCGCACCATTTGAAAGCGAGGTCAGGATGATCCCGGCCAGTGACCAAAGCGAAACGCTAAGCACAACAACAAGCAATATGGATTGGAGCGATTCCGTCTCGTTGGAAATGAGCCGAAAGGCGAGGCCTGCAACGACAGTCAGCAGTGAAGCTGCTGCCAGATATAGTGCCAGCCAGGCAACCACCTGCTTTAATAGGGGTAGACGGTGACCGGTCATCAGCTGCGTGCTCGCCGAAAACGCCTTGTTTGGGCTGGCGCCATCAAACAGGACCAGATGCAGCGAAACGGCCCACGCCAATAACCGATTAAGCAGAATGATGATAAGCGCGATCACGATTGCGGCGATCAGGGAGGCTGCAAGCAAAAATTCTGGCGGGCGGGCGGACAGGTAATAGTTGATGTCAAATTCAGTCAGGTAGCGCTGCGCGATAAAGAGCCCTGTAATTACAAATGGCGCAGCAATTGCGGTGACGCGAATGATCAACAGAGCGGAGTAGATGAAAAGAGGCTTCAATCGACCAATGAGTGCCATTACGCCAACGCGGAGCGCTCGCCAGACACCGGGTATTTCATTGTGGATCAGCACGGTGATAAGCGTAAATCCAAGTACCGAAGTCAAAATCATGAAACTCAGAACGGCAAGAACCGCAACGCCCCCCACTGGCGTTAGCAGGAATCGCGCGATATCTTGATCCGTTAATGCGCTTTGGCTCGACAGAGAGACGGCAAGATTTGTCAATAGGCCAAGGGCGGGAGTTAATAGGCCAAAAGCGATCAACTGAAAGGCTAACACTGCAGCAGTTATGCTTATCTTTATGGTCCAGGCCCGCTTATAAGCGGAAACAACTGCTTGTATCGTCTTCATTCCACTACTATCCGGCAAAGCGAATTATCTGCCAATGAGAATTCAATTCGACTCGTGTTCAGCGTAGGCCATGATCCGCCTCTAAAACATGTCGTCGGTTCCGCTGGGCTGCGCGCGGCGCGACTGAACCGCCTGTTCATGCAATCGCCGCTTGTCGGGAACGCCCACGCATCATCAGCATCACAACAATCGCAATATTCAGCGCATTCCACGCGATGCCGTTAAGGAATGCCGCTTGATACGATCCGGTGAGGTCATAGATCCATCCTGTCATCCATCCCCCCAACGCCATCCCCAGGATGGTCATCATCATCACAAATCCTACTCTTGCGCCTGCCTCTCTTGCTGGCATGTATTCCCTTACGATCAGAGCATAGCTTGGTACGATTCCGCCTTGCGATAGACCAAAGATCAGGCTGACCAAATATAGGGAAACTAAAGTGTCATAGGGCAGATATAGAAACAGGGCGATGCATTGCAGGCCGGATCCGATCAGCAGTGTCATCATGCCGCCCAATTGGTCCGCCAAAACGCCGGAGATGACCCGAGAAACGACGCCGCCCAATAACATAAGTGACAACATTTCCGCACCTACCGCCGGCCCGTATCCAAGCCCAACGCAATAAGAAACAATATGGACTTGCGGCATGGACATCGCCACACAACAGCCGATTCCGGCCAATCCCAGAAGATACTGCAATGTTCGGGGCGAGAATCCGGTGCTGCGGGCCCTGAGCGTCGCATCGGCTTGCGCTTTGCCATGTGCCTCTTCTGGTACGCGTCGCCTCAGAAGAAATGCCAACGGAATGATCGCCACGACCGAAACCAAAGCAAGCGTTACGTAGACACTGCGCCAACCACTCTCAGCCAGCATATCGGCAAGGAGGGTCGGCCAGATCGCGCCAGATAGGTAATTGCCGCTTGCCACCAACGCGACGGCAATGCCACGGCGGCGCAGAAACCAGTGCGAGATATCTGCAATCAACGGGCCAAACCCGACGGCAGTGCCTAAACCAAGCAAAAGGTGCGCGACAGACAACATCAAAATTGAACCTGAAACTGTCGCCCACAAGTAGGCCAGCGAAATGGCAAACGCTGACCCGATCAACGCGTGCGTAACCCCGAACCGGTCTACCATGCGGCCTACCAGCAGGTTTCCAAATGCGAAACCGACCATAGTCAGCGTGTAGGGTATCGACGCGACAGCGCGTCCGGCACCAAATTCCGCCTCAAGCGCGGGCATGATAATAATAACCGCCCACATGCCGACATTCGCAACCGTCGCAATCGCCAACGTGACCAGAAGCCTTCCCCAGGAATACCGACTGTCATGAATGTTGGTTGCTGTCATGAGGCCGAACCTAGGGCTCGCCTACGGGAATGTATAGGAGCGCGGCTTCCGAGAGACTATTGCCGATCGACTCTGTCCCGCAACTGGGTCCGGCAATCTTTTCTATTCCAATGCCCCAGCAGCGGGCGTTCGCGACAAACATAAACTGTAGAATTTTTGAGATCCGCCAATTGCGGCAGAAATCCTGACCGACTCTCAGATGCAACACACACGAACCAGTGATCAGTCAGAGCTTCCCAGCTCGAATCACATATCTTAAGAATCCGTTAACGATAAAAAAAGAGGCAGGGTACAGGCGATGAAGACGGGCTTTTGTGGCACGTTTGTTATTTCTTGGTCACAGACCGAGATTGATGGTCTTGAGGCTGCTCCTTTGCAGTCCTTGAATGTGGGGGCTGCGTGGGCATGGCGCGGGGACGCAGTGCGGGTGGACAGTTGCCCAGAGACCATGCAACCGGAACACGCAGGTGGAAAAGGCAGTGCGCGTCATCAGGCTGCGCATAATGTACGGCGTATGGTGAACGCCGCGGCGGGAAAGACAAACATACTCCGGGGCAATGTAGTTGCTGACCCGCAAACGGATTGCGGCTTTGTCATTACGGATGGTGCGCAACGGTATACCGTGACTGTTATCGACATGGGGCCAGATACGCTGCCACTACTGATGTTCCAGGATGAGTTGCCGTCCCGTGATGCTGAATTGTGGGTCGAGCACCATACTTTGGACGCGATGATCACGAGAAAAACCGGGCGAGGGCCTGTTGGCGTGATTTGTTTTACGCCGGGAACACGGGTTGCCACACCATATGGGCCACGCAATGTAGAGGCGCTGCGCGAAGGCGACCAAGTATCAACCAAAGACAATGGCGCGCAAGAGATATCGTGGATCGGCAGTCGGCGCATGACCAGTACAAGGCTCAGCGCGGCACCACAAATGCGACCAGTGCGCATAAGGGCCGGGGCGCTGGGTCTCGATCGCCCGGATCAGGAACTTCTTGTCTCGCCAGAGCACCGAATGTTGATAACGGGCGACAAGGCACGTGCGTTGTTCAATGAACCCGAGGTTCTGGTTTCGGCCAAAGACCTGATTGACGGATCGACGATTCAAATGGATATGTGCGTTCCAGAAGTGACTTACATCCACTTGCTATTGCCGCAACATCAGATCGTCTGGGCCAACGGCATCGAGACAGAGAGCTTCCACCCCGCCAACGCTGCGTTGTCGACATTGGAAAATATGGATCGGTTGCGCTTGCTGGCCGAATATCCGGATTTGGACTTTGACCCACTGACCTATGGCGGATTCGCCCGGCGTAATCTGACATCATCGGAAGCCAAGGTCCTTTTGAGTGAAGGTTCATAGGTGCTGTCATGCAAGTTGGGCGTTTGCAGGGAACAACAGACAGGTTCGTGAACTTTCCGTTCATCAAACACTATGTGATGGGGCCAGATCCCGATCGAAAAAGCGGCTCGAAGGTTTTTGAGACTTGGAAAGCGACTGCACACGCGATTGTTTCGAAATTGAGAAAAAACTGTTCGCTGTGTGAACCGGTTCACATCAAGTCCAGTTTTCATCGTGTTAGGACGGTCTCACAAGGCAGCAAAATCATGAGAACCAAGTCACAAGTAACCGACGAATAAACATCATTTTACTTATATTGAGAGGCCAACAATGACGTATTCAGTATTCCTGAGAACGAGTGTAGCTGTAGCGAGCTTCGCTATTCTGGCAACCAACATTCCAACACAGTCACACGCGGAAAAGTACAACATATGCCAGTTGGATACCGTCCCGGTAAACATCCAGCGTAGAATAACCCGTCGTGCCGACTTTGAGGAGATTCTGGGTGAAATGTTTGCAAGCTGCCCTGATGCAGCTCTTGCATTGACCGAAGCGGCAACCGCATCCATCGGGTTGGGAAGTTCTGACGACTTCGAGCGCGCCGGAGACTCGGATTCTGACCCAGGTGATAGTGGTCCTTCAGACAATGGCGGCGGAAATGGCGGCGGCGGAAATGGCGGCGGCGGAAATGGCGGTGGCGGAAATGGCGGTGGCGGAGAAGGCGGTGGCGGAGAAGGCGGTGGCGGAGAAGGCGGCGGCGGAGAAGGCGGCGGCGGAGAAGGCGGCGGCGGAGAAGGTGGCGGCGGAGAAGGTGGCGGCGGAGAAGGTGGCGGCGGAGAAGGCGGCGGCGGAGAAGGTGGCGGCGGAGAAGGTGGCGGCGGAGAAGGCGGCGGCGGAGAAGGTGGCGACGGAGAAGGTGGCGGCGGAGAAGGCGGCGGCGGAGAAGGTGGCGGCGGAGAAGGTGAACGCGACATCTAAGAGTTGCCCGGTCATCTGATCCGATGGCATCTCATCTGACGCATGCAGTTGAGTGAAACTAAAAACCTAAGAGAATTACGAGAGGGCGCCACATCGTGCGCCCTCCATCGTCTTTAAAGCAATACATCTTCTAGCCAATATGCCCAATTCAAGAGTCCGTCGCCCGAGCTTTAATGCGATTGTTTCCCGGGTGTTGACTCTGATCCGGGGACGCGTATAAGCGCGGCTTCGTTGGTGTTGGTGGCCCATGCAAGTGGATGCCTGTCGGGGAACAGACCCAGAGGACAACGCCCTTCACAGTTGCCGGAGTTCCGGGGACATCTTACAGAAGGAGATCAGCCGTGACAAAACGCACGTCTGCCAAGCATAAACTGGACCGCCGGATGGGTGAAAACATCTGGGGTCGCCCAAAATCCCCGGTTAACCGTCGCGAATACGGCCCCGGCCAGCACGGTCAGCGCCGCAAGGGCAAACTGTCCGACTTCGGGACGCAGTTGCGCGCAAAGCAGAAGCTCAAGGGGTACTACGGTGACCTGACCGAAAAGCAATTCCGCCGCATCTATGGTGAAGCCGAGCGTGTCAAAGGCGACACCGGTGAAAACCTTATTGGTCTGTTGGAACGCCGCCTGGACGCGGTTGTTTACCGTGCCAAATTCGTCGCCACTGTTTTTGCAGCCCGTCAGTTTGTGAACCACGGCCACGTCCGCGTGAACGGCAAAAAGGTCAACATCCCATCGTATCGCGTCAAAGAGGGCGACGTGATCGAGGTTCGTGACCGGTCCAAGCAAATGACTGCAATTCTGGAAGCCCAACAATTGTCCGAGCGCGACGTGCCTGACTACATGGATGTCGACAGCAATAAACTGACGGCGACGTTCGTGCGGACACCAACATTGGGTGATGTTCCTTATCCGGTTGTGATGGAGCCAAACCTCGTCGTGGAATTCTACGCCAAGAACTAGTGCTGAAGGCGCCATTTTCTGACATCTCATTGAGAAGCCCCGGTTTTCCGGGGCTTTTTGTTTTCCGACTGCGATAGGAATAGAGCCTTTGGATCATCATCTTGACTCCACTTATCTCGTGCGGGCTTTGGGATCGGCCGATGGCAATGGACCGGGTTTCCAGTGCAGCCACGGGCCAGTATGCCTTGAGCAGCCGCTTCACAGGGATATGATGTAATTGTAAGGTGCGTCCAGTTGTACCGGAGTGCCGCGATGATATCCCAGAGAATATCACTCGAAGTAGCGCCGCGTTCTGCCAGAGCTTTTCAGCTGGAAGCTGGATCCACAATCCGGATTATTAATACATTCGGTGCTCAGGTTGTGGCAACATGGGCGTTTCTACCTCCCAAAATGAGCGAATTCATGTCGATGGAACATACGCGTCTTCATGCGACCAAATCGCGCCCTCAACTTGGAACGCTGTTTTACACAAATACTCACGCTCCAATTCTCGAATTGACAGCAGACAGTTCGCCTGGCGTTCATGACTGGTACCTCGCGGCATGCAACAAGCAAAGGTTCGAGATGCTTGGCCACTCGGGCGAGCACGCCAGTTGCGAGAACAATCTTCTTTCGGTTTTGACGGAAATCGGACACCCGGTTTCGTTTGTACCATGTCCTCTAAACCTCTTTGAAAACGTCTCCTTCCTGCTAGGAGATCCGATGGAAATCAAAGAACCCGTCGCAATGCCAGGTGATTATGTGTGCCTGAAAGCGCTAGTCGATTGCCTCGTCGTCCTGTCGGCATGCCCTCAAGACATCGCGCTGACCAACGGGCCTGATCACATCCCCAGAAGTGTAGGGGTAGAGGTAACGACATGACACCGCCCTGATTTCTTAGCGACCCGTTTGTTGCAATGGTGTTTAAATACGCGAGTCGTTCTTTTTTTGGGGCCGGTCTTCTGGGTCGGTTATCTCGAAGGGGGTGGGGGTGTCCCGATCGATTTGGGCGAACTTAAGGGCCCGCGAACCGAATAGTAGCCTAGGCAATAAAATTCAGAATGATAGGTGGGGAAAATCGGTGGGAAGGTCGACAAGGTTATTAAGATAAACGTTTGTTATCAATTTCTTGTATGTGGTGATCTGGTAGCCCGTAGGGGAGTCGAACCCCTCTTTTCAGGTTGAAAACCTGACGTCCTAACCGATAGACGAACGGGCCACTAAGTGGTGAACGGTTGATTAGGCAATAGTCTGCTCTGGCGCAAGCAGAAAATTCATCCTTTGCCCAGTTTTTGACAATTGCACGGGTTACGCAGGGGCTGCGTCTTCCAGTCGGAGTTGAGCGGATTGCTTTCCACGCCAGGTGTTAGTTTCCAGACGACCCGCCAGATGAAACCTTGCGCCGCCGTGGTGCTCGAGGGCGTCACCGAGGGCTGTATCATATGCGCCAAAGGCAATCGCGTCGATCCTGGCGCCCAATCCGTCGCCAAAGCTGATCTTAAGATGGTTTTCGCCAACCCGTTTCGCGAATCCAATCTGCACATCCGCAAAAACATATCGCGGGCCCGGCGCACCCGCGCCATAGGGACCGGCGCGCTCGATCTGCTCAATCAACTGAACGCTGGCAGCAGCGGGCATTAGAATACCGTCGAGCCGCAGGTCCGCGGGCCCGGCAGCGCCAGCACCCTGTTTTTCGAGCAGTTCCGACAGTCGCGCCATCGCAACAGACAACTTATCCTGTTCCACTGTCAGGCCGGCTGCCATCTTATGACCACCACCTTTGACAAGCAGACCCTCGCTTGCCAGTCGCTGTATTGAAGCCCCCAGATCCACACCCGAAACAGAACGGCCAGACCCCTTGCCGATGCCATCTTCTAAACCAATGACGACAGCGGGGCGATTACTTGCCTCTTTCAGACGCGCAGCGACAATGCCGACGACCCCTGGATGCCAGCCTTCTCCAGCAGCCCAGACAAGCGGCGCATCAAAACCTCTCTCGTTTGCCTGTTCCAGCGCGGCAGCCCGCACTGCGGCCTCAATCTCGCGTCGTTCGGAGTTGAGCAGATCAAGACGTTCGGCAATCGCTAGGGTTTCGTGCTCATCGGCCGAGCTGAGAAGGCGGGCACCAAGATCAGCCTGACCGATGCGCCCTCCGGCATTGACCCGCGGTCCGAGCAGAAATCCAAGATGGTAGGTCGTGGGCGCACTGTCCATGCGCGCGACATCTGAAAGGGCAACCAGGCCCGGACGCGCGCGTTGCGCCATCACCTTAAGTCCCTGAACCACAAACGCGCGATTGGCTCCGATCAGCGGTGCAACATCAGCAACGGTCGCGAGCGCCACAAGATCAAGCAGCGACATCAGGTCTGGCCCTTCAGCATCAGCCAGGCGCAGTTGTCGCCCTGCCTCTACAAGCATCAGGAAAACAACCGCGGCGGCGCAGAGATAGGCCAGTTCACCGCTTTCATCCTGGCGGTTTGGATTAACAACGGCGAGGGCCGTGGGTAGTGTTTCTCCACTCAGATGGTGATCAAGCACGATCACGTCTGCGCCTTTTGCGGCTGCGATGGGGCCATGAGAAAGCGTTCCGCAATCTACACAGATGATCACTTCATGAGTTGCCGCGAGCTCCACCATGGCTGCATCGTTTGGGCCATACCCTTCGTCAATCCGGTCGGGCACATAAAGTGTTGCGCTTTGCCCCATCTGGCGCAGCCAGACAATCAGCAATGCCGCTGAACTGCCGCCATCCACATCGTAATCAGCAAAAATCGCGATCCGTTCGCGTTTTGACACGGCCTTCAAAAACCGGCTGGCCGCTTTCTGCATGTCCTTCAGCCCACGGGGGTCCGGCAACAGGTCCCTGATTTGCGGGGTCAGAAATGCTTCAGCGTCGGCAGCTGCAACGCCGCGTCGCGCCAGAACCTGGCAGAGTGGCCCGGGCAGGGCGGTTGACTGCGCCATCGCGTCAGCCGCGCGCTGCACCTCAAGCTCAGGCCCGATCCAGCGCCGCCCCGTGATCGAGGAACCTACATCAAGAAACGACATGCGCCCCCCTGGTCAGAGGTCTGTACACCGCGATCGCAGATCAGTGGTCGGCGGGTGTACGGTATTGCACTCGTCGTACGGAACCGGTCTTTGAACGCATCAGCAATGTTTCCGTGGTCAGCCAACCAACTTCGCGCTTTATGCCGGGTAATAGGGTCCCGCCCGTGACACCGGTTGCGGCAAAGATAACGTCCTGCGTCACCATCTCGTCGCGGCTATAGATACGATCGTAGTCTGTTATGCCTGCCTTGGTGGCGCGGCCTCGTTCATCATCGTTGCGGAACAAAAGGCGGCCGAACATTTGCCCACCCATGCATTTCAGCGCTGCGGCGGCCAACACTCCCTCCGGCGCTCCGCCTGAACCCATGTACATGTCGATTCCTGTTATTTCGGCTTCGGCGCAATGCATGACCCCGGCCACATCTCCGTCGGTGATCAGTCTGATCGCGGCGCCGGTCTTGCGTACTTCTGCAATCATTGACTCGTGTCTTGGACGTTCAAGAATACACACCGTGATGTTGGCGGTTGTGCACCCCTTGGCTTTGGCAAGTGCTTTGACGCGTTCTGTCGGTGACATTTCCAACGAGACGACGTTCTCGGCATAACTAGGGCCGATCGCGAGTTTGTCCATGTAGACGTCTGGTGCGTGCAACATCGAACCGCGTGGGCCCATTGCAATGACGGTCAGCGCGTTGGGCATATCTTTGGCAGTCAGGGTGGTGCCTTCGAGCGGATCCAGCGCGATGTCGACACCCGGGCCTTTTCCTGTGCCGACCTCTTCGCCGATATAAAGCATCGGGGCTTCATCGCGTTCGCCTTCGCCAATCACAACGACGCCCGCGATATCCAGCAGATTCAACTGCTCGCGCATGGCATTGACAGCGGCCTGATCCGCAGCTTTTTCGTCGCCATGACCAACGAGCTTGGCAGAGGCAAGTGCTGCAGCCTCGGACACGCGGGCCAGACCCAGCGACAACATGCGGTCATGAAATTCAACAGGGGCGGTGGTCATAAAGAAGTCCTAACTTGGATCTGAAAAGATTGTTTAATATTATTAAGTCTGTTTGGATTGTGCCATGACCAGAGTCAAATACTCTCAATACGCAAAACAACAGGAGCACTGGCTAGAACATCTGTATCAGCCATGGCTGAAAGTGCTTCATCAACGGCTGTCCGCGTCGTTTTGTGCGTGACGATAAGGACAGGTGCGGTCTGATCAGAATGACCGTATTGTCGCATCCTGTCGATTGAGACACCGGCATCTCCCAACATCGTCGCGATTTTGGCAAGCGCACCGGGTTTGTCCAGCAATGACATCCGTAGATAATAGGGGGCTGGCAAAACCGACCGAGCGGGAGTTGACTTACTCAACTGATCTGCGGCCTGACCAAACGTCGGTAAGCGCACGCCCCGTGCAATATCGCAAATATCCGACAGTACAGCGCTTGCAGTCGGGCCACTTCCGGCACCGGGGCCGCCCAGCACAATCTGACCAACCTGATCACCTTCAAGAACCACCATGTTGGTGCCACCATCCAATTGACCCAGCGCCGATGTATCCGGCACAAGGCAGGGCATCATTCGCTGTTCCAGCCCGCGACCGGTTTTCTGCGCGACACCCAACAGCTTGATCTTATATCCCATGTCTGCGGCCTGGCGTATGTCATCAAGACTGATGCGCTGAATGCCTTCCAGTTCGATGCCGTCAAAATCCACCTGTGTTCCAAACGCGATCGAAGATAGGATCGCCAACTTATGGCCCGCATCTATGCCGCCCACATCTAGATTGGGATCGGCTTCCAGATAGCCCAAATTTGCGGCTTCCTCGAACAGTGCATCATAGCCAAGCCCATCAGCTTCCATGCGGGTCAGGATATAGTTGCAGGTGCCGTTCATCACGCCCATCACGCGGGTAATCTCGTTCCCTGCAAGCCCTTCGGTCAGCGCCTTGACCACGGGGATTCCCCCGGCGACGGCTGCCTCGAAGCGAATAATACCACCTATGGCCTCGGCTTTTTCGGCCAAAGACTGGCCATGTATGGCAAGCAACGCCTTGTTTGCCGTGACCACGTCTTTACCGGCCTCAATTGCAGCTTCAGTGGCGTCTTTGGCGGCTCCTTCGGATCCCCCCATCAATTCCACGAAAACGTCCACATCATCCCGCCGGGCCAGCGCGATTGGGTCGCCTTCCCAGTCGTATCCGCTTAGCGATACGCCTCGGTCCTTGTCCTTGTCTCGCGCGCAAACGGCAGCAATCTTGATGTTTGTGCCGGTGCGCGCCGACAGCAGCGCAGCATTGGTACGGATGATTTTGATGACGCCGGCCCCGACGGTTCCCAATCCGGCTATCCCAAGGCGTAATTCTCGTGTCATTCCGGCGTCCTTTGCCTCGCGTTTACGTATCACGGGCGATGTAGCGGGTTCGACGTGTCCGTGCAACGCAGTTAGCGCCATCCATCGCCAAGATTTAAATCGCGTGTGGTGATCACTGTGCGGAGGGTTCGGCCCTTAGCCGATCTGCCTTTGCACTAAGTGCGGCAACTCGCGCGCCAAGTTCCTCTTCCGTTTTTTCGGAGTCAGTCGCAGCTTCAGTTGCCTGAGCTAAAATAGTCTCGATCGGCACCAGTTCAGGTGCTTCGACTTTTCTTCCATTTTCCGGATAGGTCGGTCCCAGATCAGGCAAGGGGGTACACCCGGCCAGCAACAAAACAAATGGAACAAGAGGGTACAGACGCATCAACAGGTCTCCTGACGCCAGTCATGCAGCATCGCGCTGGAACGCGCAAGCGGGGGTTTGATTTGAACGTTCGTTCAGATAATAGTCAGATTATGGCGCGCACGGCAGGTTCTCATTCCGATATCACAGGTCCGCGAATACGCGAGGCCGCGCTGCGTCTGTTTGCACAGCGTGGGTTTGCAGCGGTTTCAATGCGCCAGATTGCAGCCGACGTCGGCGTGCAGGCGGGTGCTCTTTATAATTATACCATCGACAAACAATCGCTGTTGTTTGAATTGCTGCGGACGCATATGGAAGAATTGCTGGAGGCCCGCAAAAATCCGAAGGATCTGCCGCCGCTGGAGGCGCTTGAGCAGTTCACGCGGTTTCACATCAGATTTCATCTCGAGCGATCGAATGCTGTATTCATCTCGTATATGGAACTGCGTAACCTTCATCCCGATAATTTTGCAGTGATCGAAGCATTGCGCGGCGCGTACGAAAATCAGCTCGAAACGATCCTGCGTCGCGGCGTCGAAACTGGTGAATTTGTTGTGCCGGATACGAAGATTGCGACATTGGGGTTGATAGCGATGCTGACGGGGGTCACCACGTGGTATCAAATCGGTGGGCGGCTATCGCTGGATCAGGTCGAAGAGATTTATTGGAATATGATCCGCAAATCTGTCGCGCGGTAGGGCGGATCGCGATCCGCCCCTGTTTCATTGCTTCAATGGATCGGTTTGATGAAAGTCCCGTTGCGCAGTTCCTTGATGGCCTGTCTAAGCTCTTCCTGCGTGTTCATCACAATGGGTCCATGCCATGCCACAGGTTCATCAAGCGGCGCACCTGATATCAGCAAAAAACGCACCCCCCCTTCGCCCGCCTGCACGGTCACCTCTTCTCCGGTTCCGAAACGCACTAACGTGCGATTTCCGCTCAGATCGCGGACGTTCACCTCTTGGCCGGCAACTTCTTTCTCAAGTAACACACCAGCGGGCTGACTAGCGTCCGCAAAGGCTGCGGAACCTTCAAAGATGTACGCGAAGGCACGTCGGTAAGTGTCAATACTAAAGGTCTTTCTTACCCCAGAAGGAACGAAGATATCCAGGTATTGAGGTTCGGCGGCGATACCATCAATCGGTCCGGAATTACCCCAAAAATCTCCCGCAATGATTTTCACGCGGGTCCCATCATCGTCAATTACTTCAGGAATCTCTTGCGCCTGAACATCCTGATACCGCGGCGCGGTCATTTTCAGCGCGGAGGGCAGATTGCCCCAAAGCTGGAAACCGTGCATTTGCCCGCCGGCGTTTCCATGCGGCATTTCCTGATGCATTATGCCTGATCCTGCTGTCATCCACTGCACATCCCCGGCACCTAGTGTTCCGGCGTTGCCCAGACTGTCGCCGTGATCAACGGTTCCCGATAACACATAGGTAATCGTTTCGATGCCGCGATGGGGATGCCAGGGAAAGCCATTGATGAAATCCTCTGGCCGTTCGTTGCGAAAATCATCGAACAAAAGAAAAGGGTCAAGTTCCGAAGGGTCCTGAAAGCCAAATGCACGATGCAGTTTGACACCAGCACCTTCCATCGTGGGAACGGCCTGTCGTGTTTCCAGTGTAGGTCGAAGGGACATTTCAATCTCCTGATTTCGGTCGAACTCGCTCACAAATAATCCCTGCGTTCTGACAGACAATTGGCACCAGAGAACCGCCCATGTGCGCACACGCGCAGAGGAATAGTGTGGCGGCTGATTTCAAAACGGAAGGCTCATGTCCCTGTTTCCCACCACTCAGAGGGTTTTCTCCGTCCGCCTCGATTTCGATCCAGCCACAGCGCAATTTTGCGCCATGGTGACAGAGCAAGCTTTAGCCACAGACGATTTCCCGGTTTTGAGAAATCACGATTGAAGGGACAGACCCGCATGCAAATGGCGCAATCAGTCGAGGTTTTGGCCCAGAAACTAAAACATTTCTCGGCGTCCGATGTCCATTTGCGCACCCCCTTCAGCGCCGAAATATTTTCACCGCCCACTTTGGGCGGACCGAATGGCAGTGCTTTGACCGGGCAGGCGTCAGCGCATTTTGTGCATATATCGCAGAACGCCTGTACGCCGCGTCGTTTTGGAGTGTCATGCGACAGCGGCAGATTGGTGAATATTTTGGAAAATCGCAATCTGGGCCCGAACTCGGGCGTTATCACAAGCTGGTTGCGCGCATATTCGCCCAATCCGGCCTTGATTGCATAGGGAATTACCAGACCGGTGTCATTCATCGAGGCGACTGCTTCGTACCCCAGGTTGCGGATATAGGCGGCGACCTGCATGACAATCGCCGCCTCATGGCTGTATTCGCGCCCCGTCGCAGCGCCCGCCAGCGCAGAAGGATAGGTCGCAACCAGGTCCTGTTCCATCTGATGGCCCAGCACGATCACAGAAGTCAGCCCCTCCGGCAGATCGTTCGGGGTAGCGGACAGATCGCGGGTGTCGACCCGCGTGTCGTAGAGCCAGCGTTCATCCAGATTAGTAACGCCGCAAAGATCAGCACCGAAAAATTTGGAGATACGTTTGATCTCTGCGTTCATCTGTTCTGGGTCTTCGACGATTACCCGTGTCGGGGCAACGGGGGTGTCATAGCTGATCGGTGCCTGAAAACCCTCGCGACGTCCCTGATCTGCATGCCGGTCCGTCATCACGTCAGAGATCAGCCAGGATGCATTGCGCAGGGCAAAATCCCGCTGCGTAAAGCCATCTCCGCGCCGGGGAATGGCTTCCATCCGGTATGATGCAAAAAACCCGTCGGTTTGCTTGCTGCGGACAGTTTCATCCCAGAACGCGCGGGTGAAAATATCATTGCGCTGCGTGAAACGTTCGAATTCTTCCGTGACTTCAATGCCGGCGGCCTCGTCGTCCGGGTGCGGTGTGGGTGCATTTGAAGGATAGGCCATGCCAATACCGTATAGGGATGCCCATTTGCGTCAATCTGAAAGGTCGCAAACAGATGAGACGGTGCATTACGCGCTGTTCACTTTGTGGCAACTGACCAAAGGAGAAACAGATGCGCGTAGGCTTTATCGGGCTGGGAAATGTGGGTGGGAAGCTGTCCGGCAGCCTGTTGCGCAATGGGGTGGACATTGCCGTTCATGATCTTGATGCGACTCTGGTCGGACAAAAGGTGGCCGCTGGTGCTCAGGACGGCGAAAACCCAGCGAACATGATGCAAATGTGTGATGCGGTGATCACCTGCCTGCCAAGTCCAGCGGCAAGCGACACCGTGATGATGCAGATGTTGCCGGAAATCAGAGACGGTAAAATCTGGATGGAGATGTCCACGACGGACGAGGCCGAAGTTAAACGGCTTGGCGCGCAGGTCATTGCAAAAGGTGGTGCAGCCGTGGATTGCCCTGTCTCGGGCGGATGTCACCGCGCAGATACAGGAAACATTGCCATTTTCGCGGGCTGTGATCGGGACACGTTTGAACGAATATTGCCGTTGCTGACCACAATGGGGCGGCGCGTCTTACATACTGGCGGGCTTGGCAGCGCGAGTGTTCTCAAGGTTCTGACCAACTTTCTGGCAACGGCCAATCTGGTTTCTGTGGCCGAAGCGCTCACTGTGGCTAAAGGGGCCAACATGGATCTAAACGTGGCTTACGAGGCAATGGCGATCAGTTCGGGCAACTCGTTTGTGCATGAGACCGAAGGTCAGGTGATCCTAAATGGAAGTCGCGACATTTCATTCACGATGGATTTGGTGGCCAAAGATATAGGGCTTTTTCAGGAAGTTGCGGATCGGGCCGGGGTGCCGCTTGAGCTAAACCCCTTGCTGATCGACATTTTTCAGGACGGCATAAAGCGATTTGGCGCGCGAGAGCTGTCGCCCAATATTATCAAACGACTGGAGGAGGCCACAGGTCTCGACGTGACCGCACCCGGTTTTCCTGCTGAAATGGTGGATGAAGAGCCCGAAGAACCGGGCGCTGAGGTGCTGCCAAAGTTTTGAATTGGCTACCACCCTCGATCGATCCACGCTAAAGCGCGGATAGGTTTGCTAAGGATGAGCTATGGAAAACGAGGTTTTGGCGACTGTAGAGGCGTCCGCTGGTCGACGTTGGATCGGGATTGGAGCATTGGGTCTTTTGGGGGTCTTGTTGGTCTACGTCACCTTTACCCAGCCCGCAACGCTTGTGTGGCAGGCGTTTCTGCTGAGTGCTGGAGTTCTCGCGCTTTGGATGGCGGATAAGATGCGCCGTTCTACGATATGGGTTATCGAACTGACAGCGACGGAGTTGCGCGACAGTCGCGGCGCGGTTTTGGCCCGCGTCGAAGACATGGAAGCTGTTGATCGCGGCGTATTTGCATTCAAGCCGTCCAATGGTTTTCTGATCTCACTAAAAAGTCCCGGCAAGCGTGCTTGGCTGCCGGGACTCTGGTGGCGTATAGGGCGCCGCATTGGAGTAGGTGGACTTACGCCCGGGGCTCAGACACGCGTCATGTCAGAGAGGCTGGCCACGCTTCTGACGCAGCGAAATTAAGACCGCCGGGTTTCTAAGTTACGTCGTCACATGTCAGCCAGCAAACCTGTGGGGCATAGCGGGGACGTGTGAATACAAAATTATTGATTGTCCGGGTTTCGAGCGCCAGGTTGAAAGGTGGGTCATACGTGCTCTGCGTCTCAAAGATGATCACGTTTTCCTCGTCTGGCATAACTGGCAATTTGGAGTCCCAATCTGCAATAGCAGCGTCATCCAGATTCAGAAATGAACCGCGCGATTTGGACCATTCAACAGTATAGTCGTCCGTTTCCTCATCGTATTTTACGATGGTCACGCGAACAGACGGACGGTCGATTGTCCGCGTCATCGTATCAAAGAGCTCGCGCGTGCTGTCGATGAACGCATCATCAAGCGGCGTAGTTTGCCGGGAAATGAGATCAGAGATGGTATAAGCGGCCTTTTGACTCTCGGTATACTGGCGATACGCGTCAAAGATCGAGAACATCGTCAGATAAGCCCAGAACATGATTGGCATGATAATGGTTGCTTCGATCGCGATGTTGCCATCCTCATCAGATGCGAACCGGCCCAATCGCTTTTTCAGAGATACTGCAAGTGTTTGCATCAACCCGGCTCCTGTACAAATGCGGACATTGCGGACATCTGCGCCTGGCCAGCGCCGTCCTTTACAAGGTGAAAGCCCAACCCCGTTGTTGGGAAAACAGGATCAAACTTTACGCAGGCCCGCAATATCATCAGATCATGTTCTTGACCGGGAATATAGGTCGGCGCGTGCTCAGGCAAAACCGGCTGCGATTTGTCGACGCAATCGACTGGCGTTGTAAGGCCGGTGAAATTTCTTGGGTCTACAGGCTGCATTTCCAGCTTCAGACTGGACGAACAGTCCGGGATGAAACCCGCCCGGTCACAAATCATGTCCTTCAGGGTGTCGTGATCGGGAGTTACCCCAGTGCCAAGCCGAACCAGACGTACTGTCATGTCCAGGCCACGATCCAACCACATCTGGCGCATCGAATAGATTCCCAATTCGACGGAGGTCAGAAAGATTGTGAAGAGAAGCGGCACGAAGATTGCGAATTCGACTATCATGTTGCCGTCTTCGTCGTCACGAAAACGCCGAATAAATCTGAGGGGACTAAGGCTCATTGTGTCAACCTCAGCTGCGTAATCTGGTGCGCAATCGCTTCGAACGCATTTCCAAGTTCCTCACCGCCCTGAACATTGAAGTAGTGGCTGGGTGAACTGGCGCAATCATGAATTACGGTCTGACCAGATGAAGGGGCTTCAAATCCAATGCCATAGACAGTGATCTTTTTGGTTGGCCCTTTGGCGGCATCACAAATCGCCTTGGTACGCGCGTCTTTGGTGGTGGAATTGTACGTGTTGTACGCGCCCTGCCGCCATTGGCTGTCCGCAGCACTGTCATTCGCCCAAGGGTAGAAATTGTGTTTCACGTTCCGCTTGATCGTGGTGTAGGCCCACAGTTCGGGATAGTTCAGCTCAACGGCGTCGCCCTCTTCGTCGTCCACCCGTGCAGGATCGTTCGCTTCATTGGTATCGCAGTAGAGTTCGCTATCGATGCCGTTACCGTTAAGGTCGATCGGTACGCCACGCAGACCTTCTCTGCCACAAACCCAGTCGCCATTTCCTTTTGGGTGATCTGCCCAGACGTCGTCGCTGCTCCAATAGAACCAGCCATCCTTGTCATTGCCGTCATAGTTTTGCAGACCATCATTGCGGTCCCAGCGCACCGAATAGTCTTCGGTAAACTCGTTCCACCAGATGTTGGTCGGCCCGTCCCGATTATCGTCTTCGATGTAATATTGACTGGTGTTTGCGCCGTCCGTCATCAGGACGACTACTTTCAGTGTTTCCAGGTCATCATAGTCACGCGGGCGGGCACCAAATCCAGAAGATACACTGCCCCCGGCAATCAGTCCTTGCACTGCAGGTCGTATCGCTGGATCGACAAGGGCAGTACCCCATTTCATGCCGATGTCAATTGACGTATTCCCACGTGCTGTCAGATTATCGATGAACGTTTTGATCGCGTCTCGATTATCAGTCAGCGGCAGAACTTCGCGCGATGCCATTTCTTCGCAGACGGGGCGTTGCACCAATTCGACCGGGTCGTTGTCGCGGCCATCGAAATCTCTCCAAGGGTCAAAATGAAGCGTCCGTTGGTATACCGTGGGTGTGCCAGCGGCGGGTGTCGGGACTACAGAAGTACTTGTAAAGTCCGATCCAGAGAAATTGAGACAATTCGAATAATCGTTGACTCCAGCGGTCGAGAATTCATCCATCATCTCCTCGGGGATTGAAACCTGAGTTGCATAGGGAATAATCGAAATAGACAGCCGGCCGTCGCGGCTATTGTCGATCATCTCGTCCACGAAGTTCTTGGCTGCGACCTTCAGATTAACGAGTCGGTTGTTGCTGTTCATTGAACCCGATACATCGAGCACAAGCGAGATTTCGACATTATTGATAACTTCTTCAGCCTGACCGGAGGCAAACACCGGCAGCGTTGTTCTGTCTTCGGGCGCTTTTGCAAACTCCCAAGGCATATAAAGGACAGGGGTGGAGGTTCTCGCCTCAACCCGCACAATCCGATAATAGGACGTAGGAAGGCTGACACCAGGAGTAACCGTGATATCGTCGGCGCTGATGTAGTCCGACATGCCGGCTTTTGCGAAATAGTCCAGAACGACATCGTCCGCATCCAGAGTTTGCTGAAGGTCGGCTGCGGCAAGAATGGCGCGATCCACGGTGGATTGAACCTTGGTGCGCATCAACTCGTTCTGCATGAGGTTAACGCCAATACCGCAGATCATCACCATCATGATCACCATATAGACGGCAAATATTGTAATGACACCTTCTTCGTCACGATAGAATCGAGACAGCATTCGGCGTGCTTTACGGTTTAGCAGCATCCTGTTACCCGGCATGGCAGCGTCGGGCAGGGTGCCGTCATTAGACGGCCCTTGATATTCCATCACTCTCACCTTTTCCGAACCCAATCACTCGTTGAGTCGCATCCACACCCAGTAGTTCAGCCATCTTTTTGGCAGGAGAAAGTGGCCAAAGTTGGGCGGTAATCCGCCTGCACCCGCAGTTTTCAGCACAAAAATAGAGTAAATTCCGTCGACTGCGCCTTATTGTTTCCCTTTTGGAAAGACAGCGCAGAACTGTGCATCCCCTGACTTTGACAGATTCGCGATTGCACAAAAAAATGGCGACAATTAACCAAGACGTCGTAGGATGACGTTAAGAAAGCGAAAATTGGGGCGAATCGGACGTCGAATTAAGGGAGACAGATCTAATGAAAGACAGCAGCGCAAGTGCGGAGCCGAGTTTCCGCGAGAGTGTTGATCTGATGTTCAACAGGGCAGTCGCCCTGATGGATCTCCCGCCTGGTCTGGAAGAAAAGATACGGGTTTGCAATGCAACCTACACGGTACGATTTGGGGTTCGCCTGCGTGGTCAGATCCAGACCTTTACCGGGTATCGTTCAGTGCATTCCGAGCATATGGAGCCGGTTAAGGGGGGCATTCGTTTCGCCCTTGCCGTGAATCAGGACGAGGTTGAAGCGCTAGCTGCACTGATGACCTATAAATGCGCGTTGGTAGAGGCTCCGTTTGGCGGATCCAAGGGTGGCTTGTGCATCAATCCGCGTGAATACGATGAACACGAGATGGAGTTGATTACGCGTCGCTTCGCTTATGAACTTGCCAAGCGGGATCTGATACATCCAAGTCAGAACGTACCGGCGCCCGATATGGGGACCGGAGAACGAGAGATGGCGTGGATTGCGGACCAATACAAACGGATGAACACCACCGATATCAATTCTGCAGGCTGCGTAACCGGCAAACCGCTTAATGCCGGGGGCATTGCCGGTCGGGTCGAGGCAACCGGACGTGGCGTGCAATATGCATTGCAGGAGTTTTTCCGGCATCCTGAAGATGTTGCCATTGCGGGCCTAAAGGGATCGCTTGAAGGCAAAAAGGTCATTGTTCAGGGACTGGGTAATGTGGGCTATCATGCTGCCAAGTTTCTGGCCGAAGAAGATGGCAGTAAAGTCATCGGGATAATTGAAAGAGATGGTGCGCTGTTTGATCCCAAAGGTCTGGACGTCGAAGCCGTTCGTGGCTGGATCGCCAAACATGGCGGTATCACAGGGTATCCGGATGCGACGCACTCGGCCGATGGCGCTCCCATCCTCGAGGAAGATTGCGATATTCTGATTCCGGCGGCGCTGGAAGGAGTTATCAATCTTGAAAATGCGGCCCGTATCAAGGCGTCGTTGATCATCGAAGCGGCAAACGGCCCAGTCACGGCTGGCGCCGACGCTATTCTCCGTGAAAAAGGCACGGTCATCATCCCGGACATGTACGCAAACGCTGGGGGTGTGACTGTTTCGTATTTCGAATGGGTCAAGAACCTCAGCCACATCCGTTTTGGTAGGATGCAGCGCCGCCAGGAAGAAAGTCGCCACCAGTTGGTCGTTGATGAACTGGAACGGCTGTCTGCGGACAAGGAACTCGGCTGGACCATTTCGCCTGACTTCAAGACCAAATATCTTCGGGGCGCAGGCGAACTTGAACTGGTTCGCTCAGGGCTCGATGACACGATGCGGATAGCCTATCAGTCCATGCGCGAAGTCTGGCACAGCCGCGACGACGTCGATGATCTGCGCACTGCCGCCTATCTTGTTGCGATTGGCAAGGTCGCAGCGAGTTATCGCGCCAAAGGGCTCTGAAGTAGGTTACAACAAATCAATGCGCTCGTCTTTTGTGGCGGGCGCATTTTTTGCGACCATAGTTTGTCTTGAACAAGAATAGCGCTAATGAATTCTTGTTCTACAATGCGGCTCGCTCCCAGCCTCGCCACCGGAAATCACTTATTGGAGAAATTTATTGTGACGCTTAAGTTAATTATCGTCAGTTTGCTTTTCTTAACCCATGCAACTGGATCGGTCTGGGCACAGCCGCGGGGCCCTTCTGAAGGATGGAGTGGAATTGCCGATGGATTGGCGGTTTTTCAGGGAAGTTCGGACCTTAGCGGCGCAGGGTCGTTCACGTCGCAGCGGACGTTCTTGCGCGGTGGCGGACTTTATCGGTTTGAATCCGGTCAATCTGTTGGGTTGTTGGTCAGTACCGGAAACATTTCTTATGACTTTGGCAACCCGGGAAACGAGCCGTGGAACGATGTAAAAGACCTGCGCATTTCCCTGCCACTTCGCTTCAGCATCAACGACAGAGTAAATGCGTTTGTCGCGCCATCGGTCCGATATGACTACCAGTCCGGCGCGAGCGCTTCTGACGGACGTTCTTATGGCGCATTCGCCGGGATCACTTGGCGCTTGAATGATCGGCTGACGATTGGGCCGGGTGCTGGGGTTTTCTCGCAAATCGAAGACGATGATCTAGAAGTCTTTCCGGCGTTGCTGATCGACTGGGATATTTCGGACAGATGGAATTTTTCAACAGGCTCGGGCCTCGGGGCGACGCAAGGACCGGGCCTCACGCTAACCTATGATCACACGGATGACTGGAGCTTTTCATTGAGTGCGCGATCCGAAGAAATCCGGTTCAGGCTTGATGATCGTGGTCTTGCGCCAAACGGTGTTGGGCAAGACAGCAGCTTTCCGGTTGTTGTGTCCGTGCAATATAAACCAACGCCATTCTTGTCTCTGACTGCGTTTGCCGGTGCTGAATTTGACGGAGAGTTGCAACTGGATGACTCGAGCGGTGCAACTGTGGACAAGCAAAGCTACGATACTGCACCGATTGCTGGGATTGCTTTTCGCCTATTCTTCTGAAGTTGTGTCCCGCGGTCGCGAACAGACCGAAAATTGTCGACTTTCCGGCGGCCAGTTTTCATGCCGCATTGATAGCTGTGCTCACATGCGTTTAACGTGTGTCTGAACTAGGGGGGATATCAAATGCGTTTTTCCGGATTGCGGGTCCTCAAAGAGGGGCTGACCGGCAATAAAGGGTGGACCCCGCATTGGCATGATCCTGAGCCAAAGGCGGAATATGACGCCGTGATCATCGGTGGCGGTGGGCACGGGCTAGCGACTGCCTATTATCTTGCAAAGAACCACGGCATGACGAATATTGCCGTTTTGGAAAAAGGGTATATCGGTGGTGGCAACGTCGGGCGAAATACTGCGATCGTGCGCGCCAACTATTTTCTACAAGGAAATTCAGAGTTTTACAGCCATTCCTTAAAGCTATGGGAAATGCTTGAGGAAGACCTGAACTATAACGTCATGCATTCACAGCGCGGTCTGATCAACCTGTTTCACTCAGATGGACAGCGCGACGCATTTGTGCGTCGCGGCAACGCTATGATCAATCAGGGGGATGACGCGGTTCTGCTGGATCCTGAAGGCGTGCGCCGATATCTGCCCTATCTTGATTATGATAATACCCGTTTTCCGATTTACGGCGGTTTGCTGCACCCTCGTGGCGGCACAGCGCGTCATGATGCCGTGGCCTGGGGTTTTGCCCGGGGGGCCGACCAGCGTGGCGTGCACATTTTGCAGAATTGCGAGGTCACCGGGATCGACGTCGAAAACGGCGTTGTGAAAGGAGTTCAAACCTCGCGCGGCGCGATCAAGGCCAAGAAAGTCGGCATCGTGGTGGCGGGCCGTTCGGGGCAGGTGGCCGCAATGGCGGGCATGCGATTGCCAATTGAGAGCCATGTTTTGCAAGCTTTTGTTACAGAGGGCTTAAAACCTTGCATCGATCATGTGGTCAGCTTTGGGATGGGACACTTTTACATCTCGCAATCTGACAAGGGCGGCCTGGTTTTTGGCGGCGACCTGGATTTTTACGCCAGTTATGCGCAACGCGGGAACCTGCCGATGAAAGAACACGTGATGGAGGCTGGCATGACCTTGATGCCGATGATCGGCAAGGCAAGAGTTTTGCGGTCGTGGGGAGGTATCATGGACATGACGCCGGATGGTTCCCCGGTCATCGACAAGACGGATATTGACGGTCTCTTTATTGACTGCGGTTGGTGTTACGGCGGGTTCAAGGCTGTGCCGGGATCGGGCTTTAGCTTTGCGCATCTGATGGCCACCGGAACGCATCATGAACCGGCGGCGAAATTCCGGCTGGATCGGTTTCGGACGGGTCGGGGATTGTTGGATGAAGAGGGCACCGGTTCTCAGCATAATTTACATTAGGGGTGTTCGGTAAATGTCTGAAACAAAACGTTTGGAATACCAGTTTATGGCGCGGAGCAAGCAGCGGGAGAGTGCTGGATGAGGATCAGGTGCCCCCTATGTGGAGATCGTGATCTGCGGGAGTTTTACTATCGCGGTGCCGCAGTCGCATTGGATCGGCCTGCGCCGGGTGCCGTTGCGGATGCGTGGAATAATTACGTACATGACCGGGAAAACCCAGCCGGTGTGACCCGCGATCTGTGGCATCATCAAAGCGGGTGCGCGGCTTGGATCATTGTCACGCGCAATACACTGACCCACGAGGTGCTCGAAACTGAACTTGCAGCGAAAGCTGAGAGGGCAAAGTCATGAGGGTTGACGGCATAGGTCTTATCGATCGCAGCAGGCCAATTTCCTTCTCGTTTGACGGCAGGCCTTATTCTGGATTTGCAGGTGACACTCTTGCCTCAGCACTTTTGGCCAATGACATCAAGATGGTGGCCCGGTCGTTCAAATATCATCGCCCGCGCGGCATTTTGAGTGCGGGTAGCGAAGAACCAAATGCATTGATGACCCTCCGGTCAGGTGCCTGGCAAGAACCAAATGTGCGCGCGACCGTGCAGGAACTCTATGATGGGCTGGAAGCGCGCAGCCAGAACAACTGGCCATCGCTTGGTTTCGATGTGATGGGGGTGAACGATATTGCAGCGCCCTTTCTGGGGGCCGGGTTTTATTACAAGACATTCATGTGGCCGCCATCGTTCTGGGAAAAATTATACGAGCCGATCATTCGTCGCGCCGCCGGTCTTGGCAGGCTTTCCGGCGATCACAACCCGGATAAATACGAGCGGGCGTTTGCGTTCTGTGATGTTCTGGTGATTGGCGGCGGCCCAACAGGGTTAATGGCCGCGCTCACCGCCGCGCGTTCAGGCGCGGATGTCATACTGGCGGACGAAGATGCACGGATGGGCGGGCGGCTCAACGCCGAAACTTTTGCTATCGATGGCGCACCGGGATCGGTTTGGGCTGGTGAAGTTGTGGCCGAACTGGAAACCATGGACAACGTCCGGCTCATGCGTCGAACGACCGTCACCGGGGTCTACGATCAGGGCACATTTGGCGCACTTGAAAAGGTCAGCCAGCATATGCGTAACCGGCGTCTCGGCGCGCCGCTTGAGACCTTTTGGCGGATTGTGGCGAAACGCTCAATCCTAGCGGCAGGTGCGATCGAGCGTCCGGTCGCCTTTCAGAATAATGACCGCCCGGGTATCATGACAGCCGCGGCGGTTCGGGCCTATCTTAACCGCTGGGGCGTCAGTCCGGGGCAGGCCGTCACCGTATTTGGCAACAACGATGACGCGCATCGCACGGCACATGATCTGGTTTCCGCCGGGGTCCATGTGGCAGCGTTGATTGACAGCCGCTGGGATGCAAAAGTCAGCGGTGAATTCCCGGTCTACAAGGGGGCTGAGGTTTGTGGCGCATCAGGTCGTAAGGCGCTTGAAAGCATAACGTTGCGAAGCCCGCGGGGCGAACAAAAGATCGGCACGGATTGTCTGGCCATGTCCGGAGGATGGAACCCGTCGCTGCATCTGACTTGCCACTTGAACGGGCGACCGACATGGCGCGAAGACATCGCGAGCTTTGTGCCAACACCGGGGTCTGTGCCGGGCATGGTTGCTGCCGGTGCCTGCAATGGGGATTTTTCAACCGCTGCGTGCCTTGGTGGCGGCGTTTCTGCCGCTACAGCCATTCTGGAGGAGTTGGGATTGAAAACCGCCCGGGTGGAAACACCGGTTACAGATGACACGCCCTATGCCGTTACAGCACTCTGGTCGGTTCCGGGAAAGGGGCGTGCCCTGTTGGATTTTCAGAACGATGTAAGCGTGAAGGACGTTGAACAGGCCGCAACCGAAAACTTCAGGTCTGTTGAACATATGAAGCGGTATACGACGCAGGGTATGGCCACGGACCAGGGGAAGAACTCGAATGTCGGGGCGCTGGCAATTCTGGCCGATGTTACAGGGCGTGAAATTGCGGAAACCGGGACCACGACATTCCGCCCGCCTTATTCACCGGTTGCCATTGCTGCAATGGGCGCAGGAGGGCAGGGTGACGGGTTTGCGCCGCAGCGTTTTACAACCTCTCACGCCGCAAGTGTGGAGCGGGGCGCGCCGATGATCGAAGCGGGCCTTTGGTACCGTCCGAGCTATTATCCGGCACAGGGCGAAAGCACATGGCGACAAAGCTGCGACCGCGAGGTCAATACTGTGCGCGAAAGCGTGGGTATCTGCGATGTTTCAACGCTGGGCAAGATTGACATTCAGGGCCCGGATGCACCCGAATTCCTCGATTTTGTCTACACCAACATGTTTTCCTCTTTGAAGGTAGGACGGACCCGTTATGGATTGATGCTGCGCGAGGACGGGCATGTTCTGGACGATGGCACAACTGCGCGAATGGGAGAAAACCATTATGTGATGACCACCACAACCGCCGCTGCTGGCGCGGTCATGACCCACCTGGATTTTGTGCATCAAGCTTTGCGTCCAGATTTTGACGTGTCGTTCATTTCCGTGACCGAACAATGGGCACAATTTGCCGTCGCCGGACCAAAATCACGCGAATTGCTGAACGGGATTCTGGACGACAAGATTGACGAAGCGGGCTGGCCATTCATGGCTTGCGGCCCGGTCGGCGTTTCGGGTGTTCCTGGGCGGTTGTTCAGAATATCTTTCTCCGGTGAGCACGCCTACGAGGTTGCCGTGCCAGCCCGTTATGGTGACAGCCTGTTTCGTTTACTTGTGGCGCGGGCCGAGGCGCTGGGCGGATGTGCCTATGGCATGGAAGCGTTGAATGTCATGCGGATCGAAAAAGGGTTCATCACCCACGCAGAGATACACGGCCGTATCACCGCCTTTGACATTGGATTGGGGCGCATGGTGTCAGCCAAAAAAGACTGCATTGGAAAAACCATGTCCGAGCGGGAAGGGTTGTGCGAACTGAGCCGCGAGCAATTGGTCGGGCTGAAACCTGTCGGCACCGTCAAACAACTCACCGCGGGGGCGCATTTGTTCAATGAAACCGACGAAGCGGTGCGCGTGAATGATCAGGGCTATGTCACGTCGGTCGGCTTTTCGCCAACACTGAAGAGCTTTCTTGGTTTGGGATTCCTGAAAAACGGGCCGGAACGACATGGAGAAAGGTTACGCATGGTGGACCACCTGCGCGGGGTCGAAACCATTTGCGAGGTCTGTCATCCCGTCTTCCTTGATCCAGAAGGGGAGAAGGTTCGTGGCTGAATTGATAGCAAAAACTCCGGCTGCGGGACTGTTGCCGCTTACCATTGGCGCCGTCGAACTCAGCCAAGTGGATGCCGGACACCTGACATCAATAGCGCCCTTCAACGGCAAGGAAAAAGCTTTGTCGGAAGCATTGAATATGGCGCACGGTGTCACGTTGCCGGGCGCCAACCGTGTCACGGGCAAAAAGGGTGCGCGGGTAATCTGGTTTGGGTTGAGCCATGTTTTATTGGCCGGTCCGGCACCGGACGCCACACTGGCCAAATACGCCGCCCTCACAGATCAATCGGACGCCTGGACTGTTGTGCAATTGTGCGGGGCAGGCTCTGCAGATGTTCTGGCCCGTCTGGTGCCTGTTGATCTACGCGCTGGCCCTTTCAAACGAGGACATACAGTGCGAACAGATTTGATGCATATGAGCGCGTCTATCTCATCTACGGGTGCGAATACATTTATGATTCTGGTATTCCGGTCGATGGCGCAGACATTGGTTCACGATCTGAAGACGGCTATGGAAGGTGTCGCCGCGCGACGGTAGTCTGCCGCGCAATGTATCTGATTCCGGAGAACGCCCATGAAGAAATTGATGATCATGTCCCTTGCTGTTTCATTGGCGCTGGCCGCGACTGGCAGTTCGGCGCAAAGTGAGAAGGAACTGGACTGTGGATATCAGGCCGATGTTGTTGATGCCGTCAAAAATGCGCGGATGGAGGGCGTGTCAGAACGAAAGCTACAAAAGACGATCGAGGCAAGCGATCCACCTTGGCCTGCACGCTATAGCAAGGCCATTCCGGTTTTGGCACCTTACGTTTACGCGATAAAAAAACGAGACTTGCGCGAAATTGATCTGCGTTCGGAGTGGTTGGGAACCTGTATGAACAATTAAGCGGCTGTCGCCTTTCCTTTCAACAATGTGCTACTGAGACAGCATGAGTCTGCCCCCGGGATTTATCGAAGAACTACGTGACCGCGTCAGCCTGTCTCAGGTTGTCGGGCGCAAGGTCGTGTGGGACGCGCGAAAATCCAACCAGGGCAAGGGCGATATGTGGGCGCCGTGCCCGTTCCATCAGGAAAAATCCGCCAGCTTTCACGTCGATGATCGCAAGGGTTTCTACTACTGTTTCGGCTGCCACGCCAAAGGCGATTCAATTTCGTTCATTCGCGAGACTGAGAACGTAGGTTTCATGGAAGCGGTTGAAATTCTGGCGCGCGAGGCTGGATTGACCATGCCCGCGCTTGATCCCAAGGTTCGCGAAAAATCAGACCGGCGCACGCAGCTTGCCGCGGTGATGGAAAAGGCGGTGCAATATTATCGGTTACAGTTGAAAACTGGTGCTGCTTCGGACGCACGTGACTATCTTGAACGGCGCGGGCTGAGTCAGGAAGTTCAGGAACGGTTCGAAATCGGCTTTGCGCCAGTTGCTTGGCAGGGAATGTGGGATCATCTGATCGGCAAAGAAATTGCCGAGGACCTCATTCTCGGGGCCGGGCTTGCCAAACCCTCGACCAAAGGCGGCAAGCCTTATGACACGTTTCGGGGGCGTATCATGTTTCCGATCCGCGATCCGCGTGGGCGCTGCATTGCCTTTGGCGGACGGGCCATGGACCCGAATGACAATGCGAAATACCTGAACTCACCTGAAACGGATCTGTTTGATAAAGGCAGCAGCCTGTACCATCACGGTCCCGCCCGCGAGGCGGCAGGCAAGGGCGCCCCCTTGATCGTCGCCGAGGGGTATATGGACGTGATCGCCTTGGCGAGCGGCGGGTTTGACGCCTGTGTCGCACCGCTTGGCACTGCAATCACAGAACGACAGCTTCAATTGCTGTGGCGCATCGCGCCGGAGCCGATCATTGCACTGGATGGGGACTCGGCTGGCCTGCGTGCCGCGATGCGGCTGATTGATCTGGCTCTTCCGCTGCTTGAGGCCGGTCAGTCGCTGCGCTTTGCCATCATGCCCGATGGCCAGGACCCCGATGATCTGATCCGCGCCCAGGGCCCGGGGGCGGTTCAGACGTTGTTGGATAATGCGTTGCCCATGGTCCAGTTGCTTTGGCGGCGCGAGACCGATGGCGGAGTTTTTGACAGCCCCGAACGCAAGGCGGCACTGGATAAGACGTTACGTGAGAAAATCAAACTGATCCGCGATCCCTCAATTCGAGGCCACTATGGGCAGGCGATCAAGGATCTGCGCTGGCAATTGTTTCGGCCAAAGCGTAGCGCTTCCCCCATTAGTGGCCAGCGACGCGGCGGAAAATGGCAGCGCCCGCCTGCGTCAGCGACACCAACCGCCAAGGCGTCGCTTTTGGTGGCATCTGGCGACGGGGTGCAGGACGCAATGCGAGAGGCCGTCATATTGGCTGCCTGCCTGTCCACGCCGCAGATTATCCTTAAGTTCGAAGCTGGGCTGGAAGCGCTTGAATGTCGCGACCCAGAGATGGCCCAACTGCGCGACGTGCTATTGCGCCATTCTGACCTGCCAGTTGAGGCGCTGCATGGTGAAATTCATGGCGCATTGGGGCCGCAGGCCCTTGAAAACCTGCTTGCGGCGCGCCATGTCGCAATAACCCCAAGTGTACGTAACCCTGGTGATGCTGAATTGGCACAGATGACAGTGGCCGAAGAATTGGCAAAGCTGGCAACCCGAAACGGTTTGCGCGCGGAAATTGCCGAGGCGTCCGAAGACTTGTCTGGCCTAGCCGACGAGGCGGTGACATGGCGACTTGGTCAAGCTGCACAGGCGCGCAACACCGCAGAACGGAGTCAGCATGAAGACACTGCAGAGTACGATATCGCAGAGAACGGGATAGAATTGAAACGCAGCGAACGCAGTGACTTTGCCGCACTGATGGACAAGGTAAGTGCTACTAAACCACGTCGCTGATGCGTTTTGGTAAGGAATGTCTAAAGAAAACAAGGTAAACGAATAAAACGAATCACCAGTCGCGCTACTGATTCGCAAAACGAATCATCTAAGCCCTTCGCAGGAGCACCGCATGGCCGCCAAAGACAACGACGACCAAAAAACTGAAGATCGAGACCCCGAAGAAACGCTGGATATGAGCCAGGCCGCCGTCAAAAAGATGATTGGCGAGGCCCGTGAACGGGGCTATATCACATATGATCAGCTCAATCAGGTTTTACCCCCTGATCAGGTAAGTTCTGAACAAATTGAAGACGTTATGTCGATGCTCTCTGAGATGGGCATCAATATTATCGAGAACGATGAGGCGGAAGAGGAAGAGGCCAAAGGCTCGACCGACATTGCCACAACTGACAACGCCCGCGAAGTTACGCTGGCGGCCTCCACCACAGAGAAACTCGACCGCACGGATGATCCGGTTCGGATGTATCTGCGCGAAATGGGCTCGGTCGAGCTGCTGAGCCGTGAAGGCGAAATTGCGATCGCTAAACGGATCGAGGCTGGCCGCAACACGATGATTCTCGGGCTTTGTGAAAGCCCACTGACTTTTCAGGCGATCACAATCTGGCGCGACGAATTGCTGTCTGAAGACATCCTGCTTCGGGATGTAATCGATCTTGAAACGACCTTTGGCAATCAACTTGACGAAGAGGGCTCTGCCCCGGTTGTGGACAGTGCGACGACCGCGCCTGCAAGCGAAAACAAAGAGGCCGCAAGTCCCGAATTGGACGCTGATGGCAATCCGATCGTAGCAGATGACGACGATGATGAAGACGAACAGGCCAACATGTCGCTGGCCGCGATGGAAGCGGCCCTAAAGCCTCAGGTTTTGGAAATGTTGGACCAGATCGCGCTTGATTATGTTCAGCTTTCGGAAATGCAGGACAGTCGGATTTCTGCCACACTGAATGAAGATGGTTCGTTCAGCGCCAAGGAAGAAGACACCTATCAGAAGTTGCGCTCGGAAATCGTGTTGTTGGTGAACGAACTGCACCTGCACAACAACCGGATCGAAGCACTGATCGATCAGCTTTACGGCATCAACCGACGGATCATGTCGATCGATGGCTCAATGGTAAAGCTCGCGGACCAGGCACGGATCAACCGTCGCGAATTCATTGATGAATATCGCGGTCGCGAGCTTGATCCAAATTGGCTGGCCGAAATGGCCGAAAAGCCTGGCCGCGGCTGGCAGATGTTCATCGAACGCTCCACGGCCAAAGTTGAAGACTTGCGAGCTGAGATGGCGCAGGTCGGGCAATATGTTGGCCTTGATATCCCGGAATTCCGTCGCATCGTACAACAGGTGCAAAAGGGTGAAAAAGAAGCCCGTCAGGCCAAGAAAGAAATGGTCGAGGCCAACTTGCGTCTCGTAATTTCCATTGCGAAAAAATACACCAACCGCGGCCTGCAATTCCTTGATCTTATTCAGGAAGGTAACATTGGCCTGATGAAGGCCGTGGATAAATTTGAATATCGTCGCGGCTATAAATTCAGCACCTATGCGACATGGTGGATCCGTCAGGCGATCACGCGTTCTATTGCAGATCAGGCCCGTACGATCCGTATTCCGGTGCATATGATCGAAACGATCAACAAGCTGGTACGCACCAGCCGCCAAATGCTGCACGAAATTGGTCGTGAGCCGACGCCCGAGGAACTGGCTGAAAAACTACAGATGCCTCTCGAGAAGGTGCGCAAGGTGATGAAAATCGCCAAGGAACCGATCTCGCTGGAGACTCCTATCGGCGACGAAGAAGACAGCCAGCTTGGTGACTTCATTGAAGACAAAAATGCGGTTCTGCCATTGGACAGCGCCATTCAGGAGAACCTGAAAGAAACCACTACGCGGGTTCTGGCGTCACTGACGCCGCGTGAAGAACGGGTTTTGCGGATGCGGTTTGGCATTGGCATGAACACCGATCACACGCTGGAAGAGGTCGGTCAGCAATTCAGCGTGACGCGCGAACGTATTCGCCAGATCGAGGCAAAGGCATTACGTAAACTCAAGCATCCGTCGCGCAGTCGAAAACTACGGTCATTCCTGGACCAATAGATCCGCTAACAAAATTCATTAGAGTCAGGGCCGCTTCGATTCGAAGCGGCCCATATTCGTATTGTAGTGAGTAGCAGGAAAGAAACTGGCAATTGCTCTTTGGATGTCAAAAGCAGAGCAAGGACTCACGTGGGCATCAAGTTTTTGTGCCGACACTACCATGTTCCGCTTTCTCACTTAAGTTGAACAGCATAGGTCTTGAGCTGAAAGTCTACATCAACACCCCCGATCAACTGTCAAGAAAGGAAGTGCAGAAGATGAATGGAAACACGATAGGGGCCGCGGCCCTTGCGCTAATCATCGGAACTGTTCCTGCCACCGCACAGTCGTTTCGGTCCACTAACTGGCTTACGGTAAATCCGGTAGGCCCAACCGAATTTGAGGTGATCAAAAAAGCTTCTACCAGTCCACGGGCCATGTGGTGTGCGGCGTCTGACTATAGTGGGCGGGTGTTGGGCAGATACAGCAAAACGGAACTGATCATTGTGAAACCGATAGGGCCTGCCGAAACTCAACAAGGGCGCAACGGTGTGGTTTTCACAATTGATGCGGCTCAGTCTCCAGTTGAGCCCAAACGATCATCCTCTGTTACAATTCAACGCGAAGGGGCCAGCATGAGCGCGGGGCACGCAAAAACGCTGTGTGGTGATAATGTTTTTCCGTTTAGCGGGCGGTGACTGACCAGTTTCAGGGCCTAGAATTCGCGGGTGTAGCCATCCTCTATATTGCGATGCCATTTCTCCTCTACCCAAACTGTAGCGGGTATCATATACTTGTGGATAAGTGGGCCAATAGTCCCACAATGAGGCGGAAACGGAATAAAGGGGGACGGCTATGCGCTGCCCGTTTTGCGGAAATATCGATACACAAGTTAAGGACAGCCGGCCGGCCGAAGATCATGTTTCAATCCGTCGCAGGCGGTTTTGTCCGGCGTGTGGCGGGCGGTTTACGACCTATGAGCGGGTGCAATTACGTGATCTGGTTGTGATCAAATCCACCGGCAAACGCGAGGATTTTGATCGTACCAAACTAGAGCGTTCCATTCGCATTTCGATGCAAAAACGCCCGATCGATCCAGATCGTATTGACCAGATGATTTCAGGCATTGTTCGGCGATTGGAAAGCATGGGTGAAACGGATATAGGCTCCAAACAGATCGGTGAGATCGTGATGGAGGCCCTCGCGCGGATCGATACCGTTGCGTATGTTCGGTTTGCATCTGTCTATAAGAACTTCCAGGCGGCTGACGATTTTGATAAGTTTGTCAGCGAGTTACGCCCGGATGCTCCCCCCGAAGACGCGTGAACGCACAAGACGCACGTTTTATGGCGCTCGCCCTTTCATTGGGGCGGCGCGGACAGGGGGCTGTTTGGCCTAATCCGGCAGTTGGCTGCGTGATCGTCAAAAATGACCGCATCGTTGGTCGTGGCCGGACACAGGCCGGTGGGCGCCCACACGCCGAGACTGTTGCCTTGGAACAAGCGGGCGGTTTAGCCCGGGGCAGCGACGCTTACGTCAGCCTTGAGCCCTGCGCCCATACTGGGAAAACCCCGCCGTGCGCTCAAGCCCTGATTGATGCGGGCGTTGCCCGTGTCATATGCACCATGGAAGATGTGGATACTCGGGTTGCGGGGCGCGGCTTTGCAATGTTGCGTTCGGCTGGGATCGAGGTCACAACCAGTATTCTTACCGATGAGGCGGCTGCCGATCACGCCGGGTTCTTCATGAAAACCGAACTTGGACGGCCCTTTGTCACGCTCAAGCTTGGCAATAGTTTTGATGGTCGTATCGCGACAGCGACCGGCGAAAGCAAATGGATCACTGGGCCAGAAGCGCGCCGGTTGGTGCACGCGATGCGCGCGCGCCACGACGCTGTCATGGTGGGGGCCGGTACGGCGCGCAGCGATGATCCTGCCCTGACGGTGCGGGGTATGGGGGGCGTGCACCAGCCGGTTCGGGTCGTGGTTTCGCGCCGTCTTGATCTGCCGCTGATGGGGCAATTGGCACGTAGTGCCCGTGACGTTCCGCTTTGGCTGTGCCACGGCAGCGACGCCGATTTTAGCCTTGCATCGGCTTGGCAAGGGTTGGGGGCTGAATTGCTGCCCTGTGCAACGCGCGGCAGTCAACTGGACCCAGCGGACGTCTTGCGCCAACTGGCAATTGCAGGCCTAACGCGGGTTTTTTGCGAAGGCGGCAGTGCGCTGGCGGCTTCTTTGCTTTCTGCCGATTTGGTGGACGACCTTGTCGGGTTCGAGGCAGGTTTGGTGATTGGTGCAGAAGGCCTGCCGGCAATTGGCGCAATGGGGATCGGCGCCTTGTCCGATGCGCCTCGGTTTTCCTTAGCGGAAACCCGGGCCGTTGGCGGGGATGTCATGCACCGCTGGTCCCGTGCCAAAGGTTAGGCCTATCTCCAAAGGTGTGACTGGCTGGCAAAAAGCCCCTGTATTTTCGACAGCAGCCGATTTGCGGGGCCCGGATGGAAGACTTGACCGCTCGACAACCGCTCCAGAATGACTTCGGGTGGACAGATCGATTTAGTGACGGGATCAAAATAGCGCGGATAATCGATCAGCGCGGCATGGGCCAACCCTTCCAGAGTGACTGCAATATTCCGACGAGGCGGCACGGTGCCGCGATCCTCTGCCAGCCCCCAGCCCGCATAAAAAGGCGCGCCAAGGGTTACGACAGGTACACCCCGCAACAGCGCCTCGAATCCCAGCAAGGACGTCATCGTCCAGACTTCGCTGACCTGTTCCAACAGGGTTATCGGGTCAGCCTGATGTGCAACCACGTTCGCGAAAGTGCATGGGTCGATAGCCCCGTTGCGTAGTCCCGCCTCAACGTCGGGGTGGGGTTTGTAAATAATTACGGCGTCTGGTCGCGCGGTGCGGACAGCGCGCAAGAGATCGAGATTAGTACGCACATTGCCCGCGCCTGTAGTGATCGATGCGTCATCTTCAACCTGACCCGGGACAAGGATACGCGGCCCCCCCGGCAAATCAGGCAGTGCACCGCCCAGATTGTATTTGCTGATGCGCCCCTCACGCAGGGTGCGAATTAATCGTTGTGCCCGGGCCATCTGATCGGGGCGCATCTCTGCGCGGGTGGCAATCAGGTGTTCAAGGCGGCTGGGTTTGGCGGGATCATAGTAAATGCCCAGATCGTCGGTGACGAGGGACAGTGGCGGCACAAGTTCAGCACCAAGACCTCGCGAACGCAAAAACCCATCTTCGATGCGCATCGCGCCGTCATGTTCCGGCCTGGCCTTTCCAGCCCAAACCATCCACTGGCGCTTTGAGGATGTGACCAGCGCCTCGGCTTTTTGTGTGTCATTCTGAAAGACCACTTTCTTTGAGCGCCCAAACATCTTCTGAAAATGGTTGCGTTTCCACAGCCTGATTTCGCTGGCGACCCAACCGTGTTGATCCGCGCGCCACGCATTGACCTGCGCCTCAAGCGCGACAAGAGCGTCTTCGAGGGGGCACAGCGTATCCCGATGCGGATCGTACCAGACCGGATAGAGGATCATTGCGGCGGCAAAAAGTTGGGCGCGTGTCAGTGCGCGTTCTCGGCGCGGCACCGGGTTTTCATCAATGGTGAGACCCCAGCCTGCGTAAAAAGGTTGACCAAATACCCGAGGTTTGTGCCCGGCGTAAATCGCCTCAAATCCCATTTGCGATGAGATCGTATAGACACCAACTGCCCCTTCAAACAGGTGCCACGGACTTACAGATTCTGTCAGAATGGTGATGCGGTCGTTTTCATCTTCAGGGTCGAAATGGCCTTTCCGATATCCGGCGCCAGTTTCCGGATGAGATTTGATGATTACACGGGCGCCGGGGTGTTCCTCTTGCGCAAATACTAGCATTTCTAGGAACTGTGAACGTCCTGCGCCACTGGCAGTGACAGAGGCATCGCCTTTGGTCTGATCAATCACCAACACATATCCGGGATCGGGCAGCGGGGTTTGTGGGTCAAAGCCGCTGTATTTGGACAGATGCGCCTCCCTGATCCGCTCTATCGCACCACGTGCCCGGTCCATCAGGGCAGTGTCATCTAGGGGGTGCGTCGCCAGAATCTGTTCCAGATCAGACGGCGTTGCGGGATCAAAATGCACGCCCGATTTGTCCAGTAGCAGACCCAAGGGTGGTTCACCCGATCGGCCGGGATGTAATGAGCGCAAAAAGGCGTCCTCAACCCGCAGAAGATCAACACCGTATTTTTCAGAGACCGCTTTGCCACGATGTGATGTCGGACTATGCCCCCAGATACCAACAAGGTCATCCGGGCGGGGCACACCAATGCGTAAATCATAGCCTGCCAAATGCAGTATTCTTCGAAGTCGCCGCTGGAGCAAAAAGCCACCGTTATAAACCAAAAGCCGCCGCGGGGATGCCCCGGCGACGGCTTTGGTTTCGATGTCGGCGATCATTAATTTCTGTTGGTAAACGCGGCTACAGCACTGAGTGCAGCCAGAGAGTTCGCCGTTGACGAGATTGTCTTATCCCATTGTGTGAACGGCGCTTCTGTGACGTAGACGGTGTCACCGTCGCGGATCACAAAATCGCGGGCGGTGAACATGCCATTGGGTTCCGTCAGATCAAGCACGTAGATCATGCGCTGGGCGCCGATCAGGTCATCGCGCCCCAACAGTGGGTTGGCGATTTCTGCGGCTTCGTTGCGAAACACAAAGACGCCCGTCGGGTCTGCAGTCACCGAAGACAGTCCGCCAACTTGCGCGATGGCTTCGATCGCGGAAAGGTTCTGGCTTTGGAACGCGACTTTGGCCTGTGTCCCTGTTGCACCCATTGCAGTATAGGAACGTGTGTCTTCCTCGACCAGAATACGATCCCCCGCACGCAGTGCGATGTCCAGCTCGGGATGGTTGTAAAGGTCCTGAAACCAAACCTTGCCGCTGGCAGAGCCGCGCGTCACGGTGATCTCGGCGATTTCAGGTTGAATGGTCACACCGCCCGCCCGGGCCAGCATGGTTGACAGTGTCCGCGTTGGACGCTCAATCGCATAGACGCCCTGTGCACCGACTGAGCCAATCAGCGATACCGTTGATCCATCACCGGCAAGGCGGCGTACCTGGACCTGAGGGTCCGGGGTCTGATCTTCCAGCTTTTCGGTAATGATACCGCGGATGGCTTCGGGGCTATTGCCGGCAGCGCGGATGCGACCCGCATAAGGCACGAAGATAAAACCATCCCCATCCACCTGCACTTCTTCAAGAAGAGTTGAATTCTGCGCCTCGCCAGCAAGGAGCCCATCATCAACGTTTTCCCATATCGTCAGCCCCAAGGTATCGCCAGCGCGAATGGTGTCGGAACCTAGAATGCCAGCATTTTTGAAGTCGCTGGAAAACCCAAGTGCTGGAACAACTGCGGTGGCACGGGTAACCTGATCGTTGACGGAAATGACAAATGCGTCGCCTTCTCGTTGCACCGAGCCGGCAAAAATCTGCTTTTTGTTTGGACCTACCTGAGGCAACCCGCACGAGACCAATACGGATATCGCCGCAACAATAGCGACGGGTTTTGCCCACCGAAATGTAAAGGGAATCACTGCCCGGCCTCCTCGACCTATGAATTTTCTGCCTCAGTCTTCGCCAACTTGCCGTGACGTTTTGCGATAAACTACCGGAATCCAATTTGAAAATCTACTGTAAGAGCAACGTTTAACTATTTCACAAGGTTTAACTGTTGCCTCGGGGCCGCGGTTCCGGATTTCAAGGCATCGTAAGGGTCGTCAGGTTGCAACATCATATCGACCACCTGACGCAGTAGCTGCTGCCGACCCCGGTTGGAATAAAATCCTCCTGCGATCTGGCTGGTTTCCAGCAGGTAGCGGCGATAATCTTTGTAGGCCGCGTTGTTTGGACGCGCCGCCCCGGCAAAAAAGGCAGGCAAGGGCAGGTCGGAGACAAATTCAGGCTTGGCATAAACCGCGTCTCCGAAAACTCTTAAAGGAATACCGCGCCAGAGCACTTGCTGTGCGGCGGTGGAATTGACTGTGACAGCGCTGCGCGCTTCGTTTAGTAGCTGGGCGAGCTTGCCGCCCCTCACAAAATGCACGCGTTTGGAAATGCCATGCAGTTTTGCCAGTCGCTTGATTTCCTGTCGCATCGGTATCCGACCATCCTCCAGCGGATGGGCTTTGAACACCAGATGATGATGTTGCTGGGCGCCTGTTGCAAAGCCACTCATGACCAACTCCAGAAAATCGATCATTGTCGTGAACGGCGAATGCATTTGAAAACTACTGTCATGTTCCAGTTGCAAAAGCACCATGTGGTAGGGAAATCCGCCCCTCCTGATGCGTCTAGTTGCGCGGCGCCGCTCGATCGCGTGCACCGGCAAGAGAAGGAGCCGCTTGAGGTAAAGCTTGAATTCCTTTTTAACCGACAATGCGCGATGGGTCTGAAATCCGCGATATTTCTTGTTCCGAAACATGACGTGCCAATGATAAAGCGCTCCGTAAAAGATATGCTGACGCATGTCGCCCCAATGACCCGGCGGCAACGGCGCATCCAGATCGGATCGGGCCAACTCTACCTGCATCTCTGCGACGCTCATCGACATGAGGCGAGAATTCCCGTTCGATCCTCCGCGCTCATATGTCACCCAATAGGGGCGTAGGTACCCTTCTTCAAAAACATGAACTGTAATTCCCCTCGCGCGTGCCAGCCTGACGGCGTTCGAATGCACCGGGCGCGTGTCCCCATACAAAACAATGTCAGAGATCGCATTGTCGCTCAGAATTGCGTCGAGCGTCGCAGGCCAATTTTCGGGCTGGCCCTGATAGGGAATATAGCCGCTTGGATGCGACCAGAATGCACGATCACCGGCATTAAACCCCACCCGCCAAACTTTCGCTCCGGCTTCGCGCAGCATTTTGCCCAATCCGTCAAAGAACGGACCGTGCGGGCCCTGCAGGAACAGGAAAACGCGTGATGTAATGTCATGGCGCATCGTGGCTAATATTTACGCGTTAAAACGTTGTAAAACCATTACCAGTTTAACGTGACCAGCCTATGCGTGTTCAGGCGATGCGTTCCTGATACACTGTCCCCTTGTCAGCGGGCGGCCAGACGGCTACCTGAAATAAACACATTATTGGGAAACGGGCCATGTTTACGGGTATAGTAACGGACATAGGTGTTCTGTCGGAAATCGAACAGAAGGGCGATCTTCGGGCCCGGATCGTCACACATTATGAAACCAACAGCATCGACATTGGCGCTTCGATTGCCTGTGATGGGGTTTGCCTGACAGTTGTTGGACTCGGTGCGGATTGGTTTGACGTCGATATCAGCGCAGAAACGGTCGACAAAACAAATATTGGTAACAACCGTTGGAAGGTAGGCCGCCGGATCAACCTGGAACGCGCCTTATGTGTGGGTGATGAATTGGGCGGGCATATCGTTTCCGGCCACGTCGATGGGGTGGCCGAGGTGATTGCAATGGTAGACGAAGGCGACAGCACACGCTTGACTCTGCGGGCGCCTGATGAGCTTGCCAAATTCATCGCCCCAAAGGGGTCCATTGCGCTGAATGGAACTTCACTAACAGTGAACGAAGTCGACGGCACTGATTTTGGCATCAATTTTATCCCACATACCAAGGAAGTTACTACTTGGGGCGAAATTCAGGTCGGGGATGCGGTCAATCTGGAGATTGACACGCTGGCGCGGTACGTCGCCCGACTTGCCGAAGCATCCTGATGGCCGACATTGGTCATAACCAAGGGCCGTCCCTCGAGCCGGGGCAAACCTATCGAACGTTTCAGTGGCGCCTGGCACAACAGGCGTTGATGCCGAAGACAATACCCCTGATGATCGTGCGAATGCGGGTCGTGCGCGCCCGTGAACTTGGGATGGACTACAAAACCTACGCCAGCGTGCGGCAGGCGTCGGGGCAAGACATTCTGGCGCTGATGTTTTCGTCTAACGCATTGCGGGTCATCGGACCGGGTGCGCAGATGCCGGATGCCGAGGAACGGGCTCTAAAGGCGATCAGGTCTGCCAAAAAGCTGGCATTGGTGCATGCTCCGCTGACGCCGCCAGCCGTGTTGCAGGAGAATCCCGTACTGGACGCTGCGGATACGGCCCCTCGGTTTACGGACAGTTGGTCCGATATGAGGGCGCGTCTAACGCGATTTGTATGCACACAAGAACTTCCTTCCAATCAGGTGTTGCTGATCGGGGATACAGCGCTTGAACAGGAATGGACGACAGCAGCCAAAGCAGGCGGTTACCTTCCCGCAGACAGATATTTCTCGGCAAACCCATAACGCAGGCCGATCCACACAATCGCCAATTGTCGCGCACCACCTCTGGCATTCGCCTCCATGCTGGTCTATTTGCCCTCTAATAGCTGCTAGGAAAGTGACTTGAATGAGCTTTGAGACACCGGAACCTGTCGAGACCGATCTGGCGGCTGCCATTTCGCCAATCGAAGAGATCATTGAGGAAGCCGGCCTTGGGAAGATGTTCATTCTGGTGGATCATGAAGATCGCGAAAACGAAGGCGATTTGGTGATTCCGGCAGAAGCAGCCGATGCGGAAGCGATCAATTTTATGGCGACACACGGTCGCGGCCTGATCTGCCTCACCTTGCCCGCAGAGCGGTTGGAAGCGCTCGGGCTGCCGATGATGGCAACGCACAACTCGTCGCGCCATGAAACGGCATTTACCGTGTCAATCGAAGCGCGCGAGGGGGTGTCGACCGGTATCTCGGCGCAGGATCGCGCGCTAACAGTTGCGGTTGCAATTGACGAGAATTCGACAAGTGCCGATATCGCAACACCTGGCCACATGTTTCCGCTGCGGGCCCGCCGTGGTGGCGTCTTGGTTCGGGCGGGGCATACCGAAGCGGCCTGCGATGTCTCTCGTTTGGCCGGGCGCAACCCCAGCGGCGTGATTTGCGAGGTCATGAATCCCGACGGCACGATGGCGCGGTTGCCAGATCTTGTCGAGTTCGCACGCACCCATGGCATTAAGGTCGGTACAATTAGCGACCTGATCAGTTACCGGCGGCGATTCGACAATCTTGTGGTTGAAACTGATCAGATGACAGTCACGTCTGAATACGGCGGCGACTGGACCATGCGGGTTTTTACCGACCAAATTCATGAAATTGAGCACGTGGTGCTGACCAAGGGTGACATCAAAACGGACGCGCCGGTGTTGATGCGCACACACGCGTTGGATGTCTCTACAGATGTTCTTGGGCTAGGGCCAAAACCCGCGGGCGAATTACCACAGGCCATGCGGATCATTGCCGAGGAAGGGCGCGGAGCAGTTTGTCTGTTGCGCCAGCCCCGCAAGGCTCTGTTCAAGCGCGAAGAGGACGGTCCGCGGACACTCAAAAGAACCGGGCTTGGGGCGCAGATACTGTCAAAGATGGGGATCAAAGAGCTGATTTTGCTGACAGATACTCCGTCTACACGATATGTCGGGCTGGACGCTTATGGCCTGAGCATCGCAGGCACGCGGCCTCTGATGAAAGAAGATTAGATGGCCGTCGCAGAACAGCACTACATACTAGAGCGCCCGGCGTTCGACAAACCGGTCAAATTACTGATTGTCGTGGCGCCCTACTATAAGGATATCGCTGACAACCTGGTGTCCGGTGCTGTCGCCGAGGCCGAAGCATGTGGTGCATCCTGGGAGAAGGTCGAAGTGCCAGGCGCGTTAGAAATTCCGACGTCGATCAGCATTGCAGAGCGCATGTCGAACTTCGATGGCTATGTCGCTTTAGGCTGTGTGATACGCGGTGAGACAACGCATTACGATACGGTGTGCAATGACAGCTCGCGCGCCTTGCAATTGATGGGTCTGCAAGGTCTTTGCATCGGAAATGGTATTCTGACAGTGGAAAAGCGTGTGCAAGCTGAAGTGCGTGCAGATCCCGCCGATCAGAACAAAGGTGGCGGTGCCGCAGCTGCTGCCTTGCATCTCGTCGCGCTCAGCCGTAAGTGGGGCCGCCAGACCAAGGGGGTCGGGTTCAAACCTGCGTCCGAAAGCATTCTGATGGCTGGTGACAGTGACGGAAAAACAACTGCATGAGCGATACTTCACCGGCCCTTTCCGGCAACCAGAAGCGAAAGATGAAGGCGGCAGCCCGCCTCTATGCAGTGCAGGCCCTGTTTCAGATGGAACATTCTAACCAGACCGCTGATCAGGTTCGCGCGGAATTCCTCGATCACCGATTTGGCGCCTCTTATGAAGGTGACGAGATGGCTGAGGGCGATGTTGACTTGTTCACCAACTTGCTTGAGCAGGCGGTTAATCTTCAGGCACGTATTGACCAGATGACAGACCGCGCCTTGGTCGCCAAATGGCCGATCGCGCGGATTGATCCCACTTTGCGGGCGGTTTTCCGGGCAGCAGGTGCAGAAATGGAGACTGGTGACACCCCACCCAAAGTCATCATCACAGAGTTTGTTCAGGTGGCGACGGCTTTTTTCCCGGACGGCAAGGAGCCCAAATTTGTCAATGCGGTTCTGGACCATATGGCGCGCGAAGCCTGCCCCGAGGCGTTTTAGTCTGGCTCGGTGCGGCACATCGTCAAAAATTTCGTCTAATTTTCAACTCACAATGGGCAACAGCTAAGGTGAATTTTTCCTGCCAGTGATAAGGTTCGTTTTTTTAGAAAACTATCTTCTCGGCAGAATCTTGTTACAGCCACGACGATTTGTCGCTCCCCCAAACCTTTCTAATATGTGGCGACTAACTGTCGCTGTGGTATGATAGGGCGGAAGGATCAAAAAAATGCCCGATCTCATCAAGCTCTATATTCGCAATGTTGCCATAGGATTCGGCGTCGCCGCGTTATTTGTTGTCATGCTTTTGTGGTTCAACGTGATGAACCTCTGGTCTCTGGTCACGCATAGTGATGCGGGGTTGTTGGCGGTTTTCCTGCTGTGGTTCATGAACGGCATCGTTTTTGCGGGGGTTCAGTTTGCCTTTGCGGTCATGCAAATGGCGCGTAAAGACGATGATTATCGAGGGGGCACGGCCATCCGCGATTGCATGCCAGTCAGGGTTCCGGTCGACAAGTCAGCCGTCCGAACCAGGCGCTGACAAATCTCGGCAACGCTGGAAACGGACACGAATCCAAATTCGGGGAAAAGCGTGACGGGACCACCGAACCGTTTTAGTTTTTTATTCCCGAGGACCTGAATGTACAGGTGGGTGCCAGATAAACGAACCAAGGCTTGAACAGAGCCAGCTCCCTCGGATTTGCGTAAGGCCACTGGAACGTAACCAGTCACGAGAAGGGCAGAACCCGCCACAGGACTCCACATAAGCCCCTGCCGGCGCACCGGCAAGGGGCGCGATCCAGTTATTCCGTGGACGGGCTGGCAGGCTGCCCCTTCAAATGGGCGCTGAGACTGCCTTCAAAATAGTGCTGCCAGCCACGTGCGCAGACGTCATAGCAGGCAATTTGCGGTCCAAGACCTTCATGTCGCAGGGTAATCTGGCTGCCGTCATGATGTGGCTCAATCGACCAGATCAACCTTGTCCCGACCCATTCAGCCGCGTCCGTAACATCTTCGATGATCATATGTGCTTCCTGACAACTCCAGCTGAAGGCACGCTTATTTCCGCCCGGGTCATACCCGAACTCTACATGGCTCCGACCAAAATGTACCGTAAAGCCATGTGAGGCACGCGCCGTCCGGGCGCACCACCAAAGCTCAAGATCGTCGGTGATGGCCTGTGCCGCCCGATCGGGTGGCACAGGCACGGTTATTGTCGCGGTGTAATCCATCATGCGTCCGCGTGTAGATCGGCTCGCATGCGTGAAATGTGTTCGTCCCAGCCTTTGTCCAGTGCGAGCGTCAGGCCAAACCCGTCTGCGCCCTGCGGCAGTCCGGTATGTTCAAGCGACAAACGCGTGCCCCCGTCGACCGCGTCCAGCGTCCATTTCACATGGCTCACGGCGTTTCCCATCGGCTTGATCGCGAAACTGTACTTCAACAGCGAAAAAGGATCAGCAACCGAAACATCACCCCACATCAGCTTGTCCCCGCTTTCGGTGCCATACATGGTGTATTGCTCCCCCTGCTTAAGCGGAGTCTTGGGTTTGTGAAACCAAATGCCCAGCTTGTCGGGATCAGTCAGGTAGGCCCAGACCTGCTCTTGGGTCGCTTTCAGATATATCGATTTTCGAATGGCACGTTCAGTCATTTTAAGTCCTCTTCAATTGCAGTTTTCAAAGCATCCAGGCGGTCGTTCCAAAAGGTGTCAAAATAGCTCAGCCAATCCAGAACAGGGGCCATCCCCTCAGGGTTGATCGTATTTATGCGCTCGCGTCCCCTTGTCTTCACCGTGATCAGTCCCCCGTCAGATAACACTGTCAGGTGTTTTTTGACGGCAGCGCGGGTCATGTCGAACCGGTCGGTCAATTGCCCGATGCTCATGTCCGAACGGGCCAGTATCCTGACGATGTCGCGCCGGGTCGGGTCCGCGAGTGCGCGAAAGCAGTTTTGCGTGACGTCGCGGATCATTGGTCCACCGGGATGAAATCGAACGCCCCGTCCTGATACAGGAACGTTTCGCACGGCGTGTCCGAGATACAAGACGACACATGCGCGAGCCCGGCCGGTATCTTGTAGAACACACCCGGCCCAATCGCCGCAGCGTGCGCTGCATTTTCGCCATGGACAACATGGGTCATTGTGCCCTTGACCATCAGGCCGTACATCGACGCGGATTTGACATGTGGGGGGCTGACGGTGCCGGCCGGCAGCCGAACCATAGCCATATAGGCTGTGTCGAACCGGGCACCATCAAGAGCGGCAAAGGCGACACCCTCTGGCGTTTTCTCCCATGAGAATTGATCGGACTCCACGATCTTTATTTCAGGGCCGGCGAGAGCCGCCCCCGCGACCAATAATGACACAGAGAGTGAACTAAGAATGTGTTTCATTTAAAAAGGCTCCACTATGTGATACCAAAAGGTTTCACTATTAATGCGATACCATTGGGTATCATGTCAAGCATTAATCTGGTGGCGAGGCGTTCCAGTTGGTCAAAACTCTTGTCGCCTATGACCTGAGCCTTGGCTCATTTTCCTCAAAAACTGTTTATTTTGGGCAGTAAAACTGGTCCATCAGACCGATGCAGACGTTCGTTTGAGGCGGAGCGAATTCACTTTTTGAGCCCATTGCGGCCGTTAAGTCCTGGCGCAGCATTCGGTACTTTGGGCAGAATCCGGACTTTGAGGGCAGGTCACGTCGATGGGGAGCCTGTGAGCGCTGGGACGCGCCCGCCGCACGACCATATTGAGCCAAGGCCTTGGCTCAATGGTGCCTCTGTCTTTTCAGTTCGTAAGTTAACAAAAAGTGCCAATTCCGCATTGCCTACTCTAACCGGTAGGCGACAAGCGTGTTGTTAAGCATCATCGGCACGATCAGCAGGGACTGATCGGGAATGTATTCGAGGTCAGCGCTGCCCATATCGAGGTCGAGAAGCTTCTTTTTGGTCCCGTCACCGGCGATGCGGTAGACCGCCCCGTCGATCCAGTCTGACACAATCCAATTGCCATTGCCGTCCGGTTCCAGCCCATCAAGGTTACCAACGGGATCACCCGACCCCAAGGGCGCGACGCTGCCGGTTTCGACATTCACAGTTATGAGATGCCCACCGGTCTTCGTGGTGAAATCTTCCTGTAAATCGAGGCCCCATGGTGCGACGAGCAGTTTGCTATCGTGCATGGTGAGGCCATTGGGGTGCTGCAGCGCGTCGCCTTCCGCAAGAACAGAGAGATCGCCGTTTGACAGAACATAGATCTTTTCGGCGAGCATGTCGGAGACATAGACTTGGCCCGCTGCATCGAGCGCCGTGTCGTTGAGAAAGATCGCGCCTTCAGCAGGCCATGCCCCGGAAATCTCACCTGCTTCGATGTCGATAGTGACCAGACGGTCGATATCGCTCACGTAGAGGGTGACGCCGTCGCTTACCAATCCCTTGGGCGCGTCTAGCCCGGTGACCCATTTCGCCTCCAGCATTTGTCCATTGGGACTAACGCGCGAGATGTATCCGTTGCCATCTTTGGCTAATGGCTCACCGTTGATGTTGGAGACGTAAAGAGCGTCGCGCGCCTCGTCAAAGTACACGCTCTCGGGTGCCTCGAGTCCTTCGAGCGTCCAGACGACGTCTTGCGCAATCGCGACCGAACCAATCAGAAGTCCTGCTGCAATCCCAGCAGCTGTTGAAAGAAAATTCATGATAACCCTCCCTGAAATTCCGATATGATAGCACGTTTCAGGGCATCTTACCGGACGTTTTTTTGTCATCTGGTCGGGGTGCGTTATTCAATCTGGCGCTCACCGCAGCCAAGTGAGACCCTAGGTAACCTGCCGGAATTGTCGGACGTCGCTAGCCGAGATGATGTCTGGATTATCCGCGGACCCAAGAGGAGTTCCACAAAATACTGCGCGATGCACTAATGGCCGCTCTGGCGAAGCTGCGCTGCGGCGTCGATATATGTGGCCAACGTCGGCTCTGGGCCGAAAGCGGCCATAGCGCCGATTGCGCCCAAGGTCGGTTTTGTCCGCTCTTCGATCGTTGAAGCCTAGCGCGGTGAAGGACTGCTGTGGATGAAGTTGAAGCTGACGGGCAAACCATCAATCAAGAAATGTCGTTCCTGCGCGTCATTCGGAGTACGCGTCGTTGGCCATCAATGCCCCCCAACGCCCAAAATGCAGGCTACGCTGGACATCGCTGGTGGGGCTTGATTAATGTTTACGTTTTGTTCATGTTTGACAGATGACAGAGATGATCTCTCCGATTTTGCAACCCGGTCAGTTGCTAGCGCGCGGTGTGGCGCGTCACCTTTCCAGTCACGGCATTGTTTCGATTGAGGAATTTGTTCCCGACCGAGGGTTGCGCGTTGACGTTATGGGGTTGGGCAAAAAGGGCGAGATCTGGGTCGTTGAATGCAAATCCTCGCGCGCGGATTTTCAGACCGACACCAAATGGCCGGGATACCTGGAATGGTGTGATCGCTATTTCTGGGCAGTCGATGGTGAATTCCCGACCGACCTTTTGCCGCAAGACACCGGTTTGATCATTGCCGATTCCTATGACGCCGAGATCATTCGAATGGCGCCCGAAGATAAGTTGGCCCCTGCACGGCGGAAGAAACTTATCCAGAAATTTGCCACCCATGCGGCGCGCCGGCTGCAAGGGCTGCGAGACCCCGGATGCGGATATTGATGCTAGCGTCCAGCAGCGCGGGCCGCCTTTGCAGCAGCGCGAATTTCTTCTGCAATCTCGTCAGCCTCGTCTGGGTCAAAATCCATCGGGACCTCGATGCCCTGCGCTTCGACAAAAACACGAACCATGCCCTTGTCAGTTGGTCCGATCTGTAAATTCGCCTCGATATCGCGTTCAGTGTCGATGCTCATATCCGTCTCCTGCTCAAAGCGTGTGTTCTGCTAGCGCGCAAGATATTGAAAGGCAAGCGGTGGCATGCTTTGCTGCGGTATGACAGATATAAACATGCGCCCCTTTGCTGCTGCGGACAAGGCCTGGCTGGTCGAGCAACACAGTATCCGGTATGCAATGGACGAAGGCTTTGATGCGACGTTCGGCCCGCTGGTGGATGACATTTTGACCGACTTTCTGGCACATCATGACCCTGATTGCGAAGCGGGGTGGGTCGCCGAAAAGCAGGGGCAGCGTTTGGGCAGTATTTTCTGTGTCCGACTTGGCGAAAAAACTGCCAAATTGCGACTGTTCTTTCTGTTGCCACAGGCGCGGGGCAAGGGTTTGGGAAAGCGGTTGCTGGCGACTTGCATGGAATTCGCCAGGTCACGCGGATACAAAGACATGAGCCTATGGACCCATGAAAGCCACACGGCTGCATGTGCGCTTTATACATCTCAAGGCTGGGCCTGCGTTGCCTCCAAACCAGTGCACTCCTTTGGAGTCGATCTGATCGAGCAAAGCTGGCATGTTGATCTCTGATCGGATTAGAATTCTGCTCTGGAGACTTCAGGAGATTAAGATATGTCAGATCATGGTTATGACGCAGGGCGCCTGAACCTTCCTTTTGTGGGCATTTCGACCTTTGGTAAAAAGGAATACGTGTCGGATTGGGACAGTATTGATGCTGATGTCGCGATTCTGGGTGCGCCATTTGATTTCGGATGCCAATTCCGCCCGGGCGCTCGATTTGGGCCGCGCGCTGTGCGCGAGGCATCTACTCTGTTCAGCTTTGGCCACGCCGGTGCCTATGATCACGAGGATGACGCAACCTATCTGGGTAGCGATGTGCGCATCGTCGACATTGGCGACGCTGATATCATCCACACCAAGACCAAAGAGAGCCACGCGAACGTCGAATACGGTGTAAAGAAAATTCTCGACGCCGGGGCGCTGCCGGTGACAATCGGCGGCGATCATTCCATCAACATCCCCTGCATCAACGCGTTTGCAGAAGACTGTGCCCAAAACGGAGCGCTGCATGTGGTGCAAATCGATGCCCATCTCGATTTTGTCGATGAACGCCACGGCGTGACCGTTGGCCATGGCAACCCGATGCGCCGTGCAATTGAAAAAGAATATGTTTCGGGCATGACCCAGTTGGGCATTCGAAACGTGTCCTCGACGGCGAAGGAGGGTTACGACGATGCTCGGTCGCGCGGATCGGATATCCTGTCCGTCCGTCAGGTGCGAAAATTGGGCACGCAGGCGATACTCAACCGAATTCCGGAAGGCGTGCGGTACTACGTGACGATCGACATTGATGCCTTTTGCCCCTCAATCGCGCCGGGAACTGGCACGCCAAGCCATGGCGGGTTTCACTATTATGACGTCCTGGAAATCCTGCAGGGCCTGAGCAAACGAGGCGATGTAGTCGGCATTGACCTAGTGGAGGTTGCCCCGGCCTACGATCCGACCGAAAGCACGCAAGTTTTGGCGGCCCAATTGCTGCTGAACTTCATAGGATTCATTTTTCACAACAAAAATTAGATTTTCTCAGTGGTGTCTTCATGGCCAGAGATTTAGCAAAGTGTGTTGTCATGACATGATCAGGCAGCCCTCGACGTTGATGATTTGCCCGGTGATATAGGCCGAGTATTCGCTGGCCTGAAAAGCCACCAAATCCGCCACGTCGCGCCCATCTCCTGCGCGTTTCACCGGGATATTCTGAACCTGCTTGCCGTCAGTTCAACCGGGCCAAATTTTCCCAGCAACTGTCCCCAGACCTCGATGCTGCGGATGGCTGATGTCGACGAGATGGTCGACCCCGCTGTGCTCCTCCTGTCTGATGCTGCTTCTTATTGCACCGGCGAGGATCTTCTTATCGAGGGCAGGTTCTGCTGCTTTTGAAACCTGCGCATCTTGAGGGTCTACAATAACGTGATCGTGCGCGCGGTTGACCTTGATTGAAATGCGCTGTCAGGTTCCCTCCGAATGGCGTGGAGGTAGAGAATTGATCCGTGTTCTGACAGTCGTCCTGCTTGCACTTGTGGGGCTTCCTGCCGCCGCGCAAGACTGTGGCCCTGAGGCACCGTGCGACATAGACGGCGGCAGCTATCACCTGCGTTTGCCTGACGGCGTCGGCCCGCACCCGGTGCTGATCTGGTATCATGGCTATCGCGGCAACGGCGCATCGATCCATCGCAGCGACGGATTGCAGCGGGATTTTCTCGATCAGGGTTATGTGCTTCTGGCTCCCAACGGCTATCAATCGGGGAACGGTCCGCGCTCTTATCCTGCGCGTGATGGTTCCCCCCGGGATGACGTGGCCTTTACCTTTGCCGCATTAGAGGCAGCAGGAAAACGCGCGCACATTGATCTGGGTCGCGTTTTTGCTGGCGGATTCTCGGCGGGCGGATCGATGGCATGGCTGCTTGCGTGCGAAGCCGGTGATCGCCTTTCGGGTATGGTCAGTGTCGCCGGCGCGTTGCGTCGCCCGAACCAGACCGATTGTGCAGGGCTTGCTGGACTACCTGTCATGCAAGTACACGGCTTTGCAGACGGGCAGGTACCGTTTGAGGGCCGCATAATCCGCAACTGGCATCAGGGCAGCATATGGGATTCTCTTGAATACGCGCGCGCCGCTAACCGTTGCCGTTCAAACCCGGATGCGATCGAAATCGAAGATGGCTTTAGCAGCCGATACTGGGAGGCATCCTGCGCTGGCGCGCCTGTTCGACTTGACGTGCACAACGGCGGCCACAGTTTGCCCAAAGGCTGGACAGCTCGCGCGCGCAGCTTTTTGGAAACGGCCCGCAAGGCAAAGTAATACCGGCGCGTCATCACGTGGCGTTAGTTGTTTCCTGTGCCTCAATCAGGGCCACCGCCGCCGTCCTGGCGGCCTGCGCCGGTCTTTTGGTATGCCCCAGATGGGCGGTAACGATGGCACCTTCTTTCAGCAGCAACAATTGCCGCGCCAACTCGACCGGATTGTCCAGCTGCGCTTTCTCGGCGACCTCGATCACGTGCCGCTCCAGCATGCGCTTATGATCGGCTGACTGCATGTGAATGGGATGATCGCTATTCTGATATTCCGACGACGCCTTGATAAACAGACACCCCTTGTAGCCGGGTTCATCAAACCATTCCTCCAGCGCGTCAAACATCGCGATCAACTGGCCGCGCGGAGTCTCTGCCAGTTCTTCCATCCGGCGGTACAGCCAGTTTCGAAAGTGCTCATCCCGCAGCCGCAGAACCGCAAGGATCAAATCCTCTTTGGTGCGAAAATGCTTGTACATCGAGGTCTTTGATATGCCTGTTTCCGAGGCAAGCATGTCCATGCCGGTCGCATGGAATCCATTTCGATAAAACGCAAGAAGCGCTTTCTGGATCAGTTCATCTCGTTTTGTCGGGCGCATTTCTCTACCTATACTTAACTAATCAGTACATATATTGTGGTTCTACCGAAGACAAGTTGAATTTTGTTTTCATATAAATAACAACACTATAAAGCTTATGCAGGTTTATTTCTCCAAATAATTTTCAGAAAAACTCTTGACAAGAGTTACAGATCGGTACATTTAAGCTAAATAAAGTTAACTGATCGGTAACCTATGAGTTACCCAACAGCCGGAGCATACAAATGAGCCGCCCGCCAGTTCCCCCCTTCACCCCAAGGACCGCAACTCAAAAGGTGCGCGCCGCGGAAGACGGCTGGAACACCCGCGATCCCGCCAAAGTTGCGCTTGCCTACACAACAGACAGCATATGGCGAAACCGGTCCCAGTTCATTCACGGACGCGCAGAAATTGAGGCTTTTCTGACCGCCAAATGGCGCCGGGAAAACGACTACAGGCTGATCAAGGAACTATGGGCTTGTCAGGGCAACCGGATCGCCGTTCGCTTTGCCTATGAATGGCGCGACGAGGCGGGAGACTGGTTCCGCTCTTACGGCAATGAGAATTGGGAATTTGACGCCGACGGGCTGATGCAGCGGCGCATCGCTAGCATCAATGACATTTCTATCCGTGAGGTCGAGCGGAAGTTTCTTTGGCTCCTCGGTCGCCGCCCCGACGATTATCCCAGCCTCAATGATCTTGGCCTTTAGGCCTTTCACAACAGGAGCATATCATGTCCCGCGCCTTTGCAGACATCAGTTTCACCCCCTCGGTTCAGGCCTTACAGAAGCAGAATGGGTCAGCCGACGGTTACGCAAAGTTTCTGGCACCTGAGGCCGACCGTGCTGATCGCGTCGGCCCGATGGAGGCCGAATTCATTTCAGGGCGGGACGGATTCTATCAAGCCTCTGTCACCGAAACCGGCTGGCCTTATGTGCAGTTTCGCGGCGGGCCAACCGGCTTTCTCAAGGTCCTGGACGAACAAACTATTGCCTATGCCGATTTTCGCGGAAACCGCCAATATCTGAGCGCCGGCAACATCACAGATGACGATCGCGTCTCACTGATCCTGATGGATTATCCCAATCGCCGTCGGCTCAAGGTCTGGGGGCGGGCAAAGCTGATTGACGCGGCGGACGATCCAAACCTGATGGCCCGTCTGAAGGCCCCAAACTATCGTGGCCGGCCCGAACGAGCGGTTGTCATCACCGTTGAGGCGCTTGACTGGAATTGCCCGCAACACATCCCGCAAAGACTGACTCTGGAAGAGCTGGAGCCACAGCTTGAACCTATTCGCGCTGAACTGGAGCGTCTGAAATCAGAAAACGACCATCTCAGATCGGCCCTTGCACAAAGCCGGGAACGCAATGTCGATCATTAAAATGAACCCCCCAAGAAAGGAAACCTCATGTTTAATCCTATTTCATCCGTTCTAAGGGCAAGCCTCTTGGCCGCCGCCCTCTCATCACCGGTCCTGTCCTTCTCGACCGCGCAAGCTGCCGAGCCTCTCATGACGGTAGAGGCAAGTCAGACGGTGTTCCGTTCCGAGGTCATTGATGGCGTCAAGATCGCCTACCGCGAAGCGGGGGATGCGTCCCGGCCGACAATATTGCTTTTGCACGGCTTTCCCACGTCCTCTCACATGTTTCGAAACCTCATCCCCCAACTTGCCGCCGACTACCACGTCATCGCGCCTGATTATCCCGGGTTTGGGGCGTCAGATATGCCATTGGCAACGGAATTTGAGTATACATTTGCCAAGGTCGCGAACATGATGACCGCGCTTCTGGATCGCAAGAGTGTAGACACATATGCGGTATATCTGATGGATTATGGCGCGCCTGTCGGGTTTCGGATGTTTGCCAATGATCCGGAACGGGTCTCGGGATTTGTGATCCAGAACGGCAATGCTTATGAAGAGGGCCTGCGCGAGTTCTGGGACCCGATCAAGACCTATTGGGCTGCACCCACTGCCGAAAACGGCGACGCACTGCGCGGATTTCTGAAGCTTGATGCAACCAAGTGGCAGTTCGTCCATGGCACGCAGAACCCGGACGCCATCAGCCCCGATAACTTCTGGCATGTACAGTATCTGTTGGACCGTCCGGGGAATCAGGACGTTCAACTGGCGATGTTTCTTGATTATGGCACCAACGTTGCCGAATACCCGAAATGGCAGGCCCTGTTTCGCGAACATCAGACTCCAGCGCTGCTGATGTGGGGCAAGAACGACCAAATATTCCCGGCTGATGGGGCCCACCCATACAAGCGCGATCTGGACAATCTGGAGTTCCATTTGCTCGATACCGGTCATTTCGCACTTGAGGAATACGGTGGCGAAATTGCGACCCGCATGATCGCATTCATGAACCGCACCACGCAGCCCTGAACGCGGCAAGACTTCAGGCGTTGATGGATTGCACCAGGCGCAGGTCCGTCAACGTAAAGAAATGCCTCTGCTATTGCCTAATTCCTCAGCGGACGAAGCAATATTGGCTAAATTCAACCTTTGAAACTGGAGAAAGACCATGGAAACTCCTGAAATATTCGCCGTTCAATTCCTCTTGAGTGTGATTGTCTTTGGCCTCATTGCAAAATGGCACATCGCGCCCTGGCTGGTTGACAAGACCGCGAAAGTAGCGCTTGGACTGTTGATCCTGCCACACGCTTTTCGCCACATCGGTTTGACCTTTTTGACGCCAGCAGTAGTTAACGAAGCGATGCCTCAAGACTTTGCAGCTGCGGCGGGTTACGGCGATTTTGCCAGCGGGTTACTGGCGATATTGGCCCTATTTGCACTGCGCGGTAATTGGAAGCCTGCTATCGCTCTGGTCTGGGTGTTCAACATTGTTGGTTCCATTGATCTTCTGAATGCGCTTCGTCAGATCGAAGCTGTCCCATTTTTTGCCGCGACGTGGTTCATTCCGACATTCTTGGTACCGCTGTTGATCGTGACACACGTTATGATCTTTGCACGCCTGCTCAGTCGTTGCGAGTCAAACTCTGGCTCTGCGCAACCAGTTCTCTGACGGTAACATTTCTTCTGTCTGATCGCGGCTGCGATTGTCCGCGGCGTTGGAGCTAAACTTAATCTGGGCGGTCAGAACAATCGTTTCAGGATGCGCCGCCCAACAAACCGAGCCACACCCATGCAGTCAGAATAGACGCACTGGTAGCGATCAGAACTGACGAGCCTGCTATCCGCTTTGCCTGCCCATACATCTTGGAGAAAACATTGGCGTTGAATCCATGTGCCGTGGCTGCCGTCTGTACGCCAGAGCGAAATCTCAACAGCCTGGAACTCGAGAACAGGCAGCAAAAAACAAATGGCAATGCAGTCTTCCCTGTCGCGTTTGAACAAAACGCGGGCGCCGAATTTTCTGAGACCGAAACTTTGAGTGGCTCCGGAATAGAAACTGATCAAATGACGGGAATATATCGAGGCCCCGATATCAAGGGTCGGAATAGCGCGAAACAACATGACCGGAATGGAAACACTCTGGCTAAATCTCACAATCCGATCAACGTTGCTGAATGAGAAATACCCAAGCCTGGTGGCAGCCTAACCTGATCCGATGACCGGAGAGACTGGCAGGATGACCTCTATCAGCGCATCCATTCAGTGGTTTCTGAGTTGTCGCTCTAGGATTGCGCCCGAAGGTGCCGGTAGCCGCCAAAATGGGAATAGTTGTGCCCTAGGGTCAGTCCGGAAATGTCATTACCATGCCGTCATAAGCCGGCGTGACATGATCGGGCGTTTCCGCCTCTACTGTCGCGTAATCAAGGTCGTTGTGCATGTTTGTCAGAATCGCCCGTTCAGGTGCTGCGCGTTCAATCCATTCAAGCGTGCGTTCGAGGTGCGCATGCGTCGGATGTGGAGTGCGCCGCAAGGCATCGACAATCCAGCATTCGAGATTCTTCAGCAGGGGCCACGAGGAATCGTAGATTTCGGCGGCATCCGGCAGATAGGCGACATCGCCGATGCGAAAGCCCAATGAATCAATTGATCCATGCTTGACGGCAAATGGTTTGAATGTGATCGGTCCACCACCACCGTTGATGGTGATGTCCCCATCAATCAGGTTCATGTTTAGGATCGGCGGGTAGTGTGATCCTTTTGGTTGAACGAAGGCATAGCCAAACCGTTCAAGTAGCGCAGCCTGAGTAGGCGGGTCCGCCCAGACTTCAAGACGTGCACGCATGTTGATGACGATCATGCGCAGATCATCGATGCCATGCACGTGGTCCGCGTGGTTGTGCGTATAGATCACCGCGTCCAGGCGCCCGGTGTCCGCAGCAAGAAGCTGGTTGCGCACGTCAGGTGAGGTATCGATCAGAACCGTAGTCGTCCCTTCGATGGTAACACGCTCCACCAGAAGCGAACAGCGCTGGCGCCGGTTCTTGGGATTGTCGGGATCGCAATCCCCCCAATGTCCTCCCAAACGAGGGACCCCTCCGGAAGATCCGCAGCCTAGTATCGTAAATCGCATTTCGCCCATCAGGCCGCCACCTTGTAGCGTGCGGCTTTGGTGAACAGGCGGTCAAAATTCTGCTGGGTCCGGGCGGCAAAATCGGTGTAGCTCAGGCCGAACACGTCCGCACCGACCTTTGCGGTGAAAGCTGTGAACGCAGGCTCATTGCGTTTGCCGCGATGCGGCGGTGGGGCAAGATAAGGGGCGTCTGTTTCGACCAGAATTCGCTCGATTGGGGCGGCGGCAAAGATGTCGCGGACCTCTTGGGATTTGGGGAACGTGGCGATGCCGGACATGGACAGATAAAACCCCAGGTCTAGCGCCGCATAGGCCAGCGCGGCGGATGAGGAAAAACAGTGCATGACGCAACTGTAGACGCCGTTTTGATACTCTTCAGTCAGAATCCTCGCCATGTCTTCATCCGCCGCCCGCGCATGGATGATAAGCGGCAGACCCGTCTGGCGCGCCGCATCGATATGGACACGCAGCGACGTTTTCTGAATCTCGGCACTGTCTGAGGTGTAGTAATAATCCAGCCCGGTTTCGCCGATGCCGACGAGTTTGGGGTGGGTCGCAAGGGCAACCAGTTGGTCTGCTGTGACCAGCGGTTCTTCTGCAGCACTCATCGGATGCGTGCCAGCGGCGTAGAAAACCGGAGCATAAGATTCAGCGATGGCGCGGACGTTTGGCTCATTGCGCAATCTGGTGCAGATCGTGACCATGCGGGTGACCCCAGCATCCATCGCGCGCTGGATGAACGCGCCGCGATCCGCGTCGAAATCGGGAAAATCAAGATGGCAATGGCTGTCAGTGATGTGCGGTTCTTGTGTCATCGGGCCTCGGCGCCGGGTCTATCGCGCGGCGGTGTGCTGGATCTTGAAAACCGTATCTAGGACCAGCGCGGCAGGGTCAAGGTTTACAGCCCGCCCGTGCTGCACCCGGGCGCGGATATCCTGAGCAATATTCGCCCAGTCGCGCCCTTTGTGGGCATCCGGCGAAAGGCGTCGCAGGATGTCCGCTTCGTTCGGGGTTGCAGAGGGCGGGGGCTGACCCGTCACACCTGTGCGCGCAAGACGGGCAAGGGCCAGATCAATCAGCGTCAACAGCACGTCAAGGCGGGCCTCTCCTCCACGTGCCGCAGCCTTTTCGGCCAGTTTTAGTGCGCGGGGGCGGTCAAGCTGAGGAAGGCTGCCGAGAATCGCGATGAGCTCGGCATAAAGATCAAGGCCATCAAGATTGAGAAGGCGCACCGCTTCGCCAACCGACCCGCCAGAAAGCGCGGCCAGTGCCTCGGCCGAGGTCAGGTCATCCGCACCCGCCTGTTTCAGCGCCGAGGCCATGTCCGCCGCGTCAAGAGTGCTCAGGCGCAGTTCGCGACACCGGGAACGGATCGTGGGCAACAGCCGCGTGGGCTGGTGGCTTACCAGCAAAAGTGTTGCGCGGGCAGGGGGCTCTTCGAGTAGTTTCAACAGCGCGTTGGCTGCATTTGTATTCATCTCATCCGCCGCATCGACGATCACTACACGCCGTCCGCCGTCTGCGGCTGACATGGCAAAAAAGTTTTTGAGCCGGCGCACTTCGTCCACCGTGATCTGTTGGCGCAGCTTCTTGGTTTTTTCGTCATAGGGGCGACGCAGCACAAACAGTCCGGGCTCGGCACCGGCGCTCATGCGCCGCGCAACCGGGTTGTCCGGATCAATCGCTAAAGTGGTGGGTGCAGGCGGCGCGCCGAACATATCCTTGGCGTCAGATTCCGGCGTGGCAAGGAGAAACCGCGCGATTGACCAAGCCAGCGTTGCCTTGCCCACCCCGCGCGGGCCCGTCAACAACCAGCCGTGGTGCAGCCGGTCGGAATTGAACGCCATCAGAAAGTCGGCCTGCGCCACGTCCTGACCCAGCAACGCTACAGTGTCGCGCGGATGGGGTGCACCGTCAACGCGGTCTGGTTCAGGAAGGTCCGAGTCCATCACGTGATCAGTCGGGCTGCTGTTTTTATGACGTCGTTCGCAACATCTTCAATGCTGCGACCGCCGTCAATGACGCAAAACCGATCAGCGAATTCCTCAGCAAGCGCAAGAAAACCGGCGCGCATCTGATTTTGCAAATCCTGTCCAAAATCTTCAAACCGCTCTTCCACTGTCTCGCGCGACAAGGCCCGCGACAGGCCGGTGCCGGGATCCATGTCTATCAGGATGGTCAGATCAGGTTCGATCCCAATCATTAGAGCATGGAGTTGATCAACAGTGTTGCGCAAATCGCCGCGCGAAAGGCCCTGATACATGCGTGTGCTGTCCGCGAAACGATCGCAAATCACGATCTTTCCGGCCACAAGTGCGGGCTTGATCGTTCGCTCAAGATGATCGCGTCGCGCAGCGGTGAACAACAAAATCTCGGTTTCAGCGGACCAACGATCAGGTTCTCCCTGCAAGACCAGCGCTCGGATTTCTTCGGCACCGGGTGATCCACCGGGTTCACGGGTCAGTACCACCTCATGCCCCTCTGCGCGCAGGGTTTCTGCCAGCAAGCGCGCCTGCGTTGACTTGCCGGACCCGTCGATGCCTTCAAAGCTGATAAACTGGCCCTTGGCGCTCAACTTGCGCCCTCGAGTCCGTTGACGAGTTGGGAAAAGAGAAGTTTGGCAGCGGTGGTGACACGGGGCAAGAAGCCGCCGCGGGGGATGTCGCGATCTGCCACCAGCGGGATACGAACTTCGGACAAACCTTCAGGGATGATGACAAATTCGGCCAGTTTCTGACCCTGGGAAATCGGCGCGGCTATTGGGCCGACATAAACCACTTCTCCCGCAACTTCCTTGCCTGACAGGATCGGCATCAGGATAGAAACATCTTCTTCGGTCACCAGATTGACGGTCGGCTCTGCGCCGATCCAGACATCTGCCTGTGCCAGTTGGGTCCCAACGGGTGCCAGGGGGCGTTCTGCAAATTGACGAAAGGACCAGTTTGCAATCGCTTCAGATTCGCGTGCCCGCGCGCCAACCGACTCCAGGCCTGACAACACGAAAATCACGCGGCGATCCCCCTGTTTGGCGGATCCGACGAGGCCGTATCCTGCCTCTTGCGTGTGTCCGGTTTTCAATCCGTCCGCCCCAATCCCCAGTGTGAGGAGCGGATTGCGGTTGGAGGTGTTTTTAGGCGCACGCCCGTCAAACTCAAACTCGGTTTCGGCAAACAGGGGATAGAATTCGGGAAAATCGGTGATCAACCGGTTTGCGAGCAACGCCAGATCACGCACCGACATCCTGTGGCCGACCTGAGGCCAGCCGTTGGAATTCATGAATGTCGAATTCGTCATGCCCATCTTCTGCCCCCGCTGAGTCATCAGGCGCGCGAAACCGGCTTCGGTTCCGTCCGGGCTCAGTGCTTCGGCAATCACCACGCAGGCATCGTTTCCTGACATGACCACGATGCCGCGCAGCAAGTCCTCGACGCGCACCCGGTCCGTGGTGTCCAGAAACATCGTGGAACCGCCATAACTCATCGCGTGCTGTGTCACCGGTAGCTTCTCATCAAGCGACAGTCGACCGGCCTTTACAGCCTCAAAAGCCAAATAAAGTGTCATCAGCTTGGACATAGAGGCCGGGGGTAACGGTTCGTCTGCATTCTTGCTAAGAAGAATGGTGCCAGAGGACTGGTCCAACACGAAGGCCGCCTTGGCACTGGTGTCAAAGGCATGCGCGGACGTGCTCAGTAAAAGCAGGGCAGTAAGCAGGGCGGCGATAGCGCCGCAGCGGGTTTGTCTAGTTGCTGACAGCATAGGCATCAGAAAATCCTTCGGCCTTGATTTTGGAAAGCAGTTGTTTTCGTTCGCTCCTGTTGCTTGCCGGTCCGACAATCACGCGCCAGAACGGTTTGTCGCTGGAGGTCTGCGCCTTAACCGTTGGCACCATACCGGCGCTGCGGATCTGAGTTGCCGTCCGCTGGGCGTTTTCTTCCACACTGAAAATGCCGACTTGAATGAAGGGTTTGGAAAGCGACGACTTTTTGGGGGCCGGGGCAGGTTCTGGTGTTGGTGTAGTCGCCGCCACGGTTGCCGCGTCCACATTGGGGGCCGGTGCTGGTTCTGAAGCATCGATCGCTGCCGCTGCGGCATCGATCGGATCAAGAGTGGTTTCGGTGACTTCAGCAGGTGCATCGACGCTCTCTGCCTCGGCCAGCTCTTCTGCTGGCGCAGGCTCTGGCACAATTTCGCGGCGCAATGCAATCACGCTAAGTTGCGATGGTGCGCCCGCCAACATGCCCAGTTCTGCGGCTGCATCCGACGAGATCTGCAGACGCGGTCCGGGAATTTCCCGTTCACGTCGAAACAAAGCGCCGACGACAGATTTGTTGTTCGCGGTGTTTGTGATGATGACTCGCTCGGGCTCTGTCACATCCGGATGCGCCACCCATACGCCACCAAGCGACGGTCGGCCATCCCAAAGCCCGGCTTCATTCGCCTCAAAGACTTCCGGCGCCTCAACATCACGCTCAGTCCCTTTTGCCGTTTGGGGCTCCGTCGCTTCATCGGCAGCATCGGGTTTTTTCTTCAGAGCATCCATCGAGAACTTGCCATCCTCGGTACACCCGGCCAAGACGAGCGCCACCGTGCACAGCAAAACGTAATGAGTTTTGCGAAATTCGAATATCTTGCCCATTTTTTCGCCCTTTGCCTGTTGTTTGCAGCCCGCCCTGATCTTTTTTGCGGTGCTCCACCGTTGTTGGGACCTCGCCCAATGGGGGCCTTTTGGCCCATTTTCCGCCACTCTAGCCTGCCTGCAGGCCCAAGAAAAGCCGCTCAGTGTAGGTTCGGCAAAAAAGCCCGTTGTTAAGGCCGCAATAATACTGGTTCCAGAATCAATCCGAGCGCATTAGGAGACAGTCACAGGAGGGCTGGCAGAGTGGTCGAATGCACCGGTCTTGAAAACCGGCGAGCGTGAAAGCGTTCCCAGGGTTCGAATCCCTGGCCCTCCGCCACCTACCCCAATTAATATATTGATTTAACTAAGTAATGTCGCCTTAATGTATTATTTATCCCCCTCAATATCCCCCACCATGATTTGGAATACCTCGGAATAGAGTTGCCTTCCAAAATCGAGCGTGTCGCAGTTATCGATCTATTTTGCCATTAAAGACCAGGAACCCGTGCCGATAGTTCGGATGCGCCTTGCCTGAAACTACTGAATTTCTAACGTGTAGGAGGCTTTGTGGATGAATACATTCAAAACAACTTCATTGTTCATTGTGATGACGGTCAGAGCGGTGCATCAGGGCGAGTCAGGACCTACAAACTAACTGGAAGCGGACCTTCGCTGCGGGACGCGCCAAGGTCTGTTGTGCGGACTTTCATGCCGTTCGCTGCAGGTGCAGGATCCTCGACCTCACCCATGCGGCAATCCACAAGAGAGACAAAAACGTTCACGTCTGCAATTCTGCGATTGAGCTCGGTTATTCGATTGCATGTTCTCTTTATCGATGCCGTCTCTGGCCTGGTCGATAAGTCGAAATTTTTCAGCCTTTGATGAGCCTCGATTTGCCGGCTCGGATGAGAATGATCGTCAGTGAACTTCAACCGAGGCGGTCTCCAACGATAATGTCGAGAACTAAATCCAAGTTTTCTCCTGCTACACTGTCGGCTTGCCCATCAAGCATCACGTCCGACCATGCAAAATAGACCACGAAGAGTCGCACGCGTGCAGTCAATTCTTCCTCATTTAAATTCAATTCACCCAGCAAGTCTCGCACAAATGCCAGCCGCATATCTCTGACGCTTTCAACAAGGACGCGCACGCTTGGATCGGTCTGAGCCCAGGATGTAAAGGCAAGGTCCAGTTTGCCACTTTGCTTGAGGCGGATTGTCCGAATGAGAGCCATGAGTCGCTCCCGCAGTGATCCCTCGCGTTCTTGAGTGTCTTTGATGAACTGGCGACTGAACTCATCGATCCAGAATTTCTGCATTTCCTCCAGCAAGTCCCGACGGTCTTTAAAATGCCAGTAAAATCCACTTTTGGCGACGTGCAGTTGTTGAGCCAAATCGACCACGCGAACAGCAGCGATGCCGTTTGTCTCAAAAACTTCGAGCGCTTTTCTCAACCAGTCAAGTTTAGAGACGCGACCTGTGGGTCGCCCCGCTGCTTGCGTTTGCTCGTTCTTACCAACTAGACTCGCGTGTCTAGTTGGTTTATCACTTGTTCTCATAACCGTTTGTCCAATGGAGGTTGACGTGATTTCTGGCCCATCCAGCGCAATAAAACTTAACCGATCGCCAAGCACTTTTTCACGGTTGTTCGCCACAATTGCATTTAGCATTCTGCCGATGCAAGGTTTTGCGCAAGAGGTGTCGCCGACTGAGCCATTTGCAGAACGTGATACCTATTACCCCAATACAGAAGCTCTGGCCGAGGACGAGATGCGCGTCATCGCTTGCGGAACGGGCATGCCAACGACACGTGCCTCACAGGCTGCGGCTTGTTTTCTTGTTGAACTCGGGAACGGTGACAAATTCCTTTTCGATGTCGGGTCGGGCTCAGCCGAGCGCATTTCGTCTTTGCAGATCCCTTATGATTTCCTCGACAAGGTCTTCATCTCGCACCTTCATGCTGACCATTTCGGGGCCCTTGCCGAGGTTTGGATCGGCGGAGCTCTGATGGGTCGTCAAAAACCTTTGCGTGTTTGGGGGCCGAGTGGGCCGTCCGAAGAACTCGGGACGGCCTCTGCCTTGGAAAGCTTAAAGAAGGTATATGCTTGGGATCTTTCCGGTCGTGTCGGTCTTGTGGATTTCCGCGGCTATGAACTTCAGGTCAACGAGTTTGACTATAAGGGTGAGAACGCCGTTGTATACGAAGATAACGGTGTAACGATCCGCTCTTTCCCGGCTATCCACTCGCTGGATGGGCCGGTCAGTTTCAGTCTCGAATGGAGGGGTCTGAAGTTTGTCTTTGGCGGAGACTCCTACCCAAATACATGGTTCAATGAATACGCTAGGGACGCCGATCTTGCGATCCACGAATCCTTCGTCGCTGTCCCAACTATGGTTTCGAAGATGGGATTCACACCGGAGAGTGCGCTACTGGTTGGCACACAGATTCACACCGCGCCCGAGGCATTTGGAAGGATTATGTCTGAGATTACGCCACGGATGGCGATCGCCTATCACTTCTTCAAGGATTTTGATACGACGGCAGAAATAAACGATCGGATCAGAACGACCTATGACGGTCCGCTGAGCCTTGCAGAAGATTTCATGGTCTGGAACGTTACGGAAGAGGAGATCCGCGTGCGCATGGCCGTCACCGCAGAGGAAACATGGTCACCTCCACTGGCCGGAAAAGCGGAACCACCCGGTGGGGATGCAGACAGACAAAAGTTCAGTGAGAATAGCGGTATTGCAATAGAAGATATCACGTATTCTGACTTTATTATCAGCGGAAAATGGGACGGTGTCGATGAGGCCCTACGAGGGGTCTACAAAGAGGCCGAAGAGGCCCTTGGTCAGGAATTCCCTTACCCCGGGGACGAATAGTACGAAAAATGTACGGGGATCTAAAGAGACCCCGTACGACCTGGCTCCAATTTGTCCCGCTGGAAAAACTTACCACCTTCCACGCTGGCAACTCAGTACACGAGTTCATCCTAGGATTCACGAAATGAATAAACGGCGGTATCCATTAGATAGTGGGATGCCTCTCGCGTTTTATTACTGGAGATACCTATGGTTATCGTTCTCTCAATCTACGCGCTCCTGATCTGGCTTCTTTTCTTCAAACTGAAACTGTTGCCGTGGAACCGGGCGACACAATCTTTCGTGGCGGCTATTGGCCTCGTAATTGTCCTCGTGGTCGTAGGCTTGCTGAATACACGCACTCCGTCCGGGCGCGTGACAGTGGTCGCGAAGGTTGTAGAAATTGCGCCTGTGGTGGGAGGAGTCGTGGCCAACGTGCCGGTTGTGGCCAATACACCGGTCGAAGCAGGCGATGTCCTCCTAGAACTCGACAATCGCCCATTCAAATTCGCGGTCGACGAAGCTGAGGCAGAGGTGCGCCTCGCGACGATAACACTTGAACGCCAAGAAACCGTTCTCGAGCGTAGCGCGTCAATCTCCAAACAGGACGTAGATGAGTCCCGGGCCGCACTTGCACAAGCAGAAGCCCGGCTAAACACCGCACGCTATAATCTTGAGCAAACCGTCGTAAAAGCTCCGGTCGAGGGCATCGTGACGTCACTGGGTGTATCGGCAGGTGATCAAGCGCGGCCGCTGAGCCCGGTTATGCCCTTCATTCACTCAGGCAGCGCGCTTCTCGCTGGTGTCTTTGGGCAGAATGGCTTGATTGGCATGCCAGTAGGGACGCCCGTCAAGATCGTTCTCGATCGTACACCCGGCGTCATCTACGACAGTGAAGTGGTGGAAATTGCGCAGGGCACAGGCTCGGGTCAGATTCCAGTTGGCGCAAATCTGCTGAGTGCGCTCGACATTGGAAACAGTGGTGAAGCGCTGGTTATTCTCGCTTGGCCGGATGGCCTCGACCGCGATGTTGCCACCACAGGTTCCGTCGGTTCGGCCACTGCCATCGGTCCAGATGCTGGAGCAATGGGCATGCTGGCAACCGTGTTGTTGTACATCAAAATGATCGGGACTTATTTGTAGTGAATGGAGGTGTTGTTGCGCTTGCCGGGGGCAGGAAAAAACCCAGTATACGGACGTCGTCTTGTCGATGCGCGGCCTTAAATCTAATGGAACTGCTGCGCATTGCATTTGTTGCAGTTCTATTTTGTGCCACGAATGCACGTGCAGATCTGGTGTCTCCCTACGGCGGTGAAACTGCACCGAGTTTCGCGGAAATCGTGGTCAACGCGAACCACGTGCGCGTCGTGCTTGAAATCGATCTTAGAGAATATCCCTTTTATGTCGGCCCGGAAGATGATGCCGGGGCGTCGATGGCAGAGCGTACTGGTCAGACATTCTCCATCAAAGCTGATGGTGTCGACCTTCCACGCAATATCACTGCGGTTGGCATACGCGCCCGCACAGAAAGGCAGAACACATCAGCATCCAGTGCGCCCCCGCGCCCGCGCAGCGAAGAAGTGGTCTTTGTAGAACTTGAATTTCCGTTTGAAGGCCAGCCCGGTGCTTTCACCTTCATGCCCCCCCCTCGA
>JBDVOA010000008.1:0-193453 GCA_039969355.1 Paracoccaceae bacterium
GGTACTCGCCTCCAATAAAATCAATGACTTGCGTCATCCTTTCTCTCCTTCACTGCCATTTTTGAAACAACCGTTGAAACTTTCACGTTTCGGTCTTGCTTCGTTCCATTTGATTTCTTGCCTCTTGAGCGCGCTTCGCGAGCTCTCTTTGCCGGATCGGTCCACCGTACTTTTTCAGCATCTCAACGCCTGAGTGGCCGGTGACCGCCTTGACCATCTCGTCATCGCATCCAGCCAGATAGAGCTCGATCGTCGCGTTTTTCCTGAGACCGTGGGTTTTGTAGTAGCTGGCCTTCTCGTGCTTCATCTTCTTTTTAATGGAGCGCATTTCCTCAGCGACGATCCGATAGCTGACCGATCTGCCCTTGGCGTCAGTCACGACTGTGCCGTCTGTTCGCGCGATTCCGTCGAGATGGGCTTTCAGACGGTCCGTGAGCGGAATCCACAGCGGCTTGTCGGTTTTGCCCTGTGTGAAATCGAATCCTTCATCGGAAAAGTGCTCCCACTTCATCTTCACGACATCGCCAATTCGTTGGCCTGTACCAACGCAAAGCTCGTAAACCAGCCGCGCCCTCTTTGAAGCCAGCGCTTCGAACTCAGCACGGACATCATCTGGCCAAGGCTCCCACCCGTCGCTCTGCTGCTTGAAGAGCGGAATGCCCTTCGCCGGATTCCCATGCTCTTTCTTGATAAAGCCAATCAGGCGAGCGTGGTTCATCAATACAACCATGACCTGGACGAGATAGTTCGCCTGCCGCCAATGATCCGCATTGGCGCGGTGCAATTCGTAAATGTGATGGGTCTCGATCCGAGCCGGGTCTTTCTCGGCCCAGATCTCACGAATGTGGGTGATGTACCGCCGATAGTCGGATCTCGTCCGGGGCTTCAGCTTTTTGTAGGCGTCGCTCTCGTAGTAGCTCAGGATTAACGCCTCAAAGTTACGCTTCACCGGCGCAGGTGCTGGCTTTCCCTTAAGCAGGCGATTGTAATGATCCCAAAATTCCGGAGTGCCCGCTTCCTCTTGCATCATGACCGAGATGCCACGCGAACGCCGAATGAACCGAAGATATCCCCTGTCATTGTAGACGTATTTTGGCAGGCTCTTGCGGGTCATTCGCCCATTCTCAAGTCACTATTCAAGAAATCATCAGCTGCCTCGGCCGCCACCATGTTGGCGTCAACGATGACGCTGCCATCGGGTTTGATCTCGAACTTCGCGCGTTGCCAACCTGCCTCCCGCGCCTCGCGGATAAAGGCCGAGGCCGCTTGTTTCGCTTTCGTCTGTGCACTTGCCTTGGTCATCGTGTCGGTACCTCTCTCGCCTTGTTAACAACGCGCATTATCACCCTGATCCATAATGATATTTCCAATTGCTCCAGGTGTGGAGCGCCTGTCCTTTGCCGCGCGAATGGCGCGGATCACTTCAGAGTTTTGGGAGTTTCCATTGCGATCGGACTCCGCTTTGATCCACTCCTTGAGCTCTTGCGGAAGTCGAAGCTGCATTGGTTTACGACTGTTCATGAAACGCCTCCAGGTTGAAACCACATCCCGTTAGTGGCACTTAGCCACTATTGCGTCAATTGCTTTTTATGGCACAGTGCCACCATGCCAGAACAAAGCTCTCAAAATCAGGATAAATTCATCGTGCGGCTGCCCGACGGTCTTCGCGATCGAATACGCCTCGCGGCTGAGGCCAACCACCGCAGTATGAATGCTGAGGTCGTCGCCTTACTCGAAGAAAACTATCCGGCCCCTGTGCCGGAAAAACTGGAAGACCCCGCCGCGCGGCTGCTCTTCTGGCTCGCGAAGCGCATCCGCCGTAGAAGCCCGAAGCCCGGCTCTCCCAGAGACAAGCAAGCAGCCTTGTATGAGCGCATTGCGGTCGATATCTCGGAACGCATGAAGGATATCGGGGAATAGCCTTAATAGGCCACCCACTCATATCCGTGGTTGCCTTCGTGATCCCTCCATTCAACGCCGACGCCTCGTCGCCAATTCGATGACGAACAGCGTCGCGACGGCAAAACCCATTGCGGGGCGGCCGCTGGTGTCGTGCGTTGCCAGCCGAATTCGCCCTGCGTGCCGTAGGTCCCGAGGCGCATGTTGTAACTCTCAGAACAATCATCGTCGCGACCACGTTCGCGATGGCTGTAATGCCGAACGTCCCAGACGCGGATCGAGCGCACGAAGTCGAATTCCAGACCACCGATGTCGATATCGGCACCGCCTTCAGTCACCTGTGTCAGAATGACCTGGCCAAGCGTCTGATTTGTTTGGTTGCTGGCTTCCCAGACTTTAGGGGCCGTGCTCTGCAATGGTGCGCGCTCAGAAACACCCATAGGACAACGCCAGATTTGCAATGGCGGCTCAATTGGCCAGGGCGTGATGCGACGGATAAACACGGCACGGGCATGAAAGCATTCTGCTGACGCGGGCCAACCACCAGCCAGGCAAAGCAGAATGGCGCAGTCAACCTGATAGGCTTTTGCCGCCTGCGGAGCCACACTGGAAAGCAGAGACATTGCGACCCCAAAGAACCAATTCCTGATAGATCTGCACCACATATCAATATATGCCCTTTGCTACATTACTGTATTATTGTAAATGTAACTCCAACAGCCCCCTTCACACCATATACGAGAACATCATTTGTGATGCTCGCGCGCGTTTTGTGGAATATATTCCGTAGAGCAGTTCTTGTGATCTGGCCGAATACAGGCCATGAAATTGCGGGAACGAGTAGGGCTAAATGTACGGAATCTAAGAAATTCCAGAGGATTGAGCCAAGAACAATTAGCCTTAGCTGCGGAAGTCGATCGCAGCTATATCAGCGAGATCGAACTCGCCAAGAATTCAGCATCAATCGATGTTCTGGAGCGGATCGCGGATGCTCTCAGCGTCGATCCAAAGGAATTGTTTAACGAGAGGGGCTAGTTTTGCCCGAATTTGAGAGTGCTCGCACAACGGCCGAAGCCATCGGCCGCATTACATGTATCAAGACAGGCGAAGAAATCGGCTTGCTGTATCATTGGGACAATGGTGAAACTCAGGCGGCGCTTTACGATGATGGTCATCCTGAAACATCAAACTGCTCAGATCATCCCGCTGAAACGGACATTGGCGCAAACCGCAGCTAACGGCCGGAAAGAACCCGAACGTCCTGATGCTGCATCAAGTAGGAATGTCGGCTTTCAGCCTCTCGCACTAATGCATCTGGCCCAGCTCGAAGTTGACGGAGAGCTAGACAGAGTCCATGCCCAGATGGTCTTTCATGAAGTTGGCGATAACTCGATGGGCCTGTCGGTTGAGTGGACGAAAGGTAGAAAAACAGCTGCTCCAATTTGGGTGGCTTTTTCGGGAGTTAACCGAAAGCCGGTTCCGGCAGGTCTTCCACGTTTCCACTCTTCAAGATGCTCGTCACAGCAAAACGCCAACATGGACTGACATTGCGTTTTAGCAGCACACCCGTTCACGTCCGATACTTCGGCCCAGATGACGGTAGCTTCGGGGTGCACGGCTTCTACTTCCAATCCATCCCGGTTGATTGAAACCTTGATCTGCCTTTCACACTCCGGACAGGCTGACTGAACAGTCGTCTCGTGGCCAGTCATCGCAGCGGTTCCTAATGCATCAATAGCACAAATAGCGTTGATGCGCCTGCCGCCCAGTGAAACTCGATGCTGCGTCGGGGTCGCGGAGAATGGATAGGCCGCTACAATCACATCGTCTTCAAAAAGGATCAGATCGCGTCGTTGCAAGCTCCGAAGTGATGATCTTAAATCCACCAAGGTTTGCCCAGTGGACATCTTGAGGTCGTTCAATGTTGGGGGCATCCCAGCCCTGACGAAACCGAGCAGCACCTGTCGGTGAATGGCAAGCTCTTGCGGAGTAATCCCATCCCACCGATCTGCCATCCGTTCCGCTGTCATTAACGCCTCAAGAGCCTTGGCAACATACCCATCAGACACCACTGACCAGTCGAGATAGCTGCTTCGCGCCATGACCGCCTTCATCCTGCACAGCAGGACAGTTTGGCTACATCCTTATCAAATGTTTGTGCGGCCAGCTTCAGCCCCTCGACTGTTGTGAGATAGGGAAAGATCATTGCGCCCAGATCGTCGTAGGTCATTCCCATTTTGATAGCCATCGCTGCGGTCTGGATACTGTCTGCTCCTTCCGGGGCAATGATATGCGCGCCCAATAGCTGCTTAGTGTCCTTGTCCGCGATCAGTTTGATCAGACCGCGCGTGTCGCGGGCAGCCAACGCACGAGGCACGTGCTCCAGTCCCAAGACCGATGTGGCCACTTCATAACCAGCGGACTCGGCCTTCGCCTCGGTAAGGCCGACACTGGCGACCTGTGGATCAGAAAAGACGACAGCGGGCATGACGCTGTTGTCATAGCTGAGTGTGTTTCCATTCATCGCATTCTTGGCGGCGAGCTTCGCGCCATAGGCCGCCATATAGACAAACTGATCAGTCCCAGTCACATCGCCTGTCGCATAAACCCCGTCTCGGGTACTACGCATCTGCGGGTCGATGACAATTCCGCCACGCGCGTTGATGTCGATCCCAGCGGCATCAAGCCCCAAAGAACCCGTGTTCGGGATGCGACCCGTCGCCAACAAGAGCTTCTCGGCTTCGATCCTGACCGCCACGCCGTTATGTGTCGCGTGCAACGTGACAACCTCGCCCGATTTTTCAAACCTGTCGTATGATAGCCCGTCCAGCACCTTAATGCCTTCATCGACAAAGGCTTTCGTTAGAGCTTCGCTGATCTCTGGTTCGGCTTCTGGAAGCAAGCCACGACGCGTGATAATGGTTACTTCGACACCTGCGCGGGCAAATATCTGAGCAATCTCAACGCCGATGTAGCCGCCACCCATCACCATGAGTGACTTGGGAAGCTCTGACTGTTCAAGTGCTGAGGTGCTGTCCAACCAATCGACCTTATCCACTCCGGGGATATCTGGCACATGTGGCGAAGACCCCGTTGCGATGATAATTTTTGGTGCACGAATGGTGCGATCTCCGACCTCTAGAGAGCCATCGCTTGCGAAACGCGCCTGGCCTTCGATGTAGTTGACACTTTCATAGTTTGGCAAAACATCAACGTATTTTGCTGCCCGCAGATCATCCACCAAGGCTTGCTTTTGGGCGACCAGGGCCACCCAATCGGTCACTTTTGCGGTGGCTTCCACACCATCAAACCGGTCAGCGGTTTTGGCTGAATGCAGTGTTTCCACTGCGCGGATCATCGCCTTGGACGGGACGCAACCGACGTTGACACAAGTGCCGCCGATGGTTCCATATCCAACGAGCGCAACGCGGGCACCGTCTTCGGCTGCCGTGATCGCGGCTGAAAATCCAGCAGATCCAGCGCCAATAACAGCGAGGTCAAATGTATCGGCATCTGCCGAATTCGAAGAACAACAGTCGGACATATTTTTGGTCTTTCGGTATCAGGTTTTCCGCGCACGGCGGATGAGAGCATAAATCGTGATCAGCGCGAACACAGCGAGAGCGGGCAATAGGACATAATCGAGATAGCCAACTACGGCCGACAGCCCCACAATCCCGAAAAGCACAGCGAGAATTGGCGTGAAGCAACACAGCGCGGCTATCACCGTGCCAAAGATGCCGAGTTTAAGAAGTCTGTCGTTCACCTCGGTCGCCCTCTCTGAAATCTCGATCTTGCCTGCGCAACCGCATGAAGGATCGTGTTGCCAGAAACGCGATTCCGCCAAGTGTTGCCAGGAGGGATGCGGTCAGCACATTGGCGCCAGATAGAAAACCAGCGGTTCCGAAAAGCGCAGTTCCAACCAGAGCCAACTTTCCACCACAGCAGATGACGACAACCGGGGCAGTCACGATGAAGGCCAGCAAACCTCCTGTTGAGCTATCTTTCATTTTAAGCTCAGGAATTGCTGTCGTTAGAAACAAGCTCGGCTTCGTAGCCCGCAGCCGTTGACGCAAACGCGATATCTTCTGCATTGGCTATGGCGTCGTCAAAGACTACAACGGCCGTTCGAGTGTCTGCATCGGCGCTCACTTGTATAACACCTTCGACGCCGCTCATCGCCGATTCAACAATGAATGGGCAGCTGGCACAGGTCATACCCGGAACCGAGAATGTCACTGTCTGCTCAGCCGCAAAGACAGGAGCGGCGGCCATGAAGCCAATCAAGGCCAAAACTGGTGTGTAGTGTTTCATTATGGTTCCTTTCACAGACCAAGAAGAATGGGGGCGACGACCGGCGCAATCCAATTCCAGAATAACGCGATCACGATGAGAATTGTTGATGCCCAAAGTGCAGATTTGACCAGCCGATTGGGAAGTGGTCGGGCACAAATCTCTCCATCCGCACAGGCTTTGGGTTTGCGGTAAACCATCCAGTAGCCGTAGCCGAGAAACCCAAGCGTGATTGCGATGAAGATCGGCTTGTAAGGTTCAAGCGCCGTCAAATTGCCAATCCATGCGCCGGATACGCCAAGGCTGAACAAGATCAACGGAACAATGCAGCAGGTTGAGGCCGCAAGAGCTCCAAGAATGCCGCCCGCCGCAATCATGCGAGCCTTGCGGCTTTCAGGGTCGTGTTTGTTCAGGTCAGCGTTTGTTGTGTCAGTCATTCAAGTGCTCGCAATTCCGGTTTCTAGGTGTAACATGCGATCTGTAGGGGCTACAGATGCAAGGAGATTCTTCAATGCCTGAGGTCACAAAAACGCGAGGCTACGCAATCGGCGAGATGTCCAGACGCACCGGTGTGAACATTGAAACGATCCGCTACTATGAACGTATCAAACTGATGCCAAATCCGGATCGCACGTCAGGCGGCAACCGGCAGTACAATCATGATCAACTCAAGCGGTTGTCCTTCATCAAGACGTCGCGAGAGCTTGGGTTCAGCATTGATGAAATTCGCGAATTGCTGGAAATGGTTGACCGGCAAGACTTTACCTGTGGCGAGGTACATGGATTGACCATCGGGCACTTGGCTTCTGTGCGTGAAAAGATCAAAGGGCTGCGCAAGTTGGAAAAGGCACTTGTGGGTATGGCAGCGGAGTGCAGCCAAGGTGACGTTCCCGACTGCCCTATCCTGGAGACATTGTTCGAAGCGCGGTGAAAGCTAAGTTCCATACCGTGAGCAACCAAATTCGCAATATGGAGTACGACGCAAGCAAACATTGAAACACGAAGGGCCAATTTCCGGCTTCGTCCTTGTCCCGCACTGGCAACCTTCGCCGCTGCCTTATTGAACGGCAGCTTTCTCTACGTGAGGACGGGCGTTATTTCCTCACGCCGTCCACAAGCTCCAAAACGCGCGCGTACTCTTCGCTGATCTCGCGCGCCTGCTCGAAAACCTCACGCCGCTGCCGATCCAGGCATCGGAAGTACTGCTCAACATCGATAAAATACATCTCCGCATCGCGCTTCAACAGATCCGCATAGGCCTGCACGTCATCGGCATTGGTCGGCATCCAGGGCGGCGCAGGCGGCAGACAACTGCCCGCGATCGAGGCAGACCCCCAGCTCAGAACGGCCATAAACGCCCATGCTTGTTTCAAAAGCGCCATATTATCTTGGCTCAGCCACTCCGTTGCAGTAAATTCGTTTCAACGCATGAAAGGCGCAATAACTCACATTGCACCTATTGATTGCAAGATTATAATATTGTATCGGTTCGATAGTCCATGAGGGACTGCCGGGCCAATGCACAATTCTGCAAGGCTCGATCCTATGAATTTGATGCAAGACGCCCCCAATGTTGTCAGTGAAGACGGGCTGCGCACGCTGCTTGCCGAGGGTCATTCGGCTGATGTTGTGTGCCGGGTTACGCCCAAACGTACAGGTGCTCAGTGGTCCGGAGTTTGGACCGTGCATTGCGTCTCGCCTGATGGCGAGACGCGTCGCCTGCTCGTCACAGCGCGCAACAACATGGCTGCCCGAGAGTTCAAGACAATCAACGGCTTGTCCAGCTTCCTTGCTGGCCTTGGCGTTTCGATTGTCTCGATCCCGATGCTCGAAGGCAAGATCGCGTCTCACAACCTATACGACTAAGGCTAAACCACTTGCCGTCCTGGCAGCATGCATTGCTGTCCCCGCCTATTCCGACGGCTTCGTGCTTTCCATGCGGGCCGATGGCCAGCTGGAGACCAAAGCACCGCAATCAGGTTTCGCGCAGAGCTATGTCGACGGGATCGGCGCAAACCCACCAGAGCTGATCGTGTTTGCCTCCCCTGAGCCTGAAGATCCGCCTCTTGCACCCACCCGAGCAGTTCACCGCCCCGAAATCCTGTCAGCCATTGAAAGCACCGCTCACCGTTATGGTGGGCATCCGGCGTTGCGTCGCGCCGGTCTGTCGGTGACCGAATGGCAGACTCTCTTCCAAGCCAACATCGAAATAGAAAGTGCCTATCGCCCGAATGCGCGTAGTTCCGCAGGGGCGATTGGCCTCGGGCAGTTGATGCCCGCGACGGCCGCGCAGCTCGATGTGGATCCGCATGACTGGCAGGCCAACCTCGACGGCTCTGCACGCTACCTTCTGATGATGTTGGCGCAGTTCGGCACGCCCGAACTCGCACTCGCTGCCTATAACGCGGGGCCTGACGCGGTCGCGCGTTATGGCGGCATTCCTCCTTACCGAGAAACCCAAAATCACGTGCGCCGTGTCATGGCCGTGCGTGATCGACTGACTGGAGCCTCCTGATGCACATACAAATTCGCACGATCCTGTCGCTGGCTCTGGCCAGCTTGATGATTGCCAACCCGGCCTTTGCGCAGAGCATCGACCTTTCGCCGGTGCAGAACCTTTTGCAGGGCATCGTCGATACGATCACCGGCCCCTTGGGTATTGTCATTGGCACCTTGGCTCTGATTGGTGTGTTCCTCTCCTGGCTCTTCGGCATTCTGGATTTCCGCCAAGCCCTTTGGGTGCTTGTTGCGATTGCAGGCATCGCAGCTGCACCGACCATCGTGACCGCGATCTGGGGCGCGTAAGTCCGACATGGCAACCCAAACCCGCCTCTTCCTGGGCCTGATCCGGCCGCCAAAGCTCATTGGGCTGCCGATCATGTATGCGATGGTCTGGCTCTTCGGGTTTGTGTTGCTTTTTTTGTGGGTTCAGAGCTGGCCGGTGATCATCATCGCCGCTCTGGCCTATCCTGCGCTGTGGAAAGCAGCGGATTGGGATCCGGCCTTTCTTGAGGTTATGGTCACTGCGCTGCAGGAAACGCCGCCCACCTCGAACCGCAAGATCCATTCGGGGGACAGCTATGCTCCATGACCCTTCGGATGACCTTGCCATGATGCCGGACTGGGCGCGCAAAGAGCGCACGGTGGCCAGCATGCTACCCTATGTCAGTCTCGTGAATGACGTGACGATCCGCACGCGCGGCAATGCCCTGTTCCAATGCATTCGTCTTGATGGCGTCAACAGCATGACCAGCGATGACGCGCATTTGGAAAAGATCCGCGCGCTCTTTGCTGCGATCATCGCGCAGATCGGACCAGAGTACAGTTTCTACGTGCACAAGGTCTCAAAAGCGATTGAAACTACTTTACCCCCGGTGCCTGAGGATGGGTTTGCCCAAGCCCTGGACACCCGTTGGCAAGCGGCCATGGTACGGGCGGGCCTGCGGGACAAAACGCTCACGCTCACAGTGCTCAAACGTCCTCCCCTCGGCGCTCGGCTGCGCTTGAAGCGCTCAGGCTCAATCGCACAGCTGAAAGACCAGACGGCCAAGCAGCTGCGCAAGCTCGAGGAAGTCGTCGGGTTTCTGCTCTCATCTTTTGCCGATATGAACCCACGCCTGCTTGGGGCTGAGAGCGGCGAACTGCTGGGTTTCCTCGGGGCACTCAATATTGGCCAGGAGCGACCGCTCTTCGCAAAATCCCGCATCGGCATCATTGCCGAGGATGTGGCCAACGCGCGTGTTACGTTTCAGGGGCGAGGCTTTGCGCTCGACGACGGGACGGCGGGCAAGCGTTTTGGCACCACCTTTGCGATCAAGACCTATCCGGCCAAAACCAACTGCACCATGTTTGATGAGCTGAACCTTCCCGTCGACATGATCGTCACCCATTCCTTCACGCCTATTAACAGCAACATCATGGCCAGTCGGATCAAGCGCCAACAGCGCCTGATGAAGGCCAGCGATGACGGCGCGATTTCCCTTGCAGAGGAACTCGTCGACGCGCTCGACGATCTTGAATCCAAGCGGCTGAGCTTTGGCGATCATCACATGACCGTCACGGTTTTCGCCGAGACCGAGGAAAGGCTGGAAACCATAGCGGCCGAGGTGCGCAACATCGCGGCCAGTGAAGGCGTTAATCTGGTGAATGAGAGCTTTGCGGCCCGAACTCATTATTTCGCGCAGCATCCGGGCAATGGGCAGATGCGCAGCCGCAAGGCCGCCATCACAAACACCAACTTTGCTGATCTCGCGGCGCTACATCGCGGTCAACTGGGCAAGCAGGGCGATAGAGTGCCTTGGGGCAAGCCGATCACCCTCTTCCCGACGCCTGAACGCTCGGGCTTCCTGTTCAACTACCATGAGACGGGTCAGCCGGACAAAGAACCGACCGGCGGGCACACCTTGATCCTCGGCCGCCCAGGCTCTGGCAAGTCGGTGTTGTCTGCATTCCTCATGACCCAAGCTCGGCGCTGCGACGCGCGCGTCTTTGTCTTCGACTATCGCGCGGGCATGGAAATGGCGGTTCGGGCCAATGGTGGGCGCTACAGCGCCATCAAGGCCGGTGAAGCCACAGGTCTCAACCCGCTACGCACGGAAATTGATGGGTGCGGGCAAGCATGGCTCTCCGATTGGCTGGCCACGCTTTTGCATCGCACCGACAAGCCCCTGAGCCCGGTCCAAATCAACCGCATTCAAGAGGTAGTGCGCCAGAACGCCGGGGCGAGCGATGCCGCCCTTCGTAACTGGCAGGATTTGGCGTCGCTCTTTGTAGCGGGAGCTGACGAAGGGGATCTGTTCGAGCGGATCCAGGAATGGACTGAAGATGGCCGCTATGGCTGGATCTTCGGGCAAAGCTCTGAGGATACCTTCTCGCTCGATGGTGATGTCGTGGGGTTCGACCTGACCGGCATTCTCGACAGCGAAAGCGAGAAGGAACGCATGGCTGTCCTCTCCTACCTGTTTCGGCGGGTGGAGCGCGTGATCGAGGATCGCAAGCCGACGCTGATCATCATCGATGAAGCCTGGAAGGCGCTGGATAACCCGTATTTTGCCGACAGGCTGAGCAACTGGCTGGTCACGGCGCGGAAACAGAATGCCGTCGTCGTGATGATGACCCAATACGCAAGCCAGCTCGAGAAAACCCGCACTGGCAAGACGATTGTCGAGGCCGTGCCGACACAGCTCTTGCTTCCGAACATCCGCGCCTCGGCCAGCGATTACACCATGCTCGGCCTTACCGAAAAAGAGCTCAGCGTTTTGCTCGGAACGGGAAGCAACTCTCGTCTGGCGCTGGTGCGCGATGATCAAGGCTCTGTTGTTATCGATGCCGATCTGAGCGCCCTTGGCCCCTACCTCACGATCCTTGGCGGCATGGAAAAAGGCGAAGCACTGGTGGGCGCTGATTATCGCCAGAACCCCGAATTTTGGAGACAGATTGATGCGTAGATTGTGCGTAATGACCCTCACCCTTTTGACCCTGACAGCCTGCGCGGAATACCGGCCGTCAGAGGCCGAATGCTTCAACTCCTTTGCCGAGGTCAGCCGCAGTAATTGCAACTTCGAGCTGCTCGGGCCGATTGGTGGTCTCGGTGAGTAAGCATCGCCTGCATATCTTTGCGGGTCTGTTCTGTTTCGCCGCGTCATTGGCCTTTGCCCAAGGCGTGCCCACATTTGATGCGGGCATGTTCTTGCAGCGCGAGCGCGTGCTGCAACAAGGCGAACAAGATCTGGCGCTGCAGCGGGATCGGCTGACCAAAGAGGAAGAGCTTGAAGAGCTCGAGCAAGAACAACTCCAAGCGCTGGATGATATCCTTGATGCCGCAACGCTTGCCAGCGGCAATTCAGGCGCGCTGGTCGCAAGCTTGGAAGCTGGTTCATCGCCAGAGAGCGCCGTTGAAACTCTTTATGGCCCGGTGGACCCGAATCCCGGTGCAGCCCAGATGTTCGGCGATGCCTCGGGATCGATTGAAGAGCTGATCATTCGCGCCGCTCAAGAAACGCACCACATGTCTGGCGTGCACGCGGCGGGCCTATCGCCCAAGCAGTGGCGCTGTCTGTTGCAGGCGTTGATCTGGCAAGAAAGCCGCTTCACCATCGGCGCGCGCTCACCTGTTGGTGCATTCGGCCTGACCCAGATCATGCCCGGTACGGCGCAGGATCTCGGGATTTACCCAGCCTATTATGAAAACCCCTACATCCAGGTCACCGGCGGCGCGCGCTATCTGGCGCAGATGCTGGCCATGTTTGATGGCAACATCATTCGCGGGCTAGCTGCCTACAATGCCGGTCCCGGCAACGTGCAGCGCTACCGCGGCGTGCCCCCTTTCGCTGAGACCCAGCACTACGTTCAGGTCATCCCCGAACGCTACAATCTCTACCTTGCCCGCGTCGGCGGCGTCGATGCGCTTGGCACGATTGATCCCGTCTTGCTTGCCAACTCCACGATGAGCCTGACCTCTTTTGGGGCGGGGGTCTATGGCGACTACTCATTGGTCTCGGTGCAAGCGGCCGCGCTGCGCGTGCAGGACATCATCACCCGCATCGGCGAAACCGACGACATTCACGCGGCCATGTCGCTCAACACCTACGCGCGGGCCGAACTCGCCCGCCTGATCGCAATCCGTACGCGCCTGAAGGCCGCCCATACCCGCCCGCTTAGCTCGGCCGAGCTGGCCATGGCGGCCGCACAGGCCCGCGAACAAGACTTCATGCAATTCGATCTGGAGGCATTCCGATGATCCGCTTTCTTTCTACCGTTGCCACTTGCGCGCTGTTGGTTGCGTCACCCGTATCTGCCCAAGGTGTTCCGACTGTCGACACACGCAACATCGCCCAGGAAATTCGCCAGCTGCAGCAAATGCTGGAGGATTTCGGGATCCAGACCGACCAACTCGACACGCTTCTCAAACAGCTCGACCTGGTGCAGCAGCAACTCGACACGCTCAATGAGACTTACGCCGCCTTGACCGGCGCGACGGATATCATCGAGATGGCTATGGGTGGTGATCTCGACGGCCTACTCGATCAGGAATTCGGCGATCTCCTTGGCACCATCCGGCAAATCCAAAGCGGCGATTTTCGCGGCCTGATCGGCAACGCGGCCCCTCAGATGGAAGGCCGCATGACGCAAGCCCTCGAGGACGCAGGTTTTGACCAAGATACCCTCTCTGACATGGCCAGCAGCGGCAATCCGGGGGCTGAGCGCATTGCCAGCCAGGCGGGCACCGGGGCGGTGATGTCGGCGGCGGCAGAGAACAGTTATGACGAGGCCGCGCAATCGCTGGAACGGGTCGAGCAGCTGGTTTCATTGATCCCCGACATGGAAACGCTCAAGGAAGCCGTCGATCACAACACCCGCGTCACGGCCGAGCTGGCCATCGCCATGACACGCATGTGGGAGCTCGAAGCCATTCAAACAGTCGGCGCGGGCCAATCCGGAGTGGTCGATGCCGCGACGCTGGCCGAAGAGCGCCGCTATATGGATTTCACCCTGCCAGACCTGCGCGCGGACTGACCCCATGAACAGCGAGGCAGAAATCATCGAAGAAGAGCTCGTCTACGGCGCACGACGACGCGAGCTCATGTGGCAGAAACTGGGGCTGACAGGCATGGGGTTTGGCATGGCAGGTTGCCTCGCCGCCGCCCTCGTGGCCCTGTTCGACGTGGACCCGCCGCCCATGATCGTGCCCTTTGATAGCGAAACCGGCATGGCCCTCCCCAATGCCATGGTTGAAGCGGTCTCACTCACGGAACGCCCCGCTATCATCGAGGCACAGGTCTACCGCTATGTGATTGATCGAGAGACCTACAATCAGCTCGACAATGATGTGCGCGTGCGGCGGGTCCTGGACCAGTCGGACGGCGCGGCCGCCGCAGGGCTGCGCGCGCTTTGGACCAGCGGCCACGAGGCCTATCCGCCCGACAGCTACGGCACAGATGCCCGGCTTGAGGTCGAGGTTCTGTCGATCACTCATATCAGCGCCAATCGTGCCCAGGTGCGCCTGCGCAAGCGGCTCAACTCACCGCGCGGCTCTCAAAACGGACTCTTCACCGCTACCCTGATGTTTGAATTTCGGCCCGAGAATAGCCGGTCGATCGACGATGTCTGGCAGAACCCCTTTGGCTTCACCGTCACCGAATACGCGATCCGCTCGGATCGTTTGGAGTAACCAATGCGCCGCCTGTTCTTGATCCTCGCCGTCCTCGTTCCGTCTGCTGGCATCGCCTATGCAGAAACACAGCCGCGCCAAGGCCCCTTTGATGCCCGCGTCCGGCTGGCCACCTATCAGGACGGGCAGGTCTACCGCATCAGAACCAGTCTGACCCACGTGACCAGCATTGAATTTGGCCAGGGCGAGACCATCCGCTCGATCATTGCTGGCGACACCGAAGGCTTCCTGTTGGACGGAGTGCCCGGTGGTCAGGCCTTTGCGATCAAGCCCGTTACACGCGGCGCGCACACCAATATCACCGTCTACACCAACCGGCGTAGCTACTATTTCAACGTGACCGAGGCGAGTTCGCCGACCTTCTACGTCATTCGCTTCACCTATCCCGAAGCGGCCCCTCGGCAATCGCGTATGGCTGCCACTGCGCCAGCAAACCACGCCTACGGCGTCAGCGCGCGATCCGAGATCACCCCGCGCGAGATTTGGGACGATGGCACCTTCACCTATTTCCGCTTTGCCGCGAATGCCCCATTGCCCGCGATCTTTCGATGGTCCGGTGGCAATGAGCGCAGCGTGAATGCGCTCGCGCGGCCAGATGGCGTGATCCGCGTGTCAGGTGTCAGCACTCGATGGGTTCTCAGGCTCGGCGATGACGAGATCTGCGTCCAAGAGATGAGCGAGGCAAATCCCGATGAGTGAAACAGCTGAGCTTAAGAAACGCCTCGAAGCACTTGAAGGAAAACCACAAAACCGAAAGGCGCGGCCATCTTTTGTCGCCATCACCCTAGGGATTGGGGCAATCGCGGCTCTTGGCGGTTTCTTGCTGTTGTTCTCTGGCGGCTCTGACCCCGACAGCCTGGAAACCGCCTCCCCAGATGAATTCCAAGCGGCCGGTCCGGGGTTTGGAGACCTTGAGCCAACTCCTGCACCGATAGACACATCGCTACCTCCAGCGGAGTCAGAACCAGAAAGCGAGACAGAAGAGCTGCGCGCGCAAATGGACGCTATGCGGTCCGAACTCGAAGCCCTGCGCAAAGCACCTGCGCCTGAAGCCCCAACCGTCGACCTCGAGGCATTGGATACCTTGGGCGCAGAGATCGACGCCCTGCGCAGCGAGGCAGCAGCAACGCAAGCCGCCTTGCGCGAAGAACTGGAAGAACGCGCACGGCAAATCCAGCGTCTGCAGAACGATCTGGAGCTTGCACGCCTGGAAGCCCCGCGCACGCCCGCACCAACCGGCCCCACGGCCGAGGAACTGCGCCTTCAGGAGCTGGAACGGCGGCGGCAAGCCGAACTTGACGAACTCCAAGCCCGCATCGCCAGCCCAATCATCGCCTTTGGCGGCTCGGGTAACGGCAACAATGAAACCGCCGCGCAGCAACGGCGGCTTGATGGCGACACAGACTTTGTCCGCAACGGCGCTGAACCCGCTGAGGTGACCCAGGCCCAGGTGATCGTGAACCCGTCAAACACGGTTGTTCAGGGCACGATGATCCAGGCCGTGCTCGAGACAGCGATAGACAGCTCGCTTGCCGGTCAGGTCCGAGCAATGGTGTCTGAAGATGTCCACGCCTATGACGGCACGCGGGTCTTGATCCCACGCGGGGCGCGGTTGATCGGGCGGTATCAATCCGGCCTAGATATTGCGCAACAACGCGTGACCATCGCCTGGGACCGGATCATTCTGCCCAGTAACCAGACCGTCGAAATCAGCGCCTTCGGTGGTGATGAACTGGGGCGGTCCGGCACAACCGGTTTCGTCGACAGCCGCTTCGGCACACGGTTCGGGTCCGCTGCTCTGATATCACTGATCGGAGCCTTGCCCGCCGTCGCAGCCCAGAACATCGAAGATGAGATCACCTCGGATGTGCTCGAGGGCATTGGCGAAGACCTGCAAGACAGCGCGCAAAGCGTGATTGGCGAATATCTATCTGTATCGCCCGTGATCTATGTCGATCAAGGTGCCCGTGTCACCGTGATGGTTGATCGCGATCTGGAGATTTTCTGATCATGGCGGCCAGCTACCTGCAAAGCTCGATGGACAAGATCCCCGAGGCGCGTGATCCAAAGCTGATCGAGCTTTGCATCAATCCTGACGGCACGCTGTGGGCCGAGTTTCAGGGGGATCACTTTATGCGGCGCGTCAATCGACAGCTCTCGCCCAATGAAATCAAAGACCTTGGCAATCAGATTGCTTCCGCCGCGAACACCACGCTCAGTCGGACCAAACCCATTGTCTCGGTAAGCATCGACTACCGTGACCGCCCAATCCGCGCTCAAGTCATCCAGCCTCCCGCCGTTGATGGCGGTTATGCGATTTCCCTGCGGTTCTTCGCCGACCTGCCATTGGAGCGGATCAAGCTGTCCTATCTCTTCGGCAAAGAGCGCAGCAACGAGGGTGCAAGACGCAAGCGCAATGCCGAGCTGCGCGATGTCGTGGCCACCGGCGACATCGACGCTGCGATCAAGTTCTGCGTCACCCACAAGCTCAATATGATCGTGTCCGGCGGCACCTCGACGGGCAAGACCGTCACGGCGCGCAAGATCCTCTCCTTCGTGCGCGCCGACGAGCGTATTCTCACTATCGAAGAGGCCGCCGAGTTGCGCCCGACACAGCCCAATGTCGTCACGTTGATGTCCGACCGCGATGAACCCTCACGCAGCGCAGATGTCCTCCTGACCTCCACCCTGCGCATGCGACCGGACCGCATCGTCTTGGGCGAAGTGCGCGGCAAAGAGGCCATGACCTTCCTTGAGGCCATAAACACCGGCCATGGTGGCTCACTCACCACGCTACACTCTGAGACTCCTCAGCTGGCGGTCCAGCGCCTGGCCATCGCCGCCCTGAAAACCGATGTGCCCATGACCTACCAGGACATGAACGACTACATCACTCGCTCGATCGATGTGATCATCCAAGCCGGTCGCCATGAAGGCGCACGCGGCATCACCGAATTCTACCTGCCGATTGATCCGGCCCATTCAAAGGAAACAGCCCATGTTTGAATACAAGATTGAACAGATCAACACCGCCAAAACCAAGCCACCGAAGATCGAAGCGCAGCTGACCGCCCTTGGCCAAGCTGGCTGGGAGCTGGTGTCGGTGGTGCCGGATTTCGACGGTGAGCACATTCTGAAAGCCTTCCTGAAACGCGACATCTGGCGTGTCAAACCGACCGAGAAAGCATAGGAGCACCCTATGGGCGTCGTCACCTGGATGGTTGAGACAACCGACAACTTTCTGGACGACGCGGCCCAAACCACCTTTGGCAACGTCGCCGGTCAACTTGGCGGGGTCCTTGCCGTGGCTTCGACGCTCGCCGTGATCGGCGTCTTCCTCAACATGGTGTTTCAGTACAAATCCATGGATGGGCGGACCGCCTTCTGGTTCGCCCTCAAGCTCATGCTGATCTCCCTCTTTGCGATGAACTGGGTCCAATTCAACGCGGTGGCCAGCGCCCTCATCAACGGGCTCGACCAGCTCGCGGGTGGCATGGTGGCAGGACTTGGCGGCGGCGGTGCAGGTGCATCCTACTTTGCCGGGGCCTTTGACGATCTCATCGAAGAATTCGGCGACTACCTGAACGCGGCTGGTGACAACATGCATTGGATGGCCGGAGCTCTGATCGGTGCGATCGGCGCATTCCTTTTGGGCGTCATCGGCGCGCTCTGCGGGCTTGTTCTGATTTTCGCGAAGATCATGCTGGCATTCATGATCGGCATCGCACCAATCATGATCGCGCTTTCGTTGTTCGATGTCAGCAAGGACTATTTTCACCGTTGGCTGTCCAGCACAGTGTCTTACGCGCTCTACCCCCTCGTGATCGCAGGCGTGTTTTCCACCGTTGTCGGCATGTCACGCTCGTTGATGACAGAACTCGGAGATCCGTCCGGCGCGAGCAACATCGGCGCGCTGGTGCCCTTCTTCATGATGATGTTTCTCGCAGGCGGCATGATTATCGCCACCCCGCTGATCGTCCGCTCAATCTCAGGCAATTTCATGATGGTCGGACCGCCGAGCATTCCGGGTCCGGGCGGTTTCACCAAGGGTTTGATCGGCACCAAAGGCTCACGGGCACGGGCACGGTTTGGGACGAGGTCGAATGCAGAGATTGCAGGAGCTGGAATACGGCAAGCGGGTGATGCAGGTGTTTCGATGGTTCAGAAGGTGGCTGAACGGGCGAAGCGGTTGCAATAGAGGATTTTCGGCCTAAAGGAGACATTCACCCATTGATCGCCATGCTGCGATTGGGCCCGTCAGACCGGCCGTTCGCTGCGCTCGCAAGGCCTATGCTCTGACGGAGGCAAGTTTACTGAAGCTTTCGAAACTGCCGTTGGCGTTTTGATATGAGGGCGTACACTGGGCGTGTCAAAAAATTCTGTCCTGACAGTCCCTTCGGGCGCATGCGATTTTGCGATGAAGGCTATGTCAGCAAAGATTTCGCCGCCGAGTTAGGCGCAGTTCTCCTCTGTGTCGACCTCGTGAGGGCTTCTAAAGATCGCGATGATCATGAACCCTGTTTCGATTCGTAGCTCACCGCGTTGAAGAATGACAAACGCGTGATTTTTTCTTCCGCTGCGCATGCGCAGCGCGCTGCTGATTACCTGCATGGACTTCAATTTGATGATCGGGCCGCCACTTAGGCGGTCCTTTCTATCGCAATATTAAGATGTTACGCTTTCAGCTCTGGGGCGAGCTGTAGCGCCTGTTTGGTACGTATTTGGATAAGAAATTGAATTTAAGACACCTCATTGCCGACGGGCGGACTTCATTGCATGCGGATGTGATTGATGCGCGGGCATTCGGTCAAGACATTCGACGTCTTCAATCCTACGGGTTTTGGGAGGCGGCAGACGATGCCCCCGGTCTTTGGGAACATCAGCAAGCGGCTATCGGGACAGTGGTCGCTTATCTAAACGGCGACAAAGCAATTCCTGAGCGTCCGGAACAAATTGAAGCCGCTCTTCTCAAATTACCAACCGGCACAGGGAAGTCTGGGATTGTTGCCGTCCTGGCGCGCTGCCTGCCAGACGTGCGGCGTGTACTTGTTCTAACGCCTCGCACAGCACTCACAAAACAATTGATCGCCGATATTCGCCATCGTTTCTGGAAGCACATGGGTTACGAAGTTGATGCAACCGCCCTTTTTACCGGTGATGCTCAAACTATGGGAACGGCACTCGACGATGTTTATGTTGAGCAACTTCTGCCAAGTGGTGCCCGGCAAATTGTTCACAATCTCGGTGGGGAAGATGTGGATAGGGCCATTCTGGTCGGCACGCATCATGCCCTCGGTGCCATTCGGAAAGCGGCGTTCGATCCCGATGCACCTGGCTCAGACGCCTGCCAAGCTATGCTCGCGGAGATACGTGACAATTTCGATTTGGTTATCGTAGATGAAGGCCACTACGAACCAGCAGTGTCGTGGTCCCGTGGTGTTAGGGAGTTCAATTTACCAACGCTTCTTCTAAGCGCCACACCCTATCGAAATGACTACAAGTCGTTCAGGGTGCGGGGCCGCTATCTCTTCAACTTTCCGCACGCGCAAGCCATTGAGCGAAAGATAATACGTCCTGCCGAAGTCATTCTTCCTGCTGTTGAACCAGAGGGCGACCGGCAAGCTGCTGTAGTTCAGTTTGTCGAAATCTTGCATCAAGAACTTTCTGACAGGCTCGCCGCTGCAAGAAACTGGTTTCGCGATGGCACCGAACCGAAAGTCATGGTGCGTGGTGATGACCTAGATACGCTGTATATGCTTCAATCCGAAATTGACCGCGTCTTTGAGACTCAGTCTCTAGTGATACATGATCGCGCCAGGAGGACTCCTCAAAATCAGAATCGATTTACCAGCGTTGCATCTGCTCAGCACAATCGTGCTGATGCCACTTTTTGGATTCATCAGTACAAGTTGATGGAAGGCATTGATGATCCCGCATTTGTCGCCGTCGGCATCTTTGATCTCATGGGCAATGCGCGTCAACTCGTACAGCAGATTGGCCGGGCCACACGACATTCAAAGGGCGATGCGCGCTTTCGACAAACAGGGTGGGTCCTTGGTTCTCCGGCTAACGCATCACGAATTCACACTGCCTGGGAACGCTATAAGGGCTATGAGGACTATGCTGCACGAAAGACTGAGCACATCGTTAGCAACGAAGTGACTCTGCCTGACCGTTTGCTCGAATACATGGCCGAATATCAATATATCAGCGGTGAATTTCGAGGGCGGTTTGAGTTTGAACAACCGCTTGCAGCAGTTGATATCCAGCTTCCCCAATCCGCTGCCGTTCTCAAAACAATTGATCCTCTTCCCAATATTCAGGTCTTTGGATCGGTCATCGAAGAAGCGATCATGGATAAAGATCGCTTCAAGATTACGCCCGTAGACGGCATGCCGGGCAATGCTCTGGGGTTTTCTTACTACGCTTGGCGCAATTCACCTTATCTGATTGACCGTTTCTTTTCTGAATGGAAGCTCGGGATATTTGTCGCAGTCCAGCAGGGCGAGTTTGTGTTCATGCACGATACCGAAGGACTTGTTGTCGATATGGCTGGCCTCAAGCTAAAGCGCGCTGGTCGCTCTCTCATGGAGAAGGCCTTTCCGAAAGACGGCGAAGACAATGCTTCTCGCCTTTCACGCATGTCTTTCTCTTCACTCGATATGTCGCAGCACGCTATTCGCGGCATGGCCATGCGAACACGGTCCTTTGCCGACGTATTCACTGACTTACTTGACCCATCGCTCGTGCCTTCGACGGCGGCGGGTTTTGTAGATGGCAGCGCTAGATATGTTGGGTTTGGGCGCTCGCGCTTGCGAGATGCATCTGAACGCTATGTCCCTATAGCCGAGTATGTTGGGTGGACGGCAGAAGTTGCCGCCGAGCTAAGTGACAATGGTCGTTCTCGAAGCCCTGTGTTCGATCGCTATGCTGCCGTCGTTGAAGATGTCACGACCGAAGATGCCCAGCCAGTCTCCATCCTTATTGATCCGTCACTGGACGACATGCGTGACGATGACGTTGGGGGAGCGGCTTTCGTCTTGCATGAGGATGTCAACTACTTCGATCTGTGTTCAGACGTTGATGAAGCGAATGGAAACTTCACGATCGAAATCGATGATCAGGAAATCCAGTGTTCAGTGGAGTTCGTTGAGGAAACAGGCAAGTATCGCATTGAAAGCGATGAACTGAACGCGCGCTTTCCGGCACAAGAACGGGACGACCGCCGTCAAGGCCAAACGCTTGTTCAGCGTCTAAACCAGCGACAGTCATTTCGCGTTCTCACCTCTCGTCAGGGCGTGATTTACTCAGAAGGAAACTTCTACGAGCCACGCGTTCGCTGGCAACTCGAAGATGGAAGCACCCCGATTTTGGACTATGTTTTGGCCTCTCCGTCACTTGATCAGGTGAATTCCGAGAAAGGTGAAAATCACTTCGCGCCCAACAGGAGCATTTGGCACCAGCAGTCAATCTTTGGAGTCTTTTCTGCTACCTGTGAAGGACAACGTGCTGCCGATGGAATACCTGACGATGAGCTGACTGCCGCAATTGAAGCCCTGCCGATTTGGTTATGTGATGATGACGGTCAGGAAGTTGCCGACTTTATTGGACTTGATCCAGACAACAAGAAAATGGTTCTCGTGCACGCGAAGGTCGGAAGTCAGGGACCCAATGGTCGCGGTTTTAATGTAGGCGGATTACAGGTCGTCGGGCGGCAGGCCCTTGCAAGCTTAGGATTCATTTCACTCGGAAGACCTTCACCTGTTTGGACGGCAGAGCGGTGGCAGAGTGAAGTTCAAGCGAACGCTGCTACCCTTGCTGGCCGAAACCGAATGTTTCGCCATCCTGCTGGCTTAGACGCCGAGGACGTCAATGAGCTACTGATTTCTGCTTGCAGAAATCCCTCCTTTGACAAGGAAATCTGGATTGTTGGGGCTAAGATGACGCACCGACAGGTGCTTGAAGATGGCCTCGCACAGGAACAGCTCCAGAACCGGCTGCGACAGTTCCTGATGCACTGGGATGCCATGCAGACTTCTTGTGCGCGAGCAAATGCGAAACTGAAGTTTTTTTGTTCTGATTAGTCGCGTCCTGCGTGCAAGATCGATCTCTTGGTAACCGAGTGCGCTTCTAACGCAGTCTGGGCCCATTGCTGCCTTTGTGCAAAGATGCCACTTTCATTGCATCAATCGCATTTCTTGAACACTTGGGGCGCAAAGCAGGTTAGCAGAAGCGAGTTTTAGTCGATACGGTAGCATTCACTAATCTCTGTCTCAGTAAAAACTACGACATCCAAGATGTAGGGGCAATTTCCAGTTTGCTCCCACCCCCTTGTATCGAACCATACGGCGCCCTACATTTAAACTGCTTTGTTCTTCACAAGAAATGCGGGCTCACACTGAGCGCCGTGAAGATTGATAAGGGCGGGTTGGCGATTGGTTATGAACCGAGGACCGGCCTACAGGGTGCCGACGACGTCGTTCACGATAATGGCGGTGAAGGTCCTGGTGAGCAAATGGTGAGCCTTGCCTCTGAGTTGGCCATAGCCCTTCATTTCTCCGATGAAATGAAGCTTCGGGTGGTCATTAGAGTTTCTTTACGGCTTCGCCTGGACGCGGCGCGAGATTTCTTCTTGCAATCGGCCCGAAAAAGGTAAGCTACCTTATGGAGGTCTGTGCGATGGAAATCGGCGCAAATAAAAACATGTCAGCATGTCATGCTGGCGCAAGGCCGCTTCGGCAACTTGTCGAGGCGCGTTCATTTCGCTGATTTTGATCTGCGGGCTCACACTGAGCGCCGTGAAGATTGAGAAGGGCGGGTTGGCGATTGGTTATGAACCGAGGACCGGCCTACAGGGTGCCGACGACGTCGTTTACGATAATGGCGGTGAAGGTCCTGGTGAGCAAATGTTGCGTTTAGAGGTAGGGCGAGGCTTTCCGATGTCGTCTGCCAGAGAGCACGTAAATGGGAAAATTTTTTACAAAGGCCACGGAGCAGAAAACACTCTTTTCAGCCTGGAGAAAGATTAGGTCTAATGGACTGAGATCAACTTCCTTCGAGACCAGAACGGGCATAGAGAAGTTTGATCGTGACGCAATCAGCAACGTTAAGAAGATTCAACGCTCTCTGCGAACAGGTAAGTTTGAGTTTGAGCCTCAATATGGCGCGACTGTAAAAAAAGGCAGCGGTGGCAAGCGCGGCATCGTAATGGCGTCAGTCCAGAACAGAATAGTAGAGCGAGCTTTGCTTGAAACCCTGCAAGAAAAGTCGAAGTTTATTAAGGCCGTCAACTCTCATCCGACAAGTGTCGGTGGGGTTCCGAACCGGAGTGTTCCGCATGCTCTCCAAATGATTGATGAAGCGTTTCGCTCCGATCAAACCCAGTTCGTTCGATCCGACATATCAGGGTTTTTTGATCATATACCGCGTTCATCAGTCCTTGAACGCATCGCAGAAGATGTAGATGATGATGCTTTCAACCAGTTGCTGAGAGCTGCTACTACGACCACGCTATCAAACGAGGTCGCACTTGGTGAAGATCGATCTATTTTCCCAACGAACGAAGAAGGTGTGGCGCAAGGATCGCCGTTGTCTCCGCTGTTTGGCAATATCCTGCTCTACGATTTTGATATTAAGTTCAATGATAGAGGTGTGATCTGCATCCGTTTCATTGACGACTTTCTGCTGCTTTCAACATCTGAAAAAAGATGTAGGCGCGCCTTTGTGTCCGCCCAAAATTTCCTAAAAGAGATGAAGTTAGACTGTCACGATCCTTTTCAATTGGCTGCAGACAAGAACAAGACTGAATATGGCGACGCTCGCTTAGGTGGGTTTTGGTTCTTGGGGTACGCCTGCCAACCAGGATTATTTCAGCCCTCACCCAAAGCACGAGCAAGCATCTTGAAGTCCATCGATGAGCATTTTTCAAACGGCAGATCTGCGATTAAAGAAGTGCGGAGAGCGAAGGATAGCTTCGCTGTTCGTCAACGCTATACACAAACACAAACACTCATTGACCAAGTTCTGCGTGGATGGGGCGAGGCTTTTGCCTATTCTACTTCACGCTCCACAATGAAAGATCTAGACAAGAAAATTGACGTTAAGATTGAGAATTTTCGCAAGTGGTACGCACAGCAGGCTCAATCGATGAATGCTGAAGATAAGCGCCGCACAGGTGGAATAGGCTTGCTCGCCGACATCAAGCCAAAGTTCTTTGAGGATGCACCAATCGTTCTGCCAAAAAATAAGCGATTTCGGACGAGCAAGAACACGGTTACAATTTCAACTGATGGCTCTGTGCTGACTTCGGGTAAGAAGCGCGGTAAGGACCAAGGCCCGGGAGGTTGGGCGTACGTAGTTCATGACACGGCAGATGAACAATCTGGCGGCGAGGCATCTACCACCAACAATAGGATGGAGCTTCGCGCGGTTCTGGAGGCACTTCTTTCCTTACCGTCGGGTGCTTCTGCAATCATACGCACCGACAGCAGGTATGTTGAGAACGGCTTCAATAAAGAAACGGCTTTAAAAACAAACATTGATCTCTGGAAAAAGCTACAGCACGAGGCCGAAACGAGATATATCAAGGTCGTTTGGCTCAAAGGTCATGCTGGTGATCTGCACAATGAACGGGCTGACAAGCTGGCAGGCCTCGCTGCAGCCAAACAAAGTCAGCCGTAAATCAAGGGTGATGAGCTGTTGCGAAGCAGCCTTCCACGGTCACAGAGGTGTCCGCTTTTAAAGTTGTCGGTTAAACATTTGCAGCTGCAGCGAAAGTCCAGAATCCCCCTTTCATCCCTGTGTTGCGTCTTTCATGAATCTCTCCACTCGATCTGTTCCTGCCTGATACTCATCCAAATTTGCCTTTTCGCCTGACACAGCACCCCGTCCTTCTTTGGCCAAACCGTCGATCTCTTCGCGCCGCTTCCTGCCACCGTCAGGGCCCTCATTTGAAACCACTCTCGGCACCTCAAGCGCCCCAATCTTTGCCTCCAGCGCCTTGATCTGCCCTTGCAGGCCGCGCATTTGGTCGCCGGCGGACGGATACGGCAGATCGCCGCTTTGCCTGTCGAAAATCTGCTTAAAGAACCGATCCTCATAGTATTTGATCCGCTTGGCTCGCAAAGGCATTTGCGCATCGACCACAAGAACGATGTCATCAAGATCCATGCGCCGTGCTTCGTCCTCAGGTAACAATGCAGTTTCTTCTGTCCGTTCGGACATGCTGCGCCCGGCAAAAGGGTTGCGCCCGACGGAGCGCGAGCGGGTTACGACTCGTTTGGTGGTTTTGCCAACGGCTTTGCTGAGCTCTTCGATGGTTTTTTCATCTGAAGGGGTCAGATAAAGCTTGATGCCTGCGTTGCCCTGCAGGGCACGACGGGCATTTTCTCCGTAGATCTCATCGAGCGCAGGGATGGTCTGGGTGACGATCGCGAGATTGGCCCGGTAGGATCTCAGCGTCTCGATACTGTCGAGCACGATCGGCATTTTGCCTAAGCGATTGAACTCATCGAGCATGATCATCACCGGCCAAGGTTCGTCCTTGCCGGGTTCATGGTCTTGCAGAGCTGCCAACAAGTCCGAGAAGAACAAGCGGATCAGCGGCGCAAGCGGTTTAACCATCAGCGGCTCGACGACGAGGTAAACCGAAAACGGCGATTTTCGGATGTCGCGGAAGTCGAAGTCTGAGGTTGCGGTTGCACGGTCGATGGCGGGGTTGGACCATTGTTTGAGGCCAGATGTCATCAAGAGCGACAGGTAAGAGGTCAGCGTGTCGTTGTTGGTCGAGGCCATGCGCATGAAGATCAGCTTGGCGGCCGGGTTGACCACTTCGTCGGCGCGGCGGCGATATTCCTTCTGCTTGTCACCGCCCGAGGCCGTGATCCGGTAGATCTCGCCAAGGGTCGGCCGCTTTCTCTCGAACGCCAAAAGTCCTGCCGCCACGAATAAGTCAATGCCGCCATCAAGGAGCCCCTGAACGCGATCGCTATCCGCTTGCAGGAACAGCGAAGCCAAGAGTTGCAGCTCCATCTGCTGGCGGTCGACGTTTTCCAGCGCCGATATGCGCAGCAATGGATTGTACCGGTGCGAACGGCCGTCCTTCCAATCTGTTGGCGCGAACCTGAACACCTTGTCGCCCTGCGCGGTCCTGTGGCGCGCTGTTGCCTCAAAGTTCTCGCCTTTCACGTCCAGCACCACCGCACTGCCCTGATAAGTCAAAAGGTTCGGGATGACGAACCCAGTTGTCTTGCCGCGTCCGGTCGGGGCCACGATCAAGGCATGGGGAAAAACCTTGGACATCACGAAAGGTTTGCGGCTCTTGGGCTTACCGATTTTCCCGAGGACAAAGCCGTGGCCGGGCTTGCCGAAAAAGCCGTTCCGTTTCATCTCGGACATGTGCTGCCAATGGGTTTCTCCAAATTTGGTCAGCGCATCGTTCATCAAGACCGCACTAAGCAAAACACCGCCACCAGTGCTGATCCCGACGATCAGGTGAACGATCTGCATATCGTCCGGCTGGGCTTCCCGAAAATCCACATAGCCGCGCGCCAGCATCAGGAAATCGATATCCGCCCCGACCCCGAACCAGCGGAACGTCAGAAAAGCCGACGCCAGGACATACCCAAGAACCGCGCCAAGAAGAGCAAAGCTCATGACGCCGAGTGCGATCCGCCCCTTACCCATGCGTCACACCCTTTTCGCCATCGGCATCGACATGCCGCTCGCGTCGAACATCAATTTCTTCATTGGCGATCTCGTCGAGGACATGCTCCATCGCCAAACTGTTCGCCAGAGCGGCATCGCTCTGCAGATAGGCCTTGGCCGCATAGAGCCGGTCCAGGCGGTCTTCGATATGTTCCTCCAGCGCGGTCTCATCGCCAATCGCTAAGTCCCGGGTACCCTCTTCACCGACCAGTTCCTCCAGCTCGGCGCGCAAGGTCTCGCGCTCCAGATCGCTGCGGAATGGATCTGCGGTTGGGTCGTCCCTCATGCGGCTCAGTATTTCAGCAGTGGTCGGCGGCAGCCGGTCGATGATGGCTTCCTGCCGGTCGGTCTCCACCGTCCCACTGTCTTTGAGAACCTCAGCATCTGCCAACACACCGCCCAGATCACTGTGCACCTCGTCAAGGCGGTCGATCGCCTTCTCCAGCTCATCGGCGCGTGACAGGTCAAAGCCTTCCTTCTCGGCAATTGCCTTAAGATCATGTCCAAGCCATTGCCGTTCCAGCGCGGCATTGCCCGCGCCGATTTCGACGCGACGCGTCACCTCTTGCGCGTCAATGCCGGTGCCTTTCAAAGCCTGCTGAAGACGTTTGGAAAGAGCTGGATCCTGCAAAGCGCCTTGGGCCTCGGCCCGGATATTCGCAGCGGAATAGATCCCACTTTGGGACGCGTCTTCGAGCAAGGTGTGGGACTGCGTTCCCATTGGGCTGAGATGTGACAAAGAGCGATAGATGTCGTTCAGCTCATGCTCCAGCGCAGCACGCCGCTCCATTGGGGCGTCAGCGACAATGCGTTCGGCTTGGTTGATCTTGTCGTGAAAGGCATCCACGACCTCATCAAACGAGTGCTGTTCTTCGGCCATGCCATATACCTTTCCATCTGCTTCTATCGGTTTGCCCTGCGCCAAAAGCGTCGCGGCCTTGTCCAAGGCCGCGGCAATGTCATGCTGGTTCTCGCGCGAGGCCTCGGCGGCCAGGCCGCGATAAAGCCGCGCGTTCTGCGCCACGTCCGCCAAGGCGCGGTCCAGCTCGGGGGCCACGCGCTCGCGCTCGGTCGGCTTCTGGCCCGTGGCTTCCGCGCGACGCTGGTCAACATCGCTTGGCCTTTTTGTCGTGATCCCACGTTCGAGCTTTCGGGTCGCCTCGAGGCGCAGCCCATAGCGGTCGGACACCTCCACCATCGCCTCGCGAAAACTGTCGTAGTTGAAGTGGTGGCCTTCCTTCAGAAAGAAGAATTCACCGTCCTTGCTGCGCCGGTTCAGGACGATATGAGCGTGTGGGTGGTCCCGGTCCTCATGCACGGCAGCGATGTAGTCAAAGTGGCTGCCCTCGCCCTGAAAGAACCGCTCGCAAATCTCGCGCGTGATCTCGGCGACATCCTCGCCGCGCGTGCCAATTGGGAAGGCCATCAAGAGATGCGAGGTATGTCCCAGCTTGGGATGAAACCCCTCATTCCATTGCGCTGAAAACCGGCGCGTGACCTGCTCGATCTCTTTGGCTGACAGAACGCTTTGGCCGTCATGGGTGCCACGGCTGTCGATGATAAAGCTCGACTTGGTGGTCAGGTATTCCAGCTGGTTGCGCAGCTGCGTTTTGTTGTGCGTGCCACCGTCGCGAATGGCTTTGAAGATCGCGGGTGAATGCCCCATGGCGGCGCGCGCCATTTGCTTCGCACGGGCGCGCGGGACGCTGCCGCGAATGCGGCTCCAGTCACGATCGAAGAAGGCCTCCTGCGCGGCGGCAACGGCGCTATTCTGAGCCATCGGCAAATCCTCCCAGAACGCGGGCAACCTCGCCAGACAGCGCACTTCGGCGACGCTGCGCCATGTCCTGAACCTGGTCCGCGATGTCAAAGACCAGCCCTGCCAAGGCGCGCACCTGACCATGGGCAGAGTTGCCATAGGGCGGCGTCTTGCCCTGGCGCTTCGCCTCGTTCAGGCGCTGTGCAATCTGGTTGATGTTGTTGCCGGTGCGATTGAGAGAGGCCGAGAGCCCCTGCATCTGATTGGCCAGCTCATCATCGGGGACAAAGAGATCGCATGAGGCATGGATCAGCCGCCGCAACCCCTCCGCCCGGCTGTTGATATCATGCTGCGTTAGCACCGCATCGAAGCCCGCAAGCTCCTTTGGCGTCAGTCGGACGTTCACCAGCTCTGAACGCACGCGTGCATCCAGCTTGCGGCTTTGATCGGCTTTCAACGTATAGAAGATGCTGCGGGTTGTGACACCGAATTCGCGCGCCAGATTCTCGATCGGCACCCCCTCGGCACGCTTACGCACGATGGCAAAACGCTGGTTCTGCGTCAGTCGCTTGTGCCGTGGTGCGTGCGGTCGGCCCATGTGAAGTAATCACCCCTATTTCTTGCCAGCTTCGTACAGGCAGCCCTGTTATGGCATTTCGCCATAGTTGATTCAATATTATAATATTGCATCAACTGCCTGTATTCCGTTTGGAGCAGCCATCGGCTGCGACCGCCGGGCAAAGCCCGGCCCTATGCGCAAGGCATGGCACCACTAATCGTGGTTCCACGCCTCAGCATCGCCAAGCAATTGCAGCGCTATTGCGCGGGCCGCGCCTTCGGCGCTGGCATAGGTTTGATGATCGGGCAGCTCGTGTAGATCAAAGGGCTGTTGCGGGTCGTCCGGGGTCTCAACTCGGACATAAATCGACCAGCCATCGATCAGCACCAGATCGTCACAATACTCCTGCCCGCCATCGGGCAGATTGCAAAACCCATGAAGATGCACGCTGGAGCGGCCCTCACGGGCCGCCTGCCTGATGTCAGAATACTTCATGGCAAACCTCGGCGTTTTCCCCGATGAAAAATTCGTCAGGCTTGCCGTTCAGGCGGGTGCCATCCCAACTGGTCAAACCGATAGCCGACCCGTTTCGCGTGAAAGTGATGAGGTATTGCCCGAGGTCATCACGCGTCACCACATACCCGCTGTTGACCCAATGAACGCGGTTGCCCGCGTCCACTGCTGCCTTGATGCCTGCCAAGGTCATCGCAACGCTTCCTCAAGAATTGCGAGAGCCCCAAGGCAATCGTCGATATAGGGCTGCTCCTCGCCCTCCAGATCGTTCAGCTCCAGCCGGTTCAACACCGCGTAAAGCGTTGCGCGGGCCTCACGGGCGGCACTTCGCAAGCTGACAGTGTCTTCCAGACGTGCTGTCGAATAATCATCGCTGTGATAGTCCGGGATCATGCTGCCACCTCCTTGCTCTGACCTGCTGCTTGCAAAACAAAATCGGCTGCCTTCTGGGCCTCAGACGCTGCCCGAAAAATCGCCTTTTTGTCCTCTTTGAGCGCTTTCAACCAACCTTCAACATAAGCGGCGCTTTGGTCGAACTCCGGCGCGACGCCAATCTGTGCCCCAAGTAAACAAGCACCGATTTCCGCCACCAGCTCTTCAAAGGCATAGGCTTCGCGGTTCGCAAATTTCTTGATCCGCTCAAGCCGCTTTTCGCTACCGGTCCAATGGATCACCTCATGGGCTAACGTCCCATAGTAGCCTGCCGCGCTGTGAAAGGTGGCAATCGGCGGCATGTGGATGTGATCTTTGGCGGGGCTGTAAAAGGCGCGCGGATCATCACTGGTGAGGATCTCTGCCCCCGTCCGGCTGAAAAACGCCTCAAGCTCTGGATCTTCTGCCGTGCCAAGATCGCGCGGGGCCTCGGGCCGGATGTAGTAGTCCTCGGGCAAGCTTTCGATCTGGTCCGCATTGAACACGCGATATGCGCGCGCATAGGGAAGCTCTTCCTCGATGCCCAACTCGTTCTCTCGGGTGAACGTCCCGTATTTGACCACGGTGGACGACGTCTCACCTTTGCGGACCTGACCGCCCAGCTCTTGGGCCTGCTTGTAGGTCATCCAGCGGCTGGACACATAGCCGTGCTTGGCCGCCATGACCCAAAGCATCAGGATGTTAATCCCGCGATACTCCTCCCCGTTGTGTCGGGTTGGCAGGGCAATGCCGGACGCGCTCCCGGTCCACGGCTTGCGCCATGGCGGTGTGCCCGCCTCGATCTCTGCAATAATGGTGTCGGTGACATGGGCATAAACATCAAACTTCGGTGCCATTTGTGGCCTCCTCAATCAAAGTAACGCGGGTGAGGCTTCGCGCCCCCTTCCGCCGATGGGCTGCGCCTCGGCCACCTGATCTGACCGAATACGCATGTATTCGGCGGAACAGAGTGGGAGAGGGCAAAGCCCGACCCACGGCCCTGAACGGGGCTGTCAATCGACCACATTTGCGAAGAAAATGTCTGCGCCAAAATCAGACGCCAATTTGCCTCGCGAGGAATGGCTCGCCCGCGAGACAGGGGAAATTGGTGGCTAATTTTGGGGATGGACTAAGGTTGACCGCTACGGCCAGGGATGTTGGGCGGACCAAACTATTAGAAAGATACCTGGATTGGGGTGAGCGGGCCAAAGGCCCGTTGAGCCCCTGTTCAGTCGATTGGAATTTGTCGCCCGCGCACCAAAGCGCGGGCTCGTTTCCATATTCGGGAAGATATTTTTTCAGACCGTCGGAAGGAACGAAACTCGGCAGGTAGGAGCCTTTCATGCTGAACCACCTGAAGCCGACATTGAAACTTCTTCGAAATCGAATATTTCGTTGCGCTGCCGCATGTCCGCTTGGAGCCCATTGCAGAAGTGTCAAAATTTCGCTGCATGCGCGCAGCAGAGATTTTTCCGAAGCGGCGAAATATTTTATGCTGCCTGGCGGCGGAAACAGCAGCCGTTCATGCAACGCGCAGCAAATCTGAATCCATGAATTCGAAAATTGCGGAACAATCCCGCCTTTTGCTTATGCCTCTATTGCGGGCGCAGAAACCTTTCGCAAATGCGGTATGAAACACGCGGCGACGCGGCAGATTTCTCCAAACCGGCCGTTCATGAGCTGAACGTCCACCGGATTTCAGGCACGCCTCTCGCTGCGATCATTTTCAGCCCGCAACCAGTTCAAAAATGCCTCCGCACCCTGAGACATCGGCCGATCCGTGAAAATGACAAAGTACCCCGCGTTTTCAACCCTGACATCGGACAAGCGGACAAGCGTGCCGTCGTCAATTTCTGGCGCGATCAGATCATCCCAAAGCGCCAGCCCCTGACCATCCACCACCGCCTGAACGCGGCTGTTGGAGTCCGGGATCGTCAGGCTGGATCGGCTGGGGGCGTAAGGTAGCCCTGCTGCTGCGTGCCAGGCCCTCCACCCCGCATCGCCGGAGCTGTCACCCAAGAGCGGAAGCTGCCTGACCGCTTCGGCCAATCCAAGCTGCCTTACCTGCTCAGCAACTGCACGGCTGGCGGTTGGCACAGCAGGCAGGGACAGAAGAAGTTCGCTCTTGTGACCCTCCCAGCCGTCAATTCCCCAGAGGATTGCCATGTCGACTTTGACCGATCTCATCATGTCGACGGAATTGATCGGTTCGATCCGCAGGCTGATACCGGGATTGGCCTCAAAAAAGCGGGTGAGCCTTGGCGACAGCCAGCGTGAAGAGAAGTAGGTCAGCGCGCCAACGGTCACGGCACCCGAGGCCGTGCCGCGCAGGTCTTCGATTTCACGATCAATCTGGCTCATGGCCGTTTGGGACACGTGCCACAATCTGCGCCCTTCTTCTGTCAGCCCCAGTTTTGCGTGCGCACGCTCGAACAGACGAAAGCCTAGCTCGGCTTCAAGCTTGTTGATTTGGTAACTGATCGACCCTTTCGACTGATGCACCTCGTCCGCCGCCTTGGTCATCGACAGAGTGCGGGCAACGGCATCAAAGATCTTGAGGGCATCATAAGAACGAAAGCGCATGAATATTGTCTAATTTTTTCGAACGACTTGTGCAAATCATTAGATTTGCGCTGAGCGCAGTTGGTCCAATATCACCAACTCAATGCGTGGCACCCATCTGTCCTTGTCGAAGATCACCCGCAGGCGTCTAACAACTCTGAACGGTGAACAATATGACAACTGACCTTTCCCACTTCCGCTTCGTCGCCAAGGCTCTCCCCAATCAGGGCGCGCGCCCGCGCGAATTGGCCCGCACCATGCCTGCACATCCGCTGAGCTACATGGAACTGCCCTATGATCCCGAATACACGCTCTATAACTCGCGCCTGACGCCGGAAAAACTCGACACGGCCAAAGATGATGAGATGTATTGGGCGGTGCGCACCAACGTCATTTTCCGCCACACCGGCGAATTGCCGATCGAGATTAGCGGGCCGGATGCCGAAACCTTGCTGAACAAAGTGTTCACCCGCAGCGTCAGCAACGTGAAGCCGGGGCGCTGTTCCTATCAGTTCGCCTGCTATCACGATGGCGGCATGATCACCGATGGGGTGCTTCTGCGGCTTGCGGAAGACAGGTTCTGGATGGCGCAGGCCGACGGCGACCTGTTCAGTTGGTACAAGGCACACGCCGAAGGGCTGGACGTGAAAATCCATGACCCGGATGTCTGGGTCAGCCAGATTCAGGGTCCTCGCTCGCTGGAACTGCTGGCAGCTGTGCTTGACGGACCGATGCCCGACCCGTTCCGCTATTTCGATTGCGCCGAGGTTTCCATCGCAGGCCAGACCTGCTGGATCAGCCGGTCGGGCTTCACCAACGAATTAGGCTGGGAAGTTTACATGCTGCCCGACACTGACATCCCCGCCATCGGTGACAAGATCATGGAGGCAGGTGCTGCCTTCGGCATTCTGCTGACCGGAACGCCAGTGTTCCGGGCACGGCGGATTGAGGCCGGGTTGCTCAATGCCGGGTCGGATTTCGGGGCGGACACGACGCCGTTCGAGGCGGGTCTTGGCGGTTTTGTCGCATTTGATGATCGCGATTTTGTTGGCCGCAAAGCGCTGGAGGCAGCTGACAAATCCTGCCGCACCTGGGGCATGCGGGTCACCTGCGGTGTCGCACAGCTTGGCCGCGTCATGACCATTGATGGCAAGGATGTCGGTCGGGTCTGCTCCTCGGGCTATTCGCCCTATCAGGGCTGCGGTGTCTGCATCGTGCGCATGGACGACCCCGCGCACGGTCCGGGCACGCAAGTGCAGGTGCTTTGCGCTGATGGGTCCACCCAGAGCGGTGAGCTCTGCACCCTGCCGATGTATGACGCAGACCGCCTGATCCCACGCGGCAAGCTGGCGGACATCCCAACCAAACCCATTGCTGCAGAATGACTTGGCAACTAGGCTGCGTTCGCAAGGAACCCTGCGAGTGCAGCCGCGGCCACTGACGCGCGTTCAACATGAAGGAAATGTCCGCATTCATGGAAGATTTGAAGCTGAGCCTTTGGAATAGCTTGCGCCATAGCATTGATTTCAGCGGTTTTCACCAAGCGATCTCCCTGCGATGCAAGGATCAATGTCGGGACTTGAAGCGCTGCCAACTTTGCGCTCAGGTCCAGTTTTGAACATGCAGTGAAATCGTTCAGCAGAACGTTTCCTCCGGCAGACATCATCCTTTTCTGTGTGGTCTTCACGAAGTGTTCTGGCGTTGATTTGTGCCAGCAAGAGCGGGCGATGGCGGCGACGGTATCTTCGGTTTGGTTCTGCAACCCCTTCAGCAATTCGGGTGTGACTGGCATTCGCGCCGCCCCGGCGATCAGGCATAGTGAGGAAATCCGCTCGCTAGATTGCAACGCGGCTGACAAGACAACGCCGACACCCATTGAGTGCCCCACCAGACAGACGTTTTCCAGATTGAGCGCCTGCAGGAAACCGGTGACTGCGCGGCTATGGCCAGTGATATCAGGCAAGCTTAGGCCACCCGAGCCACCATGGCCCGGAAGATCAATCGCAATCACGGGATGCGCGTGCAGCGCTTGCCCCCCTTGACCGGGCAGAACAGCCGTCGACGACGGAAGGCCAAACGGGGCAGTCGCCTCGGCCACACTCCGCCAAGATTGCGGCCAGTCGAGTTTGGACCCTCCGGCACCGTGCACCAGAACAAGTGTGGGCCGCTCCGGCGTCACTGCAATTCCGTTGGTGCTAAAGCAGATTTTTTGCCCGCCGATGCTGACTTTTTGGTTGGCGTATGTCTCAAAGCGAAGGTGAGGCGTCATAACGATCACACCAGCTTGTGCATGGCTTCCAGATCTGTGGACCCGATCTCGTCTACAATTTTGCTGCGCAGTTTTCGCATCGCGCCCAGCCATTTGTCGTAGTTGGCAGACTTGAATTGGATGAATTGCGCGACATCGGCGTGCGGCAAGATCAGGAAGCTTTCCTGCGCAACACCCTCAACCACGGTTTGAGCAAGTGCTTCTGGCGTGATCACACCCGGCAGATCGCTTGATGCGCCTTTATCGGCATACCCCAGCATCGGGGTTGCCACATATTGCGGACAAATGACCGAAACCTTGATCCCGTCACCGCCATGGGTGATCGCGACGGATTCAGCGAACCCAATGGCCGCATGTTTGGTTGCAGAATAGGCCGCATCACCGATTTGGCTCAGCAACCCGGCAGCCGAAGACATCTGCAGCAGATAGCCGCTCCCGCGTTCGATCATGCCGGGCAAAACCGCACGTGCAGCATAGACATGCGCCATCACATGAACGTCCCAGCAAAGGCCCCAGGTGTCATTGCTGGCCGAGGCTGAATGTGATGGCTCGCCCAAACACACACCCGCGTTGGAGCAGAACATATCCACGGGGCCAAAGTGCTGCTCTGTCTGCTTAACCAACGCCTGCACATCGGCCTCCTTGGTTACGTCGCATGCCACACCCAAACCATCAATCGCGGCCGCGGTTGCTCGCGCAGCACCTTCGTCCAGATCGGCGACAACAACCTTTGCACCCTCCTTGGCGAACCGAGTGGCTAAGGCCGCACCAATGCCGCGTGCACCGCCGGTGATAATGATCGTCTTATTCTTAAGATCCATGGGACTTTCCTATCGCAATTTTTTACAGAAGAGATGGCAGCCACAGCGCCATCGAGGGAAATGCAATCACAAGGCCAATCATCACGAACATGGCGAAAACGAACGGGATCGCCCCATTGATCACGTCCTTGATGGGTCCGCTTTTGCGGATGGATTGCACAACATAGAGGTTCAGCCCAATGGGCGGTGTGATCAAAGCGGTTTCCAGCAGCAACATCAGCACCACACCGAACCAGATCGGATCGTACCCAAGGGCGACGATCACCGGCACGACAATGGGGGTCGTTGTGATCAACATGGACAGGCTCTCCATGAAACACCCCATCACCAGATAGATGGCGATAATGATCAACAACACCTGAAACGGGGACAGGCCCAGGCCTTCGATAAAGCTTTGGAATGCGGCCGCGAGGCCGATGACGGCAAGCACGAAGTTCAAGAAGGCCGCTGCCAGAATGATCAGCATGATCATCGCTGTTGTCCGCATGGTGCCTTCGAATGATTTCAGAAGCATATCCCGTGTCAGCTTGCCGTTTTTCCACGACAGCAAGAGTGCCGCAAGAACGCCCAGAGAGGCACTTTCCGTCGGCGTCGCCCAACCCGCATAAATGGAGCCGATGACCACAATGAAAATGAACAAAGGTTGCAACAGATTTGGCAGGCTCGCGAAACGCTCAGACCACGAGATATGGATCTTTTCGCCGCCCCAGCCTTTGTTGGCGAGGCAGAGAAGGACGATGGTAAGACTGTAGAGCCCCGCCAAGACCAGCCCCGGTAGGATACCCGCAAGGTAAAGCTTGGGCACGGATGTATTGGTCAAAAGCCCGTAGATGATCAGGCCAACGGAAGGCGGTATCAGAATGCCAAGTGTCCCACCGGCGGCAAGCGAGCCAAGAAACAGCGGCGTGTGATAGCCGCGCTTGTCGATCTGCGGCACCGCAACCGTCCCGACGGTGGCCGCCGTGGCAACGGAAGACCCAGAGGTCGCCGCAAAGATAGCGCTGGAACCGATATTGGAATGCATGAGCCCGCCCGGCAGCCATGACAGCCATTTTGCCATCGCATCATACATCTTTTCAGCGATGTCCGAGCGCAGCATGATCTCGCCCAGCATGACAAACATGGGCACCGCAACGAGCAGAAATTCGATCGAGTTTTCCCACATCATGTCACCAATGGCGCGACGCAAAGGCATGATGGAAAAGCTCTCGTCCAGCACCACGCCCAACAGGCCAAGTGCGGCCGCAACCGGAATTGCAAGAAAGATGAACAGAAGTAGAAGTGAGAAAGTGACGATAAGGATCATGATTTGCCCTCCGTCTCGACCAGCTCCGCTTTGATTTCGCCTTCGATGCCTTCAGAACCGATAAGCTCAGAGACTGCATCCCAGTTGCGGCGCAGGACATTGCCTGAAACACGAAGCGCAATCAAAACCCACACCGCCAATGCAAGCCCGATCCCGCTGATCCAGACAATCTGAGGAATAGAAAGCGGTGTGCGTAAGGGCGTGACCGAGATACGGCCGGTTTCAACAGTCCCTTTGACTAATTCAAACCCGTACCAGCCAATAAGTGCGAACAGCGCGCCAAGTGCGAGAAAGCTGAGAATGTCCAATGCAATACGCAAAGGGCGCGGCATCAGATTATAGACAACGTCGATCCGCACATTTCCTTTCTTTCTGATCACGGCGGCGTAGGACCAGGCCGTAGCTGCCGCGAAGACATAGCCTGAAATTTCATCCGCGCCCCCAAGCGACGAGTTAAAAAGCTTACGCATGATGACTTCCAATCCCACCATGAAAGCTGTCATCAAAAGGGCCGCCCCTGCGACCCAAACGGCAATTTCTGAGACACGGTCAAGCGCGCCTTGTGTTCGGATCAACATGGTAAACCCCCTGCAAAGTTGGATGGCGGCACCAGCATGCCAGTGCCGCCAAGCGCGTTACTGAATGGATAGACCGTTGGCCGCGCCGATCGTGGCGTTCCACGGGCCTGCGCAGTCCGCGTCGCCGCAGCGCTCGAGCCAGCCTGGGAAGACATGGCTTTGCAGGATCCCTTTGGCCTGCGCGCTATCTTCTTCGGTCATCGGGATAAGGCTCATGCCGACGGCATCACCTTTGGAACAACCCGCGTCATCACCCGTCAGACAGGCCAACCCCTCGTTTTCTTCGGTGACATAGTTCGTCCAGGTCGTGTCTTCCCAATTGCTGATCTGCTCGGCCAGTGCGGCGCGAGATGCGTCATCAATACTCTGCCATTTGGAAAGGTTCGCGTAGAGCCCCGCCATGCCCATGTTAATCGGCAGTTCGCCAACATAGTTGATCACCTCGTGCCAGCTAGCGTCATAGGCTGGGATCGCACCAGTGACCGCGCAATCGACGACGCCGTTCTGGATGGCAGGAACAACTTCACCGAATGCAATCGTCACGTTCGTCGCCCCTGCGCCGGACAAGAAGTCTGCGTGGGTGGCGCTTGAAGTTCTGATCTTACGGCCTTCAAGTCCGGCCAAGCCATCGAACTCGTCTTTGCAGAACACGAACTGGCGACCAAAGGGGTAATGCGCCAGCATGATCAGGTTCTGCTCCGCCAGACGTCCATTGATCACGTCGCGGTAGGCATCGGCGTTCGCGCGTGCGCTGGCCATATCGGTTGCGACACCAGCAAGATCGATGCCTTCCATCTCGGGCGTCGATCCGGTGACATAGGCAACAACCATGTTGCCCATATCGAACACACCGTTTTGTAGCAAGTTGAGCGTCTCGTACCCTTTCAAGCCCATGACAGAGATGGAGACGATTTCGCCACTCATCTGACCATCAGTGTTTGCGGACAACGTTTCAGTCCAGAACGGGTTTTCGTAATTTTTAAACTGGCTGAGACTGCTCCAGGTCCCAAGCACCTTAAACTGGTGCGGTTGGATGTCGTCTGCGCTTGCCGTTCCAGCGGCGACTGCAAGACTTAGTCCTGCTATGGTTACGAGTGATTTCAACATAAGTTTCCTCCCTTGGATGTGTTGAATATGTGCCGCTCAGATCATTCGGAGCGATCATTTATTGGAGTGTTCGTGGTCCAATCAAAACTGCCTGTGTCGCGCTCTGTGACCGCCTGTTTCCAGCCAACGGTTTCGACGCGCGCCTTGAAATTCATGCCCTCAGGCGAATGGCGGGTGATCCCGTCAAAGACGGTGGCCAGCCTTTGGGTTTGATTGACCTTTTCTTCCACGGCCGCATTGATCACCATCTTCTGCATGGCCAGCTGGTTGATCGGAACGCTTGCCATTCGCTGCGCCAGCGCCTCGACCTCGGCATCCAATTGCGCATCTGGCACGGATTTCAGCACCAGCCCCATCTCGGCAGCCTCAATCCCGGTGATCTTGTCGCCCGTAAACATCATGCGCTTGGCTTTTTCCGGCCCCAACCGATGCACCCACATCGCCGTCGTCGGGCAGCCCCAAACACGGGTGGGCATGTAGCCGATCTGCGCTGTGTCTCCCATAATCGTAAGATCCGCGCAGAGCGCGATGTCTGACCCGCCAGCAACGGCGAAACCATGCACCTTGCAGATAACTGGTTTCATCGCTCGAAAGAGAGACATGAAGGCCTGCGTATTGGCCCACATAAACTGGAAATCCTGCATCGGATCCCAAGGCATCTCCTGCACAACCTGATTTGTGCCCTTGCCTTCGGCGTAATGCGCCAGGTCATAGCCCGAACAGAAAGCCTTGCCCGCACCCGACAAGACCATCACATGCACGTCCCTGTCGGCATCCGCTTGCGCCACCGCCGCAGCCAACTCGCCGGGCAAGTCATCGTCGATGGCATTCATCACCTCGGGACGGTTCAGGGTGATCCGACCAATGCGGCCGTCTTTCTCGTAAAGAACTTTTGGCAAGGTGCGTTGCTCCAGTTGTGACTCTCGGTTCGCTGACCGGTTATGGCAGCATGGTTGGCAAACCTGATATTTTCCATTATTAGTTTTCTATGTTTTGATAACCTTGGAATATCAATAATGCTACCAACACTTCGCCAACTCCTCGTCTTCAAAACCGTAGTTGAGCAAGGCAGTTTTCGAAAAAGCGCTGACGTCCTGAACACATCCCAGCCAGCGCTGTCGAACTCTGTTAAGGCGCTGGAGGATGTTCTGGGAACGTCGGTGTTCTTCCGAACAACACGATCTGTGGAACTGACTGCGGCTGGCACCGCGCTTTATGCGCGCATCGATCAGATTTTTGAGATGGTTGAGACTGCCACATTGGAAGCCCGCGATGCGGCAGACGGCAAAGGCGGCAGGCTACGACTAAATTACGTGGATTTTGCGATCCTGGGTGGATTGCCCGATGTGCTGGAAAATTTTCGGTCGAAAAACCCGAAGATACAGATTGACATAGGTTTCGCCCGCACGCTTGAACAGATTGAAAAAATGCAGAAAGGCCAGATAGATATCGGGTTTATTTTTGACATGGACACGCCTATTCCGCCGGATTTCCGGCGATTGGTTTTCAGTGTTGAAGGACTTGCCGCTGTTGTGCCCAGAGCGCATCGGTTGGCCAAGAGGGCCACGCTGGAGCTGGAAGAGCTCAAAGGCGAACCCATCATTGCGGGCGACGCCAGATGGGAGCGGTATACGGATATGGTCAACGAGCATTGTATTGCCCGTGGCTTCTCGCTCGAGATTTCTCAGCGGGCTTACTTGCGCGACGAGATGCTGTCCCTCGTTCTGGGCGGCATGGGGGTTCTGATCTATCCCAATTGCATCATGAACGCCGCGCGCTTTGGTTTGCGGGCTATTCCGATCAGCGATGTTGGCGATGTTATCACGACCTCACTGATTTGGCGCAGCGACAGCGCGAACCCAATTGTAGCCCCGTTTGTCGACGCTGTGCGCAAGTCGTTGGGCAGCGACTTTGATGTAAAATAATTATCAATACATAGATTTTTGATATTTGAGAATTCGCGGCACGTTGCCTCTGATATTTCATGAGAACAATGAATAATCAGAGCCACAAATGTACAACTTACACCTCGAAAAAGCGTATTTCCCAGCTCAGTCAGACATGGATGCAATCGATGTGCCTATTGGCGAAGGCCTAAGGGAGGTCACAGCAAGCAACATCTACAAGCCGGCACTGACTGAGATCCGTCAAGATGGGTCTCGGGGACGCTCCTGGACATACGGCGCGCTTTGGGATGATTGCGAACGACTAGCGCTTGCTTTGAGTTCGCGTTTTACCAAGGGCGAAAAGATTGTGGTCTGGTCTCCAAACAGCCCTGAATGGGTTTTGATGGAATATGCCTGTGCGCTTGCCGGTCTGGTGCTTGTAACGGCCAATCCATCGCTGCAAGCCAAAGAACTTCGGTATGTACTCGAGCAGTCTGGCGCTGTTGGCCTGTTCCATGTTCAGGAATTCAGGGGCAACCCTATGGCGCAGATCGCCACGCTTGCCAGCGACGGCAATACGACCCTGCGGGAAGTAACTGATCTTGATGATCACGACGTTTTGTTCGCACGAGGCTCAAACGAGGCACGTCTTCCAGAAGTGTCGACCTCCGATCCGGCACAAATTCAATACACGTCAGGAACGACCGGGTTTCCAAAGGCAGCACTTTTATCCCATGGGGGGCTGTTGAACAACGCGCGTTTCTATGCAAATCGCTGCGGCGTCACACAAAACAGCATCTGGATCAACATTATGCAGATGTTTCACACATCCGGCTGTGGGATGGTAACGCTGGGAGCGATGCAGGCAGGGGCGCATATGGTGCTTGTCAGCTTGTTTGCCGCGCCGCGCATCGTCGATCTGCTTGAAAGCGAAAAGGCCGATGTCGTCTTAGGCGTTCCGACAATGGTGGTCGCCCTACTTGAGGAACAGGAAGCCAACCCGCGTGATACAACTGCGTTGCGCGTGATCAGCTGCGGCGGCGCAAATGTTGCCGCGGATTTGGTACGACGGGTGAAGAAAGCGTTTGGATGCGGATTTTCGACCCTCTATGGCCAAACGGAGCACTGCCCAGTCATCACCCAGCACCACTTGGACGACAGCATTGATGATATCTGCAAGACGATTGGCCAGCCGATCCCGCGAACAGACGTGTCCATCCGACGTTTGAGCGACAATTCCTGCGCTGAGCTGAACGAGCCAGGTGAAATCTGCGCGCGCGGTCCGTGCACTATGCTTGAATATCACGACAACCCGAAAGCCACGCAGGCGACGATTGACGCAGATGGTTGGCTTCATACTGGTGATTTGGGCACAATGGACGATCGAGGCTATCTAAAGATCACCGGTCGGGTCAAAGAGATGATTATTCGTGGCGGAGAGAACCACTTCCCTGCGGAAATCGAGAATGCGATGCTAACGCATCCAGAGATTCAAGAAGTCGCTGTGGTCGGTATCGCCGACGAGAAGTGGGGCGAGTTAATCGCGTGTTTCCTCCGGACATCGGGCGATGCAACTTTGAGCGCGGCGGAACTGAAATCTCATTGCCGATCCGAATTGTCTCCGCAAAAAACGCCAAATCTTTGGATTGAGGTCAAAAGCTTTCCGATGACCGGGTCCGGCAAGATCCAGAAATTCGCCTTGCGCGATTTGTTCGAACGCGGTGAACTCACACCTTTAACGGCATAGGTGATCCAATGACGAGTTCCGAACGGGATCTGCTGACGGCGACGCATTGGGGCACCTACCGGGTGGATGTTGAGAATGGTCGTGTCACCAACCTTCGCAGGTTTGAGCATGACCCAGATCCCTCGCCAATTGGGCCGGGGATTGTGGATGTGCTTGACGGCCCAACACGGATCACGGCCCCGATGGTGCGCAAGAGCTGGCTGGAAGGTGGCCCGGGCACGGCGGGTGACAAACGCGGGTCGGACGCATTCGTGGAGGTAAGCTGGGCTGAGGCCAACCGGCTGGTCGCTGCAGAGCTTACCCGCGTGCGCTCCACCCATGGCAACCGCGCGATTTATGCCGGGTCTTACGGCTGGGCCAGCGCAGGGCGGTTTCACCACGCGCAAAGCCAGCTCAAGCGGTTTCTGAACTGTATCGGTGGATATACCGGTTCCAAAAACACGTATTCCTTCGCTGCGGCAGAGGTGCTCGTACCTCATGTCCTCGGCACCTTCCGCGGGCATTTGGATACAACCACAAGCTGGGAAAGCATTGCATCAGATTGTGACCTGTTCGTCGCTTTCGGCGGTGTGCCTCTGAAGAACGGGCAAATCAGCCAGGGTGGGACCGGCGCACACGTACAGAAAGGCGGATTGCTTGCGGCACACAAGGCAGGCGTCAAGTTCGTCAATATCTCCCCTCTCAGGGCGGACCTGCTGGACCGGGTCAACGCAGATTGGCTGCCCATCCGGCCCAATACAGACGTGGCACTGATGCTGTCGCTGGCCCATGTGTTGCTCAACGAAGACCTGCACGATCAAGCGTTCCTTGACCGCTACACCGTCGGTTTTGCGCGTTTTGCTGACTATCTGTTGGGCAAAACGGATGGCATTCCCAAATCACCTGAATGGGCCGCAGACATTTGCGAGATTCCTGCCGACACCATCCGTGATTTGGCCCGTCGCATGGCGCGCAGCCGGACCATGATCTCAACAGCTTGGGCTTTGACACGTCAGGATCACGGCGAACAACCGTTTTGGGCGGCCATCGCACTTGCGGCGATGCTGGGGCAGATCGGCCTGCCGGGGACGGGCCTGGGTTTTGGCTATTCGGCGATGAACAACACCGGATTGAACCGCACGCCAATCCACTATGCGTCCTTTCCGCAAGGCCATAATCCTGTGCCGGATTTCATCCCCGTGGCGCGCGTGACAGACATGCTGGAGACCCCGGGCGGGAAATTCGACTATGACGGCGCGTCTTACGAGTATCCCGACATCCGGCTCGTCTGGTGGGCCGGTGGCAACCCCTTCCACCACCATCAGGATCTGAACCGTATGCGGCGGGCCTGGGCCAAGCCCGAGACCATCATCGCCAATGAATGGTGCTGGAACGCACTGGCCAAACATGCCGATATAGTGCTGCCCTGCACCACGCCACTGGAGCGCAGCGACATCGCACTGACGCCCAAAGACCCCTATCAAGTGGTGATGGACCGCGCCATCGAACCCGTGGGACAGGCGCGTGATGATCACGAAATCCTACGTGGCATTGCCGCTGAAATGGGGGTAGAAGAGGCGTTTACCGAAGGGCGCAGCCCGCAGGATTGGCAACGCTGGATCTGGGAGGTTTCGCGCCAACAGGCCGCAGGACAACGTGTTGAGCTGCCCGGTTGGGAGAGTTTGCAGCGCGACGGCTGGGTCAAGGTACCGGTGCCGGACAAGCCCACTGTCATGCTGCACGCTTTTCGCACCGACCCAGAGGCCAACCCGCTCGCCACACCGTCGGGCAGGATCGAAATCTTTTCGCAGACCATCGCAGACTTCGGCTATGACGATTGTCCCGGCCACCCCGCGTGGATGGAACCGACCGAATGGCTGGGCCGCGCAGCCCCAGATGACCTGCACATGATATCCAACCAGCCCCACAACAAGCTGCACAGCCAGTTAGATCACGGCGCGGTCAGCCAGGCTGACCGGCCAAAGGGCGTTGAACCGATGACGATGCACCCGAGAGACGCTGCGGTGCGCGGGCTGATCGAAGGTCAGATTGTCAAAATTCACAACGCCCGCGGCGCATGCCTTGCTGAACTGCGGATCAGCGACATGATCCGACCCGGCGTTATCCAGATTGCGACCGGCGCATGGCTCTATTCTGACGGCGACCTCTGCCGCCGTGGCAACCCGAACGTGCTGACCCGTGACAAAGGCACATCAAGACTGGCCCAGGGTCCCGTGGCGCATTCTTGCCTTGTCAAAGTAGAGACTATTGCAGGCAAAGTGCCTCAACAAAAAAGGTGAACTGAACGCTGAACAGCAAAACAAGACTTCAAAATTCGCGTGGGATGACCATAGTACTTGTCCGGCTGGGCGGACCTATTTGCATTGGCTGACGCGCGCCACAAGCAAAAAAGCTGTCCAAGTCCACTCGGACACGCGTCTCTCTTGTCCGGACATCATGCGACGAAGTGCAGTTTGAATGGTGACGCCGAGACCGGCTGGGGATGACCGCTTCGACGATTTGAATTGCGACGCCGCATGAACGCCGCTGCATGTGTTGGCTAATGCTGCGTGAGCAACCGCTGCACCAGCAAAGGCAACTTTTGTCCGCTTAGCACCAGTTCCCCCAACTGCCGGTTCTGCACTTGCAGCGAAAGTCCGGTCCGAGGAGTTGCACTGAAGCGACATCGGGTGCTTGTGGAAGTCCAATTGGCAGCGATCCACACCTAACTTCGGGGTCACCCGGGGCGGGCTACCCGCCCCGGCACCGCAGTCATTCGGTGACTGGATCGTCATCGCGGCGCGGGAAGGCGACCATTTCGACGTCGGGGAACATGCTGTGTTTGACGTTGATCGAAGTGATGTTGCCGCGGTCATCGGTGTTGACGAAGAGTACGCCGCAGCGGTCCCAGAAGTTCTTGCCGTCTTTTTCGCCGGATTTGACGTTCAGTTTCAGAGTTTGAGTAGCCATTTTTTGATCCTCACTTTGAGTGTTTCGATGAACATGACCAAAGCTGGCACCAAGGGGCTGTCAGCGAGAAACTTGCTTCGCGAGGAATGCGCTGGCGCAGGGGAATTTTCTTGTTGAAGTGGGGTTTGTCCCGCGTCTGACACGGCTGCCCGCTTATGTTCAGCAATCAGAAACACGCCGTTGAGGATCTGAGTTTGGCCATCAATCTCTGGGCTGGCCCGTCAAAGCTGGCCTGAAACGCTGCAACTACTTTGCTGGGCCTGCAGATTGCGCGCAGTAAATATGATCTACCGACCATAAAACGGAAATATGATCTGCGGATCATACGGCATGAAAGGCAGCCGCCCGACGTCGTATTCCAGCAACAATGGCTTCCGCCAATAGCTGCGGAAACCCATCCGGCAGGTCGGCTAGTGTCTTGTCCAAGGCGGGTTCAAGCTCCGTCGCGACGCCCGACAAGACCTCTTCCGCCAGCGCCACACCAAAACCTGCCACCTTCGCAGCCTGCAGGAAATGACGCGGCACCACCTCGTTGATCCGGTAGTGTCCGTCGACGGCCATCGCGAGGCGCATCCGGTTCTGGCGGATTTGACCGTCATCCACGGCTTTCTGAGCGCTCAGCACATCGTAGAGCGGGGTCATGCGGAACCCGCCAGGGCGCAATGCGATGCTGAAATTCTTAGCGTGCCCGTCTGTCGCCCCTAAAAGCCAAAACAGCACTTGCGCGCGGAAGAACACGCGCTGATCCGCCTCGGGGTCATCACTGCCTGTCAGCAACCCGATCCCTTCGGTGATCCCCGGCCCGCCATCCATTTGATATTTTTGGCTGGGTGGGACTGAGAGCGCCTGACAAAAATCCTCCTGCGGGAGGCGGATCAAGCGGCCATCTTTGGTCCAGCGCCGATCAAACCGCGTCACGACAAGGCTTCGTACGTCTTCGAAGTCAGTAATTTCTACCTCTGCTACATCCAAACCCATGGCGCGACAGAAGCTCATGCAGAAAAACTCGTTCTCAACACTGTCAGACAAATCAATCCCCGCTGGTAAAACACCTAGCTGGGTCTTGAAGATATGGGTCGTAGGAGTGAGCCCCGATGGACGGATCCACGCGCCCTCGTGGCGCAGCAGCGCTGTTTTCTCCTGCGCCCCGGCGATGGAAATGCGGAAGTCGTCTTCCTCATCCAAGCCTAGCGGAGCGCTTGCGAGGTTGCGTAACATATCCGCAATCTGTGCCTCAGATACGGGCTCTCCCTCGAGCACGGCAAACTCTGGAATCTCACCCGAGACGAATTGCAAGGCCCCCACGCAATCGCGCCCGATTTTCTCCAGCATGTGCCACGCGTCCGTGCCGCCCGCACGCACCCGTGCAGCGACGCGCTCTCGTATCGCCTGATTGTCCGGCAGCAGGTTTTCCAAGTAGGCGATAACAGGGCCGCCCTGGTGTGCCTCTTCACGCAAAGGCAGTGACTGCGAGATGGGCATGGCATGTACCCATGCCAACCATTCCGGGTCATATGTAAAGCTGATCGCGCCTGAACCAGCGAGACGCAAAGCCCCCACCGACCGCCCGTTCAGAAGCACTTGCATCGTGCCGCTACGCCCGTGTTTGGCCATCAGAAGATATCCTCAATCTCAAGCGAGCCACCGCGCTCCACCAATCGGAACTCAAGCCCAAGTGCCGCCATGACAGCGAGCACTGTGGCGAGCTTCGCTCCCGCGTCGCCATTCTCGAGCGACGAAATTGTCGCGACGCGCAAATTCGTACGCGCGCTGATATCGCTTTGGGTCCAGCCGCGCGCTTTGCGCGTCCGGCGGAGTGCCTCGCCGATCTGCTCGGCCGTTCGTGCTGTGAGGTCCATGACGTGGCTCCTTTTACGGCACAGCGTAAATCAAAACAAATTACGCTGCAACGTAAATATTCAATTTTTACGCCATAGCGTAACAATCGAGCCGCACTCATGCCTGCAGCCCCGCAGCTCGAACCTGCTCAGGCGTCACCAGCTTCGATGCAATTAAGTCCTCGACCTGCCGGTTGGTGATGTGACGACACAGGGGATGGCGCTCGTGGATCCACTCGGTGAGGCTGGCACGACCTTTGGCTTCGGCCTCTCGTGCCTTCTCGCGGTCCGCCTGTATCTGGGCAAGGCCCTTCTCCCATCGGCGCATCTTGAACCAGTTGTCTGAGAAACAAACCTTGCTGCGCGTGTAGCCGTCACTTTCCTTCGCATAGGCCTTGACCGCCTGCAGCAGATCATCGGGCTTTACCCCGGCTTTCACGGCGGCTGCGATCAAGCGCAGACTGGTTCGCCGGTCTCGGACCCTGTCCTCGGGATAGGCCGCCAGGATCTCCTCAGATTCAAGATCTTCAACCTCCTCCACCGCCTCGCGCCTGCGCGTAGGTGGTTTATGGATGGTTTTAGGATGGTTTGGGGTCCACCGTGAACCCCGTACCCCGTTCACCGTGGACCCGGTACCGGGTTCAGACTGGACGGGGTTCACGGTGACCCCCGTCTCAATGTCGGGCTCAACCGTGGGTTCGAGCGCGGCCACGCGCTCCAGAACGATGCGGTAGATGACGGTGTAGCCGTTCTTGCATTGTCGCCGCCCGGTCTCGATCAAGATGCCTTCGCGTAGGAAGTCGATGATGGTGCGCTTGACCGTGCTCTCACTAAGCTCTGTGTGACGCTGGATGGTCCCCTTCGAGCACCAGATGCCTGAGCCGTCATCGCTCGCCTTGTCGGCCAGGAACATGATGATCTGCTTGCGTGCAGCGCTGCCAAAGCGGCGCTCGGCGCATTCGTTTGCGATGCGCCAACTCATTGGATCACCTCACCGGTCAGAGGCCAGGAAAAAGCCGACTGAGCATTTGCGATACGGCACTGGCCCATGCTAATGTGCAGTGAAAGCTGACAGGCTTTTTCTATTTGGCCCCGGTTCACAGTTGCCGCTGTGACGGGGCCTTTTTCATTTTGAACCGGCGAAATTGGCTTTGAAACTTTCGCTTTTTGTTCACTTTTTGTCAGGGGGTGTTTTGCACCCTTAAGTCGTTGTTTTCGCTTGCGCTCTTTCTGGATTGCAAATCCGTGTACACCGGTTCGATTCCGGTACTCGCCTCCAATAAAATCAATAACTTACGTGATTTATGGCCGCTGTTTGATTGTAAAACGGCAAGTCGAAGATCCGGCAAAATGATTAATTCCATTTAAAAACAGTTATTTACGAATACTATTGAATAAACTCAATAGCGGATTTTTCAGTCCATCTCATTCACGATCGGCTCAAAATGAAGCACGAGTCTGGGACTTCATACAGATTTTAAACTATACTGAACGAGCAACTTCTAACCGAGGCGAACCATTCCATGAACCAGCTCTATTCTAGTCTTATCCACCGGTGCCCCCTACGGACTTCACTTCTCGTGGCTGCGGTTTTTGCGCTTTGTCTTATTGGGCAAGGCCATGCACAGGCACAAATGTCTGGCGGCGGCATGAAACATGGAATGCATGGTCACGGTTCGGATGGCACCGGACATGACGAGATGAACATGCCCGGTCTGCGGGGCCTGAATGCGACGCCCGCAGAAAGCTCCGAGCTCGCGGTGATGTTTCGTAACTTTGATACCATCACCCGCGAAGTAACAAACCTCCCGAATGGCATCCGTACTATTACCAACTCCTCGGATGAAGATGTGATGGAAGTTCTGGTCAGCCATGTGATCGGGATGATCGACCGTGTCGAATATGGCGATGACCCAATGATCATGATACAAAGCCCGACACTCGATATTTTCTTCTCTCGTGGCGAAGCGATTATGACTGAGATCGATGTAACTGACGAAGGAATAATTGTAATTCAAACGTCTGGCGACCCCGATCTTGTTGATGCATTGCAGATACATGCAGCCGAAGTCACTGACATGGCCGACCGTGGAATGCACGCTGTCCATGAAATGATGATGAAGCGCGCGGGGAACTGACCCGTATTAGCTTTCTGTTTTGATCTTCGCGCCCAATATTCCGCTTCCAAAAGCGTCGCTCTGCAATCTTAACTCTAATTACTTACGCGTCCAACTTGCAGGCAGTCCTCCGACAAATACAGGTCGCAAACAGTAGGGGCAGATTGCCTCATTCTTGCTAGTGCCGGTGTGAAAGCTGACATCTTCAAGAGCATTTTACATTCAACAGCTAACCCACTGATGTCCCACAGTAGTCCTGCGGTTCATTTTATAATAAAACTCAATGTTTTCAATGCAATCCTTAGGATTGCAAATCCGTGTACACCGGTTCGATTCCGGTACTCGCCTCCATTTACCTCTAAATCAATGACTTAGCTTTTGAAGCATCAAGTGTGACACAAAGTGGGACACACGACCAATGATGCTGTCATCCTATCTAAGCCCTTCAAGACATGGGATTTACTACTTCCGTTGGCCTCTCCCTAGAACGGAAGGCCATCCAAGAACAACAATCCGGTTGTCCTTAAGAACACGATGCCCAGATCGGGCTGGTGATCTTGCCCGACATCTTGCATCTTGCGGGCGAATTATTCGGGATTACAGAGACTTGACGCGACTTAGGCAGGACGAAATTAGGTTATTGGTTCAGCGATACTTCAAATCATCGCTCGATCAATACTTGGAGCGGCTGAACGATACTGGCTTTCCTGATCACTCGTTTGACGCGATGAGACAAGAAATATCGGTCACGCGTTCGTAAGGGTGAGCCCATTACCTTGTTTCTGCCTAGTGCGCGTAGCCGCTCTCTGTAGGTGCAAAGTGAATTTCGCAACCGCACTGGGTAGCGATGGGAGTTGGAACAGGACATTCGCAGTGTTACCGCATGAAACCACGGAGCGATTGAGGGAACAGATGTTCTGCATGCATGTATTCCCGGAACTTTTCTGGCGGTTCCCTGGGGCACATATTGGCCATGGAGCACGATAAGTTGCTTTTACCTTCAGTTACTGCACCTAACTCGCCAGACCAGCTTTACGCAGCCCATCCATGAAGAGCTCCAGAACGTCGTCTTGTATCTGGTTTACCGCGTACCAATCGCGCGCCCGAGCGTCGAAGGACGGATCAAGACGCCGGCAGTTCTCGAGCGAGCGCTGCGCCTCTTTCACCCGTCCAAGCTGCGCATATATCATGGCGCGCAAACCTTCGACGAATGCCAGGTCGGGTGTTCCCATGATTTCGGCGTGACGCAACGCTTCTTCGTAGTTGCCGACGCGGTAGTATTCCGCGGCGAGTACCCAGTTGTACCACGGAGGATAGACAGGGCTCTCGTCCATGGCGCGTTTGACGATTTCGGTTCCCTTCGCGTAGTCGCCAGATAGCCAATGGCGATACCCAAGTTGCCACAGCGCTTCCTTGTTGTGGGGGTTCAGATCGACAGCAGTTTGGGCGGATTTCAGAGCATCGTCGATTGAACCGGAGATGAACTGAGCGACCGATAGGGCCTGAAAACTGTACGGATCTTTCGGGTCGAGCCTGACAGCGGTCTCAGCCGCTTGCATCGCTCTGGCGACCGCGTTTGGCCTTGTATTATAGAACACGCGGGCTTCGTCGATGACTACGTATGCCAGCAAAGCCCATGCCCGGGCGTAATCCGGCTCTTGCGCGGTGGCCGTCTCGAGACACTCCCGAACCTTAAGGTGTTTGTTTTCCGAGAAGGTCTGGCGGTACTCGTACCCTGCCAGCACACATTTATAGGGACCCAAACCTGGGTCGTAACGTTCCCGCAATTCGATGCGAATGGTGTCAATCAGCACGCCATAGGGCTCTGCAAGTTTCCGTGAGACAGAAATCGAGATGCTGTCCTGTATGTCGAAAACACGCGCTGGCGCATAGTCGGCCTCGTACAGTTCTGACCAGATCTGACGTCCATCGTTGGCATCCCGCAGGGTCGCACGGATCCTGACTCGGTCTTCGACGATCCGCACATTTCCTAAAAGCACGTAGTTTGCGACCTTCACGTGCAGCGGGTCTTCGGACGCACCGAGCGCGTCGACAAATCCGGCGGGCACTGAAAAAACATCGATCTCCTTGAATTGGGAAATCACAGCAGCGACTTCCTGCGTGAGGCCCCGAGCGAGAGCGTCGGATTCCGGATTCGGCGCGAACGTCTCGAACGGCGCGACGAAGAGCGTCGATTGTCTGGTCGCCGCGCCGTTCTCGGACACGAACGCGCCAGGCCCCGATGTCTCCCCAAGACGACTGGACGTAAGGGCGCCGACAATTGCGCCCAGGACTACGGCGAAGACCAGAGCCAAGCCTACCTGCCAGTATTGAACGCGTAATATGCGCGACGGCTGCATTGCCTCTGTGCGAACCGGCTCAGGCGGATCGTCGTTTGGGCGTTCGCGGTGCCTGACCGTCGGCACGTAACTGCCCTTTGGAATCTCGAAGACAACATCGTCCTGTGCCCCGGCCTTGAGGTAATAATGTTCAAGATCTCGCCTCAGCCGCCCAGCTTCGAGCCTCACCAAGGGGTCATTTTGCGGATCGAAGTCCTTGGAGCGCCCGTATACGTCGACACCGACGGTGTACCCCTTGATGTTGGAGGCGCGGCCCTCGAGGGTTTCCTGAACCACGTATGTCAGGAATGCCTTCCGCTTGTCTGTGCCTCGGAAATCCGGGTTGGACAGTAAGGCCGAAAGGGCACTGTGAACGGTTTCCGGGTCTAAGTCTTCAGGTATCATTTTTATGACCTAGCCCATTGGCATCGGAGGAAAAACCCCAAGGTTCTTCGGCTCCGATTGTGCAGTACGGTACGGTAAGTACCCTACCAAATCCAAGGACACGAGGGGAAGCTGATCAAAAGGGGGTTATTGGCACCGCGCAGCGTAGCGGATTCTGCGCGAAAGGCGGCATTTGGAACGTCCAAGACATCGGCACGATGTGACCAACTAGCTGATAGCTACGGACATAGATGCCAATGCACACAGATTCGTCGTTTCACATGGGGAAGGTTGGTCAAATTCGAAATCCAAAATCAACAGTGAGGAAAACAAAAAAATGAAGCGACTTCTAACACTGGTATTAGCAATGGCGGCCTTGGGGGCGGCCAGTGCACAAGCGCAAGACAAACCCAATATTCTGGTGATCTGGGGGGACGACGTCGGGTTTTGGAACCTCAGCCACATCAACCGTGGCATGATGCGTTATCGCACCCCAAATATCGACCGCATTGCCAACGAAGGCATTTGGTTCACTGACTATTACGGCGATCAGAGCTGCACCGCGGGCCGGGCGAGCTTTATCACCGGGCAGCATCCGGTACGCACTGGCCTGACCAAGGTCGGCATGCCCGGCGCCGCGCAAGGCATTTCGGAACTCGACCCGACCATTGCGGGGCTGCTGAAAAACCACGGATACATGACCGGTCAGTTTGGCAAGAACCACCTTGGGGATCGGGACGAACATCTGCCCACCAACCATGGCTTCGACGAGTTCTTCGGCAATCTTTACCACCTCAACATTGAGGAAGAGCCGGAACTGCCGGACTATCCTACAGGCGAGATGGCTGAAAAGATCCGCCCGCGCGGCGTGATCAAGTCCACCGCCGATGGCACGATTGAAGACTCCGGCCCGTTGACCAGCAAGCGGATGGAAACGGTAGACGAGGAATTCGTTGCCTCGAGTATTGACTTTATGAACCGCGCGCATGAGCAGGAAAAGCCGTTCTTCATCTGGTTTGCCGCCACGCGGATGCACGTTTACACACGCCTGAAACCCGAAAGCGAGAACGTCACCGGCGTTGGCCTCTATGCGGACGGCCTGGTGGAACATGACGGCCATGTCGGCCAGTTGCTGGATCACCTTGAAGAGCTTGGCATCGCCGACAACACCATCGTGATGTATTCGACCGACAACGGCGTCGAGAAGTTCACATGGCCGGATGGCGGCAACGCGCCGTTCTACAGCGAAAAGGGAACGACCTGGGAAGGTGGCGTGCGGGTACCCGCAGCCGTGCGCTGGCCGGGACAGATCCCAGCCGGTGAGGTCGTGAACGGCATCGTGTCTCATCAAGACTGGATGCCGACGCTGCTGGCCGCTGCCGGTGAGCCGGACGTCAAGGAGAAGCTGCTTGAAGGCCACACGGCGATGGGCCGTGACTACAATGTGCATCTGGATGGGTACAACATGCTCGACTATTTCAAGTCGGGTGGCGAAGGCGACGGACCACGTGAGGAGTTCTACTACTTCACCGATGGCGGTGAGTTCTCGGCGGTCCGCCATGGCGACGTCAAGGTTATGTTCACCAAGCAGGAAGCGCATGGTTTCGATATCTGGAAAAAGCCTTATACGCCGCTGCGCTGGCCGGAAATCATCAACCTGCGGGCCGATCCATTCGAATCCGCGCCGCATGATTCCATCGACTGGCCTGCCTGGGCTCTGCGTCGGATGTATGCCATCAGCGCTGGCGCTCTGGTTGCGACGGACTTCGTCAAGACGTTTGTCGAGTACCCGCCGCGTCAGACGCCGGGATCGTTCAGCCTGGATGCGATTCTCGACAATCTGACAGAGGTGGTCGAGTCGGCGCCGAATTAAGGCAAAACGCGGCGCCCGGAAAGCGAGACGCACCGGCACCGGCACCTATGCGCAGGTAGCGGTCGGCTGCCTAGTCGAGGCGACCAGCAGCAATGTCCCGCATTGCTGTCGCTGGTGCAGGCTGCAGCGAATGACCGCATTGAGCCCAAAGTGAAGGATGCTGCATGAGTGATAAATGTCGGCTTCTTGGAGGACACCAGTTTCGTGTTGCGGGCATCTGACGCCCGCAGAGACGCACCATTCTTAGTGCAAACATGGAATGGAAATTGGCAAGTTTCAAAGATTAGGCATCTCGATGGACGTACTTGATTTGGCTAATATTGCTGCATGAGACTTGAGTACATCAACAAATTGGCAACAGGCGTCGGTGGGTGTGGCATTCATAGGGAAAAGTAGTCCGAAAGACATCCAGCGTTCGGGCGTAATGGGTATGGCCCGAATGCGCCTTTGATCCACATTTGCCGCGACAAGCTCATCTGCAATTGTCACCCCGCCTCCGTCAGCAACCAATGCACACGCTAGCGAAGATGAAGCCACTTCACATTGCTGTCTCGGTACTACACCCGCAGATCGGAACATATCGTCAAGCTGGTCGCGTAGTAACAAACCGTGCATCAGGCGAATGATTGGTACATCTACTAGCTCATCTACCGACAGATCTTTGGCATTCGCCAAAGCGTGATCGGCGGGAACGATAGCTTGCGCCTTAACTCTCAACAAAAGCTCTGTGCGAATGTCGGGGTGATCGACAGGCAAAGCGCCAATACCAATGTCGTATTCGCGACCGGCAAGCCATTTCCCGGCCTCACGACGCGCACGCACATCGAGGCTTATTGAGGTATCTGGATTGCGTCTTACAAACTTGCCAACGGCGGGGGAGGCTAAAGCACGCGCAACGCGTGGCATGGCAACAATGCGAAGGCTCTCAGTCCTACCAGCGCGGATTTCGGCGGCAATGTTTGGAATTTCATCGAGATTATCCAGAATGCGACCTGCTTCGCGGTAAAACGCCAATCCTTCTGGCGTCGGAGTTAAGTTACGCCCACTTCGATCAAACAAATCCAGACGCAGCTCACCCTCAAGTCCTGAAATTAATCGGCTCACTGCAGGCTGAGATAAATGGAGAACATGACCTGCGGCCGCGAGCGACCCTTCCGATAAGGTAGCTCTAAATGCACGGAGTGATTTAATGTTCATTGCTACCAGCCTTTATTTGCCTTTTTTGCAAGCAAACTAAACATCTTTGCATTTTTGGCAAACATAAACATCTGCTAACACGGGGCATCAATCGTTTTTGGGAGAACAAAATGAAACGGAGATCACTCATTTCTGCCGCACTGGCGGGTATCGCTGTCATTGCAACAGCAACAGCCAGCTTCGCAGATGATTGGCCAAAACGGCCCATCAATCTTGTCGTGCCATACAAGGCAGGTGGCGGCACCGACGCCTATGCGCGCGCAATTTCTGCGGCAGCATCTGACGTGCTCGATGTACCAGTTGTAGTCGTGAACAAACCAGGTTCAGGTGGACTGAACGGGGCAAACTCGGTTCTTGGCGCACGCCCTGACGGGTACACAATGATGATGACGTCTGCGGGGTCATTTCTTCTTTCGACCATGACACGTGATACGGACATCGACGCGTTGGAGTCCTTTGAATTTGTGGCACAGATTGGTCAATTGCGGACATCGCTGATGGTTCCGAAGGACAGCCCGTTTCAAACCGTGCAAGATGTGATCGACGCTGCCAAAGCAGACCCAGGGTCGCTTCGTTGGGCGCATTCAGGGCGCGGGGGCTTCCATCACGTAGGTGGTCTTGGGTTCCTTGCAGAAAATGGCCTCGACGCGCAAGACGTGCCATTCAAAGGGGGGGGGCCGACACGCGCTGCTTTGATCGGATCGCAAGCAGATTTCGGCTTCTTGGGCGTGCAGCAACTTGCGGGCTTTGAAGACAACTTGCGTGCATTGGCAGTTAACAGTTCTGAGCGCGACAGCATCATGACAGAAGTTGCGTCATTTGGTGAGTTGGATATTTCATTTGCCGATGTTTCATCGCCTGTCATCGTGTTTGCCCCAAAGGGTACTCCTGCCGAAGTTATCGCCGCAATGGAAGCTGCGTTGGCCGAGATTGCAGCGAAACCGGAATTTGCTGAGCTGCTTGCTGAACGCGGAACTGGACCTGTTTATGCAAATGGTGCCGATGCAAAGGCTGCACTTGCAGCCATGAAAACTGATGCAGAACCGTTGGTCGCCACTCTGGCAAACTAAGACAATTGGGCCGCCAAAAGATCGGCGGCCCATCTTACCATTCAGGGGAGGATTGGATGATGCGTACTATGTCAGAGGGTGTCGCCCTCTTAGCCATTAGCCTTTTCGCGATCATCGGCGTGTGGAATGTACCTGCGGCCAGTGACAACGAAACATGGGCTGGAGTTGTGCCTTTTGGGGCTGGCCTCGGGTTGCTCATCATTTCTGGAATGATGATCTTTGGCGCTTTCAGAAACGCATCAGACGATCAGGAAAATACGTCTGCTGAAGCTTCCGTCACGCTTGAAGTGCTGACCCTCTTTGCAATTGCATTGCTTTACCAGCAATCAATGCGTTGGTTCGGGTACGTGCTGCCAACTGCCATTGCCGCTCCCGTGGTGCTTTACATTTTTGGGGTCCGCAACTGGATTGGGTTGGCAATATCCGTCGTTGTTTGCCCTCTCATTTATCACGTCATTTTCTTTGAGCTTCTGGGGGTTTTTCCGCCTTTCGGAGAAGTCTTCGACTTGCTTGATACGATCAAAGGATAACTGACATGGAAATCTTCCCCGCACTGCTTTCTGTCGTAACAGATCCGATGTTGTTGTTTGCAATCGTGCTGGCCGCAGCCGTAGGTATGATCGTCGGCGCAATCCCAGGTCTGACTGCCTCGGCCGCAATCGCCATGCTTCTGCCCATCACATTTTATATGGAACCTCTCTTTGCACTCGCATTTCTGTATGTAATCGGAAAATCGGGTAGGTATGGTGGATCTATCGCGGCCATCCTGTTCAACACTCCTGGCACCGCCGCCTCCGCCGCAACTCAGCTGGACGGATACCCGTTGGCGAAGTCTGGTAAGGCAGGCAAAGCCATGAAGGTTGCAACAATTTCTTCCGTGATCGGTGACTTCATGGGTGACATACTCTTGGTGATCGGCGTCGGATTCATAGCGGCACTTGCTCTCAAACTCGGTCCACCAGAGACGTTTGCGATCTACTTTGCCGCCTTTGTTGTCATTGGCTCGGTAATCGGCAAGTCCATCTTGAAAGGTTTGGCATCGGCGTTCATTGGCATCCTCGTGGCAATGGTCGGGTTAGATCCAATTTCTAGCCAAGAACGTTACACCTTTGGCTCATTTGACCTCTCAAATGGCATCGGACTTGTCCCATTGATGATCGGTGTCTTCGTTTTGGGAGAAGTTTTTGCTCAACTGGAGGAACGGAAAAGCAGCAAAGAGGCGGATGTTGAAACCAATGATAGCGAAGGTGACGACAACAATCTCAGCTGGGCGGAATACAAACCATGTCTTCCACATGCACTTCGCGGCGGTTTTATCGGGGCGTTCATTGGTGTTTTGCCGGGACTTGGCTCGGCAATTGCAGCTTTCATATCTTACGGCGAAGGCAAGCGTCGCGCTCATAACCCAGAAAAATGGGGAAAAGGTGCGCTGGAAGGGGTGGCGGCTCCTGAAGCTGCAAACAACGCTGTATCTGGACCATCAATGGCTCCGCTTTTGACCCTCGGCATCCCAGGCTCCACCATCGGTGCGATCTTGTTGGGCGTTTTTCTGATCCATGGCATACAGGTTGGGCCGACGTTGTTTCTGACCGACAAGGAACTGGTTTATCGCCTGTTTGCCTGTGGAATGTTCGGCATCGCCGCCTACGGGTTGATCGGATATTATGGCGCAACTCAGGTCGCGCGATTGATCCTGAAAATTCCAACAAATGTTCTCTATCCGCTGATCTTTTTGACATCATTTGTCGCGGCTTATTCTGCACGCGGTTCCATGTTCGATGTCACCGTAATGACCATTGCCGGGTTCGTAGGATGGTTGATGCGCAAATACGAGTTCAATATTGCGGCTTTCGTGATTTCTTTTGTCTTGGCCAAAGGCGCAGAAGAAACTTTCCGTCAGTCAATGTTGATGTCCGATGGTGGCGCGTTAGTCTTTGTTGAACGTCCGATTGCAGCACTCTTCCTTGCCATTGGGATTGCAGCAATGGCCTTTCGGGTGCGCTCCATTCTACGCGAACAGAAAATCACCAAAGGAGGGCTGGGTGATGCTTGATTGGCACCTGATGAAAGACAGCTATTCAAGTATCGAGATGCGTCGCATCTGGTCCGAGTCCTCTACCATCTCGGCGTGGATCAAGGTTGAACAAGCCCTAGCACACGTACAGGCACTGGCAGGGCTCATACCAAATGAAGCTGCTGCTGCTCTAGAGACTTTCACTGTCGGAAATTTGGATCAAGATCGTTTGCGCACCAGTTTGGGATTGGTCGGACGACCCATTGTTGGGCTGGTTGAACAGATGCGTGAGAATGTCGGTGATGAACACGCGCCATATGTACACTACAAAAGCACAACACAGGATATTCTGGATACGGCGTTGGCGATGCAAATGAAGCTGGGGTTGTCGGCGGTTGCCGACGACACAAACAAGCTGATTACCTCTCTGGCGAGTCATATCGACGCTCATCCAACAACAAGAGTCATAGGCCGAACCAACGGTCAACATGCCGTGCCGATGCTGCTAAAAACCAAACTGGAAGTATGGCGCGCAGAACTAACGCGGCGCATAGCCGTCGTGAAAGAAGCTGGTATTCGCGGATCATTGGTACAAGTCGGTGGGCCATTGGGTGATTTGTCCAACTACGACGATCAGGGAAATGTGGTCAAAGCGGGTATGGCGAAGGCGCTTGATCTTGGGAGTGTCGATCCTCACTGGCAAAATGCGCGAGACGGGGTAGCAGATATTGTCTGCGCACTTGGAGCGCTGTGCGCCACGCTTTGTAAGATCGCTTACAACATCAATTTGTTGTCATCGAGCGACATTAGCGAGATCCACGAATGCCACGAAAACGGAAAGGGAGCGTCCTCATCAATGCACCACAAGAGGAACCAGCGGGCGAGCGAATTTGCCGAAGCGGTTGCAAGGCTGGGACGGCAACGGTCCGAACAGATAGGCGAGCTCACATTACACCAGCACGAACGCTCTGGTGGTGTATGGGTTGCCGAATGGTTGGTGGTACCCGAGGTCTTTTTGCTAACGTCAGGCGCTTTGGCATGGTCGAACAAGATGCTTGCTGATCTGACGGTTGACACGGATCGGATGGAACAGAAACTAACTCTTCCGAGTTAGCGGCACTGATCCAGATTATTTTTGCCCTCTCAGACGAAACTACACACTCGGCCGCTTTTGGCATCATGGCCATCTACTTCAACAACATTTCTTTGGCTCCGCTGTTGCCTGATACATCTAACGCCCAAAAAGTTGTGAACATCCTTACCTGCCCATTGAAAGAAGAGTAACAATCAAAATGAATGCGCGCACCCTGAATTACATCACCTTTGTCGCACTTATGGCTTCAACCACGCTTGGATACCAATTTCTGTGGGGGTTATTATTTTTGTATTGGACAATTCCGAACTTCTACTCGGGGCATGCTTTCCTGTTGTCTGACGTTACCCGTGGCGAAGACCCCGTCTTGTTTTGGGCGGTCCAAATTGCATGGGTTGTTCTTGGAGCGTTGCTTGTAGTGATCGACTTTTTCCCGCAGATCTTAGGGGATGCCAGATGAACCGGATGCTGCACCACCTGCCTGTCGAAGCTTACACCTCGCAAGATTGGTTCGACCGGGAACAACGACAGATATTTTCCAACACCTGGCGTTATGCAGGCTTCATGGAAGATGTCAGCGAACCCGGTCAGTACATCAGCGTGCAAGCTGGCCTGAACAATATTTTTATTGTCATGGGTCGGGACCGGCGGCTGAGGGCATTCCACAACATTTGTCGTCATCGTGGAACTCAGCTGATCCGCGCCGTGGGTAAAGCACAAAAAGCGCTGACATGTCCCTATCATGACTGGACCTATGATCTGGAAGGCAACCTGATTTCGGTGCCCGAAGAAGACCGAGAGTTTCAAGGCATAGACAAGTCTTGCTTGGGCCTAAAACCTGCCAGCGTGGACATCTGGAAAAGCATGTTGTTTGTGCATCCTGATCCAAATGCGGGTTCGATCATGGATTGGTTCGGAGACATCGATATGCAAGTTGGCCCGCACGTGCCGGAAGAACTGCCCGAATATGAAGAGGCGCAAATTTCTTACGAGATCAAAGCCAATTGGAAAATCATCGTCGAGAACTACATAGACGTCTATCATCTTGCGCATCTCCACTCCGGCACATTGCAGATGTATGATCACGCCAATGCCGAATATGGTTTTGTTGGACCACATTATATGTTCTGGGAGCCACCCGTTGCTGAATATGCAGACAATCAGGACAAAAAATTACCCGCACCGCGTGTGATACCAAACGACCAGGACGGGGCTTGGGTGCCCATGCTTTTTCCAGGTATTGGCCTTGGTGCAGCTGAAGACGGCTGGAACATATTTATAATCGAACCAATTGCGCCTGACCTGACCCGAGTAACCAATCGCAGTCGGGTTGCAAACGCCAGCGCATGGGAGTTCTCCAAGCAATCAATGCGATCAACGGGGTTTTGGTCGAACTTCGGATTGAGTGGCAAGTACGAGGGGAACGACGCGCAATCCGAAGATGATCCAATGGCCAGCGGGGATTTCACAGCCGAGGATATCTATGCCTGTGAGCAACAACAAAAGTCCCTCTATTCGCCCCACTATGAGGTAGGGCCCGCCGCCAAGGGCGAAAGCCCGGTTCTGGACCACCAGAAGGTTGTTCTAAGTTGGCTGGAGGGATCGAAATGAGCCGCGATTTCTTTCCTCTGACCGTGCTCGATACGAAAGATGAAATTGGTGGCCTGGCCAAAACGGTCATGTTTGATGTGCCCGAGGATTTGGCTGAAAAATTCGCTTGGCGTGCAGGCCAACACCTTTCCCTTCGCGTCCAATTGAAAGAGGGGGAGGTGCGACGCAGCTATTCCATTTCATCGTCACCTGTCTCAGGCGATCCATTGCGAATCACGGTCAAGCGAGTGAATGACGGGCTAGTGAGTAACTACATCAACGACAATGTTGCAAAGGGCGATGTTATCGACGTGATGCCTCCATTTGGCGGCTTCTGTCTGGATACAGCCCAGAACTTTCGCCGAACGCATTACTTTTTCGGGGCAGGATCAGGGATCACGCCGCTATTCTCCATGCTGCACTCGGTAATGTGTAATGAGCCACACTCCGTTGCCTATCTGGCCTATGGTAACAAAAACGCTGAGAGCATTCTCTTCAAGGATGCGCTATCCAAAATATCAGATGATTTTGGCCGCCGGGTTGGCGTCAAGCACGTGCTATCTGCACCTTCAATGTGGTCGGGATTTAAATATTGGCGCAAGGGGATCGTGGATGAAGGCGCGATCAAAGCTTTGATTGAAGAACACCCGCCTTACGCTCAAGACGCACAATACTACGTTTGCGGCCCGGGTGGGATGAACAAGGCTGTAAAAGTCGCATTGATGTCCTTGGATGTACCGCAAGACAGAATCCACATGGAAAACTATGGCGGGGCGGATGAGATAGACGATACCGTCAAAGGCATAAAAGCGACCGCCGAAATCACGTTGAATGGCGAGCAGCAAAACGTTTCAATCGGTGCCGGTCAAACCGTGCTCGAGGCCGTAAGGCTGGCTGGATTGAGACCACCTTTTTCGTGCCAATCTGGTGTCTGCGGCGCATGCCGAGCCAATCTGACCGTAGGAACTGTACATATGCGCGCCCGAATGGCACTGGAGGACAATGACATCAAAAAGGGGCGTGTTTTGACCTGCCAGTCCGTACCAACATCAGAAGCACTCTCGATCAGTTATGACGGCTAAGTCAAACAGCGGCGAAGTTGGGATTTTTTGTTGCTGCAATTGCACCGTCTATCGCGACATGGTCCTATAGCCTGCCTTCAAAACATGAAACGCGCTGCTAGTGAGGTCGAAACATCCGTTATTCATCAACAATTTCTCAAGTCAAGACTGGTGAACCTTGCGAAGAGCGTTGCACGCAAGCGTTGTATTGCAAACACCTAAACCGCAGCTATGCGCGAAATTCAGTATTCTGAGTGATTGAAAAAGACATGCCCTCGCGCTTCTTCAAACGCGAAACCATGGCGAGCAAATTGTCAGCACGCGGATTACCTTTCGCACTGAGCATCCGCATCAGGCTCTTGGGGTCCTTATCCATGTCTTGCGCCAATGCCTCGAACCCCACCGTGGCGTTCACATAATCGCGCAGGAGCACCTTGCCGGTCTCCAGATCGTCGCTGAGCATCGCCTCAATTGCCTCACGGAACAGGCCCGCCCGGAACTCAGGATCGCGCTCAGCGCGTGCCTTGATCGTGTCTTTGAAATCTTTCGTCAGGGGCATATCAGTCTCCTTTCCGTTTACGGGCCTTGTAATCTTCCCAAAATTCCTTGGCCTGCTTGATGTCTTTCAACTGGCGCTTTTTCGTGCCGCCACACAGCAGGATCACAAGCGTATCGCCGTCTTGCCCAAAATAGACGCTGTAGCCGGGGCCGAATGTGATACACCGCTCTGACATGCCTTGGCCCACTGGCTTCACGTCGCCAAGGTTTCCGGTCTCGATCCGTGCAAGCGCAGTTCGCACCTTCAATGCTGCCGCCGTATCCAGACCATTGAACCAATCATCAAACGGCGTTTTCCCCGCCTCGGTGACATAGACAACAAGCTTATTCACTGGAGCCTTTGGTGACACATACGTTACCAATTGTCAATCGGTTCTGCCACCTCAATGCGTCAACCCCCGGTCCATCTCAACCTCCCGCGTCTCTAGTTCTGCTTCAACTGCCCCTCGGCAGACTTCACTAATTTCAAACTGATCTCTAGTTGCGTGCGCAGCCTCCCGTAGTTCGAGTCCTCGCTCAACAAGCCGTGCAACGCAGCCACGGACGCCGTTTGCGATTGAATGAGCACCGACACGCAGGCGGCCAATCCATCCATCTGGCTCTGCATCCTGCCGCTTGGATTTGGGCTTGCGTCACCAGCTCTGAAGCGAGCAACGCCGTGACTTGATGAGCCGTAATGTGTTTGCACATCGGACTGCGATCACTGATCCAGCAGGCCAGCCGCGATTGATGATCGGCCTCCAACGCCTTTGCCTTCACTCGGTCTTCTGCCTGCTTCTCGACATAGGCCTGCCAGCGCCGCGACTGAAACCAGTTGTCGGAAAACAGACATTGGAGCGGGTGAAACCTGCGCTTTCGGTCGCGTACCCGAAATCAAAATGCGCCGCGAACGTATTCTTATTCCTGCACGCAGCGGGTATCGGATTGTGACGGCAGGTGGCGCGTCAGCTTGGGGCGATCTGGTGCTTTATCTGATCGGGCGGATGGCGGGCCAGGACGAGGCCCGCCATATTGCCAAGATCTCCTTGCTTCAACCGCACGGTGAAGAACAGCTGCACTATTGTTGGTGCCTGTCGATTCCGAAAGGCATTAGCTTAACCGACGCCTATTGATTGGTTGTATGACCATTCCATCTCCGTCAACCAATACCGAAGAGGCGAGGTCTGAACGCATTTGGACTGGCAAAGTCTAAATCGCCCGTCTTTTGGCCAATTTTCGCAATAGGGTAACAGCACGCGTGCCTTTCACAATTCACGCGACTGCTGGTCCCCGAAAACCCGATCAGGTACTAAAAAAGGTTCCGGCAGATGGCTCTAGCGCGTGTTCACGATCGCAGGATCATCACATCGGCCTAAGCAATAGTGAATGCCACCGATGTCACCCGGTGCCAATGTACTTGGGACGGTTGAAGGGAACATCATATCAATGCAAGAATCACGATCAGCAATATCAAAATAATCCCTTATTCTTTTTGGTGTCCCGTTTTGACCTTTGACGTACTTCTTCCAGTTTGGGCTGTTCACACTGGATTTCGCATTCGCTTCCCAATAGTTCACAATCTTGATGTTACTTCCCCAGGCATAAAGTTTGTACATAAACCCACTTGCAGTGGCTTCGCTGACTTTCAGCTTAGTTTTGTCGAATGCTTGCGGGAACACACCTTTATTGGGATATCCTGGATAACTTAGGTTTTTTTTGTCGACACTCGCTGATGTCGCCTCGACATGAAAATACTGGTAGCGAACCTTGTTATTTCCGTTCTTGGGGTTTTTGAGTTGCGTCGTCATAAAAACGCAAAGACGCACGGTTTTGCGACGCTTGTCAAAATAGTAGCCTTCAAGACTCTTGTCGTGCAGGCATTTCTCAAGAATCTTCCCTTTGACAGTTACACCTCTCTTACCCTTGCCATTATTGCTCTCTGCTACCCTCACAAATGCTCGGCTGGTTATGCCAGATACGCCCTTAAATTTTTTGGGACTGAGCCTACCACGAGTTTTCCTGAACTCTTCGTCCGTAAAGTCTTCAACTGGCTTGAGTTTGCCACTGCCAGAACTGTCATCCGCGACAAATTTTTGAACGGGAACGGCGGAAATCTTGAACACTTCGCCCGTATCAAGATCGCGAGGCCCTGAAGTACACGCTGATAACAGCAGCGCAGCAGATACAATCAAGGGCAGATTAAATAGGTACTTTTGCATACTAGTCTCCGAAAAATATTAGATAATGCGTCTTAATACCACAAATTGGGTCAAATATCGAAACAATTTCCCAATTTCAGCTGATCTCGAGCTTTTGTTCTGTTGACCATTTGATCCAATCCGAGGGTCATTTCTTGACGGGTGGGGCGTGCGCCTCGATCTTTTGGGCGACGTGCTCGGTCATGCGATCATGAAACCCAATCGCTGAATTATTAAGGATGTCGCGGGCTTCAGCCATCTGGGCGGCGGCTTCTTCCACTTCGTTTTCGCACAGGTAGGCATCTGCCAAAAGAGTCTTTGAAAATGCAATGATCTGGGCCGAACCAGTGGCAATATAGCGTTCTAGCCCTGCTGTCAGAGTAGTGATGCCACTGGCTGGTTGGCCGCACCGCGCCTCGGCCCAGCCGAGAACAACACTTGACCATGCGTCCCAGTACTGAAACTCGATCTTCTTGCTGATTACGTGTGCCTTCCGGGCATAGATACGGGCTTGTTCCGGATCGTCCAGCGTGCAGTAGATCGTCGCTATTATGCTCAGAGCAAAGCATCGGGAAAACTCACTTTTTTGCGCCTCTGCCGTTGCGATGGCCTGGTCGAGTTCCTTTCGGGTTTTTTCGTGATCTTGTTGCTGCAGCGCGCCAGCCCAGCACCGCATTGCGATATCGACAGTTTCCGGGTCGGCAGGATAATATCGGTTGATCTCGCTCAGATCCGACTGTGCACGAAACACCAGCGCCCGGTCGAAATGCGCAATGGCCCGATCAAACTCTCCCAACAGCAAGGATGCCATTGCGCTGTTGTGCTCGCTCAGTGTCTGCATCGCAGGGTTGGCATCATCGACCAACAGATCCCTCATGCGTTCGCAATATTCCCATGCAACGTCAGGCCGACCCGCAATCAGGTTTTCTCCTACAAGTTGGTCCAGTACCGAAAACGCAATGCTGTGTTCGCCAATTTTTTCGTTTAGTAGAATCAATCGTTCCAGGTTTTTGGCGATGTCAGGCGAGCCCCAGGCGCGAATTTCCAATGCAACGCTCAAATTCTGGCGCATTTCGATCTCAACGATGTCAGAGGTTTCGTCGGGTGTCAGGCGCTCGTGGGCATCAAGTGCGGCAGTCAGATGTGCGATTGCTTCCTGACTTGCATAATCGCGCATTGCGATACTGGTGGCTTCTCGCCATTTTTCCCGTGCTTCGATGAACTGATCGGCACCTTGATGGTGTAGCGCCAGAATTTCAGGATTCCGTTTGCAGAGGTTAGGGAAATCCCGCGCCATTGTCTCGGCGATACGACGGTGCAGTTGCTTGGCCCGCTGCGGCAGAATTGCTTCGTAGGCGACATCGCGAATCATCGCGTGCCGGAATGAATATCTGGTTTCTCCGCCATGTGATTGCAAAACAAGTATTTGAGACCCGACAAGACTATTCAATTCCGAGTGTATTTCGTTGATTTCCCGTTCTGCGACTGCCGCGACGAGCGCCGTTGAAAAGCTGCGGCCAAGAACTGCACAGATCGAAACGGTGTCGGGCGTCGTCGTGAGGTGATCGAGGCGCGCGCGGAGCAGGTCCTTTAAGTTTGAAGGAAGCAGCAATTCATGCTCAGCATGTGCGTCTGTCCATCCGCTTCCCGGAATGCGCGCAAGCATATTTACCATTTCTTCGACGAACAGAGGGACCCCCTCGGCACGGTTGACTATGGTGCGCACCAAACCATTCAGGATTTCGTCGCTCCTGTTCAGTGATTTAATGAGTTCTTCGGTCTGACGCGGGCCCAACCCCGGCAGGGATAAGGTGGTAACTTGAGATTTGCCCCACCAGCGCGGCTGGTATTCCGGTCGATAGGTCCCCAACACCATGACGCTTGTCTCATCAAACCTCTCGATCAGGATATTCAGCAACTCCTCTGTCGAAGGATCTATCCAGTGCAGATCTTCGAACAGGATCATGATCGGCTGTTTTTCAGAAGAACTTTCGATGTATCGGATCAAAGTCTCAATGGTGCGCGCCTTAACTTCCTCTGGCGACCCGACACCCGAGTCTTCTGGTCCTCCAGCAGACAGGAAGTTGGCATAGACTGATGCAATTTTACTTGAAACCCCGCCGCCGGATTCGAGAAATGCCGCCAGCTTGTCGCTGCGTTCGGCTGGTGTATCGCTTTCGGTCAATCCAACGGCATGATCGAGATGTGATTTGATGGGGTAGAAGGCGCTGTTCTGGTGATACGGTGAACATTGAAAGCTAAAGCGGCGGCCGTTAGGCAAAACGAGTTGTTCATAGACCTCTTCCGCGAGGCGTGACTTTCCCAACCCCGCTTCGCCGGACAGGAAAACTGCTTGTCCTTCACCTCTGCAGGCCGCATTCCAGCGCCCCTCTAGCAGGCCAAACTCATCCTCACGCCCGATTAGCGGCCCCAGTGTTGTCTGTCGCCTTTTGTCGAACCGCCGTTCTGCGCTCTCAGCTCCTTCAACCAACCATACATTGACTGGCTCTACAAAACCCTTCAATGCGTGCTGGCCAATTGAAGTGCACTTAAAATTGCGACCTAACAGGCGCCGCGTGCGCCCGCTTACTGCGACTTGACCGGGGTCTGCCAGGCTTTGCAGGCGAGAAGCCAAGTTGGGGATGTTGCCTAGTGCAAAATGATCCGCCTGCTGGGCACCATGCATGAGATCATCGATAAGAACATCACCGGTTGCAATACCGACGCGCACAGACAGTCTTTTCCCTGCGAGCGTCGTGATTGAGCTTACATCCCGAATGATTTGCAGAGCTGTGAGAACCGCCCGCTCCGCGTCATCCTCATTGGCGATGGGAAAACCGTAATAGGCCACAACTCCATCACCAATGAACTGGGAGAAATAGCCAAAGTTTTTCCGGATGGCCTCGATATTACAATTCTGGAAGGCCTTGAGTGTGTCCCGATAGTTCTCAAAGCCCAGTTCCTGAACCATCCCGGTTGAATTCACCAAATCGACAAACATCATTGTCATCTGGCGTAATTCGCCAATTGGCTTTTCGCTGCCGCTCTTAGTTTCGGAAATGTCTGGCACCGCATGGCGTAAGCCATCGTTAGCAGAACTGGAGCTTTCGCTTTTCAGACGGCCTGCTGCGCTGAGTAAACGCTTGCGATCACCGAGCGAGATGCCCAGTTCAGCCATATTGGCTTCAGTCAATTGTGGCATTATGTCGAGATCAACGGAATTGGACACTAGCACGTCCAGATACTTTTCCATCTTTATTGACGCCAACCAGGGCTTAAGCGCGCTCATGCGACTTCGACTCCCGAGTGTTGAAACGGCTACAAAAGCCGAAAATCAAATTAAGTTACCTTATCAATAACGGAAGCCTTTCTGAACTCGAAGCGAATGTCAAAGTCTGTTGCATCGCAAGACCACCGTAATGTCTCTTTGATTCGGTTTTGCGTTAATGAGTTTGAACTTAAACTGGAACCTTTTTCGCCATCACCAAAACGTCGCCTGTGTTGTACGCTGTATTTCGCACTTTTGCGTTGTCCCATTCCGGGCCGGTGTGGGTCTGGTTCAACACTGGATTTGCCTCAATCCCATCGCAGACAAGGGTCGCCGCATCGGCAACGACCGCGTTGCCTTTGCTTGTCACAATGCCGACAACCTGACTGTCTACTTTCGCCAGATCACCGTCGGACTCTTCGTAACTGATTTCGCCACCCAAGCGCTTAAACGCGGTTAATTCCTCATCAAAGATGACCTACGCCTTCAATCTCTGCTGCCAATGTGAGTCCAGAACAAAACCCTTGGTGACCGTATTTTTCGAAGCTTTGATGGGCATGGTGGCTTCAAATGTCACGCCATGAAATCCCACCAGTCCGGCATACCATGTATTCGGAAATCAGGGACACGCGTTAAACACTCAAAAGCCTTCCATTATTGGATCCCAAATTGTTTACCGCGAATATCTCGGTCGTGTAGTTGCCAAAACCAGCCTTGGCGAGACGTGGATTGCCGGAGTTCCTAAGCAGGGCACCAAGTCTTCACACGACATGTATGCAAACCGCTTCGTGCCGGAGGTTTATTTCGTATTGCCTCCGGCCTGTTCCTCATCCACTTTTTCAAGCATCATTACGTCTGCTCCTTTTTCCAAAGGAGCGATGCCAGAGTCCGAAATAGCTAAGAGTGTAAAGTTGGGGTACTCCATACTTCTGGGTTGATCATGTGGGTGGGCGCACCCATCGCATAGGCGTTAATCTGGTCGAATATGTCCGAGAATTGCAGATCAAACTCATCCTCGGTGACGTAACCGATGTGCGGTGTGGCCAACACGTGCGGCGACGTTAGCAGCGGATGGTTTTGATCCTTCAGCGGTTCTTCGTCGAAGACATCTATTGCTGCAAAGATGCGACCATTGGCAATCTCAGCCTCCAAAGCACCGGTTTCAACCAGCCCCGAGCGCGAGGTGTTTACAAACAAGGATCGCGGCTGCATAGCCGCCAAATCTGCCGCAGTAATTATCCTGCGCGTCGCAGGTTTCAGGCGCACATGGATGCTTACAATGTCAGACTCTTCAAAAAATGCCACGCGAGAGCTGGCTACTGTTTCGCCATTCGCGGCGGCGCGCGCACGGCCCTCCTCTGACGACCACCATTGCACCTCCATTCCCATGGCCTTGGCGTAACCCGCGACTGCCCCAGCGATCCGGCCATATCCGTAAAGCCCCAGGGTTCGTCCGCGCAGAGTGCGCCCTACCCCGCTTTGCCAAGTCCCGGCTTTTAGCGAAGTGATCTGCTGAGAAACCTGGCGATAACTGGCAAGGATCAGGGCAAGTGTCAGTTCCGCTGCGGCATAAGATGGCGTGTCCGAATGCATATTGGAACACAGCAGTACATTATTACGGGTGCAGGCCTCGACGTCGATATGCGGATACACACTTCGCTGCGAGATGAGTTTGAGATTTGGTAGTCTCTCTAAAAGGTCTACTTCGATCTTTGTGCGTTCGCGAAACAATACTAGGCATTCGGCGTCGCGGACACGTTCTGCAAGTATCGCGGGATCCTGTTCGTGATCTGTCCAAACCGTGACGTCATGCCCGTCCATCTTTTTGAAACTCGACAGGTTTCGAAGCGTGTCAAACCAGTCGTCCAGAATGTGAACATTCATCGACTTTCAACACCCGTTTCCGGGGTCGGCGAGCGCGGCGTGGGTACAAAGACGAACTCTTCCAGAGACTGGATCGCCGCAAGAACCTTTTGGCGTTGTCCAATCATGTGGTTGAACTGGGCGTCGCATCCGGAGATCGGAACCGGATAATTCGAAATCTCTTCGTGGAGAAGATGGCGCGCGACCGCGAGCTCAGACCGCGCGGCGAGAATGCAGTCTTCGAAAGTTTCAGCCATGGAGAACCTCATCACAATCTGTATACCATTGTATACACTATGAATGAGACGTCAATTCCCATCCCAAACCGTTATAGGAACAAACACCTCACCCGCGGCGAGTTTACGGGCTGTGCGGACTAACCCAGCCGACTTGATCACCATACCGATGTCCCGCGTTTCATAATCAACGAGGACATCTATTGTGCCTGATGCGTGTTCAAGGACGATAGCTGCAGGATTTGCATTTGGTAGGCGCGCCATGCCATCGGCCACAGTTCCCGGTGTTAAAACGCAAGACGCAAGGCACTGAGCACCAGTAACGGCCATAGTAGGATGGGTGCTCCATGGCATGAAATAACGCGTCGCGATCGTGCCGCCGTTCTTGGCCAAAGCCAGCAGGCCAAATTTTGGAATAACGGATTCAGAAACATCTCCAAGACCCATCAGAGCGCCTGCTTTTAGCCTTACGGCTTCCATTTTCGCGAAGAAATCCGTGTTTTCGTCCAACTCGGAAACGCTTTCATGCCCGCTCAGACCAAAGCTCTCTGCCTTTGCAATCACCATTGGCATGGCAACATCCATGCAGGTAACCTGGATGCGATCAATCTCGTCAATGAGATTTCCGGTTGGCAATAATGCCCCTGTTGCACCGCCGACGGTCTCCATAAACTGCAACGCCACTGGCGCTGCAGATCCCGGCACGCCATCAATCTGAGTATCACCCTCGTAGCTGACCCGCCGGTTTGGGGTCTGTACACGCGCCGCCACTTTCGCGCCGGTGTTTACGGCTCGAATGTTGATCGGCGTCTCGCCATCTTGCGCCTCAATCAACCCCATCTCAATAGCTGCGGGTCCAACGCCCGACAAGATGTTTCCGCAGGTCGGTTTGAAGTCGACCAAGCAGTTCTCGACACTGACTTGTGCGAAGAAATAGTCGACATCTGCCCACAAGTCGTTCGACCTTGAGAGCATCGCGACCTTGGTCGTCACCGCAGCGCCCCCACCAATCCCGTCGATGTTGAGCGGATGACCGGACCCAACCATCGCGATCAGGACTTGCGCGAGCGCGTTTTCATCTTCAGGCAAGTCAGCGCGGTTGAGATAGGGTCCGCGCGACGTTCCGCCCCGCATGAACAGGAATGGAATTGCCGTTTGGCTCATGTCAATGGCCAGGGCAAATCAGCGTATTCCTGCAACAGACCCGGTGGAAAATCACGGTTCAGAAGCCAAGCCATACCGCACATGAACGCAATCCCCGCGACTGAATAGGCGGCAGCGAATGCAGTGCTAAGACCGGCGCGGATTTTCAGAAAGCTGAACAAGAAGAGCGCCAAAGCAATGATAAAGCCAAATAGAGAGGTCAGTATCAGTAGGGCTGCAAACCATCCCAGGGTCGGCCAGAGACTGTGGGTCGCGTCCGCGTCATCGCCATTCACCTCGCGATCTGCAAAGATCGTGTCGGTTTCCGGCTTCAGCATCATGCGCACGATCAGTGCGACGCAGCCAAACAGACAAACGCCGGCAACAAACATCGGAAAGGTCCGATCACGACTGAAGCTTGGGATCGAAGCCGCATCGTAGAATGCGTAGGCTATATAACCTGTCACTACGAGCAAAAAGATAAGCGGCGCGCGCTTGCTGCCTGATTGCACGTCACCTTCTGCCATAATGTTCTTGGCCTGCCGCAGACCTACGACAACCGAGATTACGGTGATGATCAACAACACAATGACGATAGGCGAAAAAATATAGTCGAGTCCGTCCTCAAACCCCTTGCGGAACCGGGACTGCGCGATCTGCAGTGCTTGGTTTGCATAAGTTTCCGCCGGGTTCGACAATACGAAACCGATTAGAAAGGCAGGACGCGACCAATCAAATCGGCGCATCATGATGCCTAGAAAACCAATGGCAAACAACGCCACGAGGTCCATCAGGTTCTGACCAGACTGGAACGCCGCAAAGCTGATAATCATGAACAGGAATGGCGCGAGCAGGGCAAATCGGATGGTGGTCAACTTCGCGATGCCACCCGACGCCGCAATGCAGATTACTGTACCCACAACATTAGCAAGCGCCAGTAGCCAGACGATGGAGTATGTGATGTCGAGGTTGTTCTTGAGCATTGCCGGACCAACCTCGATCTGACCAGACCCAAGAAGCGCTATCGCGCCAATGAAGATCGCCATGGATCCCGAACCCGGAATGCCAAAGAGCAGTGTTGGGACCAGCCCCCCCCCTTCTTTTGCATTATTGGAACTTTCTGGCCCAATGATGCCGCGTACTTCGCCTTTGCCGAAGTTCGCCTTATCCTTCGTGGTTTGCACCGCGTGCCCGTAAGCGATCCAATCAACAACAGAGCCGCCAAGACCGGGAATTACCCCAACAACAACACCGATTATTGAACATCTTACGGATAGCCAAATGTTGGCAAACCAGTCCTGCACCCCGTCTAGCCAGCCGCCTCCTAAGGCCTGTTCCTTGGCGATGGCGCGGTCCTGACGTAGCAACGAAATAATCTCGGGAATGGCAAAGATACCAAGCCCGACTATGACCAATTTCAACCCGTCTGTCAGATAAGGAAAATCATACGACGACATACGCAGATCACCCGAAGACGCTCCTTCACCGATGGTACCAATGAGCATCCCAAGCCCTGCAGCAACGATGCCTTTTATTGCAACGCGACCCGCTAGGATGCCGACCATTGACAGGCCAAAAATCGTAATCATCAGTAGCTCTGGCGTGCGGAATTCCAAAACGATTGGGCGTGCAATCAAAATAAAAACTGTCAGGAAACTCGCGCCAACTAGCCCACCAAAAAGCGATGATGCAAATGCAGCGGAGAGCGCCCGCGCTGCCTGACCATTCTTGGCCATCGGGAACCCGTCAAGCACAGTGGCCTGCGAAGCTGACGACCCGGGGATACCCATCAAGACGGAGGCGAACGTGTCAGACGTTGGCACCACCGCAACCATGCCGACCATCAAGGCAAGCCCCAAAATCGGATCCATGCCGAACATGAACGGTAACAATAGGGACAAACCTGCGATGCCGCCCAAACCAGGGAAAACACCGATGCAGAGACCCATTACAACACCCAAGACCAAGTAGCCTAACACCACAGGCTGGAGGATCAAGGCCCAGGCGTCCCCGAGCGCAGGCAAAGCTGTTGCGATGACATCCATGATTGTCCTCCCGGGTGGTCACTTATCTTCGCTTGAGAAAACGCCTCGCCTTTATGGCGAGGCGTCCAGAAAGCAAAGTTATTTGAGAGTTACGCCGTAGCGCTCTTCCAGCCAACCGGCGACAAAGTCTTTGGCAGCTTGAGGCACTTCGGTGCCGCTCTTCAGAGCACCTTTGGCTTCTTCACCAGTCATTTGTGGGTATTTGCCCAAGCGACCTGTAGAGATTTCTGCGAAATCAGCGCGCGCCTTCACAGCTTCGAACGCAGCGGTATAGGTCACGATCGCATCATCAGATGCGCCAGCCGGTAGGAAAACCATCTTCTGTGCCGGGAATCCGGCGATGAAAAATGCCTTCCATGCGTCCCATTGCTCACCGGAGGTTTCACACCCGTCCGTCGCTTCGCAGACTTCCTTGAAAGTTGGCATGTCAGGGAAAGTCGGATCACGCACGATGTTACCTTCAGCGTCCAAAGCACCCCAGCTCATCATCGGAACTGCAGTGCCTGCATCGACCAGAGGTGTCACGCCCTTAAGATACGACGAGGATGTCTGATAATCGATGTTTGCCTCGCCACGCTCGAACATAAGACGGCCGTCGCCCCGACCTTTGATGCCAAACACAGGTTCGACATTCAGACCCAACATTTCCCAAGCCAAAAGGGGCACCAGATCAAGGCGCGTGGCACCCTGGCTGCCGTAGATGAAGTCTTCGCCCTGCAGCGGAGTCGCATTCAACCCGTCCATTTTTCCCGCCAGATCAGGTGGGAGATAGGCAACACCACCGGTACCGGACGCCAGAACGACGTTCCAGTCTGCATAGTTGTATTTTACCCGAGGATCGCCCAGCAGGAACGGGAATTGTGTTGAACCGGAAGACCCGAATATCAAGGTGCCTTCGCTGTCCTCGTAGTCTTGCTCTTGGAAAAAGTTAGCCCCTTTTGTCGAACCCGCACCTGGCATGAATTTCACAACAACGGTCGGCTGACCTGGAAGTGCTTCGGACAGGAGAGGTGCATAGAAATTGGCCCATTTGGCCGAGCCCCCTGTTTCGGAGAATGGAATGATCCATTCAACTGTCTTACCAGTCAGATCGATACCGTGACCGCCAGCATGCGCTTGAAAAGAGAACGTTGCGGCTGCGGCAGCAATAAGGCTGCAGGCCACACGACGTGTGGTGTTGAATAAGGACATATGTTCCTCCCTAGGATGCAACCGCTCCCTCACAGAAGCGGTCAGAACTGATTCACCGGGCTGTCCATGCCCGGTTGATGTCCCAAAGGTTACCTGCGAACCTTGCATGAAACTTTCAGACGCGAAAAAAGATGCGGATCACACTCGTTGAAGATAATGTCGGCCTTGCCAAAGGCATAGCATATAGCCTCGAGGATGCGGGCCATGCCGTCGACCTATTGCACGATGGCAATGAGGCGGATGTCTTTTTGAAGGACGACGAATCCGATCTGATCATTCTCGACATTAACTTGCCCGGCACGGATGGTTTGAGCCTGCTCAAAGCCCTGCGTGCCCGGAATGATCCACGTCCTGTGATCCTCTTGACCGCGCGCGCCAAAACCGAAGACCGCGTCGTCGGTCTTGATGCGGGTGCGGATGACTACCTGATCAAGCCTTTTGAAATGGCCGAGTTGGAGGCGCGCGTGAGAGCACTGTCGCGACGCCGCGCTGTCCCACAGCGACAGATGCAAGAGATTGGTCATCTCAGGTTTGATCCCGCAGCGCGACAGCTCTTTGCCGGCGAAGTGGCGATTGAATTGCCGCGCCGGGAACTTGCCGTCTTCGAATGCCTTCTGGCCGCTAACGGGCGTCTGGTCAGCAAAACAGCCCTTCTGGACTACGCTTACGGAGTCGGTGCAGATGTCGAAGAAAAAGTCGTCGAGGTTTATGTCTCGCGCATTCGGGCGCGCCTTAAATCCCACGGCGTATTGATCAAATCGCAACGCGGATTGGGTTATCAATTGCAAGTTGAGGCAGACGCGTAATGGCCCAGTCTCTGCGAACACGACTCATCGTGATCATCCTCGCGCCGTTGCTTTTGGTCTCAATCATAGCGACAGCATGGCAATTCCGAAACACGACCATCCGAGCCGAGGAGATTTTTGATCGCGGACTTCTCTCCGCCGCGCTCGCGATTTCACGCGACGTCGCGTTGTCGGGTGGTGACGCACTAAGCCCCGCCACGCGTGGATTGATCAGTGACACGTCAGGTGGCGAGTTGTTTTACCATGTCTACGCACCTGATGGTGTCTTTGTGACAGGGTACGCAACGCCTCCAACACCACCGACAGTGACACCAGGCGATCTTGCAGCACCGTTGTTTTACAATGCAACATATCAACGAAAGGGTGTGCGGGTCTTGAGATATCAGGATGCTACGACTGTCGACGGCGTCTCTGGCTTGTTTACGATCTCTGTCTGGCAAGACATGCGCGTCCGAACGTCATTTGTGCGCGATGTCGTGACGCGAGCGATTGCAGTTATCGGATTGCTCCTGCTCTCTGCCGGGCTGATTGTCTGGTTCGGCGTCCGGTTAGGACTGCGACCGCTGTTGGATTTGCGTGCGGCGATTGCACGACGTACACCAAGTGATCTCGAACCGATCCGCCGAAATGTGCCTGTCGAAGTGCAGCCTATTGTCTCGACCTTGAACGCATTGCTGGACCGGGTTTCAAGACGCATTAGCTCAAAAGATGAATTCATATCGAGTGCAGCGCATCAGCTACGCAATCCAATTGCAGGAGTATTGGCGCTGGCCGAAGCAGTTGAAACCGCACCATCACCAGAAGCTGCGAAAAAAAGAAGCGCCGAGTTGGTTCTCGCCGCCAGAGATGCCACACATCTGACCAATCAACTCTTGTCCTTTGAGCGCGCCAAGGAATCTGACATTGAACGCAGCGGAGAGAAACTCGACCTTTGCGCCTTGGTTCGGCATGTCATCAACCGTTTCGAAATACAGAATGCCAATAAAAAAGTTGAGGTAGCGACCGAGTTACCAGAGCGGCCCGTACCGCTGATTGGCGATCGCGTGATGCTGAGCGAAGCGCTGCTCAATGTATTGAATAATTCCGTGGTGCATGGTGGCCCGGACATCTCGAGAATAGACATAACCTTGGAAGTATTTGCCAACATCGCCAAACTGAGGGTCGTAGACAATGGCATCGGCATCGCACCCGACGATCGTGTCGTTGCGATCGGGCGTTTCAGCCAGGCCAACGACGGCCCAGGAAGCGGATTGGGTTTGCCAATTGCTGTGCGCGTAATGGAGAACCATGGCGGACGTCTAATCATCGACGAAAGCTCTGCAGGAGCAGCGTTGATCTTTGAATTCCAGCTGTAATCAGAACGAGTGACGTGCCCTGGATCGTGACGCTCCAACATCGAATTCGCCGTTATTAGAGTTTGACTGACCCGGAGCAAAACTCGGCTCTGCATCTTGGGTTAATCATTCTTGCAGGCTTCGGCAAACAACCCAGACGACCCATTCTGTTATAAAACAACGTGTTGCGAGCACTGATTGTGGAGAAAATATGAACACGCGGACCCTTTGCTGTTTCACGCAGAGCAGCATTCGGGAGATTCAAATGTTGCGAGATTGATGCGTTTTTGCTTTTTTGAGTTCTGTGTTGCAGTGTCGGATCATTGCCTTAAGGCCTTGCTGGAGAGACTTTTCTCGCCAATGCTTGGAGGAAAGGAACTTCTGACTAACGCCCAAACTGATTGCAGTTCAACCACCAAGCCGTGAAAGGTGGCGGGCAAATTCCTGGGTCGCCATGAGCGCCTTGCAGCGCTCAAATCGACCGTCTGCATAGGCGCGAAAGTCATCCGCCGGATTCTTGTTCGCATGCTGTATCAAACCCCAAAGAGTCCACAGAAGATCACACATTGCCTTATGAATCACCATTCTGGCGTGATCCTGCTGGGTTGGTTCACCACCAAAATAGGCAGTTAGCATCTCGGCATCCTGCTCATCGTCAAATTCGCCTTCGACGGATAAGTCACCGAGATCCCACATGGGATCGTTCATGCCCGAATACTCCCAGTCGACGATCCACATACGTTCAGCGGTGTCCAGGAAATTTTCACACAAGGGATCACAATGGCAGGCAACGGCAATGACAGAACTGCGATCAAGCGCATTTCTGATCACCGCAGCTTCGCTTACTACGTCATGATATCCCGATGGCAGTTCGACATCCTTAGTAGCCAGTATGCGCAGATAGTCTTCGATCATGGCAAAAAGCTCGAATCTGGCCGGAAACTCCGCGCCAGAGGAATGGAGGCGCGCAAAGGCTTGTCCCGCGCGGGCGGGCGCACCTGCAATGTTTCGAAAGCTGCTCGGAGACATGGTTACAGCATCCGCAACAAAGCGCGAAACCATGATCCCGCTAACCGGATCGGCGTAAATCACCTCTGGGTTGACCCCGGCCTTTGCAGCTTCCTTCGCCGCCGTGGCCTCGTTAATACGATCAATATACTCTTCCGTCCCCTCCCCGGGCAGGCGAAGAACATAGTCACCAACTTGGAATACGACATTCGTGAGCCCGCCCAATCGGATCAATTGACTGGTTTCGCCCTTTAATTCTGGAATGGCGGCGATAGCAGCGCGTGCACGTTCTTCTTCCGTGGCCATCGGTTTGTCCTTAATGTTATCGCAACGTGTGAAAAGACTTTCACAATTGCTGCCGCTTGGCCAGCATCGGGCACCAGACAGATGGAGATCACTATGGCGGATCAAGAGCACGGCGGACCTTTGGCCGAAGTTTATTCGTCGAAGAGCGCCGACGAAATCGCTTCGCATTATGATGCATGGGCTCAGCGATATGATGTAGATATGGCCCAAGCAGGGTATCGTCATCCGTCGATCGCTGTGGCGCTAATGGCGCGACATCTTCCGGCAGGTTCGACACCGGTTTTGGATGCGGGAGCAGGAACCGGGCTGGTGGGTGCATGGCTGGGCATTCTTGGTTATCCAGACGTGGATGGTCTGGATGTCAGCAAAGGTATGCTGAACGTTGCAGCGACCAAAGGCGGGTATCGGCGCCTGCATCACCTGTCGCTAGGGGATACGCTGCCCTTTGACGACGGCGCCTTTCTCGGAATAATTTCAGCCGGAGTATTTACAACCGGTCATGTGGGGGAAGAGGCACTGCCAGAGCTGCTGCGGATCACCGCGCCCGACGGTGTACTGGTCATCACTGTTAAAGAAACGCTTTGGGGGGATGGTTTTGCGTCGGCCGTTGCCGAGATGGATAAAATCTCGATGGTTGAAACAACTAAGCCGTATGTCTCTATGCCGGGCGAGGCCGCTACGTCACCAAGCCGAGCCTTGGTTCTGCGACGCACCTGACACCCATTCGCTTAGGCGCACGTCTCAACTGCGAACACGCAGACCTTCTGGATCGTAGAAGGGTTTCATTTCCAGCGTTGCGGGAATGGTTACTCCTGCCACGACAAGTTCATACTCGCCGGCTTGTAACCAAGCATCAGAAACACCGCCGGGATTTCTTACGTAGCCATAGCCCAATCCCATGCCCAGCGTATGGCCAAATCCCCCCGACGAAAGATAGCCGACGGCCTTGCCATTGCGCAAAACCGTCTCGCGTCCCAAAAGCACAGCTCCAGTATCCGAAACAGCGAAACCTGCAAGTCGCTTGGTGAGGGGCGCAGTGCGCTTTTCTTCGAGAGCATCGCGACCAAGAAAGGGGCGATTAGTGTGCAGTTTTACTGCCCAGCCCAGTCCGGCCTCGAACGGAGTGTCGTTTGGTGTGATGTCAGAGGACCATGCGCGATAGCCTTTTTCCAAACGCAAGGAGTCGATTGCCCGGTAACCGATGGGGCGCAAACCGTCTCCCGCCCCTGCAGTCATCAAAGCGTCAAATACCGCGCCGGTTGCCGCTAGCGGCACATGAAGCTCCCACCCTAATTCTCCGACATATGTAATACGCAGCGCGCGCGTTCTGGCACCAGCAATGTCAAACTCCCGGATTTGGGCAAACGGAAAAGAGTCGGCACTTATATCAGCCTGTGTGACACGAGCGAGCACGTCACGGGCCCTTGGCCCCATCAGAGACAAAGTTCCCCATTGTTCTGTTACGTCACGAATGGTCACGTCACCAGATGGAAGGTGATCCCTGATCCAGTTCAAATCATGGGTGCGGAATCCTGTGCCGGTGACGATGTAAAAATGATCTTTGGCTAGGCGCGCGACGGTCAGGTCTGCCTCAATTCCACCTCGCGTATTTAGCAATTGGGTATATGTAAGACAGCCGGGCTTTTTTGTCAGGTCGTTCGCACAGATCCAGTCCAGCGCCGTAGCGGCATCAGAGCCGGTCACCTCATATTTCGCAAACGACGACTGATCAAAAATACCGACGGCGTTGCGCACGTGTTTGTGTTCGGCAGCCACCGCGCCAAACCAGTTCTGCCGACCCATTGATAGTATGTCGCGCCTTTCGACGCTTTCGGATGCGAACCAGTTGGGACGTTCCCAGCCCAGCTTAGACCCAAAAACGGCACCATATTTTTTTAATCGCTCGTACAAGGGCGATGTTATCCTAGGCCGACCTGTTTCCATCTCTGCATGAGGGAAAGCAACTGTGTAGTGATGGCCATATGCCTCGCACGTTCGATCACAGACCCATTGGCGATCCCGGTGTAGGTCTGAGAACCGGTTAATATCCACCACCCAAAGATCAAGCGGTGCTTCGCCTGACACAACCCATTCGGCAAGCACCCAACCAGCACCGCCGCCGGACGCAATGCCAAAGGCATTGAATCCCGCGCCGACGTACATATTCGTGCATTCCGGCGCACGCCCCAAAATGAAATTGCCGTCCGGGGTAAAGCTTTCCGGTCCGTTTATCATCTGCTTGACACCAGCAGATTCGAGCGCAGGTACCCTAGCGATGGCGGCGGACATGTGTTGCTCAAAATGATCGAAATCATCGTCAAATAGCCTGAACTCCCAATCATCTGGCACATCGCCCGTTGTCCACGGTTGCGGATTCGGTTCGTAACCTCCCATCACAAGCCCACCAACTTCTTCCTTGAAGTACGTAAGCTTATCAGGATCGCGGATTGTTGCCGCGTCCGATAGCAGCCCATCAATCTTATCTGTTACAATATATTGATGTTTGATCGGTTGCAGAGGTACAGAAATGCCAACCTTTTCACCGAGTTGACGTGCCCATTGTCCCCCGCAGTTCACGACCTTTTCGCAGGCAATCGGACCATGGTCGGTCTCGACATGAGTAACCCGCTTGCCGTTCATCAGAAAACCCGTGACGCGGACGCCTTCGAAAAGTCGCGCGCCATGCATCCGTGCCCCTTTTGCAAGCGACTGAGTGATATCATAGGGGTTGGCCTGTCCGTCCGTGGGCAGCCAAGATGCGCCGACCAGATCGGAAGTATCCATCAACGGCCACATGGATTTGACCGCGTCGGGCGAGACCAGATCCATATCCATCCCAAAACTACGGGCCGTGGTTGCCAATCGTCGATATTCGGTCCAGCGGTCTTCGGTTGTGGCAAGACGCAGACATCCGGTCATTTTCCAACCAGTCGACAGCCCGGTTTCATCGCTCAATCGTTTGTAGAGCTCTACAGAATACTTAAGAACTTGCGTGATAGAAGCTGATGATCGAAGCTGACCAACCAACCCCGCCGCGTGCCAGGTGGACCCAGAAGTCAGCTTTCCCTGCTCAAGAAGAATTACATCCGCCTTGTGATCGCGAGCAAGATGGTAGGCGGTCGAGCAACCGACAATACCGCCACCGATCACAACTATCTGAGCCTGATCGGGGACAGTCACAATGCGGTCTCCCAACGACTTCTGTATGCATCGACTGCGACGTTCAGGCGCTCACGGTTTTCAACCGCGTATGCCTCATAGTCAGCACCAGGCGCGGCCAGATGAATGCTTGACACCATAGCCCACAAAGTTTCTCGCAGCAGCGAGGCAACTTGCATGGCATCAAAGGCTCGCATCAACGGTGTGTCCGGCATTGATCCAAAGTACGCGGCCATGAGCGCCTCGGCCTCGTCAGGGGACATCCCGGCATTGGAGGCCGCCCCAGCAAGATCAAAAAGAGCTGTACCAAAACCTGCATATTCGTAGTCGATCAGCCATAGCCGATCTCCGTCATCCAGAAAGTTTGCAGGCAAAAGATCGTGGTGCCCAAAGATGATCGGCAGCGGTATCTGCACAGCCTCCATTTCCGCAGACAGGATCAGAAGGCTTGAAAGACCAGTAGCATAGCTGGTGCCTTTCAAAGTGTGAGCGTAGTCGCGGATCACGTGGAATGGCCAAAACAGAAAAGCTTCGCCAGTGATTTGAGCAGGCATTGTCTGGTGGAAGCGTGCCAAAAGGCGCCCCACCCGTTCAGGATTGTCGAGCAGGTCCTGCTCTGCCCAAGTTCGAGCATCCACGAAATCAGTGACCATAATACCGGGTTCGGTGTGTTGAACGGCAGGGCCAAATCCAGCCGCATAGGCTGCTCGGGCTGTCATCGCCTCGCGTGTTCTATCAACATGATGAAACGGATAGTTGTCTCCGAGCCGGACGACATATTCACCAATGGCATCAGTGACTTTCCAGATTTCATTGGACAGGCCGCCTGACAGTGGCTGTGCTTTCAGTGCGCCCTGCCAGCATGGCAAGTTGCTAACCTTTTTAGGAAGTCTCATGCGCGCCCTCTCCGGCCAGACCCAATCGCACCCGTGTTCTATGCGCCGCGGCATGAATCAAACGATCCGCGATAATAGCGATGAATGCCACTGAAAGCCCTGCAACCAGACCTCGGCCCGGATCAGCTTTCGTCAGTGCGATATAAACCTCTTGCCCAAGATCGCGGGTCCCGACGAGAGCAGTAATAACCAGCATCGACAGTGCGAACATAATTGTTTGATTGAGACCCAGCATGATTTCGGGCAGCGCCAGCTTCAATCGAATGCGCCTGAGTATCTGAAAAGGAGTACAACCCATGGCCTGCCCTGCTTCGATTAGCTGAGAATCCACCCCCCGCAGACCCAGTACTGTGTATCGGATCGCAGGTGCGAGTGCGTAGGCCACCACTGCTAACATGGCCGTAAAATCACCAACGCGGAATAGCATAACAGCGGGCATTAAGTACACAAAAGACGGCAGAGTTTGAAGTGTATCAATTACAAGTCTGGCACCCCGCCACAGGCTATCACGCGATGCCACCGCAACGCCAATGGGGAGGCCAATCAACATTGCAATGGCCACCGAGATCCCACAAAGATAGACGGTGATCATCGCTTCTTCCCAAAGGCCAGTACTTGCAATCAGAATTGTGAGGCCACTCGCGAGCACCGCCAATCGCAACCCGCCGAGGCGCCACCCCAGCAATCCGAGCAACACTGAAACGCCCACCCAAGGCAAGCTGATCAGGAACCGTTTCACGGGAATCAAAAGATTCAACAGAAGCGTATTCTTGATACCTTCGAGCAGATCGAAATAACTGACATTGATATGGCGAACGAGATCGGACCAATAGGTGCCAGTCGAAAGGCCCCAAGCCTCAGGATAGACTTGCATGGCGGGAACCACTAGGCCGATCATGGACGAAATTACGATCGTCGCTAAACCACCTAACAAATAGGGATGGCGCGCGACAAAACCACTTGAAACTGGCGCGGATGCAGCGGTTCGGTCTGCAAATGCTTGCGAGAGTCTGTCAAGCACGATGGCCAGGGCGACGATCGCGAAACCAGCCTCAATTCCAGCACCGAAATCAAGACGGCGCAGAGCCGAGAGCACGTCAAAACCAAGCCCACCTGCGCCAATCATAGACGCGATGATCACCATATTGAGCGACAGCATTATGACCTGGTTAACCCCTACCATAAGCGGTTCCTTGGCCGAAGGAATTAAAACTCTCCACGTCATCTGGCGCGGGGTGCAGCCAATCATGTGGCCAAGATCCGTGAATTCTCCGGGCACGCGTTTCATCGCAAGCATTGTGATGCGGGTCATTGGCGGAGTTGCATAAATCAATGTTGCAATTACCGCCGAGGTCGGTCCAAAGCCAAACAAAATCAGGATTGGCACTAGATAAGCAAAGACCGGAATAGTTTGCATAAGATCTAGCAGCGGAATTAACGCTCGACCTACTGCAGGCCAACGATGACCTGCAAGTCCCATTAACAAACCTCCGACAATACCCAATGGTACCGCGATCAGGATCGATGCCAAGGTAACCATAGCGGACGTCCACTGTCCAAACGCAGCAATGAAACAAAAGCAAATCATGACAAGCGTAGTCAGCCGCCATCCTCCGGCAACATAGCCAAGAAGTCCCATCACCAGAGTAACTCCAACCCAACCGATCGGCGCGATCGAAATACCCGCAACACTGGCGCCGCCCGACAACAGATTAAGGACGAGCGAGTAGGGAATGTTGATTGCTGCGGCGATAGCCCGGGTCAATTCGCGGAATGAAAACAAGCCAAAGCTTGCGTCATTCATCAACCATTTCATCCCGTCCGAAATCCAGACGCGGACTGGCGGAGTCCATTCTCGTGGAAAGTCAAACGCCCAGGGGGCGATGTCGCGCCCCCAAAGCCAAAGCACAACAAACCCAGCAAATGCAGCAAACCAAAGCAATTTACCCCCGCTGGGGAACATGCGGAAAGCGGAAGTTGCGGGTGTCTGTGCGATTGACATGAGCTAACCCTGCAACATCATGTCGACGACCGGTGCGCGCGACAAGTGACCAACTACTTGGCCACTAGCATCAGTGACCGCAACACACTGAGTACCGTCGCTAAACTCATGAGCAGCGCCTGCAACAGACAAATTTTGCATAACTGATTTTGTTGGCTCTGCTCCAGCTACTGGTCCCATCAAACTGCTAACCTTTACCACCTTTGCACGGGTGACGGCGCCCGTGAATTCGCGGACATAATCTGTCGCAGGATTCAGGACGATATCTTCAGGTGTGCCAACCTGCACGACGGAACCGGATTTCATGATAGCAATGCGATCAGCGAGGCGGATTGCCTCATCAAAATCGTGGGTAATAAAAACAATGGTCTTTTTCAGGACCGATTGCAGCCGAATAAATTCGTCCTGCATTTCCCGGCGGATCAACGGGTCAAGAGCGGAAAACGGCTCGTCCAGAAACCATAGCTCGGGATTGGTTGCAAGCGATCGGGCGATACCTACGCGCTGCTGTTGGCCACCTGAAAGCTCGCGGGGGTAAGCGAGTTCACGACCAGCTAGCCCTACCAGTTCGATCATCCGGGCCGCACGTTCGCCACGTTCTGACGCTTCAACACCCTGAACTTCCAACGGAAACGCCACGTTGTCGATCACCGTCATATGGGGCAAAAGCGCAAAGTGCTGAAAAACCATGCCCATCTTGTGCCGTCTCAACTCGATCATTTCAGCGGTGGACGCAGCCAGCAAGTTTTGCCCGTTGAACAAGATCTCGCCGGCGGTTGGCTCAACAAGTCGAGAAAGGCACCGAACCAAGGTGGATTTGCCGGACCCGGACAAACCCATGATCACAAAAATCTCCCCCTCGCCTACCTCTATGTCAACCTTGCGGACCGCAGGGACCAACCCCGCTTCGATCAATGCGTCGTGTGACGGGTTCGAACCCAGTTCACGAAGGGTCTCGGCCGCACGCTTGCCAAAGATTTTCCAGACACCACGGCAGACCAGTTTGGGCTCTGTCATAGACATGAAATTAATGGCCACGGCAGGCGCAAATTAATCTACCTGTTGTGGCCATTTGCCTTAGTTAATCCAAGTCTTCCATGTTTCTTCATTGGTGGCCATCCAATCCGCGACAACTTGTTCGACGGTGTTGCCGTTCAAATCGACTTCGGTGATCATCGCACCCATATCGTCGTTCGAAATCGTGAATGCCTCAATAGCGGAATATGCCGTCGGCCATTTCTCCTCTACTCCGGCCCAGGCAACCTTCCAGATTTCGCCGAACGGTTTCCCGCAATCATATGCCATATCAGGGTTTAATCCCGTAGACGGGTCACTATAGCATTCTGCTGTGTATTCCGGGAACTCGACCCATTCCCCTTCATATTTCGCCGGGGCCCAGTGTGGAGCATAGACCCAAAGCAATACCGGAGCTTTGCGTTGGACGGCGCTTTCGAGTTCTGCAAACAGGGCTGCGTCAGTGCCCGCATGAATGACCTCAAATGGCAAATCGAGCGCTTCTACACGCTCATCGTCAAACCCGCCCCATGTGACAGGCCCCCCGAGATACCGGCCTTTAGGCGCAGTCTCGGCAGTCGAAAACGCTTCGGCACAGGCGGGTTCTTTCAAAGCTTCCCAATTGGGCAAGCCAGGGCAAAGTTCTTTCATATATATGGGATACCACCACTCTTCCTTGGCTTTCATCCCCGTCGGTCCCACATTGACGACCTTGCCAGTGGCAGTGGCTGCGTCCATGGCTTCGCGACCGGTCGTTTCCCACATCTCCATCGCTACATCAAGATCTCCGGTCTCTAATCCGGCAAACTGTGCCAGATAGTCGGCCTGAACATAGTCGACGTTCAATCCCGCCTGTTCCAGAACCTCACCCATCAGCTGCGTTGTGATAAGCTGACCGGTCCAGTCATGCAGCGTCAATTTGATCGGATCAGTGGAATCCTGTGCGAATACAGCGCTGCAGGTGGAAAGCGCAAGAATAGATGCTGTTATTCTAATTGCAGACATGGTGCCCCCCCTTGGGATCATTAATAAGGTGCCGCTTGGCTGAATAATCTTAATCCAAAACCAGCCAACCCAGCTTGGATAGTCAAAGCTAACGGTGGCTAAGGGCGGCATGTCAATTGATTTATGTGGTTTTTTGTGCTTTTTCTGACCACATCTGACCGAATTCCGGTTTTTTGATTGAAACGGGGGCGGGCCGTGGCCGTTAATTCCAAAAGACATGGCGAAATTCTGAGCATTCTGAGCGATGAAGGAACTGTTACCGTTCTGGACTTGGCTGACCGCCTGCGCGTGTCCACCGAAACCGTGCGGCGTGACATAAGGCCGTTGGTTGACAGAGGCACTATTGTAAAGATGCACGGCGCCGTGGGGCTTGCTAGATGGGTTGGTGAAGCACCTTTTGAGCGCCGTATGCGCGAAAACGCGGAGGCCAAGCAAAAGATTGCGCGAGCGATGGCCGAAACGGTACGCAATGGCGACACGCTAATGATAGATACCGGCACCACCACAAGCTTTTTTGCCCGCGCCCTGGCACAGCACGAACGCTTAACTGTGATTACCAACTCAACCGATATTTCACGCACTCTTGCAGGACGTGGTGGCAGCAAGGTAATTCTGACTGGGGGAGCCGTTAACGGCGATTCCGGTGCTGTTTTGGGTCACGAGGCGTTGTCATTTGCTCGGCACTATCGTGTGGATCATGCAGTCATTTCGGCGGGTGCTATCGGCGGCGACGGAGTGATGGATCACGAGCCCGACGAGGCAGCGTTTGCACGCGAGGTACTTGGATTGGGACGCCGCTGTGTCGTGATATCTGATTCGACCAAATTCGTGCGAACAGCATTGGTCAAAGTATGTGATCTGAGTGACGTACACGAGCTTTTTACCGAAGCTGCGCCTGAAGTGGGGTTTGCCAATCTCCTCGCAGATGCGGGTGTTCAAATTCGAGAGTGTGGGTAGGCAACCAGAATACTATCGTCCAGTTATAGTTATGGAGCGAGACTGCTCCAAGTGCTTTAAATTCGCGGATTCTGTCAACTCTTTCGACCGCCACAAATAATGATTACAATCATTAGGTGCATTTCTGTGATGCCGAGGTACGCTTCGTCTACGCTTCTTGCACGCCGCCACCTGCCGCGTTCACGCTTTCAGGCAGGACAAAACCAACTTCGCCCGGCTTAGCTTTCACGTCATCGTGGATGCCATCTTCATAATGCTGCAAGATGTAACCACTAAGTTCGACGTCAGTGGACCCGACAAACTGAAGCGATTGGATGAACAGACCGGTCATGATCTGATGTTCTGAGACTGGCCAGTTCTCTTTTAGATATTCCAGCACCGCAGCTTCATCGGGTAGCTGGATTGGATCGTTTTCCTGTTGGTTGTTGTCGATCCAAGGTTCAAACAAAAAGAAGATTAAAACCAGCGACACAATCCCAGAAATCAACCAGATCGCACGTTCACTTAGTTTCATTCAAGCCATCCTCGAAAAGTCATCTGTGTTCTGCATCATTCCACCGCCTAATGTCCATTGAACGAGCGTCGGGCCGATTAAGAGTTGATAAAACACACCATAACTCAACCATAGGATTATATTAAGAAACAGCAAAAACCAACTAGCTGTATCAGAACAGTATTTGCCCTCTGAGCTAGTCGATGCGACGGTTGCGATGCAGGCATGGAGATCATGAAAACGGTCCTTTCAGATGTGAATGCTTTGCAATTCTCGGAAATTATCGTCGGGGAAATCAGGCAGAGCCAAAACAGTAAACTTGGAACTGCATTAGAATAGCGGTTAGCGTAATTCAGGTCTTGATTGATTCGAGATACCGAAACTAGACTGTAGAGGGGTTTGACTTCGATTTACCCGAATTCATCATGAGGAATCATCGCCATGATCCGCAGCTTAATACACGCCTCCTGCGCTTCATTCTTCCCCCTGATTGCGCTGGCCGATCCACTTCCTTCTTGGAACGACACTAGCTCTAAAACGGCCATTATTGATTTTGTCGAAACGGTCAGCACCCCCGGATCAGGCGACTTCGTACCAGAGCGTGATCGAATTGCTGTCTTTGACAATGACGGTACGCTTTGGGGCGAACAACCTGTCTATTTTCAACTTCTTTACGCTATCGATGTCCTGAAAGAGAAAGCCGAGTCTGATCCGTCCGTCCTTTCCTCTGATGTGCTAAAAGCTGCGGCGGCCGGTGATATGGACGGCATGATGGCAAGTGGCCTGAAGGGGTTGCTGGAAGTTATTAATGTCTCGCATGGCAACATCTCAATAGAAGATTTCAAGTCCTCTGCCCGGGAATGGCTTACAACGACACCTCACCCGACAAGCGGTTTGACTTATGGCGCGATGACATATCAACCTATGGTCGAACTGCTGACTTACTTGCGCGACGAAGATTTCACCACCTACATTGTCTCAGGTGGTGGCATCGACTTTATTCGCGCCATCGCAGATGACGCATATGGCATCCCTCCTTGGCAGGTCATCGGCAGCGAAGGCAACGCGTCCTATTCGGTTGAAGGCAATGTGCCAAAGGTCATAAAAGATGGCGGCATCAGTTTTGTGGACGATAAGGAAGGCAAACCGGTCGGCATAATGCGCCACATTGGCCAGCGCCCGATCTTTGCCGGGGGCAATTCAGACGGGGATTTCGAGATGCTAGAGTGGACAACAGCGGGGGACGGTCCACGATTTGGTCTGCTGGTCCATCACACCGATAGAGAACGAGAGTTTGCCTATGATCGCGAGGGACACATTGGTGTCCTGATCCGCGGCCTTGATGAAGCTGACACGCGGGGTTGGACAGTCGTGGACATGGCAAATGACTGGAACAGAATCTGGAGCGGCGCTAACTAGTCCCGCAGCCATCGTAAGGGCTTCTGCCTGCCAGCCCCAACCAGAATTCGCAAGGTCAGGCCCTGCGGATCTTTAGTCACCCCTGCATTTTGTCATCGACCAATCGTTCCTCAGCAATCATGGCCTCTAGTTGGCGACGAAATCGCAATTGCCCCCCATCGATTGGCAAGTCGATGTGCGGAGAGGACTTGGTACTCATTCCGACCTGTACCTCATTCAAAACCGCGCGGTCTTCTTCAAAAGCTTTTTGAACGTCATCGGACATCATTTGAGACAACGCCTTGTCGTCGGGACGAATATTGCGCAACTGGAACCAGTAGTAACGTGTCTCGCTGTCCGTTGTCGGCGTCATGAAATTGTAGCTGTCCATTATGAAAACATCCGGATGCAACGGCGCCTCAGGTCCACCCGTCCCAGCTGGCGTAAACACAGCCTTGATCAAAGCGTGCCCAGGAAAACGAACCTCGTAGTGCTGCAACCGATCACAGTTTCCTGTAAATTCAACTACTTTTTGGTAGAAGGGCGCGGGTTCTACATCCATCATCCAACGGTGCACGATCACGCCATCATCGGTTTTCGTGATCCGCAATGGTGCGTCCTTGGTCGCTGACTGGCCAAAGCTGTTTTCGTGCACCCAAGCGACATGAGTCGGATCGAGTAAATTGTCGCACATCAAAAGATAGTTGCACTGCAACTCCATCGCAGCGCCACGGTTAATGCCCCAGGTTGGATCGTCAAAATTTTGAATGTCGAATATATCGTCAGGGTCGGCCAATGCCGGATTGCCCATCCAGATCCACACGAGATCGTATTTCTCGTGAATCGGGTAGGCATGTACGTTTGCGTTGGACGGAATGCGGCCCTGCCCTGGCGCCCAAACACACTTTCCCGCGCAATCAAACGTCAGGCCGTGATACCCACACTCTACAGTATCTCCTTTGAGGCGGCCCCGCGACAATGGCAATTTTCGGTGCGGACACGCATCTTCCAAAGCGATGATTTCTGCGTTTTCTGTTCGAAAAATGCAGATTTTCTCGCCCAAGACCAAAATCTGTTGGAGATCTCGGGTAATTTCATTCGCCCATGCTGCGACGTACCACGCGTTTCTTAGAAACATGAGTCAGTTCCCCTAATTTTCATTTAAATTCAGACCTCAAAGAATTACGCGCTCCGGCGTGATCGCAATATCTGCACCCTGCGCATTCATATTGGTTTTCGCAACAGGCATGGGATGCATTTTCGCAAGTATGCTACCTTGTTCACAGTCTGGCCGGCCCATCCAGCGCTTCGGCAATGGCGCAGCAAAAATCCCACCCCATCTCGCTACCAACTGTAAACCTTCCCTTAAGTGCTGTGGTTTAGTTAGGTCAGCGTCGACGTTGTCTCTCTAAAGTTTGCTCCACGGCCCACGCGCAGGCCGTGGGCAAATTTTCCTAAATTTGAGCATTTGTTGCCGGTTGGCCGTGCCAAGCTAGCTATGTCGGGTTACCAGTGTGAATGCCCATCTGCTTCAAGAGCGATAGCTATTCTTTTTTGAGCTCAGTCTTCCCGACTTCATCCGTCGATTCTCGAGGCCGTGTCTGAGTGTTGCGCGATTTTTTGAGCGGTCATACTATTGCAGGACTTTCCGAACGCGATGCCGAGGTCGGTTCACTTTTCAGTCGCGCGGTAGATGGACCCAACCCAAGGGTTCGCATCCAATATACCTCAGGCTATCATCAGGTACTGTCGCTCTGAGTCGTCCGTCCAGAGCCTATCAATTGGAACCGACTGATGCCTCATCCGCTAATTACTCAAGACGACATCAACATATTTCAGCAAGACGGTGTTGTGCTGATCAAAGGCCTATTTGCTGATCAAATTGAGGATATCAAACGCGGCATTGCCCAAAACATGGAGGAACCCGGCCCCTATGCGGCCGAAAACCTAAAGGATGGTGAAGCTGGCCGGTTTTTTGATGACTATTGCAACTGGCAACGGATCGAGCCATTTCAAAGGGTCATTGAAACATCGCCCGCTGCAGAGGTCGCTGCAGACCTCATGCAATCCCAAACTGTACAGATGTTTCATGACCACGTCTTGGTGAAAGAGCCGGGCACGTCAAAAGCGACACCATGGCACAGCGATGGGCCCTACTATTTTGTTCGAGGCCAACAAACGATCAGCTTCTGGTCGCCAGTCGATCCTGTCACCAACGCCAGTTTGCGTTGTGTAGCAGGCAGCCACAAATGGAAAAAACCTGTTCTTCCGACACGCTGGCTGTCAGAGACAAGTTTCTATCCCGATGAAGACAAATACATGCCTGTGCCAGACCCTGATGCTGAAGGCATGGATATTCGCGAATGGGAAATGCAACCGGGAGATGCGGTCGCTTTTCATTACCACGTACTGCACGGGGCACGCGGAAATACCAGTGATACGCGGCGCCGTGCCTTTTCATTGCGCTTGATCGGGGATGATGCGCGCTACACTGAACGCCCAGGACCCACATCGCCGCCGTTTCCGGGGCACGATATGAAAGAAGGCCAAAGGCTGCGCGAAGATTGGTTCCCTGTTCTCTATTCGCGGGAAGACTGAGCTCTTTCTGATGGCCTGTCGGACCGCACTCGAGGTCTGGCAAATACTGACCCGCAGGCCGTTCCGTTCCCGATGTCCCCAACTGTTATCGACGCAATGGGAAAGTCCGATCTGCGACCTTTGCAACCGGTCAGGTTTAGGCGTCGGCGCCTTGCCGGTCGGTGAGTTCCAAGGGTTTACCTTTTCACACCCAATTTCCGTGTGGAAGTTAACAATGAACTGGCCAGGATCAGCCGGCGTTTGTTGAACTGTTTGGCAAAGAAAAAACCGTCGGTTTGATTCAGCGGGTTTGAGTTGTATTCATCAAGATAGGTCTGCCGCCTATTTGTGTCCCACGATGGGAAGCGACCAAAGGTAGGAGTGCTCAGCAAGATTGAAGTCGAGGTAGTCACAAAGACATCCCGAAGCCTCCTCAGTCGGGATGCCGTGGTCCAAGGTCAGCATCCCGATACGGGTATCAACCTCGTTCGGGTGCATCGGTTCATCTTTGTGCGAAGACGGACGCTGTGAGCGAAGCAAAGGCGGTGGTGGTCAAAGTCGTTCTGAACATGCCCTCTCTCTTTCCTTAGAGACAGGCATGGCGCCGCGCCGAAACGCGGCTCCACCTCAGTTACTCCGGCAAGTCGGCGTAGTCGATTTCCTCGATCTGCGGCAGTTTCCAGCTCTGGTCAAAGTAGGGTTTCGAGGGTCCGTAGAAGCGGAAGTACGGGAACCATGCTCGGCCCGGGATCGACTTGATCCAGTTGTTTTCCCAGCCCTCAGGCGGGGCCTCCGGGCCGACGAGGATCGGTGTCGACCCGTCCTCAAGTGTCCGGATGCCCTCGTGCCTCGAGCCGCGCTCTGCGCGTTCCTGATCGGTCCGAACCATGCCGCGGGTGTCCACGTCATAGACGGTGATCGCCCAGAAAATCTCCACCGGTGGGTCCTTGGGCACGTTGATCACATAGGACCGGTCGCCAGCCAACGCGCGTTCCTGCGCATCCAGAAACATGCCGGCATAGCCCATGCCGTACCCCACCTTGGGATAGACGATCTTCGGCGAGGTCGTCGTTGCCTCGTAGGTATAGCGGGCCCGGGGATCAAACCGCCCAATCTCCCCGATTGTCTGGGTGTGGTCCATGGCATCGCCCGGCTCAGACCCTTCGACCCGACCGAGGATCAGCCGCCAACCATCGTCCCGCAAAACACCCGGCAGGCGCTCGCGGAAGACGAAGTTCTTGGCTGTTGCTTCGCCGACGACCGCGGCCTCTTCGAAGATCGCGCGCTGTCGGTCGGTCGGCTCGAAGGGCTTGCCCTTTTCGATCCCGAGTTCCTTAAGGAAGTACATGAAGAACTGATCGCGATCCTCCACGGGTTCTTCCTGCAAGATCATGTGCAGCATTTCCCAGTAACGCATACCGCGAGGCTGGAAGTTGCGGCCGACCTTGTTCTCGCCGTCGCGCAGTTGCGACCGTAGCTCCTCGCCGTGGAACCCGGACAGGATCCCCGCAGCAAGTGCGTCCCGTTCTTCCAGCGGCGCGTTAACCCGCATCAGCCACCACAGGTTGTTGGTGTTGGATTTAACGTATTCCGCGCCCTCTATGACGGGGATTTCAGCCACTGGCGTTTCGGGGCCATGGATCACCCATGTCCCTCCGCGACCCGCATTCGGACCAAAGACCCCGAGATCGGCAACACCACGCTGCCAGAAGTCAGTCATCAGACCAATCAGCGGCCCCGGCGGCACCTCGATGACTGCAGCCTTGTCTTTCACGTTGAGCCAGCCGAACAGATACGGCGTCGACTCGTTGGCGGTCAGGATGAGTGAGCGTTCGTTGAACTGCTTTGCAAATATCAGCTCGTTGGGTTTGATGTCGTATTCATCCAGGTAAGTCTGCCGCCACTGGGTGTGTCCCACGATGGGCAGCGACCAGAGGTAGGACTGCACGGCACGATTGAAATCGAGGTTGTCATATAGAAGTTCCGAGGTCTCCTCGGTCGGTATGCCGTGATCGAAAGTCAGCGTCCCGAGGCGGGTCTCGACCTCGTTGGGGTACAATGGTTCGTCCTGCGCAAGTGCCGGGAGGGCCAGCGTGGCAGTCAGCGCATAAAGCAGTAGGTTTTTCATTTTTGCGAATTTTCCCATCTGATTGTTAACTCTCTTTCCTGTGTGCACTTGGCTGTCAGAAGAGGTCGTTGAAGCAGTCCCTCTCCAAGTCATTGCGGCGAATCTAATTTGATTTCTTCGCAAGCGCTATTGACCTTAAGTGCAACCAACAATCATTGGTCCCGAATTCTGTAGTATTCGAGACCCCAGAGATGTTCGCTGAGCTCCTCTGACTCGCGACGATGGCGTGATCGCATGTCCAATCGGACTCAGAGCAACCAGCCGACAGTCTCAGTTTGCCCGAGGCCTCACCAGATAAGTTCAGCCTTGTTGCCTCAAATAATTCATGACCGCCGGGCGAACCGACATTTCGCCCCTGTGACGCGCGTCTGCAATAACCTTGCGCACATCATCCAGATTGGAACGGCGAAAAAGGCTTTTGACCGGGCCAATCGACGCCGGGCGCATTGACAGGGTGCGAAGCCCGATAGCCGCCAGACACAGCGCTTCGATCGGGCGACCGGCATCTTCGCCGCAAAACGATAGTGGGGTGTCACTGCGGGCGCACCGTTCCACGATCTTTTCAATGAGGCCGAGGAAGCTAACGTTCAGCGTATCATAGCGTCGGCGTACTCTCTCATTCTCGCGGTCAGCAGCAAAGAAAAACTGTTTCAGGTCATTGCCACCAATCGACAAAAACTCGACCTCATCAAAGAACTTTTGCGGTGCAAAGGCCAGCGAGGGAGTTTCGAGCATTGCGCCGATTTCTATGGTTTTAGGCAGAGCGTGGCCCAGACGTTTTTCGCGCAGAATCGTTTTTTCCACCTCGGCACGGGCCGCTCGATATTCCTCAAACTGGGCGACAAAAGGAAACATCACCGTCAGCGGCCTTCCTTTTGCAGCACGCATCAGGGCCTGCAACTGCATTCTCATGATGCCCGGTTTGTCCAACCCGACCCGTATCGCGCGCCAGCCGAGCGCGGGGTTCGGTTCCTCATTGGGTTTCATATAAGGCAGGACTTTGTCTGATCCGATGTCGAGCGTGCGGAACACGACCCGCTTACCATGCCCCGCGTCCAGAACTCGCGAATACAATTCTGCCAGTTCGGTTCTGGTAGGCATTTTGTTGCGTACCAGAAACTGAAGCTCGGTGCGAAACAACCCGACGCCCTCGGCGCCCGACCCATCCAGCGACGGCAGATCCGCCATCAGACCCGCATTCATATGCAACGAAATGACCGAACCACACAACGTTTCGGCCCGTTTGTCTCTGATCGACGCATAGCGTTCCAGCGCATCCGCCTGCATCGAGATTTTTTCGCGGAATGCCGCGACAACTTTTTCGTCAGGACGCAGGTGGACAATGCCCTGATCCCCATCGACCATGATATGATCGCCGTTCAGGGCTTCTGTGATGATCCGGCCTGCACGCACGACAAGCGGAATGGCCAATGCCCGCGCCACGATCGCCGCGTGTGAGCCAACGGATCCTTCTTCCAAAACGATGCCGCGCAGTGAACGGCCATAATCAAGCAGTTCTGCCGGGCCAATATTGCGTGCAATCAAGATTGGATCACGTGGCATTTCCGCACCCGTTTCCCGACCTTGCCCAGTCAAAATCCGCAGCAACCGATTGCTGAGATCGTCGAGATCGCTCAGCCGCTCGCGCAGGTAATTGTCTTGCACCTGCCCCATCCTGCTGCGCGCAAGGGATTGTTCTTTCTCTACGGCGGCCTCGGCAGACAATCCTTGGGATATGTCTTCTTCTATCCGACGCATCCAACCTTTTGAATTGGCAAACATCCGGTATGCTTCAAGGACCTCACGGTGCTCTTTGTCCGCTGTTTTTGCCATCTTGAGCATCTTGTCCACACCGACACGCAGTTCTTCAACCGCCTCGCTGAGGCGTCTCAATTCGCCGGCGGGGTCGTCGGCAATAGGGTTGGTGACCACAACACGGGGCTCATGGAGCCAGACATGGCCCTGGGCAGAGCCTTCCTGCCCGGTCGTCGCGCGGATTAGGACCGGCTGCTGATGCCGCGCGGCCAGCGCGGCACCTTCTCCGACAAATGCACCCAGTTCGGTCATTTCTGCGAGAACCATCGCGACGACTTCTAGCGCATAAACTTCGTCTGCCGAGAACTGTCTCGCTTCTCGCGACTGAACTACCAGAACACCCAGCGCTTCACCCAATCGTTGTACGGGAACACCCAGGAACGACGAAAAGATTTCTTCGCCCGTTTCGGGCATGTATCGGAAACCTTTTTCGCCAGGCGCGTCGGGCGTATTGACCGTCAAGCGGCTTTTTGCGACGCGACCAACAAGACCTTCGCCCAGTTTCATACGGGTTTGGTGTACCGATGTTTGATTCAGCCCCTCAGTGGCGCAGAGTTCAAGCGTGTCTTCATCCCGAAACAGATAAATCGAACAGACCTCGGACTTCATCGAATCCGCAATCAAATGGGTAATCTTGTTGAGCCGCGCCTGACCAGCCTCGTCACTGGCCATAGCGTCGCGCAAACGGCCCAGCAATCTTCGGCTTTGTGTTTCAGTCCGTTCCGACATGTCAGATATTACACCGCCCCGTCCCACTAGCGGTCCGGGGATGGAATCTCAGGCCGCTTTTTCCAGTTCGAAGGCATCATGGAGCGACTGCACCGCAAGTTCCACGTATTTCCGGTCAATCAAGACAGAAATCTTTATTTCGGACGTTGTGATGACCTTGATGTTGACACCCTCATTGCTGAGCACCTTGAACATTTTGGCTGCAACGCCGGTATGGCTGCGCATGCCAATACCAACGACCGACACCTTGGCAACATCCTGATCCGCAATCAGATCGTGGAAATTCAAGACACCGCCTTCCTTGGCCACAGCCAACGCATCCTGCGCGCGTGCAACTTGATTGGTCGGGCAGGAAAAAGTCATGTCCGTCCGCCCCTCTTCCGAAATATTCTGAATGATCATATCGACATTAACGCCAGCGTCGCTAAGGGCCGTAAAGATCAGGGCAGCGATCCCGGGCCGGTCAGCCACCGAAACCAGTGTCATTTTTGCCTCATCGCGGGAATAGGCCACACCGGCAACTATATTGCTTTCCATGATTTCTTCCTCATCACAAACCAGCGTTCCAGCTGTGTCAGATTGTTCCTCAAAACTGCTTAGCACCCGCAACTTGACCTTATAGCGCATTGCCAGCTCAACTGACCTCGTCTGGAGTACTTTCGCCCCAAGAGAGGCGAGTTCCAACATCTCTTCGAACGCTATTTTGTCCAGTTTGCGCGCCTTGGGTGAGATGCGCGGATCCGTCGTATAAACCCCATCGACGTCAGTATAGATATCGCAGCGTTCCGCATCAAACGCCGCAGCAAATGCAACTGCTGTTGTGTCAGACCCGCCTCGTCCCAAAGTCGTAATCCGGCCCTCGGGACTGATCCCCTGAAATCCTGCCACTACGGCCACGCGCATTCCTTCGGCGAATTTTGTCAGGATGTTCGTGGTGGGTATTTCTTCAATGCGGGCGCTGGAATGTGCAGAGGTTGTTAACACGGGAACCTGCCAACCCTGCCAACTGCGGGCAGGGACATCCATTTCCTGTAATGTCAGCGCCATTAGACCTGCCGTGACGTTTTCGCCAGAACTCACCACTGCGTCATATTCTCGCGCGTCAAACAGCGGAGAAGTTTCCTGCACCCAGCCCACCATTTCGTTGGTCTTGCCCGACATAGCTGAGACGATAACCACGACGTCGTAGCCCTTGGCGACTTCGACTCCAACGCGTTTGGCAGCCCGTTTAATCCGGTCCACTGTCGCCACCGATGTGCCACCGAATTTCATTACCAGAACAGGCATTGTTGTTCCCTCAAGCCCCAAGATCGCGCAGGGTTTACGCCGGTGTTGATCTAAGGGCAAGTGGCGCCACCGGCTCTATCTTGAAACCATGCTCATCCGATCGCCCTCGGTTGGGGATACGCCGCGCTCCGTCCCGCTCAAGGCGATGGACTAGCATTAAAAATAAACAGAGTTTCTCCGCCGACTTCGTATCCATTGATCAGGTCGGCCGCTCGCGCTGACGTCAGCCAGTCTTCCAGTCTTAATGCAAGCTCCGATTTGACATGAGAGTGACGTTCCACGCTGATCGGCAAATAGGCATATTGGTTGAAGAGCGCAGGGTCACCGGAATACAGCAATGCCAGATCCGACTTGTTGGCAAAATTCAGCCAGCTGGCACGGTCGGCGATGATATAGGCGTTCATACCAGCAGCGGTATTAAGGGCGGTTCCCATGCCTGCCCCAACGGCCCGATACCAACCATCAAACGCGACGGGGTCCAACGCCGCGGCCGTCCAGAGAGACAACTCCTTCTTATGGGTACCGCTGTCATCGCCACGGCTGACAAAAACAGCTTTGCTGCGCTCAATTCGGATCAACGCCTCTGCCGCTGAGTCGGCCCCTTTCACATCAGCTGGATCTGCAACTGGTCCGATGAAAATGAAATCATTGTACATGATCTCGCGGCGATGAGGTGCGAAGCCAGCTTCTAGAAATGCATCCTCAGAAGGGCGCGAGTGCACCAAGATGGCATCGACATCGCCCGCTTTGCCCAACCGAAGCGCCTGGCCGGTCCCCACAACCAGTAGCTGAACTTCAATACCTGTATCATGGGTGATCGCGGGAATCAGAATGTCTGATAGCCCTGAGTTATGGAACGACGTGGTTACGGCCAGCTTCATTTCCTCAGCGTGAGCGAATGAACCAAAAAGAACCAACAGCGCAGCCAAAAAGCGTGTCATTCGACAATATCTCCATTCAAAAGGGCAATGGCCTGATGCGTCCTTGGGGCACTAAAGAATTCTTCTGACGGGCCACTTTCTATGACTTTGCCCCCCATTAGAAAAACAACATCGCTGGCCAGCCGCCGCGCCTGGCCGATGTCATGCGTCGACATCAATATCCGGGTTCCATCGGCTTGCGCATTTTTCAGGATTTCTTCGATTTCGCGTGTCGCGCGCCCGTCAAGATTGGCGCAGGGTTCGTCCAGAAACAACACTTCCGGCCCACGGATCAATGCGCGCGCCAACGCCAGTTTCTGTTTCTCACCACCTGACAGCAAAGGGGCCTGCTGGTTAAGTGCTTCACCCAAACCGATTTTCTTGGCCCAGACTTCCGCTTTCGCGTGCGCTTCTGATTTAGGGACACCATGCAAGGTCAAAGGATAAGCAAGATTTTCACGCACAGAGCGACGCATCATGATCGGGGACTGAAATACAAAGGCCTGGCGAGGTCTGGCTTCCAAAATAGAAACCTGCCAGCGCACATCGCCGCCAGCCAGCTTTTCCAGCCCGTGCAGCGCGCGCAAGAGCGTGGTTTTCCCTGCCCCGTTTGGTCCTAGAACAATCGTGAAGTCGCCTGCCGAGATGGTCATATCCACAGGCCCCAGCAACGTCTTGCCGCGCCTTTTTACAACCGCTTGGGTCATTGTGAGTGGCAAAATCGTGCTCACCATTTTCCCTCACTTTCTGTGCGTCCAATCATGTGGATCGTGACATTAACCAAGATGGCAAGCGCTATGAGAACAAACCCCAAGCCCAACGCCAATGCAAAGTCTCCCTTGCCGGTCTCAAGAGCTATGGCAGTGGTCAGAACCCGTGTCGCATGATCTATATTTCCACCCACAATCATAATGGCGCCTACTTCGCCGATAGCTCGACCAAAGCCTGCAAGCGACGCCGTGATCAACGCGCGGCGGCCATCCCACAAAAGCGCGGCGATCCGTTGGCGTTTGGTGGTGTTAAGGGAAATCAAAAGATCATGATAATCCGCCCAAATATCGCGTATGGCCTGATGTGCTATCGACGCAATCAGCGGCGTGATGATAATGATCTGGGCAATAATCATCGCAGTTGGTGTGAACAGCAGATTAAACACCCCAAACGGGCCAGAGCGAGATAGCAACAGATAGACGATAAGGCCAACGACAACGGGCGGAAGCCCCATCAGCGCATTCAGAACCGCAATAGTTGCGCGCCGATGTCGAAATCGTCGTACGGCAAGCCACGCCCCAAACGGCAGTGCCAATGCTGATGCGATGGCGACCGCGGACAAGGTAACCTGCAAAGAACGCAAGGTAATCTCAACCAGATCGGAATCCAACGAAACGACAAGCAAAAATGCAGCTTTCAGTCCCTCAAAGATTTCGTTCATTGCAGTTGCTCGTCTGGTTTGTCCAGCCAAGGTCTGACCCGGCTGTTTCGCGAAGGACCGTTTCATGTGGCTGGCGCATGTTCAATCCGGAAAAACCATAGCTGCCAGATTGGGGACATTGCGCCCGTTTTAAACCAAGCGCCTCATCCCGGAGCGTACAAATTGTCCAACTGATCAAACGGCACAAGCGCGCCTTTGACGCAGACGACTAGTGCCGCGCATTTCTGGGCGACTGCGATAGCCTCTTGCGGTGGTCTGCCTTTCAAAACTTCGGACAGATAAGCACCATTGAACGAGTCCCCCGCTGCGGTAGTATCGACAACGCCTGACGTGTGCCTGACCGGATAGCTGCTGATCTCACCATTATTGAGAAGAATTGTTGGGTTTTCTCCATCCTTCACGACAATCTGTGATGCGCCCAAAGACTGATATCGAAGGGCGGTATCTTGCGGCGATATGTCACCAAAACTGATTTTTTCATCATCAAAACTCGGCAAAACGATGTCGGATAAAGCACCTGCATCAGAAATGACTTGTTTCATTCGCTCGGCATCATCCCAAAGGTGAGGGCGGATATTGGGGTCGAAAACTATTTGAGCGTTTGGTTTCATGTGACCTCGCAGACCTGACAGCAATGCCTCGGCATCGTCCGGGGAAAGAATTGCGAGAGTAATTCCTGAAAAATAGATCAGATCAGAGGCCGCGATTCTGGCCCAAAGTTGCTGCGGGTATTGCATCATCAAACGTGCTGCAGAAGAATCGCGCCAGTAACTGAAGCTGCGCTCCGCACCATTAAGCTGAATTGAATATAAACCGGGAACACGCCCTTCAATGCGCGGCACATCTCGACACGAGATACCTGCCGCCTCCACGAAATCCAGCATCTGCTCGGATATCTGATCGGTACCAACGGCCGTATGAAACCCTACATTAACCTCGCCATGGGCCAAGGCTCGTGCGTACCACAACGCATTAAAAACATCTCCGGCAAATCCTTGTCGCCAAAGGTTCTCCCCTGCCGAAGACAATTCGATCATGCACTCGCCAATTCCCAATATGGTTTTCATTTCTGTTCTCTTTTGATGGAAATTTCAAATTCCGCGCCTAACGACTTTGATAAACGCGATCTGCCTATGGCACACGATCTAACAGCGAGGCCCGCTTGATAAAGTCTGTTGTGAGTTCAAGGCTATTTACTTCGTTTTGTCCCGAAAGGCGGGCGAGGAGCACTTTTGCGGCAGCACGTCCCATTTCGATCTGAGGCACCCGCACGGTCGTCAGAGGTGGCGTCAACACGGATGCCAGACCAATATCATCAAATCCAACAATCGAGATTTCTTCGGGTATTTTAATGCCCCGATCACGCGCACCCATCATGGCCCCTGCCGCCAATACATCGTTACCGCAGATGATCACCGACACTGGATCTTTCCCTGAAACAATAGCTGCGAAGGCGGACCGACCATGTTCGAGCAGGTATTTTTCCTCAACCACACTAATCAAACGGGCGCCATCGCCAAAATCACCGACCGCTGATCTGACGCCTTCCTGCCGATCCTGGGCACGATCATTACCTCGCGTAACGCCAGAGATCATTGCGATCTTTCGGTGACCGCAACCCAGAATCTTGATGGTGGCGTTGTAGGCCGCTTTGAAATTGTCAAATCCGACAAAGATTTGCGCGGGATCATTCGCGTAGCACCACGATATCACATACGGTACGTTCCGCTTTTTCAGAAACGATTGGGTTTCTTCAGGGCGTTCCTTCCCAATCAAAAGCAACCCACCTGCCCCATTTGCCAAAAGAGACTTGATTTGCTGCAGTTCGCGCGCAGGATCATAACCTGTACTCGCGATCAATAAAGTCACACCCGCCTCTGCCAGCACCTCCTGAAAGGCCTGAATGCCACTGGAGAACATAGCATTTGCCATCGTCGGGATGATCGCACCAACTGTCGTAGTTTTGCTTGACGCAAGCGCTCGACCGCCAAAGTTAGGAGTATATCCCAAAGTATCAATGGCCCCCTGAACTTTCTCTCGCGTCTTTGCGATAACTTTGTCAGGATCATTCAGGACACGCGATATTGTCGCGGTTGAGACCCCCGCCAACTGCGCCACATCTTCGAGCGTAGGCGCTTTGGGTCCGCTCATCTCAATGTCGACTCCCCTATGCCGCTGCATCGCTGGCACGCGTGAAACAAGCATTCAAAGGCCACCCGGTCACCGAACAGACCATCCTCTTGCAACCCAAAAATGAAAGCGTCCGCTTGATAGGTTGAGAATGGTGGTTTTGCAAGAGACATAGATGTAGATTGCGCGATTGAGCAGCGTAATTGGCCAGATAAGTTTCCTATTTTGAGGTCGAAAATTACTTGGCTTACGCGGCAAAAACTGATTGCTGGCGATCGTGTTTTTACTGGAGTTTCTGAACGATCACTTCGGACACAACACCAAAAATGGGTTGCGCATTCCGGTTCTTGTTGCTCCGCTAAGGTCATTGTGTAAAACAGTTATCTAAGCATTACTAAGATTCTTACGGAATCAAGTGGCGGAAAATCGTCCAAGGGGGGAACGAGGTGCGCGCATTATCGACAGCTCTGCTGCTGTTAGTTGTGTGGCTCTTGTTGTCAGGGCTCTACAAACCGCTGATAATTGGCCTCGGCCTCGCATCCATTGTCATCACAGTCTGGGTTTTGAGCCGAATGGACCAGGTTGATGGCGATCAGATCAAGTTCCCAATCCGACCATTCAAAATGGCCAGCTATGCGATTTGGCTGCTGGTTGAGATTGCGAAATCGAATTGGCGTGTCGCCAACATCATACTTGACAAAAACCTGCCGGACCAACAGCACCTGTTTCGCATCCCCAACACTCAAAAATCGGATTTGGGTCAAGTTGTTTTTGCGAACTCGATTACGCTGACGCCCGCCACCATTTCGGTCGAAATAGAAGACGGCACATTTCTGGTACACGCGTTGAAGTATGAGAGCACTGATCTTGATGCGCTTGCCGACATGGACCAGCGCGTAACCGCAACAGAAACAGGAAGGGCATAGCGATGTTTCTTGTCGCAGCAATTGCGCTTTTCATTGCCATGGCCTTGGTTCTGGTGCGATTGTTTGTTGGCCCTACGCTTTACGACCGGGTGCTGGCGTTGAATGTTTTTGGAACACATACTGTGCTGTTCATTGGCATATTGGGATTTCTGACAGGTAGGCCGGACTTTCTGGACATCGCGCTGCTTTACGCGCTGATTAACTTTGTCGGAACCATCGCGATCCTCAAGTACTTCAGATATCGCGCAATCGGGGATGTACCGGAGTATAGCGGTGAACAGGAGGTCGAAAATTGACTTTAGCTGAAGCCATTATTGAGGGGCTAAGTTGGGGCCTTATTCTTTCTGGATCTGCATTTGCAATCATTGGATCGTACGGAACTGTTCGTTTTTCATATTTCTGGTCCCGCCTTCACGCAGCCTCCATCACCGATTCTGGCGGTATGATCTTGTTGATACTGGGAATGTGTCTCCAGTCCGGTCTGACGCTTATTACCGTAAAACTATTGTTCATCGGATTGTTCATGTTCATCACCGGGCCGACTGCGACCCATGCTGTAGCAAATGCTGCAATCGTCTCTGGTTTGCTCCCAACCGAAGGCAAAGGATTGACCGATGCGACACCCAAACCTCCAAGCCGTACAAATCCCGTGCTACGCGGCAAACTAAACAAGAATTAGATCGCAAAAAATTGACTGTAACCCTTATAAATATAACACTTTTTTCGATGCTGGTCCTGACAGCGCTGGCGATCGTTCGGAATGACCGACTCTTTGCAGTTGTCATGCTATCGGGTGTTTTCAGCCTATTATCAGCTTTATTGTTTGTCACGTTGGATGCTGTCGATGTCGCATTTACCGAAGCAGCAGTTGGTGCAGGCATCTCTACGATATTATTGCTGGGCACGATGGCGCTAACCTCGCGCACCGCCAAGCCCTCGACACGCTCATCTGCCATTCCCCTTACGGTTGTCTTCGTAACCGGCGCAGTGCTGATCTATGGCACGTTGGATATGCCAAACTTTGGAGATCCGAACGCCCCGGTACATACGCACGTTGGGCCGGATTATCTGGAGCGTAGCGTGGAAGAAATTGATGTGCCGAACGTGGTGACCGCAATTTTGGCCAGCTATCGGGGCTTTGACACACTGGGGGAAGTTGCGGTTGTTTTTACCGCCGGTATTGGCGTTTTGTTGTTGATCAGTGGCCTGCGCCGACGCGGCGAGGATGAACCTGATGATGAAAGCGCGGAGACCTGATGCGACATCACCTGATATTGCGCGTCGTGACCAAACTCCTGGTCGGTTATATCATCCTTTTTGCGTTTTATGTGCAGTTTCACGGTGATTATTCACCCGGCGGCGGGTTTCAGGCCGGGGTGATCATGGCTGTAGCCTTCGTGCTTTACGGTGTCGTCTTTGGACTGCGCAAAGTGCAAAAAGTCTTTCCAGCCTGGCTGGTCCACAAACTTGTCGCGCTGGGTTTGCTGATATATGCGGGGACCGGTGTTGCCAGCCTATTCCTAGGATACAACTATTTGGACTACGGCGCATTTAATCCGCATCACCCCTCTCATGGTCAACATTGGGGTATTCTCGTGATCGAATTGGGGGTCGGTGTGACCGTTACCGGTGTGATGGTGGCAGTTTACTATGCCTTTGCTGGTCGCCCACCCCGCCTAAGCGATGAGGAGTGGTAATGGAAACCGGTAGCTTCTTTGTTGGGCACATAAACTATTGGCTGTTCATCGTACTGATGATGACAGGGCTATATATTGTCGTGGCTAAGGGCAATCTGATTAAGAAGATCGTCGGCCTCAATATGTTCCAGACGGCCGTATTCATGCTTTACATCTCTATCGGCAAGATCGAAGGCGGAACGGCCCCGATCTTTCCTCTTGATATGAATGTTGATCCGTCGGTCGCCTATTCTAACCCGCTGCCGCATGTTCTGATCCTTACCGCGATTGTTGTTGGCGTCGCAACGACGGCGCTTGGCTTGGCTCTCATCGTTCGGATTCGTGAGGAATTTGATACGATTGAAGAAGATGAAATTCTGGAGATCGAACAAAGGCTCGCTCGCGAAGACAACATTATTCACGGTGAATCGATGGGCGGACGGGCGTAATGGCGGCTGACACAACTCAGCACGTTGCAAAAACGCTGATCGATCACCTCCCGGTTCTGCCGATTTTGATCCCCCTCATCGCAGCGCCTCTGTGCGTTCTGCTTGGTAGCCGCCGGCTGGCATGGCCGATTGCTTTTGGGGCAAGCGTGTTGTCCTTTATCGCGTCCAGCCTGTTGTTGGGGCAGGTCATTGATGGCGGGTTCCTATCCTACTGGCTGGGCGGATGGGCGCCTCCATTAGGTATCGAATATCGAGTTGACGCGGCAAACGCCTTTGTTCTTTTCCTCATTTCCGGCATCAGTTCGGTCGTTCTGATCTATGCCTCCGAGAGCCTGAAAAGCGAGATTCCCGAGGCCAGTCACACCCTGTTCTACTCTTGTTTTTTGCTTTGTTTTACTGGGCTTATGGGTGTCGCGGTAACAGGCGACGCCTTTAACGTCTTTGTGTTTCTTGAGGTGTCTTCCCTGTCGACCTACGTGCTGGTTGCACAAGGGGCGCATCGGGACAAACGCGCGCTGACGGCCGCTTATGACTACTTGATCATGGGAACCATTGGCGCCACTTTTTTTGTGATCGGCATTGGCTTTCTTTACATGGCGACCGGAACGCTCAACATGGCTGATCTGGCCGACAGGATCGCGGATCAGGGGGCAAGCCGAACGGTGCAGGCCGCGTTTGCCTTTATCGTCGTTGGCATGGGGCTAAAGCTCGCGATCTATCCGCTGCACTTATGGCTGCCAAATGCCTATACATTTGCGCCCTCCGCGGTAACTGCTTTTCTAGCGGCGACCGCCACCAAGGTGGCGGTATACGTCATGATCCGCTTCATGTTTTCGGTGTTTACACCCGATTTTGATTTCGAAGTGGCCGTGCTCTACTATGTTATCCTTCCATTTGGATTAATTGCGATGTTCCTGGCCTCCTTCGTCGCGATTTTCCAGAATGATTTCAAACGGATGCTGGCCTATTCCAGCATCGCCCAGATCGGGTATATGCTGCTGGGTATCGGTCTGGTTTCATCAACGGGCTTGACCGCCGCAATTGTCCATCTTTTCAACCATGGCATCACCAAAGCCGCCTTGTTCATGGGCGTCGGCGCATTGGTCCTCAAATGCGGCAGTTCTTTTTATGACCGCATTCCGGGCATGGGAAAGACGATGCCATGGACAAGCGCCGCAATCGTCATTGGCGGCGTCAGCCTGATCGGTGTACCTGGCACAGCCGGTTTCGTCAGCAAATGGGTATTGGTACAGGCCGCGCTTGAAAAAGGCTGGTGGCCAATAGCAATTCTGATTGTTCTGTCTTCGCTTTTGGCCGTGATTTACGTCTGGCGGGTGGTTGAAGTGCTTTATGTCAAGCAATCCACCAAGGGTGATACGCTGGACGAAGTACCACTGAGCATGCTGATCCCCATGTGGGCGATGGCGCTGGCCTGCATTTACTTTGGTCTGAACACCGACATTACGCTGGCTGCAGCGCGCGCCGCAGCAGATGGCCTGATGGCTGGTCCGGTCGGGTTGCAGTAGGATGGGGGGCCTTTTGGATACAAATACTGCCATAGTGCTCAGCATGTTGATCCCCGCAGCTGCAACTGTGTCCAACATGGTGCTGCGCAACAGTCCGGATTTGCGTGATGCCGTGACGTTTGCTGCATCTCTTGCAACTTTTGGCGTCGTTCTGACGATACTCTCAAACGTTGGGAGCGGTACAACAGAACCTTACGTGTTGTGGGCAGTGATGCCGGGACTTGACCTCGCATTTAATGTTGAGCCGCTGGGCCTGCTATTTGCCATCGTCGCTTCTGGCCTATGGATCCTGACGCATATTTACGCCATCGGCTACATGCGCGGAAACAACGAGGAACACCACGCCCGGTTCTTCGCCTGTTTCTCCTTCGCCATCGCCTCGGTGATGGGCATTGCATTTGCCTCTAACATGTTCACGCTGTTCCTGTTTTACGAACTGCTGACCCTGTCGACCTACCCTCTGGTTGCCCACAAAGGCACACCCGAAGCGGTGCGCGGTGCGCGCACGTATCTTGGCATCCTGATCGGCACATCCATTGGTCTGCAACTCGTCGCCGTGATCTGGACGTATACCATCACCGGCACACTGGACTTCACCAAAGGTGGTATTCTGGACGGCCATATACAGGGTCCGTTGGTCGCAGTTCTGCTTGCGCTCTATGCCTTTGGCATCGGCAAGGCCGCTTTGATGCCATTTCATCGCTGGCTGCCTGCCGCGATGGTGGCCCCTACTCCGGTGTCTGCACTGCTGCACGCTGTTGCGGTGGTCAAAGCTGGTGTTTTCACCATGCTCAAGGTCGGCATCTACATCTTCGGTATCGATTTTCTGGCGGAAACCGGCGCCTCTGAATGGCTGATGTGGCTGGCCGCATATTCGATCATCGCCGCCTCTGTCGTTGCTATGACCAAGGACAACCTCAAGGCGCGTTTGGCCTATTCTACAATCAGTCAGTTATCCTACATTACGCTGGGCATGGCGCTTGCCACATCAATGGGCGCGCTCGGTGGCGGTCTTCACATCGCGACCCATGCTGTTGGCAAGATCACGCTCTTTATGTGCGCTGGCTCAATCTATGTCGCGACTCATAAGACCAACATTAGTCAGATGAACGGATTGGGCCGCGTGATGCCGTTCACCTATGGCGCATTTCTGGTTGGCGCGCTGTCAATCATTGGCCTGCCGCCATTTGCAGGGTCGTGGAGCAAGTGGCTCCTCATCGTGGGCGCAGCCGATACCGGACAACTTGTCATGATCGGCGTTTTGATGCTCTCGTCCCTGCTGAATGTGGTTTATCTGCTCTCGATCGTCGGTCGAGGTTTTTTCCTGCGTGATCCGGATGCGCCGGATACAGTCGAGAAAAGCGAGGCCTCGACCTTTGTTTGGGGTCCACCCGTGGCAACGGCAGGCCTTTGCCTGATCCTATTCTTTTTCGCGGGCGATGTGGCTGACTTTCTGGCTCCTATCGTCGCGCCACCCACAACAGCAGCGGCAAACTAGGGAGCGCACGATATGGCCGAGAAAACCAAACCGTCCCCCCCCGCGACTGTCGAGGCAAAGCCGGTGGCGGAAAAACCAAAAAGGCTCAATTCGCCCTACCCTGCAATCGGGGAATGGCTGATGTTCGTGGATAACCCTAAGCACGTCGACAAGATCGTTTACAGTCTCTACGTGCTTTGCGCGTGCCTGTTCGCTGCGGATTTCTTCTATCACAAGCATGTTTACCTAGCGCTTGAAAAAGTGCCCGGATTTTATGCGCTATATGGTTTCTTCATGTGTGCCGCCTTGGTGATCTGTGCAAAGGCGATGCGGCTATTCCTGAAACGGGACGAGGATTACTACGCGCCATATGATGTAGAAGCCGAGGACTACCCCGAGGACGGGTTGGACAAGGATTCGCATTATGGCTGAATCCTTCCCCGTCGCCTTCCTGTTCTTTGCCGGTGCAGCTTTGCTCTTGGCCCTGCCGCGCGGACCTGCACGTGCAAGCCTGCTACTGATTGTTCCGGTAGCCGCTCTGCTAATGGTCTGGTCACTGCCCGAGGGCACCCTCTGGTCTGTCAACATGATGGGCATCGATCTTGAGTTCACGCGGGTTGATCGATTGTCGCGTATCTTTGGCCTGATCTTCTGTGTCGCAGCGTTTCTGGGCAATCTCTATGCATGGCACGTCAAGGACACCATACAACAGGTGGCAGCGCTGCTTTACGCAGGTTCTGCCATTGGCGCGGTCTTTGCCGGTGATCTGATTACCCTGTTCCTGTTCTGGGAAGGCACGGCAATCACCTCCGTTTTCCTGATCTGGGCGCGACGCACCGAGGGGGCGTACTACACCGGTGTAAGATATCTGGTCGTGCAAATCGGCTCAGGCGTATTGCTGCTTGCCGGTGCAGCGCTCTACTGGCATGAAACTGGGTCGCTCACGTTTGAAAAGATGACACTGGGAAGCATTGGGACTTGGCTGATATTTTTCGCCTTTGGCATCAAATGTGCCTTTCCGTTGCTACATAACTGGCTACAGGACGCGTACCCCGCAGCCACGGTCACCGGCACCGTCGTCCTGTCCGCGTTCACCACGAAATTGGCGGTCTATTCTCTGGCACGCGGTTTTCCGGGAACCGAGATGCTTGTCTACATCGGTGCGGTGATGACGCTGTTTCCGATCTTCTTTGCGGTTATCGAAAATGATCTGCGCCGCGTTCTGGCCTATTCGCTTAACAACCAACTTGGTTTCATGGTCGTAGGTGTGGGCATAGGGACAGAATTGTCGCTGAACGGCACGGCGGCTCATGCGTTTGCCCACATACTCTATAAAGCTTTGTTGTTCATGAGCGTTGGGGCTGTCCTGTTTCGCACTGGCACGGCAAAGGGATCAGAGCTGGGTGGGCTATATAAAACCATGCCGTTGACCATGATATTCTGTGTCATTGGCGCCGCCTCGATCTCGGCTTTTCCGCTCTTCTCCGGCTTCATCTCAAAATCACTGATCCTGTCTGCAGCATCGCATGACGGATACTACATTGTTTGGGGTGCTTTGCTGTTCGCCTCTGCAGGTGTGTTCCACCACTCTGGCATCAAGATCCCATACTTTGCCTTCTTTGCGCATGACAGCGGTATGCGGCCTAAAGAGGCACCGCTGCATATGCTGCTGGCGATGGGCATCGCGTCTTTCCTTTGCATCTTCATCGGTGTGTTTCCAGGAACACTTTATGCCATGCTGCCGTTTGACGTGGATTATGTGCCTTACACGACAACTCACGTCATCACTCAATTGCAACTACTGTTCTTCTCGGCTCTTGCGTTCACCATCCTGATGAAAACGGGCATCTACCCGCCGGAACTGAAATCGGTGAACCTTGATACAGACTGGTCATACCGGCGCGCGCTTCCGAGATTGCTCGCCGGTATCGTGCCCGCAGTTGCCAACCTGTGGGCTGGTGTAACTGGCTTTTGGATGAGAAGGTTCGAGAGAATCGTCCATCGGCTCTATTCTTCTCACGGACCGGAAGGCCGAATTTCAAGAGCCTGGCCAACTGGCGCAATGGTTCTATCAATAGCCGTCTTGCTTGGCGTTACTTTGCTGGTCGAATTCTTTAGCTGATCCGGCCAATTTCCGCGCAAGTTAAGGCTTGAACATTCGCTGGCTTGAAATTGACGTCTAATAATGCGCCAAGACGTTGTACTTTTGGCGCCTGCTTCGGCATAATAGCCAGAAATACGTTACGAAAAACGTTAACCACCCTCTGTTAAGGAGCGTGGAAGTAACCGAGGCAGAGGCGACAGCGCCGGAGCATTTGATGCTTGAGTTTGAGAATGTGAGCAAGTCCTTCTGGACGGGTACGCAGCGCAAGGTTATTCTTGATCGCGTCTCTTTTCGTGTGGATCTTGGAAACTCATTGGGCATCCTTGCGCCCAACGGCACCGGCAAGACGACTCTTATCAATATGATGGCAGGCCTTGAAAAACCCGACGAGGGCGAAATTCGACGCATGTGCAATATCTCGTTCCCACTGGGTTTCATGGGCGGCGTGGTCACCAAAATCTCGGCTCTCGAAAACAGCAGATACATTGCTCGACTCTATGGCCTTGATCCCGATTATGTAGAAAGCTTCTGCCGGTGGCTCTGCAATCTTGGCGAGTATTTTGAGCAGCCGTTGGGCGTCTATTCCGCGGGGATGCGAGGTAGGTTTTCATTTGCGCTGATGCTCGCGCTTGATTTTGATATCTACCTCATTGACGAAGGTATGCCGTCGACAACTGACGTCGAGTTCAACCGAAAAGCTGGTGAAATCCTGCAAGAGCGCTTGCGCACGACAACAATCATAATCGTATCACATCAGGCTGACACGCTGGAAAAATTCGCAAGATCTGCTGCCGTTCTGGTGGACGGCCAACTTGAGATGTTCGATACCTTGGACGAGGCAAAGAGACTTTATGACTACCAAACCCAAGGCTAGAAAATTCAGAATCAAAAGATCGACCACAACCATTTCGTCGGGACGTGCAAGGAACACATCCACTGACAATGCTGTCGATGCCGATGCAGAGCAACAGATGTCTCCAGAGCACGAAGATATTGCACCTGAGATGGCACCCGGTTATTTTGACGCCAATGGCGAGGATGACATGCCGAGCCCGGACACTGCCCCGCCCGATAACGAAATTGAGGTCATCCGGCGCGAAGGTCTGACAGGTCGGCAGTTGCGAATGGCAAGGCGTGTCGCGCAAAAACACAATCTTTCTCCAACGTCGGACTTCGATGCCGTGCGCATCTTGCGTCTACAGGGTATCGACCCCTTCCAGCGCTCTAACCTTTTTGAATTGGTTGTCCCCGACGCAGGAGGTGAGGCACGAGACGGAAGTCCTGGCAACGCATTGGATACTTTAAAGAAGCAGCCAGGGGGTGCGGGCGCTGGTGGCAAAGCACGGATACAATTGCCTCAAACAGTTCCGACAGGTAAACAAACTCTTCCTTCGACTGAACTTAGCCCTGCTGATCGCAGGACCCGAGAAATAACAGAGATACAGCGGGATATCCTGCGCCGACGACAGCGGAAGATTGCGTTGCTGATGACGCGCCTCGCTTTTTTTGTTTTCATACCGGCTTTTATCGTCGGGTGGTATTTTTACGCGATAGCAACTCCGATGTATGCGACCAAGTCAGAATTTTTGATTCTTCAGGCTGATAATGCCGGAGGTGGCGGAGGACTAGGTGGGCTGTTATCCGGAACCCAATTCGCCACAAATCAGGACGCTATCGCCGTTCAATCCTACCTGCAATCCAAAGACGCCATGTTGCGATTGGATGAAGACGCTGGATTCGAGGCTCATTTCAAGCAGGAAACGCTTGATCCTATTCAACGCCTGAGCGAAGACCCCTCGACGGAAGAGACTTATAAAACGTTCAACAAGAATGTAAAAATCGGCTATGATCCAACGGAAGGCGTAATCCGCATGGAAGTGATCGCTGCGGATCCTGATGTGGCTACGTCGTTTTCCAAAAAACTAATCGCTTATGCAGAAGAACGGGTCAATAATTTGACTCAACAAAAGCGCGGCGATCAGATGAAAGATGCGCGCGAAAGCTTTGAGAACGCGGTTAAAGAGCGCCGCCTTGCCCAAGAAAACCTTGTCACTTTGCAACAAAAAGGCGCCATCCTTGATCCGGAAAGTGTCATTTTATCGTTGCGCAATCAAATCAGCACTGTCGAACTGCAATTGCTGGAAAAAGAACTGCAGCTTGCCGCGTTGCTTGACAATACCCGACCAAATCAAAGCCGCGTAGAAGGCGCGCGCGGCGATGTCCGGCGGCTGCAGGATCAATTGGTGGCGCTGAATTCCAAGATGACAGATGCCAGCCAGGGGGAAAACTCTCTCGCAACTCTGACGCTCAACATTCAGATGGCGCAGGCAGATCTTGCGACCCGCGACCTGTTGCTCCAATCTGCTCTACAGACCATGGAACAGACCCGCATGGAGGCGGGACGGCAAGTTCGTTATCTGACGATTTCGGTCGAACCGGTCCCGTCCGAAGATCCCAGTTATCCGCGCGCATTTGAAAACACGATCTTGGCTTTTCTGATTTTTGGGGGCATTTATCTGATGATCTCAATCACCGCATCGATTTTGCGCGAACAGGTAACTTCATAATCTATGACACATGTAAAAATAGGCGACCTGACTGTCGGGAATGATTGCCCCCTTACGATTATTGCGGGTCCTTGCCAGTTGGAAAGCGCTGATCACGCACAGATGATTGCTGGTAAAATGAAAGAGGCATGCGACGCTGCTGGCGCTCAATATGTATTCAAAGCGTCTTATGACAAGGCCAATCGAACCTCGCTATCCGGCATTCGAGGTCTTGGCATAGATCAGGGCCTCGCAGTCCTGCAAGACGTCGGCAAGACGATTGGCGTCCCTGTCCTGACGGATGTGCACAATGAAGCGCAATGCGCCCTGGCAGCAGAGGCCGTGGAAGTTCTCCAAATTCCCGCATTTCTATGTCGTCAGACTGACATGTTGCTGGCGGCAGGTGCCACAGGTGCCGCGATCAATGTAAAGAAGGGGCAGTTCCTCGCTCCTTGGGAAATGCCAAATATTGTGGCCAAGATCGAAAGCACCGGCAACAAACGTATCCTGTTGACCGAACGCGGCACCAGCTTTGGCTACAATACACTTGTCGTTGATATGCGCTCGCTCCCTCAGATGGCGCAAACCGGTTATCCGGTTGTCATGGACGCAACTCATTCCGTCCAGCAGCCGGGCGGAAAAGGCGGCAGTTCCGGCGGGCAACGGGAGTTTGCCCCGGTGATGGCGCGCGCAGCTGTTGCAACGGGTGTGGCAGCGATCTTTGCCGAAACACATCAGGACCCTGACAATGCGCCCTGCGACGGGCCTAATATGATTTATCTTGATCAGATGCCAAAACTTATCGACATGCTGATGCAACTCGACAGGCTGGCCAAAGGCAATCCCATTTCTCTGTAGCCAAATCCAAAAGAAAGACTGTACCAGTGGACAAGCCCGCCCCAAAGGTCACGCCCAATACCTGGGATTTTCTCAAACTTCCAATGATTACCCCAACGGGTTTTCGGGAATATGATGCGCGCTGGAAGTTTCCTGACGAGATCAATCTGCCGGGCATAACCGCTTTGGGTCTGGGCCTTGGCACACAGATGCACGCGCGCGGCATTGACCCTGTGATCGCAGTTGCCAATGACTACCGCGACTATTCACTCTCAATCAAAAATGCGCTGATGCTGGGATTGATGCAGGCTGGTATCACCGTCAAGGACATCGGTCCAGCGGTCTCACCTATGGCCTACTTCTCTCAGTTCCACCTCAATGTGCCCGCGGTTGCGATGGTCACCGCCAGTCACAATCCGAACGGCTGGACAGGCGTCAAGATGGGGTTTGAGCGCCCACTGACCCATGGCCCTGATGAAATGTCGGAATTGCGCGACATTGTATTGGAGAGTCGCGGCATCGCTCGGCCGGGCGGCGGGTATGAATTCGTCGATGGCGTGCAAAAGGCCTATCTTGACGATCTGGCAGGCAATTTCAAAATGTCACGCAAACTGAAGGTGGTCTGCGCCACCGGTAATGGCACTGCCTGCGCCTTTGCGCCCGAGCTGTTTCGCCGCATTGGTGTTGAAGTTGTCGAAAGCCACAACACGTTAGATTACACCTTTCCGCACTACAACCCCAACCCGGAAGCCATGGAAATGCTGCATGACATGGCTGCATCCGTGAAAGCTTCCGGCGCGGATTTTGCACTTGGCTTTGATGGTGACGGAGATCGCTGCGGCGTGGTCGACGACGAGGGCGAAGAGATTTTTGCCGATAAGGTCGGGGTCATCATGGCGCGAGACCTGAGCAAAATATACCCCAATGCCACCTTTGTTGCCGACGTGAAGTCCACTGGACTTTTTGCGTCCGATCCCGAACTCGTAGCCAATGGTGTCACGGCGGATTACTGGAAAACCGGCCACAGCCATATGAAGCGCCGTGTAAAAGAGATTGGCGCGCTGGCAGGGTTTGAAAAATCCGGTCACTACTTTTTGGCCGAACCCATTGGACGGGGTTATGACTGTGGCTTACGGGTCGCCGTCGAGATCTGCAAACTGATGGACCGCAACCCGGGCAAATCCATGTCGGATTTGCGCCGCGCATTACCTAAGACGTGGTCTACTCCGACGATGTCGCCATATTGCTCGGACACCGAAAAATATGACACGCTGGACCGGTTGGTAGGCAAACTGGTCGCAATGGAAAAGGCTGGAGAGAAGATTGCAGGCCGCTCCATCAAGGATGTGGTGACCGTCAACGGTGCCCGTGTCATCCTTGAAAATGGCGCCTGGGGCTTAGTGCGCGCCTCATCCAATACGCCGAACTTGGTTGTCGTCTGCGAGAGCCCCGAAAGCGACGCAGAAATGCGCGCCGTTTTTGCCGATATTGATGCTGTGATCCGAACTGAACCCTCGGTTGGTGACTACGATCAGACCATCTAGAGCAATTCGACTTTTCGTTCATACAAAGCAAATTGCTTTTCGCGTTCGACCAAAGGGAGAGTCTGCGAACAAGCGTTCAAGTTAAACTCGAAACGCTATACACGGTTGTTCTTTCCGCGTCTTAAGATACCAAGACGATTTACCGGCCGCCAGTTCACAGGGCTGGAAGGACATGCCGCATGTAAAGGAAGATTGCTCAGAGGTGCTGGTTAAATTCAGTCGCCACGCTACCCCGGGCCGACATACATGTATCACTGCAATATGCTTATACATGAGGATTGCTGCATGATGGGACAGTTCACCGTTACTTAGCGATGCAGTGTTCAGTTAGATTTTGAGTCGCGGCTAAAAAAAAGAAGTTAGGCCGTTTTTTTTCAAACCAATGTACTTTGGGTGGATATCGGGAAAGCCGTTGCGAACCTGAAACGAGCTCATTCCAACAATTTTAATAGTCCGCGCTTCAGTTCTTTCTCTGCTTTATCTTTCAGCGCGTCCTCAGTCGATTGGCCCTTTTTTGCCTTAACACCCAACTCTTTTTGCAGTTTGCGCTCCACGTCTTTGCGAGCCTTTTCCTCTAACTTTTTCTTTTCTTTGTCTAGATTGAGATCGATTGCTGCCGACACATCCGGCGTAATCTTGGGATTGGCCCATGGACCTCGAATGCGCACTGGAATGGCCAAACCGTTGCCAGAATTGGCCCGCAATGCCACTGGCGTAAACAAGTAATCGATGTCCTGCTTGCCAAGACCGACGCGCCCTTTTCCGTCAGCTTTGAAATTAGCCAGCAGCAAAAGCAAATCATTATTCACCAGATTGCCATCAGACATCTTCATGGTCGCCGTCAAACTGTCAAAGACTGTCGTCCCGCCGCCGCCATCCCCAGATCGCATAAGCCGGTCCAGATCAATGCCGGAAATCGTACCTTTTCCAATCTTCAGCTGACCTTTTCCCGAAAGCGAGTTCATGATCTTGTCAACCGAATTTCCGATTCCCAGAAACTCAAGATCGACGCTCGCCTTGCCCGATAGGCGCGAGAGATCTGCAAGATCGGACAGCAGCCCGTTCATCTGGATCCCTTTGCCGGAAAACTTGCCCCCCACCGACAACCCACTGCGGTTGTTGGCGACAAATTCGCCTGTGATGACACCATCGTAGGCTTGAATCTCTCGTATTTCAAAAACTGCGCGTGACCGATCGACCTTAATCAAAAGGCGCGATGCACCCAAATTTAGCGTCCCAAGGTCAATACTGTCCGCCGCCAATGACACAGCGCCATCAAATGATGAGAGTCCGCTGGCATCTATCGGTGCTTTTGACCACCCTTGTTGCGCGGCACCGCCTGTCGCGCTGCCGCCCGAACTACTGCCAGTACTACTGCCTTGCCCGCCTCTTTTCTTGTCGTCCTCTGACAATGACCTAAGGTCAAGAGCACCAGCCGTGAACTGAGCGTTTACCTTTGGCACGTCAGCGAGTTCAATATCGGCAGCACCGCGAATGGAATTGCCATCAAGATTGAGAACGGCCTCTCGAAACGCCAGTTTACCATCTCGAGTTAACGTGATTTTTGCGGCGACGTCGGCACTTTGCCCTAGCCCTTTTGGCAAATCAAACGGTCCAAGACCCAACGCATTCAGAAACGCTGCGGTGTTGGGTGTCTTGACCGAAACATTCCCGGATAATTCGCCCAGCAATCCTGCTGCACCGACGAAACTAACATTACCGCCGGGGCCGGATATGTCCGCTGTGACGGCCTGCGCCGCACCGGTGATCCAGTCCGAAAACTGATCAATTCTGGTGTTTACTTCGACTGGCTCACCGCTTGGACTTACCGTAGCTTCAATAGTGGCTGCCCCTGAGGGGTCCGGCCAGCGCAAATTCAAGTCTACCCCGGCAAGATCGACAACATCGCTGCCTTCTGCATCATAGATCAGCCGGGCATTGGTGACCTGCATCAATTCGAGCGTCAGGTTTTGCGTGGGCCCGGCTTCGGCTGCACCGTTAACTGCGTTGTTCTCTGATTGGCCTGCCGCCGCATCTTCAGTGGGTTTTGCGGGCGCTGGCGGGCTGAACAACCAGTTCGCCCGCCCATCTTTGCGCTGTTCAAGCCGGATCGTCGGATTGTTCGCCTCGATCTTTGTGACTTTGATGTCGCCTCCAAACAATCCGACGGTGTTAACTCCTATCGCAAGACTGTCGGCAGAGAACATCGGCCCCGCCTCACTCCATTCGGCATTGCTGAATGAAACTGACCCTGTGGTGACGCCGATGACTGGCCAAAGTGTGATTCTCACATCACCTGAAATCGAGAGATCGCGCCCTGTTCGTGCCTTGACCTGATCGGCGGCAATGTTGGCAATTCTGTCCCCGGGCAGCAACAACAACGATCCGACAGCGACGCCCACCAGCACTACCAGAACCCCGAAAAGCCGAAAAAGCCACCGCATAACCACCGCTCCTGTTTTTGTTTAGAGGTAGCGATACTGAGCGCATCGGGCAACCCTGGCCCTTTCCGTCACCGACCTGATCGCCTATATCGCAGCGATGAGCACAAATCCGCCAAGTCTGCGCCCCGACATCGCACCCACTGCCAACTTTGGATCCACATCACGCGGCGATCAACCGTCGATTGGCATGGTATCTCTCGGTTGCCCCAAGGCGCTTGTCGACAGCGAACGCATCCTCACGCGGTTGCGTGCAGAAGGTTACGGTGTCTCACCTGATTATGCGGGCGCCGATGCTGTCATCGTGAACACCTGCGGTTTTCTGGATTCAGCAAAGGCAGAGAGTCTTGATGCAATAGGAGAAGCACTAAACGAAAACGGCAAGGTAATCGTGACGGGCTGCCTGGGGGCAGAGCCGGACTATATCCGCGAACATCATCCAAATATCCTTGCCGTGACGGGCCCGCATCAGTACGAGCAGGTGTTGGACGCAGTGCATGCCGCCGTGCCACCCGATCCCGACCCGTTTGTAGACCTATTGCCTGCGTCGGGCGTCAGCCTCACCCCGCGTCATTACAGTTATTTAAAGATTTCAGAGGGGTGCAATCACAAGTGCAAGTTCTGCATTATCCCAGATATGCGGGGACGCTTGGCCAGCCGCCCCGCGCATGCGGTGCTACGTGAGGCCGAAAAACTGGTCGAGGCGGGCGTACGCGAACTGCTTGTCATCTCGCAAGATACGTCCGCCTATGGGCTGGATCGCAAATATGATGCGAACCCCTGGAAGGGCGGCACTGTACGCAGCCACATCACTGATCTGAGCCGAGAGTTGGGTCAATTAGGGGCATGGGTGCGCCTGCATTACGTCTACCCATACCCGCACGTGCGCGACTTGATACCCTTTATGGCGGATGCATCGAATGGCGTTCTTCCCTATCTGGATATCCCGTTTCAACATGCTGATCCGAATGTGTTGCGCCGCATGGCGCGTCCTGCAGCCGGTGCCAAGACGCTGGATGAAATAGCTCAATGGCGCAGCAATTGTCCTGACATCACGCTCCGTTCAACATTTATTGTCGGGTATCCCGGCGAAACTGAGACTGAATTCCAGACTCTGCTTGATTGGATGGACGAAGCACAACTGGATCGTGTGGGGTGCTTTCAATACGAAAATGTAGCAGGTGCCCGGTCCAATGCGCTTCCAGATCACGTGCCAGATGACGTCAAACAAGATCGCTGGAACCGATTCATGGAAAAGGCACAATCAATTTCAGAAGCAAAACTAGCGGCCAAAGTGGGGCGCGTGATCGATGTGATCGTGGACGAAGTCGACACCGACGCTGCGACCTGCCGCACCATCGCGGATGCCCCGGAGATCGACGGCAATCTGTTTGTGGATGAAGGTTTTGAAAAGCTCAAACCGGGCGATATCGTGCCGGTGCTGGTGGATGAAGCTGGCGAATATGATTTATGGGGCAAACTGGTCTGAATGCTGACTCTGACCAAACCGCGTTAGCTTCCACCCCAGTTATCGCGGACACAAAAATGGCGGGAAAGACCCGCCACTCCAAATCCTATTTCATTGAGGACTCGGGCGCCCTTCGCGCAAAAGCCTATGCTTAGTAGCCAAATGCGCTGTCAGCGACTTGTTTCACCTTGCTGCCTTTGGCTGCCATTCGCATCTGTAGGCAAGAAGTCCCCTCTTTTTGGAAATACATCATCTCCAGCGCATACCATCCGGCCTTTGGCACTGTCACATTTGTGATCCGGGTACTGCTGCACGCGTGAATGCCGTCATATTTGGCCACGGGTTGCCCCCCAAGGGTCACCTTCAGCCCATCGTTTGTAAGAAAATCGATATCATAGGAACCCGGCGCATCGAACCGTACATAACCGCTGATCGAGGCCGCAACTTGGTATTCCCGGCGCGATGTTAAAACAAGATCACCTTCATTGGTGTCTGCGTAGTTCAAACCGGTCAGCGGTTTACCTTTTTTGCTTTTTTTCAGCGCAGAGGACGCGTCCGACAAGCTCCTGATTTTGCCGCCGGGATATCCGTACTCAACATAAAGCCCTGCACTCAGGCCTTTGGGTTGCGGGTCGGCTGGAGTCAAAGTAACAGTCTCCGCAGCGCCAACTGATGCGCAAAGCATTGCAGCTGCCGCAATCATAACCAAACGTTTAATCATTCTTGTTTTCTCCCCGTTTCGACATCTTCCAGTCGGCCAAAGCCAACCCTCCCCTTGTCCCGCAACATTCTTAGGGGTCAAACGCTCCTTCGGCAAGCCTGCGTTGCATCACGTTTTTTCGGTGCTTGTATGTCTGAGTTTGTGCCGCATTCAGAATTCCGCGTTAGACTTCAAGCCATGCCGGCTGTCTTTTTGCAAAGGTGCTGCTATCATTTAATAAAACAACAGGAGACCACTCATGCCAGACACGCCAAGCATCGCCCAGAAATCGCCTTACCCCGTCGAAGTTACCGCTGGGAAAACCTATTTCTGGTGCGCATGTGGAAAGTCCGCAAAACAACCCTTTTGTGACGGTTCGCACAAGGATACCAGCTTTGCGCCAGTGAAGTACGAGGCAGATACGGATAAGAAGGTGTTTTTTTGCGGTTGCAAAGCCTCAGGCAAGTCGCCTTTGTGCGACGGTTCACACAACAAGCTCTGAAAACAGCCGGAGATTAATTCAATCGGTATCGGTAGACAGCTTGTCGAACAAGTCTGCATTGCGGCAATAGCCCGGTGTCGATTTCACAACACCTTCCTGCTGATCGAGCCACCCCCAACAGTGATCCGGATTGGAACAGGCTGTACAGCGCAAAACAGCATCGCTGATGTCAACCACGCCTATGTTTCCGCGCATCACCTCTTCCTCCAGATCTACGCCACGTTTCGTGGCCATCCGGTCCGTCAATGCTGCGTGTCTTTTCAAGACTCGCGGCTGTTGCATAGGTTTTGGCTCCCGTTATGGACTCTCTTTGCTAAAACGTACCGGATTAGGCCCAACCGTCGCCTTGACTTAGATCAAAGCGCCTCAATATAGGTCCTTGCGCAGGTCTGCACATGCCTGAATCGATCGCCGCCCAGATGTTTACCCCCGTACCAGCGCGTTACAACAATGAGGTGACCGTACAATTCGGCCCGCTGTAACATCCGGATCAAGACCATTCCCGCGCCTGCTTCGCCATCATCGCCCTTGAGTGGACCTGCATCGGGGAATAGCACCGCCCACGAGTTGTGCGTTGCCTTTGCGTAACGTTTGGTTTTCTTGAGTTGCTTCAAAAATACGTCGACGTCGGCGCGATCCGCTACAGGACCGCCAGAGACTGCATAAGTTGACCCTCTGTCCGAGACAATATTTTCAATTTGCAACATAGGTCAGGTATACCTGACTGTGTCCTCCATAAAAGCGATGATAGTTCTGTTCGCGTTGATATTGAGTTAGATTTTTTGGGGTGACTAATGGATTTTTTGCTATTGGATCCGGCGTTGTTGGAGAGTATCGGGGTCTGCGGATTTTTACTTTATGTTGTGAACTATACCCTGATCACGATGGGGTGGGTTTCAAGTGATAGCGTTCACTACTTTTGCATCAATTTCTTGGCGGCTGCTTTTGTGTTGATCGGACTTTCAAGCGATTTCAATCTTGCTTCGGCGCTGATCCAAAGTTTTTTCATTGCAATGTCCATACTGGGGATCGCAATACGTCTGCTTCGAACAACCTAAGTTATAACCCAGCAGCAGTCCGCCGCACCGTTTCTATGCGGGAAGCATTAGGCGGATGAGTTCCCAAAAAGCGATCGCCGGGATCCGGAATACGAGTAAAGAAGGCCGCTCCGCGGATCGGGTCATATCCCGCGCGCGTGGTGATGATCGTGCCCAGGGCGTCGGCCTCAAGCTCGAAGTCCTTTGAGTAGGTCCGTGCGCCCACTGTCGCGCCCAGATCCTGCGCGGTTTGCACCCCCCCTTCCGACGCCCCTGTCAGCGTAGCCAGGCCAGCAAAAATGACGGCGCCCGCTGCGGCATTCTCGCGCTGTCGCTCAAGGTGACCGGCGATATGGTGCGCGGTTTCATGGCCCAGAACAAATGCCAATTCGTCCGAATTTCGCGCGTCACGGATCAAAGCGAGCGTAAAAGCGACCACTGGGCGGCCCGTTTCATCTAACGTCTGGAACGCGTTTGAGGGCTGACCGGGGCGGTCATCAACCACGATACGAAAATTACAATTCACGCCACGGGTACGTGCACGGCATTCGCGCTCGGCCACTGGCTCCACCGTCGAAACCACATCGACAAAGGCTCGCGCTGCTGCGTCTTCGCTCAGCTTTGGCCCAGACGCATTTTCGGATTGGGAATGTGGCGCTGTTCCGCCTTGCGTCAGCACCAAATCCCCGCATCCGGAGAGTACCAAAGCCGCAAAAAGGCCAAGTATCGTTCTGCGCATTCGACTTTTTTCCCTTCGACCGCCTTCTCATCATTTTAGCACGCTCACGGCAACCCGCCAGCCCTGATCACAGGGCTTCGTAACCTCTTGCAATGATTTGCCCAGCGCCTAAACTAAGACGCAATGTTTTCCATTGAACACGAATTTGATGCCACAGTGATCACACTGGTGGACGAGGGTAGTGCACCGCTGCAGGAGGATGTCAGCGTGCTAGCATTTGAAGAATGCGTCACAGTTGAACAATATGATGCGCGCACTGATCAAGTCGTCCGCATCACCCTGTCGCCTTTGCAGGTGCGCGATCTGGCATCTGCACTGGATCTTCCGGAAGGCGTCTACCGCACGAAGCATAACTCCTCCTGAGAAAGATAAACCGCACGTTGCAGGTCGGGCTTATTTCTCGGTGAATTTCAGCTCGATACGCCGATTTTGCGCGCGCGCCTCTGGAGTATCGGCTGAATTCACCGGCTGGTGTTCACCAAATCCGTTGGCCGAGAGGCGACTGGGCGGAATGGCCAAAGCCCCGGCCATAAATCGCACGACCGAGAGCGCCCGGGCCTGGCTGAGTTCCCAGTTGTCTGCAAACACGCCCTGCCCCGACAATGGCAGATTATCGGTGTGCCCGTCTACGCGGATGACCCAGTCTATTTCAGGCGGTATGTCATTCGCCACGCTACGCAGAATGGCCGCGATCTTGGCGACTTCCAGACGTCCTTCGCGGGAAAGCGTCGCGCCAGCGGGTGGAAACAGAACTTCTGAAGAAAACACAAATCGGTCACCTTCAATACGCACACCCTCTTGATTGCCTAATACATCGCGTAACCGACCAAAGAACTCTGATCTGTACTTGGCCAGATCCTGAGTCTCGGTCTCCAGACGTTCGCGCTCAGCTTCCAGGACTACTTGTTCGGCCTCTAGCCTGATCCGCTCGGCTTCTTCTAATTCGCGTCGTCGACGTTCCTCAGACGCCACTCGGGCAAGGGCGGTGTTCAGATCGCTCCCCAAGGATTGCAACTGAACGTTCGCGGCAACATCCCGCGCCTTGGCCTCATCCAATAATGACTGCAGGTTGCCAAGCTGTGTCCTCAAGGCAGCGACCTGTTGGTTCAGCAACGCCGTTTGGCGTTGGCTTTCTGCTGATGCCGCCTGTTCATCCGACAAGGTATCGTTTGCAGCGGCCAACAGTGCTGCGCGTTGTTCAGCAAGGCTCAACTGCGCTTCGGCCTCGTCTTCAGCCGCCAGGCGCGCCGCCAATGCGGCAGCCAGTTGATCTTGGAATGCTTTTCGTTTTTTCTCGGTTGTCGATTTCAGCGCCTCTGTTTCTGCCAATGCGGTGCTCAGCTGCTCCCCTAGCGCCTTTTTCTCTTCTTCCGTCGCTGCTTTCAGGGCGTCGGCCGCGACCAGAGATGCCAATAGCTGCTCATCCAGATCTTTTTGCGCCGCCTGCGCGGCGGCCAGCAATGTAAGCGTATCTTCAGCTTCTTTGCGTTGTGCTTCCAGTGATAGCGTCATTGCCGTCAGCTCTGCATCAGCGTTTTGTAACCGGTCCCGCAGCGCTTCTGCTGCTGCTGCTTCTGCAAGTCGGGCGACTTCCTCAGCGCTCAGCGCTTCCTGGGCCTCACTCAACTCGCTGGTAAGGGTCTCTGTCTGCGCTTCCACTTCCTCATTCTGAGCGCGCAAATCTGTGATTAGCGCTTCGAGCGCCGCGCGCCGTGCAGCTGCAAGACGGGCCGCTTCGGTTTTGGCATCCACTTCAGAACGAGTCTGTGCCAAAGCAAGATTCAAGGCGTCTTGCTCAGACATCAGTTGTATCTTTTCACCTTTTAGTTCGGCGACTTCGCCCAATGCTTCATTGCGCTGACTTAAGAGAGAGGCAACCTGCGCCTCAAAGCCAGTAATCTGGGACTGTGCTGTGGCCAGTGCATCGGACTGGCGTTCCCACTCTTCACTAAGCGTATTTATCAGTTCAGCTTGATCGCTAATTTCTGCGTCGCGAGCGCCGAGCGTTGTCGTCAGGGCGCCCAGACGGGCCTCAAGCTGTTTGCCTTGACGTTCCTGTAATCCCAGAGCCAATGAAAGTGCTTCGACTTCACCAGTTAATGTGTCGAGTTTGGTTTCCTGCCCGCTGATGGTTTCACGCAAAACAAACTGCACAACCATAAAAATGGTTAGCACAAACATCAGAACCAAAAGCAATCCGGTCATCGCATCGACGAAACCGGGCCAGATTGATCCCTGAAACCGCTGGCCTGTGCGCCGCGACAAGGCCATGGATCACTCCTCCTGCGAGTCGGGCGGACTGCGCATCGGAGCTGGGGATCGCGCTGTTGTTATTGCACGACTGAGTGCGGCAATATCAGTGCGCAATTCGGTCATGCTTTCTTGCCGACCTGCCGAAATCTCTTCCAGAATGCGCAACATCTGTACATCAATCGACCGTAGCCGCATCCGGCTTTCTGCATCTATTCCCTCAGCCGGGCCGTGCGAGATCATCATTTCGATCAATCGTTCCTGCCCTTCAGCTACTCGATCAAGCGCAGCCGTCGCACCTTGGCCGCCATCCATTTGCGCCGTCAGATTCTCGATCGAATCTGCCAATTTACCAAACTTTTCGTCCAGCATCGATCGATTGACGTCAGACTGCGTGAACATCTGCTGAAGCGATTCCAATTGCTCGGTCATCGTGTCAACAACACCGCCTAATGCCCCGGCATCGCCGCCCGCATCATCGCCAGACGAAAAACCGACTTTGGTGATCGACGACAACCACTCTTCCAACTCCCGGTAAAACCGGTTTTGCCCATGCCCGGCGAACAACTCCAATAGCCCGACAATCAATGATCCGGCCAGTCCTAACAGAGAGGAGGAAAACGCAACCCCCATGCCTCCCAATTGTTGTTCAAGCCCGGTCATCAGCCGATTAAAAACCGATACGCCTCCCTCGCCTTCCTGGGGCGCGAGGCTGCGGATCGTATCCACCATTGCCGGAACAGTGGTCGCGAGGCCGTAAAACGTTCCCAAAAGCCCAAGGAAAATCAATAAATTGACGATGTATCGGGTGATTTCGCGTGCTTCATCGATCCGAGTCGCTACCGAATCCAATATCGATCGGGTGGACGACGCCCCAACTTGCATACGTGCGCCGCGCGTGCGCAGCAAAGACGCCAGCGGCGCCAGCATTGGGGGCGCCTTGACGTTTTCGACAACCATGTCGCTTGCGAATCCTTCGATCCAGCGTACGGAACCGATCAGCTGAAAAACCTGCCAAAAGCAGGCAAATACGCCGATCACAAAGACAAATATGATAAACCCGTTCAGGGCTGGGTTGGCCTGAAATACCCCCAGAACCTGCGGTAAGGCGACAAACACGCCAAACCCCGACAGGCCCAATACAACAAGCATCGACAAAATCTGTCGCACGGGTTGCGAAAACTGTGGTCGTAATTGCCGGTCTGGTGGCGCCATTTCGTGCGGTCCTGACACTTTTTCTGCTCTGGGGCGACCCTACATAAAAACCGCGGGGAGGGCCAAGGGTTTATGTGCTTAGGCCTTTGACCCGTTGTTCCAGCCATTTCAAGTCGGGATCATGTAAATCCATCGCAACCAGGTGATCCCAGGTGTTGAACAGATATTCTGTATTCGGCCCGCGCCCGCCTACTGCCTTGGCAATGATCCGAGCCTGATCTTCAAGGGGCAAGCCACCACAATATTGCACATGGTCAGCGTCAACAACGTAGGTGACGGCCTCAACTTCCAAGCCGCTGGCTAGACGGACAGAAAGCATTTTTTCAAGGTAGGCAGATGAAATCAGCTCTCGTTCACGCAGATAGGCCAGCACGTCGTCTTCTTGTCCCGACTCCACGGCCAGCGCAACGCCTTCGCATTCCGCACCTTCAACTTCGTCCAGCGCCAGGACAAGCCCCGGGTCTGTCTCAGTGCCGCGATGGTGGATTGAACGCATGCAGAAGGATCGCGCATATCCCTGCAACGTTGCTAATTGCTGATCGGCCACATCGAACCCCGGGTTCCACAACAATGAACCGTAACCAAAAACCCATAGTGTCATCGCACTGGCCCTTCTCTTTTTACGCCTATAGACATCAAAGTGCTGGCGGGGAAAAGGTGTGCCGTGAGGTTGATCGTAAAGATTTGTGTGCTTGGCTCTTTGGCATGGTCGATTTATTGGCTGGCCGCGGCATTTGGCTTGCGTGGTGGCGTGTCTGCTTGGTTTGATGCCCAGCGCAGCACTGGCTGGCAGGCAGATTATGCAACGCTTGAAACCGCTGGTTATCCACTGCGCCATGAAACCCGACTTAGACAACCTGCCCTAGCAGATCCGGCTACTGGCGTTGCATGGCAGGCCGATAGCCTCAGCTTTGTCAGCCCTGCGTGGTGGCCGGGAAACGTGACTGTGGCATTTCCCGAGACCCAGCAACGTGTTTCCTATTTTGACCAAAATTTGGCCCTGACCACACGTGACACCTTTGCCGACTTGCACCTGAAACCGGGCGCTCAGCTTGAAGTTGAGGTAATGTCGCTGCACTCCGGCCCTTGGGAGGTTAGCACAGATGCTGGTTCGCTGGCAGGTGCTGAAGATCTGATTATCTCGGCCCGACAAACCAACAACCCGGCCCAATACAAGATCGACGTGTCCGCTGACCAATTTCGCCCCGGTGACCTACCGCGTTTGGCAATGCGGCTCCCGCAGTCGTGGCCAGTTCAGTTTGAGACGCTTGCGCTTGACATGACCGTTACGTTTGACGGCCCTTGGGATCGTTCCGCCTTGGAAAAGGCACGACCACAACCGCGCGAAATCAATCTGAAACTGGCCGAGATTGCATGGGGAGAACTTCGCCTCTTTGCGGCGGGACAGGTCATCGTGGATGAATTTGGCATTCCGACCGGCAAAGTGGACATCAAAGCGGACAACTGGCGTGACATGTTGGAGCTTGCCGAAAATTCCGGCACCCTCGCGCCTTCTGTTCGCCGCGCGTCAGAGCAGACATTGTCGTTGCTCGCCGGGCTGAGTGGCAATCCCGAAGCGCTAGACCTTGCACTGACCTTACGCGATGGGCTGGTTACGCTTGGGCCAATTCCGATCGGCCCGGCACCACGACTTTTCTTGCGTTAGCGACAGTAAGCACCGCTGCGATATCGCGCGGTATCAAAATGAAAATGGTCACGATGATACCTGTCAGCATTGGGACCCAAGACAGTCCCGAACGGCCCGCAGGCCTTTTTGTGAATATTCTTAAGTGCGCGGCTGGAGCTTTTTGCGCTCCATCCTTTGAGCACGGTGATTTCAGACCCGTCCTCCATGGTGAATCCTGAGATATCTATGGCCCTGCCTTTGCCATGCTCAGATATGCGCCCGCCTTTTTTATTGTTGCGATTTCGACACGCGTAATGGGCTGCGACGTTTATCCGAGACACACGGCCACGTGACTTCAAAGCGGGCTTCACAGCATCGTCGACCCAAGTTCGGAGGGCCAGTGCCGTCGGGCAATCAATCAATGCCTGCTGGCTTAGAGTTATTCCGGAAACGGACCTTATCCTTACTGCTTCTCCAATACCGCATCCCCTGACCCGGCTGGGGACATGTCCAACGACTTCGCCTTGTAATGCGATATCCCCGCACAAAGCGCCCTTCTTAAGTTTGCGGCGTTTGGCCATGACCCGATTTTCGAGACTCAGGGAGCGCGCAAATGGCCGCGGCGAGGCCGCCACCTGAACCGAAGCAACGACGATACCTTGTGCGGCAATCATTTGGGCTGAAACCGGGCGTAGTTGCGGGCGGATCAGAGCCGTCAATTCCTCTGATACTGTCACGGAATTGCGCGCATGTGGTCTCGGCGAAGATTCGGGAGCAGCCCATACCTGCCCCGCGCAAGCCAGCAAGGATATCAGCGCCAAAACCCTCATGTGCTTTTCTTGCCTCGACCAAAATCCGGAGCGTCCGTGTCTTGACCCGCTTCGATAATCCCACGCCGTATCCCGCGCGTGCGGGTGAAATAGGCATGCAGATGATCGCCGTCACCGGTGCGTATTGCGCGCTGTAGGGCGAACAGTTCTTCGGTAAATCGCCCCAAGATTTCCAACGTCGCATCCTTATTGTTCAGGAATACATCGCGCCACATGGTCGGGTCGCTGGCCGCGATGCGTGTAAAATCGCGAAACCCCGCCGCCGAAAACTTGATGACTTCGTAATCGGTTACGCGGCGCAGATCATCCGCCACTCCGACCATGGTGTAGGCGATCAAGTGAGGTGCATGAGAGGTCACAGCCAAAACGAGATCGTGATGATCCGCATCCATCGTCTCGACGTAACTACCCAGACCAACCCATAAATCTCTCAGTCTCTGAACGGCAGCGACATCCGAACCCTCAATCGGCACGATCAGGCACCATCGGTTGTCAAATAGTTCTGCAAAACCCGATTCTGGGCCCGAATGCTCGGTGCCCGCCAAGGGGTGCGCTGGAACAAAGTGGACGTTTTCAGGTAAATGCGGCGCGACCGCAGAAATAATCTCACGCTTAACGGAGCCGACATCGCTGACGGTTGCCCCCGGTTTCAAAGCTGGTCCAATCAGTTCAGCAACAGCACCCATTGCGCCGGGTGGAACACATAAGACGACGAGGTCCGCATCCTTGACAGCCTCAATCGCACTATCGCAAACACAGTCACACAATCCAATACGGCGCGCCGTTTCTCGAGTGGCCTCGGATCTGGCATACCCGGTCACTTCACCAGCCAGTCCGGCGCGCTTCATCCCCCAGAACATTGATGACGCAATCAAGCCCAATCCGATCAATGCGACCTTGTTGTAAATCACACTCATTTTGCGGTGCCTTTGAATTGGCCGACAGCGGCAGCAACTTGGCGGCAGGCATTTTCATCACCCACAGTAATGCGCAAACACTGCGGCAAGTTATACCCTGCAACCCGACGCACAATCAGTCCTTTAGTTTGCAGAAAGACATCGCAGGCCTCGGCCTCGGCCTGACTGCCAAAGCGCGCAAGGATGAAATTTGCGCAGGACGTATCAGACGGAACACCCAACTCAGCCAATGCCTCTGCAAGCCAGCCTCGCCATTTTGCATTTTCAACCCGACATTGATCTGCATAAGCCACATCACGTATTGCGGCTTCGGCTGTCGCCAACGCCGCACCCGACAGGTTAAACGGCCCACGCACCCTGTTCAGAATATCAATGACATGAGCCGGACCATAGCCCCACCCTATGCGCAGCCCACCCAGACCAAACAACTTGGAAAATGTGCGAGTCATCACGACGTTTTCGCGTTGTTCTACTAATCCCGCGCCACCGTCGTACCCGCCGACATATTCAGCGTAGGCACCATCAAGCACCAGCAACGCCTGCGGGGGCAGGCCTTCAGCAAGGCGATGAAGTTCAGCAGCGCTGATCATTGTGCCGGTCGGATTGTTTGGATTCGCGATGAAGACGAGTTTGGTGCGTTCTGTACATGCTCCCAGAACAGCAGCGATATCAGTCACTCGTTCGTTTTCCGGTACTACAATCGGAGTCGCGCCGACCGCAAGCGCAGATATCCGATACATTGCAAAACCATGTTCCGTGTAAATAACCTCGTCGCCTGGACCAGCGTATGCCTGACAAAGTAACGCGATAATCTCATCCGATCCTGCACCACAAATGATGCGATCAGAATCCAGCGCCAGAACCTCCCCAATAGCGCTGCGCAGCGCGTAGTGATCTGTTGATGGGTAACGATGCAAGTTACCCGCCGCATTTCGGTAAGCATCAATCGCCACTTTTGACGGCCCAAGCGGATTTTCATTAGACGACAGCTTGATTGCATTGGAAACGCCCTGAACATGCGCTGTTCCACCCTGATAGGGCGAAATCTGGTCGATACCGGGCTGCGGCGTTATTTTGTTCATCCGTTGGCGTCCTCTTCGCCCCTGTTTTATCTTTGGAAATTGGGCAATGCCATCCCCAAAGATACATGACATCGGGGCGCAGCATTGGCACTTGACCCTACATCAAATTGAACGCAAATGCCGACACCGTAGAGTTTCCAGGCAATTTGGCTTTTGATCGCCACTCAAAAATGCGACAAACGCACAACGCTGTGGTCCCGCTTACGCATTTAAACATAAGACATAAGACATAAGACATAAGACATAATGAGCCAAAGAAATTGAATAACGAAGCAACAATTCAACGACTTAAATCGGAATCGCGCTTAAACCAACCCTTGCTGTTTTTCGTTTTGGGGCTGGCCGGAATCGCCGTGGCGGCAGCGCTACCGCAAGACATGCAAAATACGCTCAGCGCCGAGGCAGCCTGGATCGAGTCGACATCAGCGCTGTGTCTTGCCTTTGCCGGACTAATGGCTTTGTTCCTGCGTCCTCTTCACGCATGGGCACATATTTCGTTGCTGGCCTTCTTGCTCGCTGAGCGTGAATTTGATGCGCGGGTCCTGCCTGAAGGTTCTGGTTTGCGCGGGTTGATCGAATGGATCGACGACGGGGTGCTACACAATTGGGTCGTTATTGCAGTGTTAGGATTTTGGCTGATCTACGGCCTGTTGCGTTTTACTTGGCCATTCTTGTTGGATAACTTTCGCAGGGAGACGGAACTCCACCTAATCCTTGGCGTATCGGTCGTTTTGGTAATTGTCAGCCAAGTGACAGAGCAATTGGCAAAATCCAAAATTGAGATCCTGGTATCAATCAGCACACTTCACATTTGGGAGGAGTTGCTGGAACTTTATTTCTCGATTTCCATTCTGCTGATAGTCGTTGTCGGACTTCGTCGGCAATTTATGAGCCGCTGATTGGCCCAATAAGCAAAAACACGTCGCAAACGCGCGCCTATTCTTCATGGCAAAGGTTCAGGCCGGACGCGGCAGTGTCGGGACGAATTTCATATCACCATCCACAACGGCAAAAGGTTCGCCACTCGCAAGCAGGACGGCGCGGTCCTTCATTTCTGCAAAATCAAACATCGCATTCAGAACCACGTCGCTACGCCCTTGGTATTTTTGAGGTTTATAGATGCAAATACCCACCTGATCGTCCAACTTTTTGTAGATGTAACTTGCTTCACCCGCCAGCTTTCCGTTCGCCGTCACATAGCAATGCGTTTCTGTCTCGTAGCTTACTGTATGTGTTGACAGGTCCGCAAAATCGCCATGGCCCGAATGATGAATCCCCGTCCATTCGATGCTCATCCCGACGAGCGATTTTGGTGCAATTGGCACTTCAATGCCTCCACCTTAACTCATGATCCCGCCTAGCAGGGCCAACATCAATGCAAGATGCAACCTGACGCGCCCTAAAGCGCCCGGTCCAAAACCGCGCTAAAGCGCTGAACAAACTCAGCTGGATCGGCGGGTACTTCGCCATCGGCAATTCTGGCCTGATCCAACAATAAATGCGCTGCATCTTTCAGCAGAGAATCTGATGCTGCATCGTCAGCTTTCGATCGCTCTGCCAATTTCTTGACTATTCTGTGGTCCGGATTCAGCTCAAGTACGCGGGGCATTCCATCCTGAAGTTGACCGTGCCGTTTGAGCAAACGCTCCAAATTAACGTCCATATCTCCATCGTCGGCGATCAAACAAACTGGACTGTCCGTCAGCCGTTTGGAGGGACGGACATCTTTGACGGCATCGCCGAGTTCAAGCTTGATGGCCGCAATCAGTGCGTCAAGCTGCGTAACTTCTGCGTCGTCCTTGTCGTCCTTTTCCTTTTCGTCACTCTTGATGTTGTCGAGGTCAGGTGCGCCACGGGTCACCGACTTGAACGTTTTTCCCTCAAACTCAGTGACATGCTGAAGCCAGAATTCATCAACCTGATCTGACAAAAGCAATACTTCGACACCTTTTGCCTTGAACCCTTCCAGATGCGGGGAACGCGCGATCTTTTTCGGATCGTCTCCAGCGATGTAATAAATTGCATCCTGGCCCTCTTTGCATCGTTCAACATAATCCGAAAGACTGCTCAGATCGCCATCTCGGGTTGAAGAAAAGCGACAGACCTCAAAGAGCCTGTCCCGCAAATTTGGATCCTCAATCAAACCTTCTTTCAGGACCGCACCGAAATTCTCCCAGAAAGCGCCGAATTCTTCGGGTGCCTTGTTCGCTTTCTTCTTAAGCTCTCCAATCACTTTTTTGGTGAGTGCAGTCTTGATCTTGGCAAGCTTGGGGTCCGATTGCAGCATTTCCCGCGAGACATTGAGGGACAGGTCTTCTGAATCAACCACACCGCGCAGAAATCTGAGGTAAGATGGCAAAAGCCCTTCGGTGTTTTCCGAGATAAAAACCCGGTTCACATATAGCTTCACGTGGCTTTTTCGTTCGGCATCATAAAGGTCGAACGGCGCAGATGATGGTACATAAAGCAGGCTAGTATGGCTCACCAGGCCCTCAACGCGATTGTGCAGGACAAGCCAAGGTTTATCGAAAGCGTGCGAAGTATGATGGTAAAACTCCGTATGTTGCTCTTCGGTGACCTCCTTGGGGGCGCGCGTCCAAATGGCAGAAGCGGAATTCAGGGCGTCAACGCCCAGTGTGACCGGGAACGCAATGTGATCCGAATAAGTTTGCACGATATGACGGATGCGCGCATCTTCCAGAAACTCCTTGGCGTCCTTCTTCAGATGCAAAACGACAGTCGTGCCGCAACTGTTTCTTTCACCCGGCTCAATCGTGAACTGTCCTTTTCCGTCAGATGACCACTGCCAACTTTCTTCTTCGCCAGCCTTTCGCGTCAATACATCGACGTTGTCTGCCACCATGAACGCCGAATAGAAACCCACACCAAATTGACCGATAAGGCCAAGATCGCCCTTCTCGCCACCTTTGAGGGATTCCAAAAAGGCCCCGGTGCCTGATTTCGCAATCGTCCCGAGAGTTTCTATCAAGTCGGCGTGGTTCATCCCGATGCCGTTGTCGGAAATCGACAGCGTCTTGGCTTTTTTGTTCACCTCAATCGAGATGGAAAACTGATCTGAATTCTCTGCGAGCGACGGAGTGGTGAGCGCCTCGTAGCGAAGTTTGTCACACGCATCGGATGCGTTGGAAACAAGTTCCCTAAGAAAAATCTCTCGATTTGAATACAGCGATCCAGCCACAATATCGAGCAGCTGACCGACCTCTGTCTGAAAGGAGAAAGTTTCTTTGGTGCTCGTATCAGTCAATGTCTGAGTTCCCTGTTTTCATAGCTATTTTGTCTGGGTCGCGCATGAACATAAGGTGAGAAAATGCGCGTTTCAACCTTTCCGGGTTCGTCTTAGGGCACAAAACGGCTTGTGCAGTTTTGCCCCTTCCAAAAGGTTCGCTCCAATGCTCCCGCGATGGCGAATTGGTTTTTTTGGTGCGAGGTTTAACCTACAAGCCAACCGCCAATGGCACGGACTTCAACAAACTCGTCAAGACCCCATTTGCCACCCTCACGACCATTGCCGGATTGCTTCATGCCGCCAAACGGAGCACCTGAACCACGACCTTTGCCATTCATATCCACCATGCCCGAGCGCAAGGCGCGGGCGACACGATGGGCGCGTTCCTCATCAGTTGTCTGCACATAGTTCGTCAGGCCGTAGTCGGTGTCATTTGCTATCTCAACCGCCTCTTCTTCGCTATCAAACGGCATCATCGACAGAACCGGACCGAAGATTTCTTCGCGCATGATGTTCATTTCATTATTGCAGTCCGCAAACACCGTTGGACGCACAAAATAACCACGGTTTAGACCTTCGGGGCGACCAACGCCGCCTGTCACCAGCCGCGCACCCTCGTCGATACCCTTTTGGATCAGGTCTTGCACCTTGTTGAACTGCATTTCCGAAACCAGCGGGCCGATATGACGACCTTCCTCTGACGCCGCATTGACTGATGTCGCTTCTGCTGCCGCTTTTGCTTGCTCTACAGCCTCATCATAGCGAGAACGCTGGACCAGCATACGCGTTGGTGCGTTGCAAGATTGGCCCGTGTTATTGAAACAGCGAATGATGCCCTGCTTGACGGCTTTTGGATCTGCGTCGGCAAAAACGATATTTGCCCCTTTGCCACCCAGTTCAAGGCTGACCCGCTTAATCGTTTCGGCCGCTGCGATCGAGATCGCGCGACCCGCGCGTGTCGACCCGGTAAAACTGACCATGTCTACGTCTTTGTGAGCCGACAATTGACTACCTACACCCGGCCCATCACCGTTGACCATATTGTAGACACCTGCGGGCACACCTGCCTCGTGCAGAATCTCTGTATACAACAGCGCCGACAATGGTGATTGTTCAGAGGGTTTCAGTACCATCGTGCACCCTGTCGCGAGCGCAGGAATAACTTTGAGAGTGATCTGGTTCATCGGCCAGTTCCACGGCGTGATCAAAGCGCAAACACCAATCGGCTCCTTAATGATGCGAGTATCGTCCTCTCCCGGGCGCAGCGCGCTTTCAAATTCAAAGTCTTTTAGCGCGTTAATGAATGCCTTGAGGTGAAATGACCCTGTACCGGATTGCTGCACCTTCGACATGTCAATCGGGGCGCCCATTTCTGTGCTGATCGCCGCGCCCATCTCGTCAGAGCGACGCAAGTAAACATCAAGGATCGTTTCCATCAGCTCGATCCGCTCGGCCTTGGAGGATAAGCGCCATTTAGGAAAGGCGGCCTTTGCAGCAGCAACAGCAGTGTCCGTATCGGCCTGCCCGCCCAACGAGATCGTCGCCGCGGCTTCTTCTGTCGAAGGATCAATTACATCGAAGGCGCGCCCGTCAAGCGGGGCAACCCATTTGCCGTTAATGTAGAAGTTACCTGCATTTTCCATAAGCTTTGCCTTTCTTAGAGGAGTCAGTCGTTCATCTCTGCAACGGGGGTATCGCGCAAGGGCAATTTGGGGCTTTCACGATTTAGTAGGCAGATTTTCCACGTTTATGTGCAATTCCGGTTCCCGACTTACCTTTTACCCGCGCCATACATCCAGCAGGGAAACTGCTAGTTCATCGTTTGCGTGGGCGTAAATGGCGACCTCGAGCTTTTCTTTGCCCAGGCGGTTGGACAGCGAAATCAGTTCGCCGTTCTCTATTTCGCGCAAGACCATACTTATTGGAAGCCAGCCGATGCCTATACCCTTAAGAACAAGCTCCTTAATGCCACTTGAAAGTGCACTTTCACAAACTGGGTTTTTGCAAAGCCGCAGCGTACTGAACGCTGCATCGGCGGCACTCAATGCTTCACCGAAGTAGCTATTCTCCGGGTAAACTACCGCAGCCGTAGTATCCGATATTTCTCTATTATCTTTGACGGCGTACCGAAGCCGTCCACCAACCACAGGCACAAGGTAGTCGACGCCCCATAGCGCTCGTATGATAGGTTCCCCAAATGGCAATGGGCCTGCGTTTTTTGACTCGTAACACAACAGCATGCTCGCATCGCCCCGCAGGAACATGGTGACACAATCGCGCAAATTGCCAGCGCGCAGACGGAATTGTAGAGAAGGAAAGTGATGTCTTGCTCGAACCGCCATATCCGGGAAAGTCGAGAAAATTGGCGCGTGCTGGGCTGCAATCGATATTGTGGAACTAGCGGCATCAAAGTGTGCGATTTTGCCGCGTAAATCCTTGATGCGCGCGACCAACGCGCGGATTTCTGCCTCGTTCGAGGTAAGCGCCGGACTGATATCAACCCTGTTTTTGCCTCTTTCCAAAACTGTCACGCCAAGCCAGTCTTCGAAGCCGCGTATGCGTCTCGAAAACGCGGGTTGTGTGATGTTTCGCCGCGACGCGGCACGAGTCATGTTCCCCTCTTCCAAGAGTATCAACACGTCATCCAACCACTGCATGTCCATTTGACCACCCTAATTTGCCCAAATGAATTGTATGGGCAGGCCAAGCAGAAAGCATTATTTTTCTCAGTTGGTATTAGGCAAGCTTTGGCCAATCCCACAAAAAAGGAAACCAAAGCGTGATTGAATTTTTTCAGGCATCCAATCAACAAGCTACAAATACGCCGGAAATAAGCGTGAGCCTGTGCAAAGATCTCTCAATCGCTTTAGCCAAGTTTCCGAAGGTACGCCTTGGACATCTTCCAACACCTTTAGAGCCCTTGGATCGACTGAGCGAGATTTTGGGAGGACCGCGCATTTGGGTTAAACGTGACGATTGTACCGGGCTTTCGTCTGGCGGAAACAAGACCCGTAAGCTGGAATTCCTGATGGCAGATGCACAAGCAAATGACGCCGATACAATCATCACCCAAGGCGCAACTCAGTCAAACCATGCGCGCCAGACCACTGCAGCGGCGGCGAAACTGGGAATGGAATGCCATATCTTGCTGGAGGACAGGACCGGCTCAGACGACCCGAGTTATAACCTGAACGGAAATGTTTTACTGGATAGATTGCACGGGGCCACTGTTTCAAAACGCGATGGCGGTGTTGACATGAACGCTGAAATGGAAGTCATGGCTGACAAACTCCGCCAAGACGGCAGGAATCCCTATATCATCCCCGGTGGTGGATCGAACCCCATCGGCGCGTTGGGCTATGTTAACTGCGCTCGGGAACTAACAGAACAAGCCGCAGGAATCGGATTGAAGATTGATGCTTTTGTACATGCGACAGGGAGTTCCGGCACGCAGGCCGGGCTCGTTACCGGTCTGGCCGCTATTCAAAGCGATATTCATTTGCTGGGCATTGGCGTGAGGGCACCGCAAGAAAAACAAGAACAAATGGTGTTTGATCTGGCACAACGCACGGCAGATCATCTGGGGACCGGGCTAACTATCAAGCGCAGCGATGTGCGTGCAATTTGTGATTATGTTGGACCCGGATACGGGCTACCGACAGAAGGTATGGTCAAGGCTGTCAAGTTGCTCGCTCAGACTGAGGGGCTACTGTTTGATCCGGTCTATTCCGGCAAGGGACTGGACGGCTTGATAGACCAGATTAACAAGGGTTATTTCGAAGGGGCTGACGACATCGTCTTTTTGCATACCGGCGGAAGCGTCGCCCTTTTTGGCTACCCGGACACATTCGGATTGCCCGGTTACACTGACTAATAAACTCAAAAAAAACCATCCAACAAGGAGATCAGAAACTATGTCACTTAAAAAGACACTTATGACAGCGACGCTACTCACAGCGTTAAGCGCCCCGGCTTTCGCCGCCGAAGAGGTCAAGATCGGCGTGCCATCATGGACCGGCGCTCAGGCAATTGCCCACCTGCTGGCCGCTGTTGTCGAAATGCGCATCGGCGGCAAGGCCGAAATGGTGCCCGGCAACAACGCGACGATTTTCCAAGCCATGGATCAAGGCAAGGGCGACATTGATGTACATCCAGACGTTTGGCTGCCAAATCAGGAAAGTTTCACCAAGAAATATGTAGATGATGCAGGCACCGTGACTTTGTCTTCCAACCCTTACGAAGGCAATCAAGGCTTCTGCGTCTCCCAGGATTTTGCCAAAGCGAACAACATCACAGATATCGCTGACCTCGGCCGCCCGGATGTCGCAGCTCTTATGGACAGCGACGGCAACGGAAAGGGCGAGATGTGGATTGGTGCACCTGGCTGGGCGTCCGCCAACGTCAACGAAGTTAAGACCAGGGATTACGGCCTTCTTGATTTTGTTGAGCCCGTCCGCGCCGAAGAAAGCGTGAAAACTGCCCGGATCAAGGATTCGATCGCCAAGGGTGAAGGCTATGCGTTCTACTGCTACAAACCCCATGCGGTTTGGTACATGTTTGACGTAGAAATGCTGAGTGAGCCAAAGTTTGACCCCGCAAAATACGTCATGGTGCAACCATCGGATGACGCAGACTGGTATGACAAATCAACTGTTGCGACAAAAGATGCATTGAAAGAGGTCCAGATCGCTTGGTCTAATACTCTGCCGGACCGCTCGCCCGCCATTGCAGAATTCTTTGACAGGTTCTCATTGACAGCAGATGATGTCAGCAATTTTGCCTTTGAAATCAGCGGCAAAGGCCGTGATCCGGCGGAAGTCGCAAAAGAATGGGTTGAGGCAAACCCTGACCGTGTGGATGCGTGGCTGGGGCTGTAAAACCGGCCAAGATCACTCCAAAAAAGGATGGCTCCGGCGTCGGCCGGGCCATCACCCCAAACGGAAACCGGCGAGATGCCGATTTAACGGGACGATATCCAGCCATGAGCGACGATACGGTTATCGAAATATCCAATGTCTGGAAAATTTTTGGCGCCCGCCCGCAGGACGCATTAAAAGCGATCCGCGACGAAGGGTTGAACAAGGCAGAGGTCCTCGCAAAATACAACGCCGTCGTTGGCGTGGCGGATGTCAGCCTGTCGGTTAACCGAGGCGAAATTTATTGTATCATGGGTTTGTCGGGCAGTGGAAAGTCCACACTTGTGCGCCACTTCAACCGCCTGCTGGAGCCAACCGACGGAAAAATCCTGATTGAAGGCGTTGACGTGATGGGCCTCGGCCCGAAAGAGCTGCAGGGCTTTCGCAATCGGAAGATTGGCATGGTCTTTCAGAACTTTGCACTAATGCCGCACCGCTCTGTACTGGATAACGTGGCCATGCCACTTGAAATTCGGCAAGTCAGCAAAAACGAACGCATGAGACAGGCGGCCGCAATTCTCGATATTGTGGAACTTGGGGCGTGGGCACCAAAATTCGCTCACGAACTATCAGGCGGAATGCAACAACGGGTCGGCCTTGCGCGGGCCTTAGCCGCCAATCCGGACGTCTTGTTAATGGATGAGCCCTTTAGTGCCCTTGATCCTTTAATTCGCCGCCAACTGCAGGACGAATTCATCCGCCTGTCCAAGATCTTGAAGAAAACCACGGTGTTCATAACACACGATCTTGATGAAGCCGTCCGCATTGGAGATCGGATTGCTATCATGCGCGACGGCCGACTGGTCCAGACCGGCACTGCCGAGGAAATTGTCATGAACCCGGCAGATGATTACGTTTCCGATTTTGTTGCAGGTATTTCACGTCTCAAGGTCGTACATGCCCATGCGGTTATGCAACCTCTTGAGGCCTATATAAAACGTCGCGGACCGCTTGGTGCAGATGCGCCGCGCGTGAATGAAGACGAAACACTCAGCACGCTTATCAACCTGGCAATTGATCATGACAGTGCGATCCTTGTTGAGGACGATGGAAAGGACATTGGCGTGATCACGCGCGCTGACATTCTGCGCACTGTTGTCGAAGGGACGGAAATGTCATGAGCGAGACAGAACAAAACCCACTTGAAGCGACCGACACAGAAGCTGCACTAGCCTATGCGGCAGAGCGGCGCGAAAATATCCGAACTTTTGTGCGAACAAATCCCGACTACTACATTTCCCAGTTCGACAAGATCGGTGAAAGCTCAAGATTCACTGCGACGCTGAATGTTCTGGCTGGAGTATTCGGCCCCGTTTGGTTCGGCGCACGCGGATTGTGGTCATGGGCCTTGCCTTTCCTCATTCTGGAAACGCTGGCCTTCGTCCAGATCGCGCGCGGCCTATTTGGCGATCTCGCGGCTGAGGCTTTTGAGCGGATTGCCTCCATCGAAGGGACACTCGACCTCAGACGTCAGCAGCTTGCCTCTGCTATTGAAGCGGCGTCTGACAAGGTAGATGTCTACACCCGCACCGTCGAGTCACTGGAAGAAGCCATTGGCGGCATTCGGGAAGAGGCCGTTGCTCTCTCTGAGCAAGGGACATGGATCGCCTTAACCGGTCTTGCCATATTAATCGCCGTAAAGATTGCACAAGCGACGGTCGCCAACTGGGCACTTGAAGCGCGGTTTTCAGATTGGTTGTCGGACCGCAGCATCCGTTCTGGCTTGCCGGTTTCCCAAATCGTTTTCAGTGCGATCTTCATGTTCCTGATCGTTTGCACGGCAATGGTTCACTACTCTTTCCCTGGACGGTTTGATCTCTTGTCAAATTTTCCAACTGATCCAAATATCCGCCTGACTGGTATCTCATGGGTGGAAGAGCTGATCGCATGGTGTGTTCGCAACTCGGAGGCGCTGTTTGACGCGATTACCTTTGGTATCCGTGCGCTTCTGGACGCGCTCGAAGTAATTCTGGTGCAGACGCCTTGGGTTGTGATCGCTGCGTTGATCATTCTTTTGACATGGCTGACAGCCGGAATCCGCACTGCGATTTGGTCTGGTGCATTTCTGGCCTACATGGGCCTACTTGGTTTCTGGGAGGCTGCGATGACCACGCTGGCCCTGCTGGGCACAGCCGCATGCCTGTCGATTGTGATTGGCATTCCCTTGGGCATGTTCGCAGCGCGCCGACCACGGTTCTATGCTTTCATTCAACCGATTATGGATTTCATGCAGACCATGCCTGCGTTTGTATTCATGGTTCCTGTGATTGCATTCTTCGGCGTTGGCAAACCGGCAGCGGTCATCGTCACAATGATCTTTGGCGGTACACCAGTAGTCCGCCTGACGGTTCTGGGCCTACGAGGCGTACCGGAAAATGTTCGTGAGGCCGCGATCAGTTTTGGTGCCAACAAATGGTATTTGCTTACAAAAGTTGATTTGCCATTGGCCAGCCCATCCATACGTGCGGGCATCAATCAGACCATCATGCTCTCGCTTGCAATGGTTGTTGTGGCCTCGCTCATTGGCGCAAAAGGTTTGGGAGAAGACGTGCTAGAAGCACTGCAATACGCCAACGTTGGACAGGGTATCCTTGCCGGGTTCTCGATCCTTTTCTGCGCAATGATTCTGGATCGAATTGTGCAGGGTAAGCGTTAGTGACCCCGCTGGTTCTTGTACATGGGTTCATGGGCGGAAGTGCACAGTGGGAACCACAGCAATCTGGCCTTTCGGATGACATTGAGCTTATCGCGATAGATTTGCCGGGATTTGGCAAAAATAATCATCTTGAGGCGATCAATACAATCGGTGGCTTTGCTGATTGGGTAATATCAGAACTCAGCAACAGGAATGTCGATAGATACCACCTTTTGGGGCATTCCATGGGCGGCATGATCGCACAGGAAATCGCACTTCGAGATCGGGATCGGGTCGATCATCTTGTTCTCTATGCAACCGGCGCAGAAGGTGTCTTGCCAGGAAGATTTGAGACGATTGAAGAAAGTAAAACCCGGGCAAGAGTCGACGGGACCAATGCAACTGCTCGACGCATCGCAGCGACGTGGTTCTTACACAAAGAAAACACGCCGGCCTATGAAAGTTGCGCGGCCATTGCCGAACAAAGTGCAACAGACGCGATTACAGCCGGGCTTGACGCAATGCAAACCTGGTCAGGGACCCACAATTTGTCAGACATTCGACCCAAAACGCTTGTAATCTGGGGTGACAATGATCGCACCTACAAGTGGCAGCAAATCCAACTTCTTTGGGACAGTATTTCGCTGGTCAATCTGGCGGTCGTGCCGGAGTGTGCTCATGCCGTTCATCTGGAAAAACCGCTTATTTTCAATAGACTTATTCTTGATTTCCTCAATCAATAGTTATGCGAATAGAGCACCGGTCCTGCGCCATTGATACTGGAGTGCCTAGGATAAAACTACTACCAAGGAACCCTCTCGCCAGCCCAATCAAAGAACTTTCCCGTATCGTTCTCTGTCAGGTTTTCAATCACTTGAAATAGATTATGCGCGGCAATTTTGGGCGTCACGGAAGAATGGTACTGATAACCCTTGGTGAATTCCGTTGCAACGGTTCCTGGATGCAACGCGATGCAGATTGAGTGTTTGTGAGTCCGCGCCATCTCAATCGACGCTGTGCGAATGAATTGATTCAAGGCAGCTTTGGAGGCGCGGTAAGAATACCACCCCCCCAATTTGTTGTCACCAATTGAACCAACCCGGGCCGACAAAGCCACGAATACCGTCCTCCTGTCGCGCGGCATCAACTTTGCGACATGTTTCAAGACAAGCATCGGGCCGATTGCGTTTATCTTGAACTGTTCTGCCATCGCATCAGCGTTCAGTGCTTTCAGCGTCTTCTCAGGACCGGTCCCCAGAGCGGAAAGCGCGCCGGTCGCCACAACGATTCTTTCAAAGGGCCCATTTAATCCAGAAAGCAGTGACTTAACGCAATCTTCATCGGTAATATTCAGGCCGTCCGACCGCCGGGACAAACCAACAACATCACGTCCGGTCGTTCTAAAGGCCTCCGCCAACTCTTTTCCGATGCCACCGCTAGAACCAATCACCAATACTCTGGACATGGACAGCCCTTTTTCAAATCTTGGATAGTTCGCCTGGTTCAGTCTTTATCAGACAGGGGAAGTTGTGCTCCAAATATGATTGAGGCGTTTTCGCGCACGATCCTGCGCTCTCCCTTGGCTAACCGCTTGAAAAGCCGCTACAGTTATGAACGTCCCCGTCACAACAAGCGTATGTCCAGCTGCAGATATCCCAAATACGAGATAACTTCCCAAAGCGAACGAAAAGATTGCGCTCCACATCCAAGACAATGTCAGCAGGATCATGTGGGCCGACGCCCTAGGCAACCTCCTTAAAGGGTTCACTTTTTCATCCATCAATCCGCGCCAAGCCGTTTCAATAAAGTTCCAAGCCATCAAATCTGCCCTCCGTAGTTCCTCCTCATACGGTCAGTTAATCGAATTGGATCACAAAAGAGCCAATTTTCAGAAGTTCAGATCAATAGATGAGGTCACTAAGAGCCTTAGACGGGAACCAAATATCAACACCTGTGCTAGTTCATCTTCCGGTTTGGGCCGAACGGCAATGGCGCGACCGGAACGCCGTCTTCGATCAATTTCTTCGCATCAGTAACTCGCGCTTCTCCGTAAATCGCCCGTTCCGGCGCTGTTCCGTCATGGATTGCACGCGCTTCGGTGGCAAAGCTCTTTCCTACGTAGTCTGCGTTTTCCTCGACCTTTTTACGCACCTCTGCCATGGCTTGCTCGGCCGCGCTGGGTGGCGCAGAAAGGGGCCTCGTTTTTTCGCCGCTTGCGCTAACTCTTGGAGCCATTACTGCTTTGGACACCTTTGCCGAACCACAAACAGAGCACTGCAAAAGGTCCGCGCCCTCAAGTTTGTCAAATGCGGCGGCAGATTGGAACCAACTGTCAAAGCTATGGTCGTTGTCACATTTCAAGGTGTATTGGATCATTGGGGCCTCGGGTCACAGGTTCTACACAAAATAGGGCAAGATGCACCAACTGCAAGGAAGCCAAACATCCTTATCATAATAGTTTGGGGTCAAAATCCCGCAGAATCCGGGCGAGTTCCGGCTCTCCGACTACGAGTGCTGCCTTTTTTAGGGAAAACCATTTGCGTTTGCGCTGCCCTGCCTCCGGGTACTCTGCGCTCAACGATTTTATCCGCACTGGATAAATCATGGCAATGCATGGTAAATCCGTCCCTGGGTCCAAAACCTTGTTGTATGAGTAGAGTCCCAGACATCTGTCTTGGGCACGACCAATCGCCCCTGCTTCTTCCCAAGCTTCCTGTGCTGCGCATTCCGCCGGAGTCTTGCCGTCCATCGGCCAGCCCTTGGGTACGATCCATCGCCCCGTCCGACGTGAGGTAATCAGCAAAACTTCGACCTTGCCATTGGAAATGCGGTAACAGAGCGCCGCAAATTGCGAACGTACATCACTTTTGTGGTCTGCACGAACTTTGATCGGCAGCTGTTTGATAAATGGGGCAGTCATTGTACCCGACCTGTATTTTTTACTGACCATATATAAACAATAACGATCGTATCGCCAGATTTTTGCTTTTCTTTTCCGATCACTGTGGCATTTCCTACAAAAAATTACAATTGCAGGCAGCAAACGCAATTGCCTCTAGCGGCTAGATGGCCTTGCCTTGGCGCGCGCACTGACAGATAGTTTGAACCCATGAAAACATGGTTTTATATCAGGGCCTTGGCCACCACAGGACTCCTTCTTCTGTCTTCGACCAGCCAGTCTGATACCCCGATAACCGTTTTTGCCGCCGCAAGTCTCAAATCCGCGCTGGACCAGGTCGCCAAAGATTGGCCGGGAAAGGTAACAATTTCGTATGGTGGAAGTGGCACCCTCGCCCGGCAGGTGGATCAAGGGGCCCCGGCCGATGTTCTCATTCTGGCCAACGCGCAGTGGATGGATTGGCTTCAAGATAAAGGCATAATTGATGACCGGCGACGCCGAAACTTGCTCAGCAACGCGCTGGTGCTGGTTGCGGAACCAGGTCATCGTCCCCTAGCAGCGGATCATCCGGGCGTCATTTTGAATGCGCTGAACGGAGGGCGTCTTTCTATTGGTCAGACTAGGGGCGTCCCTGCCGGGATATACGGTCGTGCGTGGCTGGAAAACATTGGCCTTTGGCAGGAACTCTCACCACACCTTGCCGAAACCGAAAACGTGCGAGCGGCACTTGCATATGTGATCCGGTCTGAGGCTCCTTTAGGTTTGGTCTACGCCAGCGACGCCACCGACGAACCCGGCGTAACGGTAGTCTATGAAGTCCCTGTTAACCTGCACCCGGAAATCGTCTACCCTGCCGCCGCAATTACGCCCCGAGGAGAGGTCTTTCTGAAATTTCTGAGCGCGCCCACAACGTTACAGATTTTTGAGGCCCATGGCTTTGCACCCGCGGACCCTGACTCATGACACTATCCGGCGCTGAATGGGTCGCACTCATGTTGTCTCTACGAGTCGCAACAACGGCAACGGCTTGCGCGCTTCCAATGGCGCTTTGGGTAGCTTGGATTCTGGCCCGAAAATCGTTCTGGGGTAAGGGTCTGTTGAACGCCGCCGTGCACTTACCGCTGGTTCTTCCACCCGTCGTCACCGGGTATCTGCTGTTGATTGGATTTGGCCGCAATGGACCCCTTGGTCAAATATTGGATGACTGGTTCGGTATCACGTTTGCATTCCGTTGGACCGGGGCTGCGCTAGCGGCGGGCATCATGGGATTTCCACTGATGGTCCGCGCCATTCGGCTTGCTATTGAAGCAGTTGACCCGAAACTTGAGGAAGCCGCAGCAACGCTGGGCGCCTCGCGGAGTTCAGTGTTCTTGCGCGTAACGCTACCTCTTATCGTGCCAGGCGTTCTGGCGGGCGCCATTATGGGGTTTGCCAAAGCGATTGGTGAATTCGGCGCTACAATCACCTTTGTTGCAAACATACCGGGCCAGACCCAGACTTTGCCGTCCGCAATTTACGCTTTTCTACAGGTGCCGGGCGAAGAAAATGCGGCTTTCCGACTGGTCGTGTTGGCGCTCGTCGTGGCCCTTGGTGCTGTTATCGTTTCTGAATGGCTGGCCCGTCGCGTGGCCCGCAGAATTGCGGGGCGGGATGCTTAAGGTTCATGTGCAACACCAGTTGGGCGACTTCCAGCTTGATGCGACGTTCGAGGCTGGTCCCGGCGTGACTGCCCTGTTCGGACGATCCGGCACCGGCAAGACCACTTTAGTCAACGCCGTGGCAGGATTGCTGACGCCACGAACCGGACACATCACTTTGAATGGCAAAACGTTGCTGGATACACAAGCGGGCTTAAATGTCCCCGCGCACCAGCGACAAATGGGGTATGTCTTCCAGGACGGGCGACTTTTCCCTCATCTTACAGTGGTTCAAAACCTGAACTTCGGGAGCCGTTACGCCAATGTACCGCTTCCCCAAAAAGATCAGGATCAACTTGTTGAATTACTCGGAATAAGGGACTTGCTCGCGCGACGGCCAGCGGCTCTGTCAGGCGGAGAGAAACAAAGGGTGGCGCTGGGACGGGCGTTGTTTGCGGCACCTAAAGTGCTGTTGATGGATGAACCACTCGCCGCGCTTGACGTTCCGCGAAAAGAAGAAATCCTACCCTACCTCGAACAATTGCGCGACGCGCCGGGAGAGCCTGTACCAATTCTTTACGTCAGCCACGCCGTTGACGAAATTGCCCGACTTGCCGATGATATCGTCCTTCTCAAAGACGGGCAGATCGCATCAAGTGGTAATGCATTTGAAGTGTTATCTGATCCTGCGGTCGTGCCTCTTTTGGGTGTGCGCGAGGCTGGTGCTCTTATCAATGCCCGTGTCGTCGACCATGCGAAAGATGGATTAAGCACCTTGAAGACGAGCGCGGGATCGCTCGAACTGCCCGGAGTACGCGCAGAGATCGGAGAGGGCATACGATTGCGCGTACTTGCACAGGATGTGATCTTGTCACGTGCACGGCCAGAAGGATTGTCATCTGTCAATATTCTGCCGGTGAGCGTCATAAGCATTCGCAGCGGCGACGGTCCTGGCGCTGCGATCGCACTTCAGTCCGGCGCAGATCGCCTGCTTGCCCGGATTACATTGCGCGCCGTGGAAGAGCTTGATCTGCAGCCGGGTACCGCCTGCTACGCGATCATTAAGGCAACGACAGTTGCGCGAGGTAGCATTGGTCGCGGTATCGGGCAATCCTGAACTCTAAGAGTTAGAACCGTTATCCCCTAGGATTTTTTTGGCCCGCCGCTGCATCTTGGGATTGGGCGGCCGCCGTCAGAGTAAGCTAGAAACATGATAATTTCATCCGGCTTTGGCCCATCAGGTACCGACAATGTCATTGTGTCAAAATGATCAAAGGACCACGGGTCATCTTTGTGCCCCAGCGGCAAATCTATTGAGCTGCCAACCGTTCCGATTTTCACATTAGATGGAATGACGGCCTCACCCCCTCCAGCGGCTGCGCGCATCGGCGCCCCCAATTTGGGATGAATGACTGCGCCGCCATTTTCCATGTCACCCGTTATGCCAACGATTGCGGCCTTGCCATACGAAACCGGGGCACCGGAAAGGTGTGTTACTGCTTCTTGCGCAAATTGGGCGCCAAGTTCCGCGCCGCATTCAAATAGAACTGAAAGATCAGATACAGAGCGCCCAGCCAGTGGATTTCGAAAAACTGCAGCCGCCGCAACGCGAGATATGGGCGTGCACGCCTCGCCAAAGGTATCTGCAGTTATTTGCTCTCGTAACAATACCAACTTGCGCATTTGAACCATGCTTTCACTCCTGAAAATGGGTGAGGCAATGATGCAGGGTTTCTTCAAATTGGTCGACCGCTAACCCTTTACGTCAGCGCAAATCATGCCTTTGGCACGTTCGGCTTGGTCATGCGTTCCGTCAACCGCTCTACCAACTGATCCTGCGGCACGTCACCGTCTATTGCCAGCTTGCGTAGCCCAAAATGCACATGTGCAATTTCTTGATAATAACTTGTGTAAGCGTAATTTGTCGCAGCCCCTGCAACCGCTCCCAGAACTGGTACGGTTTGTGCCGCCAATTTCTGCCCCAACACGGTGGCCAATCGAGGGGCGATCCGCGCTATGATACCTTGGACGGCACCACCTGTCAGAGCCAGTCTTGTGGACAGGAAACCCAAGTCTGCCCCATCATCCTTGGCCAGCGGTCCCGCTGCGGCAAACACTTGGATGCAATCGAACTGAACATTCTCAGCAGCTGGATCAAAATCATACTCTACAGCTACCCCCTGAATGGCGCGCAGCAAAACGGTCGTAGTGACAGGTAATTCCGCTAATGCCGTCGGCAATCCACCAAAACCGCCTGCTGCTCCCATTGCGGTTGCCGCCGCAGTGTTTAGCCAACCCGCCTGATCCGGGACAATCCCGCGTGAGCCGTGGGCCGCCGACATCGCAACCTTCAACGCTTTTGATGTGCCCTCTTCCAGTCCGGCACGAACGGGGCCGGGCAACCGCTCCAGAAGGTTTTCTGCGGTGCCTCCCAGCAAGTTAAGCACCTGTATGCCGACACCGCCAGCAGACTTATATCGCGTCGCCAACCGATCCAGTTCCGCGTCGACATCTATCGCAATCAGGGCCGTTGAATCCGGCATGATGACCCTCCCTTTGGTCCTTCTTAAACATTGGACCTGTTGGGGTTGCTTTCAAGTCTGTACATTTACAGCACGCGCCAAGCCTTCGACCCCATCCCATGCCCCCGGGTTCAATTCCTGCCCCAGAACGCGAGCCGGATTTGTGGGCGGCGGCATTTCAACTCCGCTAAGTGGCAGGAATCCAAACCGGCGATAATAGGGCGCATCCCCCACCAACATGACGCGTTTCCAGCCTTTGGAGCGAGCCAGATCAAGCGCGTCCCGGATCAGAACACCACCCAGCCCTTCGCCCTGGCGGGTTGGGTGTACGGCAATTGGGCCAAGCAACAGAACCGGCGCCTCGTCGACACGGATCGGCCAGAACCGGATCGCGCCCGCCAGTACCATCTCGACATCGCGCGCAACTAACGACAGTTCTCTCACCGGCGGCACGCCATCCCGCAATCTGTATGACGACAACGCTTCGCGTCCGGGCGCAAAGCACAGGTCAAACAGTGCTTCGACTTCCCAGTAATCCTCTGCCTGCTCTGGCCGGAGATCGTACACTTCTTGCCCTTGTCGCTCTTTGCTGGAATTCGCCGTAACACGGGATTAGAGATTGGGCAAACATCTGGAGAAATACATGTTCTACCGCCCCTCAGACGGCCACGGCCTGCCACATAATCCGTTCAACGCGATTGTGACACCCAGGCCGATTGGTTGGATATCAAGCCGGGACGCTTTGGGGCACAATAATCTCGCACCCTATTCGTTCTTCAACGCCGTCGCCTACACACCGCCGCAGGTGATGTTTGCCTCAACTGGACACAAACCTGATCAGAGCGAAAGTAAGGACTCTGTCAGCAATATCCGCGAAACCAGCGTGTTTTGCGTAAATATTGTCGAATATTCAGCTCGCGACGCGATGAACGAAAGTTCGGCAACTCTGGGCAAAGAGATCGATGAATTTGCTCGGGCTGGCCTGACTCCCGAAAAATGTAAAACAATCGACTGCGCGCGTGTGGCCGGCACGCCGGCTGCACTTGAATGTAAGTTGACTGAGATTGTAACGCTGAAAGGGGACAGCAACTTTCTGGTCCTTGGTGAAGTGACCGGCATTCACATGCGGGACGATTGTTTGGTTGGCGGGCGTTTTGACATTACATGCTATCAACCGCTGGCGCGGCTCGGTTACCGCGACTACACGCACGTGCGCGACGTGTTCGAACTTAGCCGCCCGGACGACTAGAAATTGTGAAGATGGGATTAGTGTCCGCCCAATATCCCAGTGCGCACACCGTAATCCACGGCCAATTCGTAATCGGGATCATCGTCACTATCGACCAAAAGATGTCCAGCTCTCTTTAGTACTCTGTGACAATCGCGGCTAAGATGGCGCAACTGTATTCGCTTGCCTGCAGTCTCGTATTTTAGCGCTACAGCTTCGATAGCCTGCAACGCGGATTGATCCACAACCCGGCTGCCCGCAAAGTCTACGATCACAACATCCGGGTCCTGACTTGGATCAAAAAGTTCGCCGAACCCTTCGGAAGACCCAAAGAACAGCGGACCATTGACCTTGTAGATCTTGGCGCCTTCAGGAGTGATATGGGTTTCGGCGTGAATACGGCGTGCGTTGTTCCAAGCATAAGCAAGTGCAGACACAATAACGCCTACGACAACTGCAACGGCAAGGTCTTCCATTACAGTAACAACTGTGACCAGCAGGATTACAAAAGCATCCGTGCGCGGGACGCGTCGCAGAATAGTAAGCGAGTTCCACGCAAACGTGCCGATCACCACCATAAACATAACCCCAACAAGCGCCGCCAGCGGAATGAGCTCAATGATGCTTGATCCGACAAGGATGAAAAGAAGCAGAAACACTGCCGCGGCAATCGCCGCAACGCGAGTCCGCCCGCCTGACTTCACGTTGATCATGGATTGACCGATCATGGCGCATCCACCCATTCCACCAAAGAAACCTGTAACAGTATTGGCCACACCCTGTGCAATGCATTCCTGAGACGCGCCGCCCCGACTGTTGGTCATTTCGCCGACAAGGTTCAGCGTTAGCAGACTTTCAATCAGCCCAATGGCTGCCAAAATAACCGCATATGGTAAAATGATCTCAAGTGTTTCCAAGTTGAGTGGCACCATTGGGATATGCCATTGCGGCAACCCGCCTTCGATCGAGGCCAAATCACCTACCCGCGGCACGTCCAGTCCAAATCCGATGACCACAGCGGCGATGATTCCAATTCCGGCAAGAGGTGCAGGTACGATCCGCGTGATCCGTGGCATTACCCAGATGATCGCCATCGTGGCTGCAACCAGCCCTAGCATCAAAAAAAGAGGTGTGCCGGATAGCCACTCTCCGCCGCTCATGCCGTGGCCGTCAGAAACCATGCTTCCGGGCACTTTGAATTGACTCATCTGCGCCAGAAAAATCACAATTGCCAGCCCGTTCACAAACCCCAGCATAACTGGGTGCGGCACCAGTCGAATGAATTTACCCCAATGCATCGCCCCGGCAAAGATCTGCAAGAGGCCCATCACTACTACAGTGGCAAACAGATATTCGACACCGTGTTGCGCGACCAACGCCACCATAACGACAGCAAGAGCACCTGTAGCCCCAGAGATCATGCCTGGCCGCCCACCGATCAGCGCGGTAATCAGACCAACGAGAAATGCTGCATAAAGCCCGACCAAAGGATGCACACCTGCCACAAAAGCAAACGCCACCGCTTCGGGCACCAGTGCCAATGCAACTGTCAGCCCGGCGAGCAGCTCAATACGGATACGCCCGATGCTCATTCCATCTTCGGGCATCCAGCGCAGATCAGGAATAACAAGACGATTGGCAAATGAGGCCAGAATGGCTTTTTTCATGAGTTTTCCTGATGGAATTGGGAGTTTCGTGCAGTAAGAGTATTTGCGCCGACCCCTAGACCCTTTTGCCGCTAATGGAAACCCCGTCACACAGGCGCAGGCCGGTGTCGTGAACGTGGTCCACCTCGCCCGTCATTCATGCAATGGCCAATCCATAAAGAGGCTGCACAACTCCAAACTTGACGCTAATCTGTATCAGTCTGGAGAATCCTGTGCCCTTGATCCGTACCCGCGCTGACATCGACGACAAACTTGGTGGCCCGCTGCCAGCCGAGGTAAAATTAATGGCCGCCTGTGAGGCCGGGGAACCCTGTGTATTGGGCGACGGTTCCCTGCCAGTTGAAGGAAACGCGACCCGAGAGGTTCGCGCTGACGTATTGCGCTATCTGATCGTGGGTGGTTGTGAAAATTTTCCTGTTGCGGACTGGGGTGTGCAGGTGATTGGCGCCTATGTATCGGGCAATCTTGACCTGAGCTTTGCGAAGGCCAATGGGGTAACAACTTTGTTCGCCTGTCGTTTTCAACAAGACCTTGGAATGTTTCAAGCCAGTCTAGAAAACCTCAATCTGAGTCAAAGTCATCTTAATGGATTGAATGCGCAACGCGCTAAGATAACCGGAGATATCTTCCTGCGCGATATCGTAGCCACTGCCACCATTGACTTCAGCGGCGCTGAGATCGGCGGTCAGTTGGATTGCACAGGCGCGCAGTTCAACGCCACCGAAGGACTTGCCCTCGATGCGCAAGGCGCGAAAATCACCGATGATATCTTCCTGCGCGATGTCGTCGCCACTGCCACCATTGACTTCAGCGGCGCTGAGATCGGCGGTCAGTTAAGTTGCACAAGCGCGCAGTTCAACGCCACCGAAGGAGTTGCCCTCAATGCGCAAGGCGCGAAGATCACCGAAAGTGTCTTCCTGCGCGATATCGTCGCCACTGCCACCATTCACGTCAGCGGTGCTGAGATCGGCGGTCAGTTGAGTTGCATGGGCGCGCAGTTCAACGCCACCGAAGGATTTGCCCTCGATGCGCAAGGCGCGCAGATCAGCGGCGGTTTGATCTGGCGCAATGTCAGCTTTCCGTCGCAACCGGTGTTGTTTGCCGCTGCGCATACCAGCGCTTTGGCTGACGACCTCGACAGCTGGGAAAGTGGTGCGATTTACGACCTAGATGGGTTCACATACGATCGGATTTACGGGTCGATGAATGCGCGCGAACGCACAAAATGGCTCGAAAAAGGCAGCTATTCGCGCGGTGAATTCGCGCCGCAGCCATTCACCCAACTGGCCAAGGTACTGCGAGAGTCGGGGCATGATGGTGAGGCGCGGAAGGTTCTTTTTAAGCGTGAGCAGCTGTTGCGCCGCAATATCAGGGATCAGCAACGTATCGCACCTAATGGGGACATTTCTGTTCGGTTGCGAAGTATCTGGCGGTTTATCAAAAACGGATTCAGGCACGCTGTTGATCTGCTTTTGCGCTGGGTTGTGGGCTACGGCCATCATCCGTTTCAAAGCCTGTGGTTGCTGATTGCACTTATCGTTCTTGCAATATGTCCAGCGCACCTCGCTTATGAAGAAGGCTCCTTTGCCCCAAACTCCGGACCAATTCAAGCCTCGGCAGCATGGCAGGACTATGCCAATGCCCCCGGCAACCCAGCCGAGCGATGGTCGGCAAAGTGGGCGCCGGGGCAGGACTGGGAAACCTTCAATCGGTATGCTTATGCCGCTGATCTTGTGATCCCGATCATCGACCTTGGCCAGACCGCGGCGTGGGCACCGTCGACCACGCGTGGGTGGTGGGGCAAACAGCTTTGGTGGGCACAATGGTTCTTTATCGCAATGGGCTGGATCGTCACCGCCTTGGGTGCTGCTGCAATCACCGGCATCATCCGCCGCGATTAGCCGCTTTTCAATCTGTGTCTCTTTGCTAGTTTGACCGGATATGGCAGCAAGGATTTCCAAATGACCCAAACCAAGATTGCAGTAATTGGCGGCTCTGGAATTTACGACATTGAGGGGTTGTGTGACGCAGAATGGACCAGTGTGGAAACGCCCTGGGGCGCACCGTCGGATGCGATCCTGACTGGTAAGCTTGACGGGGTCGACATGGTATTCCTGCCCCGCCATGGGCGTGGTCATGTTCACAGCCCGACGGCTGTGCCATACCGCGCCAATATTGATGCGTTGAAACGATTGAGCGTCACGGATGTTGTCAGTGTCAGCGCTAGCGGTTCGTTTCGCGAACACATGGCGCCGGGCGATTTTGTCCTTGTAGATCAGTTCATTGATCGGACCATCGCGCGGGAAAAGTCATTCTTTGGTCCTGGTTGTGTCGCCCATGTCTCTGTCGCTCATCCCACCTGTCCGCGCCTCGGCGACGCCTGCGAAAGAGCGGCTCGAGATGTCGGAATTAACCTTCACAACGGCGGGACTTATCTTGCCATGGAGGGACCACAGTTTTCCACTCTCGCCGAGAGCAAGATGTATCGCGAAGTGTGGGGATGTGACGTGATCGGCATGACTAACATGCCCGAAGCAAAACTCGCTCGCGAAGCGGAGCTTTGCTATGCGTCCATCGCGATGATCACCGACTTTGACAGTTGGCATCCCGATCACGGCGAGGTCGATGTAACCGAGATCATCAAGACGCTGATGGGGAACGCCGAAAAAGCCAGAAACCTCGTTCGCGCCCTGCCCGCTTTGCTTGGGTCTGATCGCGCACTATGTCCAAACGGCTGCGACAAAGCGCTTGAATATGCCATCCTGACACAACCGGACGCACGCGATCCCGCAATCGTAGCAAAGCTAGATGCGATAGCGGGTCGGGTACTTTAACCCATTCCCGCTATCCTTCCAGTACCGAGTTAAGCTGGCACATCCACGCGATCGATGATGTCCAGTGTTCGGCGGATACGCACTGTCCAGGGCAGTGAACCGACATCGCAGCGTTTGCCATTCGCCTGCTCAGCCATCTTGTTGTAAGGCGCATCATCATCATTGAACTTACTTTTGCCGACAAAATTGGAATGTTCGGCGAAAGCCACTGCGACGGTCTTGCGGTGGATCGTACCTGAATTGTCGAGCACTGCAGCGTTTAGCGTTTTGCGTACCGTACAAACCTTATACCCACGACTGAGATGCCAGGCCATCTTCTCTTCGCAATCTTCCTGCATAAAGGCATTCGCCTGTTGCAAATCTCGAATAACATTCTCGCTGCCCCTGAATTTTCGACCGGTTTGTGGCAATTGTTCCAAGTTGGCCGCAAGAGGCTCCGTTTCAGCAGATGCGTTTGCTTCTCCAATAAGCCAAGCCATTGCCTTGATTGACTTAACATAACCTGGAAAATCCTCGCGAAGCACGTTGTAGTATAATGATGTTTTCACTCCACTTTGGCCAAGACCATCCGCCTTTAGCGAGCATATTTCGCTGATATTGCGACGTGGCGATACCGCGACAATGCTGCCTGGTGCCAAGAGGCGGTCGCCGGTTCGAAAATCTGCGCGGTGATAGGCATAAATATCTCCGTCCGAAACTCCAAAGAGCCACGAATAGGCAAAAAGCCCGGACATGGACAAGGCGACGGCGAACCCAACGCGTTTCAGATAAAGCATGTCAGCCTCCCTCAGCGCGAACAGCAACTATCGCTGCCACAAGCGTAATGAGTGGCAGGGCACTTGGGGGGTGGCGCGCTATCCTGCGCAGCTGCACTCATCGGAAGGGCAAGCAAAACGGAACACAATAAAATGCGTTTCATAACAATTCTCCTAAGGCATTTTTGTCAAATGAATTGGCAGTCTAATCCGTAACCCATACCATGTTCGACGGAATTTGACTGTGATCTTGGTCACATAACATCTCTTGATGTTTACCCGCCTGTCTGGAAAACGTGTCCTATGGATAATACGGATCGGACTTTTGAATGACCCTTGATCTTTGGCTGGCATTCGTCGCCGCTTCAACTGCCCTGCTGCTGATCCCGGGCCCGACTGTGCTTCTCGTACTGAGTTATGCCTTGTCGAAAGGTCGCAGCGTGGCCGCCGCCTCGGCTGCAGGCGTCGCGTTCGGGGATCTTTTAGCCATGACGGCTTCGTTGGTGGGTCTAGGAACACTGGTTCTAGCGTCGGCTACGCTTTTCACCGCGTTGAAGTGGATTGGCGCGATCTATCTGGTTTTCCTGGGCATCAAGATGCTACGTAGCGCGCCCTCAACAGGACTAGAGACCGTGCGGACAGATGGCGGCATAACTGCGCGTGGCGTCTTTGGCCATGCCGCCGCGGTAACCGCGCTAAACCCCAAATCCATAGGTTTCTTCATTGCGTTTGTTCCACAGTTTCTCCGGCCGGAGTCACCCCTTGTTCCCCAATTCATCATTCTGATCGCCACCTTTGTTGGACTAGCTGCGATTAATGCGCTCGCATACGCCTTGCTGGCCGGCAAAATGCAGGCAAGGCTTGGCAGGCCCCAAGTCATCACCTGGCTGACGCGCGGCGGCGGCGTTGCGTTGATTTCGATGGGCCTGCTAACAACCACTTTACGCCGCGCTACATCCTGAGGGCTTAAATGAAAACTGTGAAAGACTACATCAGAACAATCGTTGACTTCCCGCATGAGGGGATATTGTTCCGCGATGTCACAACGCTATTTGCTGATCCGCGCGGATTTCGGATGGCTGTCGACCAGATGCTCCACCCCTACGCCGGCTTACGAATAGACAAAGTAGTGGGGCTTGAAGCACGGGGCTTTATTCTGGGCGGCGCGATTGCACATCAATTAAGCGTCGGCTTTGTGCCTGTGCGAAAAAAAGGCAAGTTACCCGGGGCCGTGATCAGCGAGGAATATTCGCTGGAGTATGGCGAGGCCATTGTGGAAATCCACGATGATGCCATCCAGGCAGGAGAGAAAATTCTTGTAGTAGATGATCTGCTCGCCACCGGCGGCACCGCAGAAGCTGGCATCAAACTGATCGAGCGGCTTGGCGGCGAGATCATAAGCTGCGCCTTTATCATCGACCTGCCAGAATTGGGCGGGCGCAAGCGTTTGGAAAAAATGGGGATGGAAGTTTATTCCCTTTGCAATTTCGAGGGACTTTGAATTGGGAGGCTTCAGCGCTTTCCCGTTTGGTTGCCGAAGTTACTGCATCTGGGACCAATCGGCGCCGAGGGCTACTCCAGCCTTGCGCCAATCCGAACCCTAGTCTCACACCATTGAACGCGCCTTGTTTTCCAGATTTTCTGTCTGCACAATTGATAAAGAACCTAGGTTTCAAAAACTTGAATGCTCTGCAACAATCCTTAGAGCTTTTTTCTTGTTAACCTCTTAGCACCGCCCCGGGGTTCATGATGCCCTTTGGGTCCAGCGTAGCCTTGATCGCCCGCATCGTGGCGAACTTGACTGGGTCGCTGTAGCGTTCCAAATCTTCTACTTTTGCGCGACCGATGCCATGCTCGGCACTGACTGAGCCTTGCAATTCGTTGACGAGATCATGAACGACGCGTTTGATATCGGCGCCTTGGCCTTCGAAGTTTGCGCGAGAATTTGCGGGCATGGGAAACACATTGTAGTGTAAGTTCCCGTCCCCCACATGACCGAAACAGTTGATTCTGAAATCTCCGATCCGCGCGATACGCTGCGCCGCAACCCGGATGAATTCAGGTAACGCACCGAGAGGTACAGAAATGTCATGGCTCGAGATCGACCCGATGCGCTTGTTTGCTTCTGGAATATGTTCACGGACCGACCAGAAGTCAGCGCGCTGACTCTGCGATTGGGCAATCACGCCATCCAGAACTAGATTTTCATCGGCGGCGGATTCAAAAAGATTTTCCAACACTGAAATCGGATCCAGACCTTTCCCCAACCCGACCTCGATCAGGACCGACCACTCTGGTTTTTCGGCGAATGGTTGCCTCACGTGTGGCAACGTTTCGCCCAGAAACTCCAAGCCCTGTCGGTGGATCAGTTCGAATGCGCTGATCCCTTCCCCCATTTGCGTTCTCGCCAACGTCAATAGTGCAAGTGCGGCCTGCGGCGATTGAACGACCATCAGCGCGGTGCCCGACCCATAGGAGCGTGGCGAAAGCTTAAGCGCGGCTGCAGTTATGATACCCAACGTTCCTTCTGAACCAATCAGCAGATTGCGTAGATCATATCCTGTGTTGTCTTTGCGCAGCCGTGTCAGGCCATTCCATATTGTCCCGTTGGGCATTACGGCCTCAATTCCAAGACACAAATCCCTGGCGTTGCCGTACCGCAGAACATTCACGCCACCTGCATTTGTTGCCAGGTTTCCGCCGATGCGCGCAGAACCCTCAGCTGCAAGAGACAGAGGGAACAAACGGTCTTCCTGTTCCGCAGCACTCTGCACATCGGCCAGGATGACGCCTGCCTCCGCGATCAATACGTTCTCGGCAGGGTAGATCGCTCGCAGCTTGTTCATCCGTTCCAATGAAACGATGACGGGCGCAGGTAGATCCGGAGCGATCTGGCCCCCGACCAATCCGGTACCTCCGCCGTAGGGAATCACCCCAACCCTTGCCTGAGCGGCGGCGCCTACAATTGCCGCAACTTGTTCTGCGGAACTGGGTACCAAAACCAAACCGGCCTGACCTTTGTATTTCCCACGCGGCTCCTCAAGATAACGTGGTTCGAGATCACGAAACACATCCGGCGGTAACAGGTTGTGCAAGTGAGTGGTAAAGGTCTCGTCAACAGGCGTAAGGCTCATGCTTCGTTCAAACCTTGAAGCCCGGCAAAACACAAGTCGCTATTGTACGACGTTCAACCACTGCGGTTGCAGTACAACGACCGTTGGACGATCCGGCAGATTGCGCAGCGAAACTTCGAGTGAGGGTCCGTTTGGGCGGTTAATCGCAAACTCATCCGCCATGCCTGCAACGAAGACTTCCAGTGTACCCCGCCCAAACCAGTGCATCGGAATGACCATTGAAGACTTTAGTCGCTTGAGCACCCGTGTCATCGTTGGCAAGTCCAGCGTGTTCCCTCCGTCCACGGGTGCCATCACCACATCCAGCCGCCCTATAGCGGCATATTGGGACTCGTTCGGCTCATGATGCAGATGACCCAGATGACCAATGCACAACCCGGCGACTTCAAAAATAAAAATCGAGTTGCCGCGATCTTCTGTACCGCCATATTGCGAGCGGATATCAGTTGACACATTCCGCACCAGCATTTCACCGAGATCCAGATTGTGCTCAATCCCTTTGCCGAACTCGCCCCATCCCGGCAGGACATGAGGAATGGCGGGGTCAGGGAATGCCGTCCAATGGGTGTCATGTGCGTGGTTCATTGTGACGACATCCGGGATCAGCGGTGCTGTCCCGATGAAACCAGTGAAATCTGTGATCGCGTTTATTCCACCTTCAGTTTGGATCAGGAAACTGGCGTGCGCGATATAGTGCAAACGCACTGAAAATTCTGGCACCGGGTCCGCGTAGCTTGCTTTTTGAATGAATTCCAATCCGGGGGCGGCATCAGCGATAGCGATGCAATGACTCGGGCGGCGGTCCTGCGCGGCTAAAGGGCCAGCGATCAAAACCAAAACGAGAACGGCGAGTTTGAGCATGCGATGAATGATAGCGCACCGAACACATGGGTCCAGCATTTTGAGAAGCTCTTAGGAACAATCAGGCGTTGAATTCGTCAAAGCTGGCAGAGTAATCGTTGCCAATAGACGAAAAACTCGTTCTTTGTTGAGTTTACATTCATTGCAGCCGCAGTGAAATACCAAGGTATGTTTGCGATTAATAAGGTTGCCAGCCTGTATCTACACTTTAATGGCACTCATCCGATAGTACGTAAGTGAAAAGAAGAAGCGCCCCTGATTTGCAAGCTCCACTTGCTCATCAAACCAGTGTTTTGTCTCAGCCTCGGTCATATGATCGTTTTCAGCGGCATAGCGTGACATCAGGTGCATCAACATGAACGCGATACCGTCGGGTCGCATCGTTACATCGCAGAATGTAAAAGGTTCGACTTCTATAGCTGCAAATCCGGCGTCTTTCGTCAGTTTGGCCCAATGTGCTGCCACGCGGGCCTCTGTGTAGTGATGATCCCAAGCAGTCTGAATGCGCCGCATTCGATCTTTATCTTCAGAGAACCAGTCTAGTGTCCTGCAACCCGTATCCACCGCGACAAATCTACCACCTTCACGCAGAACTCGCTGTGCTTCACGAACAGCGGATGGAATATCTGATAGATATTCAAGTACCTGCACAGCAACAGCCTTGTCGGCTTCACCGTCTTGCAACGGCAGCGCATCGGCTAATCCATCTTTGATTTGTACCGACGGATATGCTGCACAGCGCACTGAGGCCGGAGCACGCATATCTTCACTGGGATCAACTCCGATGACTTGCCCCGTCTGTCCAATGGCACGCGCGATTTCTTGGGTCAGAAGTCCATTCCCGCAACCGATATCAACCACTTTGTCACCTTCGGAAAGGTGGAGCGCATCAAATGCCTCGCGCCTTCGTCGAGTTACGTCACCACCTTGGTAAGCGATCTCCAGCAGCTTTGTCGTTTCCTGATCAAACTTAAGCATGACTGACCTCTAGCACTTGTATGTCGCCTGAAATCGAAATTAACTAACACCAAACATACAAGTGCATAACAGCAATATGAAGTTTGGGCACGAAGCACTCATCTTCCGGGCTCTTCTGCGTCCTAATGCTTCGCACCTATCCTGCCTCGGTCTTACCTCGTCTGTCACTCCTCAATGAGGCGTACAACACGTGAGTCCGCCAGCGCCCAGCGATCTGCAAATAAGACTGCGCGACACCTTCGTATTTGAAGCCGCTTCGTTCAAGCAAACCTCGCGAGGCTGCGTTTTCCGGCAAGCACGCAGCCTCGACACGGCTGAGTTCCATGCGAGTGAAAGCATGATGCACCACGGCCATGATGGCTTCGCGCATATACCCTTGACGCACAAACGGTTGCCCGGTCCAATACCCCAGCGTTCCGGCCTGCGCGGGACCGCGGCGGATGTTGTCCAGCGTAATGGCCCCCATCAGCGACTGGTCCTCGCGTCGTATCAAGAATAGCGGCATTGCCGATCCATTCGATATCGACCGCTGAGCCCAATAAACGCGATTAGTAAAAGCTTTGCGCGTGAGGTGATCCACTGCCCAGCTTGGTTCCCATTTGGTCAGGAACGCTTCGCTATCGCGCCGCAAACTGGTCCATGCCCGAAAATCCGAATGTATGGGCGAGCGGAGCGTCATGCGTTCCGTTTCGATTTTGAGCTTTCGTTTGCTCAGCAGCATCAGGCTGCGCGCCGGCCCTGCAACCGCACCAAATCAGGCGCATCCGCAACCGGCCCATATAGCGCCAGCGCAGCAGGGGCTTGGGTGGCCATATGCCCTGCGAAATCCCGCACATCACCGGTTGTGACAGCATCGATGCGTTGAACGACCTCATCGAGATCAGGCACGCGATCCCAAATCTGCACCATACGCGCAATCCGCTCAGCCCGATTGGACGGGCTTTCCAGGCCCATCAGCATGCCCGCTTTCATCTGGGCACGCGCCCGCGCAACCTCGGCGGGGCTCATGTCATCAGCTGCGCGCTTCATCTCGTCAATCGTAACTTCGGCCAACTCTCCGACCTGGGCGGCGCTGGTGCCTGCATATATCGTGGTCATGCCGGTATCGGCATATGCCCCGGCCTGAGCAAATATAGTGTAGCACAAGCCACGGTTTTCCCGAACCTCCTGAAACAGACGCGATGACATGCCCCCCCCAATGGTGCTGGCATAAATCTGGGCGACATAGATCGCTTCGTCCCGATAACCGGGGCTTTCAAATGCTAGCGCGAAATGCGCTTGTTCAAGGTCCTTGGCTTGGCGCACCTCACCACCTGCGAATGCCGCGGGGGTGATATCAAAAGCCGGAGTCGGCGTCAGATGGCCAAACAGCTTCTCCGCCTCTCGCACCAATGCCTCGTGGTCAATGGCGCCGGCGGCAGACAGAATCATTTGGTCCGGTCCGTAATGTTCGGCAACAAATCCAGACAGATCCTCGCGTGTGAAGGCACCTACACGCTCGGACGGCCCCAGGATCGTTCGGCCGATAGGCTGACCCGGGTAGGCCTTTTCCTGCAACCAGTCAAAGATCACATCGTCCGGCGTATCTAATGCCTGACCGATTTCCTGCAAGATAACACCGCGTTCGATTTCGATCTCACCGGGTTCGAAAATCGGGTTGAGAATAATGTCGGAGATAACATCAAGCGCGAGTGGCACATCGCTTGCCAATACGCGGGCGTAATAAGCAGTCACTTCGCGACTCGTGTAGGCGTTGATGTAGCCGCCTACATCTTCGATTGATTCCGCAATCTGCAAGGCCGTGCGCCGTTTGGTGCCTTTGAACGCCATGTGTTCAAGAAAATGCGCGATACCATTCTGTTCAGGACGTTCGTGACGGCCACCCGCTGTCACCCAAATTCCTATCGAAGCCGATTGCAACCCGGGCATATGTTCCGTCACGACGCGAAAGCCGTTGGCCAGTTTGTGGTATTTTACGGTCACTTTGTAATGTTTTCCCTGACAAAACTCTCTAATTCGGCCAGATCGTTACCCATCCGGCTGACGCGCTCGGGCCTCTCATACAGGTCAGACATGCGGGGGGGAAGAGGCGGACGCAATCCCGTTGCCGCTTCTACCGCATCGGGGAACTTCGCTGGATGTGCGGTAGCAAGTGTGACCATCGGAATTGGCCCTTCGACCTGCTCGCGTGCAACCTTCACACCAACCGCAGAATGCGGGCACAACACCTCACCACTGCGGTTCAGTTCTGATGCTATCGCTGCTGATGTCTCTTCTTCGGATGCCCGCCCTGACACAAAGGTCTCCTGCAACATCTGCATAGCCCCTTGGCTGACGTCAAAACCACCTTTGGTTTTCAATTCGTCCATCAGTTGGCCAACGGCATTGCCATCGCGTCCATAGGCATCAAATAATGCGCGTTCAAAGTTCGAACTGACCTGAATATCCATCGACGGGCTAATCGAGGGACGAACGCCATCAGTATGATAACCCTGCCCTGACAAACAGCGGTGAAGGATGTCGTTCTGATTGGTGGCGACAATCAATTGATCAATCGGCAGGCCCATCCTTTTAGCGATATACCCGGCAAAAATATCGCCAAAATTACCAGTCGGCACGGTAAAGCTGACCTTCCGATGCGGGGTCCCCAGACTGACCGCCGACGAGAAGTAATAGACTACCTGAGCCAGCACCCTGCCCCAGTTAATTGAATTGACCCCCGCCAGCTTGACCTCATCGCGAAACTCAAAATCGTTGAACATGTCCTTCAGGCGACCCTGACAATCGTCAAAGTCACCATCCATTGCCATGGCATGTACATTTGACTCGACCGGTGTGGTCATTTGTCTGCGCTGCACTTCCGACACCCGACCATGAGGATAGAGAATAAACACATCAACAACGTCCAGACCCCGGAAAGCCTCAATTGCGGCCGACCCGGTATCGCCACTGGTTGCCCCTACGATTGTGACCCTGTCGCCGCGACGCGCCAATGCGGTCTGGAACATCTGCCCGATCAATTGCATGGCAAAGTCTTTGAAAGCCAATGTCGGTCCGTGGAACAACTCCAACAAGAAATGCCCCGAGTCGAGTTGCACCAAAGGAGCGCGCGCAACATGGCCAAATTCGGCATAGCTGCGTTCGATAATGTCGCCAAATTCTGCGTCGGTGAAGGTATCACCGACAAAGGGGCGCATGATACGAAAGGCTGTCTCTTCATAGCTGAGACCGACAAGCGCCGCGATGTCGCCTTGGCTGAGCCGAGGCACGTTTTCCGGGACGTAAAGACCTCCGTCGCGCGCAAGCCCGGTCAGCATTGCTTCCTCAAAACTCAAGACAGGGGCATTTCCACGGGTGGAGATATAGCGCAACTGTTCAGCCTTCGGTTTTTGCACGGGAACCGCGCAGGAAAAATCCGGTCATCACCAGCCAGATGAAAGCCAACGAAAACCACGTGATCGCATATTGCAAGTGATCGTTGGGAATACCAGCACTGTCGACGGGCAAAGGCGTTACCGACGGGTCGCTTTCCGAAGTTGTGCGTGCAATCAGCAACACGGGAAGCGTATCAAGAGAAAGGGCCAACGCGGCCACATCGCGGGCGAACCACGTGTTTGTTTCAAGATCGGGTTCAGGTGTATACTTGTCCGTTTCTTTCGGCCAATGGAGGTTGCCTGTAACTTCAATTGGTCCAATCGATCGCGGCATATCTTTTGCGCTGATTCCTATGAATCCTCGGTCCAGCAAGATGCGCCGCCCGCCTGGCAAGAGGTATGGTGCAATAATCCGGTATCCGGCCCCAACGTCTTTGATTGAAACCAGTACATGGGCCTCACCCTGCAGTATTTCGCCAGCGGCCAGTACAGGAAGATATTTGTCAGCCTCAGGATCAGGAGATTGAGGGACGGCGACTGGCGGCGCGGCAATCCGACTATCAATCTGCGCCAGAACGCCGTGCTTCCACGCCAGCCTTTGCATCTGCCAGACGCCCAGCCCGATCAACACGGCTGCGCCCGCAAGACCGAAAGTCAAAAGAAACAGCCAACTGCGCATCTGTGATCTAAGCCCTCACCCGGCAAAAGAAAAGCGCGCGAGGATTAAACCCGCGCGCTCTTGATAGACTGGACTGGGGTACAACAGTTGGAAATCCAACCAATCGCCGCCAGCAATCAGATCGCCCAGATGCCCCAAATGTAGACGGCGAAGAACAGGAACAGCCAGACAACATCCACAAAGTGCCAATACCAGGCTGCGGCCTCGAATCCCACGTGCTGTTCAGGCGTGAAGTCGCCTTTCATCGCCCTCACCAGACAGACAATCAGAAAGATCGTGCCGATGATTACGTGAAAACCGTGGAACCCTGTCGCCATAAAGAAGTTGGAAAAGAACTTATCCTGACCGAATGTCCAGTCTTTGTCGACCAGCAAATGGAAGTATTCGTACGCCTGGACAATCGTAAACGCGATGCCCAGTACGATACTCAGCGCCAACCCGGTAATCAGGTCTTTGCGGTTATTTTCGTGCACCAACGCATGGTGTGCCCATGTCACGGCACACCCAGAGAGCAACAGCAACAGAGTATTGATCAGAGGAAGTTCAAAAGCATTCACCTGATAGAAGACCGGCGGCAGATATTCGCTGCCGAAATAATCTTCCATCGGATAGATTGCGTGTTTGAAGAACGACCAGAACCACGCCGCAAAAAACATTACTTCGGACATGATGAACAGGATGAAGCCATATCGCAGGCCAATCCGAACTACTGGGGTATGATCGCCGATGTGACTTTCATGAACGACTTCAGCCCACCATGCGAACATGACATAGAGGACAAGTACAAAGCCCCCCAAACACAAGAACGGCGTCATGCCGTGCATCCACAGTACTGCACCAAACAGCATGGCAAAGCCGCCAATTGCACCAAGAAATGGCCAAATCGAGGGGTGCAGAATGTGATAATCGTGGTTCTTAGCGTGTGCCATGGTTTATTTGTCCCTCACCTTACGGCTTAGTTTAGAGTTGTTTTTGCCTGTGTATCCAGCGCGGCGTAGCCTTCTGGCAGGTCAATTTCGTAGAATGTATAAGACAGGGTGATCGTATGCACGTATTTTGCGTCAATATCGGTCACAATTTCCGGGTCGACATAGAATGTTACCGGCATTTGCACGCGTTCACCCGGTGCCAGTATCTGTTCTTCAAAGCAGAAACAGTCGATTTTGGTGAAAAATCCGCCAGCCTCATAAGGCGCAACATTGTAGCTCGCCGATCCGGCAACGGGCCGGTCTGTCGGATTGTGAGCCTCATAAAAGGCAAGCCCGGTTTCGCCGATCTTTAGCTTCATTTCGCGTTGTACTGGTTTGAAATCCCAAGGCATACTTCGCTCTAGAGAGCCATCAAAGCGTACTGTTATGGTCTGATCCAGCACAGTATCCGATTCGGCCTCGGCAACACCAGTCACACCGCCAAACCCTGTAACTCGACAAAACCAGTCGTAGAATGGCACCGATACCCATGCTAATGCGCCCATAAAGACAACCAAGGAAACGGTTTGCACAACGGTCTTTTTGGGCCCCTTCAGTGCCATCAGTTTTGTGCCTCTATTTTTGGTAGTTCAAAATCGCCGCGCGTCACCTTCACAAAAGTCAGTCCGAATATCACACCGATGAACCCCAGCAGTACAAGAGCAACACCTAGGTTGCGACCAAAACGCCGTTTGTGGATTTCATGCTCGTGATTAAAGCTCATGACCAGCCACCCAAGCCCCAGGGGCGCAGCGCGGCCTCCGCAAGGATCGCTCCGAAATGAGCAAAGAGATACCATAAAGACAAACGAAAGAACTTGCGTTCGATTGCAAAGTTATCTGCCTCTGACATGTCTTCATCACGCTGCCATATCTGGATTGCACCGCGCAAAAACAGGATATTCAGGGCGATTGCCACAGCCAAATACAACGGGCCGCCGATGGCCATGAAACCTGTAGCAACAGCCAGAACTGCGAGAATTACTGTATAAACTAGGATGTGTACACGCGTTGCACGACGGCCATGCGTTACTGTCAGCATAGGAACACCGGCATCGTCATAGTCTGAGCGCATGAACAGCGCCAGCGCCCAGAAATGCGGAGGTGTCCACATAAAAATCAATGCGAACATCAGCCAGGGTTCGAACGACATCGTGCCGGTAGCACAGACCCAACCGATCACCGGTGGAAAGGCGCCAGCGGCCCCGCCGATCACAATGTTCTGCGGCGTCGATCGTTTTAGCCACATGGAATAAACCACAACATAAAAGAAGATCGTGAACGCAAGGAGTGCTGCCGCTAGCAAGTTGGCAGCTAGACCCAGCATCATGACCGCCAAACCCGAAAGACCAAGCCCAACGGCAAGTGCCTCGCCCGATTCTACCTTCCCTGCCGGTATCGGACGTTTTGAGGTGCGCCGCATGATCGCATCAATGTCAGCGTCCCACCACATGTTCAGCGCACCGGAAGCGCCGGCGCCCACGGCAATGAACAGGATCGATGAAAAGGCGATCATCGGATGAACCGGTACTGGCGCAGCCAGCAGCCCAACTGCGGCGGTAAACACCACAAGCTGCATCACGCGCGGCTTCAAGAGCGCGAAATAGTCGCCAAAACCAGCTTCGCCGGGGCGGATCGTTTGATTGGTGCTGATGCTTGCGTCGCTCATCTGGTTCGTCCGATCAAAGGCAAAAGGGTCGGATACGCCCTCGCGCCGTTACGCCTTAGTTGGACGCGATGGTCACATTGCGCGGAATGCCCGCATACTCTTCGATCGCGCCATCCAGCCATTCCTGATAGGCTTCTTCGCTGACGACCTTGACTGTGATCGGCATGTAGGCGTGGTCCTTGCCGCACAGTTCAGAGCATTGCCCGAAATAGATCCCCTCTTTCTCGGCTGCAAACCAAAGCTGCGCCAGACGACCGGGTACCGCGTCTTGTTTGACGCCAAAGGACGGGATCGTCCAGGCGTGGATCACGTCAGCACCGGTTACGTTCATGACGATGGTCTTTCCAACCGGGATCACAACGGCGGTGTCTGTCGCCAAAAGGTATTCATCCTGGCTGTATCCATGATCTTCCAGTTCCTCGCGAGGCAGCAGAAAGCTTTCAAAGCCAAATTCGTGATCAACATATTCGTAACCCCAATACCATTGGTATCCGGTTACCTTGATGGTGATGTCAGCTTCGGGAATTTCTTGCTGTTTGAACAGAATCGGCAGAGACCAGGCACCGATTGCAACCAGAATAAAGACTGGAATAATTGTCCATGCAATCTCAACCGGAGTGTGGTGTGTGAAACTTGCAGGATTAGGGTTTCTTTTACTATTGAAACGAAACGCCGCGAAAATCAGCAAAGCCGTCACGAAGAGTGATATTGCTGTAATGATGAACAGCAACATCCCATCAAGCCACTGAAGATCTCTAGCCAACTCGCTGACTGCCGGTTGAAAGCCCATCTCGCCATCTACCGGTGCACCGATGATCTCAAGGCCATCCTGCGCCATAGCTGGAAGAGTAGAAAGGCCGGTAAAAAGGCCCGAAAGCGTGAAAACGTTTCTCATCTTTATTCCTGATCCGTTGATCGCTGTTGGTCGTCAATTGCCGGGCGCATTGCCGGTTCTTTTGGTTGGCCACCACGTACTACGCGTTTGCTCACCGTCTTGGTTCAGCTTACAATCATATTCTGTTCGACAGATAAAGCCACAAGGTTGCGTCAAACAGACGCTTTTTTCTATTTTTTGCCCATATGAAGGCCACACCCATGCCCACCTCAACGTCAGACGGTACTTCGAATCTGAATAAATCTAGCGCCTTTCGTCCGTTTGAGATGGCGTTGGACCGAGAGGATGCGCTTAAAACTCTGCGTGCGGCAACGCACGGCGCTGAAGACGGCGAGCTTTTTCTGGAGCGTCGCAGAGCCGAGGTTTTGTCATTCGATGACGGGCGCCTCCGTACCGCGAGCTATGACGCATCCGAGGGATTCGGCCTGCGCGCTGTTCTGGGCGATGTTTCGGGGTATGCTCATTCGACTGAAATCAGCGCGACAGCATTGCGTCGCGCAGCTGAAACTACACGGCTGGCCGTGGGCGATGGTGGCGGCACGTTGGCCACGGCTCCACAGGCGACAAACATTCGCTTGTACACAGACGCAGACCCGATCGCTGGGGCAGCGTTTCCTGTCAAAATTGAAACGCTGCGCGAGATTGACGCCTTTGCCCGTGATCTGGATTCTCGCGTCGTGCAGGTTTCGGCCACGTTGGCGGCCTCACTGCAGGAAATTGAGATTTTGCGACCCGATGGGGTTTCTGTGCGCGATGTCCGTCCCATGACGCGTGTTAGCGTCTCGGTGATTATTGAACAGAACGGTAGACGAGAATCCGGGGCGGCAGGGGGCGGCGGACGCGTCAGCCTGGACGGCTTAATGGACCCTGCAGACTGGCAAAACAAAACCCGCGAAGCCCTGCGCATAGCTGTCGTCAATCTTGACGCCGTCCCTGCGCCTGCCGGGGTTATGGACGTCGTGTTGGGCAATGGCTGGCCTGGAATCTTGCTTCACGAGGCAATTGGCCACGGCTTAGAAGGCGATTTTAACCGAAAGGGTTCTAGCGCCTTTGCAGGGTTGATGGGGCAACCGGTCGCTGCACGCGGTGTAACAGTTCTGGATGACGGAACCATTCCAAATCGGCGTGGCAGCATTTCCGTTGATGACGAGGGCACTCCATCTGCCAAAAATACTCTGATCGAGGACGGAATACTCGTCGGTTTCATGCAAGACCGCCAGAACGCTCGTTTGATGGGTGTGGCCCCAACTGGCAATGGAAGGCGCGAGAGTTATGCCCACGCTCCAATGCCGCGCATGACCAATACTTACATGTTAGGAGGCGACAACGCCCCGTCCGACATTGTGGCAGATTTGAAAGACGGAATATACGCTGTTGGATTTGGCGGCGGCCAGGTCGACATTACCAACGGCAAATTTGTGTTTTCCTGTACCGAGGCTTATCGCGTGCAAAATGGAAAGATCGGCGCCCCGGTCAAAGGCGCAACGCTGATCGGCGACGGCGCGACCGCGCTCAAGAAAGTGCGCGCGCTTGGTAACGACATGGCGCTCGATCCGGGCATGGGCAATTGTGGCAAGGCCGGACAATGGGTGCCGGTGGGTGTGGGCCAGCCAACTGTGATGATTGGCGGCCTGACAGTAGGCGGCTCAGCTACCTAAGCACCTTCACAGCTTGTTAACCACCAGTGCCTTATATCTGATTCTGCAATCAGGCGGAGCTGCGGATGACCAGGGACCAACATCCTTCCACTCACCCCCCACTCCCACCCACCACGGAAGATGACCGGTTTTCCTGGCTCCGTCTGTTGCGCTCTCGAAGGGTTGGCATTTCCACTTTTTACAGGCTGCTTGCGGAACACGGTTCTGCGCAAAACGCCTTGTCGGCATTGCCGGAAATTGCTCGGGCAGCCGGAGTCGCGGGATATCAACTTTGCCCCGAGGGAGTGATTCACAAGGAACTGAAAGATGCACGGTTAACCGGGGCAAAGCTATTGTGCCGGGGCACTTCTGATTACCCGCGTAACCTCACCGATCTGACGGACGCGCCACCACTGTTGTGGACATTGGGGGATATCGCAATGCTGCGGCGTCCGATGGTGTCACTTGTCGGCGCGCGGAATGCATCATCGCTTGGCACCCGGATGGCCAAAGCCTTAGCGCGAGATCTTGGTGAGGCGGGATATGTTGTTGTCTCGGGTCTTGCACGAGGCGTTGATACGGCCGCACACCATGCTGCCCTCGACACTGGCACAATCGCAGTTCAGGCGGGCGGAGTAGACGTTATGTATCCTGCCGAAAACACATGCCTCGCAGAACAAATTGCGCAAAAAGGCCTTCGCCTATCTGAACATCCGATGGGGCTAAACCCGCAGGCGCGACACTTTCCCAGTCGTAACCGTATTATCTCTGGCCTCTCCAATGCGGTCGTCGTGGTCGAAGCCGCCGGTAAATCCGGCAGTCTCATAACTGCACGCAATGCGTTGGATCAGGGGCGGGAAGTGCTTGCTGTTCCCGGCCATCCGTTTGATGCGCGTGCGGCAGGCTGCAACATGTTGATCCGGGACGGTGCCGCGTTGGTGCGCAGCGCGGCAGACATCCTCGAAGCGGTGGCGCCAATGGCTAATCAATCATCAGCCAAAGAGCCGGAGTTGCCACTTCCCCAGACGCCCCTGCCGACGCAACCGGCGCAAGAGCGTAGCCTCAAAGAAGTTGCGGCGCTCCACAATCAGATTTTGGCACGGCTCAGCCCCTCGCCTCTGGCTGAAGATCAGTTAATCCGCGATCTGGATACGCCCGCGAGGTCGGTCGCGCCTGTTCTGGTCGATCTGGAACTCGACGGTAAAATCAAACGCCAGCCGGGCGGGCTGCTGTCGCTCACTTCTTAACACTATCTCAATTTCTTAGGTGGCTCATTTCTGATGATGAAAAAACCGCCGAGTCGCCGCGAAGTAAAAAGGCATTGCACCTTAAGCTATGGAGAGCTTGGGCCCTATGATCCTGACAGAATCCTGACCAAAAGATGGATGATTGGAATGGCTTTTGCTACCAGCGTATTTACTGGCTGGAAATCAATTCTATCACCGGTTGCTGTCGATCCATCTGGACATCATCGCGCGATCCCGAAAACACTCTTGTGGCACCTGACGCTGCTTATGTCGTGCAATTCGCTCGGCGAATGCGACCTGCTTGGAGGACGGATAGTTGGAAAACCCACCGCGATCAGCGTCGTTTTGTCTTGCTTCAATCCATGCCGAAAGCGATTTGCGGTCTCCAAGAGCATTCCATGGCAACACAATGCCGCTGCGCTTTGCCAGCGCGCGCGCATATCCGATCTGTTTTTCCGTGGCTGGTAGTTCGTGGTAGTCGTTCGATCGATGAACTGGGCGGGCAACATCGGGGTAAGATCTGGCTGTACTCATCACGTCATCCCTTTTTTCCTAAGGTAAGCCCATTGTAGAACAAAACAGGATCATTTGCAATATATGCCACGCATTCACGCCATACCTACTAAATATAGGGCCCGCCTAATGTGGCTTGCCGATTGAATTTATGCCTTCAAAAAGCATCCGACCAATCGACCCGCGACGCGGAAGTGCCCAACTGAGATGTCAGAAAAACCGCCACGCCTGATCATGCCAATTGACAATTCCCCCTTGCACCCCACATTTTGCGCGGCCATAGACGCCACAGATTTTAATGGAAAGGTCTTCCAATAGATGCCCGTTGTTGTTGTCGAATCTCCGGCGAAAGCCAAAACAATCAACAAATATCTTGGGTCCGATTACCTGGTGCTCGCGTCATATGGCCACGTTCGCGATTTGCCGCCCAAGGACGGGTCCGTCGATACCGAACACGATTTCGATATGAAATGGGAGATCGCGACCGCCAGCAAAAAACATGTAAAAGCGATTGCCGACGCACTGGCCAATGACAATGAATTGATATTGGCAACTGACCCGGACCGAGAAGGCGAGGCGATCAGTTGGCACCTGCAGGAGGCACTGACCAAGCGCAAGTCGATCAAGAAAACCACACCGGTCAGCCGCGTTGTCTTTAATGCCATTACCAAAACGGCGGTGACCGAGGCGATGAAGGCTCCCCGACAGGTCGACATGCCATTGGTTGAGGCCTATCTCGCCCGGCGGGCTTTGGATTACCTAGTTGGTTTTAATCTGTCCCCGGTTCTGTGGCGCAAATTGCCCGGCGCAAAGTCTGCTGGACGGGTTCAGTCGGTTTGCTTGCGTTTGATTGTCGAACGAGAAATGGAAATCGAAGCTTTCCGTAACCGTGAATATTGGTCGGTCAAAGCGATGTTGGGCACTCCGCGCGGTCAGGAATATGAAGCCCGCCTGACGGTTCTGGCTGGCAAGAAACTCGACAAATTCGGCATTGAGAACGAAACACAGGCTGAGCTCGCAGTTCAGGCGATCAGCAGCCGCGATCTGATGGTCAAGTCTGTCGAAGCCAAGCCCGCCAACCGCAATCCCGCTGCGCCTTTCATGACATCGACCCTTCAGCAAGAGGCAAGTCGCAAGTTCGGCATGGGTGCCCGTCAAACCATGAGCACCGCACAGCGCTTATACGAAGCGGGCCACATTACTTACATGCGAACCGATGGTATCGATATGGACCCCGAGGCCGTGGCCGCCGCGCGTGACGAAGTAAAAAATCGCTACGGCTCTGATTTCGTGCCCTCCAGTCCGCGTATGTATAAGAACAAGGCCAAGAATGCCCAAGAAGCGCACGAATGTATTCGTCCTACAAATATGTCCACCGATGCAGCGGCACTCAAGGCGCTCGAACCGGATCAACGCAAGCTTTACGACCTAATCTGGAAACGCACTTTGGCCAGCCAGATGGAAGTTGCGCGTCTGGAACGCACGACCGTGGTGGTGGCAAGCGCCGATGAGCAGGTTGAACTGCGCGCGACCGGTCAAGTGGTATTGTTTGAGGGTTTTTTGAAGGTTTACGAAGAAGGCCGCGATGACGCAGTTGTGGACGACGATGACAAACGCCTCCCCCAGGTCATGCAGAGTGAACCCGCCGACAAGCGCACCATCACACCCGAACAGCACTTTACTCAACCTCCGCCTCGATACACAGAGGCGACGCTTGTAAAACGCATGGAAGAGCTTGGCATCGGCCGCCCCTCAACCTACGCATCTGTGGTCACAACAATTCAAGATCGAGAATACGTTCGCAAGGAGAAGAATCGCCTTTTCCCTGAAGACAAAGGCCGTCTGGTTACGGCTTTTTTGGAGAACTATTTTCGCAAATATGTAGGCTATGACTTTACGGCAGGTCTAGAAACCCAATTGGACAACGTGAGTGCAGGCGACTCGAATTACAAAGATGTGCTGGAGCAATTCTGGAATGATTTTTCAGCCGCGATTGCCGAAACTTCCGAACTGCGCATCACTGAGGTCCTCGAAAAGATCAACGATGTTTTGGAACCTCACCTTTTCCCGATGACCGAAGATGGTGGCGACCCGCGAGTGTGCCCCAACTGCGGCGCTGGCCGATTGAGCATGCGCACCGCGCGTTCTGGTGGCGCGTTCATCGGCTGCTCAAACTACCCGGAATGCCGCTACACGCGGGCCTTCGGACCACCGGGCGCGGAGGATACAGGGGGAATACCACCCGAAGGAAAGCTGTTGGGCGAAGATGCCGGAGACAAGATTTATGCCTTTAAAGGGCGATTTGGTCCTTACGTTCAGCGCGGCGAAGTGACAGACGAAAACAAAAAACCACCGCGCCAGTCGATACCGAAGGACTGGCCGCCCGCAGATGTAGACATTGAACAGGCTTTGAGATTGCTGTCCTTGCCGCGCCCTATTGGGCCTCACCCCGAGGATGGTGTGATGGTTTGGGCCAATATTGGTCGATATGGACCCTACTTAAAGCATGCCGAAAGCACCAGTGAACGGGGCGGCACAAATGCGAATCTTGAGGGCATCGAGGAAGTATTTACAGTCGGCATGAACCGCGCCGTACAATTATTAGCGGAAAAAGTTGCAAGCCGCGGCGGTCGTGGAGCCGCGGCCAAGCCTTTGCGCGAGCTGGGTGAGCATCCCCAGGACGGTGGGCCAGTCAATATCATGGAAGGCAAATATGGGCCCTATGTGAAATGGGAAAAGATCAATGCGACACTTCCCAAAGAGACTGATCCCGTTAATTTGAGCATGGACGCCGCTGTCGAATTACTGGATGCCAAAATCGCCAGCAAGGGCGGCAAGCGCAAGAAGCCCGCAAAGAAAGCTTCCGCAAAGGCAAGTAAACCCAAAAAGGCCAACGTCAAAAAAACGACCTCCAAACGACCCGCGGCATAGTTCCGGTCGAATCGCGCGACGTCGTAAGAATTTGAATTGCAGCTTTACTTTGTACTTTGTTGACACGCGCCGACCCTCGCGGCACAACCCGGCAAAAGTACAGCGTCATGCAGCAAAGGATCCAGATCGATGAAAAAGATTTTCTCCACGCCAGCAGAGGCGTTAGAAGGCCTGCTGTTTGATGGCATGTTTATTGCATCCGGCGGGTTTGGGCTGTGTGGAATTCCGGAACTGCTGCTGGACGCGATCAAAGATGCGGGAACAAAGGACTTGACCTTTGCCTCCAACAACGCCGGTGTTGATGATTTTGGTATCGGTATTTTGTTGCAGACCAGACAAGTCAAAAAGATGATCAGCTCTTACGTGGGTGAAAACGCCGAGTTCATGCGGCAATACCTTTCCGGCGAACTTGAGCTGGAATTCAACCCGCAAGGCACTCTGGCCGAACGCATGCGAGCGGGAGGATGTGGTATTCCCGGTTTTTATACAAAGACCGGGGTTGGCACCGTGATTGCGGATGGCAAAGAACATAAAGATTTCAGCGGCGAGACATATATCTTGGAAGAAGGCATCTTTGCTGATCTTGCCATCGTCAAGGCTTGGAAAGCAGATGACACGGGCAACCTGGTATTTCGCAAGACGGCCCGCAACTTTAATCCTCCTGCAGCGATGTGCGGCAAAGTCTGTGTGGCAGAGGTCGAAGAAATAGTGCCCCGAGGCAGCCTTGACCCAGACGCCATTCATTTGCCGGGGATTTATGTCCACCGCATTGTACAAGGTGAACACGAGAAACGTATCGAGCAGCGCACAACGCGCCCAGCGGCTTAAGGAGACGATATTATGTGGGATCGGAACCAAATGGCTGCGCGTGCAGCACAAGAGCTTCAGGACGGCTGGTACGTAAACCTTGGCATCGGCATTCCAACGCTGGTCTCAAATTTCATTCCGGATGGTATGGATGTAACGCTTCAGTCGGAAAACGGCATGCTTGGTATGGGCCCATTTCCCATAGAAGGCGAAGAAGACGCTGATCTTATCAATGCGGGCAAGCAGACCATCACCGAACTGGCGCGCACAGCCTATTTCGACAGTGCGCAATCCTTTGGCATGATCCGGGGCGGAAAAATCGCGATGGCAATCCTGGGAGCGATGGAAGTCGCCGAGAATGGCGATCTGGCCAACTGGATGATTCCAGGAAAATTGGTCAAAGGTATGGGCGGAGCGATGGATCTTGTAGCCGGCGTTGGTCGCGTGGTCGTGGTGATGGATCACACCAATAAGCATGGTGATAGCAAAGTGCTCAAGGAATGCACGCTCCCGTTGACCGGGAAAGCAGTGGTTGACCGGATAATCACTAATATGGGTGTATTGGACGTCGCGGACGGCGGATTGAAAATCATCGAATGCGCTGATGGGGTGACCGAGGAGGAGCTCAGGAGCGCGACCGAGGCCACCATAGTTTAATTTAGGTTTGGAGCAGGTTTAGACATAGTGACCGAACAACGCGTTGCCCTAAGATGCAGCGCGCCCGGCATTACTTCATAGCAGCGAATACGCAACCATCGGTGATAAGCTCCGGTGGTGTCTTACACAGCCCACGGGCGACTTGAAACGCGGCCAGTACCTTGGGGACATAGTCGCGTGTCTCAGCGTAAGGCGGAACGCCATCGTGATTGATCACAGATCCTTCGCCTGCATTGTACCCGGCAAGGACCAATATGGGATCGTAATCAAATTTACCCATCAGCCAGTTCAAGTACTTTACTCCACCCAGAATATTCTGAGCTGGTATTGAACTGTCAACAACGCCAAAACGAGCGGCGGTTGCTGGCATGAGTTGCATCAACCCTCGCGCTCCGGCACCGCTCACGGCATCTGTCTTGCCGGCAGATTCAACAGAAATAACGGCAAGCACCAAAGCAGGAGATACTTCGGTTCCTATTGTCGACTTTAATATTTCGACTCCCTGCACGCGGGCTATATCCTGCAAATGCTGCAATCGAGGTGTTGATACCGGACTGTTGGAGCCCGACAACGTAGTTAGTGCAAGTTCTAGCCGCCCCGGTCCAGATTGCGCGATATCAGGCGATATTTTATCCCAGAACCACACATACTGGCCGATCGGCGCCGCTTTGTCGAAGTTCTCTTCGGTTGGCTTAGCGGGAGGCACAGATTTACGAAACTGTGTTGCGGGATCGATCTGAACCGTAATCCGGTTTCCAATAGCCCCAGTAGGCGGCTTGATGCGCTTGGCGCTGAACTCCGGGAAAGGAGCCGGGGCCTCCGGCCAACCCGAACTTGGCCCGACCAATGCCAGACTCAATAGAAATGTTCCGATATACCGCATTTTTCTGCGATCTGCCCTGCCTCTGGGTATTGTTAGCCCGGATATTGCAGAAATTGGATGTCTGAACCAGCATTTCAGGCCGCAAAACGTGGCATTTCTGCCTTATTGTGCCTTCGAAGCACTACATTCCAAATGGTCGCATATTAAACCCAAATATTTTTTCTTTTATTTTCTGATGGTTGTGAATTTTCTGGAATAAATTCAGCCTTTTTTAAAAAAGAATTGCGCGGCGTCAAATTCATGCCCCATTCCAATAGCATAACCATTGCATACCAAGTCGGACAGGGTCTGAGAGAGACAGTCCACACGAACGGCAAGGTTAAGAAGTAAATCGTATACTGATCCTTTGGAGGGACAAACAATGATCAAATTTATCAAGAACTTTCGTAAAGACGAAGACGGCGCCGTAACAGTTGACTGGGTCGTTCTGACCGCCGCTGTTGTTGGATTGGCTGTTGCGGCGTACGCATCTATCGAGACAGGTGCAACCAACTTGACTTCCCAGACTTCTACTTTCCTGGGCAAGCAAGATCCTAACGCCTCTACTCCTACTACTCCTTAATAATTCGGCCTAACTACAAATTAGGGGCCGCATCCTGAAATATGGTTGCGGCCCTTCTTTTGAGAAGACCACTGGGGGCGCCACCACACAATACTCTGTGCCACAAGCAAGAAAGATGGTCACATGTTAAACAGTTTAAAGCAATTTTCTCAAGATGAAGACGGCGCTGTTACGGTAGATTGGGTTGTCCTTTGTGCCGGGATCGTTGCAATGGCTGTTGCGATTTTCACTGCGATGGAAACCGGAACGCTCGGCCTGACTGAATCAATAGAGACTTACCTGTCCACTTGGACATTTTAAGTTGCCGAGCAGTGTGATAAGGGAGGTGGGGCCGAAAGCGCCCTGCTTTGTCGTTAAAGATGGCTAAATCCGGAGCAAATGCGCCGATTGGAATCGGCAAAAATCCGCTGCTCCCTGTTTTGGCCACAATTAACAGTTATATGAGATGCTGAGCGGCGTAATCCGACTATATCGGGCAACATCTGAGAGGGGTTTTAAATGCGTAGCGTGTTTGCGTTAGTGTTATTGGCGGGCTTGGCCCTGGCTGGTGGTGCGGTCTATATGGCCAAGAACTACATTCAAGCTTATCAGACGGCGCTCGCCATAGAACGGCAGGCTGCTGCCAACATTGTCCCCACCGTCGATGTTCTCGTTGCCGACAAAACCCTAAAGTATGGCGAAGTCCTCGACAAAGAGGCCGTACGGATTGTGAAATGGCCAGAAAACGCAATTCCTGAAGGCACATATTCATCAATGGATGCGCTGTTTTCAAAAGGCGACAACGTTTTTCGCATTGTAATTCGCGCAATGGAGAAAGACGAAGCTGTGATGGCCGTAAAGGTTACGGAACCTGGAGAGGATGCCGGCCTGACGTCGCGGCTTGAACGTGGAATGCGGGCCTATGCTATTAGAGTAGACGTAACCAGCGGTGTGTCGGGTTTCTTGCGGCCGGGTGACCGGGTTGACGTCTATTGGACCGGTCGTGTGGATGGAAACCTTGATTCTGAACGTGGTGACATTACAAAGTTGATAGAAACCCGCGTGCAATTGATCGCAGTAGACCAGACAGCGAACAGCGGGTTAGACGAAGCCACTATCGCCCGAACGGTGACGGTAGCGGTAACACCTGCACAGGTCGCGGCGCTTGCACAAGCCCAGACAACCGGTATCTTGTCGCTCTCCTTGGTTGGTACGAATGACGATACCGTTGCCGAGGCTGTTGAGGTCGACCAAAGGATGCTTTTGGGCATCGAACGCGAAGCCGCGGCCATTCAAGCAGAGGTTGAAAAGGTTTGCACGATCAGAACTCGGCGTGGTGCTGAAGTTGTGGTTTTGCCCATCCCCTGCACAAACTAGTTACAATTCAAACGTTTAAGGGGCGCCCGCACATTTGTGGGTGCCCCTCTTTTTGCACCCTGTTGCCAGTTATCCACATAAACATGTCCTCCGAACCCTTTGATTCTTGCAATAAAAATCTAACTGGCGCACAGTGGCCTCAATCGTGGGCACCTTAGACCCGCAAAAATGAGGCGTGATCGGAGAGGCAGGTCACATGAAAATTGATCGTTTTATGAAAGCGGCCCTTGTGGGCCTGACAATTGGTGTGTCGCCAGTTGCGCTTACCGCTCCTATGACCGCACAGGCCGAAAACCTGCGTGTTGTCAAAAAGGGTACGGAATCAACACTTAATGTCCCGATGAACCGCGCAATTGTGGTTGAAAGCGAAGTTCCCTTTTCAGAGCTTAGTATTGCCAACCCGGGCATTGCTGACATTTCATCACTTTCAGATCGCACTATATACGTTCTTGGCAAATCCCCAGGTTTGACCACCTTGACGCTGCTGGATGGCGCAGGTCAGCTCATCACCAATGTTGAAGTGCGTGTCGCTGCCGATGTCAGCGAATTCAAAGAGCGCTTGCGCCAAATATTGCCTGGCGAACAGATTGAAGTTCGCACGGCGAACGACGGCATCGTGCTGTCAGGTGTAGTCTCTAGCATTGCGCGCCTGCAGCGTGCCCTCGATCTTGCCGAACGCTATGCACCTGAACGCGTATCGAATTTGATGAGCGTAGGCGGCGTCCAACAAGTGATGTTGAAAGTACGTTTTGCCGAGATGAACCGCTCTGTCTCTAAATCTCTCAGTTCTTCACTGGCAATCAGTGGAACAGATGTATTTGGTGGTACGGGAGATGCTGCGTCATCTATAGGCGCGGCTCGGTCCCTAAGTGGCCTGACACCACTTCAGAACGAGAATACCGGCGCTTTTGTTTTTGGGTTTGACGTTGGATCGGTCCAGGTCGCCCTTCTTTTGGAAGCACTCGAACAAAAAGGCATGGTTCGCACACTGGCAGAACCAAACCTGACAGCCTTGTCGGGACAAGAAGCCACCTTCTTGGCCGGCGGTGAATATCCCGTCCCGGTCGCGCAGGACAACGATACGGTTTCCATAGAATTCAAACCCTTCGGTATTCAAATGAATTTCATACCCCGGGTAGTAGATGCCGATCTGATCAATCTTGAAATGGCCGCAGAGGTGTCGGCCATCGATCCGACCAACGGCTTTCAGCTCAACGGCTTTCAGGTGGACGCGTTTACCGTGCGTCGGACATCGACAACTGTCGAATTGCGCGATGGTGAGAGCTTTGCGATTGCGGGTCTGATGCTTGATGATTTTAAGGATGAGAATTCACAGGTCCCGTGGTTGGGTGACGTTCCGGTTCTTGGCGCACTGTTTCGAAGCGCTGAATACCAACGTAACCAAACCGAGCTTGTTATCATCATTTCAGCTCATCTCGTCACGCCTACTCGGGGCGAAGCATTGGCGCTACCAACCGACCGCGTAACTCCGCCAACTGAAAATAGTCTTTTCATGTATGGCAACGTGGCTAGTGGTGAGCGCCAGAAACAAAAGGGAGCTGCTGGCGAAGTCGCCAAACAGGACTTTGGCGGTTCCTATGGATATGTGTTGGACTAGAGAAATGCGGGGACAGATGTACAAAAGTGTATCAGCGGCCAGCCTTCTTGCAGGGCTTACAATCCTCTCGGCGTGTGACGGATCTTGGGTTCGCGAAGCCGGAGCACCTCTTAATACAAGTGGCAATTTTGGCAAGGCAACGCTCAACAACAGCCTGATTCAACAGGATGAACAGAACTACGCGCTCAATCTAGCCACACGATTCGCCTCTGAAGTGCCGACAACCATCAATTTTGCGTTTAACAGTTCACAACTGGACCAACAGGCACGCACGATCTTGGCTGAACAGGCCAACTGGATCCGTCAGTTCCCCGAGGTCCGGTTTCGAGTCTACGGTCACACCGACGCAGTAGGAAGCAACAGTTACAATAAGCGCCTCGGTCAGCGACGAGCCAATGCAGCAGTCGCGTTTCTAACATCACAGGGTATCAAGCGCTCGCGACTTGAGGCCGTTTCATCGTTTGGCGAATCACAACTCGTTATTCTTTCTCAAGGACCAGAACGTCAAAATCGGCGCACGGTCACTGAGGTGACGGGCTTTGTAAAAAGACATCCGACAGTTTTGGATGGTAAATATGCCCAGATTATCTATCGTGATTACCTTGCGAGTGCCGTTCCTCCGACTCTTCTGACGGGCTCAACAATCGCGCAGGATGTATCCGAGTAACCGCCAGATTTCATCTATCGTTCAAAAAAAACCTACAATTGGATTTTTTTAGCCCCATTATTGCCAAGATTGTCCGCAATAGTCTCTCAGTAGGAGAATTGCGTCCGACTTAAACGGATGCGGGAGATCGTAGGATGGCAAAATGGGGGCCCTGCTTTGGCTTTTTCAATGTCCTGCGGTGTCCTTTTAGGAAAAGGAACCAAGGCGATGAGTAGTGTAATGCCACAACCCGACGCGAACCCGATTGTGGCCTGTACCGTGAGCCGGGATGTTCAGAATTTTGATCTACTGATCGAAGATATGGAAATGGCATTGGGCGAAAACTGGGGCGATCTGGGATTCGCCGAAGCACTGGCCTTTTTTGGCCAACCAGATGCCGAAAAGCTTGAATTCATTGCATTGGCACTGGACGACTCCGATGAGGACAATCTTGTGCTTATGGGTGAAATTATCACCCAGGCCAAATCCAAGAACATCAAGGTCATACTGATCGCGGAAGATGTTACTCCGGCTTCGCTGCATCAACTGTTGCGTCAGGGCGCAGATGAATTTGTCCCCTACCCGCTCCCGGAACAGGAGTTGCAAGCTGCGATTGATCGCGTTCGGGCCCCTGATAAAGAAGAAAGTGCCAATGCGGTACAAAATACCACTCTATCCAGCAACAGCGATTCGAAAGATGGCGCTTTGATAGTTGTTCACGGGCTGGCCGGAGGGACGGGCGCGACTACTATGGCAGTTAATCTAGCCTGGGAGCTTGCAACAACAGGCAAAGACGAATCTCCAAAGGTCTGTATTCTGGATCTTGATCTGCAATTTGGCAGTGTCGCCACTTTCCTCGACTTGCCACGAAGGGAAGTCGTTTTTGAAATGCTGTCCGAGACTGCAAACATGGACGACGAGGTTTTTGGTCAAGCGCTTTTGGCATATGAGGAAAAGCTTCAAGTCCTTACAGCACCATCTGATCTGATTCCGCTTGATCTGATATCGTCGGAAGACGTGGACAAGCTCGTTGCTATGGCACGTCGCCATTTCGATTACGTGATCGTTGATGTGCCGACAACGTTGGTCCAGTGGTCAGAAACGCTTTTGCATTCAGCCCATGTTTACTTTGCGATGATAGAGCTGGACATGCGGTCAGCTCAGAACGTGCTCCGCCTGAAGCGTGCGTTGCAATCTGAAGATCTGCCGTTCGAAAAGCTTCGTTTTGCTCTGAACAGGGCGCCAAAATTCACCGACTTAAATGGCAAAAGCAGGGTGAAGCGCATGGCCGAAAGCCTGGGAATATCGATCGATCTGCAATTGCCCGACGGTGCGAAGCAAGTATCTCAGGGCGCCGATCATGGGCTACCGTTGGCAATGTCGGCACCCAAAAATCCGCTACGTAAGGAAATTGCCAAATTGGCTGCTTCTTTGCACGAGCTCAGCCAGGACGGCCAAAAATCCAACGCTCAGGCAGCGTGAAACTAACCAGGGGCTTTAATAATGTTCTCGAAGTACAAGAAATCCGGTACCTCTGAAAAATCTACCGCTGAAGCAAAATCGAACGTCACTGAAATCATTATGCCGGATCCGGTTGAGGTGATGCCGACGACAATGCGCAAGCCGACCAAGATTGTCCCGGCGACCAGCGCCCCAATGGATAAAGACCGTAAACGCCGTGAACGTTTGGGCGACATCAAGCTGGAGTTGCATAGCGCATTACTGGACAACCTTAATCTGGCAGCGCTTGAACACGCGACCGAATCCGATTTGCGTCAGGAAATCAATTCGATCTCTGCGGAAGTTCTCGAAGAAAAAAGCATCGTACTTAACCGCGAAGATCGCCTGACGCTCAGTCAAGAACTATATGACGAAGTTACGGGATTGGGGCCGCTTGAGTCTTTGTTGAAGGACGAAACGGTCAACGATATTCTCGTCAACGGCCCAAAGCAGATATTTGTTGAACGTTCTGGTCAGCTTGAACTGACCGACATAACATTCAAAGATGAACGACATCTACTCCGCATCATTGACAAGATTGTTAGCGCGGTTGGACGTCGGGTTGACGAAAGCAATCCCTATGTCGATGCCCGCCTGAAAGACGGGTCGCGGTTCAACGCGATGGTGCCGCCGGTGGCGGTTGATGGCAGTCTGGTCTCGATACGTAAGTTTAAAAAAGACAAGCTTGGCATTGATGATCTTGTGAAATTCGGTGCTTTTACGGAAGAAATGGCTGCATATTTGCAAGCGGCAGTCGCAACGCGTCTAAATATCATCGTGTCTGGTGGTACAGGCTCTGGTAAGACTACCACTCTCAACGCGTTAAGTTCCTTTATTGACGACAATGAACGCATACTGACCATCGAAGACACCGCAGAACTTCAACTACAACAAACACATGTGGGTCGTATGGAAAGCCGTCCTCCCAATGTTGAGGGCAAAGGCGAAGTTAGCCAGCGGGACTGCCTGAAAAACGCCCTCCGGATGCGACCTGACCGCATTATTGTGGGGGAGACGCGCGGCGAGGAAGTCATCGATATGTTACAGGCGATGAACACAGGGCACGATGGTTCGATGACAACGATTCACGCCAACAGTGCCCGTGATGGCGTGTCGCGACTGGAAAACATGATTGCGATGGCGGGAATCGAAATGCCGCTAAAAGCAATGCGCTCGCAGATATCATCGGCTGTAAACCTCATCGTACAGGCCTCACGCTTGCAGGACGGATCACGACGCATGACGTCGATCACTGAAATCACCGGTATGGAGGGGGAAGTCATCTCGATGCAGGAAATATTTCGGTACCAGCGTGTTGGCTTGACACCGGACAACAAGATTATTGGTCATTTTACCGCGACCGGTGTGCGCAGCAATTTCTCGGACAGGTTCAAAATGTGGGGGTTTGACCTTCCTCCACAGATATTTGAACCGATCGCAGCTGAGTAAGGATCAGAGCAATGAGTGCAGATGCAATTATTTACGGCCTTATTTTTGTAGGGGTTCTGGTGCTGGTGGAGGGCCTTTACCTGGTCGCCTTTGGCAAATCTATCAGCCTGAACAGCCGGGTAAATCGCCGCCTTGAAATGCTTGAGCGTGGTGCAGGTCGCGAAGAGGTTCTGGCGAAGCTGCGTAAGGAAATGCAGCAGCATATGAAGTCCCGCACCATTCCGCTTTATTCGCTGTTGGCGGACAAAGCGCAAAAGGCCGCAATCGCTTTTTCGCCAAAACAACTGGTCATGATTATGGCTGGCCTCGCGGTAGTCTCGTTCATGGGTTTGACCATCGGAACCCAGACAGAACCGCTAGTAAGGGCACTCATTTCTGTCGCAATCGGTGTAGGAGCGGTCTATTTCTGGGTTTCAAGTAAAGCTTCAAAACGACTTGGGCTGATCGAAGAACAACTCCCGGATGCAGTCGAACTTATGGTTCGGTCACTGCGTGTCGGCCACCCTTTTACCTCTGCTGTCCAGATCGTGGCTAAAGAAGTTCAGGATCCGTTGGCCAGCGAATTTGGTGTCATTGCAGACGAAAGTGCTTATGGCCGGGATGTAGGAGATGCCCTAAAGGAAATGGCCGAACGTCTGGACATGCAGGACTTGCGTTTTCTGGCCGTTGCCGTGACGATCCAGCAGCAATCCGGCGGTAACCTCGCCGAGATTTTGGCGGGCCTCGCAAAAGTTATCCGCGCGCGCTTTCGCTTGTTTCGCAGGGTCAAGGCCATCACCGCCGAGGCACAATGGTCTGGAAAGTTTTTGTCTGCATTCCCGCTCTTGGCGTTGGTCGTCATCAACGTCGGCGATCCTCACTACTATGACGAAGTGCGGGATCATCCGTACTTTATTCCGGCCTGTTTCGTCGTTGGTATTTTTCTGGCTGTTAACCTTGTGGTCATGCGTGTTCTGACCGACATCAAGGTCTAGGAGATCACACCATGGAATTTCTTGGAATAATCGAAGGTTTCTTAACGGAATCACTGGGCCAATTCGGTCCAGTTATCGCAATTGGCGTGCTGGGTTTGATCATGATCATGCTGGCCGTGCCGCTCATGCTGCGTCAACGCGAGGACCCGCTTGACAAACTCAAACGCCAGATCAAGGCACCAGGTGCCAATACGGGCAAGCGTGAGAGACTGCGTCAAAATGGCCGAAATGAGAAATTGGAGCGGTTTTCTGGCTTTCTTGAGCCCCAGAACGTGGCGGATCTGTCTGCTATGCAACTCAAGTTGCGCCAGGCCGGGTATACTTCGAAGGATGCGGTTCGTTTCTTCCATTTTGCGCAATTTGCGCTCGGCCTGATCGGCCTGATTGCCGGTGTGGTTTACGTAACGTTGTTAGGTGGTGGCGAAGGCATGACCACTCAAAAGATGATGATCTACGCCGTAGCCCCGGGTCTGGTTGGCTACATGGCTCCGAAATATTGGGTGACCCGGCGCGTTGAGGCAAGGAAAGAAGAAATCACAGCGGGGTTTCCAGATTCACTCGACATGATGCTGGTATGCATTGAGGCCGGTCAGTCGCTAGACCAGTGTATTGTACGGGTCGCAAAAGAACTTCAAGCCAGCTACCCTGCGCTTGCTGCTGAATTTGAAACAGTGGCCCAGGAAATGAAGGCTGGTAAGGACAAGGTTATTGTTCTCAACGATATGGGCGAGCGTTGCGGCGTGCAGGATGTGTCTTCGTTCGTGACAGTTCTGATCCAATCTGCTTCTTTCGGCACATCCATAGCCGAGGCACTGCGCGTCTACGCCAGCGAGATGCGCGACAAGCGCGTTATGCGGGCTGAGGAGGCTGCAAATAAATTGCCAACTAAAATGACGCTTGCCACTATGATGCTGACAGTACCGCCGCTGCTTATTATTCTTGTTGGCCCGTCGGTACATGGGATCACGCAGTTGGGGAACATGGGAAATTAACGCTTCTTTCGGACGCAGGATCGGCAGCACCATTTACGCTGCAATCTTAAGTATTGGGTTAGTAGCCTGCTCTGCCAGCGACCCTCGTCGTCCAGACGACAGTCCTTATGCGCCAGGCGTTGATACCCGAAAGGCTATCGGAAACAGTGCCGAAGTCGGGCATCGGCTTGTTCAGGCAGGCCAATACGAATTAGCCCTTGATGCTTTCAATCGCGCGGCATTGCAGGATGGATTAACTGCAGAAATCCTTTTGGGGATGGGCAGCGCCAACCTAGGGTTGGGTCGCTTGGGGCAAGCTGAAAAGCTGATGCTGCGTGCTATCGATCAAGATGAGCATTGGCCGGAAGCATGGAACAACCTAGGCGTTGTTCTGATGGAACAGGGCAAGACGGCAGAAGCACAACAGATATTTCAGAAGGCCTATGCGATCGACAATGGCAAAAGCGACGCAATCCGGGATAATTTACGCTTAGCGCTCGCAAAATCCGATAATTCTGGTATTAGTAACGCAGATAACCAAGACTATAAATTGGTGAGGCGGGGCAGTGGCGATTTTCTGATCCGTAATACACCATGATCGAGGCCAGAGCAGTAAAAGGACGCAAAAATGCGCCACCCTATTCTTCTATGCATTTGCTTGACCGGCGTTGTCGCCGTATCGGCATGCGAAAAATCCGGCGATGAAACCGTAGAGCGCGCATTTCAGGATGTGAACGTCGTTGATGAGACAAATCTAAACGATGTAATGCTCACAGTCGCTGACCCTAACGAAGCCGTGACTTATTTCGGCAAGGCAGCCAAGGCAAACCCAGATCGCATTGACATGCAGCGTGGATTGGCCGCGTCCTTGATCCGGGCCAAACGCACAACTGAGGGCGTTTCCGCTTGGGAGAAAGTTGTCACAATGGACGGCGCAACGCCCTCAGACAGTGTTCAACTAGCAGACGCTATGGTGCGCGATGGCGACTGGGCAAGCGCCGAAAAAACCCTGGATACCGTACCGCCGACTTACGAAACTTTCGAACGTTATCGTCTCGAAGCGATGGTTGCTGATGCTGACGAGGAGTGGTCTAAAGCGGACACTTTTTACGAAACCGCCGTCGGCCTCACGACCCGACCTGCTGGTGTGATGAACAATTGGGGGTATTCAAAGCTGACCCGTGGTGACTATGCCGGGGCAGAGCGCTTGTTTGGCGATGCGATCCGTCAGGACAAGGGCCTGTTTACAGCCAAAAACAATCTCGTACTCGCCCGCGGTGCGCAGCGGAACTATACCCTCCCGGTAATTCCAATGAATCAGACTGAACGCGCGCAATTGCTTCATACATTGGCGCTTTCGGCGATCAAACAGGGTGACGTGCAAACCGGCAAGACCCTGCTGCGCGAAGCTGTCGACACGCATCCACAACATTTTGAGGCAGCTGTAAACTCTCTTCGCGCGCTAGAAGCTAGCTAGGTTATGCAGATCACGGCGGCGTCGGCTGTTTGGTTCTTGCCGTTTGTGGTGCCCATCTGCTTTTTTGTGATCTTCAATGATTTGCGGGAAATGCGGATCACAAACAAAACCGTTCTACTATTAACCGGCGTGTTTATCGTGGTTGGTCTGGTGGCCTTGCCGTTTGAAGAATACCTTTGGCGCCTGGCTCAGTTCATGATCGTTCTGCTTATCGGAATAGTACTGAATGCTGCAGGTGTGATGGGTGGAGGTGATGCCAAGTTTCTCGCTGCTGCCGCTCCCTTTGTCGCATCAGGTGATCAGCTTGTGCTTGGCAAGGTTTTTTGCGCCTGTCTGCTTGCCGCTGTGGTGACTCAGCGGATCGCCAAACACACTGCTCTGCGTCGCCTCGCGCCTGACTGGGTTAATTGGGATCAATCTCGTTTGTTCCCAATGGGGATGGCCCTTGGAGGAACTTTGGCAATGTATTTGGGACTTGGCGCATTATTTGGGTCCTGACACGCAGTTTCTGACCGCCAGCGCCATATTCTGCCCACATTGCAGAGGCAAAGTGCCCCCAATCAAGGTCAATCTCGCGTTCTGAGGGAAACTCATGCAGAATAAGAAACACCGGTCGGTATTCCTTGTCGGAAGGTACTCGGTATGAATATGCAACCTTCATCCGTTGTCGCTCCTCCCGCGCCACGTAGCATCGCCGAAATGCGGCTTCCGATCGTGATGATGCGGGATATCCTTCTGAAGACGATATTCCGCAAAAATGTCGACACAACATCCGAAATCGCCAAGGCGATCTGTTTGCCTATCCCGGTGACCCAGCAGCTTGTTGACGCGGCACGTGATCAAAAATTGCTTGAGGCAACCGGAACCCTGAACGCCAACAGCGGCAATGAAATGGGATATCAGTTGACTGATCAGGGCAAAGCGCGGGCGCTTGATGCCTTGTCCCAGTCCGAATACTTCGGCGCAATGCCTGTCCCACTGGACGTCTATCGCGAGCAGGTCGAACGTCAGTCGATCAAGAACATTGCCGTGACACGAGATCAACTGACCAACGCAATGGGGCATCTGGTATTGCCAGACACACTGCTGGATCACCTCGGCCCCGCGGTCAGCGCCGGTCGCTCAATTCTGATGTATGGCCCGCCGGGGAATGGTAAGTCATCAATCTCGAATGGCATCCGCGATGCCCTAGGTGACCGGGTATATGTGCCTCTTGCGATTGAATATTCCGGTCAAGTAATCACCGTTTACGACCCGATCGTCCATTCGGCCGCCGAAGTACAAGCGGATGACCCAAATTCGCTGCGTCGCACCGGAAACCGCTACGACACCCGTTACATTCAATGCGAACGTCCAACCGTTGTCACCGGCGGCGAACTGACTTTGGACATGCTTGATTTGGTCTACAATCCGAATGCCAAGACCTATCAGGCACCGCTACAATTAAAGTCGACAGGCGGGATATTTATTGTGGACGACCTTGGCCGTCAGTCAGAACCACCTCAGGCGCTGATAAACCGCTGGATTGTTCCACTGGAAGAAAGCAAGGATATTCTTGCCCTCCAATCCGGCGAAAAATTTGAAGTACCGTTCGACACTCTAGTCATCTTTTCCACGAACTTTCACCCGAACGAGATTTTTGATAAAGCTGCCCTGCGTCGTATTTTCTTTAAGATCAAGATCGATGGACCAAATCAGGAAGATTTCCTAAAGATCTTTGCCATGGTTGCACGCAAAAAAGGCGTACCATTGGATGAGCCTGCATTGGTCCATCTGCTAAAAGTCAAATACCCGACGATTGAAAACATTTATGCGAATTATCAGCCCGTCTTTTTGATCGATCAGATCATGGCGATTTGCGAATTTGAAGGTATCCCCTACCAGATGACACCTGACCTGATTGACCGGGCTTGGGCCAACATGTTTGTAAAAGACGAAGTCATCGTAAAATGATTGGCGTTGCTGGCTGCGGCCGTATGGGCGCGCCTATGCTTGCGGCATTGCGTGCCGCCGGTTTGGATGCTGGCGGCTTTGATATTCGCCCGCCGTCTGAGTTCGACGCACTAGAATCGGTGATGACCTGTGAAGTGGCGGAATTCGCACCCCGGATCACCACATTGATAACTGTGGTGCGCGACATCACCCAGACTGATGAGGTGCTTTTTGACGCTCAGGGTTTTGCCTCGTCACCCAATCTGACTCGCATCCTGATCTGCTCAACTCTTTCGCCACGTTATGTTAGGTCGCTACGAAACCACGTGCCGGGCCACATAACCTTGATTGACGCACCGATGTCCGGGGCCCAAATTGCTGCGCAAGAGGCACGACTGTCGTTTATGTTGGGCGGAGATGATGCCGATCTGGACGAAGCACAACCAATCCTTAGTGCCATGGGGGAACATTTCCACCGCATGGGGCCTTTCGGATCAGGCATGCAGTCGAAGGTTTTGAATAATCTACTTGCTGCAGGATCAACCGCCATGACCAGATTGGTGCTGGACTGGGGCGATCAGACTGGTCTGGACGAGACGGCATTGCTCAATCTAATCTCAACTTCCTCAGGCCAAAACTGGCTGGCATCAGGTTTTAACGACATTGAATTTGCGCGAGATGGATATGCCGACGACAATACGATCGGTATTCTTGTCAAAGATGTCGGCAGCGCTCTTGACAGCGCACCAATCGGTGCAGATGCAGACTTGCCCAATTCTGTCCGCAAAATGATCAGATCATTGCAACCACGCACGCGCTAATTCTGCTTCGAAAAACCTCTGGCTGCGTTACACTCCTTCCATGTCAAGTCTTCCGCAGGAATTTCACGGGTGGTTCGCCAACAAGGGCTGGTCTCTTCATCCGCATCAACAGGCCATGCTACAACGCGCAAGCGAACCAGCGCTTTTGTTGATCGCACCTACTGGGGGCGGCAAGACGCTGGCTGGTTTTTTGCCAACGCTAGTCGAATTAGCCCGCGATCCTGATAACGGTTTGCATACCCTTTATATCTCGCCGCTCAAAGCGCTAGCCGCTGATATGAAACGCAATTTGATGTCGCCTGTGGATGAACTGGGTCTGCCAATCAGGATCGAGGATCGCACTGGCGATACACCCTCAAGCCGAAAGAAGAGACAGCGCGCTGACCCGCCCCACATCTTGCTAACCACACCGGAAAGCCTTGCGTTGCTAACATCTTACGAGGATGCACCCTTGATGTTTGCAGGCCTCAAACGCGTTGTGGTGGATGAAATCCACGCGCTGGCGGAAAGTAAGCGGGGCGATCAATTGATGTTGGCATTGGCACGCTTGCAGTCATTGTGCCCCGAAATAAGACGGGTCGGGCTTTCGGCGACGGTAGAAGATCCCGCTGCCATTGCCCATTTTCTGGCTCGCCACCCCGATTCCTGCGAAATCCTCTTGGCTGATCCCGGCCCTGCCCCTGACATAAAGATGTTGGAAACAGTGCAAAAACCGCCATGGTCAGGTGGCGGCGCAGCCTATGCCATTCCCGCCGTATTGGAACAAATCAAGGCACATAACACCACGCTGATCTTTCATAACACCCGTGCACAAGCCGAGATCTTTTTTCATAATCTTTGGCTTGCCAATGAGGAAGGATTGGCCATCGGCATCCATCATGGCAGCCTCGATCGTGCCCAAAGAGAGCGCGTTGAAGGTGCGATGGTGCGTGGGGAATTGCGCGCAATCGTGTGTACAGGCAGCCTTGATCTAGGCATTGATTGGGGTGATGTGGACCTTGTCGTTCAGATTGGCGCGCCCAAAAATGTCAAACGGCTGGTGCAGCGCATCGGACGTGCCAATCACCGGTACAACGCACCTTCAAAGGCATTGCTGGTACCGGCAAATCGATTTGAGGTTGTTGAATGTGTGGCTGCTCTTGACGCCGTGTTGGCTGGTGAATTGGACGGTGAGCCGCGAGGCCCAGGACCGCGCGATGTCTTGTGTCAACATATTCTAATCTCGTCCTGTGCGGGCCCGATTGACGCGGACGCATTATTCGCGGAAGTCACCAATGCCGGGCCATATTCAGCGCTGACGCGCCCCGAATTCGACGATTGTCTGAATTTTTGTGCCACCGGCGGCTACGCCTTTCGCGCTTATGACCGGTGGCAAAGGCTCCGCCAGGATGCGCAGGGTTTATGGCAGCTGCGCGATCCGCGCGCAGCACAGCGCATCCGTATGAATATAGGAACGATACAGGATACCGATACACTCAAAGTCCGCCTTAAACGGAGCCGTGGTGGTAAACCGTTGGGCGAGATAGAAGAAGGGTTTGCAGCGTCCCTTACTCCAGGAGACACATTCTTGATTGGCGGACAGATCGTGCGCTACGAAGGTTTGCGTGAAATGACTGTCGAAGTCACGAGACGTGCCGACAAGAAGCCCAAGATTGCGACTTTCATGGGGACCAAATTTTCGACTTCGACCCAATTGTCCCAGCGCATTCTATCGATTTTTCAGCAAGAAAGATGGTCAAACTTGCCGGCGCATACTGCCGATTGGCTTACCCTTCAACGCCGGCTTTCCAAACTTCCAGAGCCCAACAGGCTGCTGATCGAAGGTTTTCCGCAGGACGGACGGGCCCATATCTGCGTCTATGGGTTTGCGGGGCGCAACGCCCAGCAAACGCTCGGCCTATTGCTGAGCAAGCGATTGGAGGAAATGGGGCTTAACCCTTTGGGATTTGTTGCGACAGATTACGCCACGTTGATCTGGGGATTGGATGATCTGGAGGATCCGGCCCCGCTTTTTGACATCGATGCACTGCAGGACGGGCTGGAAAACTGGCTGGCTGGCAACGCCGTGATGAAGCGGACCTTCAGAGCTAGTGCAACTATTGCGGGATTGATCGAACGCAACAGCCCGTCTGCGAAAAAAACCGGCCGACAGGCGACGTTCAGCTCAGATATACTGTATGATACATTGCTCAAATACGACCCAGATCACCTGATGATGCAAATCACCAGACAAGAGGCCTTGCGTGGTCTTGTGGATTTCGAGCGGATCAGGGAAATGGCGATGCGGGTTGCGGGGCGGATCGATCACGTACGACTTGCACATGTCTCGCCTTTGGCAGCGCCCTTGTTTCTGGAAATGGGTAAGGTTCCAATCAAAGGTTCTGCTGAAGAGACCATCCTTGCCAGAGAAGCGGTTGCACTGATGCAATCAGCAGGGCTAGAGACCTAACACCGCTTTTGTCATTCGTTACGGACGATGCGGCCATCATGTTTTATCCTTGCCCCGCCAAGGTGTTCCTGTTTTGTTTGCACCATGAAAGGTTACGATTTCTCACTTTCTGGTGCCCGACTGACCGCACTGGGATCAGGCGCACTGTGGTGGCCCGATCAGAAATTGCTTTGTGTTTCTGATCTGCATTTGGGCAAATCCGAACGGATCGTCCGGCGCGGGGGATCATCGCTGCCACCCTATGACACACGTGACACGCTGAACCGACTCGGCTCTGATCTGGCGCTTTGCGACGCAGCAACGGTGGTGTGTCTGGGGGATAGTTTTGATGATCGTAACGCCGCTCGCGCCCTACCTGAGAACGAGCGCCTGTGGATTCTGCAGTTGCAGGCCGGGAGGAGTTGGATCTGGATCGCGGGTAACCATGACCCTGGGCCGATTGATCTGGGCGGCAGCCATCTGGCCGAATTGCAATTTCCGCCCCTAACTTTTCGCCACATCGCCCGGCGCGGATCCATGGGCGAAGTGTCGGGGCATTTTCATCCCAAGGCAAACATTAAGACAAAATTCAAGACTATCACACGACCTGCATTCTTGTTGGATGAGGACCGCATCATTTTACCCGCGTACGGAACCTATACCGGCGGGCTGAACAGCAAAGACAGAGCGCTTGCTGACCTGATGCGGTCAGATGCGCTAGCGGTGATGACCGGGCCAACACCACATGCTGTTCCGATGCCAAGGTAGTAAACATTAATTAGAGGAGTCCGGCAACTTTCAGATTTTCGCGATACTTTCGGCTTACTGGGACTACATCACCGTTGCTCAGGCGAACCGTCGTTTTGCCTCCGGTCTGCTCTACGGCCACAATCGCATCTGCGACAACCCAGTGCGAGCGATGTACGCAATACCCCTGAACGCCGTCCATTTCTTCGATCGCGTCACTGAACCGCAGGCGTATTGTAACTGTGTTGCGAGGCGTTACGACATCCACAAAGTGGTCGCGCACGGACAGACGTAGAATTGGCCCCACGAAATCGGGCGGCAATCGTCTTAACAATTTCGGGGGGGGCACGACGGTTGGCGCGATCAGATTAGATATGTCATCAACACCCGGTAACAGGCGACGGATTGCGAATACGGCGGTCGAGATCGCAGCGACATAGGACGCCACTTCGACGATGCTAGGAAAGGTGTTTTCGTCAGATGGAACAAGAAGAATCGTAAGTAGAAATACTATGGGTGAAAAGATAACCGTCATCGCGACGATCGATAATATGTCCTGCTTAACAGGCTCATCGCTGCGGAATCTAGACAAGCTGATGAGACGTACAACCGCCCCGATAACGATCGACAGCCCTATCACACTTCCCCAATATGTCAGCCGCGAAAAGTATGGTAACGCCTCAAATGTGCCGAATGGTCCTGCCAACGAAACGGTCAATGAACTGATGATCCAGATAGCGACGGGTGTTGGTGCCGCCAACCGCAGTAAGAAATTTCTCAGTTCTTCTCTCATACGCGCAGCCATTGACTCCAACTAGACATAGCCAATGCTAAAATTATATAAACAATCACAAATAGATAGGTGGGGTTTTCCGTACTTTCCCCCCTGTTGTGAACAAGCGTCATTTCATAAGGTCGGTAACTCGTCAGGTATTCGCGATGAATTCAGCATCAATCAGAAAAATCCGATCCAGCTTTGACGGACAATCCATGATGGCCACATTAGGGGCATCGCTCGCGCATATTTCAAAGGGCGAAGTAACCGTAGTAGCGCCAATTCTGGACGGGTCGCGTCAACAACATGGCTTTGCTCATGCCGGGTTGACGTTTGCGTTGGGTGACAGCGCCGCCGGTTACGCCGCGCTCAGCATTATGGCCCCCGAAGACGAAGTTTTGACGGCTGAAATGAAAATAAACCTAATTGCCCCGGCGAAAGGCGATATCATGCGTGCGACGGGCCGGGTAATCAAACCCGGCCGTAGACTTGTTGTAGTGAGTGCCGAGGTTCACATGATCACAAACAACATCGAGACATTAATCGCAGTCCTGCAGGGCACAATGGTACCAGTTACCAGCGTGTCCTGATAGTCCGTCACTTGGTAAGTCCTGTGTTTTCTGGGAGGTTGTTTGCGCGCAGGGCTGCTGTTGTTGTGTTTGCGAGGAGGCATGCGATTGTCATAGGGCCTACGCCGCCTGGGACGGGGGTGATTGCGCCGGCGACTTTGGCGCAGCTGTCGTAA